>CCFG01000010.1 GCA_000752215.1 bacterium MS4 | reverse complement strand
GGGGAGCCAGCCCACCCCCGCCGATAATCAGAATCTGGTTTAGCGGCAGGGCCGTCGGTGACGGGCCGCTGGTCTGCTGATCCCCGCCCGGGAAGACGGCATTGTATACAGCCACCTTATCCGGCTGTATGGCAGCGGCGTAGGCGGCAAGCTTTGCAATCTCCTGCTTCTGAGTGTCGTCCATCATTTCCTTGTTAACGGCAACGGAAATCGTCATGTCCGCAACGCTTGCGGCATCTCCCTGAATCTGCTGTTTTACCTGACTCACAAGATATTTGTAGCTTTCGCTGTCTTTCGTGTAAATCGTATCGCCGTTCACGGTCACGCCCGGATAGGTCGTGGTTTCCATATTGGATTCGGTCCCGGCGGCTCCCCCGGTTGTTTTCTGGCCGCCCGTTTCCTGCTCCTTCTGCGTTTCGGATTCGCTGATAACACCTTTATTGTCCTGTGACGGATTATAAGTGATAATCTCCTGTACCTTTTTGTCCACATCCATCACGCTTTTGGCAGTCACTTTTACATTGTTCTGGCCAAAAAGCGGCGTCAGGACCTTCAGAACGCTTTTCTCAATATCGTTTTCATATTCCTTTTCAATTTCAAGCTTAAATTGTGAAATGTTGACCTGGCTCGTTCCGTCTGTGTCGGAGACATTTAACTCATTGCCGGTGGCCGTATCGATGACCGCCACGTCGTCCGTTTTTAGATTCGGCACGCTTTTCGCGACCAATTGTTTGATTCCGTTGATCTGGGACGATTCCAGCGTCTTCCCCGTCGCCAGCGTAACCGTGACGGAAGCGGTCGGCGTTTCGGAATTTTCATCCCACGCATAGCTGCTGCTGTCGGGAATGCTGATGGTCACATTGGCATTCTTGATGCAATCCAATGTTTTGATAACAGCCTCAAGCCTTTGGTTCAGCTGATATTTTTCTATGGTTTTCTTCTCAAAATCAGTGGACATGATATCGACATTATTGGTAAAGAAATCGTAGTTCGGCGCCGTTTTCGGATATCCCTCGTTGGCCAGTTCCATCCTTAGGGCATTTTCCTTGTCCTTAGGGACCATGATGGTACCGTTGTCCTCTTTATAACTGATATCCCGATCGCGGAGTTCATTCATAACCTCAACGGCCTCTGTGTGATCCATCCCGGGATAAAGCACGACAAAAGGCTGCCTGTTCAGCAGAATTCCCACGATTACGGAAAGCAGGACAATTCCGCCCAGAACGCTTACGATGATTATTTTTTTCTTCTTTGTTAAATTTGCCCAAAAAGATTTAATTGGGTCAATATATTTTTTAATTTGTATATTCATTGTTTAACCCGCAATCACCCTTCCAGTATACTTTGGTCTAAACACTTATCCTCATGACTTCATTATATGCGTCAAGGGCCTTGTTGCGGAGCTGAACCAGCATCTGCACGGAAAGGGTTGCTTTTGTAGAGGCAATGGCGATATCATGCAAATTGTCGGACTGGCCGGTGGTCAGCTTGTAAAGCTCCCCGTCAAGGTCGGCATTGGTCGTTTTTACATTCTGGACAGCATCCTGAAAAAGATCCTGAAACGGAACTCCCGCGGTATTTCCGGAAGAAGATACTTTTCCAGAGCTTTCAGGATCATTGATGGAATTGATTTTTTCGATCGGCGTTATCTGCAATTTACGTTACCTCCCCAATTCCAAAGCCTTTACCGCCATTCCCTTTACGGCGTTAAAGGCGGTCAGATTTGCATCGTACGCTCTGGTGACCGACATCATGTCCAGCGTTTCCTTGATCGGGTCCACGTTCGGCATCATCACATAGCCCTGTTCGTTCGCGTCCGGATTGGTGGGGTCATAAACAGGGGTAAAATCGCTGGGATCTTCCGCAATTTCTGAAACCTTTACCCCTTTGGGTGTCTGTTCCGATTCATTTTCACTCATTTTTCTGTCAAGAATGTGCCGGAAAGAATTTTGTTCCGCCGGTTCATAAACGACAACTTTTCTGCGGTAGGGTCCCCCATTTTCCGTTTTGGTGGTGGAGGCGTTTGCGATATTCTCAGAAATAACATCCATGCGAAGCCTGCTCGCAGTAAGGGCAGAACCGCTGATATCCAGCGAATTTAAAAAGGCCACACGAATTCCTCCTACTATTTCATTTTAGGAAAGCCCATCAGGACTTCCCGTCCGTAATGGCGTATCTCAGTCGTGAAAAATAATCCGAAAGCTCACGCAGGGAATAATAATAGTTAATCTGCGACCTCGCCAGCTCTATATTCTCTTTTTCCGCGTCCACGTTATTTCCGTCCAGCCGTAAGGATTCGTCATCCGACACGCTGGTCTGCGGCGTTGTGCTTTCAATCCGGCTGATCAGATCGCCGCTGTTTTCGCCGCCCTCGGCCATCAGATTTTTCAGCTGGTCCTCAAAGCTGACGGACTTACTCTTATACCCCGGTGTTTCAATGTTGGATATGTTGTCGGAGATTTCCCGCTGCCTCGTCCACAGGCCGTCCAGGTCCTTGTTCAATAACGCGGCGGAAACACTGTTAAACCAATCCAAAGCAATCCCTTCTTTCATTCATTAAAGTCATTAAAGTGCGGTCACGAATTTCTCTGAATATTCAGTAAATAATTTCAAAGATATAAATTCGTGACCAAACTTATAAACAATAATAATTGTTTTATATCATATATTTTACCTAATTATATATGCAAATAATGACAAAAGTCAACTGAAATTCGCTTAAAATTCTCTTAATTCGAAATATTTCGATTGTATTTTTTATTTCATAATCATGCAATGATAAATATACTAAAAAAGTATTTATAAATTAAGCTTTTTTTTCTAAATATTTGATGAAACATGCCGATAATTTCTGCAGAGGTGAGTATTGATGATTATTAATAGTGCTGACCATAATTTCAATTATATAACCAGCCAATATCCCGCCAAACAGCCGGGCAAGGCCGACACAGACGGCACAGCGGCCGGGCCGGCGTTTTCCGGCAATCTGAATAAGGCGGTAAATGCTTCCAAGATGGATAAAATTGAAATATCGCAAGACGCTGCGCGCCTTTCAAATAACAGTCAGTTTCTTTCGGAAACCAAAGATAAAATCATCGCGGAAATAAATGGAGACAAGGATACGGAAGCCATCAGCAGAATCAAGGAACAGCTGAATGTCAGGCAGTATGCCGTAAACCCTGTGGAAATTGCGAAAATACTTTTGACGGACAATAACGAATGAATATACAAAACAGATGCAAAAAATCAAAGGGCGGGTGAACAGAGAGAATGATAGACAAAGAGCTTGCAGAAAAACTGCTGAAATTCCTTCGCGATTACCTGAATTTTTATAAAAGCTTTCTGGAGATCGAATCTGAAAAATACAACGATTTAGCAAACAACAACGTCACGACCCTGGACGCGCACGTCAGAAAAGAAGAGGCGTTCATGCTCAAGGCCAGGGGGCTTGAATTGGAGCGTGACAAGCTGATCGCAAAAACCGGGAGCCCAGAGTCAACCTTCCGGCAGCTGATCCCGATGTTCGAGCCTTCCCTTCAGCCGCAGGCAAAAAGCATTTTTGACGAACTCTCACAGGTGACGCTGAATCTGAAGGAAATCAACCTTCGCTGCAATCAGCTCACCGAGTTAAAACTGCACAGAGTCGAAAAAGATATCGGTAAACTGAAAAACAATCCCGAACTGCAACGGATATACTCCTCAAAAGCGGAAGAGGGATCCACTCCCCCAAGCATTCTGTCCAAAAAGGTTTAAGGAGGTATTCCCATGTCGTCAACTTTTTCCGGGTTCTATATTGCCAAAAGCGGAATTCAGGCAGCCCGGGCCAATCTGCAGATAACCGGCCAGAATATGACCAATGTAAATACCACAGGCTACACAAGGCAGCGGGTGGACTCCTATTCGGTCGGCCCGACCGGCAGCAACATGCGTTATTCGGGCGGCAACCTTGCCATCGGCAACGGCGTGTACTGCAGCGGGACCAGTCAGATCAGGGACCCCTATCTGGATATCCGCTACCGTGCGGAGCATGCCTATGTGGGCAAAACCGACGTTCAGCTGGATACCCTGAGCGACCTTGAGGATATTTTCGACGAATCCTCCAAGGACGGACTCAGCGCACAGTTTTCGGACCTGATCACACAGCTGAATACGCTCGCGTCTTCCCCCACCTATTCCAGCGAGAACATCGTCAAGAACTCTGCCATGCTTCTGACCAAGGCGTTCAACAGCGCATCCCAGCAGCTGTCGAAAATCCGAAAAGAGCAGACAAAGTCTTTGCAGGACGACGCGATTACAAAAGTAAATAATCTTTTAAAAAATATAGCTCACCTGAATCAGGAAATCAAAAGCTCGGAAATTTCCGGCACCTCCGCGCTGGAACTGACCGATCAGCGCAATACCATGATCGACGAGCTGTCAAAGTACGCCAATATTGAGGTTTCTACAGAAACTGTGGATGTCGGCTCCGGACGGTCGGTTTCGGAACTGCATATCGACCTTGTGTCCGGCGATCAGAAATTCAGTCTGGTGGCGAACGGGGATTACAGCGAGTTCAGCATGACAACGGACAGCGGCACGGGCTACGTCACCATGGCGCTGAAAGATACCGCCGGAAACGCCGTCCCGGCAAGGGACTCCGACGGCAACATCATCAAAGATGCCGATGACAACCCCATCGCTATGACCAACGCGGACCTGACGGAAGGAGCGTTCGGCGGATATCTTTCCATGCTGAACGAAAGCGGAGAATTCGACTCCGCCTCCGCGGAACGCGGCCTCGGCTATTATGAGAAGATGCTGGACAAGCTCGCCGTTGATTTCGCGGACACGATGAACAAGGCGAACAGTACGAATGACGCCGGGGACAACAAGCCGCTGTTCACCACCACGGACGGCACGTCAACCACCGGTATCACCGCCGGTAATATCAGTATTTCCACCGCGTGGAACACCGCAACCAGCACTTATATCACCGCAACCAAGCAGACGGGCGACGTGGATACTTCCAGCAAGGGCGATAATGTACTCTACATGATTAACCAGCTTGGCAAAGACAAGACTTACACAACCAACGACGATAATACAGGCGGCACGACCTTGTTCACCACATCCATCGATTCCTTTATATCGGACTTATCGGTTTCCGTGCTCGCCCTGCAAAAAAGCGATATCAACCGGCAGAACACCACTTATAATTCCACTCTTACGGAAATCGACACGCAAAGAGCCTCCGTATCCTCTGTTGACATCAACGAGGAAGGCATCAACCTGATTATGTACAACCAGTCCCTCACCGCTTCTTCCCGGTTTATGACGACTCTGGACGAGGCGCTGGATACGATCATCAATAAAATGGGGATAGTAGGAAGATAATCCCCACGGTTTAAAAGGAGGACGGCAGCTATGAGAATCACCATGGGAATGGTCATGAAGCAATATAACACAAACCTGAATCGTTCACTGAATGCGCTGAACGCGGCAAACCAGCAGGAATTAACGCTGCGGAAGTTCGACAAAGCGTCGGAAGACCCGTTTTCGGCTTCCAAGGCATTCGCGCTCCGGCGTGAATATCTGAAGAACCAAAGCTATCAGAGCGAGCTGAACGACGCGGCGGATAAGCTTACAACCGCCAGTTCTACTCTTCTGAGCGTCAAAAAGGTCCTGACAGAAGCGGGGTCGGGCGAATGCCTTCAGGCCATCAGCGACACCACTTCCGACACCGGACGGAGTGCGATTGCGAAAACGCTGCGCGGGTATCAGCAAACCATTTTAACACAAATGAACACCCAGTTCGGCGATGGATACCTGTTTGGCGGCGCCAATACCAACGACCCTCCTTTTTCTGTCGGCGCAAGCGGGAATCTGCTGTACCGCGGCATCGACATCAACACAGGCAAAATTGAAGCAGGCTCCACTCTGAGCTATAACGGAGCACAGATCACGCTGGGCGATACGCAGTTTAACGGCTACAAAATTCAGGTAAACACCGCGGATGGAGCCACTCCTTCTGCTTCGGCGGATACCTCTTCTAAAACATTAACTGTCACTCTTCCTACCGGTGCGAAAAACAGCGATATCCTCACGGCGCTGAAAGGTTCCTCTCCGCTGTCCGCCACGGATAATCCCTCCGTGACTTTTGATCTTTCAAAAGCAGCAATCTCAGGCGATATGAACTGCCCGGTGGACACTTCGGCCCAGACGACCACAGCCACGGATACCATCGGGTCGGAAGGCCTGAAGAAGCTTGCCAATGAGCAGACCTTTATCAACATCGGTCTGGGGCTCAATACGGAAAGCGGAAGCTCGGCAATCAACAGCCAGAGCGTCTATAACTCCGCTATACCCGGCATATCGATTATTGGCTATGGTACATCGGACGGTACGGAAAGCGGCATTTCCAACAATCTATACACCCTTCTCGGGCAGATCGCCGACAAGCTTGACGGCGGTGAGAATGCCTCTAATTTTACTTATTCTTACGATGAAATAAAACCTCTTCTGGATAGTTTCAACGACCAAAGCGACGCATTGATTGATAAAATTTCAGAATACGGTTCGAAATCCACTTTTCTTTCGACAACACTGACTAACCTGACATCCATCGGCGATAAAGTCCTTGAAAAAATCGACAGCACCGAATATATTGATTTTGAAGAAGCCGTTACGGCACAGCTCTACCAGCAGTCTTCCTACAACGCCGCTTTAAAGGTAGGCGCACAGATTCTTCAGCCGACCTTTTTGGACTTTATGAATTAGTAATCACGCAGCAGGTGAGGTGAGTTAAATGGAACAGCTTTTGGATATCATTCATGTTCCCATTTCTTTTGAAATGAAAGTCCACAATGCGAAACTGGAAATATCCGAAGACACTTTTTCCCAGCAGGGGATTGTGGATTTTACGGATTTAACCCCTTACACGTCCAGGCTGTATTTCGATACGCATGAGTACAAATACAAAGCAAGATCAACCGCCGCGCAAAACCAAACCGACCAGGTTTCCTACGAAGATCAGATTCTGATGTCCATGAGCGGCACCGCCGATCTTGCAAAGGAAGAGAAATCGCTAATGGAGACACAAAACAGCACAAGCACATTGAGCGCTCTTGCTTTTCAGCATATTCAGCCTACCATCCAAAGCACAATCGGGATTCCTGCTTACCCTGCCGATTTTGACTGGGACACGCAGAGTCTTTCCGTTCAATACGAAACGGACAGGCAGAATTACGAGTGGCTGACGAAAAACAGGCCAAAGCTGAAATTCACCCCGGCAAGCGTTGAGTTTGTTGTGAAGGAATACGCCCGTGTGGAATTCAAATATCTGGGCAAGCCCCAGTACGTTCCGCCGTCGGCCAGCCCCGACTATCAACCGCCGAAGATGAATGCGACCGCATAATGCAAAATGGATACAGCCCCCTTCGGGAGGCTGTTTTTTCTGACAGCTAACAAGGAGGAAATTATGGATACGAATCAGGCAGAATTACAGAACACGGAAGCCGGCGTTCAAAATATCATTTATTTTGAAGAAGGGATCTTAGGCTTTGAGGATATCAAGGAATATCTTCTGTACCATGAAGAGGAAAATGGGATTATCTGGAGCCTGCAGGCTGCCCACAGCGACATTCCCTCCTTCGTGGTGGTGGACCCCTACCCGATCGTCAATGACTACAGTCCTGTTTTCCCCCAGTCAGAACTGGATTATTTCGGAGAAACGGACGCGGAAAACCTCTGTGTTCTGGTGGTGGCGGTCATCAAACCGAATTTGAGCGAATCCGTCATTAACCTGAAAGCGCCGATCGTGATCGACGTCAACACCAAAAAGGCAAAACAGATTATTTTGGAAAATTCAGAATACCCCATTCGCTATCCATTATTCAGCGACAAAAGATAGGAGGCGCTTCCGATGCTCGTTATCAGCCGAAAAGTCTCCGAATCCATCATCATTGGAGACAACATTGAAATTATTGTATCCGAAATCAGCGGCGACCGCGTCAAAATTTGCATCAACGCGCCAAAGGAAATTCCGATCATCCGCAAAGAGCTTTGGGAAACCCGCGCCATGAATGAGGAAGCCAGCGTAGCGCCTAAAAAGCAGGCCCTCGATCAGCTAAAAAAACTGCTAAAATAAATATTAAGTATATTTTTTTCAAAAAACAAGCATTTTTTTCGAAATTCTGCAAAATACCCTAAACTTTTCCAGATTCATACCGAAATATCAGTTGTAAGCAAAAATTTACAATCGCATCTTTTTTCTGCTGCGACAGGGCCCGTCGGGGCAGAAATCCAACCGCACAGCAAAGAACATGGACGTTCTTTCAAAAAGGCGTGACCGGCGTTTCGCCGCACGTACTAAACAAAATTCAGGAGGAAAAAAATTATGCGTATTCAACACAATATTGCAGCCTTAAATGCAAACAGAATGCTGGCCAGCAACAACAACGCCGTCAGCAAAAACCTTGAGAAGTTGTCTTCCGGCTACAAGATCAACCGCGCAGGCGACGATGCTGCCGGTCTTGCCATTTCCGAAAAAATGCGCGGCCAAATCCGCGGATTGGATCAGGCCGAAAACAATGCAAACGACGGTATTTCCCTCGTACAGACCGCTGAGGGTGGCTTGAATGAAACCACTTCCATCCTGCAAAGAATGAAAGAGCTTGCAACACAAGCTTCCAACGGTACTTATCAGAACGCAGTTGACCGCGAGAACATTAGTAAGGAAGTTACTTCCTTGAAGAGTGAAATCGACAGGATTTCCACTTCCACTAACTTCAACAAGATCAATCTGTTGGATGGTTCTTTGAACCTTGGTTCCACTGCTAATACTACTATTGGAACCACTAAAGTAACATTGAATGGTGTAGCAGCATTATCAACCACCACGCCTGTAACTGGTGCAAGTGCCGCTGCTTCTGTTACTTTTGCAGATGGTAAAGATGCCGTTGCTGGATCAATTGGTGTCTCATTTGCAGATGCCACTGGTAGTGTTACAATTACACTTGGCACAAAAACAAGTGGTGGTACTTTCACAGCCGATGAGATCACACAGGCTGTCCGTAAACAAGCAGCAGCCTACGCAAGTGGCGGTACAGCTAATGCTGCTGAAATTGCAAAAGCTTACAGCAGTTTTGAAGTTAAATTTGAAGGAGCAATTACTGGTGCAGCTGATTCTTCTTTAACAGCCTCTGCAGCCACTATGACAGCTGTAGCAGGTGGAGGCGATGGTTTATCTTTCCAAATTGGTGCTAATGCTACTAGCGATCAGCAGGTTTCATTAAGTATCGGTGATATGAGTTCTGCTGGTTTGGGACTTACAGGTATTTCTGTTGCAACACAGGATGATGCAAAGGCTGCTATTCAAACAATTGCAGATGCAATTGACCAGGTTTCTGGCACAAGAGCCGACCTTGGCGCACTGCAGAACAGACTTGAGCACACTGTGAACAACCTGGGTACCACCAGCGAGAACCTGACTTCCGCTGAGAGCCGTATCCGTGACGTTGACATGGCGAAAGAAATGATGGAAATGACCAAGAACAACGTTCTTGCTCAGGCCGCTCAGTCCATGCTTGCTCAGGCAAATACACAGCCTCAGAACGTTCTGAAACTCTTACAGTAATTCATTCATTATTCCTACAGCATATTACTTCATTCACAAAGCGCCCACGGACAATGTCCACGGGCGCTTTTCGTGTTGCAGTGTAACTCGCTCCGTCGCGCCGGGCGCGGACCTGCCGGTCGGGAAGCGCCTGCGGCGTTACTCCTAATCGGTCTAATGTGGAATTAACGGCTGCCAGTCGAAGACTGACGGGGAGAGTCCTTTTCCCGCAAGCTTTCCCACTCCTTCTGTCACACCGGACGTGGACCTTTCTCGACCGACAAGTCTGCCGTCGGTTCATTAGCTCGCCCTCAGGCCGGGCGGGCCCCTACTTTCGCTCTTGTCCGAAAGTAGGCAAAGGACGCACAGGGGGATTTTGGACCTGCCGGTCCGGGATGCGCCTACGGCGTACTCGACTGTAAGCAAAGTGATAAATTGATTGCTAATCCCGTCGTTCTAAACGACGCCGAGAATACAAAATTCCCTGCCCCCCAGGTATCCCCGAAACACTATTACGCAATACGATGCCATGTTGGTTTTCATTGACGGGGGTACGGGGCAAAAGAGCTGCTTGTTCTCTCCCCCGTCGCAAGCGTATTCCGACCAAAATATACAGTTAAGGCCCACTCTTTGAGTGGGCCTTAACTTGTGGCGCAACCTGACCAGGGGGAGTCCGCCCCCAACCTTTAGCTCAGTCCCGCTGCCGCGTTGGGATAGGTGTAATTGTAACGGTTGAACTTCACCGCTTCATAATCGCCGTAATTGTAAACATTCGCTTCGCCGAGCCTTCTGTAGAACAGGCCGGCATAGAACTTGCCGCCCGCCTGATTCCAACGAATCAGGTCGGAGCCGAACGCGTTGGCGTTGGTGTAATTAAGGTCATGGGTCATGGAGTCGGAGTTGGACAGGTTGATGTATCCGGAATTGACCCAGCCGGTGCTTCCACTGGAAAGCTGTACCTTATACCAGCCGTCCTTCGTGTTGGCGAAGTTGCATTCAGTCACATTGAGCGAAGTACCCGACAGCACACTGCAGACCTCGTTCCCACTGATACTGGGCTGATCCCTGACGATAGTATCCTTTGTCACAGTCGCCGCAAGCGTTTCCCCGGAGAAGAGCGCCGGCGGAACCACCGCGTTTTTCATAATCCTTCTGAAATCCATCTCCGCACTGCTGTTGAAGTAGCCCGCGCCGACATTATAGGCAAAGCTGATTAAGCAGTCGGCCTGATTCTGGCTCATCAGGAAATGATTGTTCTGAATCATTTTATTCAGTTCGGTTGTATAAGAGGAATTATTGATCTTATTGACCAGAAGCGACCATGCTTCCGTCTCCGTCATATTGTTGTAGAAAATCGCGTTTGCCCCGAAGGTGCAGCCGTACCCGATCGTGGGCACCTGATTCGACGTCAGCTGGTCGGCGTACACGGTCGAGCTGTAGCCCTCCCATTTGGCAATCAGAGAAATCATTTGGTCGCTGGCCCTGCGCTCTTCGCTGGAAGTCGTAACGAAATCCTGCTGATTGGAAACATACGCGTTGGTGGTGTAGCCCGCAGAACTCATGCTTCCGTTCAGCGACGAATAAGCGGTAAAGGAATAGGTTCCCGCCGCACTGAAGGTCGTGGTAGCCGTCCATTTTTTCGTATAGGTGTTTTGCTTGGACTCATCCGTACAGGAATCGGCATTCAGTGCCTTTTTGCTGCCGTCCGGCATCGTAATGACGAACTGTACGCCGTCGCGCGTGGTATCGGTTACCGCGGTCAGCGTTACCGTCGCACCCGTACTCGCAATATTCGGAGATGCAAACGCGGTCTTTACCGGTTCCGCATCCGTCACGGTGACATTGCAGGTCGCCGTATAGGTTCCGGATTTGGCCGTGATCACGGCGGTGCCATTGGACACGGCACAGACATATCCGTTTGAAACCGTGGCGACATTCGGATTGCTGCTTGTCCAGCTGATATAGGTCCCGCTCGGGGAAATGCTGGCCTGAATATACAGCGTCTTCCCCACCGGGATGCTCTGGGCTGTGGTGGAGAGCGAAAGCGCGGTAGTGTTCGTTACGTCGTCGGAATAATGCAGTTGAATGTACTCCGAGCTGACATAACCCGTAACCCCGCTGGCGGTCTGCACCTTGGTCCAGGCCGAATTGGAAGTATCCAGCACCGTAAGACTCGTCCCCTTTGGCAGGTTTGCCAGGATTTTAGCGTTCGTGTCCGGCGATTCCCTGAGCCGCAGCATATCGGCCGTTACGCTCGCACCCGTAACGGTGTGGGAATCGGAGCCTGTATTATCCCCGGTACCGGTATCTGTTCCGGGGTTCGTATTGGTATCCGTGCCGTTATTGTTGTCCGTTCCGGTCTGTGTGGTGGAGATATTCAGGAATTCCTTGCTGCAATAGCCTTCCTTCCCATCGGAAGTCTTGATTTTCGCCCACGATGCATTGGAATTATCCGTCACCGTTACGGTAACACCCTTGGCCAGCGTAACAACGATGCTGTAGCCGGTCCCCGCGCCGCTGCGTACATTCAGGGAAGCGGTCGTCACCGCCGTGGCAGTGCCGGTGGTTCCCGTGGAAGGCGGGGTATTCGTGTTCGTTCCGGTGGAAGTACTGATATTCAAATACTGCTTGCTGCAATAGCCCTCTTTCCCGTCCGAAGTTTTGATTTTTGCCCAGACGGAATTGGAATTATCCGTTACCGTAACAGTAACGCCTTTTGCCAGGGTGACAACGATCCCGTAGGTCGTTCCCGCACCGCTGCGCACATTCAGGGAAGAATTGGTTACCCCTGTAACAGTGGTGGTGGTTCCCGTTCCCGTAGAAGGAGGGGTATTGGTATTCGTTCCGGTGGAAGTGCCGATTTTCAGATACTGTTTGCTGCAGTACCCTTGTTTGCCGCTGGAGGTCTCGACCTTTGTCCACTGGGCGTTGGAGTTGTCCAGCACCTTTACGGTCGTCCCCTTGCTGATGGTCAGTATTACCTTATAATTGGTACCCGCGCCCTCACGCAGGTTAAGATAGTCCATAGTCAGTGCAGAAGCCGACGACGCAGTGGAACCGGTATTGGCAGAGCCCGTATTTGTCGTTGTACCGGAGCCGGACGAGGAGGACACATTTAAAAATTCTTTACTGCAATACCCCTGTTTTCCGTCCGCCGTCTGCACCTTCAGCCAGGAGGGATTGGAGCTGTCGATCACCTTGACGGAAGTCCCCTTCGGAAGGGTAACGATAATTTTGCTGGTGGTACCCGCGCCCTCGCGCATATTTAAAGACGCCGTGGTGACCGCGGTCGTCCCGGAAGACGAAGACCCGGAATTGGAAGCGGTACCGGAGATGCTGAGATACTGCTTGCTGCAGTACCCCTGTTTGCCGCCGGAGGTTTGCACCTTCGCCCATGTCGCATTGGAGGAGTCAAGAACCGTGACGGTGACTCCTTTGCTGAGTGTCAGAATCACTTTTTTATCCACACCCGCGCCTTCGCGCAGATTCAAATAATCCGTTGTTTGTGCGGTCGCAGCAGCCGCTACGGAAACAGCCGGCGGCAGGGTTATCATAACACCCGCGGCACAGATCAGTGAAACCGCTCCCGCTGCAATCCGCTTTTTCAGACTTTTCAATTCATTCACTCCAATTATGTAGTATTTATAATACAGACCGGCAGCAAGCCCCGATATGGAAGGATTTTTCCTTCCTATAAAATACACGCGCTGCCTTATCATCAAATCAGCTCTGGCATCCGTTGACATTACTGGTTCGATTATACCCTAAAAACTGGCAATTATCAAGTTAATATGCCAAATGTTAACAATTTCCGCCCCTTTGGAACGAGCGATTTTTTCCGGCTGCAACATCCAATTTTTTAATCTTTTTTTAACAGAAAAAACCGGAAGATATCGGGTCCGTCAATTGACATTTTCAGTAAATTGTGTTACTTTTAATGAAAGACAGTTAGTTTTCGCTAACTGAGATGAAAAAACCATAAGGGGGCAATCAATATGTCTGACTATCGTATTAAAAATATTGTTGCAAGAGAAATTCTGGATTCCAGAGGCAATCCAACGGTTGAGGCGGTTGTAACGCTGAACGACGGCATCGTGGGAACGGGTTCTGTCCCGAGCGGAGCATCCACAGGCTCGTTTGAGGCCCTTGAGCTTCGCGACGGGGATTCTGCCCGCTACGGCGGAAAAGGCGTCTTGAAAGCGGTCGATCATATCAATACAATCATAAACGACGCTCTCAGCGGATGGGACAGCACCCAGACCGCGGCCATTGACCAAAAGCTGATTGAGCTTGACGGCACGAAAGAGAAATCCAAGCTGGGGGCAAACGCCATTCTGGCGGTTTCCCTTGCGGCGGCAAGAGCGGCGGCAAACGCGCTCCATCTGCCGCTGTACCGTTTTATCGGCGGCGTAAACGCCGACACTCTCCCTGTCCCCATGATGAACATACTGAACGGCGGAGCGCACGCGGCAAACAACGTGGACATTCAGGAGTTCATGATTATGCCCGTAGGGGCGCCCTCTTTCCGGGAGGGGCTGCGCTGGTGTGCGGAAGTGTTCCATAAGCTTGCGTCCATCCTGAAGGAAAGAGGGTTGTCCACCTCCGTCGGCGACGAGGGCGGCTACGCGCCCAACCTCGACACGGACGAAGAAGCGATCGAACTGATTCTGGAAGCGATCAAAAAAGCGGGCTATCAGCCCTCTACAGATTTCGTTCTCGCGATCGACGCCGCCTCCAGCGAGTGGAAGTCCGGCAACGGCTACCTGCTTCCGAAGCACCATACCTCCTATACGACGGACCAGCTCATCGCGTACTGGAAAACCCTGAGCCAGAAATACCCGATCGGCTCCATTGAAGACCCGCTGGGCGAGGACGACTGGCAGGGCTGGGAAAAGCTGACGGCAGAGCTGGGCGATTCGGTTCAGCTTGTCGGCGACGATCTGTTCGTTACCAATACGGAAAGGCTGAAGAAGGGGATCAACCTGCACTGCGCAAATTCCATCCTGATTAAACTGAATCAGATCGGCTCCCTGACAGAAACAATGGACGCCGTGAAGATGGCGCATAAAGCCGGCTATACGGCGATCATCTCCCACCGCTCGGGCGAAACGGAAGACACCACCATTGCCGATCTGGCGGTCGCGCTGAACGCGGGCCAGATTAAGACCGGCGCCCCGAGCCGCAGCGAGCGTGTCTCAAAATACAACCAGCTGCTGCGGATTGAATCCGATCTGGGAGACGGCGCCTGTTTCCCCGGGAATAGCTGCTTTCATTAACGGCTGTTATTCTTCATAATTGATTTCCAGGATGAGACACGAAGCAAACGGATAAAAGCTGTTCCAATAGGTCCGTCCGACGGAATTCACCTGATATCCTAAGCCTCTGAGAAAATTCGCAGCTCTGTATCCAACTTTTTTATCAAAGAATCTGATAATAACCGTTTGCATGCGATCACCTCAATTGAAAAGAATGGATCAATATCAGGATATTCCATAAGCCGCCGTCTGTTTCATAAATTCCGAAAGTAAATAGCGGGAAAGCTGTTGACAAGCAAACCCTTCCCGAAAAATCAGCAAAGCAGGCAGAGTGGGACCACTCTGCCTGCTTTTGATAAAATTGAACGATTTTCAATACATTTGCTTCTTCAAGGGTGACTGCCATAAACCGACCGGACAGATTTTAATCCGTCCCCTTCTTTAAGCGGAATTTTCCGACAAGCGACCGCATGATCTGCACCTGCGTGGAAAGCTCCTCGCTGGCGGCGGCATTTTCCTCCGCGGTCGCCGAGTTGGTCTGAACCACCGCGGCGATCTGATCGGCGCCCTGTGTCACCTGACTGATGGACTCCGCCTGACGGCTTGACGCCTCTGTGATCTGCGCAACGGCATCTGAAACGGATTCTACGCTCTCGACCACCTGAAGAAGGGCTTTCGCGGTCTGGTCCGCGATTTTGGTACCGTTCTCCACCTGCCTGGTGGAATTTTCGATCAAAGCGGTGGTGTTTTTTGCCGCCTGCGCGCTTTTGCTCGCCAGATTACGGACCTCGTCCGCCACAACGGCAAAGCCCTTGCCCGCGGCCCCCGCTCTCGCCGCCTCAACAGCCGCGTTCAAAGCGAGGATATTGGTCTGGAAAGCGATATCCTCAATGGTTTTGATGATTTTTCCGATTTCCCCGGAGGATTCATCGATCTGGGCCATCGCAGACACCATTTCATCCATATGCTGGTTGCTGGCTTCTATTTCGGTTCGGACAAGGCTAACATTTTTATTTGCCTCAGCCGCGTGCTCCGCGTTCTGTTTGACATGGGTGGAAATTTCGGTAACCGTGGCCGCAAGCTCTTCGACGGAACTTGCCTGCTCCGTCGCGCCCTGCGCCAATGCCTGTGCCCCGTTGGCGATCTGGGCAGAGCTGGAATCCACCTGTGCCGCGGAGCGGCTGATCTCCGTCAGGGTGCCGTTCAGAGAATCCGTGATCTTTTGGATGGAGGCTCTGATGGAAACGAAATCGCCCAGGAATTCCTGCCTGAGCTCAAAATCAAGCTGTCCGTTCGCAATGTTCCCCAGCGCGGCATCAATTTCCGCAATATAATTCTTCATATTCTCTACCGTGTAAAAAAGGGAATTTGCCAAAACCCCGACGTCGTCCTTTGTTTTGACGGAGGGAACTTCGGAGTGAAGGTCGCCGCGGGAAAGCAGTTCCAGCCGCTGGCTGAGTTTTTTCAGCGGAATCTGGATCGCGTCCGTAAATTTCCATACGGCAGCCAAGCCGATCAGCAAAGTCAGGAACGCAATCAAAAGCACGGCGGTGGAAATGCTGAAGCTCGCGGCGTCAATCTCCTTTTGGGGAATCATTGCTATGACCTTCCAGCCCGTATTGGGAGAGGTATAAACATTGGTAAGGAATTTCTCCCCGTCCAATTCGGTGCTCTTTACCCCATCGGTTATCTTCCCCGCATTCTCCAATCCCGTAATTTTCAGCTCTTCGATTTTCTTTAGGTTATGCTCCTTGTCCATGGAGTCGGAAATAACGGTTCCGTTCTGATGGACGAGGATCAGGTATCCGCTCTTTCCGATCTTCACCTGATTGAGCATTTCCGTCATGGAATTCAGGTTGACGTCAATTCCGGAAACGCCCAGAAGATCATTGCCGTCGTATACCGCCTTGACCAGGCCCAGGATAATATTGCCGTCGTTCTCGTACGGCTCCGTATACACATATTTCCCTTTGCCCGTAATCGCGGTCGTATAAAAAAGCCGCTGTGTGGGGTCGTAGTTCGGCACTACTGCCCCGCCCTCCGGGCTCTGCATATATTCCTTGCTTTCCAGCCCGTAATAGACATAGGTGACATAGGGATGCGCCTGCCGGAAGGAGTCGAAGGACTGGAAAATTTCCTGCTCCATCCCGCCCGCTTTGGACGACCGGAGCACCCTGTCGTCGTTTTCCCCTTTGTTCACATAGCTGGTCAGATGCCCCTTCGACGCTTTCATCAGGCTTGCCGGCGCCATATAGTCAAGATTGTACTGAATCTCTGAAAAAAAGGTCTCCATGTTCTTATCGGCCAGCTTCAGCTGCTGGCTACTGGACTCGACGTACTGCGACTGAATCTGGTTGGGCAGTATAAACAAGGACATCACTGCAAAAGGAACTGCAATCACAATGGCAAAAATGATGCTGAGCTTTTTCTTCAAACTGGATTTTTTAACTGATTTGTGAGATTCTTCCCGAATTGTTGCGGAACGTTTAAAGAAATGAAACATTCTACTTTTCAACCTTTCATTAATATACTTTCCGGAAAAGAGCTTTCAGGAAAAAAATACCAAATCGGGAATGCATAAAAAAAGAGGCGGTTTATCGCCGCCTCAATCATCATTTCCCGTTTTGCATTCCTCAACTGTTGGACAAAGCCTTTATAAATGAAAATTGCCGCGTTCCTGCTGTGTGACTGTCTTCTTCTCCGGATTCTTTTAAACCGCTGTCATATTCCAGGTCATTGGCGTAATGGAAATTGCCTTATCTATGTAAACGGCATAGATATCGCTGTCCGGCTCCAGGGTATCCATATTGACGGACAGCCGGGATTTCAGTTCAAATCTCTTTGAAAAATCCCGCTCCCCCGGCCGTATGAAACAGAAATAGTTCTGATGGCTCTGCCGCGTAATATGATAATGTTCCGCATCCCGCAGCTGGTCGGGAATATTGATATTCAGGACGGTGGCTTTGTTGGGCATGCCGTCTTTCAGCACGGACTGCGCCGCTCTTCCGGTGATTTCCGCCGCAGCGCTCCAGTCCGCCGGACTGTAATCCGTTTTTCTCTGCAGCTGCAGCGGGATTTGCAGGGAGGATGCAATGGCGGGAATTTCATGGGAATTCGCTTCAAACGCGGCGCCCAAGGTTCCGCTGCAGGTAACAATGGTGCCGAGGTTTTCCCCGTAATTGATACCGCTAACGCACAAATCCGGTTTGCGGTTTGCAAGCTCCAGCACGGCATGAGCCACCGCGTAGGCGGGCGACCCGTGCACGGCGTAGGCTTTTGTCCGCACTCCGCAAATCATCAGGGTGGTCGTTTCAATGATCCCCAGGTCTTCCGTGCGGGGAAAAGCGCGGCCCATACTGGTCTGCTGGCGATGCGGCGCAACAATGAGCAACTCGCCCAAATCGGCAACCGCTTCCGCCGCCGCGCGCAAACCCGGAGAATATATTCCATCGTCGTTCGTGATCAGAATCAAAGGTTTCATATCGTTCCCCCGCGCTTAGCCGAAAGTGGGCAGAAATACTGCAGTCGCTCTGCAGTATTTCTGCAATGTCTGTTAAAATCGGTTAACTGAAAATTTCATAGGAGCGCTTCAGGAGGTCATCCGTACATTTTGTAATGTCGCGATAGACCGCGTTCGCCCTCGTATATTTCTCGGTATTCTGCAGATCGGGCCGGAAGGTGTCGCGCATGCGGACCATATGGGCCACAGCCTCGTCAAAGGTTTTGTAAGCCCCGACTGCGACGGCGGCACAAATTGCCGAGCCGACCGCCGCGGAACCATTCACCACGTTGCGCGACGCGGGAATCCCGAAAACATCGGAGAAAATCTGCATGAACAGATCGCTGTTGGAACCACCGCCGGAAATAATGATATTATCCAGCTTAAGGTTAAGCTCCTCGCACATCTCGTCCACACGGCTCTTCATGGTCATGGCAATGCCTTCCAGAATGGAACGATACATATGCGCGCGGCCGTGGCGCCCGTCAAAGCCGATCATGATTCCCTTTTTGAACGGCTGGTCCGCGGGAGCCAAAAAGTCGAGAACGGTCATCAGGCCGTCGCTTCCGACGGGGACCTCTTCCGCTTCCCTGCTCATCAGCTCTTCCGCAGACATGCCCATGGATCGGGCTTTCTCCGCGTAGCTGTCGCCCAGTACGTTCTTGAACCAGCTGACCGTCCACATGCCGCGGCGGATGCCGTTGCTCTCATACAGGTACTGGTTGGGAACGGAAGCGAAGTTGCTCCAGAAATTCACGGTATTTTTCGGATTGTCGTGGCCCTGAGCCATTGCGGCAATGTAGGTGCCCAGGGAGATCAGTGCCGTCTTTTCGCCGGTGCAGCCCGCGCCCAGCGCCTCAACCGCCTTGTCGTTCGCGGTTGCCACGACCGGAAGCCCTTCCGGAATCCCGGTCGCCTCGGCGGCTTCCTTCGTCACATAGCCAAGGATCGTGCCGGGCATCTGCAGATGGAACAGCATGTCGCGGGTAAGATTGTATTCGGCAATCTTTTGATCGTCCTCATACCACTGCCATGTGTCCGTATCCATCGGCCAGACGCCCTGATAGTTGGCGGCCGTATCGTTAAAATTGCCGGTAAAGCGATGAGTGATATAACCGGAGGAAGTGGTGACATAGGCGATTTCGTCGCTGACCTGTTCATGTACGCGGGAAACGCGCTGATCCATCCAGCTCATCACCGGGGAATACAGGGAACCGTCCTTTTTCAGGAGCGCCCGGCAGAACCGGATGGTGCAAAGCCCGACCGCCATAATGTCCTTGACGTCGCCGTCAAATTTCGCCAGCGTCTTTTTGCTGGCAACCGCAATGGAATCCCACAGATCGTCATCGGGATGCTCTACGATCCCCGGCGACGGCAGATTGACCGGCCTGAGGTTTTCTTTCTCTTCGCAGACAATATTCCCTTCCAGATCAAAAATTACGATTTTAGAACTCTGAGAACCGCCGTCGACGGCTAAAATGTATTTTTTACTCATACCAAACCTCTACTGCCTTTCGGATAGTGTTGGGGCGGGGAGAAACCTCTCTCCCCACCGCGCTATAAAAACCGGTCAATCAGCGAACCAGGTAGCCGCCGTCAACAACAAGCAGCGTGCCGGTAACATAGTCGGACGCATGGCTGGCGAGGAACACGGCGGTTCCCATCAGATCCTGTCTTTCACCCCAGCGGTTGGCCGGAATATGGTCAAGCACTCTCTGATTGGTAACAGGGTTGCTGCGGGTTTCCACGGTAATGTTGGTTGCGTAGTAGCCGGGAGCAATACCGGTAACCTGAATATTGTATTTGCCGAGCTCGTCCGCATACGCTTTTGTCAGACCCGCAATGCCATGCTTCATAGCGGCATAGGCAGGGGAGCCGAGTCCGCCCAGATACGAGAACAGCGAGCAGATGTTGATGATCTTGCCGCTCTTCTGCGGGACCATGTATTTGGCTGCCTCATGGCTCAGTTCAAAGGCCGCGGTAAGGCCGGTCGCAATCATCGGATCCCAGTCGGCACGGTCGAAGTCCAGAACGTCGTTCAGTTTGCAGATACCGGCACAGTTTACCAGAATATCGATGCTGCCGAACTGGTTGACACAGGCTTCAATGACTTTCGCGGGAACGCCTTTCTCAGTAAGGTCGCACTTCATAAAGCCCATCTTGCTGCCGGCTTCCTCAATCAGCTTCTGCGTGGTTCCGTCGTCCTCCAGAAAGCTGGCGACGAACACATTTGCGCCCGCCTTTGCCAGCGCCAGTGAAAAGCACTGTCCAAGGCCGCTGTTGCCGCCGGTAACGACCGCGTTCTTCCCTTTCAGGCTGAAGAAGTCCAAAGAAAAATCATTGATATCGTAGCTCATAATGTTTACCTCCATTGTTTATGTATTGTGTTTGTGAGACGAAGAGCCGCACCGCCGAGCAATATCTGCACACTATACTGTTCCCGATACTTTTTTCCGTACGCGTGAAATAAAATAAACATTCACGCAACAAAAAAAGCAGCTTCAAGACAGCATAACGCTGTGTTGAAGCTACTTTCTCTTCATCTCTTAGTAACTGTGTTCAGTATAAAGAATATACCTCTGTTTGTCAATGCTATTTTGTGCGAATTTTTTAGCATATTTTTGTACAATTTGCAGAACCGGTCTCTCTAAGAAAGGATGTGTTCAGTCACGCCAGATTTCCTGATTGGTGGTGGATATGGCGATCGCCCCTGCGCTGAGCGCGCCGATCACGTCGTCCTTGTCGAGAATCAGCCCGCCCGCAATCACGGGACGATCTATCTCAGCACACAGGTACCGGATGACCTTCGACAAACCCGCCGGAAGCAATTCCACCACATTCGGATTGGTGACACGGACATGCTTGACCACATTGGCATAGGTAATAAAATCAATCATAAAAAAACGCTGGATCGTGAACAGGCCCAACTCATTGGCACGCTTGATCAGAAACGGCTTTGTACTGATGATGCCGTCGGCCTCCGTGTATTTCTGGATAAAGTCCACACAGATCTCTTTGCTGGCGAAGCCCGTAATGAGATCAACATGCACAAAAACGATTTTCTCCATTTTCTTCAGTTCTTTGACGATATCGGCAATGGTGCAGATATCCCCGAACAGAACGTTGACCATCTTGCAATCCACGCTTCCGCACTTCTCCACGGCTTCCCACTTGTTGACTGCCGCTATTACCGGACAGATTTCCGTGTTTTCCAAGAACTCTTCCGTTGTTAATTTCATATTGCACCTCTGCTTGTCGATTTGAATTTCCATTCGGCAACTGGTTTTTCAGTTCGGTTTATTATACCACGGCCCCCCTGTTTATACAAATTTTTCACAGCAGTCCTTTGCTCTTTAAGAAGTTGAGCGCTACGTCCTCCGGGGACTGGCCTCCCTGATCGACAAGGTAGTTGAGGTCCCGCATGGATTCGTCATCCAGAAGCCCCGTCATCAGGGCAATAACATCCTTGAGCTCCGGGTATTCCAGCAGGACCGATTCGTTGATCATCGGGATAGCATAATAGGAAAGAAGGGCGTTTTTGTCGTCCTCAAGGACCTTGAGCTGATAGGTTTTCAGCAGGCCGTCCGTGGCGTAAGCCGTCAGGACGTCGCATTTCTTACTCGCAATGGCCGGGTAGCCCAGCCCGCCCTCCATGGGTGAGGACTCTTTGAATTTCAATTTATCGTAGGCGGCGTATAAGGCGGCAACCCCGTCCTGTCGGTTGTTGAATTCGATGGTAGGCGAAAAAATCAACTGGCTGCTGGCTTTTTCCAGGTCGGAGATGGTATTCAGACGATATTTGTCGGCCGTCTCCTGACGGACCGCCAGCACGAACGAATTGCTGAACCCGATGGGGTCCAGTACTTCGATGCCCTGCTTGGCCATCAGCTCCTTAACGGTGGTATAAATATGCTGCTTGTCGGTGGACGAGCCCTGTTTGAGCAGGCTGCCGTAAGCGGTGCCGGTGTACTCGATATACATGTCGATATGACGGCTTTTCAGCGCGTTATAGCAGATGTCGGTGCTGCCCAGGTTCAGGTCCCGAACAACCTTGATATCCGTTTTGTCCTCAATCAGATCGGCATAGATATTTCCCAGAATCAGCTGTTCGGTGAAGTTCTTGGAACCGACGTGGATCACCTTCCCTTCGACCTTATTGATGGGAGCAACCGAACCGATAATGATCGCAACCATAACGGCGAGCGCCGCGGTGGAAACGATCCAGCGCTTTCTCTTGTGGCGGCGGACTTTTTCCTTATTCATATCGACCGTCGGATGAATCAGATTGACCGGGGTCACGACCTTTTCAAGGAAACCGACGACGAAGTCGACCACCAGAGCCAGAATACACGCCGGGATAGCGCCGCTTAAAATCAAATAAGTATTGCTGGTCTGGATACCGGAGTAGACCAGATACCCCAGCCCGCCCGCTCCGATAAAGGCCGCGATGGTCACAAAGCCCACCGCGTTGACCGCGGCGATACGGATACCGGCCATAATCACCGGGAGCGCAAGCGGGAGCTGGACCCTTCCCATGACCTGCCCCTGGGTCATACCGATGCCCTTCGCCGCCTCCAGCGTGTCGGGGTCTATATTGTTCAAACCGATACAGGTGTTTTTCACAATTGGCAGCAGAGAATAAATCACCACGCAGAAAATGGCGGGAGCAGTACCGATGCCGAGATACGGAATCAAAAATCCCAGCATGGCAAGGCTGGGGATCGCCTGCACAATATTCGTCATCCCCAGGACCGGCTTTGCAAGCCTTGGCGAATGACTGATGAGAATTCCGACGGGAATACCGATCAAAACCGCGATTCCCACGGACAGAATCGTTAAATGGATATGGTCGAGCAGCAGAGACAGGACCTGTTCGCGGATGTTCCAGAAGCTCGTAAAAAATTCCGTCATCGTTCACCCTCCGTATCGACAAATTGCTGACTTAAAACAGTCATCAGATTCTTGGATGTAATCAGGCCGATCAAGCGGCTTTCCCCGTCTACAACGGGCACGAAATCCAGCTGGCGCTCATGGATATAAGCGAGAATTTCCAGCAGGTTTTTTTCGGGAGCCGTCGTTGGAAATTCCGTTTTCATGATTTTTCCGACCGGCTGGGTACGGTCAGCCTGCTTCTGAATATCGGTTCTGTACGCGATTCCTACCAGACGCTTTTCCGAATCGGTAACCGGCATCGCGTTGATTTCATTGGCTCCCAAAAGCTCCGCGCATTCCTCCAAAGCGGTATCCGGGGTGCAGCTGACAGGATTCGCCATCATAATATCCCTGACGCGTATCAGTTCCGGGGTGTTCCAGATTCTCTTCTTCCCCACAAAGCTGGAAATATAGTCATTTGCCGGATTCTTCAATATATTTTCCGGAGTATCGTATTGAATGATGCGCCCTTCGTCAAGAATGCAGATGCGGTCGGCTATTTTGATCGCTTCGTCCATGTCGTGCGTGACAAAGACAACGGTCTTTTTCAGCCGGGTCTGCAGCCCGACAAGCTCGGACTGGAGCTGCGCCCGGGTAATCGGGTCCAGCGCGGAGAACGGCTCGTCCATCAGAACGATTTTCGGATCGGAGGCAAAGGCTCTGGCAACGCCGATTCTCTGCAGCTGGCCGCCGCTCAGCTGCGAGGGGTAGCGGTACAGATAAGCCTCCGGGTCCATACCCACGATTCTCATCATCTCGGAAGTGACGTGATCTCTTTTCTCCGCATTCATTCCTTCTATCTGCAAAATGATCTCTATGTTATCCTTTACCGTCATATGGGGAAAAAGGCCGGTCTTCTGAATGACATAGCCTATTTTCCTGCGCAGTTTCACAGTGTCCAGTTGGGCAATATCCTGATCGTCGATCAGAATCCTCCCGGAAGTCGGACGTGTCAGTTTATTGATCATTTTCAGCGTTGTGGTTTTCCCACATCCGCTCGGCCCGACCAGGACGACCATTTCCCCATCCTGAATCTCAAAGTTAAGGCCCTTGATTACTTCCCCCTGTTTAAATGCCTTCGTTACGTTTTCAAATCGGATCATAGGGGCACCTCCTCCACAGATTTTACGATTTGCAAGCGCCAAACGCTTGTCCGCCTTTTCAGTTCCGGCTCAGGCAACGTTCTCTCTTCCAGCCGGTCAATCCTCTTGGGAATCATTTCATACAGATCTTCCATCATAAAAATATAAAAACAGCAAATCAGGGAAGAACCAATTCCTATTGTCCCGCCATTTTCATCTCCCTATACTGCGTGTACAAGGTGGTTTTATCAAAACATATTGCCGGGATTCCAGAAACCCTCCGGATCATACCGTTTTTTCAGTTCGCGCATCCGCAAAAGCGCGGCGTCATCCGCCGGAATCCAATGCCGTTTAACTTTGCCGACACCGTTTTCCCTGACAACACAGCCGCCGAAAGCGGCCGCCTCATGCAGAATCCAGCGCATCCATGCCTCGCACTGCCGCTGCTCCGAAGAATCCTTCGGAAAGAGGTTGCAGTGCACGTGATTTTCCCCGATATGGCCAAAAATGCAGTGCGCGGGCCTGAGGTCCTTGAGACAGTCCCCATACCACTCCATCACCCGGGTAAACGGCTTTCCGGGAAAGGAAATATCAGTGGAAAGCTTGGTGATTTCCGGATGGTTCCGGTGGTTTTCCCCCACCACGAGATTGACCGTTTCCGGGATTGCGTGACGAAAGGCCCGCAGAGACTCAATTTCCTTTTCACCGGATACCGCCCATGCGCGGTCTGGATCACTTCCGTACTGCATCGCCCGTTCCATCAGGGCTTCCGCCACAGCCTCGATTTCGGATTCCTCCCCCGCGATTTCCAGATAAATCATCGCGTGAAAGGCCGGATCGACGGGCGGAATACTGTCAAGACTGCTCAGCAGTTCTTTTTTCTGCTCTATGAGCCGGAGGGAATCCCCGTCAATATACTCCGCCGCGGTCACCCGCGCTTTTTCCGACTCCACCGGGTCGCTCTGCAGCTCGTCGGCAAAGCGCCACGCTTCGCGAGGGCTTTCAAAAAAGAAGGCGATGCCCCACTGCTCCGCGGGACAGGGCATCAGGCGGAGAGTCAGAGCGGAGAAAATGCCGAGCATCCCCTCGCTGCCGAGAAACGCGTCCAGCTCATCGAGCCGTTCGCCGTTTATTTCCAGAAAATGCTCCCCTCGGCGGATATCCCGCACGGTGCCGTCGGCCAGAATCATGCGCGCCGCTTCAAAGTACTGCCTGGCGTCCCCGTAAGCATAAGCGCAGATTCCGGAAGCCGCCATTGCGGCTGCGCCGCCGACCGTCGCGGTGGACTCCGTCGGTTCGGGCGGCCAGAAAAGACGGACGGGTCCTCCCAGCCTTGCAATCGACTGCTTCAGCTCCGACAGGCGCAGACCGGGCTCCACCGTCAGCAAATATTTTCCGTCCGTTTCGGAATATTCCAGTACCCGGCTGCAGTCGGCCACATTCATCAGATGTCCGCTCAGCGGCACTCCGCTGCCGACAATGCCGGTTTTGCCCCCCTGTACCGTCACCGGAATCCGCTGCTCGCGCAGTTCGCCGAGGATCGCACAGATTTCTTCCTCGCTGCGCGGAAACGAAATACTCTGCGCGCCTCCGGAAAACTGGGACTCATCGCGAATATATTCCGTATACGATTCGTCCATAGGAAAAATTGGACGGCTGTTCATGAAATCATACCCCACTATCAGATTATAATCATTCTTCGTTCTTTCGGGTTGCTTTTAAAGGCTTTTCGGAAATCTCGCTGAGATGCTGTAAGACCTTATGCCAGTCGTCCACGATCACAACGTTGGATTTTCGGTGAATCGGCGCCCGCGGGTCCGAATTGACGGAAACGATAAACCCGCTTTTTTCAATTCCGGCATAAAAGGCCGGCGCGCCCGAAACACCCGCAGCAATGCAGATTTCCGGCTTTGTCATGGCACCCGAAACGCCGATCAGGCTGCTCATGGGCGCCCACGCGCTCATGGCGACCGGGCGGCTGACCCCGAATTCAGCTCCTATCTTTTCCGCGGCCTGCGCCATGGCGTCGACGCCCTCCCGGCTTTTTGCCCCCCATCCGGCGGCAAGAATAAACGGCGCGGTTTCCAGATTCTTTTCCTCTTTTCCGGGAATAAAAGCATAGTCCTCGGAGAAGCCGTTTTCCGGGCCTTCCCGGACCGTTCGCTCCTCTATGGCCACGGCGGACCGGCCGGTCTCTTTTGCCGGTTCGGCACTGGACCGGGAAACGGAAAGGCAGTACGGCGCTTTCTTCAGCGCATATTCCGCTTCCATATGCCCGCCGTATACGGATTTGGTGACGGTAATCTCCTCCCCGGCGCACTGTAGGCCGTCGACCGCCGCCATAAACGTGCCCCCGCAGCGCTGCCCCATCCGCACCGCCAGCTCCGACCCAAAGCAGTTCCCGGCAAACAGATAGACTGCTGTTTCCCCGCTGCCTCCCAGCTCAGCAAGCTGATTCAGCATGGTTTCCGTCCGCGCCTGTGGAAGGCCGATCAACACGGCTTTTGGCACCGGGACCGCGCAAAGCAGTTTCTCACGATCGGCTTCTTCCCTGTGAAACACAACGGCCGTGTCCGCTTCGATTCCATTTGTGCGCTGCTCTAGGAATCCCGCAAGCAGCCGGCACTGGTCCGGGTAATCGTTCGTGCAAGCGTTCAGCATCAGTATTCCTTTCATAAGCGATTCAGCCTGCCTTTCAGATAGTCTCGGTACAGAATTTCCGCCTTTTCCTCCGGCGTATCCGCCTCGATCAGGACGCCTTCCCGCTCCTTCCGGATGGGAGCGAGCGAACGCAGCTCCGCGTTGGGGCTGGACAGCAGGGCTTCCGCTCCCGGAAAATCCGACAGCTTCAGCAGGGTAATGGGCTTCTTCCCGTAGGCCATCTTGTCCTTCAGCGTCGGAACACGCAGATAGGTGCACGGAGCGTCACCGATGCTCAGAACGCAGGGCGCGGAAACCGTCTGTACCGACGTTCCCCCGTCAACCGCGCCGGTAACGCGCAGGCGGTGTTCGTCCGCCGACTCCAGCGCAGTCACCTGTGTTACGCAAGGCCACCCCAGCAGTTCCGCTGTCAGAAGCGGTGTGCAGGCGTTGTCGCCAACCTGTGTCTGCCGGCCCATCAGAATAAAATCAGGATGCGCCTGTGTCTGCGCAAAGTCCGCGATGAGCCGGGCGACCACCTCGGGCCGGAACCGTAAATCCGCGTCCCCGGGGTCGACCCGGACAAGCTCATCGAATTTCAGCGCGGCCAGCGTTTTCAAAAACCGGTCACTGGGCATTCCGCCGACGGTCAGCGCACACCGGTAAAAGCAAAAAGAGCCTGCAGCTCCGTTGTCGGATAGCTTCAGGCTCATTTCCAGCGCACTTTCATCAAAGCTATTCCAGTCCAGCGGCGTGAACGACGTATCAACTTTTAAATCGGGCTGGAGGGCCCAATCCTCTTCGGAAAGGGCCTCCAGATCCGGGGTGATGGAAAAAGGAAGTAAGAGTTTCATCATTTTCTGAGTGGAATCAGCGTTCCCATATTCATGATGCCGTTCGGGTCAAACGCCTTCTTGAGGGTATCCAGCATATAGAAGGAAGAACCGTACTCTTCATGAACATAGTGCGCTCTGGCTTTGCCGAGGCCATGGTGGTGAGCGATGGACCCGCCGTACTGAACGACCTGCTCGCAGATGATCCGGTTGATGAGGTTGTGGTATTTGTTGATCTCCTCTTCCGGCGGGCAGTCGACGATATTGTAATAGTAAACGAAGTACATATTGGTACCATTGATATAGCTGTGGGAGGAATGGCCGCCGATCAGCGTAATATCCGGCACTTCTTCCATAATGCGCCTGCGGGCGGTGTCATAGATTTCATAAATACAGTCCCAGCAGCCGGAAACCTCGGTGGTGATACCGATGTTCTGTGTCGCCCTGATTTCCTCGCGCTCCTGTGCAATCTGCTCCGGGCCCCAGTTCAGGTGGCTGAACCACTTCTCAATATATTTCGGGTCGACCGCTTCGCACTCGTCATAGCGTGCGACGATTTCTTTGATACCAGCTGCCGTGGCCTCGGCGATCGCCGCAGGGCCTTCCGTCGTAAAGATCAGCACGCATTTTCCGGGAGCGGCGAAATGAGAGAAGCTCATGGCGCCGTCGGCGGGGTCGTACAGACGGGCGATGGACGGCTTGTAGCCTTCCACCATCACTTCACGAAGCACTTCAAAGCCGGTTTTCATATTGTCCAGCGTGTAACCCATAAATTGATTGTTTTCCGGACGGTACTTGAATATTTTGACGGTCACTTCCGTAATGTAGCAGAGGGCGCCTTCGTTGCCGATGATGATATTTCTGATATCCGGACCGACGGAGCGACGCGGAACGTTCTTGATGCGGCAGATTTTTCCGTTGGGAAAAACCGCTTCCAGGCCAACGACCATGTCTTCGATGCCGCCATACAGAGTGGAGAACTGGCCGATGCTGCGGGTGGCTACCAGGCCGCCCATCTGTGCCAGAGGCTTGGACTGCGGGGAATGTCCGGTGGTATAGCCCTGCTCACGGAGCATATCGTCCAGATCCTGTAAGGGAACGCCGCACTGGCAGGTAACCTGCATATTGTATTGATCCACCTTCAGGACCTTGTTCATCTGGGAACCGTCGACAACAATCGAGTTTTCCAAAGCTGTTTCCAGCCCGCCCTCGATTGCGGAATGACCGGTACGCGGCACAATATTAATCTGATATTCATTTGCGAATTTCAGCACATCAGCGACCTCTTCCGTGCTGTGTACATAAACAACTGCCGCGGGGATCGGCTGTGTATATACTTCGCAGACCTGTTCATATTTTCTGTAACGATCAAGGCTGCTTTCTTTCAGAACCTGTTCATCCGTGATTACGTTTTCTTTTCCAAGAATTCGGATCAGGCCTTCCACGATGCTTTGTCTTTCAATTAGTGCCATGCTGTTTACTCCTTTTCTTCATCTCATTTTGACCAATAAAAAAAGAGAAAGCAACTTTCAAATGGGTATACGCCCATTAAAAAGTTACTTTCTCTTACTCTCTTTGGTAACTGACTACAGTATAACGGCTGGTACTTTATTTGTCAATTGTTTAATTTGACCAGTTCTGCTGAATTTTATTTAGCGTTTTTGTTTAATGACAACTCGCAATATTTGCTGTATACTGTCATCAGTTACTATCAGAGAGATTGAGAGATTGAGTAACTTCAACCGATCCGCCGTCCATGCGGATGGGTTGAAGTTACTCTTTTTTTCTCTAAAATTATTGTGCACAGATAATTTCAGGGCGTCTCTCGTCATCCTGCAGCTAAACAAAAAAGAGGAGGAAATGTTAAATGAACAAAGCATTTATCAAAAAATACGGCACTCTCCTGCTGCTTGCCGCAGGTGCAGGCATCATTTTCCAGTTACCGTACATCCGTGAAACCTTCTATGTTCAGATTCAAAACGCAATGCAGCTTACCAACGAACAGATGGGGCTTCTGTCGTCCGGTTATGCTTCAATGGCCCTGTTATCCTATTTCGTCGGCGGTATGATCGCCGATAAATTTTCCGCAAGGAAACTGCTGACTTTTTCATTCATCACAACCGGTATTTTGGGACTCTGGTTCTCCATGTTCCCCGGCTATAACGTCTGCCGCATCATCTTTGTTTTGATGGGTATTTCCACCATTATTACATACTGGTCGGCGTGCATCAAAGCGACCCGTATGCTTGGTTCCAGCGAGGAGCAGGGCCGCTTGTTCGGCCTTCAGGAAGGTCTTCGCGGCATTATGAACGCACTCTTGGTATTCGGTATGATGGCGGCCTACAATCATTTTGCAGATAAGGTTCTGGGCGCACAGTGGGCCATCCGTGTCTGCGCGATTGTCGTTATCATTATCGGCGTCCTCAACTGGTTCTTTATTGAAGACACAAAAAGAGAAGAAAACTCCGAGGGCATCCTCGACATTGCAAAAGGCATGCTGCACGCCATGAAGCTGCCGCGCGTATGGGTTATCTGCGCGATCGTCTTTACCGCATACAGCATTTATGGGATGCTGGGCTACCTGAACACCTACTGTGTGAAGGTTTACGGCGCTCCGGAATCCGTGGGCACAACGCTCGGCGCCTTCCGCTACGTCATTCAGGCCATCGGCGGCGTCATCGGCGGATTCCTGGCTGATAAGATCGGCTCCCGTATCAAGGTCATCATCGGTTCTGCCGTACTGTTCATCGCGTCCTTCCTCGGATTCCTGGTCCTGCCGGAATCTGCCGCGGTGCTGAACGTCGTTATTGTCAACTTCATCTTCGGCCTGTTCATCATCTATGTTGTACGTTCCATGTACTTCGCCATCATCGACGACGCACATCTTCCGGTCAATTCCACCGGCCGTGTTTCCGGCTTCGTATCCTTCCTGGGCTATTCCCCCGACATTTTCATGTACACCATGATTGGCAGCTGGATGGACGCGAACCCCGGCAAAGCGGGCTATAACATGATGTTTGTCTATGCCCTGGTAATGGCCGCTCTTTGCTGTGTCTTTGCTTTCGTTCTGTTCCGGATTGTCAAAAAGGACGAAAAGAAAGCGGGCAGCACCGAGACTGCCTGAGCTTGATAAAAACTCTGTTTAACCCTTGCTCAACAAACGCTCCGAAAAAGGGTCCTGCCGCCGAACACAGCGGCAGGACTCCTTTTGCTATTATTGATCCATCAAAAAACCATTTTCTCGCTTCTTTTGATTTTCGCCTTGCCATGATTTTACAAATCTGCTATAATAATTTCGTTAAAAATATGTTATGTGGCCCTGTAGTTAGACAAGACTAACTTGTTTGAAGGCAACATGAAATGAAACAGATAAAGGAGACGAACAAGAATGGCAACAAGAAGAGGCCCCCGTTTCAAGGAATGCAGACATTTGGGGGTAAACATCTGCGGACACCCAAAGGCGATGAAGAGGGCAAACGCACCGGCCTTCAGTAAGAGAAGGAAGGTTTCGGAATACGGCCTGCAGCTGATCGAAAAGCAAAAAGTCAAGGCATACTACGGAATTCTGGAAAAGCAGATGATGCGTTATTATTCCGCGGCGGAAAGGGCTCCGGGAAAAACGGGCGACGCCCTGCTGCAAACGCTGGAGCGCCGTCTGGACAATATGGTATACCGGATCGGCTTCGCCAATTCCATCCGTTTGGCGCGCCAGCAGGTAACGCACGGCCATATTCTGGTAAACGGCCAAAAAATCACAATTCCATCCTATACGATCCAACCGGACGACGTGGTTTCCCTTCGTGAGAAATCCAGAAGCAACGAAGCGTTCCGCGCTAATTTTCTGGAGGGAAAGGGATTTGCCGTGCCTTATGTGACACGGGATTTCAACGCTTTCAGCGGCACGCTTCTCCGCCTGCCCCTCCGGGACGAAATCCCCGTGGAAATCGACGATCAGCTGGTTGTCGAGCACTACTCGAGGTAACCGCCATGCCCGGCCCGTCCTGCAAATATCGGCAGCCCGGCTATTGGGAATGGACTTTAGGAAAACAGGACGTGTGGAACGACCTGTTCGTCCCGCCGGAGCAGCTGGAAACTCCCGTTTTTATCAATGCCTGTGCGGTGGACGGACAGCGTCTCCTGCTGGACAGCAACTGGGCTTGCCATCCCGGTATCGAATCGGTGCTGGGTTTTGTGCAGTACGTCTTTCTCCCCACCGTATGTTACTATGTTCTTCATCCCGAAAACGGTCGTCTGATGACCCCGGTCCAGTCTCCCCCGGAGCTTCTGGAAACGATCCGAAGGTCCGACTCTCCGCACCGGCTGGCTATGAGCGGCTTTGTCTATGAACTGAGCGCCGTATGGCGCCGTTCCGCGGAAACGCAGTGGGCTACCCTGGGCTGCTTCTGTGACCGTTTCAACCGCTACTGGGAATGCCAGGACGTCCTGTTCAGCCTGAACGTTTTCCCCAACGTGGAAAAGGTTGTTTTTTATCTGAAAGAGCAGGTCTGGTGTGAAGAACTGTTTCAGGAGGAATTCGGATACACCTATTCCCAATTGGATGAATTATGCCGCCGGTTCGAAACGGAGCCGTTTGCGAAATATCTGTTTCTTAACTGGCTCAATACCAGGGCCGGCTGTCTGGTTTGAAAAAGGCCCACGGCGAATTCAAAAAGCGAACTGCCAATAGAACGATTCTCAATAAAAGGCTGCCGCCAAACGATGATTGTCGTTTGGCGGCAGCCTTTATAATTTAGATTATTCTTTTATAATACACCCATATACGGGTGTAACCCTTCGTCCGCGGATATTTTCGTGATACGCCAAAAGTCGCCGTCTTTGACGACCGTCAGCGCAGCGTTATAGTCCCCGGCGGGACCGCTCGATGTTGCCGTGGAAAAAGAAAGCTGAATCGCATATTGATCGCTTCCCATCTGCATTTGATTGGTGATTTTATAGCTTTCTATCCAGGGACTGGACATTCCCGTTACCCAATTGGAATTGTATTGGCCGAGCTGTTTGACATACTCTTTTTTGAGTCTGGAATCCATTACGGAATATTGCATCGCCCCGCTTCTGCTTTTCAGACCGTCAGCCCATACCACGGCGGCTGCTTCCGGCGCGCATACCCCTACCCGGTCCATTGCATCCATCAAAAGCCCGGTCCTTACTTCGTATTGATCCACCTCGGCTACCGCTGCCGCAACGCTGATATATTTGCAGTGAAAGAAGTACCCCGCCGTATTAAAAAGCGCCGCAACCAGCAAACAAACGACAACTACAAGCCCAACGAACCTTTTTACCTGCTTTGAGAAAAGCAGTTTCATGCAAACTCCCCCTATCAAGCATTTCTATAAAATCTATGACGCGTAATGGAGAAATAGGCAAATTTCCGCTGTTGGTCAGTGATTAATATTCTGAGTTAGTTCAAATCCGGCGGTCCTGCCGCCTTAATCCTAATTAAAAATCCCTCCCAGCCGCCCGAAAGCAGTTGAGAGGGTGTCCCAAATTGTGAATTGAGCTAATTATTGTATTATAGATTCGTGCACAAACCTATCCCCCAAAATTATAAAAGCTCAATTTTAATTGTATTATAGCAGAATGGTTAATGATTTTCAAGAAAAAAACTTACTAATTAATTCGGTGTAGATTTGTCTATGAAGCTGTTAACAGAAGCATCCCGGCTATTCGGGAAGAATATTATTGTACAATCAGGAAAAAGTGAAGTATAATAAAATAAGGCAGGTGATATTATGAAGGGAAAAATGATTCGGAACTTAACAGATTATAACGGAAAACCGGTTTGGGTGGAATTTGAAAACCCGGACGCATGCAGCTGTGCAAACTGCGGAGCTTGCCGGTCAAGCGATGCCGAAGCGCATCTTTACACCAGCGGCGTATATCGTGCCGAGGGTCATTTTCTCGTTTCGCTTACGAACGAAGAACATCGTTTTCATGAGTTTACGCCGCGTATCCTCTCCATTTACGAGTGGCAGGAATAGAAAACGGCTATCGGATATCATCCCACATAAATTTTAACTTCTCAGAAATAATAGTAGAAATAAAATCTACAGGAGTTAGTTTATGGGGATTGTAAATATGAATAATAAAAATCAAACCTGCATTGACGAATGCAACAAATGCGCACAGGCGTGTTTGGAATGTATGAAAATGTGCCTTGACGAACCCGACGCAGCAAACAGGAAAAAGTGCATTGCCAAGCTTCATGAATGTGCTTGTATCTGTAAGGAAGCATCCTCCTTTATGGCGGTGGATTCCTGCCATGCGATGGAATTATGCAAACTATGCGCGACGATTTGCAATGAGTGCGCTCAGGAATGCGGAGCATTTAAAGACGATCACTGTATGAAATGCGCCGCAGAATGCAGAAAATGCGTGCGGGAATGTCAGTCCATGCAGTAATCTACGATGGGATTTGTATTCAAATATTGTTTTTCATATTGACATTTTTCATCGGATTTGCTATTCTAGGAAAAGCTTTATAGGGTTCCGCAGTTAACAGCTGGTCTGCACCGAGATAAAGCGCGCAGGATACTGCGTTCACGGAAGGACAAAAGCCTGGGAGATATTTTTATATCTTCCATGGCTTTTTATTTTTGTACATTTTTAAAAGGAGTGAAAAACATGCATTGGTTACTGTTGGCAATAGCAGGGATTTTCGAGACATGTTGGGCTGTCAGCCTGAAATATTCACAGGGCTTCACAAAGCCTGTCCCGAGTGTGATAACGGTGGCAGGGATGATCGCAAGCTTTTATTTTTTATCTCTGTCTTTAAAAAATCTGCCCCTCGGAACGGCTTACGCCGTATGGACCGGAATTGGTACAGCGGGAACGCTTATTTTAGGGATCGTTCTCTTCCATGAACAAATCAGCATCCCCCAAATTTTCTGTGTTGCTTTTATCATAGCTGGAATTATCGGCTTAAAATTGCTTTCCCCTCAATAATGCGTCAGCGGCTTGTTTCCGGGGCGGCGGTTCCGTTCTTACGGTACTGTTTCCGGCGTACGGCCGCATATCGAAGACGGACAGCCAAAGCAGCTCTGTAACAAAATGGCTCTTTTTATACTGCATACAGACATAAGGGGACTTGACGGGAAGAGTATAATAATTCCATACAATGAAATATTTGAAAGGATGACCCCTTATGAACGTAATCGCTGTGAATGGAAGTCCGAGAAAGAAGTGGAATACGGCTACCCTGCTGCAAAACGCGCTGGGCGGCGCGGAATCGGTCGGGGCACAGACCGAAATGATCCACCTGTACGATCTGCAATACAGAGGCTGCATCAGTTGTTTTGCATGTAAAAGAAAAGGCGGGGCACTGGGCCGCTGTGCAATGCGGGACGATCTGACCGACGTACTTGAGAAGATCATCCACTGTGATGTACTCCTGCTTGGTACACCGATCTATTTTGCGAATATAACGGGTGAAATGCTCTTGTTTCTCGAACGTCTGCTGTTCTCCGCTATGACTTACAATACCGGGCATCCCTCCACCTTTCAGGGAAAACTGTCATCAGGCTTTATCTACACAATGAATGTCCCGAAAGACGCTATGGAAAAGCTTGGCTACAACGTACTGTTCGACCGTTATAAAGTTCTGCTGGAACGTTTGGGCGGACCATCTGAATTTATCACCAGCAATGACACCTATCAATTTAATGACTATTCCAAATACGAGGCATCCATGTTCAGCGAGGAACACAAGGCCCGCGTAAAAGCGGAGCAGTTTCCAATTGACTGCCGGAAAGCATTTGAAATGGGAGCCCGTCTTGCAGGCAAATGACGTAATGGAGGCCATCGTCGCCGGTAAGATCATCTTTTGAATAATATTTGCGGCTCTCGCTTCACGGTGAGAGCCGTTTTTGATAAAACCCAAGCGATTTGGACAGGCTAATTTCCGAAAGGAGATTGAATTGATGAAAGAAAAATTGCTTGTGCCTGATCCGGACTCGGTTTCTCCCGCACATATTCCAACCGTTCCGGCTCCGGTACCAATCCTAATGCCGACCCCCAGAGAGGATAAGGAAACTGCGAAACCTGCTCAAAACGGAAGCAGGAAAGACAGCGACCCATCCATGTAATTCTCTTGCCGTCCTCAACGGGCGGCATTTTTGCACCCGGAAAGCCACTCTCCGGATAAATGGGTTTCCGTGCAGCCGCAATGGTATCGGAACAGGATACATTGGATCGATTCCGTCGGGAAAACAGAGTACTTTCATGGATCAGCCTGCTGAGGACGCGCCTGACGGCTGCACGGCAGAAATGATAAATTCCTGCGGGCCCATGAATCCGGGGGCAATCTCATATTTGTCGAACACAACGACCACCTTTCCATCCGCGTTAACATAAAACTTCTGGTCCTGACGAATGCCCTGAAACCCATCGGACCCGGTAAAATACATCCAGTCGCTATGCTGTGCGGTGCGTTCCTCCATTTGCTTACGGATACTGTCATCCACCACGGCTTTGTAATCCCTGCCGAGCAGATTTTCGAGTGTCAATGCAGCCCCGGTGTTAGGGTCCAGGTCGTAAAAAACCTGTTCCAGGGAAGATTGTGCCCTATCCCATGTGATGTCCAACACAAAGGAGAGCATTTTGGTATTGCTGTATTTTATAGAATATGTGATGGATGATTTGGCGGGAATGTAATCTTCCGCCTTGCCTCCTGTCTGAAGGAAGGCTTCCCGTTCCTGCTCGCTTCTCTCTTCCAGCATTTTCTGCGCCGTTTCTACCTTCGTCTGAATGAGGAGATTGATTTGATTCTGATTGGCGTTATTTTTCAGTCCGGAAATTTTGGGCTCCCTGACGGTAAGAGTCTGACCTGGATCCTGCTTGAAATCCTCGCGAAACGTAAAGACTCGGGCAATGTCGCCCACCACCGGGATTCCGTGAGTCGAACGGGCAAACACCGGGCTGCTGTTGAGCAAAATAACAAACATTGCGAACATGCTCGCCGCAGACACCGCTATCCACCGCAAAACGCGCATTTCCCTGGCAGTTTCCGGCCGGAACGAGCGGTACGCAGCTGCAATTCTGTCCTGCAGCTCCGCCGGGGTTGGAATTTCACGGTAGTAGACTTTTGATTCTCTGAGATAATCTTCCAGCATCATAAGACACACCCTCCTTATAGGTATTTTCTAATCTGGTCCAAGCCACGCCGCAGCCGGGATTTCACCGTATTCAATGGCGTATGCGTAATTTTCGCGATGTCTTCCAACCGCATATCTTCATAATACCGAAGGATTATGACGGTTTTCAGTTCTGGATTCAACGCCTGTACGGCCCTGTAAACATCCAGCGCCTCGGCGACTTCCGCCGTGCTGTCCTGTAATGGTACCCCGTCCTGCTCAGAAAGCGATACCGTACGCCTATTCTTCCGATACCAGCTGACACTCTCATTTACCAGTATGCGGAAAACCCAGTTCTTCATTTTACAGGGATCCCGTAACGTATGCGCCTTTTCCAAAGCGTGCACCACCGTTTCCTGAATGACGTCCAGCGCCGCTTCCCTACTCTTCGTATAACTGTACGCCAAGCGATACATGCTTTCTTTGTTCTTTTCGATACATTCCTTTAAATCGTCCGGTATTTGTTTGCGCATCGTTTTTCTCCCGCTTTCCCATCTGTTCGGTCTCGTTAATAAAGACGCACCAGCAATGCAAAAAGTTCTCGATACCGAAACTTTTTTTACCTCTTTATGCTGCAATAAACGGTCAGAAGGGCCTACCCTGTAAATTTAAAAAAGCCCACCGGTTTGTCCGATGAAGCTTTATCTTTGTCTATGAGGCTGGTGGTCCGACCTCTTGGCCATAGCTGCCTGTTTGGTCTTCCGGAAAATCAACCTATTATTATAAGGAGTTTCTGAAATGTGGAGTCAAACCAAAAAGAAACTGGAAAATTTCACTTGTGATTCGCTGAAAGATAGAGTAAAGTTTTTCAGTTCGAACTACCGTATGCATGATGGTATCGGCAGAACTTATATCGCCGTTGACGGAGCCGAAGTCTATAATATGTGCACGCTAAAACGAGACTATTACAGGCACCCGAAGCCGGGATGTTACTCGCAGGTCGAGAAGCCCATTGAGGCTTCTTTTATGCAAAAAAAGGGCCCGGAAAGCCAACATTCATGCGGCCTTCCGGGTTTTATTGGTGCGCGAGATGGGACTTGAACCCATACGTCATACAACACACGCCCCTCAAACGTGCCTGTCTGCCAGTTCCAGCACTCGCGCGACTCAGCGAGAGTTATTATATCATTCTATTCATCCCATTGTCAACCCCAAATTACGAATTTTTAAAAAGTTTGTCAATTAAACTGCAAAATTCGTCGTAAGTCATAATGCTGTTCAGAACGCCGACCATCGAATTTACCGCCAGATGCTCTGGCAATGCCAGCTCCTTTAAAAATGTCCTTCTTTTCTGCGCGCTGTTTTCCCCACCGGACAGGCCGGCAAGATAAAGGTCCGTTTTGGCAATCTTCCGTCCCGCGGGAGCTTCGTCCTCGCTGCAGGTGACGCCCGCGCGCCGCAGGGCGTCAACGATTGCCTGCACAGGCACCCCTTCCACCCCGAGCTTTCCTTCCTTGGAGGGTTTATCCTTGCGGCCCTCTTTCCCGAAAATATCGGGAATATAGGCATGCTTGATTTTTTCCGGGCTGACCGCGCCGGAAAGGTAGTTCCGGATGAGGAATCCGGCGGAGTCGCTGTCCGTCAAAACCAAAATTCCGCGGTTGTCCGCCAGCCGGCGAATCATTTCCATTTGTTCTTTATCGCGGAAAATCCGGAATCCCCGCGTCTCTATAATTAAACCGTCAATGATCGAGGAAAGCTTGATCTTATCGTATTTCCCCTCTACTATGACCGCTTCCTTTATTTTAATCAAGCCGTTTTCTCCCTTTCCGCTATGAGTAAAAGCTGCGCGATCAGCTTTTCCATAATGATGCGCCGGTCGCCGCGCGCGCTTTTCAGCGCGGTATCCGCCCCCAGAAGCGCCTGAAGGCTCTGACGCAGCATGGGCGTGGTCAGTTTCTTCGCGTCCCGCTCCGCGTTGGTGAGCCTGAATTCCTTGCGGGCATAGTCAAAGTGCTTTCCGGGCTCCGACGCGGTGAATCCACTCTGAATGGAAGCCCTGACGCGGTACATGTCGATATACGCGGAGGAAAGCACCGCCAGAACGGAAACGGGCTCCTCATTCTGATAAAACAGGAGGTCCAGAATCCCGTAGGCTTTGTCGTACTGGCCCGCGATAACCGCCTTGGACAGATCATATACCCGGGTTTCCAGATTCTTCACCACCAGCGCGTCAATCGTCTGCGCGGTGATCGCGCCTTCCTTTACAAAAGCGCATAGCTTTTCCAGCTCGTTATACAGCGTCTGCAGGTCGTTTCCGCAGTAACCGACAATACGCCCGGCGTTCTGCCGCGAGAGATCACAGCCCCGTTTTGCCGCCGCTGCGCACAGGGCTTTTTCAAGGTCCGGTCCGGAGCGTTTTTTCAGGTGAACCGTCACGCCCGCCTGATTGACCGTATCCATCAGCTTTTTCCATTTTTTATCTTTTTTATAATCGATTTCCGCGGACGGCAGATAGAACACCAGCACGGTTGTGTCCGGAACGCTTTTCAGAAGCTCGTCCAGTTTGGCCGCTTCCTGCGCGCGCAGGCCTTCCACATCCAGGTCGGAGACCGCCACGCATTTGCGCTCCGCCATGAAAGGGAGCGCTTCCACCGCCGCCGCGATCTGATCAATCGTGGCAGAATCGTCAAAGCGCTGAAAATTAAAATCCAAAAACGCGGTCCCCGCGGCTTTGGCAATCAGCTTTTTCGCATAGAAGCCAACCAGATACTTTTCTTCTCCATGCAGAAAATAGAGGTTTACAAAATCCGCTTTTTCAATTTGTTTTTTCAGTTCCGCCTCGGTAATTTCTGGCATATTACTCCCTCCTTAATTGTAAAGTCCCGTCGTCCTTTATCTGCAGCACAATATTTCCGGCGCCGCCCGTCACGATCGGGTTCAGCTTTTTTATCTGTGAAACGTCCTGTCCCATCGTTTCCCCATCTGCAGAAAGGATGGTAAACAAGGGATGAAGCAGGTCTGCGTTTTTCGGAACGGAATCCGCCGCCGCAAAATCGGAGGAAAGCCATTCCTCCGGCAGGCCGTCAAGCTTTGCCCCGGCGGGGAAAACCAGAACCGACACGCCGCCGGCCGTAATCCTTGCCGCGGCAGCAGTGCCGTCAAACCGCACCTGCACCTCCGTATTCTCCCACAATTTCGTGTCGGCGGAAAGATCGTATGGGGCCACGCTGCCCGCTTGCGTAACCGCCTTACGGATATACGTATCGACCATCTCGTCCTTTGGGATCACAAGCCTGTCCGGCGTAAACGCATTCATCAGCTCCGCCGCGTTTTTTGCTTCCTCCGCCGTCAGGGTCAGCGGCTGAAGGACATCCAGCTTCGTTACCCCCTGGCTGCGCAGATAACTGCCGACGGTTTCGGAGCGAAAGCCCCCGCAGCCGATCACCGCCGCGCGGCCGTTGCGCGTAAGAACGACGGACCCGGCGCCGTCCAGAACGGCAAGGCGCGTCACGTTGCGCATGGAAAGCTGATAAGAAAAAATACCGGTCAGAAGCAACGTCAGCGAAAGCAGCGCGGTGACCCGGAACAGCTTCCGGTTTTTCATCATCAGAACGGTCGCGGCAATCAAAAGGACCGTAGCGGAGAGCCAGACCGTCACAAATCCGTAGGACGCCGAAACAGAGGCGAACGGAGTTTGCGCAAGCCAGTGCGCGCAGGCAAGCATATATTTCGCCAGCAGCCCCGAAACCAGCGCAAACGGCATGGCAAGGAAGGACTGCGGGGCAATCAGATTGATTACGGCGGCAATGGCCGCAAAATTCATCATCAGCGTAGAAGGGACCAGCTCCAGAAGATTAGCAATCGGCGCGGCAAGCGAAACACTTTGAAAAGAAAGGATGACGATCGGCAGCGTAAAAAGCACCGCCCATACGGTGGTCCCCAGAATTCCGTTGACCCCGCGCACAAGGGGACCGATCTTCTTTATTTTATCATATTTCCGGTTCAAATAGCCAGCCGTCTGTCCGGAAAATAAAATCAGCCCCAGTGTTGCGGAAAACGAGAGCAACAAGCCCACATCCGCAGCGGCGTACGGGTTCGACCAGCCGATCAGCAGCACGGAAATGCTCAGGGAATTCAGCGAATCCGGATGACGGGACAAAAGCATGCCCGAAAGGTAGATCAGGCACATCACCCCGCTGCGCGTAACGGATGGGACAAAGCAGGTAACTGCCATAAAGCAGACGACGCCGACACCGGCCAGAGCCGCCGCGGGCTTCTTCGGCACCCTAAAAAACAGGAGCAGCATCAGGATCAGTTCCGCCATCGTCGTCATGTGCAGCCCGGAAACGGATAAAATATGGGAAACGCCGATGGCCCGGAAATCGGCGGTCACCTGCGGGGAAAGGCTGGTCTGATCGCCGAAAAGGACCCCGTTGACCAGCTTGGCCTCGCTGGGAGGCAGCATGGAGCGGACGGATTTCAGCAGCGCGGACCGAAGCTTCAGCGCGTAATAGTACGGCGGCTTTCGTGTAGGGGGGCTCACCCGCACGTTTTCATATTCATAAAGGTAGGAAAACAGGGTGATTCCCTTGGAAGCGTAGTAGGAGCGCGAGGAATAGCCCTCTCCGCCCGAAGGCAGGAACAAATGCACCTTCCCTTTCACATGGGAATACGGTTCCACGTTCAGAGCGCCCTGTGACGAAATCCGTATTTTCAGCGGCCTGGGGGCGTCTTTCAGAGAGATGTCATTGACTTCCACAATATAATAAAACCGGTTGTACGCCTGATAAGGAAGCTCACAGACGGTACCGTCGATCACCGCATCCCGACCGGCAAGCAGCTTCGCCGGTTCCACCTGGGACTGATGATACGCATAAAAGCCGCCGAATGCCAGCGACACCGTGAGCAAAGCGGCGGGAAACACGCCGACAGCACGCGTTTTCGGCGCCAGCGCGGTAATCAGGAACCCCGCGAGGGAGGCACAGGCAAGAAGCAGCGACAGCTCCGGGCCAAAATAAACAGCGGCCGCCAGTGTCAGCAGATAACAAAAACCCACCAGCACAAGCGGCCGCTTCATCATAACTCCCCCGAAATGAAAATGTCCGGATTATTTAAAAAACAACGGCAGAGGCTCCAGATAAATAATATCGTCCCTGTCCTTGGCATCGCCCTCGGCGAGCACACAGGCGCGGCCGACAATCTTGCCGCCGAACTGCCTGACAAGGTCCTCCATTGCCGCAAGGGATTCTCCCGTGCTGATCACGTCGTCCACAATCAGGACGCGCTTGCCGTTCAGTCCCTTATAATCGTCTTCCGCAAGATAAAGCTTCTGCACATGATCCGTGGTGATGGATTTCACCTCTACGTGAATGGGGTTGCGCATATACGCTTTTACGCTTTTACGCGCGACAATGTAACGGCGGCAGCCCTGACGGGCCATTTCGTAGCAGAGCGGGATTCCCTTTGTTTCCGCCGTGACGACGACATCATGCTCCGGGCATTTCTCGAGAAGCGCGGCCGCCGTTTTCTCAGTGATCTCCACGTCGCCGAGCATGACAAAGCCCGCGATGTCAAGCGTGTCGCTGATCGGACAAATCGGCAATTCGCGCTCGCAGCCCGCGATTGTCATCTTGTAATATTCACCCATTATTATTCGACCTTTCCGATTGAAATAAAACGCTGTTTATCAGCCCGGAGGCCACTTCATGGAACGGCCCCCAAGCAGGTGGAAATGCAGGTGCGGCACACTCTGACCGCCGTCCTTTCCCACATTGCTGACAACACGAAACCCTTTTTCCAGATTGTTTTCCTTTGCGAGCTTCGCCGCCACTTCAAAAATATGGGCGACGATCGCGCTGTTTTCCTCCGTGATATCTTCCACAGACTGAATATGTTCTTTTGGAATAATCAGAATGTGCACGGGCGCCTGGGGATCCAGATCATAAAACGCCAGCACACGGCCATCCTCGTACGCCTTTTTACTGGGAATTTCGCCGTTCGCTATTTTGCAAAACACGCAGTCCACGCTGAGACCTCCTTTGTTCTAACAATGCAACGCTATTATTATAGTATCATTTGAGCATATTGGCAACAATTTTCTCAACTTCCGCCAGAGCGCCGTCAAGCTTTGACAAATCTTTCGCACCGGCCATGGCGCTGTCCGCCCTGCCGCCGCCGTTGCCGCCCGCAAGCTGTGCGACCGCGCGCACGATCTGACCGGCGTTGACGCCCTTCGCCAGTGCTTCCTTAGCGACACACGCGGCGATGTTGGCCTTTCCGTCCCGGGTTCCGGCAAACACGGCAACCATGTTTGGGGCATGGTCGCGCGCTTTGTCACAGAGGGCGCGCAGCGCGTCCGGCTCCGTTCCGGGGAACACGGCGGTGATGACCTGAACGCCGCCCACCTGCTTCGCGCCGGCAATCAAGCTGTCGATCTGAATTCCCGCCAGCTTGGAGTTGAGCGCCTCTATGGTCCTGTCCTTTTCCTTCAGCTCCGCGGAAAGCTGAGCCGCTTTCTGCACCAGCTCGGAAGAATTGTTCAGCTTCAATGCGGCGGCCGCCTCGTCGATCTCGCCGATAGTACGGTTCATCAGGTCGAGCACGCCCGTGCCGGTAACGCCCTCGATCCGGCGCACGCCGGCGGCGACGGAGCTTTCCGACAGGATTTTAAACAGGCCGATTTTCGCGGTGTTGTCCATATGGGTACCGCCGCAGAATTCACGACTGAAACCACCGACGGTGACAACGCGGACGATATCGCCGTATTTTTCACCGAACAGGGCCATCGCGCCCAGCTTCTTTGCCTCTTCGATCGGCATTTCACGGCACTCCACGTTTGTTCCGCTCAGAATCACCTGATTGACAAGCTGTTCGACCTTTCCCAGCTCTTCCTTTGTCAGAGCGGAAAAATGCGTAAAGTCGAAGCGGACATGCTTTTCATTGACAAGCTGTCCGGCCTGCTCCACGTGGTCGCCCAGCACCCTGCGCAGCGCGGCCTGAAGCAGATGCGCGGCCGTGTGGTTGCGCATGACGGCGAGGCGTCTTTCCCGGTCTACGGAAGCTTTGACTTCTTCATTGACGCTGATCTGCCCGGCCGTCACAACGGCGTGATGCAGATAATTTTTCGCATGGTTCTTGGTGGTATTTCTGACCTCCAGCATCGCATCGGCAGACTCGATGGAGCCGGTATCGCCGACCTGTCCGCCGCTTTCCGCGTAAAAGGCGGTCCTGTCGAGCACCAGAGTAATCTCGTCGCCTGCGGTTGCGGATGGTACGCGTTCGCCGCCGCGGATAATCGCAAGGACCTTTGCCGCGGTCTCCATCTGCCCATAGCCGAGGAACGCGGTTTCCGGAACATTTTCCAGCAGGTCGCTTTCGCCTTCCCAGGCGTCCGCTCCGGCGTTCTTTCTCGCGGCCCGAGCGCGTTCGCGCTGCTCCCGCATCAGGCGCTGGAATTCTTCTTCATCAACGGTCATGCCGCGCTCCGCCAGAATTTCCTTGGTAAGATCGATCGGGAAGCCGTAGGTATCGTTCAGGCGGAACGCGTCCGCGCCGGAAAACACCTTGTTGCCGCTGTTGTCAATATAGCCGCTCAGAAGCTGAAGCCCCTGATCGATCGTTTTTGCAAAGCTTTCTTCCTCCACGCCGATGAGCTTTGTGATCATGGCGCGTTTTTCATCCAGTTCTGGATATGCGTTTTTATTCTCGTCGATGACCGTCTGCGCAACCTCCGCAAGGAACGTGCGGCTGATTCCGAGCAGGCGCCCGTGGCGCGCGGCACGGCGGAGCAGGCGGCGCAGGACGTAGCCGCGGCCTTCGTTGGACGGCATGACGCCGTCGCCGATCATAAAGGTGGTGCTGCGGATATGGTCGGTGATGACCCGCAGGGAAATGTCCTTTTTCGGATCGTCGCCGTATTTGACGCCGGAAATACGGCAGATATGCTTCATAATGTTCTGAACGGTATCGACAAGGAACAGGTTGTCCACGCCCTGCATGATGCAGGCAAGACGCTCCAGCCCCATGCCGGTGTCGATATTCGGATGCTCCATCGGCGGGTAGTTGCCCTTGCCGTCGCTGTTGAACTGGGAGAACACCACGTTCCAGAATTCGACGTAGCGGTCGCAGTCACAGCCTACGCCGCAGGTCGGCGAGCCGCAGCCGTACTGTTCGCCGCGGTCAAAATAGATTTCGGAGCAGGGGCCGCAGGGGCCGGAGCCGTGCTCCCAGAAATTGTCCTCTTTTCCCAGGCGGACAATGTGCGACGGGTCGACGCCGACTTCCTTCGTCCAGATTTCAAACGCTTCGTCGTCATCGGTATAAATGGTGACCCAAAGCTTATCCACCGGCATTTGCAGCACTTTGGTACAGAATTCCCACGCCCAGGCGGTAGCCTCGTACTTAAAATAATCGCCGAAGGAAAAATTGCCCAGCATCTCAAAATAGGTGCCGTGACGGGCGGTGATGCCGACACGCTCAATGTCCGGCGTACGGATGCATTTCTGGCAGGTCGTCACTCTTTTGCGCGGGGGAGTCACCTCTCCGGTAAAATATTTTTTCATCGGTGCCATGCCGGAATTAATCAGCAAAAGGCTGTTGTCGTCCTTGGGAATCAGCGAAAAGCTCTGCAGGCGCAGATGCCCTTTCGATTCAAAAAACGACAGATATTTTTCACGCAGTTCATTTAACCCTGTCCATTCCATTGCAATAACTCCATTCCGCCTGTCAGGCAAAAATAATTAACTTTGAAATTGCGGCGCGCCGCAAAAAAATAGACTTCACCGTCCACAATGGGACGGAGAAATCCGTGGTACCACCCAAATTGCGCCTGAGCGCCGCTTGAACCCCCTTAACGCGGAGAAAACGCCGCGGTTCTTCACCGCGGGGCTGCGGGTTGGCTTCGGTGACAGCAGCCGCGGAAATCTTTCAGCCGTGAATTTCCTCTCTTTTGCAGTGCCCGGCACCTTCGTACCCTTCATCGCCTTTATTACTGTGCCGGGGTTCCCGGCACGATTCACTTTATTTCATCCTGATTATAAACTGAATCCCGCGGCTTGTCAATCTAATTGTCGGTTATTGACCGATTTTATCGGCCAGCGCGTCGGCAATCTGCTTGAAGACCGGACCGCAGGTCGCGCCGCCGCCGGTGCCGTCCTCCGCAAACACCGTGATCACGTACTTCGGGTTTTCATACGGATAGAACCCGGAAAACCAGGATTCGACCGCCTCCACCCCGTTCACATACCGTCCCGTCTGCGCGGTCGCGGTTTTCGCGCCCGCCCCGCCCTTGGCCGGTTTGCCCTTTTTGCTGGTTCCCGTCTCAATGGATTCCTTCATAAAATCCCGGAGCAGGTCCACCGTGTTCTGTGATATCACCTGAGTGCTTTCCTGCGCGGGCGCTTTCGCCGTGTATTTCAGATTTTCATCCACAAGGCCCTCGTACAGGTAGGGCTGCGTATACTCCCCTCCGCTTGCGATCGCGTTCACCATTGCCGCAATCTGCAGAGGCGTGGCGGTCAGATCCCCCTGCCCGAACGAAAAGTTCGCCAGAGCCCTGGGGATATTGAGGCTTTTTAAGGTGGGAAGATTGCCCGAAGCCGACGAGACGCCCGGCGCAATCTCAAAGGAGCGGCCAAAGCCCATGCTCTGTGCCATCAGCAAAAACTGGGCCTGGGGCACCTGCTTCATGAGATTGATAAAATAGGTGTTGCAGGACTGCGCGATTGCTGATTTCATATTTTCAGCGCCATGGCTCTCCCCGTTAAAGCAATGGAAAATGCCGCCGTCCACGTCGATCGAGCCGGTACAGGTGTACTGGGTGTCCGGCGAAACGCCGTATTCCAGAGCGGCGGAAGCGGAAACGAGCTTGAATACGGAACCCACGTTATACGCGGAAAGGCAGCGGTTGACGAGCGGAGAGCCCTCCGCTTTCAGCGCCGCCGCGATGTTGTTCGGGGAAAAGTCGGGCAGGCTGACCATCGCGCGGATTTTGCACGACGGTACCTCCGTAACGATCACCGCGCCCTTGGTCAGATATTTCCCGGCGGCTTCTTCGGCGATCTCCTGAATATTCTTATCGATTGTCAGCACCACCCCGCTGTTGTGCAGATACGAGGAATCGCTGATCTTTTTGTCCTCTCCCGCCAGCACGCGGTTGACGGCGTCCACCTTATAGGTGACGGAAATCTGTCCCTGATTCTGCGTCAGCTGCTTGTTGAACGCCTTTTCTATCCCGGCGGCGCCTGCGCCGGAACCGTCCAGATAGCCTATGGTGTGAACGGCGGTCTGTTTGTCGGCATACCTTTTGTCAATGGGAAATACGTCGATCCCGTTTGCGGTAATGCTTTTCGGCAGCTTCAGGGCAAACGGCTTGCCCGCGGTCAGGGACGGATAAACACTCTCCAGTTCCTTTTCCGTCAGCACCTTGCTGAGTGCCGCCGCACCCTCCACACTCGGCGCAATGGCGGCGGCGTACTCCGTATCCGCGCCGGTCAAAGAGACTTTATTGCAGTCGTAAATGGTCCCTCTTGTTTTTGCCACCACCAGCTTGTAGCTGCTCTGGTTGTCGGCGGTCGCGGCAAGCTGAGCACCGTCCGACACCGTGTACAGGCTTAAAACGCAGAGAAACAGACAAAGCATAAACACACCGAAAAAAGCGGCTGTTCTTTTTTCCATAAAAACACTCCCCCATACTGGTTAGGATTACCAATATGGGGGAGCTTTAATCATAATTTTCCCTGTCAATGCATGGAATCTGCACGATATTGGGTCAGATTCTTGCCTTGCGAAGAATCGCGCCCTTTTGAATGGGCCGGTCGGTTTTGAGAAATACGGTCATCGTGGCGTGAGGTGCCGAATCGATCGGGTTCCAGTCCTTATCATATAATTCGTTCAGCGGAAGAAGGAACGGACGGTTTCCCGCCTCCAGCACGTCGGCGGTATCGCCTTTGAAAAAGCGGTTGCGCTGGGAAAGCGCCGCCACGCCGTTTTCATAGCTTTCGCAGACGGCAATCACATCGTATTCCCGCACATAGCCGCCGTTTCCGTACACCTGCCCCGGTTCGGTCCCGAAGTAAAAGCCGGTGCTGTACTCGCGGTGGCTGATCTTGTTCAGCTCCTCCACGATCCATGAGGAGACCTTTTTTTCCGGGTCCGCGCAGTATTCGTCAATGGCGTTCCGGTAGGCGTTGGTCGTCACCGAAACATAGTACGCGGACTTTGCCCTGCCCTCTATTTTCAGGCTTGTCACACCGGTTTTCAGAATTTCGGGAATATGTTCGATCATGCACATATCTTTAGAATTCAGAATGTAGGTACCGTGTCCGTCCTCAAAAACCGGCATATACTGGCCCGGACGCTTGGCTTCCATCAGCGCGTATTCCCAGCGGCACGGCTGCGCGCAGTCGCCGCGGTTCGCGTCGCGCCCCGTCAGATAGCTGGAAAGCAGGCAGCGGCCGGAAAACGAAACGCACATGGCGCCGTGCACAAAAACCTCCAGTTCAAGCTCCCGGGGCGTTTTGGCGCGGATTTCCGCAATCTCCCCAAGGCTCAGCTCGCGCGCCAGCACAACGCGGGAAGCGCCCAGATCGTACAGCTCACGGGCACTGACGTAGTTCGCGACGCCGGCCTGTGTGGACATGTGAATATCCACCTTCGGCGCGTATTTCTTCGCCATCACCATGACTCCGAAATCCGCGATAATCAGCGCGTCCACCCCGGCTTCCTGCGCAAACTGCAGAAATTCCGGCAGACGCGAAAGCTCGTCGTTGTGCGGTACGGTGTTGCAGGTCAGATAGACCCTGACGTTTTTGCCGTGCGCGTATTGCACCGCCTGAACCAGTTCTTCGTTTGTAAAATTGGACGGCGCCGTGCGCATGCCGAATTCCTGTCCGGCCAGATAAACCGCGTCGGCGCCAAAGCTGATTGCCGCGCCGAGCCGTTCCCTGTCACCCACGGGGGAAAGCAGCTCAGCGCGTTGATTCGTATCCGTCAATTTTTGTCCTCCAAAGCCTTCTATTTCAGTCCCGCCTTTTTCAGATTCGCTTCATGCTGCGCATTGGTCGCGGCATAATACGCTTTTCCGTTCTTATCATGGCAGAAGTAATAATATTTGGTGCTTGCGGGATTTAAGGCCGCGTCGATCGCATCCGCGCCCGGGTTGCAGATCGGCCCCGCGGGCAGGCCCTTGATGGTATAAGTATCGTATTTGCTCTTATAGGTTTCGCGTATATCGGAGGGTACGGCCGCCTTGGTACGGTACGGATAATAGGTGGTCGGATCCGAACGCAGGCGAAGCAGGTCGCCCTCTCCGCCGCTGTTCAGGCGGTTGTGGAAAACGGAGGAAATCTTGTACATATCGTCTTTGTCCGCCGCTTCCGCCTGAATCATGGAAGCCAGCGTCATCATCTGGTCAATCGTCATATTCTCTGACGCCGCCTTATTGCGGATCTGCTTGGTCAGCTTCTTACTGCAGTTGCTGATCAGCTTTTCGACCGCCTGCTCGGGGTCCTCGTCCTTATAAAATTCATAGGTGTCCGGGAATAGGTAGCCCTCAAGCTTGTAGTAGCGGTCCGGCTCGTTTGTGATTGCCTGAAGCATTTCATAGCTTTTATCAAAGGTGTCCGAATTCACAACGGAAAGCACTTCCTTGGAGGAGCAGACCCCGTTTTTCTCCATCAGGTCTGCAATTTCAAGGATGTTGGCGCCCTCTTTGAAGGTGATTTTCACGGTGTCCACGCGGTTTGTATTGGACTGAAGATTATTAATAATGGCCTCATAGTCCATATTGGTATCGATTTTATAGCTGCCGTTGCTGTAATGGCCGTCCGCCTTCGTCAGCTTGGAATAAACCTGAAAGAAACTCGCGTCGCGGATGATACCGGCGCTGTTCAGGACTTCCGCAACCTGTCCGCCGGAGGCGTTCTTCGGTATTTCGACCGTCACGCTCACCTTTTCCTTGCCGATCGCGAGCATGTCGTTGATTCCCGTAATCAGGAACTGTGAAAAAAGGATGGAAGCAAACAGAACCATAATGATCCAGATGAACCGGAAAAAGCCCTTGTTTTTTCTGCCCTTTTCCTTATTGCGGAGCTGGTGCGCCTTTTCGGCTTTGATTTCCGCTTCATCCTGCATGGACTTTGCCTTCTGCGCCTCGCGCGGGTCGCTGTAGCTGCTGATGACGCTGTTGGACGCACCGTCGTCCGCACCGCGCAGATCGGAAGAAAGGTCCGTACCCGGCAGATCGCCCAAATCCTCATCGGGAATATTCAGCTTAAAGCTTTCCACCTTTTTCTGGTGGTACTCGTTAAGGTCCCTGTCGTCGTTCATGGATACGTCCTCCTGTTTAAACATCAGGATGGCCTTTCAGTTTTTCTGATTGGCCATTCTCCTGATGTATTTCTCTGTAATCAGAATGTCGACCGGCTTGTCGTAGTAGCCGTGGGGCAGATTCCACTGGACACAGCCGGAATAACAGATTCCGACAGTGGTCCCGCCGAACTCCGCCAGAAAGCGGTCGTAATACCCCTTGCCGTAGCCGAGGCGGTACCCCTGTGCGTCAAAGCTGAGTCCCGGCACAATGCAGAAACCCCGGGAAAAATCGGTCACCCTGCGGCACTTCGACACGATCGGTTCCAGCACGCCGAAGCTGCCTTTTTCCAGATCGTCAAGCGAGGTGATATAAAAAAATTCCATATCGTAGGTGTCCGGAACGCAGCGCGGCGCGGCGACCAGCTTGTGGTTGGCCAGCGCGGCCTTGATCAGGGCAATCGTGTCCACCTCGATCGGCTTGCTCACATACGTGAAGACCGTGTCCGCCGCCGCGTATTCCCGCAGCGCGAGCATCCTGCTCTGGATTGTGGAATCCAGGCTGATTTTCCGGTCCTCACCCAGCTTTTCGCGGAACTGGCGATAGCGCGCGCGCAGATTCATTTTGATTTCCCGGATATTTCTTACATACATTGCATCGACTTCCTAAGCATCTTTGATTTTTCAGCGCCAAAAAGCACTTCCACAATTTGAAGTGCAAATTCGACGGCGACGCCGGCGCCCCTCGCCGTGATGATCTTTCCGCTGACGCAGACCGGTCCGTCGGACACGGTTTTTGCGTGCAGCTCCTGCTCATAGCCCGGGAAGCAGGTCGCCGTATGTTCTTTCAGCAGATTCATATGGCCTAAGATGGAGGGGGCCGCGCAGATCGCGCAAATATATCGGTCGTTTTCCGCGCAGTAACGGATGACGGCTTTCACAATCGGGGATTTTTCCAGATTGAGCGTACCCGGCATTCCGCCCGGCAGCACCACCATATCCAGCCCGTCCGTCACCGCTTCCTTTTCCTCTATATCGGCGGTCACTTCAATCTGATGCGCCCCGGTGATTTTTTTACCGCCGACGCCGACCGTAACCAGCTCGCAGCCGGCACGCCTTAAAACATCGACGGTCGCCAGAGCCTCGATTTCCTCAAATCCATCTGCCAGAAAAAGATAAATCATTTTAACACCTCCAAAATTAATCCAGCGGCAATCCGAGATACGGCGCGGCCGAAGCCTGCCGCACCGAATCCAAAGCAGCAGCTCCTCCGAGGGGCTTCAGCATCCCGAAATCGGATATTTCCCCCTGCTTTCCCAAGAGGGGCTCCCAGACGGGCAGGCGGAACGTATACCGTTCAGCCGGCAGCCCGCTGATGATGTTCGCCGCAAGATCGCGAATGGTATCGCCGTCCGCCATCAGTTCCAGAACCGCACAGGCGTCGGAATCCGTCCGGCGGCACAGGGCGTACGCGAATTTTTCACCGGTACGGGAGCAGATCATTCTGTCTCCGTAAATTTTGCCCATTCCGGCGGCAAAGGCAAACGCTTCGTCGCTCCAAAGCACGGAACCGGTTCTCCCCGCCAGCTTTTCCCGGCGGAGTCCGTTCATCTGGCCATACGTCAGAAGGGTTCTGGCGGAAACTCCCGAATCGGCCAGCGAACACATTTCCTCCAATGACAGAGAAACGGTGCCGACCTGAAAAAATTTCGTATAGTCAGACTTTTCATAAAGACCGTACAAGCCCGGTTCGGCAGGAAGCACCACGGAATACTGATCCCCCCGGTTGGCCCCTACCAGCGCGGCCGCGGCCAGAAGCGCCGCCATACAGCCGTGCCCGCGGTACTGCGGCAAGGTAGCCGCCGCATAAATATAGTGCGCCTGCACGGCCGCCGGGCCGGCAAGAAGCCGGGCGGGCAGCAGATAAACGACGGACGCGGTTTTCTCCCCCATTTTATAAACCAGACAGTTCTCGGGCTTATAATAATTATTCAGAAAATATTTTGCCGGACGCACCGGCTCGTGAAAGCAGCTTGCCCAGATTTCTGCAAGCTCGCCGCGCATTTCCCAGTCAGCAAAACAAATCATACCAAACCGCCCTTCTCTGTCGTAAGGAAGCCGCGGGCTTACAGCACGCCCGCCGCAATCTCCATGACTTCACCGTGAATCTGTTCAACCGTTTTCAGGCCCCTGCTGTCCGCGCACTCAACCGTTTTCCAGTTCAGCCTCTGCACCGCATACTCCGCGCTGATCCGGCATGCGCGCAGATACTCCGCGTTGCTTTCATGGATATCCTTCTTTTCCTCGTTTCCATGGTACCTGCCGCTCAAAAGCTTCTGGGAAACCTCCAGCGGCATGTTGAGGTAAATAGTCAGGTCTGGACGGGGCAGTCCCAGCTTGTCGTATTCATAGTCCTGCACCCACTCCACAAAGCCGGGCCACTGCTCCCGCGGCAGCTTGGAAAGCTGAAACACAATATTGGAAGTTGAATACCGGTCGGCAATAATCAGGGAGCCGTTACGGTAATCCTGTCGCCAGTGCTTTTGATAGCTTGCATAACGGTCGACCGCATAAAACGAGGAAGCGGCGTACGCGTTCACATCGTCGGGATCGGAGCCGAATTCCCCGTTCAGGTACATCTTGGCCAGAACGGAGGACGGCTCGTTATAGTCCGGAAAGGAAACGCGGCGCAGCTTCACGCCCCGTCCGGCCAGCGCTTTGCAGAGCAGTTCGGTCTGCGTTGCCTTTCCGCTGCCGTCCAGGCCCTCCATGGTAATTAATTTTCCGCTCATCAGTTTTCCCCTATTCCATTAAAAAACTCGCGCACCTCGTTGATTTTGCCGCAGGACATTTTGCCCTCCGGGCATGCACCGCGCAGGCAGGGCGGCCCGCAGTGCTTGAAAAGGTGCGGCGCCACGCCGCGGACAAGCCGCAGCATCTCCACCGCGACGGCGCGGATTTCCCACTGGGCGCGGTTGCAGCAGCGGTGGGAAAAGAAATTATACAGCGAGCGGGCGTTCATCGTGCACACCATCTTGGTGTCGCAGGCATTGGGCAGGACAAACCGCGCGTCCTCAATCGCCTGCTTCTGCGCGGCACGCTCGGCGGACTTTTCATCCTTTCCGGCGTCCATCAGCGCTTTTTTATGCTTCTCCTTTAAAAGAGACGTCAGCTTTTCATAGTGTTTTTGGTCCTCCTCCATGGCCAGAAGGAACTCCGCCTTCGCTTCGGGAATTGCCTCAATCTCCGGCGGAATTACGTATTCAAAACAGGCTTCCGTCACGTAGCGCTGGCTCTGCACACTGTAGGAGGCGATGCGGTGGCGGGTCATCTGCGCCAGAAAGGAGCGGGAAACCCCTTCGATCCCAAAGGTGAAGGACGCGTGCTCAATCGGGCTTTCATGCCCGATTTCGGCCAGCATGTCCACAAAGGACGCGACCTTTTCGTCGGTGAGTCCTTCCGATATATCTTCTATGGAAGCAGGCGAATAACAGAGCTTTGCCGCCTGCGCAACTGTTTTTTCCGGTTCGGGAGTATAAGCAATCAAAGTAACCTTTGCCATGAAAAATCCCCTTTTACACAATGATGTCATTATTAAGAGTATTATAGCAAACTATTGGACGAGGTTCAATATGCAACTTTCCCGCCCTTTTTGCCGCAAAAAATAAAAAGCCCACCCGTCAGAAAGGTGAGCTTCAAAAAGGCAATGAACTTAGGTATTGGAAATAATAATCTGTTCTACAATGTCGGCGACGTCTTCACAGTAATCCAGTGAATTCTCCATGGTATTGTAAAGATTCTGGAGCCGGATCACATCGATCATTTCCATTTTGTTTGCCGGATCGAACAGTTCTCTCATTGCTTCGCTGAAAATAGCGTCTCCCTCTTCTTCCAGATGGTTAACATAAACAGACATTTGCTTAATACTCTTCAGATTTTTCTTAAACTGCTTAAAGTCGGCCATTAAAGTACACAGGCCCTCGCAGCTTTTGACGATCAAATCCACCAGCTTGACGGTCGTTTCATTCGCCTCGGAAATATGCATCATATAAATCTGATTCCCGATATCGTCGATGCTGTCCGTAATAGACTCGATCGCGCGGACCATATCCATCATATCCGAACGGTCGATCGGTGTGATAAAAGCGTCCGCAATCAGGTTGGAGCAGTAATGAACGTGCTTGTCCCCGTCATGTTCAAGTTCTTTCAGCAGGGTGATTTCTTTTTTGTCAATCACCCCATCCGTAAACGAAGTTTGAAGCACTTTTGCAGCGTGACAGGAAATACCGATTCCCTTTTCAAACAATGAGAAGTAGTCCGGCCCTTTAGCAAAAAAATTACTCATATAGTTCCCTTACCCTTCAAATACACAGATTCTTTCCTATAGACATATTCTATACCGTCTATACCATTCTAAAAGATCAGTATAAACAGTTTGGTCATCGCATAGCCAAGAATCAGGCAGGCAGGGAAGGTCAGTACCCACGCCATTACCATTTCTTTGGCAATTCCCCAGTTTACGTCGGAAAAACGCCTGGCCGCGCCCGCACCCATCATAGCGGTGCCCTTCGTGTTGGTGGTGGAAAGAGGAATTCCGGAGCACACTGTCGTAACCAGCATACAGAGAGACGCCACGATTTCAGCGGAAAACCCCTGATATTTTTCCAGTTTGACCATATCGATCCCCATGGTCTTGATGATGCGGTACCCGCCGATCGAGGTGCCGATTGCCATGACCAGCGAGCAAAGCAGCATAATCCAGATATCAATATGTACCGTTGCCGGAATAGGCTGATTGTTTGCAAGAAGAATTACAAGCACAAAAACGCCCATAAATTTCTGACCGTCCTGTGCGCCGTGACTCGTAGCCATTAAAGCGGCGGAAGCGATTTGCCCCAGGGAAAAAAAGCGGTTCGCTTTGGAACGCTTGACCCTGCGGAATAAAAAGCCGATCGCCTTGGTGACAACATAGGCTGCAAAAAAGCCGACGACCGTTGAAATGACAATTCCCCACAGCACCTTCTGAAACTCGGCCAGCTTAAAGGCGGAAAAGCCGTTATACGCGATTCCGGAACCCATCAGCCCGGCAATCAGCGCGTGGCTTTCACTCGTGGGGATTCCGAACTTCCAGGCCGACACCGACCATATTACTATGGAAAGCTGAGCCGCACAAATGGCGATCAAAGGGTTGGAGCCGGTCCCGACATTGACGAGATTGGCAATGGTGCTGGCAACAGCCGTGCCGAAGCACATGATGCCCACCAGATTAAACGCCGTAGCCATTAAAACGGCTGCCCGCGGGGAAAGCACTCGGGTCGAAACAACAGTAGCGATTGCATTCGGCGCGTCCGTCCAGCCATTGACAAAGATGGAAGCGCACACAAGGAGAAGTGCGATCATGAGCGCAAGTGACATGTAATTAACCTCATTTCGTCCTGTCGAGGGATGAATTCTTAGCTTTGATTAACATCTTACATTCATTTAACACAATTATAACAGAATCTTAATAAAATATAAATAGAAAAGATTTTATAAAAAGACGAATTAATCAGGACGAAATAAGCTAATTTTGTATTTATTGCTTATTTTTTGCAGATTTTTACTCTATTATAATGATTAATATTACTATGTTTTTATTATTTTATATTATTTGTTTAGTTTTTCGAGATTTTGAAAAATCTGACTTATAATAGGAAAATATTTCTGTAACACAATGAAACAGCCGCCATAAAATGGTATTGAGAAACAAAGGTTTCACTAAATGTGTTAGGAGGATTATTTTATGGATGGAAATAGCACGGAAACATCTGCGAATGTGCAAAACACAGGAAATTTTAACGAAGCTGTATGCATAGACGGACTGCGCGTATATGATTCATGCAGTGAAGAACAGTAAACACGTTTGATACGTACGGACCCGAGCGCCCGGCCTTCTTTCATCGCCCTCCGGAATAAAAAAGGAAAATTCTGCATGTTTCGGAAAAATAGTCATACACTATTCCAGAGGTGATTGGCTTGGACTATACAGGATATTACGAATTCCCGTTTCCGTCGAATCTGCCTGAGCAGGACAGAAAGGTAAAGGATTTCTTTTTCTCCCTGTCGGATGATCTGCAGCTGAAGCTGCTGAACGGAAGCACTTCCTACGAGCATTTTCACGACCGCGTTGCAGAGTATATGGGAAAACAATAGGAAACGCTGCCGCCCCGTGTGGGGCGGTTCTGTTTTTCTTCCCGCTTTATTTGGAAATCCTGGCGAGCCGGCGGAACAGCGTTTCATCCAGCTGCCGTTCCACGTTCCGTTCAAAAGCACGTTTATAGGCGGAACAGAAACGGCGGCAGATCCTGTTGTCGGCCCCTCTCTTACATTTTGCACATGGCGCGCAGATCATTTTTTGCTTTCCCCCTTTTTCAGACTCTTTGCACGCTCTCCCCGGTTAAACGCTTTCAGTCCGGCCCACGTCGGTTTCCATCCGTAATAACGGCACAGGGCCATATATCCCTGAAGGACTTCGTATTTCATGGGTACTTCCCCTTTCCTTTTATAGGGCTTTTTTCTGCCGGCACGTCCCAGTCAATGGTCACTTTCACGGCAGACCCGTTTTTTTCACTGCAGATCTGCTCCGTTACATACCGCAGATTTTCCCTGTTGCGTGCGATCTCTCCGGCCGTTCCCGATAAAATATGCACGGTGACAGCCGGTTTTCCTGTGTCGCGCATATGCATCACCTCAGTAAAAAATATGAATTCCGGTGTTTGTCCTATTCCCTCCGAAGCGATTTCGGAACGGTAATTCCGAAATTATTCAGAAACGGAAAAGGCCTCCGAATCCTTTGGGATTCGGAGGCCGGAATATTCATGGAACTCTTCCATAAATATAGGAAGAGAAAGCGGGTGATAAAATGAATACAGCCGTCTATCTGCGGAAAAGCCGTGCGGAAGAGCTGAGCGACACGGTTGACGAAACATTAAAGCGGCACAGAGAGACCCTGCTGGAATTCGCCTCAAACAGCAATCTGACTGTGGTAAAAATATATGAGGAAGTGGTCTCCGGAGAATCGCTGTACGCCCGTCCCCAGATGCTGCAGCTGCTGGCCGACGTGGAGCACGGTCAATTCGACGCCGTACTCTGCATGGATATCGACCGCCTGGGGCGCGGCGCCATGAGCGACCAGGGGGTCATTCTGGAGACGCTGAAAAACGCGGACACAAAAATCATTACACCGCGCAAGGTGTACGACCTGAACAATGAGATGGATGAGACCTATTCGGAATTTGAAACCTTTATGGCCCGGCAGGAGCTGAAAGCAATCAAACGCCGGATGCAGATGGGAATCCAAAAAACCATTGCGGAAGGGGGATACATCGCCAACGCCCCTTACGGATACGTGAAAACGACGGTCGGCAAGAGGCCGACGCTTGCGGTCCTGGAAGAAGAGGCCCGGTTTGTGCGGATGATGTTCGACCTGTACGTCAACAAGGGGATGGGCTGCCAGCAGATCGCCGACACGATAAACGCCATGGGCGCAAAACCGCACCGTTCCGAAAAGTTCGGCAGGTCTTCCGTCATGAAAATCCTGCACAACCCGACTTACACAGGCAAAATTGTCTGGAACCAGAAAACGCAGTTCCGGAAAGGCGCGAAAGGCGGCAGCAAACAGATCACCGTAAAAAATCCCCGCGACCAATGGACCGTCGTACAGGGAATCCATCCGTCCATCATTGACGGGGAGCTCTTTGAACAGGCGCAGAAAACGGCGGCGTACCGCTCCCATCCTCCGGCAAATACGGGCAATGTGGAAAATCCGCTCGCCGGTCTTGTCTACTGCGCTCACTGCGGCTCTTTGATGCAGCGGCAGGTAACCCGCCGCGGCGGAACCTATCTGCTCTGCCAGAAGCCCGGCTGCATGGTATCCTCCTCCCTTCCCCTGGTGGAAAACGCGGTGCTGGATACGCTGAACCACAGCATAAACCGTTTCATAATCACACAGGAGGATTCTGCAATGCGGCAGCCCGGCAGCAGAGAAATGCTCAGTGTCCTCGAATCGGAAATCAAAACCACCGACGGCCAGATGGAAAAGCTGCACGATTTTCTGGAACAGGGAATTTACGACCCGGATACGTTTCTGACACGTCAGGCCTATTTAAAAGCAAAAAGAAGCAAGCTGGAGGAAATCAGAGACAAGGCCATGACCCGGCATCCCGGCAGCTGCGATATCGCCGGCAACCGAATCGGTACCGTGCTGGAAGCTTACGCTTCGGCCTCATTGCAAAAAAGAAATCTTCTCTTAAAAGCGATGGTGGACAGAATCGTCTATTGCAAGGAAAAGGGCGCCAGGCCCGCGCAGTTCACACTGGAGGTGTATCTGAAACCGTTTTATCCGTAGCCAACCCTTTTTTCGGGCATTTGACGCATCCGGACGCGGCTTTGCCGAAATGGGAAAGAGACTTCAGAAAATAAGGCCCGCACATTGACAAGGTGCCTTTGGAAATGGCATACTACAAGAAAAAGGAGGGCTTATATTGGAATTGAAACAGGAACGAAACCGAATTTTTGCCGAAAACGAATCCGGCCGTATTGTTGCAGAGGTCACCTTCCCTGACATTGACGAACAAACGGTCAATATCGACCATACCTTCGTGGATGATTCCCTTCGGGGCCAGGGAATTGCCGGCAAACTGATGGAAGCGACTGCTGCTTTGCTGAGGCAGCAAAACCGAAAAGCGCGTCTTACCTGCTCCTACGCTGTGAAATGGTTTGATAATCATCCTGAGTATTACGATATTCGCATAAACAAACTATAAATCTAACTACTTCGACAGGAAGCATTCAAATATTATTTTTCTTATAAGTCAAAATAGTCTTGTTTCTACAAAATAGCATCAAAAAATTCATAAAAAATCCATCATATCGCGCTGCATTTTGTTTATTTATCCTATTTTTTTTCATTCCTTAAAATTTCTAAAATTGCGACTTTTTTCGCTATTGCAATTTTGAAACATTTCCTCTAAAATTACAACATGTTGCGCAACGAATAAAAATAAAGGATGTTTTTGAAATGCAAAGAATTAGCGTAAATCTCAAGCTTTTGAAAGAAAAAATTATGGAAATCGAAAAGGACGGAATGGGCTTAATTGAACTGCATATTGTTGCAAGCCAGATCGACGACAAATTGATTCACCCCACCTTCCTTCATCTGGAAGGCATTTCCGATACCGGCGAATACAAAGACTATGAAAGTATTGACGAATGCCCGGCTAAACAGTACCTATTGAAAAACATGCCTGCATAAGCGCATTTCTTCATGTAACGATACATAGCACCTGCCGGGTATCCTGGAATTGATGATATCATTATGAATATAGTAATAAATAGAATAAATAAAATACCAAACCTGCTTTCGCACTCGAACCTGACCTCCAGAGTGTACTTATAGCCCGTATACTCTTCTGATAAAGATTGCCTTGAAGATTTAAGGGTTTATTTCCCACCGGATAAGCACGACCTGATTGAGCATGCGACAAACGTCAGGCTCAGAAGCGCTGATGTCATTACCGTGTTCCTTGATCTGGAGCCGGTACCATTTAACAGGGGCTTTTATTCGGTAGATATGACCTTTTTCTTCGATGTATGCGTAGACGTATTCTGTCCGTTGGCCACAAACCCCTGCATTGTAAATGGTGTATCCATATTCAATAAGAGGGTAATTTTGTACGGCAGCGAGGGCAACGTAAAAATGTTCAGTTCCGATTGCACGCAGGACGACATCGACAGTCCATCTTCTATGTGCGGCAACGTGCTCCCTAAAGCAACCTGTCAGATTGCGGAGCCGATTTGCCTGTCCGCCAGGATCTGCGACTGCCAGTCGCATTGCAAGGAAAGCTGCTGCCGGATTCCCGACTCTATCTGCAGACATTTCGGGGGGCAGCTCGACTTTGCTTCCGATCGTACTGTTTATGTTACACTCGGCATTTTTACAATCGTCCAAATCGTCAGGAATGTACAAATGCTGATTCCTGCGTATGACTTCTGCATCCCGGAAAAAGAATGTGTCACTACATCAGACAATCCATGCGATATGTTCCGCCGCATTGAGTTTCCGACCGACGAGTTTTTCCCGCCCAAAGTTACTGAATGCAGCTGCAACGACCGTTCCCGCAAAGCATAAAGTCAGACAGCAGTCTGCCGAGTACAGATAAAGCCCGCCTGTTTTTTCAGGCGGGCTTTGGATTTATATCGCTTTGATCAGGCTTTTTGCAGGCGGGCAAAATTCGCCATCAGCTTTTTTGTTCCGGCTTGTTCAAAAGCAATCTCCAGCAGGGTATCGTTGCCCATAGGAGAAACGGAAAGGATCATCCCCGTCCCAAACGTTTTGTGAACCACGCTGTCCCCCACTTTGAACCCAACCTTCGGCGGCTCGCTGTGGATCAGGTTCGACGGGCCGAAGCTGCGCGCCGATTCGGTCGTAACCACCCGTGCCTCAAAAGCAGAAGTGGGAAGGGACATGCCCGGGGCCGGCTTTTTCCATTCTCTGGTGCGGCTGCGGACAACCAGTTCCTCGGGAATTTCCTCAACAAAGCGGGAAGGCTTGTTGCGGGAGGTGCTGCCGAAGATCATGCGGCTCTCCGCGTTGACAACATACAGCTCCTCTTTCGCCCTTGTGATGGCGACATAAGCCAGACGGCGCTCCTCCTCGATTTCCAGAGGATTGTAGATCGCCTGCATTCCCGGAAAAATCCCTTCTTCAAATCCGGGCAGGAACACGACCGGAAATTCCAGACCCTTTGCCGAGTGGATGGTCATCATGACCACGCTGTCGGAATTTCCATCAAAGTTATCGATATCGGTCAGCAGGGAGACTTCCTCGAGGAAGCCGGAAAGGGTCGCCTCTTCGCCGTTATCCTCCTCGTACTTGATCAGGTTGGACGCAAGTTCGTTAATATTGTCGATCCGGTCCTGCACATCGTCGTTTTCGGACGCCTTCAGGCTGCCGATATAATCCGTTTTGTCAAGAATCAAATGGTAAAGCTCATTCAGGCTCGTATGTTCATCGTTTGCGGCGTCAATCAGCTGCTGCATGGACGCGGCAAACTGCAAAAGCTTAGGCGCGGTCCGCTTCAGGGGCTCGTACTGGTCGGCGGTTTTAATCACGTCGAACACGCTTTCCCCCAGTGTGGCGGCGATTTCAGTAGCCTGTGCAATCGTCTTGTCCCCAATGGAGCGCTTCGGCTGATTGATGATCCTGCGAAGCCGAATCTCGTCGTAAGGGTTGTTGATGACGCTCAAATACGCAATCATGTCCCTGATTTCCTTGCGCTCATAGAAGCGCAGGCCGCCGATAATACGGTAAGGGATGCCGGATTTTACAAAGATTTTTTCAAGGATATTCGACTGGGAATTCATGCGGTACAAAATCGCATGGTCGGAAAATTTCCGACCGGCTGCAACGTCTTCCAATACCTTCTTTGCGATAAAATCCGCTTCGTCCTGTTCACTGAAAGCGGTATGTACGCCGAGCTTCTCCCCTGCGGGGTTATCCGTCCAGAGCGTTTTTCCTTTACGCTCCCTGTTATTTTCAATGACCGCGTTGGCCGCATTCAGAATATTTTTGGTAGAACGGTAATTCTGCTCCAAGCGGATCACCTTCGCGTTTGGAAAATTCTTTTCAAAGCTCAGGATGTTCTCGATGGTTGCGCCGCGGAATTTGTAGATGCTTTGGTCGTCGTCGCCCACAACGCAGAGGTTTGCGCTCTTCTGGGCAAGCAGCTTTACCAGCAGGTACTGCGCGTGGTTGGTGTCCTGGTACTCGTCCACCATAACGTATCTGAATTTGTTCTGATAATACTCCAGTACGTCCGGGTTCTGCTGAAGCAGGTACACCGCGTTGCAGATCAAGTCGTCGAAATCCATGGCGTCCGCTTCCTTCAGCTTTGCCTGATAAAGCTTGTACGCCTGCCCGATCATCCCCAGCCTGCTGTCATTGCCGGCCTGCTGCAGGTATTCCCCGGGCAGGATCATGCTGTCCTTCGCGTGGGAAATCGCCGAAAGAATGGATTTATAAGAGAGGATTTTATCGTCGATGTTAAGGGTCTTCTGACATTCCTTCATCATCCGGCGGGAATCGTCCGTGTCGTAAATCGTAAAATGATTGGAATAGCCGAGCTTCTCCCCGTCATGTCTCAGCATACGCGCACAGGTGGAATGGAATGTGGAAGCCCAGATATCATTTCCTTCTTCCCCAAGCATGGCAATCAGCCTGTTTTTCAGCTCTCCCGCAGCCTTATTGGTGAAGGTAATGGCAAGGATCTGCCACGGGCGGCAGGGCTCCACGGCGAAATGGCTTTTCACCTGCGGCGTCAACGGCTCGTCCGTACTCAGATATCGCCTGGCCGCTTTCAGGTCTTCCTCCGTCAGATAACTGGAAATGGTTTTGCTTATGTAGGCGTTTCCGTAACGGATGATATTGGCGATACGGTTCACCAGCACGGTGGTTTTACCGCTTCCCGCGCCGGCAAGGATCAGCAGGGGGCCGTTTACACAGAAAACCGCTTCCCTCTGCCTGTCATTCATTCTGAAAAATTCCTTATCCAGAACATTTTTCCTGATCTCCATCACTTGATCCGCTGTAATATTGTTCATGAATTCACCGCCAGAACTTGATAATTTGGGCGGAAACCGCCCATAGGTTTCTTATTGCATAAGTTTAATTATACAATATTTTGAATACAATAGCAAACAGGAATTGGGAACATACAAATACCCGCACTAAACCGAGTGCGGGTATTTTGTAAAATATATTTTGTAATCGTCAAAATGTCATGTTATCCAAGGATGCTGATCAGCACACCGGCCGCAACCGCAGAACCAATGACACCAGCCACATTCGGACCCATTGCATGCATCAGCAGGAAGTTGCCGGGATTTTCTTCCTGGCCAACCTTCTGCGCCACACGGGCCGCCATAGGAACGGCGGAAACACCGGCCGACCCGATCAGCGGATTGACTTTTCCGTGCGTCGCCCAGCACATGAGTTTACCGAACAGCACGCCGCCGGCAGTGCCAAAGCTGAACGCCAGCAGTCCGAGAACAATAATCTCAATCGTCTGCAAAGACAGGAAAACCGTTCCCGTCGCCGTTGCACCGACGGTAACACCGAGGAAAATCGTAATGATATTCATCAGTTCATTTTGAGCCGTATTGGAAATACGCCCCACCACTCCGCTCTCACGGAACAGATTGCCAAGCATCAGCATCCCCACAAGAGGGCAGGCATCCGGCAGCAGCAGGGAAACGATCACCGTTACAATAATCGGGAATAAAATCTTTTCCAGCTTGGAAACCGGGCGAAGCTGCTCCATAACGATACTGCGCTCTTTTTTTGTTGTCAGCGCTCTCATAATAGGCGGCTGAATAATAGGGACCAGCGCCATGTAGGAATACGCGGCGACCGCAATCGGACCCAGCAGTTCCGGAGCAAGCTTTGAAGTAACAAAGATGGCGGTCGGGCCGTCCGCCCCGCCGATAATTCCGATAGAACCCGCCTGTTTTCCCGAAAAACCGAGAAAAATCGCGCCGATGAAGGTAGTAAAAATCCCAAGCTGGGCAGCCGCGCCCAATAAAAAGCTTTTGGGGTTGGAAATCAGCGGACCAAAATCCGTCATTGCACCAATGCCGAGAAAAATCAAAGGAGGATAAATACCGAGCTTAACGCCTTGGTACAGATAGTAGAACAGTCCGCCGACCTGTGTGACCTGATAGTATTGCTGGCCATTTAAAACCAAAATTGGGTAATTCCCCACCGCGCCGCCGTGGGCAGCCATATAATCGGAAACAAGCTGCATGGTCGTCTGCGGCGGAACCATAATAGCGGGAAAAAGATTGACAAGTAGCATACCAAACGCAATCGGCAAAAGGAGCAGAGGTTCGAACTGCTTTTTGATGGCGAGATAGATCAAAACGCAGGCAATCCCTATCATAACGTAGTTGCGCCAGTCGTTTACGGAAAATCCGGACACTTGGAAAATTCCTTGGATGGATTGTAAAAATTCATTCAGTATCAATACCGGATCAGTCCTTTCTGTTTTTCAATTTAAAAAGGGCGCGTATTCTCCAATAATCCCGCCATTCCCCATGCGGAGCGGCTGGGCTGCGAAGAGCGGCGGATACCGGTCACCCTCCCGGCGGAGGCGCCGTATAAAGCGTAAACAGCGGCGGAAATGACCGCTACCGTTTCTTCGGGAATACCGGCCTGAACAGACAATAGCTGGACAGGGGCAGCAGCAAGCGGTGCAGAGGTTTTCTTTTTGTCGTCGGAGTTGGTTTGCAGTCCGCTGAGCACCCTGCCATAGCCTTTAATAACATAGGTCAAAAAGATCAGCACAATAAAAACGACGACCAGGCCTGTCAGCAAAACGATGACAGAGAGTTGAATTTTTTGGTCAAGACTCATAATTTTATTCCCTCGCTTCTGAAAATTTAATTCTATGAAGATGAACAAATAATTAACGATTGTTTATAATTATAAACGAAGAAGGTATTTATTTCAATTATATTTTACTACTTTTTGATTTTTATTGCATAAATGTGACGTGCGAATTATAATAAATTCATGAAGAAATATTGGAAGGGAGGTTGGATTTCCTGATGACGAATGACGAATTCAGGCGTTCTTTCCGGGTGCCTTTTCACAACAGCCTGGGGCTGGCCGTCTACAGCTGCGGAGTCCAGCGCTGCGGCGCGTGCCATTCCTGGGGACCCGCCGTACGCGACCATTACCTGATTCACTATATTTTGTCGGGGCACGGCGCTTTTACCAGCGGCGGACAGGAATACCATCTCTCGACGGGGGACGGCTTTTTGGTGGAACCGTCGCATGTCGTTCATTATGTTGCAGACCGGGAAGAGCCGTGGGAATACTGCTGGGTCGGTTTCAACGGCAGCGACGCAAAAAGGCTGATGGGCCAGACAGGCCTTCTGGACCGCAGCCCTGTTTTTCACTACGAGGAGGATCGGCTTTTTGAGGAGCTTCTGCTGAAAATCTGCAATGCCTCCGGTTCCAGCCCCAGCGACGAGGCGAGAATGGAGTCCGGACTTCTGCTGTTTCTGGCCGCGCTGATGGACAAATTCGGGGTTCCGTCCACACAGCAGGCAAACGGGTACGAGTATGTGCAGAAAGCGATCAAGTTTATTGAATACAATTATTCCAGCGATATCGGCATCACCGATATCGCTTCCAGCGTGGGAATCAGCCGCAGCCACCTGTACCGGCTGTTTATGCAGCATATTTCCCTGTCGCCGAACGAGTATCTGATGCGCTACCGCATCAGCAAGGCTTCCGAGCTTCTGGAATCCCGGAATCTTTCGGTCGGCGAAGTCGCATATTCGGCAGGTTTTTCCGATCAGCTGTATTTTTCCCGCGTATTCAAAAAATGTATGGGCACGCCGCCAAGCCGTTTTACCTGCTATGAGCGTGCGGCAAAAACGAAGGAGGACTCAAAATGAGCGAAGCAGCCGAACAAATCTCGAAATGGGCGGAGGAAATTGAAGAATACAGCTCGGTTGACTGGGAAAGGCTGCCGGAAATTTATTTATATATGGACCAGGTGCTGACTTATATGAACAAACAGCTCAGCCTTTTTGAACGCAATGAAAGCACCGGCCTACTGACGTCGAGCATGATCAACAACTATGTAAAGGACGGGGTTCTTCCCCGGCCCGAGCAAAAAAAATATTCCCGCGAGCATCTGGCGATGCTGATGGTCATCTGTATGCTCAAGCAGGTCCTATCCATTCAGGATATCTCTTCCCTGCTGAAAACCCTTTTGGAGGACGCTTCCAAAGACGAGATGTACAGGCGTTTCTGCGAAGCGCACTCCGTCGCGCTGAAGGAGGTCGGCGACCGCGTCCGCTCCACTGCGGGAGAAGGCGACGCCGAACTGACCAGGCTGGCAATCGAGCTGTCCATCGAGGCCGCCGCGCGCCGTACGGCGGCGGAAAGAATCCTGAGCGAGCTGGCTGCCGAACAGGAAAAAAGAGCGAAAGCGGAAAAAGGCAAAGGCGAAAAAAAAGAAAAATAAACCAAATCACACAAATCGGAAATCCAACCGTCCCGCCGTCATACGGGGCGGTTTTTTCATTCCCCATTCCACATAAAAGATGCGGATCTGTTAACCATAATGACGGATGAGCATAATATAAAAAAGACAAAGAAAGCGAGGGATTACTATGTGTGGAATTGCGGGATTCTGTGATTATCATGACGATTTGAGCGAGGAAGCGCTGTTCTGGCGCGCACTGGCAAAACGAATGGGAGCGAAACTCAATCACCGCGGCCCGGACGACAGCGGCGTTCATGTTTCGGCCCACGCGGCGCTGGCCCACACAAGGCTTGCGGTTGTGGATATTGAGGGCGGCAAACAGCCAATGACCGCTGTGGCGGACGGGTTCCGCTACACCATCGTGTACAACGGGGAGCTGTATAATACCGAGGAGCTGCGGTCGGAGCTGAAAGCGCACGGCTATACGTTTGAAACCAAAAGCGATACCGAAGTCCTTCTGAAATGCTACATCGAATTCGGATTTACCTGTGCTGAAAAACTGAACGGCATCTTCGCCTTTGCGGTAGACGACGAAAGGCGCGGCTGCTGCTATTTATGCCGCGACCGTTTCGGCGTAAAGCCGCTGTTTTACTCCATAGAAAACGGGCGGCTTGTGTTTGCCTCGGAAATCAAAGCGCTGTTTGAATATCCGGGAATCAACCCTGTGATTGACCGGCAGGGGCTGTGCGAGATATTCGGAATCGGGCCGGCCAGAACCGCCGGAGTCGGCGTATTCAAAAACATACTGGAAATCAAGCCCGGCTGCATTGCCGTGTTTGACAGGCAGGGTTTTGAAACATATCCCTATTTCAAACTGAAAAGCTACGAGCATCCCGACAGCTACGAGGACAGCGTAAAGCGGGTACGGTACCTTGTGGAGGACGCCGTTACCAGACAGCTTGTTTCCGATGTGCCGCTTTGCACCTTTCTTTCCGGCGGCCTCGATTCCAGCATCATCACCGCACTGGCGGCAAGGAATTACCAGGCGGCGGGCAAAACGCTTTCCACCTATTCCTTTGATTTTACCGGAAACGACAAGTACTTTAAGCCCACGGCCTTCCAGCCCGGCGCCGACAAGCCATGGGTCGCCAAAATGGCGGAGCTGTTTCAGACCGACCACCACTATCTGGAATGCGACAACGTAACGCTGGCCGACAAGCTTTATGACGCCGTTGAGGCCAAGGATTTGCCGGGCATGGCGGACGTCGACTCTTCCCTGCTGTATTTCTGCAGCCTGATCAAGAAAAATCATGTGGTGGGCATCAGCGGAGAATGCGCGGATGAAATCTTCGGCGGTTACCCGTGGTTCCATAAGAAAGAGGCGTTTGAAGGCCATTGTTTCCCGTGGTCGCCCGACCTGTCCATCCGGACCGGACTGCTGATTCCTGAAATCGCCGACGCGCTGCACATCGGGGAATATGTGAATATGCGGTATGAAGAATCCATTGCCGCCGTCCCCGTCCTGGAGGGTGAAAGCGCGCAGGAAAAGCGGCGCAGGGAAATTTCGTTCCTGAACATCAACTGGTTTATGTCCACCCTGCTTGACCGCAAGGACCGGTCGAGCATGGCAAGCGGGCTTGAGGTGCGTGTCCCGTACGCCGACCACCGGATCGTGCAGTATGTGTTCAACACTCCCTGGGAATACAAATGTCATGACGGCGTGGTGAAAGGCCTGCTGCGCGACGCGGCGCGGGAATGGCTGCCCGAAGATATCCTGATGCGCAAAAAGAGCCTTTTTTTTTTCAAGCAGAAGACGGCATACGAGATGCTTGTGAAGCAAAGGCTGACGGAAGTCCTGTCAGACGGGGAAGAACCGCTCCACAAGCTCATCAGCCAAAGCGCCGCCGCGGAACTGCTCAGTGAAAAATCGGATTACGGCAAGCCGTGGTTTGGTCAGTTGATGGCTGGTCCCCAGATGATGGCCTATCTGCTTCAGATCAACTACTGGCTAAAAAAATACGATATCGCAATTGAACTGTAATTTCCTGTCCCAATGAAAGGATCTCCCGGTTGCAATTTGAAAGCTCCTGTTATACAATAAAACAAATTTCAGATCAGAAAAATAGATTCTATCAAAATTGCAAGGGAGTATCCATCATGACTTTTTCCAAGCGCATCCTTGTTTTTCTTCCCGTCGAAGCACAGCATCAATCGCTGCTCGAACAATCCGCTCCGGACTGCCGGTTTACGTACAGCTCTTACAGAGGCGTTACAAAAGAACAGGTGCAGGACGCCCAGATCATCATCGGCAACCCGCCGGCGGAGTACCTGAAGGATTCCCCGAATCTGGAGTGGCTGCACTGCAGCAGCGCCGGAGTGGACGCCTACCTGAAGGAAGGCGTCCTTCCCAAAGGCACGGCGCTGACGAATTCGACGGGAGCGTACGGCCTTGCGGTTTCCGAACACATGCTTGCCATGCTTCTGGAAATCATCAAACGCCTTCATACTTACCGCGACGCGCAGAAGCTGCATATCTGGAAGGGTCAGGGCAAGGTGAAATCCATTCATGGTTCCACCGTTCTGGTACTCGGCATGGGAGATATCGGCGGTGAATTTGCCCAAAAGGTAAAAGCGCTGGGCGCGTACGTTATCGGGCTGCGCCGCACCGTCGCAGAGAAGCCGGAGTACGCCGACGAAATGCATTTGACCGCGGAGCTGGACAGTCTTTTGCCCCGCGCGGACATTGTCGCCCTCTGTCTGCCCGCTACAAAGGAAACCGATCACCTGTTTTCGCGCGAACGTCTCGCCCTGCTCAAAGAAGGCGCAATCCTCCTGAACGTCGGACGCGGCACGCTCATCGATACGGAAGCGCTCTGTGACACACTGGAAAGCGGGCGTCTCTTCGGAGCCGGCCTTGATGTGACGGACCCGGAGCCTTTGCCGGAAGGCCACCGGCTCTGGGATATACCCAACGCCGTGGTTACGCCCCATATATCGGGATTTTACCATTTGCAGGAAACCCTTGAGCGCGTGGTGCGTATTGCCGCGGAAAACCTGCAGCATTACGCAAACGGTGAACCGCTCAACAACGCCGTCGATTTTGCCGCCGGCTATCGGGTGAAAAAAGAATAAAGAGATCTTAAAGATTCTCTCAAAGATAAAAACGCTGCAGCTCCGCAAAAATGTGGAACTGCAGCGTTTTTATTGTCATTCTGTTTTTTCATTCCCTTAACGTATAAAATGATAAAAATATCGCAAGATATAACGAAAAATTTCATACAGAAAGGAATGTTCCATATGGCACAGCTAAATCAAATGGAATTGCAAAACTTGCGGCATATGTTGGGAGCACACGATACCGCGTGTGAAAAAATGCAGACCTATGCTCAGCAGGCAACGGACCCCCAGGTAAAATCTTTCTTTGAAAAGTCCGCTCAGGATGCAAAGAGCACCAAACAACAGCTTATGACTTTTTTACAGTAGGAGGTGTAAACGATGCAGGATAAAACAATGGTAAACGACGCTCTGTCCATGGAAAAAAGCGACCTGACTTTTTATGCCAACGCAATTTCCGAATGCTCTAACCAAAGTCTGAGGTCAGCGCTTCAGCAAATCCGCAACAAGTGCGAAACCTCGCAGTACGAGCTGTACAAGCTCGCTGAGACAAAGGGTTTCTACAAGCCCGCCGCACAGGCGAACGAGCAGGAGATTCAGCAGATCAAAACGCAGCTGCAGGGCTGATCTTCCAGAGACGCCCGATCCGAGATCATTTCTATCAGTTCAGAAGCCCCCGAAGGAGCGGATTCTTCCGTTCACTCAGGGGCTTCTTTCTATCTATAGGCTGTTTGCTTCTTCCGCCCGTACCAGGTTCCGGATTCTTGGGGTCATCCCCTTGTTTTGGTACAAGTGTTCATTACGACAAGCTCGCAAAGTCTCATAAACTTAGGATGTACGGCATCAAGCAGACGAATATTATACTAAAATTAAGCTTTGATTTATTCAACATGCTGTCCCAGAATAGTATATAGTGCAGATAATGCTTCCTCAGATAACTCAGCGGGAGCGCCCCCTGTACTGCTAGACCATCGCAGCTGGTCAATAAATTCTAGCCATCCGGGAAGTTCAGAGCTGTTATTAAAAATCGTGATGGGATTTCTAATGCTGGTAAAATACTTTTCACTTTCGATTGCAGGAGGAAATTGATATCTAAAATAGTGCATATATTCTTTCTGATGAACTTTTTCATCACGAGATAGGGCTTTCCATGTGTCTGTTTCAAACGTACTATCGTATAAATCGCAATAGTAACCATTCTTTATTTTCAATATGTCTAAACCGCTAAATTGCCACGCTGTGTTATAGTAAAATTGTCTCCCTCTTGTTGCGCTTCCATATTTAAAATCGTATACAAATACAATAGTATCCCCTGCAGTTATATCCAAGATGTTTTTCATAGCTTTATGTCTAGTGCTATAACGAAAGGCCCAGACACCATTTTTCTGTCCTTTTTTTGTGTAATCATTCAAACTGTCTCCGCAATTTCGGCCACTAGCAGGTAAAAAGACAAGCCAGTTTTTATGGATGCGAGCCGCATATTCGGCATTATAATTGCTTATTGTACCATCAACAATATGTTTTGCTTTCTTTAAAAACCAAAAGGAAAAATCGTTTGCATCAACAACTGAAATATCGTTCTCATCAATAAAAGAATCTGGATTTCTGTTATTGTTAATCACTAATACAAATCCTTTTCCGCCTGCATATAATTTTTCATATACCTCTTTACCGTGTGTAAATCTGCTTACCTGCCACTCCACCTCAATGTTAAGCGCCGTATTGTCATCAAAAATAATGCGAAAATCAGTTATATGCTTATTTCTTTCGCTATTGTATAGCAAGGGATATTCCGGTATGATTACTTTTACTGGTTTTCGGGCAAAGTGGAGAAATTTTGGAGGGAATAAAGATAAGTATTTTTCCTTCACTCCATATGTCAAAATTTCGTATATATACCGTTGTAACGTTTTCTCACTAATCAATTTTTGAGTTTCCATACATCTACCAGGCAAAGTATCCCCTCCGTCTACCAAATATTTTTTTATAAGTAATTATAACATATTATGGTTGCAATACAAGCAAAAAGAACTTTGGTGCTTAACCAAAGTTCTTCTTGTCGTTATGACCACTCGAGGGTCATTCGTAGTGGTGCTAGATCGGACTTGGACGGTCGTACAACGGCGCTCGCGAGTCCCTTCGTGTTTCATCTGTTAGGGAGCCCCGATTCTTTCTCCCGACTTGTGCCGGGTTCCGGATTCTTGGGGTCATCAACGCAAAAACAGGGATGCCCATACGGGCATCCCTGTTTTGGTGCTGGTGATCGGACTTGAACCGATACGGTGTTGCCACCGAGGGATTTTAAGTCCCTTGCGTCTGCCGATTCCGCCACACCAGCAATTTAACAGTTGCTATTATAGCATAGCGCAGCGGCAAAATCAAATAGAATTTTCCTTTTAATACTGAATTTGAATCTGATTTTTTCGGGAATATTCTTTTGTGGCGCTGTCACGCACCACTTCGGACTGATTTTGACGCAGCAGCTTGCACAGCTGATACACATCCACCCAGATTTCGTTGACGCTTTCCTTCTGACTCTCGTCGAAAATCAGCTGAAGGCCAAAGTGCAGATGGCTCACCTTAATATTATTGACATTTTCCTTCGTACTATAACCCGTGTGGCCCACATATCCGATGACATCGCCGGCGGTCACCGTCTGGCCGACCGCAAGGTTGGCGGCGTAAGGACGGTTCTGCCTTAAATGCGCATAATAATAATAGCGCTGTTTGTCAAAGCTGCGGATCCCGATGCGCCAGCCGCCGTACTGGTTCCAGCCCAGCGCCTCCACAATACCGGATTCCACCGCGATGATGGGCGTACCGGTCGCAGCCATCATATCGTGACCGAGGTGCTGCCGCTTGTATCCGTAAGTCCTGGATGCGCCGAAATCGTCGTATTCCTCATACGGAAAGGTTTTGGCAATCGGTGAAAATCCGATCAGGCCGTATTTTTCCTCCCCGCTGCCGTCAGTATAGGTGCCGAGAAGTCCGCCCAGAACCGCCGTGTACGCCTTGAAATAGTAGGTATAATACTTCATGTCCTTTGTCAGGTCCGCCATGCTCTGCGTTTCCAGCTTCGACATCAGAACGTCCAGATCATTGCTCTTATAACGTGAAAAATTTCCGCCGTACTTCGCGGCAAGATAGGCAAGCAGTTCGATCCAGCTTACCTTCTTCCCCTCTTTCTGAGAGGCAATATCCAGATTCATTGCTTTTTTGAGTGCAAGATACGGCACGTTGAACTCAACGTACTTTATGTAATCACCGGAGGAAGACGATGCTGAGTTCTCCATCTGTGCATCCGCGGGCATACTTTCTCCGTAACGGCCTGAAGCGGCGGCAATTCCTGCCGCCGCCGCAAGGACAAGGATAAAAGCAATCAGCCTTTTTCTCTTCATAATCATACGATTCAACAAGCAATCACCTACTGTCTATCCATTATTATGAAGGAAGGGCTGAAAATATTGCAAAAAATTCAAAGGTCATCCGCGTCCTGATCCGGTTTTTCACCGTCTCTGGCCGTGCCGGTATAACTGCCCAGCACATCGGTCGGAATCTCGCTTTTGCTCATATTGGGAAGCGTAGCCGCCATTTTGTCTACATCCGTATATTCTTTATTTTCTTTTTTCCTGTTCTTCCGCCAATTCTCAAACATAAAAAATCACCTCATGCTTATTATGAACAAGCAGAGGTGAAATATGAATCCGCCTATTTTAGCACCGCACCGACGGTCCGGAACATGATTTTGATGTCGTTCAGCAGGGAAATATTTTTCATGTATTCCAGATTATATGCCATTTTAGGCGGTAAAATCTGTTCCACATACACTTTCTCCGGGTCTTCGGCCGCATTGAGCAGGCTGTCCTCATCCTTGAACGCGATGCTCGAGGTAGCGGTAATGCCGGGCCGGATCAGCAGCGTCGCCATATATTCCGGGGCATAGACATCCACATATTTGCGGACCTCCGGCCGGGGACCGACAAGGCTCATGCTTCCGCCAAGGACATTTAAAAGCTGTGAAAACTCATCGAGCCGCAATTTCCGAATGAACCTTCCGACTTTTGTCACGCGCGGGTCATCGCCCACCGTCAGCGGAGGCCCGATTTTATCGGCATCCTCTACCATTGTTCTGAACTTGAAAATTTTAAAGTCCTGATTGTAGCGTCCGACGCGAACCTGCCTGTAAAACACCGGTCCTCTGGAGTCGATTTTGACGGCCAGTGCCAAAAGAAGAAAAAACGGCGAACAAACCGCAAGAATCAGCAGCGATACCACGATATCAAACGCACGCTTCGCGCCGAGCGAAAACCTGCGCTTGTTCAGCAGAGTGAGATATTCCTTCGTATATTTGTTTCTCATTCCCTTGGGGAGTGCTTTAAAATCCACGGCATGATCTCCATTCCAAATTTTGTATCTTTCATATTATAGCACAAGAATTCGCTTCATAACAATTTTTTGTATTGCAGAGCACAATATGTTTACAATTCCCATGCGATAATGCTATACTATTCACATATTACAGCAGATTAACGAACGGCGGGCGCCTGAAAGAACCACGCTTTTGTTGGAAAATCGCTGTACTTTGAAATAACGGACGAAGGGGATAAAAAATGTATTATCTGGGAATTGACCTTGGGGGAACCAACATTAAGGTTGGTGTCGTCGACGAAAACAGCCAAATCATTGCCACGGCGAAAAGAAAGACCGTCGTACCCTGCCCTCCTGACGATATGTGCGAGCAGCTTGCTTCCACCGCGATGGAAGCGCTGCGCAATGCAAACCTCACCCTGGACGACGTTCCGTGGGTGGGCGTCGGCACCCCCGGCACCGTCAACACGGACACCGGTGTGGTGGAATTTTCCAACAACCTTTATTTTAACCATTTTGAGCTCAGAAAATTTCTGGGAGCAAAAATGAATAAAAAAGTCATCGTGGAAAACGATGCGAACGCGGCGGCCTACGGCGAATATCAGGCGGGCGCGCTCAAGGGCGCAAAAAACGCAATGGCGATCACGCTCGGTACCGGAGTGGGCAGCGGCATCATCATCGACGGTAAAATTTATTCCGGCTCCAATTACGGCGCGGGAGAAATGGGACATACCGTAATTGTCTTTCAGGGAAGGCACTGCACCTGCGGCCGCGACGGCTGCTGGGAAATGTACGCTTCCGCCACCGGACTGATCCGCTCCACCAAAGAGGCGATGGAAAAATCCGCCGACCGCAGCAGTCCTATCTGGAAGCTGGTGGACGGCGATCTGAGCAATGTGGACGGGCGTACCGCCTTTGACGCAATGCGCGCGGGCGACCCGATTGGAGTAGCCGTTGTGGACGAATACATCGAATACCTGGGCTGCGGGCTGGCCAACTGCATCAACGCATTCCAGCCGGATATCCTCTGCATCGGCGGCGGCATCTGCAACGAGGGGGAAACCCTTTTGAAGCCGCTGCGCGAATATGTCGCCAAGGAAGCCTATTCCCTCAGCTCGCAGGGAGAGACAAAGATTTGCAGGGCGCTGCTGGGAAACGATGCGGGAATTATCGGCGCGGCACTGCTGGGCAAGTAATTCCTCATCACCAAATATAACAGAAGAAGGCTGAACGATGAGCATTGAAAAATCTGTATTTGGGAAGCTGCCGGACGGCACCGTAATCGACAGCTATACCCTGCGCAATAAAAGCGGGATGACCGCGCAGGTGATCACCTACGGCTGCCGCATTGTCAGGCTGCTGACCGCCGACAAGAAGGGCAATTTCGGGGATGTGGTCCTGGGACACGACACGCTGGACGGATACCTTGAAAAAGGCGACGTTTTCGGGGCCGTCGTCGGACGCTGCGCCAACCGGATCGGCGGGGCGGAATTTGAAATCGGCGGAAAAAAGTACGCGCTGGCGGCAAACGACGGAAAAAATTCTCTGCACAGCGCCCCGGGCGGGTTTCAGGATCGGGTCTGGCGGCTGAAATGCAGCGACAATGATGACGACGCGCCGTCCGTCACCTTTGCTTACCTCAGCGAAGACGGGGAATGCGGATTCCCCGGGAACCTGGACGTAACCGTTCAGTATACCCTCAGCACGGACAACGCGCTGATCATCGATTACGGCGCGCAGACCGACCGCGAAACGCCGGTCAACCTTACCAACCATTCCTACTTCAACATCAGCGGGGACGTCGGAAACAGCATTCTTTCACAGGAGCTGCAGATCAACGCGGACGCAATTACCGCGGTCAGAACCGACCTGATCCCCACCGGCGGGCTGACCCCGGTCGCCGGTACACCGTATGATTTCAACAAGCCCAAAACCATCGGACAGGACATCCGGGCAAACGACAGCCTCTTGAAAAGCTGCGGAGGCTACGACCATAATTTCGTGATTAAAGGCGCGGACGGCATGAAAAAAGCCGCGGAGCTGTACGACCAGCTGAGCGGCAGGGCGATGCTGGTCTTTACCGATATGCCCGGGATACAGATTTACACCGCGAACAGCTTTGCCCCCGGCGCAGCCGGCAAGGCGGGAAAGAAGCATCTGGCGCACCATGCCGTCTGCCTGGAAACACAGTTTTTCCCCGACTCGGTCCATCACCCGGAATTCCCGTTCCAAAACCTGAAACCAGGCGAGAAATACAAGCACACGACCATCTATAAATTTACGGTAAGATAACAGGAACCCCGGCTTTGCCGGGGTTCCTGTTTGTTTCCGCTAATCCGCGACCGCGAACTGGCTGTTGTAAAGATTCGCGTAAAAGCCCTGCTTTTGCAGAAGCTGTTCATGGGTTCCCTGCTCGATAATGCTTCCCTTGTTCATCACCAGAATCAGGTCCGCCTCCTTAATGGTGGAAAGGCGGTGGGCCACGATAAAGCTGGTCCTCCCCTTCATCATTTCGGTAAACGCCTTTTGAATACGGATTTCCGTTCTGGTATCGATGGAACTGGTCGCCTCGTCCAGAATCAGAATCGGCGGGTCCACCAGCATTACCCGGGCAATACAAAGCAGCTGCCGCTGTCCCTGCGAAATATTGCCGCCGTCCTCCGAAATCAGGGTGTCGTACCCGTTCGGCAGGCGCATGATGAACGAGTGGGCGTGCGCCGCCTTTGCCGCGGCGATGATCTGTTCCTCCGTCACCTGTTCGCTTCCGTACGAGATATTGTCGCGCACCGTTCCGGAAAAAAGCCAGGTCTCCTGCAGCACCATTCCGAACATTTTCCGAAGGTTGTCACGGGTGACATTCTTCACATCAGTCCCGTCAATTTTGATGGTACCGCTGTCCGCGTCATAGAAGCGCATCAGCAGATTGATAATGGTGGTCTTTCCGCAGCCGGTCGGGCCGACAATCGCAATCCGCTCGCCCTTTCTCGCTCTCAGGTTCATGTCCTGAATCAGCTTGGCTTCCGGACGGTAAGAGAAATACACATGCTCCACGTCCACATTCCCCTCGCTGTCCGTCAGAGCCAGCGCGCCGGGAGCGTCGGGTGTTTCCTCCTCCTCGTCCAGCAGCCGGAAAAGGCGGTCGGCAGAGGCGAACGCCGTCTGAATCTGGGTGATGACCGCGGTCACTTCGTTAAACGGCTTGGTATACTGGTTGGCATAGGCCAGAAACGAGGTGATCTGTCCGATCGTCAGCGGGCCGGGGCGGCCCGTAATCGCGCAGAGCGACCCGATTGCCGCGACCGCGGTGTACACAACGCCGTTGACAAACCGGGTACTGGGGTTGGAAAGGGAGGAATAAAACTGCGCTTTCACCCCGCAGTTGTAGAGCCGCTGGTTAATCTCGTTGAATTCTTCTTCCGAACGGCTTTCATAGAGGAACGTCTTTACGATTTTCTGGCCGCTGATCATTTCCTCCACATAACCGCTGAGCTCGCCCTGGGTCGCCTGCTGTTCAATAAACTGCCGGTGGGAAATCCGGGCGATAAAGCCCGCCACAAACAGCGAAAGAGGCGTAACCAGCACAACCACCACCGTAATGACAGGGCTGATGGTCAGCATAAAAACCAGCGTTCCCAGAATGGTCACGACGCCGGTAAAAAGCTGGGTAAGCCCCTGCAGCAGGCCGTCAGCGACCTGATCGACATCGTTGACGACACGGCTGATAATATCGCCGTGCGCGTGGCCGTCAATGTATCGGAGCGGCAGGCGGTTGATCTTCTGGTAAGCCTGTGCGCGCAGGTCGCGCACCGTGTGATAGGTGATTTTATTCGTACAGTACGCCATTACCCACTGAAACACCGCGCTGATCACAATGGTTCCCGCAAGCATAACGAGAATGGGAATCATGTCCCTGTGGCCGACGTTGGAAGGCCCGATGATGTGATCGACCGCTTGGCCGATCAGGATCGGCCCATAGAGGGTGAGTGAAATATGAATCAGCGCGCTGATGAGCGCACCGGCTAAAAAACCGGAATACGGCTTCGCGTAACGGAACAGCCGCTTTAATGTGGAAACTTTCATTTTTTGCTCACCTCGTCCCTGCTGAGCTGCGACAGGCAGATTTCCTGATAGACCTGGCAGCTTTCCATCAACTGTTCGTGCGTACCGATTCCGGCGATCTCGCCGTCGTCCAGCACGATAATTTTATCCGCACGCCGGATGGTGCTGGCGCGCTGGGAAACCATCAGCACGGTTATGCCGGAGGTTTCCCTTTGAATCGATTTTCTTAACGCCGCGTCCGTCGCGAAGTCCAGCGCGCTGGCGCTGTCGTCCAGGATCAGAATCCGCGGGCTTCCGACCAGCGCGCGGGCAATTGTCAGCCTTTGCTTCTGGCCGCCCGAAAAATTCTTGCCGCCCTGGTTGACCGGGCTTTGCCTTCCCTGCGGCATAGCGGACACAAATTCATACGCCTGCGCGATCTTCAGTGCCTTTTCCATTTCTTCCTGTGTCGCGTCGCGGTATCCGAAGCGAAGGTTGCTCTCAATGGTGCCGGAAAACAGAACGGCCTCCTGCGGCACCATGCCGATCTGGCCGCGCAGGGCGGAAAACGGATACTCGCGCACATTGACCCCGTCGATCAGGATTTCCCCCGACGACACGTCGTAAAAACGGGGAATCAGATTGACCAGCGTGCTCTTTCCGGAGCCGGTGCCGCCGATAATGCCGACAGTTTCCCCGGGCATAATCGAAAAGTCGAGATTCTTTACCGCGTATTTGTCCGGCCCGTCATAGGAAAAGCTCACATTTTCAAACTGAATTTTCGGCGTATCGGGCACAGGGGCGACCGACGCCCCGGCGGGATCCGGAACAGAGGAAACGGTGTCAAACACTTCGTTTACACGCGAAGCGGAAGCGGAGGATTTTGTAAAGGTCACCACCAGATTGGCCACGACGATCATTGCCAGCAGGGTCTGCGACATGTAGTTTACAAACGCGATGACCTCCCCCTGCGTCATCGCGCCGGAATCGACCCGCCAGCCGCCGAACCATACGATGGCGATCACCGCGAAGTTCATGATCGTATAAGTAAGGGGGTTCAGCAGAGCGGAAAGCTTGCCGACCCGGATGGCGGTCGCCGTCTGGTCGTCCGCCGCCGCATTGAAGCGTTCCTCTTCGCTCTTCTGCTTGGAAAACGCGCGGATGACCCTCACGCCGCTCAGCCCCTCGCGGGTGATAAGGGAAATCGTGTCCAGCTTATTCTGCATGACCCGGAAGAACGGCACGGAACGCGTCATAATGATATAAAGGACAAGGGCGATCAGCGGAGTCGCGATCAAAAATACGACGGAAAGCGGAAAATCCACCAGCATCGCCATAATAATCGCGCCCACCGCGAGAAACGGTGCGCGGATGACGAGGCGAATCAGCATCGCGACCGCGTACTGAAGCTGGTTGATATCGTTCGTCATGCGGGTGATGAGGGACGGAGTCCCGAAACGGTCGATTTCCGAGTGGGAAAACGTGTTGATATGTTTGTAAAGCTCGCTGCGCACCACGGTTCCGAAGCCCTGTGACGCAATGGAAGCAAGCTTCTGGCAGATCAGCGCGGAACATAGGCCGGTCACGCCTAGCAGGAGCATGATTCCGCCCATGCGCCAGACATAGCCGACGTTGCCGGTCCGCACGCCGTTGTCGATCATCTTTGCCGTGATAATCGGCACAATCAATTCAAAGATTGCCTCGATCAGCTTAAAAATCGGCCCGACAATGACCTGCTTTCGGTATTTTTTCAAGTATTTTGCGAGCTTCAGCATTTTTTGAATCATTCCTCTGTTCTATCTTGTAAATTTCGTGTATTATTATAGCATATTGATACCCATATGAATAATATTGATTTTATCTATTTCCCATACTGATTTCATATAGATTACGGAGGAAAAAAGGATGGATTTAAAACGTCTTGAATATTTCGTGGCAATCTGTGAGGAAGGCAGTATCAGCGCGGCCGCAAAAAAGCTGCATATCTCCCAGCCGCCGCTGAGCCACCAGCTTCAGCTTCTGGAAACGGAGCTGGGCGTCAAGCTGGTGGAGCGCGGTGCGCGGCACGTCACGCTGACGGACGCTGGAGTTATTCTTTACAAGCGCGCGGGCAATATTCTGGAGCTGGCCGACGCCGCCGCGCGCGAGCTCGGCGAATACGGGGAAAAGATGAAAGGGACTTTGCGGCTGGGTGTTACTTCCTCCTCCTTTCTTCCCCTGCTTGACCCGCGGATCACGGAATACGCCAAGCTGTATCCGGAAGTGAATTTTGAGCTTCACGAGGGGAACACCTTTCAGATGATCGAGCTTCTGGCGGGCGGCGTCATTGAAATCGCAGTCATCCGCACCCCGTTTCACGCGGAAAACACATCGTGGTACAGCCTGGAAAAAGAGCCGATGATCGCGGTCAGCGATCGGAAATATTTCAGCAGTGCACAAGACAGCCGGATTTCCCTTGAAGCTCTGAAAGGCAAACCGCTGATTATTTACCGGCGCTATGAAAAACTGATTGTATCGGCCTGTAAGGCGGCCGGATTCCAGCCGGATATTTTCTGCCTGAACGACGACTCCCGCACAAGCCTGATGTGGGCGAACGCGGGATTGGGCATCGCCGTCGTCCCTTATTCGATGGAGTCGTTTTACCGCAGTCCCGCCTGCCTGTGCAAAATCATCGACAGCCCCGTGATGGAGACCCAGATTACGGCGACCTGGCGAAACGACCGCGTGCTTTCCGCCGCGGCCAAAAGCTTTCTGACCGTATTTAAAAAGCAGCGGTAATCAAAAAGAACCCATCCGTAAACCGGACAGGTTCTGAGAAAGCTTTTGTTATTTTCTTCTGAACGCCGACTTCGGCGCGCCGCAGATGGGACAGACCCAATCGTCCGGCAGCTCCTCGAAGGAAATGTCCGGATCGTTGTATACGTAACCGCAGACGGTACAGATCCAGCTTTCCCCGTCGTTATTGTCGTCAGCCGGCTGCTCCTTCTGATAGGTCGGCGCGTTTTTCGGGGCCTTGCCCTTAATCACCTTGTGGTAATAATCGTAGGTCATCGGCACGCCCCTGGACTCGTCGCTGCCGGCGACCACTTCCGCGACAAAAATCGTGTGGGTCGGCGACTCCGCGCTGCTCACCACACGGCAGAGAAGCCAGCAGCAGATATTTTCCTTGATGACCGGCACGCCCTCCGCCAGAATTTTATGATGAACATTGTTCAGCTTATCCGTATCGCGGCCGGAATTGAAGCCCAGCGCGCCGATAACGGCGCCGGAAGTATCCTCCGACAAAACGCATACGGTAAAAAGCCCGCTTTTGACGATACAGTCATGGCTGTAATTGTCGTGGTTCATACTGACGGCAATCATATTCGGTGTATTGCACACCTGAATGACCGTATTGACAATGCAGGCGGAGGCCTTTTTTTCGTCCTTTACGCCGATGGCGTACATTCCGTATGTTAAATTAAAGAGAACCTCATTTTTCATATTGATACGCCCCCCGTTTCCTTTGTCTCAATCATATCACTCTCATGCGGCCGATACAAGCGCAAACTCCTGAATTCAGACACAATTCACACAATTTTCAGGTATTATTCCCCTTTATTTTACTCCAATACTGCAGGAAAGCCTGCTCCGTTTTATTTTGTCCGTATTCATAATAATGAACGTCCTTCAACTCGTCGGGCAGGTATTGCTGGGCAACCCATTTGTTCGGATAATCGTGGGGATATTGATAGAACTGCCCCTTGTGCAAGTTGTCCTCCCCATCATAATGTTTATTCTGGAGCTGGCGGGGAATATTCCCGATTCTGCCTTTTTCTATGTCGGCAATGGCGGCGTCGACGGCGCAATAGGCGGAATTGGACTTCGGCGCGCTGCACACAAGGATGACCGCGTCCGCAAGCGGAATCCTCGCTTCCGGCAGCCCGACCTGGATCGCGGCGTCCACCGCGGCTTTGACGATCGGGATAATCTGCGGGTAGGCCAGTCCGACGTCCTCGCAGGCGCAGACCATCAGCCTCCGGCAGATGGACGGCAGGTCGCCCGCCACAATCAGGCGCGCCAGATAGTGGACGGCGGCGTCCGGGTCGGAGCCGCGCATGGACTTCTGGAACGCGGAAAGGATATCGTAGTGCTCGTCCCCCGCGCGGTCATACCGGAGCGCGCTGCGCTGGGTAAGCTCTCTGGCAAGCAGAAGCGACACACGGCAGACGCCGTCCTTTTCTTCGCCGGAAAGCACGCAGAGCTCTACCGCGTTCATCGCCTTGCGCACATCCCCGCCGCAGGCGGAGGCAATGTACTCCTCCGCTTCGTTCTCAACGGAAATGGGCCTCCCCTGCTCCTGTTCCATAAAAGCAAACGCACGCCGGACAGCCGGGAGCACGTCCTCTTTTTCCACCGGCTTGAATTCAAACACCGTCGACCGGCTGAGAATGGCGTTGTATACATAGAAATACGGATTTTCCGTCGTAGAGGCAATCAGGGTGATCTGTCCGTTTTCTATGAATTCCAGCAGCGTCTGCTGCTGCTTTTTATTAAAATACTGAATCTCATCAAGGTAAAGCAGAATCCCGTTCGGGGCGGCCAGCGTGTCAAGCTGTTCGACCACCCCGCGGATATCCGCCGTGGACGCGGTCGTACCGTTCAGCTTGTAAAGAGCCCGTTTCGTCTGCTTTGCAATAATGGAGGCGAGCGTGGTCTTCCCAATGCCCGACGGCCCGTAAAAGATCATATTGGGGATTTCCCCCGAATCGATTATCCTGCGAAGGGCCTTGCCCTCCCCCAGAAGATGGCGCTGGCCGACAAGGTCGTCCAGCTTCTGCGGGCGCAGCCGGTCCGCCAAAGGCGCTGCCATATTGTAACCACCCCACCTGACTTCAATAAATTATTCGTACAGCGGATACCGGTCGCAGATTTCCATGACCATCCCGCGGATTTTGTCCTCGCTTGCTTCAAAATCATGGATCGCAAGGCTGATGCATTCGGCGATGATATCCATATCCCCTGTGTTCAGCCCGCGTGTCGTAATCGCCGGCGTGCCCAGACGCACGCCGCTGGTAACGAACGGGCTGCGCTGCTCGTTCGGCACCGTGTTTTTGTTGGCCGTAATGTACACGGAATCAAGGCGGTGCTCCAGCTCCTTGCCGGTCAGCTCCAGGCCGCTCAGGTCCACCAGCATCAGGTGGTTGTCGGTTCCGCCGCTGACAAGCTTCACGCCGCGTTTCAGCAGGCCGTCCGCAAGAGCAGCGGCGTTTTCCACGATTCTGCGGCCGTAGTCCTGAAACTCAGGCTTGAGCGCTTCGCCCAGACAGACCGCTTTGCCGGCGATCACATGCATCAGCGGGCCGCCCTGTGTTCCGGGGAAAATCGCCTTGTCTATTGCCTTCGCGTACTCCTCGCGGCACAGAATCAATCCGCCGCGCGGGCCGCGCAGGGTCTTGTGAGTCGTTGTGGTGACGATATCCGCCCACTCCACCGGACTCGGATGCATGCCCGCGGCGACAAGGCCCGCAATGTGCGCCATGTCCACCATCAGATACGCCCCGCAGGCGTCGCAGATTTCGCGGAAGCGCTTGAAGTCGATGGTGCGCGGGTACGCGCTCGCACCTGCTACAATCATTTTGGGCTTTTCTTTGACAGCCGTTTCATAGAGCTTGTCGTAATCGATCCGTCCTGTTTCGGAATTAACGCCGTAGGGAATGAAGTGAAAATATTTTCCGGAAATGTTGACCGGAGAACCGTGAGTCAGATGGCCGCCTTCGGCAAGGCTCATGCCCATGATGGTGTCTCCCGGGTTCAGCAGCGCGTAATAGACGGCAATGTTCGCCTGAGCGCCGGAATGGGGCTGCACATTGGCATATTCCGCATGGAAAAGCTCGCAGGCGCGGTCGCGCGCAAGGTTTTCCACGACGTCGACATACTGGCATCCGCCGTAATACCTTTTCGCGGGATAGCCTTCGGCATATTTATTCGTCAAAATGCTGCCCATTGCGGCCATTACCGCAGGTGAAACAAGATTTTCAGAAGCAATCATTTCAAGATTGCGCTGCTGGCGCTTCAATTCCTCTTTCATCGCCGCGCCGACTGCGGGGTCTGCCTGAGAAACAAAGCCGATGGAGTCCATCATATCACTGTACATTTTCTTCATTCCCTTTCCCAGAGTATTTTATTGTTCATTATACACTTTCGTGTGTTAAAACGCAACCTTATGCACTAGATACAGGATCAGCAGGTGCACCGGGTAAAAAGCATAAAAGAAATATTTCCAGTTCCATTTTCCCCTTTTACCGTTGTAAGCGAGAATCGGAAACCCCGCCAGCGCGGCATAGAGTTTGATCGAACCGGTCAGCAGGCTGTAGCCGGTATTGAAAACGGTAAAAATCAGCACGCCCCTCGTCCTGTAGTTTTTAAAGCAGTAAAAGATGATAATCAGGACCACACCGAACCATCCGTAATCCGTATGCAGCACTTCGGCAAGCAGCACGCAGGCGACGGCAAGGAGCACCGCCGGGGCCGGCCGGGCAATGAGATAAGTGTGAAGGATCGCAATCGCCGCAAGGCCAAGAAAAAGCGTAAAAAATACATTCTGGCTCTGCGGGTAATACACCGTTCCGTGAAACGCCAGATCGTACGGAACTTCGGAAATCAGCGAAAAGAAAAAAAGACGCATCAGATAGCTCTTAATACTGGAGGTGTAAAGGAGTCCCTCCGAGATAAAAAAGCAGAAAAGCGGAAAGGAAAGCCGCCCGATGATGCGGAAAAGCGGAACGGACGGAAAAAAGATTGCGCCGACGTGATCGATCAGCATGGTAATTACTGCCAGCATTTTCAGCTGCGACCTGCTCATATTCTCTCCGCCTTCCATATGACAGCATTTCCAGTTGATTACAGCAAGGATGCGTTCCTCGCCTGCCTTTGGCGGGGGAGGAACGTGTTTTGTCTTGCAAACTGAATGGAATTGCTATAAGATTCATTTATAACATGATATTTGATAATCCTGTCCTTGTCAACTTGTACTTTAGCGATATTTCCTATAAAATAAAAGAGGATCAGGCATCGTGACGATCACGAAACAGGAGGGATTCACTATGACAAAAAAACAGCGTGCCGCTTTGGCGGTGGAAGCACTAAAAAAAGAGTATCCGGGGGCGGTCTGCTCCCTGACCTATACCAACCCGCTGCAGCTTTTGATCGCGACCCGGCTGTCCGCACAGTGTACCGACGCGCGGGTCAACCTTGTAACCCCCGCGCTGTTTGCGCGCTTCCCGACCCTTCATGCCTTTACGGAAGGCACCGTGGAGGAAATCGAGGAGCTGATTCATTCCTGCGGGCTTTATAAGACGAAGGCGCGCGACATCTTCGCCATGTGCCGGATGCTGAAAGAGGAATACAACGGCGTGGTGCCGGACAGCATTGAGGAGCTCACCCGCCTGCCGGGCGTGGGCAGAAAAACCGCCAATCTGGTCGTCGGGGACATTTATCACAAGCCCGCCGTGGTTACCGATACGCACTGTATCCGCATCTGCGGAAAAATCGGCCTCAGCGAAGGCAAAGAGCCCTTCAAGGTGGAAAAGCAGCTGCGCGCCATCCTTCCGCCGGAGGAATCCAACGATTTCTGCCACCGGCTCGTCCTGCACGGCCGTGCGGTCTGCACCGCGCGCAGTCCGAAATGCGAGTTGTGCTGTATGAAGGAATTCTGCAAATATGCCCTCTCCATGGAAAAAACGCCCTCTAAAAAATAGTTTCAGGGAAGTATTGAACGAAGACCGCAAAAACTATATAATAATGGAAGAATATAGCAAATTTTGCAGAAGGGCGGTATGTTTTTTATGGCTATGGGATGGACAGAAGATTTATCCGTAGGAGTAGACGTAATCGATCAGCAGCACAAGATTTGGTTTGAAAAGGCAAACCAGCTGTTTGACGCCGGCAAAAACGGCAAGGCGAAAGAATTCATCGCACAAATGCTGGATTTCCTGGACGAATACACAAAGATGCATTTTCGCGACGAGGAAAAATACATGCTGAGCATTCATTATCCCGAATATGAAACGCAAAAGAAGCTTCACACCAACTTTATCGCGGAACTGGCGAAGCTGAAAGACGAATACGCCAGGTCCGGCGGAAATATCGCCGTTATTATCAACGCCAATCAAATGGTGATCAACTGGCTGATTCAGCACATCTCCACACAGGACAAAAAAATAGGCCAATACGTCAGGAGCCATAAAGCCTGAAATCAGGGTTCAGGCCATTTTCAACACGTTTGATTGGAAATAAGATCAAATAAAATTAAAAATAACAGTTGAAATCGCCCCGCTAACATGATATAATAGCTTTCGTTGTGGGGGCGTAGCTCAGCTGGGAGAGCGTACGGTTCGCATCCGTAAGGTCGAGAGTTCGATCCTCTTCGTCTCCACCAAAATTTTTATCATAAAGAAGTCGATTTCTGCAAAAGAATCGACTTCTTTTTTTATATGATAAAATAAGAATAAATTCGGCCCCGACGTTATTGAGCAGATCAAGGGGCTGACCGGTACTGGCTTTCGAGCCGCAAGGGGAGGAACTTATTCATGCGTAAAATTTTCACTTTTGTTCTGGCTTTGGGTATATTATTCAGCTTGTGCGGATGCAACAAACGGAATCCAAACACAAATGATTCCGGCTCGTCCCGGACGATATCGCAACCCGTGTCAAGTTCTGCGGATTATTCTAATTATCAATCTTATACGGTGGACGATCATGGCAATATCTTAGACCCAAAAACCGGAAAGGTCGTGACCAATGACATATTAGCCGTCGACAGCAGCGGAAACATTGTGCTGAAAGAAAACCAACAGGTCGTTGTATCATCAGAGCAAGTCCAGGCAAATAAAAAGCTGTACAGTTCCTCACAAAACACTTCCTCGCAAAGCAGTTCCCAAAGCGCATCAAAAACCGAAGAAGCGAGCCGTTCCTCTGCAAGTAAAAAATCCACTTCCTCAGCAGTAAAGCCTGCCGCTTCGTCAAAGCCCGCGCCGCACAGCGAGCCGGTTCCCATGGACAAAGCAAAAAACTGGGATTCGCTATACGGCCAAAAGGAATGGACATTCTTTAACACGGAGGCGAACAGGCAAAAGTATGACGGCTCCTCTGCTTTTGTATGCAGGTTTTCCGCGGGGCAGGATTCTCACGCAACGATTTCTGTGGAATCCTATTGTCTGTTAGACGAATGGAAATATCCTTTGAACAATGACAATGTAGTACGAACAATAAACGGTCAAAAATATGTTCAGACCTTTTGGAGCGGGTATAAGGGAGACCTTTATACTTTTGTCGGCAGCGAAGATACCGTTACACTTGAACTGAAATGCTACGACGCTACCGGTCATAACTGGCTGTCCGATGAATTGAAGTTTAAACGTACCGACAATAACTCTTTACAGCTGATAAGCGGCGATTACAATGAGTTCGGACTGAAAAACGGTGATGTTTTTGTACGATAATCTGCGCATTGGCAGCAATATAGGTTTATCTCGCTTCTTACAAACGAGTTTTGTGCTGGACTGCGGGCGGACTCCGCATTTTCCGAAGTCTCAAGAGTCCGAGAAAAGATAAAAAAGAACAGGGATCTGAACCACAAAGGTCCAAAGCCCTGTAGGTTGTGTTAAAAGATCAAAGTCAGCGGTTAAAAACAAAAAAGGCGGGGTTAACATGGACAAAGAAAACATCGGGCAAAAAATAAAGATCACAAAAGACGGTCCGTATATCGTTTCAGGAAAGGTACCGATTCATGAAAAAATCATCGTCCAAAAAGGCAGAGAATATGAATTGAACGAGGGGCGGGAGCTCCCGCAGTCTGAAAGCTACGCGCTTTGCCGCTGCGGAAAATCGAAAACCGCGCCGTTCTGCGACGGGACACATCTAAAAACCGGTTTTTGCGGGGAGGAAACAGCCTCCAAGAGCGAATACCACAAGAGAGCCGAGCTGACGGAAGGCTCCGGCATTGACCTTCTTGACGACGGCCGATGCGCCTTTGCGCGCTTCTGCCACAGAAAAAACGGGAATGCCTGGGACCTAGCCGAAAACTCCGACACGGAGGATAACCGAGCGGAAGCTATTCAGGCGGCTTGCGACTGCCCTGCGGGGCGGCTGACGGCTGTTGATAAAGACGGGACAGAGCATGAACCCGTCAGCGAACCGTCGATCGATATCGTGCAGGACCCTGGAAGAGGTGTCAGCGCGGGCATATTTGTCAAAGGCAGTATCCCGATTGAATCGGCCGATGGAACCATGTACGAAACCAGAAACCGGGTTGCGCTTTGCCGCTGCGGGAAATCGGAAAATAAACCGTTTTGTGACGCCAGCCACGTAGTCCAACGATATCTGGATAAATAAGGAAACCGCTTTATCCTTCTTCATAGCTAATGATGGGGGTCCCTACTTCTATATTTTCAAAAATCGTTTTCGCCAGATAGAACGGGGCATTAATGCACCCGTGCGTCCCGTTCCTTTTATAGATCTCTCCTCCAAAGGAATATCTCCAGCTGGCGTCGTGTAATCCTGTATTTCCGAAAAAGGGCATCCAGTAAGTGACGTTGGCTTCATATCCCTGGCCGCTTAAAACGGCGCCTTCCTGTTTGTAATTGAGCATGTAAACCCCGGTTACAGTGGACCATCCCCTATTGGGGTTGCCGGTTACCACGGAACCGTTGGCCAGAAGTTTTCCGTCCAAATAAAACCATACATGCTGTTTTGTGATGTTGATTTCCAAATAGGTATTGCCGATTTCATCTTCCCCTCTGGATAAAGCCCTCTGGACATAGACGGGTTCTTTTTCCACTACCTCACCGCGTGTTATATTTTCCAACAGCGCTTCCGCTTCGGCATTCCGGTCGATTTTCCATCCGTAAAGACCGCCTTTCACCGTAACGGTTTTCCCCACAGATGTTTTGAAATTTCTTGCCACTCCGACCGTATCGTATTTTCTGCTCAATTCATTTACATATTTTTGAACTGCGGTTTTATTGATTACAACATCTAAATCTTCACTGACAGTAAGCCATTTATGGATGGCATCCCCATTTACTATTTCCTTTTTATCGTCGAACTGATAAGTAATATTTGCGGATACATACCTGTTCAGCAGGTTCTCGACTATGTGGGTTTTATAAGAGCTTAAGGTATACTTTGGTTCTTTGTAGCAATGCTCTTCCTCTAAATTTAAACCTGTTTCTCCCTTTTGAATACTCGCTTTTACGGCTTTGCTCAATTGATCCCGAATGATTGTATTTCCATATACTTCTTTAACCGCTTCGTATAACCCGCTGGAATACTTGAAATTGACATTTTGCGGTTCCGCGACAGTCCTATTTAAACAATTTAATTGGTCAATTTTATTTTTCAAAAGGTCCTGATTGTAAACATATAGATCGCTGATCGTATATTTTTTACCTTCGAATAACGAACCCATCCATTGAAACGGTCTTTGCAGAGGATAAATTCCAGAAATCCCGGCTTTTTCATTATACTGCAAACCGATATCGTGTCCTGCTATCTTCTCTGCTTCTCCATTTCTTTCCGTTAACTGCAGTTCGTAGCCCTTCATATACTCTTTTATGGCCTGATCCGCAGTACCGTGCGCTTTTAACGAGACATCCGCTCCATTTATTTCCGTATTGAAAAAGAAATGACTGCAGAAGTACAGCGAAATCAATGAATAGATCAATGCAATGGAAGCCGCCGAAATGGCAATGTTTATCGCGAGCCCGCTTTTCAGAAGCTTTTTTATATCAATATGTCTCATATGGCTATCCCTACCATCACATTTATAATCAATCCTATCATATGTGTGCATTTTTGCTTTTAAAACTCAAACTCTGTGCTTTAAGTTCTTTTGCGTTTACAGATTTTAGCTGATATAATACTTAATAAGTACGTTATTCATAAAATGCAAAGGATGGATTCCACTATGATTTTATCGGATAGAACCATTATTAAAATGTTAAACGACAAAACATTGTTGATAGAACCGATCGGAGAAGAGCAAATACAGCCCGCAAGCGTAGATATCCGTCTTGGAAACACATTCAGTATTGTGGAGGACTCACCCGACGGAATCATTACTTTACAAAATGAGATCAGATATAAAACCATTCAAACGGATAAGTATCTTCTCCTCCCCGGGCAGTTTGTCCTTGCCACTACATTGGAGTATTTTGTAATGCCCGATAATTTGACCGCGTTTGTTGAAGGAAGAAGCTCGCTTGGAAGATTGGGCTTGTTTATTCAGAACGCCGGATGGGTGGACCCTGGATTTGAAGGAGAAATCACCCTTGAATTATTTAATGCGAACCGCTGTGCGATAGAACTGCAATCCGGCTGGAGAGTGGGACAGCTTGTATTTGCCCAAATGGACGATATCGCCCTCAAGCCCTATCAGGGAAAATACCAGGGACAAAAAGGTGCTACGGGTTCAAGAGTGTTTATGGATAAAGAAAGAAAGTGACATTTCCGTTCTTTTAGTCAGAGAAGCAAATTGAAAGCCGGATTTATAAGTGATCTATTGAATTAAGAGGACAATCCATGTCAAACAAATCAAATTGGATTTACAATAAGCTGCTGGAACACTATGGAGATCTCGGTTGGTGGCCGGGGAATTCCTATGAAATTATGGTTGGAGCCGTTTTGGTCCAGAATACGGCGTGGGGAAATGTTGAACGGTCGCTGGCAAACTTTGGTGACAGGCTTACCCCTGAATATATCGAAGCCCTGCCGCTGGATGAATTAATCAGGCACATCTATCCCAGCGGGTTTTACACTGCAAAGGCGGTCTGTTTGAAAAACATAACCGCGTGGTATAAACAATATGGATATTCCGTGGAAACGGTTCAACAACAGCCGCAGGACAAAATCAGAAAGGAACTGCTTGCCATAAAGGGAATCGGGCAGGAAACCGCAGATGCCGTCCTGCTCTATGTCTTTTACTTTCCCGCATTTGTAATCGACGCTTACATAAAAAGACTGGCAGAGAGGCTGTCCGTCCCTGTGAAACTGGAATACAAACCGCTGCAAACATATTTCACCGAGGGAATTGAGAAAGACGCCGTATTATTCGGCAAATACCATATATTGATTTTGGAGCATGGGAAAAGGCACTGCAAAAAGAAGCCTAAATGCGGTGGCTGTCCATTCGTAAACGAATGCAGCTTTCCGAATCAGCAAAAAAGCACACCCTTGCAGTAATGAATCCTGTAACCAAAGCACGTTGATAAGCTGTATTTAATGAGCAAAATGTGTCGTCTTCCCTCCCGTTCGAGCTTTACATTTATGTTTATGATAAACAGCTTGTTATGTTATATAGATACTGTGTATGTTATCAGGTCATGAAAGGGGTAATTTAATGAATCGATGTGATTGGTGTAAATCAGATGACCAATATATCAAATATCATGATGAAGAATGGGGAGTTCCGGTCTACGATGATAGAAAACAATTTGAATTTTTAGTACTAGAATCTGCACAGTCTGGGCTAAGTTGGTTGACCATACTTAGAAAAAGAGAAAATTATCGAATAGCTTACGATAATTTCGAACCGGAAAAAGTTGCAGCATATGATGACAAAAAAATAGATGAGCTTCTCTCAAATCAAGGAATCATTAGGAATAGAAGAAAAATTGAAGCCTCCATCAACAATGCACGTAAATTTTTAGAAATTCAAAAAGAGTTTGGCAGCTTCAACAGCTATATCTGGAAATTTGTAAATCAACAGCCAATTATGAATAGCTACCAAAATATATCACAAATACCGGCAACTTCAGCTTTGTCAGATGTAATCAGCAAAGATTTAAAGCAAAGAGGGTTCCACTTTCTGGGCTCAATTACAATTTACTCTCATATGCAGGCAACAGGTATTGTGAATGACCATGTTGACTCTTGTTTCAGAAAACACAGTTGCACAAAATAATCTCTATTAACTCAGATTCAACAAAATTCGATTGCTACAGGTAAGCAGAATAAAGAGCACAAATTCGGATTATTTTATCTAAGCGAAGGAGAACTTGGATTATGGTTACTATTTATGATTGGTTTGGCTATGAAATGTCAATACAGGAGCGTTACCGCTCGATAAAACAAGCCGGTTTTGATGGTGTTTTAATGTGGTGGAGTGAAGGCTTTGGTCGGAATGATTACCGTAGTGGTCCAAGAATCGCGCGAGAAGCGGGGCTTTTTATAGAAAATATCCACACGCCATTTCAAGTCAAAGAGAACCTTTGGCTTGACAATCTGAACGGGAAATCCGCAGCCGATTGCTATTTACAATGTGTTGCAGATTGCGCCGAATTTGAGATCCCGACAATGGTGGTACACCTGCCGGACGAAGACAATACAAATAGCACATTGGTGCTGGATATAATCAACCGGATCGCTGAAAAAGCGGAACAACTTGGAGTCAATGTTGCGCTGGAGAATTTATGGAATTTTACCACTTTGGCATATATACTAGAGCAGGTGGATTCTCTGCGTATCGGATTCTGTTATGACTGCGCACATCACTACCGGTACTGTCCGGGCGATGACTTATTATCCATGTACGGCTCCCGGTTGATGGCACTACATTTACATGATAATTGCGGAGATGCCACACACCGGTTGCCCTTTGACGGTACAATTGATTGGTCTGTGGCCATGAAAAAGATCACCGAAACTGGTTATTCTGGTCCGACCGCAATTGAGGCCATGAATTGGGGTTATGAGGGTCTATCGGCGGATAAATTTATATTTGAAGCGTTTAAACGAGCAAAAAGGCTGGAAACACTCAGACTCACTAAATAATAAAAAATGAGTAATCTTCATCGTTTCTCGAAATAAGCAAATTGGTTGCTCAGAAAGTTTGAGCTTCGTATAATTGTTTTAACGCTCATTAAAAATACGGTCTAATTTTTTATGAGAGGAGTTTAAAAATGGAGATTATATTTACAAATGGCGATGATGAACGATTTGTTGATTTGTGCCATAAATTAGATGAACATCTAAATGATGTCGTTGGTGGGGAAAAGCAAAGAAAACAGTATATTCAATATAATACACTGGAAAACATACATGATGTTGTTCTGATTATTGAAGATGGCAAAGCAGTTGCATGTGGTGGATTTAAAGAATATGAACCTGGTACTGCAGAAATCAAAAGAGTATTTACAGAAAAGGGTTGCAGGAATCGTGGTTATGGTAAGTCTATAATCAATGCACTTGAAGAGAGAGCACTCAATAAAGGATATACAAAGTTGATATTAGAAACAGGATTTTTACTAAAAGAAGCAATGAGAATGTATACCTCAATCGGATTTCATGTTATTAAAAATTATGGTCAGTATATCAATATGCCAGAATCCGTATGTATGGAAAAGAAACTGTTATTCCAATTATGAGCATAATTAGTCGTTCCCATGATTAGGAGACGTATTTATGATAATCGAAGTGAATGACAGTAACCTTGCGTCAGCGGCAAAGATCCATTCAGAATCATGGAAAGAATCCCATGAGAGCTTTTGCAGTATGAGTTTTATTGAACAGCATACCGTTGAACATCAGGAAAAATATCTGCGTTCCGAAATAGAAGCCGGAAAAAAAGTGTATCTGTTAGCGGAACCCGAACCTGTTGGAATTGTATCTGTTCATGAAAGCAGGATTGAGAATTTGTATGTTCTGCCTGATGAACAACACAAAGGATACGGTACAAAGCTTCTGCTGTTTGCCGTGCGGCAGTGCCCGAGGGCGCCGACTCTTTGGATATTGGAAAATAATCAAAAGGCGTATTCCCTATATTTCAAATACGGTTTTCGAAAAACAGGAAAGAAGAGCAGGCTATCTGAAAGCCTTTCTGAAATCGAAATGAAGTTCACAAATTGGGCCCGATAGGGAATTCATACTGTTTATATAACATGTAAATAGACAGGATTCCTGCATCGACAGGAGCCGTCACAGAAAGAAGGTTATGCTGCAATGGTAATATACTACAGCTCAACTGGTAATTCAAAGCATGTTGCTGTAAAACTGCACGAAACATTTCAAGGAGATCTGGTGGATGTTTGTGACTTTGAAGAGCCTGCCGTATTTCACTTAAAAGATGGGGAGCCTCTATTTCTGACGACATTTAATTGTTTTTGGGGAATTTCAGACCGGATGGAAACATTCATCCGAAAAAGTGAATTTATAAACGTCAGTAAAATAGTCGTTATTGTCACATGCGGTGGATATTTGGGCGGAGGAGACGCTGTGATAGAAAAGCTTTTTCTGGAAAAAGGACTTCCTAAACCAGCCGTCTACTCCCTCGTCATGGTCACAAACTATTCGATATTGCATGACATACCATCCTTGGAGACGCAGAAAAAGAAATTGATTCATGCAGAAGAAGTTCTTCATAAGATTATTCAAGGGACCCAAAAGCCTTATCGGAGCAACTGGCTCATACGCCGATTAACGCCCGGCATTCACACTCATTATGAGAAAGCCCGAAGCACTTCCCCCTTTACTGTGAACCATTCTTGCATTCGTTGTGGGCTGTGTGTGAAGAATTGTCCGGTTCATGCGATAGAAATGAAAGAAAATAAGCCGTTTTGGGTGCTTCCGAAGTGCGATAATTGCCTGCGCTGTCTTCATCATTGTCCGGCTGCAGCAATCAACTATGGAGATTCCACCCGGAATCGTCTGAGATATACTTACGAATCTTGTCTGAAGGGTCTTTTATAATTTACAAAATACAATTGATCGGTCTAATTATGAGCATTACAGCCAATTCGGATGATCGTACTATTAAGGAGTTTAACATGTGGGAATATACAACAGTGACTTTCAACAGCCTCTTTGATACGGTAAAAAGCTTAAAGAGGAAAAGCGATGCAGTGCTGGAACGGTACGGCAAAGACGGCTGGGAGCTTGTGAACTTTCAATGTGCCGGCGGTCTGGGTTCTATGATGATCTTTGTGTTTAAAAGAGAAAAGAAATAAAAGGGCACAAGAGAAAGCCGACCTCAATTAAGAACAAAGGAGAGCAGAACCATGGAGAGCAAAATTGCAAACGCAGTCAGCCTTCGTTACTCGCCCATAGCCGTTCTTTTTTCCGACAGCAAGCCGGAAGGCGCTTTGCAATTCGCACAGGGCCGTCACGGCTGCGTGGCGGCAATGCTGATGTCCGCAGCGAAAGGGAGAACCGCTGCTTTTGACCGTCAGACATTTGGCTGTCTGGGCGGGGGAACCGGCCTTGGCTTCGGCAATCAATACACCAAATTTCCCGGTGGAATCGAATATTACCTTTCGACGGGCAATCAGGAGTTTGCCCGCAGTGAAGCCGCCAAAAATTTTCATACCTCCACCCCGCTGGACGTAGGGGAAAGATATTATAAGACCCCGGAGCTTGCAAAAAAGTTCATCGACTCCCTGCCTATGACGGACGTCCCGACCGAATACGTCCTGTTTAAGCCGCTGGAACAGGTGGACGGGAACGAAACGCCTGAAGATATCGTATTCCTGGCAAATCCGGACCAGCTTTCCGCGCTGATTGTCCTGGCCAACTACGACCGGGAAGCCGGAGAAACGGAAACCGTAATCGCCCCCTTCGGTGCCGGATGCCACAGCGTGTGTATCCTGCCGTTTGCCCAGGCAAAGAAGGAACATCCCAGCGCGATTATCGGTATGACGGATATCTCTGCGAGAAAATACATCGATAAGGATCTTCTCTCCTTTTCCGTCCCCTATCAGATGTTCCTGCAGATGGAAAATAACGTGGAGGGTAGTTTTTTACAAGGCGAGACCTGGGCCAGGGTATTGGAGAGGAACCAATAATTTCAGTACAGATAATTCTATATACAGATAAGCGGCGGACAGGATAAAATCCTGTCCGCCGCTTTCCTTTTATGCTTATTCGCTTTTTGTACCGGTGTAGACGAAAACCGCGTCACGCAGAAACGCAGCCAGCCCCGGCTGGTGCTTATCATAATAGGCGGTGAAGCGCGGATCGTCCACATACATCTGCGCGACCCCGGCGTGTGCTTCCCTGCTGTAGCTGTCCCAATAGAAGGTCAGCCACTGACGGTGCAGGTCCGCCGCCCGCTGCGCAAGCTCCCCGGCGGGGTCCCCCGTCCGGTAGGCGCTGAGAAGCGTCTGCATGATTTCCTCACCCAGAGCGGTAACCCGGTCGTACTCTTCCTGCGTCATATTCTTCAGCTTCCGGTTGCTTCTGTCTACCGCTTCTTCTCCGTACTTCTCACGGATTTCCGCTCCGTATTTCCGTTCGTTTTCGTCAACGAGCTTCTGCTTAAAGCCTTCAAATTTTTCCTGATCGGCCATATCTGTCTCTCCTTTCGCGTAAGCCAGTGTTTTTTCCACATTGGCGATGAGCGCGTCGAGCCGCGCCCTTTTGGCAAGGAGCTTCTCACGGTGGGAACTCAGCGCGTCCTTCACGGTAAAATCCGGTGCGCTGAGGATCTTCCCTATTTCCTCCAGGCTGACGTCCAGCTCGCGGTAAAACAGGATCTGCTGCAGACGGTCGACCTGATCCTGCCCGTAGATACGGTATCCTGATGAGTTGATCCTCGCCGGCTTGAGAATATTGATCTCATCATAGTACCGCAGCGTACGTGTGCTGACACCCGACAGCCGCGCCAGCTTCTGAATCGTGTATTCCATGAAATCCCCTCCCTGCAAAAAGATCATACACCTTTCCGTTACGTCAATGTCAATAGCCTGTTTTTTCCAATCGATTTTTTTCTACAGCATCTCCAGTTAATTCTGCAATAAGGTTGCGTTCCTTCCCCGCCTTTGGCGGGGGAGGAACGTGTTTTGTCTTGCAAACTGAAATGGAATTACTATAGTTTTACCGCTGCGCTCTTTTGGGCAGGAATACGCCGGAATTTCCTCACATATACTGGTAGAAAGCGGTTCTGCGCAAAGAAAGGACAGCCGCTTTACCGCCATTTTTATAAGGAAAAGGTGTGATGGATTTGGTGATACATATCGTGCGGCAGGGGGACAGCATCTATTCCCTCTCCAGACGTTACGGCGTTTCCATACAAAAAATCATTGCCGACAACAGTCTGGAAAACACGGAACGGCTGATGATCGGGCAGGCGATTGTGGTGGACGCGGACAGTGTCGACCATACCGTGGCTTCCGGAGAATCGCTGTATTCCATCGCCCGGCGCTACGACACCACGGTGTTCCGCATTCTGAGCGCGAATCCTTCCATCACCGACCCCTCCAGAATCAGGGCAGGCCAGGTCATTACGATCCCCCTTTCCACCGAAAAGCTGGGAACCATCGATGTAAACGGATACGCTTTCCCAAACATCAACACCACTACGCTTGACAACACCCTGCCCCATCTCACCTATCTCAGCATTTTCAGCTATCAGGTCCGTCCGGACGGCAGTCTGGCCCCCATACAGGACACCCCGCTGATTCAGGCCGCATGGAATCAGAATGTCGGTCCCATGATGGTCATCACCAACATTCAGGAGGGAGCCAGCTTTAACAGCGATCTGGCCCATACCATTCTGGCGAATCCGGATATTCAGAATACCCTTTTGGAAAATATCGTAAGGACGCTGAACGCAAAACAGTATTACGGGCTGGATATCGATTTTGAATATATCTTTCCAAATGATAAGAACAACTATAACAGCTTTATCAAAAAGGTCGTCGACAGGCTGCATCCGCTGGGCTATACCGTTACCACCGCTCTCGCGCCGAAAACCAGCGAGGGACAGACGGGGCTGCTGTACGAGGCGCACGACTATGCCACGCATGGCACCCTTGTGGACCATGTTATCCTGATGACCTACGAATGGGGCTACACCTATGGGCCGCCCCGCGCGGTCGCCCCGGTCAATCTGGTGGAGAATGTGCTGCAATACGCCGTTTCCGTCATTCCCAGCAAAAAAATCCTGATGGGGATTCCCAATTACGGCTACGACTGGACGCTTCCCTTCGTTCAGGGCAGCGCCGCCCGCTCGCTGACCAACCCCGGCGCCGTCAGCCTGGCGTCCAGAGTGGGCGCGCAGATCATGTTCGACGAGGAGGCGCAGTCCCCCTTCTTCAATTACTATGAAAACGGAAAACAGCACGTCGTCTGGTTCGAGGATGCCCGAAGCATTCAGGCGAAGCTCAGGCTGGTGGATCAATACAATCTGGGAGGTGTCAGCTACTGGACCATCAACAGTTTCTTCCCCCAGAACTGGATCGTGCTGAACTCCATGTACAATGTCAGAAAAGTAAGATAAGCAGAAAGAAGGGTCTGAGCGGGAAGCTCAGGCCCTTCTTTGCGTTACAGCCACGAATGATTTTTTCTGATATAGAGGGACTTGACGATCTGCGCAAGCAGGGTATATCCCAGCACGATCACCGCCAGCCAGCCGAAATAAGGAAGCGGCAGAGCCGCCAGCCCAAGATATTCGCCGAGCGGCGTGAACGGGATCGCTACGCCGATCGCCATAATCACCGTCGTCAGAAGGACAACGGGAGAAGCCGCGCGGCTCTGGATAAACGGCAGCTTCGGCGTGCGGATCAGGTGGACGATCAGCGTCTGCGAGATCAGGCTTTCCACAAACCAGCCGGCGTTGAACAGCGCGACCAGCGCCGGATTGGAGGCCGTATTGCAGCCGAACACAAACCACATCAGCAAATAAGTCGCGATATCGAATACGGAGCTGACCGGCCCGATAAAGATCATGAATTTGCCGATGCTGGAAGCCTCCCATTTGCGCGGCACGCGCAGGTAATCCTCATCCATATTGTCCCACGGGATAGAAATCTGGGAAATGTTGTACAGAAGGTTCAGTACCAGAATCTGTACCGGCATCATCGGCAGAAACGGCAGGAATGCGCTGGCAACAAGCATGGAAAACATATTGCCGAAATTGGAGCTTGCCGTCATCTTAATGTATTTGATAATATTTCCGAATATTTTTCTTCCCTCAATCACGCCGTGTTCCAGCACCATCAGGTCTTTTTCCAGCAGGATGATGTCGGCGCTCTCCTTGGCGATGTCCACCGCGGTATCCACGGAAATCCCGACATCCGCCTTGCTCAGCGCCTGCGCGTCATTGATGCCGTCACCCATAAACCCGACGGTATGGCCCAGTTCCTGCAGCGCGTTGACAACGCGCGCCTTCTGAACGGGGGAAAGCTTCGCGAAAACAGTGGTATCCTCCACCTGCTTTAAGAGTTCGTCCTCGCTCATTTTCTCCAGTTGGGAGCCGAGCAGAATTTTGTCAACCGACAGGCCGACCTCGCCGCAGATTTTCTGCGTAACCCCTTCATTGTCGCCGGTCAGCACCTTGACCTGTACTCCGTACTCCTTCAGGGCCCGTATGGCGGTGGCGGCAGATTCCTTCGGCGGGTCCAAAAGGCCGAGATAGCCCATCAGCGTCATGTCGCTTTCGTCCTTGACGCCGAAAACGCCCTCCACTGCCGGATTCTTTTTCTGCGCGACCGCAATCACTCTCATTCCCTGTGCGTTGAGCTCATCCGTCATGCGCACGACCTGCCGGCGCAGCTCGCCGGTCAGCGGGACAACCTTCCCGTCGTATTCGCAGAAGGAACAGATCTCCATGACCTCTTCCACGGCGCCCTTGGTGATCACCTGCGCCTCTCCGGTCCTGTTTTTCAGAACAACGCTCATTCTGCGGCGGGAAAAGTCAAACGGAATCTCATCGACCTTTGTGTATTCATTGTTCAGATAGGTAACGCTCTCTTCCCCGGCCTTTTCGATAACGGCCAAGTCGATCAGATTTTTCAGCCCGGTCTGGAAATAGCTGTTCAGGTAGGCGTGCTTCAGGACGCGGATGTCTTCCTCCCCCTGTACGTTCAGATGGCGTTCGATAATAATCTCGTCGCGCGTCAGCGTACCGGTCTTATCGGTGCAGAGGATATCCATCGCGCCGAAATTCTGGATGGAATTCAGGTGCTTGACCACCGTCTTCTGGCGCGACATGCTGACGGCGCCCTTGGCAAGGTTGGTGGTCACGATCATCGGCAGCATCTCCGGCGTCAGGCCGATGGCGACCGAAATGGCAAACAGCAGCGCTTCGATCCAGTCGTGCTTCGTGATGCCGTTGATCAGGAAGACGACCGGCACCATCACCAGCATGAAGCGGATCAGAAGGTAGCTGACGGCGTTGACGCCCTTGTCAAAGCTGGTGGGCGCGCGGTCGCCCGAAAGCTCCCTTGCCATATTGCCGAAATAGGTGAAATCCCCGGTGGCGAGCACAACGGCGGTAGCGGCGCCGCTGATGACATTGGTCCCCATAAAGCAGATATTCCGCAGATCGAACAGATTATGCCCCTCCGTGGTCTTATCCGGCTCCGGATATTTCTCCACCGGTTCGGCTTCGCCGGTAAGCGCCGACTGGCTGACAAACAAATCCTTTGCCTTTAAAATCCGCACGTCCGCGGGAATCATATCCCCGCCGGACAGCACAACAATATCGCCGGGCAGCAGCTCCGCCATAGGGATCTCTTCCCGCCCGTTTTCACGGCGGATCACCGTCGCGGTCGTCTTGACCATGGATTTCAGCCCTTCCGCTTCCTTTCCGGAACGGAATTCCTGAAAGAAGCGCAGCCCCCCGCTTACCAGGACCAGAAAAAGAATGACGATCACGGCCGCCGGGCTTTTTTCGTCCGGCTTCGCAAGGACCACCTCCGTCAGGAAGGAAATCGCGGCAATGATCAGCAGAACAAGGGTGAACGGGTTGACAAAGGCTTTAATCAGCTGCACATACCATGGCTTTGGCTTCTCATGGGAAATCTCATTGCTTTTGTACTCTTCGGAAAACATTTCCACATCGACAATGTCCAGTCCCTTTTCTCTCGTTTTCAGGGCGGAGAGCAGCATATACTTCTCCATTCTGGAGTACTCCGCCAGCTTTTGCACAATGGCCTGCGCGCTGATTCCGTTTGCCTGCAGTTTATTCTTTTTCATTTTTTGCACCTCTCTTTCAGGAATGAATCAAGCATAGAAATCCCCCTGCCGGATTTTGTGAGGCAGGGGGACAATAAACCGTATTGCTATCACATACTATTCAACTACAAGCAGATGATAGTCTCTTTTCTTCGATAAGTCAAGACCAAACCGAAAAATCAGTTTTTCAGGTAGACAGGCTGTGCCTTGACGTCCTCGGCGTAGTCCGGAATGAGCGAAGGCAGACGCAGCTTTTGTTCGAGGTACTCCGACCCGATACCCGTCGACGAGAACATCAGCAGGAACAGCATCCCCGTCTGAATCCAGAAAATCGTAACATCGGTAAGGCCGTGTACGAAGACCGCAACGACGGCGGCAAGGACAAGAATATTCATATCTCTGCCCAGATTGCTCTTAAACCGCAGAGCCAGCAGTTTCAGCTGCATAGCCACATAAAAACCGATTGCGCCAAACCCGATAAAACCGAAATTCAACAGGGTGTCCAACAGCAGATTATGGCAGTGGTAGGTTTGGTACCCGCCCAGCTGCTCACAGATCATCTGATAGGACAGTGCTCCGGTTCCCAAAAACGGATGGCGTACAATTCCCCTGATAGCGGTTGTCCAAATTGAAATCCGCTGTCCGCAGGTGCTGTCGATCGCTTCAAGACCCCTTGGGAAAATCGACGGAAAAATGAGGCTGACGGAAAGAAAAGCAACGGCCAGCAGCACCAGCCCGCCAGCCAGCCTGTATCTCTTTTTGTAAAGCAGGACGGTCATAATCGCGCACGCGGTGGCGACGAAGGCCGAAAGGCTCGCCGACAGATAAAGCCCGACCAGATTGATGCCGATAACGCCCAGATAAAAGTTTTTGTTTTTTGCCTTTGTAAAAATCCGATAGATGGCAATAATGATAATAAATTCAATCATCATGCCGTAGCAGTTCGCGTTGTGAAACGCGGAAACCGGGCGGTACCGGGGCGCGGCGCCGTAAGCGGTGATCTTCTGAAAAACCGCGATCAGCGCACACCAGATACTCGCAATACAGGACACATCCATGACCTGATCGAAAAGCTGGCGCGTCATGACGCTTCTGACATAAAAGGCACAGGTCGCGGCGGCCAGAATCACAATGGCATAGAGCATGCCCCAGTAATTGTTATAGGTGGCGGACACAAAAAAGGGAATGATTAAAAAGCCGAGCAGATATTTGGAGTACGGAGACGAAAAAGCTTTCGTCCTTTTTTTGCAGTTCATCATCGTCATCACTGCGATCCCGCAGGTTACGGCAACGCTGAAATAAAAGGGAGTAAAAATAGAGACTGTCAGCAGCAAAACGAGCAAACTGTCAAAATCCCGGACAGGCAGCTTTGTCTTCTGAAAATCAATGTTTATCATGCTGATAAGGGCCAGACCCCTTTCTTCACATATTCCTACATTGTTAAACGGTGGACCCAATTTATCCACGATATTTCATACCGCTTAATTATACTCATAATACAAATACGAAACAAGGTAAATTATCAATCGAATATCCCGCTTGGCCAAATCACAATTTGGTGATTTCGACGGAAATTGTTGCGAAATTTTGAAGTTTTTTTCAAATATTTATTACAATGACAAAAAAGCGGCTGACTATAGTATAATGAATTTCATTAAGATTAATACACGGACGGGGATAAATTCATGATGGATGCAAGCAAAATTTCCGGGCTTTCGGAAGAAGAAGTGGAAGCGCGGCGCCGGCAGGGTCTGATAAACGGCACAGAGGAAATAAAAACCAAAACGGTCGGACAAATTATTCACGGCAACCTGATCACGCCCTTCAATATATTAAATGCAATTCTCGCGGGCTTGATTTTAATGGTGGGTTCCTACAAGAACCTGCTGTTTATGGGTGTCATTTTTTCGAACATCCTGATCGGAACCATTCAGGAAATTAAGGCAAAAAAGACGATCGACCGGCTGAAGCTGATCGCTGCGCCGAAAGCGCATGTCCTGCGCGGCGGTGTCAGGCAGGACCTTCCCGTCAGCGAGCTGGTGCTGGACGACATGATGGTGCTTTCCTCCGGAAATCAGGTCTGCGCCGACTGTGTGGTCGCGGACGGCGAATGCGAGGTCAACGAGGCGCTGATTACGGGCGAAGCCGATCTGATCGTCAAAAAAAGCGGCGACCATCTTCTGAGCGGAAGCTTTATCGGGAGCGGAAGCTGCCTTGCACAGGTCGAACATATCGGTGTCGAAAATTACGCGGCAAAAATCACGCAAAGCGCCAAATATCTGAAAAAGCCGAATTCCGAAATCATGACATGGATCAATAAAATCATCAAATACACCGGGTTTTCAATTATCCCGATCGGCCTAATGCTGTTTTACAAACAAATCTATATTTCGGGACAACCCTTCAACCGCGCGGTCGTCAGCACCGTGGCCGCGCTGATTGGCATGATTCCGGAAGGGCTTGTCCTTCTGACCAGCGTCGTGCTGGCGGTGAGCGTGCTGCGCCTGGCCCACCACAAAGCATTGGTGCAGGACCTCTATTCCATTGAGACCCTCGCCCGCGTGGATACGCTCTGTCTGGACAAAACAGGAACCATTACGGAGGGAACTATGCAGGTGGACGCCGTTGTCCCCCTGTGCGACATTTCCAGGCAGGAGGTCGAAGAAGCGATCGCCGCGGTGATGAAGGCGGTCAATGACGACAATCCGACCTCCAACGCCTTGAAGGCGCTGGACCGCAAGCCCCCCGCGTGGAAATGCACAAATACGGTCGCGTTTTCTTCCGCCCGAAAATGGAGCGGGGCGAGCTTTCAGGAAGCAGGCAGCTTTCTTGTGGGCGCGGGCGAGTTTGTCCTGAAGGACGGCTTTGAGCAGATCAGGCCGGAGGTTGAGAAATATTCCTCCCGGGGGCAGCGCGTGCTGCTTCTGGCCCACAGCAAACATCCGCTGGACGGCAGCGGCGTACTGCCCGCCGACATCTCCCCCCTTGCGCTGATCCTCCTGAGCGACAGAATCCGCAGGAACGCAAAGAAGACCCTGGAATACTTTTCTTCCCAGGGCGTCGATCTGAAAGTAATTTCCGGCGACAACGCGGTCACGGTCGCCAATATCGCCAAAAAGGCCGGGCTGAGAAAGGCCGACAGCTATATTGACGCGACCACGCTGAAAACCTATGAAGAGCTGAAAGAAGCGTCGGCGAGATACGCCGTATTCGGGCGCGTTACGCCGCAGCAGAAGCTTGACCTGATCAAAGCGTTAAAAGAGCGGGGGCGCACGGTCGCCATGACCGGCGACGGCGTGAACGACGTGCTCGCCTTAAAGGAAAGCGACTGCAGCATCGCGATGGCCTCCGGCAGCGACGCTTCCAAAACGGTTTCGCAGGTGGTTCTTCTGGATTCGGATTTCGCAAGCATGCCCCGCATTGTCAACGAGGGGCGCCGCTCCATCAACAACCTGCAGCGCTCGGCCTCCCTGTTTCTTGTAAAGGCGATATTTTCCGCAATTATCGCGGTGCTATTCATCTTCTGCAGCTGCGACTACCCTTTCCAGCCGATTCAGTTTACGCTGATCAACGCCGTGACCATCGGCTACCCGTCGTTTATCCTGGCGCTCGAACCAAACCGGGAGCGGATCCGGGGCAGGTTTATTGTCAACGTGATCAAAAAAGCGCTTCCGGGCGCGTTGACAATGGCGCTGAACATCGTTCTGCTCGTGCTTCTTTCCGGCTTCCTGAATTTTACACAAGAGCAAATCTCCACGCTTGCCGTGATCATTACCGGATATACCGGCCTGATGACCCTATTTAAAGTCTGCATGCCGTTCAATCTGAAGCATGCCGCGTTATTTTCCGTCATGACCTCCGCTTTTATCATCGCGCTGGTTTTCTTCCAGCCGCTTTTTGCCGTGGTGGACCTGACCCTGCCCATGGTGCTGGTGCTGGTACCCATGTTCCTGGTGGCCACAAGCCTGATGGCCGCCATCCTGCATATGATAGAAAAAGTGATTATGAAAAAAATCGGAAATTAGGTTCTCAGTCCAGTTTGATTTTCCGGAAATACGCCTCCGTCGTCACTTTACCGGGCCGGAGGTATCTGCCGAGGCCATAGAGGCATTCAGGGTCCTCCGTAATGTAGTTCATCCGGCTCTCGCAGGTCAGGCTGGCCTGAAAGCCGAGCTTCCGGATGATCGGTACCGACGCGCCGCTGATGGCACCGAACGGATAAACAAATGCGGTGGGAATATCGCCGGTATGCTCTTTTACTTTCTCCTGCATTTTGCTGAGGTCCTCTGTCAGAAGCGATGTGTAGCTGCTGACGCTTTCTCCCCGTTTCATTCCGGCTCCGAGCCTGCCGTTTTTGTTTTCATGAAGATTATAGGTATGATTCTGAATCTCCACCCGGCCAGATGCGATCATTTCATTCAGTTCATCCCAGGTGCAGTGTGAATAATTGGCGTGCTCCGGGCTGACGCTGTCGGAAAACAGGTCGGTATAGTAGCCGATCGGGGAAAGCACCATTTTCATATTGTATTTTTTAACGAGAGGATAAGCGTAGAGATAATTGTTGTAGTACCCGTCGTCAAATGTAATCATCACGGGCTTGGACGGCAGCGGCTTCTTCTGATTTACATAATCCAGCAAATCCTGTACGTCAACCGCCGTATAGCCTTTTTTCTGGAGATACTGGAGATCTTTTTCAAAGATATCCGGTGAAATGACGTACACACCCTGATAGGATTTATCTTTCAGCATACTGTGATACATCAGGACAGGCAGCTTGATCCCTTTACCGTTATCCGTCGCTTTGGCGGGACTCACTGCGCCAAAGGCGATGATCAGTACAATGGCCGCCGTGGTGAATAACATCAGGGACAGCTTGCGGTTCATGCGGACAGTTACAAACATAGGAATTCTCCTCCTACGGAAATATATGGAGCGCGGCCGGCAGATATCACAAAAGGACAGGGCAAAGTGTTGGCTTTGCCCTGTCCTTTTCCTTTTGGAGTTTATTCTTTAATTACGGACAGAAGAAAATTCTCTATCTCACCATAAACTTCCTGTTTATTTGTTTCGCTCAGAAGCGCGTGACGCGCCCCCGGGTATAAAACCAGACGAACGTCGTGGCCGGTTCTCCTAAGCCTTGCGGCAACCTGTTTGACCCCTTTGCCAAAATCGCCGACGGGGTCTTTTTCGCCCGACAGCAGCAAAATGGGGATTTTCGGCATCTTCTTAAACCAACGGGAGGAACTGATCTCGGCCTGCAGATAAACGATATCCCGATAGCCGGAAACAGTCAGGTCAAACCCGCAGAGCGGGTCTTTCGTATATTTCTCCACCTCGGCCTCATCGCGCGAAATCCAGTCGTTCGGCGTCATAAACGGCGCAAAGGCCTTGTTGTATTTTACGGTGGAAAGCTTTGCAAAAAGCGGATCGTGGCTTTTTTCGCCCTTCTTTTTGACAATGGCGTCGCCGAGCCGTTTCTGGGCGGTAAGCACCCCCGAGCCGGGACTGCCGCAGGTGCCCATATAAATGACCCCGTCCAGTTCCTCACCGTATTGGGCGGCGTAGGAACGGGCCAGAAAGGAACCCATGCTGTGTCCCATCAGCACATACGGCACATCGGGATAATCCTTGCGTATCAGGGCATACAGCTTATGCATGTCTTTTACAAGGTTCTGACAGCCGCCCTTGCCGAAATAGCCGTACGCCCCGCCTGCCGAAACCGATTTTCCGTGGCCCAGATGGTCGTTGATGGCCACGGCGTAGCCGCTTTTAGCCATTTGGCGGGCAAAGTCCATGTAAAGAAGGCTGTGCTCCGCCATTCCATGAGCAATCTGCAGCACGGCCCTGACATCCGCCTGATCGGCAGGTTCCATAACCCGTGCAAAAATCCTTTCGTCATCTGCACAGGAATCAAAAGACATCTGTCTTTCTAAAATATCCAATTGCGTCACCTCTCCATGCTGCGAGTGTATTCTGTGTATTCATTATATCGCAGAAAAAGAGGAAAATGTGATACGATTTGTAAACAAATTTATACGGAAATATGATAAATGACCAAATAATGAAAAATAGTTCCCCCAAGTACAAACAGATGCCACACGGAGTGCATATATTTGACTTTTTTCCCCACTCCGTAAATCACCGCGCCGACCGTGTAAAACACACCGCCCGCAATCAGGTTAAAAATGGCGCCCGGGTCAAGGTGCGTGAGCAGCGGCTTGAAAAAGAAGATCACGAGCCACCCGAGGGCCAGATAACAAACCATGGAAAACGTTTTGAAGCGCTTGAGATCAATCGCGTTGAGCACGATGCCGACAACGGCCACCGTCCAGACAATCGAAAACATCACCCAGCCCGTGACCCCGCCGAAGCACAGCAGTGAAATCGGCGTGTAGGTTCCCGCAATCAAAAGAAAAATGGTACAGTGATCGAGTATCTGGCAGATTTTTTTCCCCGGGCAGACCCCGAGCGCGTGATAAAGCGTGGAGACCGTATAAAGCAGGATCATGGTTACGCCGAAAACGGAATCCGCGGCAAGCGTCAGCGTATCGTGACGCCCGTTGATCAGAAGTGCAGCAAGGCCCGCGATCGCAAGACCGGCCCCGACCCCGTGTGTGGCGGCGTTGATCACTTCCTCCGCCACGGTGTAGCTGGGAAGCTCCAGCTCTTTGCGGCGTGTGGTCCTCCATTCGGATTTACTCATACTGTTATCGTTCATAATATCAACTTCTATCATAAATTATTTTATGTAGTATTAAAAACTATATAACAGTTTACAACGACGCTTCCTGTTTGTCAAGAGCCTATCAGTCAGAAACCCCATCCAGATTAAAAGGAGGGATAAAGCTCCGGCTGGCCGATTTCATTTCCTGCACAAAGCCGTCCAGATTCAGACGGAACAGATGCTCCTGGACCTTTTGGTATTCCCGTTTTGTGATTCTGCGGTTGATTTCGGGGTAATCCGCCGCTTTTCCGCAGGGCACATACTGCGCCATCAGGCTGACAAGCACCCCGTCCGGCAGATTTTCGCCCAGCCAGTCCAGAACGGCAAGGGAGTTGCGCGTATTGCCCGGCAGAATCAGGTGCCGCACGATCGTGCCGCGCGTCATCATCCCATCATCATCAAATTGGGCCGGGCCGGTCTGCCGCGCCATTTCCAGCACGCAGGCTTTCGCGCGTTCCGCGTAGTCCGGCGCACCGGAATATTTCAGGGCAATCGGGTCGTCCGCGTATTTCAGATCGGGAAGATAGATATCGATCAGTCCCTCCAGCAGCTTCAGCGTTTCCAGGCTTTCGTAGCCGCCGGAATTGTACACGACCGGAATTCGGGATTTCCGGAGCTTCAAAGCCTCGATGACGGCGGGGACAAACTGTGTGGGGCTGACCAGATTGAGATTGTGCGCGCCCTGTTCCGCAAGGCGGTCGAAAATATCCGCAAGCTCCCGAACACCGACCGGTTTCCCCACCGCCCGTTCGGTGCTGATTTGATAGTTCTGACAGAACACGCATTTCAGGCAGCAGCCGGTAAAAAAGACCGCGCCGGAGCCGCGTTTTCCGCTGATACAAGGCTCCTCCCAAAAATGCAGCGCCGCGCGGGCGACGACGGGATCGGTCCCCAGCCCGCAGAACCCGGCTCCCTCGGTTTCCGTCCGTCTGACTTTGCAGGCGCGAGGACACAGCATACAACACTCCGTTGTCATGCTTTTTCCCCCTTCAGGCACATCATTGCGGCAAGGCCCCCGCGTTTTCCTCCGCTGGCCCGGTGGGACCAGAGCCACTGCGCGTTGCATTTTGTGCAGAGCTGCGCCACCTCGATATTCTGTGAAGGCACGCCTGCTTCCATGAGGATGCGCCGGTTGGCCTCCCATAAATCGATGATATATTTTCCTCCGCCCTTCTCAACGATGAATTCGTGCGGACGGATTTCGGTCAGCGCGGCAAATTCGTTGTAAACGGGGGCATCCACCTCAAAGCAGCACGGGCCGATGGACGGCCCGACGGCGGCAAGAAGCTCCTTCGGGCTGCTGCCGAATTCCCGGGCCATGGCTTTGACCATTTCGGCCCCCATTTTGGCAACGGTACCGCGCCAGCCCGCGTGGGCAAGGCCGATTGCGCGGCGCTCCGGGTCGAGAAAGAACAGCGGCACACAGTCAGCGTAAAAAGTGGTCAGGGTCACGTTTTTCTCATTGGTGATCAGTCCGTCCACACTGTCCCTGTCCTTCGGCTTCCAGATGCCCGTTCCGCGGTGTTCCGGCCCCACCCGGCGCACAACCGTGTGGTGGTCCTGAGCCGACGCGACCAGCGTGGAGTAATCGAAGCCCGCCGCGGAGCAGAACCGCTGAAAATTCCGCACCACGTTTTCGTCACTGTCGCCCCGTCCGAAATTCAGGTTCATTGAAGCATATATCCCGTCGCTCACACCGCCGGTCCGTGTAGAAAAGGCGTGACTGACGAAGCTGTATTTTTCAAAAGAGGGAAAGGTCAGAAAGACAACGCCGTTCCTTTCCTGCCGATTCATATTCTTCGCGTTATAACTCATAAAGATGCCTCCCAGGTTGATTGTATTGATTCTAGCATAACAAAAATGGGAATGCAAATCCGCGCGTAAAAAAGAGGAGAGCTTTCAGCTCTCCTCTTGAGGCCCTTCGTCCTCCGTTTTATCCTTTTCGGCATTGACCGGAAGGATCGTCTTTTTTACAACCATGCCCTCGTATTTCAGCTTGAACTGCACCCGGCCGTAAAACCTTCGGTGACAGTGCCAGCAGATGAACTCCGCGCGGTAGCTCTTGTTCTTGAGCTGCCATTCGCTCGTCCTGTGCGCCCGCCCGCCGCAGAGATCGCATTTGAAATGCATATCGCTCCGTTTGATCAGCGGATTGCTCAGGTCGCAGACGATCAGCGTCTTGAAAAGAATCCGGTTGTAAAAATCGTCCGTTGTCGCGTCCTGAATAAACGGTTCCAGCTGCCCGGGGGTATACAGCTTCTGAAAACATCGCAGAGACAGCAGGCTATCTCCCAAAGCACGGTGATGGTCAAAGCCCTCCTCGTCGATATCCAGCAGCTGCGCGGAAGTGCTCAGGCCCATTTGCTTCGCCGGGTCGTAATCGAGCATCTTTTCGCAGTAGGCCTGAAGATCCACATAGCGCTTCAAAAAGGGGATACGCTCGTTGCCGCAAAAGTAGCGGCAGTTTTCAATCAGCGCAAGGACATCCGACGTACCCCACGTCATGAACACCGCGTCGCCGGCCCATTTCCGGAACCGGCTCACGACCTGCATAAACTGCAGGCCGTCCTTCAGGTCCTCATTGGTAATACTGGTCAGCGTCTTGATTTTCCCGCTGATTTTCTTGCCGACCTGCGGACGGATCAGGGCCTCAAAGGTATCGATCACGTTCAGGTCACGGTCCACCTTCACCGCACCGAACTCAATGATCTCGTTCATAAAGCCCTTGAGCCGGCGGTTGTAGGTTCCGTTCCATTCCAAATCAAGTATTACAAAGCTCATATCATTTATTTTTACTCGCCTGTTTCATCCGAAGCTCTTTGCTCAGTACCATCTTACGCATGCGGATGCTTTTTGGCGTCACCTCCACCAGTTCATCGTTGCGGATAAACTCAAGGCTCTGTTCCAAGCTTAAAACCGTGTGCGGAGTGAGCTTCAAAGCATCGTCCGAACCGGAGGCGCGGGTATTGGTAACATGCTTCTTCTTGCAGATATTGACGACGATATCGTCGGATTTCGGGCTTGCGCCGACAATCATGCCTTCGTACACCTCGATGCCAGGCCCGATGAACAGGCGGCCGCGGTCCTGCGCGTAGAAAAGGCCGTAGCCGGTGGACTCACCGGTTTCGTGCGCGATCAGCGAACCCTGTGCGCGCGTCTGGACGTCGCCTTTATACGGCTCGTAGGAATCAAATACATTGTTCATGATTCCGTTGCCGTTGGTGTCCGTCAAAAATTCCTGACGGTAGCCCATCAGGCAGCGGGCCGGAATCTTGAACTCAAGATGGGTCATGCCGGTGTCGCGCGTCCCCATGTTGAGAATTTCGGCCTTGCGGTTACCCAGCTTTTCCATGACGGCGCCGACGTAGCTGTCGGGCACTTCGATCATGAGCAGTTCCATCGGCTCGCATTTTTTCCCGTCGATGATCTTATAGATCACGTGCGGCGCGGAAACCTGAAACTCGTAGTTCTGGCGGCGCATCTGCTCGATTAAAATAGAAAGGTGCAGCTCGCCGCGCCCGGACACTTTAAAGGTATCCGCGGAGTCGGTCTCTTCCACACGCATGGCGACATTGGTTTCCACCTCTTTAAAGAGACGGTCGCGCAGATTGCGCGAAGTGACGTATTTGCCCTCTCTTCCGGCGAACGGGCTGTTGTTGACCATGAACATCATTGAAACGGTGGGCTCGTCTATCTTAACGAAGGGCAGCGGCTCAACACAGTCCGGCGCGCAGGCGGTTTCCCCAATATTCAGACCGGTGATGCCGGAAACGGCGACCAGATCGCCCAGCCTGGCTTCCTGCACCTCCACCCGCTTCAGGCCCTCAAACTGATACAGCTTGGCAACCTTTACATTCTTCTGCTCGCCGTCGCGGCAGCAAAGGACAACGTTTTCCCCGCTGTGAACCTCGCCGCGCTCCACGCGCCCGATCCCGATTCTGCCGACGTAGTCGTCGTAGTCGATATTGGAAAACAGGACCTGTGTCGGCCCGTTCAGATCGCCCTGCGGCGCGGGGATGTACTGAAGGATGGCGTCGAAGAGCGGAGTCATATCCTTCCCCGGAACATCCGGGTCCAGAGTAGAGTAGCCGTCGCGGCCGGAAGCGTAAACGACCGGGAATTCCAGCTGGTCGTCATTGGCGCCCAGCTCAATAAACAGATCGAGTACCTCGTCCACCACTTCCGCCGGCCTCGCGCCCGGACGGTCGATCTTGTTGACGACCACCAGAGGCTTTTTGCCGAGGCCGAGCGCCTTTTTCAGCACGAAGCGCGTCTGCGGCATACAGCCCTCAAACGCGTCCACCAGAAGCAGTACGCCGTCCACCATCATCAGGATGCGTTCCACCTCGCCGCCAAAATCGGCGTGGCCCGGAGTGTCCACGATATTAATTTTGACGCCGTCGTACATGACGGCCGTATTTTTGGAAAGGATGGTGATGCCGCGTTCGCGCTCAAGGTCGTTGGAGTCCATAACCCGCTCCGCAACATTCTCATTGGCACGGAAAATGCCGCTTTGTTTCAGCAGCTGATCGACCAGCGTGGTTTTTCCGTGGTCGACGTGCGCGATAATTGCAACATTTCGAATGTCATTTCTTAAATCCATAATCGATATTCCCTCTTTAATCTAAGTTCACAAAACTTTAATATTATATCACATTCCCATATGTTTGTGAATAAGCGCTGCGAATAAAACACAGGCCTATCCGACAAAAAAGCGCCGGCAGAATACCGGCGCTTCGCAATATTGGAGCGAACGACGAGGCTCGAACTCGCTACCTCCACCTTGGCAAGGTGGCGCTCTACCAGATGAGCTACATTCGCAGATTTGGTGCGTGAATAATTATATGACAAAACCCGACCTTTTGTCAAGGGGATTTTCAAAAATATTCTCCCCCTTTTTTCAATTCCCTATTTCGCATCCTTATGCTATAATAACAGACAAGACAAAAAACAAACCGAATTGTTAGGAAAAGGTGACCCTCTATGAGTTATTCCATTAATCTCGGAGACTGGAACTCCGTTTTCGCGGTGCCCTGCTCCGTAGTTGATCAACATATCAAGCTGGCCGGTTCCGTTCAGCTGAAGGTGCTTTTATGGGAGCTTCGCCACGCGGGCGACTCCTTTGAAGCGGCGGATATTGCGAAAGCGCTGTGCATTGACAAAGCCGACGTTGCCGATGCCATGCTCTACTGGCAGCAGACGGGGCTTTTCTGCGAAAAGAACAAAGAACTGACGCCTCCGGAAAAAGAGGAGACTTCGGCTGTACCTGAAAATAAAGAAGCCGTTTTGAAAGAAAAAGAGCCGGAACGCGAACCGGAAAAGCCGGAGGCGGAGCCCGCCGAAAAACCGCACAAGCTGCTTTCCCGCCCGCAAAAGCCCGACAACGCCTTTGTCGCGAAAAGGATCGGCGAATCGACGGAAATCGCCTGCCTGATGCAGGAGGCCGAGCAGATTCTGGGGCGGCTGATTTCCAACGGGGATTCCGCCATGCTTCTGATGCTGCACGATGATTTCGGGCTGCCCGCGGACGTGATCATCATGCTGCTGCAGTATGTGGTCAGCATCGGCAAGGCAAACACCCGTTACATAGAGAAGGTGGCCATAAACTGGGCCGATGAGGAAATCTTCACCCATGAAAAGGCGGAGGAAAAGCTGCGCAGGCTGGACGAAGGCCAAAAGGCGTGGCGCGTGATCGAGCAGGCGGCAGGTATTCCCCACCGCGCGCCCTCCACCAAGGAGCAGGCGTTCGCCTCGGTCTGGGTTACACAGTGGAAGTTCACTCTTCCGCTGATTCACGAGGCGTATGAACGCAGCGTGGACAACACCGGAAAATTCAGCATCAGCTATATGAACAAGATTCTGGAGCGCTGGAACCGGGAAGGCATCTCTACGCTGGAGCAGGCGCAGAAGGATAAGGAGGAAAGGGCGGCCGCGCGCAAAAGCACCAAGCCGCAGAAAACAACTTATGACATTGAAGAATACGAACGTTCCAGCGTTTTTGATTATTCTAATAGGAAGTGATCGCATTGGGCTACAGCAGGGAGATTTACGAAAGCGCGGAACAGATTCTTTCCGAACGCCGTAAAAAAGCGGAGGACATGGCCGCGCAGCGAAAGGCGGCGTTTTACGGAATCTGCCCGGAAGCCGCCGAAATCGAGTCAGTCCTGTCGCGCACAGCAATCGCCGCAGCAAGGGCGGTTTTGGGCGGCGGCAGCGCCAGAGAGCAGCTCACCCGGTTAAAAGCGGAGAACCTGGCCCTTCAGAACCGATTAAAAGAGAAACTGAATTCCCTAGGCTACGGCGAGCATTATCTGGAGCCGGAATATTCCTGCAAACTCTGCGGTGACACCGGGTACGTTGACGGCAGGATGTGCGAATGCATGAAGAAGCTTCTCCGCGCGCAGGCCTATGATTCCTTAAACGCCCTTACGCCGCTGAAGCTTTCCACTTTTGAAAGCTTTTCGCTGGATTTTTATCCGGACAAAACCGAAGGTCGCGCTACCAGATCCCCGCGCAGCATCATGGAGGGTGTTTTGGGCGACTGCCATGGATACGCGGACAGCTTTTCCCTTTCCTCTCCCAGCCTGATTTTGATGGGCGGCACGGGCCTTGGAAAAACACATTTGTCGCTCGCCATTGCCAACACGGCCATTAAAAAGGGCTTCGGCGTAGTTTACTGCTCCGTCAACAACATGATTACCAAGCTGGAGCGGGAACATTTCGGCCGCGACGAGGGAAACACCGGCCATATGATTCTGGACTGCGACCTGCTGATTCTGGACGACCTAGGCACGGAATTCCGAACCGCGTTTTCCTGCGCCGAAATCTATAACATCGTCAACACGCGGCTGATGACCCAGAAGCCGACCATCATCAGCACAAACCTTTCCATTCAGGAGGTGCAGGAACGGTACACGGAACGTTTTGCTTCCAGAATTATGGGAGAATATTCTCGTATTGTATTTTGTGGGAGGGACAACCGGCTGCAGAAGCTGTTAAGAAGTCAGTGCTAAAACAAAACGGGGCTGCGTAACGCAGCCCCTTGCTTATTTTATTCAATATTTTCGCCGAGAGCGTCAAGGCTCTGCGCTTTTAGATAGGCGTTGATAAAGCCGTCCAGATCGCCGTCCATCACGGCGTTGATATTGCCCGATTCAAAGCCAGTACGGTGATCCTTTGCCAACGTATAGGGCATAAAGACATAGGAACGGATCTGCGAGCCCCACGCGATTTCTTTCTGGACGCCCTTGATGTCCTCGATGCGCTCCAGATTTTCGCGCTCCTTGATTTCGACGAGCTTGGATTTCAGCATTCTCATCGCCACGTCGCGGTTCTGGTACTGGCTGCGCTCCACCTGGCAGGATACCACGATTCCCGTGGGGATATGGGTCAGACGCACCGCGGAGGAGGTCTTGTTGACCTTCTGGCCGCCCGCGCCGCTCGCGCGGTAAACGTCCATTTTGATGTCCTCGGGGTTGATCTGGACGTCCACGTCGTCGTCGATTTCCGGCATTACTTCCAGAGAGGCAAACGAGGTGTGTCTCCTGCCGGAAGCGTCGAACGGGGACACGCGGACCAGCCTGTGCACGCCCGCCTCGCTCTTTAAGAAGCCGTAGGCGTTGATGCCCTCGATCAGGATACTGGCGCTTTTCAGCCCCGCTTCCTCGCCGTCCAGATAGTCCAGCGTTTCCACCTTGTAGCCGTGGCGCTCGCCCCAGCGGCAGTACATGCGGTACAGCATTTCCGCCCAGTCCTGCGCCTCGGTGCCGCCGGCGCCCGCGTGGAACGTCAGAATCGCGTTCTTGCCGTCGTATTCCCCGGTCAGCAGTGTGGAAAGGCGCTGCGCTTCCAGCTCATCCTGAAACTTTTTCAGTTCCTCCTGCGCTTCCGGTAAAAGGGATAAGTCCCCTTCTTCATTGGCAAGCTCTATTAAGGCCAGCGTATCGCCGTACGAATTTTTCAGCCGTTCATACGCAGCAGCCTTATTTTTCAGCATACTGGAACGCTGCAAAACCTTTTGAGAAGTGCTCATATCGTCCCAGAAACCGGGCTGAGCGGCTTTTTCGTCGAGCTTCGCAATCTCTTCGCGCATGCCTTCAAGCCCAAGCGCTTCCGCCAGATCGTTCAGATCGGGTTCCAGCTCCTGCAAAGCAAGCTTCATTTCTTCAAACTGCAGCATACTATCATCCTTCAAATAAATTATTCCATTACAGGATTTTTAATCCGCTTATCGCGTAAATCCGTGTTCCCTCCGACGGAACCGGAAGGGAAACACAGTCGGGTCTTTCCGTAGAAAATGCAATGATTGTTATTAATTATAAATTATTCCGTGTATAATGTAAAGATGAAATTACGGAACAAAGGCCCCGCACACCGCGCCGGACGTAAGCCTGACGCGCGGTCAATTATGAATTAGGTGAAAACTTATTGAATATATTATTGAAGTTTCTTTTGAAATTATATACAATAGGTTAATATAATAAGATTGATATCTATAGCAAATCCATTTCAGTTTGTGAGACAAAACACGTTCTTCCCCCGCCTTCGGCGGGGGAAGAACACAACCTTGTTGCAGAATTAACTGGAAGCGCTGTAATTGATATCTACATTATGGGAGGATAAACTATGATTGACTATACAGGTTTAAACTGCCCTGTCTGCGGAAAACCTTTTGCACGGGACGACGATATCGTCGTCTGCCCTGAATGCGGCGCGCCGTATCACCGCGAGTGCTACGCGCAGGCGGGCAAATGCGTTTTTGCGGACAAACACGGCACCCCTGCCGCGTGGACTCCCCCGCAGAAGGAAACCAAGTCCGCCGACACGGCGGCAAACGGGGCGGAAAACAGAACCAAACGCTGTCCGCGCTGCGGCAGTCTGAATTCACAAAACGCGATGTTCTGTGACCACTGCGGCCAGTCGCTGACCATGAACCAGCAGGATGTCGCCGGTTTCCCCAAAAGCGGCGGCTTTCCTCAGAACGGGTTCCCTCAGAACGGCTTTCCCCAGGCGGGCGGCCCCTTTCCGTCGGGCCAGCCAGGTCAGCCGGGCCAACCGATACCGTTTATCTTTGACCCGATGGGCGGCGTGAACCCCAACGAGCCGATCGGCAGCGTCCCGGCGGGAGACCTCGCCAAGCTGGTACAGGGCAATACCCAGTATTATCTGCCGGTATTCCTCAATCTCAAGCGTTTTCACAGAAACCGTTTCAACTTCAGCGCGTTCCTGTTTTCGGGCGGCTGGATGCTGTACCGCAAACAGTACAAAATCGGTTCCGTGATTACCGCGGTCATGACCGTCCTGTATCTGATCTCCACCTATGTGTCCCTTAATTTTTCCATGCCGCTGCTGGAATCCCTGATGCAGCAGCAGGGGATTTCCATCGATACGGTTTCCCCCACCTATTCCCAGCTGCTGCAGGTGTCGGAACAGCTTGCACAGCAGCCGGTCCAGCAGATTCTTCTGTTCTGTGTGCCGACCATCATTGCGCTGGTCCAGATCATCCTCATGCTGGTGGTGGGATTTAACGGAAACAAGTGGTATTTGAATCACTGCATCGATAAGATCGAGCAGATCCATCATCATACGCCGGAGGCGACCCTTGCCGCGATTCAGCTGCAGGAGCAGGGCGGCGTGAACACTTCTCTGGCAATCGGCCTTCTGATCTGTTATATGATTGTGTTTTATCTGCCCCAAATATTCTAGATATTAGGAGTGTAAAAATGAAAGTAACAAAAGCTGTCATTCCGGCCGCCGGGCTGGGAACCCGCGTGCTGCCGGCAACCAAATCCATGCCGAAGGAAATGCTGCCGATTGTGGACAAGCCCGCCATCCAGTATATTGTGGAGGAAGCCGTCCGTTCCGGTATCACGGATATTCTGATTATCACCAACCGCGGCAAAGGATTGATTGAGGACCACTTTGACCGTGTGCCGGAGCTGGAGGCCAAGCTGACCAGCGGCGGCCCGGATAAGGAAAAGATTTTAAAGGAAATTATTGACCTTTCCCATGAGGCGAACATTTACTTTGTCCGTCAGAAGGAAACCAAGGGCCTTGGCCACGCGGTGAACTGCGCCCGCTCCTTCGTCGGCAACGAGCCGTTCGCGGTCCTGTACGGCGACGACGTCATCATCGGCGAGGACCCTGCCTGCGGCCAGCTGATCCGGGCTTACGACGAGTTCGGCAAGGGTGTTCTGGGCGTGAACCAGGTGACTGCCGAAGCAATCACCAAATACAGCTCCCTGAAGGTGGAGCCGATCCACGACAATTACTTCAGCTGTACGGATATGATTGAAAAGCCGTCCCCGGACAAAATCATGTCCCTGTATTCCATTCTGGGCAGATGCGTTCTGACGCCGGATATCTTTGATATTCTGGATCGGACCCAGCCGGGCGCCGGCGGGGAAATCCAGCTGACCGACGCCATGTGCGCTCTGGCCCGCTCCGTGGGCATGGTCGCGGTGGACTTTACCGGAAAACGCTACGACATGGGAAACAAGCTGGGCATCATGCAGGCACAAGTGGAGGTTGCGCTGAAACATCCGGATATTGGGCCTCAGTTCAGGGCGTACCTGAAGGAGCTTTGCAAAACACTGTAATTTTTATCTTGACTTCATAATGCCGTGCTGATATAATTACTCTGTTAAGCCGCAGTTTTCGGCTTACTATCCTTGCTCCGGATTTATTTCGGGGCCAAAGTCCAAAAGGAGGTGCAAATAATGTCAGATGTAAAGAATTCCTATGAAACCGTATTTATCCTTTCCACAAAACTCGGTGAGGACGCGATTGCCGCTCTGGTTCAGAAGTTCAAGGATTTGATCGAGGCAAACGGTACCATCGACAGCATTGATGAGTGGGGAAAACGCAGACTTGCGTACCCGATCATGAAGCAGGAAGAAGGCTACTACACCTTAGTGAACTTCACAAGCGCTCCCGAATTTACGGCTGAGCTCGACAGAATTTACAAGATTACCGACGGTGTCCTTCGTTCTCTCATCATAAAGAAAGAAGCTAAGAAGGAAGAGTGATTTGAATGCTCAATGTCGCTGTTTTAATGGGCAGACTTGTTGCCGACCCTGAACTTAGGCATACGCCGAACGATGTTTCCGTAACAAGCTTTACAATTGCCGTGGACCGTTCCTACGTGAAATCGGGAGCGGACCGTCAGGCTGATTTTATTGATATTGTTGCGTGGCGCAGCACGGCGGATTTTGTGTGCAGATATTTCCACAAAGGCCAGCTGGTTGCGGTACAGGGTTCTATCCAGACACGTACCTATACTGATAAGGACGGAAACAAGCGCAAAGCGTTTGAAGTCGTTGCTGACAATGTGCATTTTGCAGAGTCAAAACGCGACAGCGCAGGAGCGCAGGGCAGCAATTATCATTCAAAAACGGATATTACCGCTGAGCAGCCGGTCCCCGCTTACACAAGCGGCGACACCGGCGATTTTGAGGAGATGCCTTTAGACGACGATCTGCCGTTCTAAGCATTCCCTTCTGCAATACTGATGAGAAAAGGAGGCTTATTGCCATGGCTGATAGAAACGACAGAAACGACAGACAGGACCGCCGCCCCGGCGGACGCAAGACCCGCAAGAAGGTCTGCGGCTTCTGCGTCGACAGAGTGGAATCCATCGATTACAAGGATGTTGCAAAGCTTCGCCGCTTTATTTCTGAGAGAGCCAAGATTCTGCCCCGCAGAGTAACCGGCACCTGTGCGCATCACCAGCGTGAGCTGACCATCGCTATTAAACGCGCGCGTCATCTTGCACTGCTTCCCTTCAGCAGCGATTGATTCCGCTGGCTGCAAATTGAATTTTCAGAGCGGACGCTTATGCGTCCGCTCTTTTGTTTACCTCTGAAAGGATAAAAAAAACAGAGACGGAAATTTCCGTCTCTGTTTCTATTTCTTATTGCTTCATTATTCGGCGGGAGCGGGGCGAACGGGCCTGTCGTCGTCCTGAATCCTGATATCCCCCAGCTGGCCGCTGAAAATTTCCAGCTTTCCCTGAAGCTTCGCGCCGTTGTTCACCGTAACCGTGCCGGCTTTCAGATCGCCGATCACAATTGCGTTGCTCTGACAGACAATGCTGCTCTTGGCCTGAATATTGCCCTGAAGCCTGCCGTTGATCGTCAGGTTTTTGGTTTTGATATCGCCGATGACAACGGAATCGCTGTCTATGTTCATATCCTCGGTGGCGGTGACATTGCCGCGGACCGTACAGGCCGAAAGCGTAATGCTGGAGCCCTGAATGTCGCCGACCTGCTTTCCGTTGACCTTGATATTGCCGGTGGTCGTAATTCCGCCTGTGACCGTTCCGTAAATCTCAAGATTGCCCTCGGATTTGATATCGCCGGTAATGACGGTACCCTTTGATATCACCGTGGTCTCCTTGGATGAATTGAAATCATTGGCGGTAGGAAGTTCATACGGCTTCTGGGGCTGAAAATCCGGTTTCAGCGACTGGAATTCGGGTCTGCCCGTTTCAATCGGTTTGGGCGCGCTGAACTGCAGGTCCTCCGGCTCATCTTCTTTTACTTCGAGCTTGAATTCCTCGACATTTTCTTCACGGGTATATTCTACCATTTTGGATTTGCCAAACTGCATGGAAGAAACCTCTTCCGCTTCTTCATAATCCGGGCCGTCCCAGATTCTTTTCAAAATACTGATAAACCTGCTATTATCGTTTTTTCTGACTGCTTCCATCGTCCTGCCTCCACAAACGTAGTATTATCATGATATAAAAAAATATATTCCACCACTTTCTTTAATAATAATCTATTTTTTCAAATTTTTCCAGTATTATTTGCAAAATTTTTAACTTTTTTGTAATAAAATGTATAAATTCGGGATTTTATGATGATTTTGCAGGAACCATACAGAAATATTTCACATGACCCCCGTTTGGACATCGGACAGATTTCTTAAAAAATCGTAAAAAAACTGCACCCGGAAGAATGATAATGCGTACATTATATCAATCAATTTACACTTTTACGGTTAGTGATATTCATCACGCTGTCCCATTAAACGGAAATGAGCAAATGGTACCGCAAAAAATGCCGGATGGTAAAACGAAAAATTCATTTTGCTTGAATTCTATATATTAGCATGATATAATCATAAAAAGTTTACACAACGTTCACAGGCGTCCCGGATGGGCCGCAAAAATAAATTGAATTGACTGAGGAGGCAACTTAACATGAAGAGAATTGCAGCACTGCTCTTGGCATTGATAATGACAGCAACAGCATTTTCAGGATGTAAAAAAGTGGATACCGCGTCCGGCTCCGCGGCAACCGGCAGCGACACCATCAAAATCGGTGTATTTGAACCTTTGACGGGTGCAAACGCCGCAGGCGGCGAGGCCGAAGTCGAAGGCATAAAAATCGCCAACAAGCTCTATCCCGAAGTTCTCGGCAAAAAAGTGGAAATTGTTGTTGCGGACAACAAGTCCGACAAGGCTCAGGCCACCACGGCTGTTGCCCGTCTGATTGAAAAAGACAAGGTTTCCGCCATTATCGGCTCCTGGGGTTCCAGCTTTTCCATGGCTGCCGGCGATCTGGTAAAGAAAAACAAGGTTCCCGCGGTGGGCGCTTCCTGCACAAACCCGCTGGTGACAAAAGGAAACGACTATTATTTCCGCGTCTGCTACCTTGATCCGTTCCAGGGAACCGTCATGGCGAACTACGCCTTTAAGAGCGGCGCGAAAAAGGCCGCCATCGTTCAGGAGGTTTCCAACGACTACGCGGTCGGTCTGGCTACATATTTCAAAGAGGCGTTTATCAAACTGACCGGTGACCCTAATTCTGTTGTAACGACCGTTAACTACAACACCAACGATCAGGAATTCGGCGCGCAGCTTTCCACCGTAAAAGCCGCCAATCCGGACGTGATCTTTGCTCCCGGCAACTTTACGGAATCCGCGCTGGTCATGAAGCAGGCCCGTCAGCTGGGCATCACCGTCCCGTTCCTCGGCGGTGACACATGGGATATTGACGAATTCACCTCCGTAGGCGGCACCGACGTAGAGGGCGCCACCATTTCCACTTTCTTCGACGATTCCGCTCCTGTAACGGAAGAGGGCAAGAAATTTGTCGAAGCCTATAAGAAGGAATACCCCGACAAGAACATGGCCGCAGTCAGCGCGCTGGGCTACGACGCTTACCTCGTCATCATCAAGGCGATTGAGGCCGCCAATTCCTCCGATTCCACCGCTATCCGCGACGCTTTGGCAAAGACAAAGGATGTAGAGGGCGCAACAGGAAAGCTGACCTTTAACGAGGACGGAGATCCCGACAAAGATTCCGCCATCATCAAAGAAGTGAAAAACGGAAAATTCACTTACAAGGATACGGTTACTATCTCAAAATAACGAATAATTTGATATAGGGATGTTGTGCTATGACACTGGAACTGTTTTTACAAAATCTGGCAAACGGAATTGCGGTGGGAAGCCTGTACGCCCTGATAGCCGTTGGCTATACAATGGTTTACGGAATTCTGCGCCTCATTAACTTTGCCCACGGTGATATTTTCATGATGGCGGCCTACTTTACCTTTTTTGGTGTTGCGGCCTTTCACCTGCCGTGGTATTTCGCGTGTATTTTTGTCGTCGTGCTGACCGCCGGGCTGGGTATGCTGATCGAAAGAGTGGCTTACCGCCCGCTGCGCGACGCGCCGAAGGACTCCGTCCTTGTTTCGGCAATCGGCGTTTCCTTCCTTCTTGAGAATCTTGCCACCTATATTTTCAGCGGAAAACCAAAGGCTTTTCCGGATTTTCTGGGATTGATGTCCACCGTCTCGCTTGGAACGGTCTCCCTTCAGAAGGTCGCGCTGGTTGTGCCGCTTGTTCTGGTTGTGTGCATGTCGATTCTTCTGTTCATCACCAACAAAACCAAGCTCGGCATGGCGATGCGTGCCGTTTCAAAGGACTATGAAATCGCGCGCGTAATGGGAATCAACATCAATCTGGTAATCGCCGCAACCTTTGGCATCGGCTCCGGCCTGGCCGCTGTCGGCGTGATTCTGTGGGGAATGAAATACCCGCAGGTGTCTCCCCTGATGGGGGTTATGCCCGGACTGAAATGCTTTATCGCCGCAGTCATCGGCGGGATCGGCAACATTAAGGGTGCTGTTCTGGGCGGCTTTATTCTCGGCCTGATTGAGGTTATGCTGGTTGCGTTCTTCCAGCCGCTGACCGGTTACCGTGATGCATTCGCCTTCATCCTCCTGATTTTAATCCTGCTGGTAAAACCGACGGGACTGATCGGGGAAAAGACAACGGAGAAGGTGTGATATGATGAAAGATACGAAAAAGCGCAACATCATCTGCACCGCGATTCTTGCGGTCATTGTACTGGCACTGATTTATTTCGCGAACAACTATCTGGACGCGTACATCGTCAGAATTCTGAATCTGTGCGCAATTTACACCATTATCGGCCTTTCCATGAATCTGATTAACGGCTTTACCGGCCTGTTCTCTCTCGGCCAGGCCGGTTTCATGGCGATCGGCGCGTATACGGTGGCGATTTTCACGCTTCCGCTGGATATGCGCTCCACCATCTTTTATATGGAACCCATGAATCCGGCCATTGCCGGGATTCATCTTCCCTTTGTCCCGGCGCTGCTTCTGGGCGGCGTGATCGCCGGAGCCGCGGCCTTTCTGATCGGCGCGCCGGTGCTGCGGCTGCGCGGCGACTATCTGGCGATCGCAACGCTGGGCTTTTCGGAAATCATCCGCATCCTGCTCACCAACCTGCAGAGCATAACGAACGGAGCGCTCGGAATCAACAAAATTCCGGATAACGCGAACAACATGTGGTGGTCATTCGGCGTCGCCATCATTATCCTGATTCTGACTGCGCTGCTGATCAATTCCAGCTACGGGCGCGCGTTCAAGGCGATCCGCGAGGACGATATCGCTGCCGAGGCAATGGGCATCAACCTGTTCAAACACAAGGTCCTGTCCTTTGTCGTGGGCGGCTTTTTCGCCGGCGTCGGCGGGGGCCTTTACGCTTCCCTGCTCGGCACGGTGGACCCCAAGCAGTTCTATTTTACGCTCACCTACAACTTCCTGCTGATTATCGTTCTGGGCGGCATGGGCAGCATCAGCGGCACCGTTATCGCGTCGTTTATCGTAACCTGCGGACTGGAGCTCCTGCGCACCTTCGACGAGCCCCTGACCGTTGCCGGCTACGAGGTTTCGCTGTTTCGCCCCGGCTTCAGCATGGTGATCTTCTCCCTTCTGCTGATGATCATCGTTCTGTTCTACAGCAAGGGCTTAATGGGCAGAACGGAACTGACCTGGGACAGGATTTTTAAATTCTTCGAAAAGCACAGGTCTAAAAAATCCCCGAAAAGCACAGAAGGGGGCAGCACGAAATGACACCGGACAACAAAAGCATCAATGAAACAATCGATAAAAACATCGTACTCAGAACCGAGAATATGACCATGCAGTTCGGGGGCGTCGTCGCTGTCGACAATCTGCACCTGACGATCCGGGAACACCAGATCGTGGCCCTGATCGGCCCGAACGGTGCGGGCAAAACGACCGCATTCAACATGATTACCGGCGTGTACACTCCTTCCAGCGGTAAAATCTTTCTGCACGGCGAGGATATCACGGGTATGAGCCCGGACAAAATCACCCGCAAGGGAGTGGCGCGTACCTTTCAGAATATCCGCCTGTTTAAGGATTTGTCCGTATTTGACAATATCATCATTGCGAAGCACTTTTCCATGAAAAGCAATCTTTTCAGCGCAACCCTGCGGCTTCCGGGTGCAGTCCGCGCCGAGAAAAGGATGCGCGAGGAAAGCGAAGAGCTTCTGGAAAGGATGGGGCTGGCCGACGTGAAAGACGCCGTCGCAAGCTCCCTCCCCTACGGACAGCAGCGCCATCTTGAAATTGCGCGCGCGCTGGCCACCAAGCCGGAGCTTCTTCTGCTCGACGAACCCGCAGCCGGGATGAATCCGCAGGAAACCGAGGACCTGACCGCCTCTATCAAGCAGATTCAGCAGGATTTCAACCTGACGGTTTTCCTGATTGAGCACCATATGGATCTGGTGATGGAGATATCCGACCGGATTTATGTGCTGGACTTCGGTCAGACGATCGGCAAGGGTACACCCGCCGAAATACAGAACAACCCACGTGTGGTAGAGGCTTATTTGGGGGTGGACGAAGATGCTGAAAATTGAGAATTTATATGTTTCCTACGGCGGTATTGAGGCGGTCAAAGGCATTTCCTTTGAAGTGCCGGACAAAAGCATCGTTACGCTGATCGGCGCAAACGGCGCGGGCAAAAGCACGACCCTGCGCACCGTAGTCGGTCTGGTCAAGCCGCAGAGCGGCAGGATCATTTATAATGACGAAGACATTACCGGAAAGCCTTCGGAGGAAATCGTACGGCATAGAATCACGCTGGTTCCGGAAGGTCGCCGTATTTTCCCGAACCTGACGGTTCTTGAAAACCTGAAAATCGGCGCATACATGAGAAAAGACGATTACTCAGAAGATATCAAATGGGTTTACGAACTTTTCCCCCGCCTGAAGGAGCGCTCCTGGCAGCTTGCCGGAACCCTTTCCGGCGGAGAACAGCAGATGCTGGCCGTGGGCCGCGCGCTCATGAGCAAGCCGGAGCTGATTATGATGGATGAGCCCTCGCTCGGTCTTGCCCCGCTGGTAGTCAAGGGCATTTTTGAAATCATCAAGGAGATCAACAAGCTGGGCGTTACCATTCTTCTGATTGAACAGAACGCCAATCTGGCGCTCCGGGTGGCGGACCAGGGGCACGTGCTTGAAACGGGGCGCATCAAGCTTTCCGGCAAGGGACGGGAGCTTCTGGAAAACGCCGAAGTCAAAGCCGCCTATCTGGGTAACAAGAAACACGAGCTTCCGGCGCAATAAGCTGACAGCAAAGAGCAAACAGGGTCCATGACAATGTCATGGACCCTGTTTTTATTTGGTATGCAGTTTTTTTGCGTTTGTTTTCTGCTGCTGTACAGGAGCGCTTTTTTCTTTGATATAAACCAGCCTGTTGTAGCCGTCGCTGTTCCGTTCCGAGAAGATATCGAAAATTTTCAGCGACTGGAGCAGCGGGGTCAGCTTTTTAAAGCCGTAATTTCTGACGTCAAAATCGGGATAGCGGCGAACCAGCATGTTCCCGATTTCACCGACGAAGGCCCTTCCGTCGTCGTCGGATATTTCCTGGACGATCGTCCGGACGGCGCTTTTAATCGTTTCCAGGGGCGTCATTTCCGGCGCAACCGTTTCCGTAGCTTCCCCTTCCTCGGGCTGATCGTTGGACGCTGCCGTTTCACGCGCCAGAACCTCCAGATAGCGGAACTTATTGCAGGCGGATATAAACGGTGGGGGCGTTTTCTTTTCCCCCATTCCGACTACGTTCATACCGGATTCGCGCAGCCGCACCGCAAGGCGCGTAAAGTCGCTGTCGCTGGAGACGATGCAGAATCCTTCCACATTTCCGGAGTACAGGATGTCCATCGCGTCAATTATCATCGCGGAATCCGTCGCGTTTTTCCCGGTGGTATAGCCGTACTGCTGAATGGGAGTAATCGAAAACTCCAGCAGCACGTTTTTCCACGAGCCGAGCGCGGGCTTCGTCCAATCGCCGTAAATCCTTTTGTAGGTCGCAACGCCATCATTGGAGACCTCATCCAAAATGTATTTGATATATTTCTCCGATACATTGTCCGCATCAATCAGTACTGCAAAACGGTTGTCCTGCGGCATTAAAATTACCTCTCTTTTCTTTTATATGTCAGTAGGGATTCAAACCTCTTTTTTATCTCCTTATTAGTATAAATCATATGGAAGAAATTATCAAACGGTACGGTGATTGGTTTATTCAAACGGATAATGGATGCCCCACTCCGCGCGAAGCTGGTCCATCAATCCCAGAAGGCGGAGCGTTTCCCCGTGCGGCATCTCGTCACAGGCCGGCTTTCCGCTGCCGATCGCTTTGACCGCGGCGCGCACCTCGTATTCATAGCCCGTAAAATCATGGGGCAGGCTGACCGTCTTGGGTTCTTTCTCTCCTTTGCCGTATATCTGAACAGCCTGTGCCATATAAAACTTGTCCAGCACGATATGCCCCTTGTCACCGTAAATGACCGCCCTGTTTTCGTAGGGGCAGAGGAAGGTAAAATTCAGGACCGCCATGCGTCCGTTTTGAAAGACAAGCGTCACGCTGTCCTGAGAATCCACCCCGCTGGCCGTTTTGACGCAGGCGGACTGGACCTGCGAAAGCTCGCTGCCGAAAAACATGGAGGCAAAGGTCAGGGGATAAATCCCCATGTCGAGCAAAACGCCCCCGGCCAGCGCCGGATTGACAACGCGCTCAATATGCCTTAAATCCTGCCCGAAGGAAACCGTCATCGTGAGAGGTTCGCCGATGACACCGCTGTCCAGGATTTCGCGCAGCTTGTCCGCAAAAGGCATGAAGCGCGTCCACATGGCCTCCGACAGAAACAGCCCTTTGCTTTCCGCAAGGCTGAACAGGTCCTCGGCCTGCTTCTGATTGACGGTGAGCGGCTTTTCGCACAGGACATGCTTGCCGTGCTCCAGACAGAGCCTGGCGTGCTCATAATGATGGGAATGCGGAGAGGCAATATAAACGAGGTCGACCTCCGGATCGCTCACAAGCTCCTCGTAGGAACCGTAGGCTTTCTGAAAACCGTATTGATCGGCCATGCCTTGTGCCCTGGACAGCTCCCGTGCCGCAACCGCATACGGGGTTACTTCGTTCATCTGTGAGACCGTTTTTGCCATTTTCCCGGCGATATTCCCGGCACACAAAATGGCAAAGTTCAGTTTTTTCATACGTTTCTTCCTCCACTGTCTTATTATCATAGGGTTAGTGCTTCTGACTGTCAAATTCCCAAAGGCTTCCTTTCTGACTTTTATTATGAAAATCCCATAATTCATAACATCCGTATACATAGAATACTATAAAATCTGCCTGGTTTCAACAGCTATCCCGGTTGCTCAGGATAAATTTTACGCTTATTTTGCCATCTATTGAGGTTTGAGATTTCTGCCGCACAATGTTAGTATAAGGATAAAATGATCGAAACATGGAGAATTTATGAAAAAGAGTTTCTTCCTTCACAAGTTCTTATGCGCGGCAATCGTTTTGGTTCTTTTGGGCGCTGTGATCGGAGCGGGCGGCACCAACCCGGGTATGGGAACCGGCAGTGTTCCTTCTTCCCCCGGCTCTGCAGCCGACCGCACGGACAGCTCATCGCCGCAGCCCAGGTCTTCGGCGGCCGGGAGCACGGCTTCGGCAGGCTCGTCCGGCGGCGCATCGAAAGCGGGCTCCTCTTCCCCATCGAAGAAATCGGTCCCGTCCTCTTCACCGGCATTCCAGCATCCCGCAAAAATGCTGGTCGGATACTACGGCGGCTGGTCGGCACATTCCGGATTTTCTCCCGATAAGATCAGCGCTTCCAGTCTGGATGTTCTGAATTACGCGTTCGCGAAAATCGGAACGGACTTGAAGGTAACCGTAAGCGATTCCTCAATAGACTACTCGAATTTTAAGAAGCTTAAGAATTTGAAACGTACATATCCCAAGCTCAGAACCGTCATTTCCATCGGCGGCTGGAGCGACTCCGGCCGGTTTTCCGACGCCGCGCTCACGGAAGCCTCCCGAACTGCTTTCGCGGACAGCGCGGTCCGCTTTATGAAGGCCAACGGCTTCGACGGCATCGACATCGACTGGGAATATCCCACCGGGGGCGGACTTGCCTCCAACGTTACTCGTTCCGCGGACCGAACCAATTTCCGCCTTTTGATGAAGGCGCTGCGCGGCAGGCTGGATGCACAGGGAGCCAAGGACCAAAAGCACTATATCCTCTCCTTCGCCGGTGGTTCGGACAGCAGCTACGCGAGCCGGATCGGCCTTTCCGCCGTTGCGCAGTATGTGGATTACGGAATGATCATGACCTACGACCTGCACGGCTCCTGGGAGCCGTATACGGACTTCAACGCCCCCCTCTATCCCACGGCGGGGCAGTCCCCGCAGGCAAAGTCCAGCGTGGACGCGGCTGTGCGCAGCTGGCTGAACAACGGCTTCCCTTCCGGCAAGCTGATTCTGGGCGTACCGTTCTACGGCTATCTTTATCAGGGAACCGTCGGCGCAAACAACGGGCTGCATCAGAGCTTCTCTTCCGCGGCTCCCATCGGCTACGATACCGTTCAATCAAAATATCTGAGTAAATCATCATTCAGGAGATACCGCGATTCTTCTGCGCAGGTACCCTGGCTGTTTGACGGCAGCACTTTTATCAGCTACGACGACGCTGCTTCCATTCAGAAAAAAGTGCAGTATTCCAATTCAAAAAAGCTGCTGGGCGTCGGCGTGTGGGATTTGGGGTTCGACAAGACGGGCACCTTGATTAAATCGGTCGGACAGGCGCTCAAATGATAAGGCAAATATCTGGAAAATAAGCTGTTGCAAAATAGCCCCTCAACAAAATAACGCACAAAAAATGCCCCTTCAACGGACTTCAAAAACCCGTTTTAAGGCGCATTTTTTTGTTATGGAAGCCGTTGCTTTCTGCAATTTGCAACAGCCCCTTTTTTATGGCATGGATAAATATCGGCCGGCACCCCACGCAACACCGCGGTCACACTCTTCCTTTGGAACAACCGCAAAGCGGCCGGGCATTTCCGGGACCTCGCACCCGCGGGGAATAAACACGGAGGTACCGGCAAATTTCAGCATTGGCAGGTCGGTTTCTCCGTCGCCCATGGCCAGGACCTCCTCCGGCCGGAGTCCCAGTCTTTCACAGACATAAGAGAGTGCGGCGCCTTTGTTCGCTTCGGGAGGGTTGATCTCTCCCACATAGGGATAGGAACGGCCCGTAGCCAGATGGGAAATTTCTTCGGGCCAGGTTTGGAACACTCTGCTGATAGACTGCTCGCTGCCTACGAGCATTACTTTGTTTACCTGCTCCAGCGGCAAATCCTGAAAAGTGGGCACCTCGGCCCTCTTAAACAGCTGAAAAGAGTCCATCACATCGGAAATCCACTGATTATCCATATTCTCCGGAATCCACAGCCGGATGATATCCGGCTGAAAGGCCATTACAGAGATATTTCCGACCGCCGCGCCCTGACGATAGACCGTCTGCAGATCTTTGGCGGACAGGCAGGTTTCCGCCCACACCTCGCCACCCGACACAATCAGAGAGCCGTTTACCAGAATCAGCGGGCCTGTGATGCCCAGTTCCGAACAGATGGCCTCCACTCCCTGCAGCGGCCGACCCGTGGCCAGAACGACCTGAACTCCCCCGGCCGCCGCCGCTCTTACGGCGTTGGCGTTTTCCGGACTGATTTTCCCCTCTTCATCGGTCAGGGTACCGTCCACATCCAGTGCCATGAGTTTGACAGACATAGGATTCACTCTCTTTCAAAATCAATTCCTTTTTACCCAAAGGCAGACTTATCTCTTTATTGCTTCTACTTGTATTATAAAGAAGAAAATGGTAAAAATCAACCTTCCTCAACTGCCGCCGTTTCTCTGGCAGATCGGCACGATACCTTATCTCTCTGCCCCGGTTTTAAAGTAAAATAAAAGGACCTGCGTGTGCAGGTCCTTTTATTTTACTTTCTCAGCTGAAGATTTCCTTCAGCTCTGCGCGGCTTGCGTCGTCGGTCAGTGCCAGTATATCGTCATCCTCAAGAATTTGGGTATCTCCCTTGGGAATCAGTGTGGAATTGTCGCGCGTAATCGCAATCAGCACTGTTTTCTTCGGGATGGACAAATCTTTCAGAAGCTGATTGGCGGCCTTGGAATTCGGCTGAACCTTTATCTGGACAATCGAATAATCTCCGCGGTTGAGCTTCAGGAGCGTGAACATATCCTTCATGTTCATTTCTTCCACTACGAAGTGCGCCATCAGCTCCGCCTGATTCACACCGATATCCACGCCCATGCCGCTATTGAATAGCCACGCGTTTTTAGGATTATTGACTCTGGCTACCACTCTCGGCACACCGAATTCCATTTTAGCAAGGGTGGAAACAACCAGATTGATTTCATCCGCACCGGTAACGGCAGCGACTACGTTTGCAGAAGCGATGCCCACGCTTTCCAGCACTTCCGGATCCGAGCCGTTGCCGAACACCAGGGCTTCGTGAGGCAGCTCTTTCTCCAGCTTATGAAAAACACTTTCGCGGTGCTCAATCACCCGTATTTCGTGACCGTTGGAAAGCAGCAGGGTGGCAAGATAGGAACCGACCTGTCCTCCGCCTATAATAATGACTTTCATTTCAATTCCCCCTTTTTATGCCAATCCCAGCATCGATTTCAACTTGTGGGCAGCGGAGGCAGCCACCGTAATATAAAGAATGTCTTCCGCTTCCAAAGTGGTACCGGTCGTTGGAATAAATGTCTTGTTGTATCGGCTGACACCGGTTACATGGATTTCTCCGATCGCCGTTATCTCCTTTACCGTATGGCCGACCAGCAGGGGCGGAACCTCAATGCGCACCACATTCACATTTCCGTTCCCCATTTCAAACACACTGTCCATCTGGTGGTATGTCAAAAGCTCGGTCGCCCTTTCAATGCCCCACGCCGTTGTGGAAATGGTCTGGATTCCGATCCGGCGGTAAAGATCGGCCTTGGTCGAATCATAAAGACGCGCAACCACACGGGGAACGCGGTAAATATTTTTGGCGATTCGCGCGATCACAACGTTCGCTTCATCGCTCGCCGTGCAGGATACCACAGCATCTACCTGATCTATTCTGGCTTTGTTCAGTACGTCCCGGTCAAAACCGATACCGATCACTTTGTTTCCGCTGAAACCTTTTCCAAGACTCTGAAAAGCTTCCGGATTGGAATCAATCGCCGTTACCTGGTGTCCTTTTCTTATCAGATTGAGGGCCAGTCCCGTCCCCATTCTTCCTAAACCTACTACGATCACTTTCATGCCGTTCACCTCTCTGTCCTTTTTTCATAACGCTTGGCCATTTTCTTTCTCAAAAACGCTTTTCTTACTTCTTCAATCACCAAAATCAACGGAGGCCAGGCACATAGAATCAGAAAATCCCGCAAATCAAGCGGAGCCGTGTGGAAAACGGACTGCAGAGGCGGCAGGTAAACCAGAGCAATAATCAGAATGATTTCAAAAACAATACCGAAATTCACCTGTTTGTTGCTGAACAGGCCGACATGGAAAACAGACTGTTTTTCCGTACGGCAGTTAAACGCGGCACCGATCTGGGAAAAGACGATACCGGTAAGCGCCATGGTAGTCGCCTTGATATAGACCGGATCCACACCGCCAGCAAGCGGCACAGCAGGCCACCCGTTTTGCAGATTGACAAAAAAGTAAGAAAACGCTGAAGCAATAGATCCTAATAAACCATACCACAAAAACGCCTTGACAACCAGCTTTTTTGTTAATAAAGATTCCTTTTGATTGCGCGGGGGCTGGTCCATGATGCCCTCCTCCGGTTTTTCCGTTCCCAGGCCCAGTGCGGGCAGCATATCGGTACCCAAATCGATGGTAAGGATCTGCATGACCGTCAGAGGCAGCGGAATGGCTCCGCGGGAAAACAGGAACATGGCGGAAGGAACCGCCTCCGGCATATTGGAGTTCAAAATGTAAAGCAGGAACTTCCGAATATTGCTGTAAACCGCGCGGCCTTCTTCAATAGCATGGACAATCGAAGCAAAATTATCGTCCGTCAGAATCATATCCGCCGCTTCCTTGGCCACATCCGTACCGGCAATGCCCATGGCTACTCCGATATCGGCCTTCTTGAGCGCCGGAGAATCGTTCACGCCGTCGCCCGTTACGGCGACGACTTCGCCCATTGCCTGCAGATTGGACACAACACGGAGCTTCTGCTCCGGCGCCACACGGGCAAAGATGATTTCATCCTTCAGATATTCCCTTAACTGGTCATCCGAAAACTCTTCCAGCTCCAGACCCGACACAACGCGCGGGTTCGGGCTTTTCACAATGCCGATGCGTTTTGCGATGCTCTCGGCCGTCAGACCGTAGTCTCCGGTAATCATAATGATGCGGATACCGGCACGGTGGCATTCCTCGACGGCGGCGGCGACCTCCGGACGCGGAGGATCGGCCATGACCACCAGTCCCACAAAAACCAGGTTCTGCTCAATCGTTTCGGGCGTGTAGGCGCTCATCGCTTTCGGGATGTTGTCCTCTTTATGCAGAAGACGATACGCAACCGCCAGAACGCGCAGACCCTCGTATGCGTATCCGTCGTTTGCCTCCATGACCTTCTGGCGCATCTCTTCCGTCATCGGCTGAACCTGACCGTTCACACGGATAAATTCGCTCAGCTTCATGACCTCTTTCGGCGCACCTTTCACATAGGCGATGCGCTCGGTCCCCTCTATCGCTTTCTGCAGCTGATGGATCGTCGTCATTCTTTTACGCCGCGATTCAAAGGGCAGCTCCCTCAAGCGCGGTGTCAGTTCCAGCTGTTTATGGACGTCAATACCGGCCTTCTGAGCCACCACGCCCAGGCAGGCTTCCGTCGGGTCGCCCAGCACCGTGTAGCGGGCCGATTCTTCGTTTGGCGGCAGCAAACGGGCATTGCTGCATAAGGCCGCACCCGTCACCAGCAGTTTCAGGTCCTGATTTTCGCTGGCAGTGACCTTTCCCCCCCCCTCAAGGATCTCTCCTTTGGGTTCATAGCCGACGCCGGTGACGTCAAATTCTTTTTCCGCCAGCCATAAATGGCTTACCGTCATTTCATTTTGTGTAAGTGTGCCGGTTTTATCCGTACAGATAACGGAAGTGCTGCCCAGCGTTTCCACCGACGAAAGCTTCTTCACCAAAGCGTTCCTCCTGGACATGCGCTGTACAGCCATGGCAAGAGACAGGGTAACGGTGGGAAGCAGTCCTTCCGGAATAAAGGCGACGATCATTCCCAGCGCAAAGACAAACGATGCGGCAAAGGGCTCGTTTACAAAAAAGTACGACGCCAGAAAAAACAGGATGCCAAACAGAATTGCAATAATAGAAATTTGCTTTGTCAGACGGTTCAGCTCTTTTTGAAGAGGGCTTTCCTCTTTTTCCATGTTCTGAGTCAGGTCCGCAATTTTACCGAACTCGGTTCCCATGCCGATCCCCATAACAACGGCTTTTCCGTTGCCCTCCGAAACATTCGTCCCCGCAAAGATGAGGTTCGGTGTTTCAGCCCTCGTCAGGTCGTCCTTCAATACGGCGTCCTTGAATTTACGGACCGGATTTGACTCTCCCGTCAGCGTGGACTGGTCCACCTGCAGGTCGTTGCATTCGACCAGACGGGCGTCCGCGGATATTTTATCCCCTTCTTCCAGAAGCATAATATCCCCGGTAACCAAATCCTCGGCCAGAATTTTCTGCTCTTCACCATTCCGGATCACCCGCACATACGAGGGCAGCATGTTCTTCAGGGCCTCCGTTGCCTTATCGGCACGGCTTTCCTGCCAGAAGCTGAATACGCCGTTGATGACATTGACCAGCCAGACGGCCACGCCCAGCTGAGGCATACCCGCAAAAAAGGCCACCGCACCCGCCACCCACAGCAAAATAGCCATCAGATGGGTGAAGTTGCCCAAAAATGTAAGAACGGCGGATTTTTTCTTTTTGGAAGTGATCAGGTTTTTGCCCTGCTCCTTCTGTCTCTCCTGCGCCTGCGCCTGTGTCAACCCCTGTGAAGTCGTTTCCAGTGCTTCATAAGCTTTATCTACGGGAAGTTTATAAATGATTTCTTTATCACTCGATGTATTCTCCATGGTACTCAATTGTTTGCCAATCCTTCTTTCTGTAAGAATAAAAGTTTCATTTGCTGGAAAAGAACGTGAAGAATAGTGAGAACAGGGAATTGTTAATAAAATATGTATTCCCCATTGATAGAGAATCATTATAAACCTTTGTGAACCAATCTACAATTTGTACAGCCAAATCTTAATACAATATTAATATGCGTAAAGCGACAAAACGTGACAGGTATTTCGGCGGCGAGTCCGCCTTCCCGTTGAGCTTATTTACCTTGCTGTATTATTGGTGCAATAGTAAAGCTTTGCCCCGCAATCTGCACAGTAAGAAACACCCTGTGTCATATAAAAATGGACGCACTGGTTGTAAGCGGTGGGTATGTTTTCAATATTTTGTTATAAATAAACTTCGGACCAACTTGGCCCGAAGTTTATGGTTATCGCTCCCAAGCTAATCGTTTCATAAACTGTTGATTAATGATTTTGCAAACTGCTCGGCGTTTTTTAGATCATCAGCATTTGGACGTCCCTTACGCAAAATCATATAGTGGCCGGGACAATGATATTCTGCATTTGAAACGGTAAGTCCCTGATCTTGAAGACACTTTTTAGCCTTTTCATAGGCAGACTTAACAATAGCCGCTGTGCTGAATACTACAACCATTTTGATATTCGCCGGATTTAGGTTCGAGATATATTCCTTTAGTTCCGGGTCAATGTCAAAAGCATATATGCCTGTTCCTAAAAATAATACATCGATTTCACCTTGTATTGGCTCATGGATTGACTTTGCGGATACCCCTACTTGTTTAGCAATAGCATTTGCAATTTTCTTTGTATTACCTGATTTTGAATAATAACGCACTTCAATATTCATAAAACGTCCTCTTTTCAGCTATTTATTTTACTATCAACGGTGCAAATCTACCAATAATCGACTTTATGACAATGCAGCCAGCAACTACAAAAAGTGCAATTTGGGGGTCATAAAGGATAGGGATTTTCCATTTGAATATTTGTGCTGCTGTTGTAAGTAATGCGATTGTTCCAAAGATGTACCCCATGATGGTGAGCGGGTGAGCAGGTGCATTGCTGATAAATTTGCCGATTGTCGGCATAATCATGCACATTGCAAATCCGATTGCGCCCAAAGCAATAACAGCCGATCTCGGCCCATTGATGAATAATATTTGTTTGCCGGATAATCCTGCATAAACAATCAGGCCAGTTATAAACCACTCCGCTGCCAATACCCCCATTCCTTTCATTGTTTATCGCTCCTTAAATAGGTTTTATTGAACATCGTAATATGTCTTTCTAAAAAAGATAAAGCTTCTTCATATTTTTCGGGCTGATTGTCGTATTTGGATAACAGCAAATACAAAGGTGAATAAAACTGCAAGGCCATTACCATTGGGTCAGCATCAACATAAACTCCATCATTTATTAAATTAGTAAACACGCCTGATATATAATCTAAGCCCTTGTCTATTATCAATTCCCTAAAAAACTTGCTTGCCTCCGAAGTTCTATACTGTTCCATTGTCAACATTCTACGCAGTTGCGAACCATACTCTGTTTTGAGATAGAACTGAAACATTGTAACGCTAATACGGAATAATTCCTCTCTTACATCACGTTCACCTGAAAGAATATTGACCATGCTTTTAGGGGGAATAAAAGTAGAAACTTTCTCTTGATAACGACGCTCTATGTCTTTGAGAATTGAGTCAAAAATGTCTTGCTTTCCGCTATAATGTTTGTAAAGGGCGCTCTCCCGTATTCCGATTTCTTTTGATATGTCACGGATACCAACCCCATCATAACCTCTTTCAGAAAACAATTTTAGTGCAACTGTCAAAATAACTCCCTTTGTATCCCGTGTTTCGTTTTTTGGCATAATAACCTCCATCAATAAATGAAGTGATCGATTGTTCACTATTATTATAGTGAACAATCGATCACTTGTCAAGAAGGGAACTAAATTATATTTTTACGTTGTTATTTATGAGCCTTTCGAGCCTCCTAAAACGCGGCTATGTTGCGTCATTTTACTGTCGCTCATTCCTTGTTTGACTTTGGACCAACTTGGAAAGAAGTCCTAAAGTGCAACCAGTTTTGCAAAGTGTTCCAAGAGCCTTGAATACCGTTTCCATAGTTCGGCGTAGCCTGTTTGCAGCTCCTCAATTTCAGGTTGATAAGCATTATGAACCTGTGCATATCTGGCAATTGGGGAAAGATTACACAGCGCCGTAGCAAGGAGATAAGTTCTTTTACAGGCGCGAGCCCAACATTTACAGCATATCCATCAAGGGCCAACTTGCGGATAAAGGCACTCTGATTTGACTGTTCACTTCTGCCATGCCTTCCCGTATGGCGGCTAATTCCTCATGCATTTTACTGGTTCACTTATTAGGACAGAAAAAACAAAAAACAAGTATATCGCCCATTGTGAACGATACACTTGTTTTACACATTTTACTTGGCAGTGTCCATAAACAGTTCAAGGTTTCATACTGTCTTATGCAGGACCGCCTTACGGCGCTTTTGTTTTCCATCATAAATAAACCTTGTCCGTGACCGTGTGGATTGACGGGTATGATCCGTTAAAAATCCACTTTGATACCCAACCCATACTCCTCGGATAATTGAAGCCGGGGGCCGGTGCAGGTGAACCCGCCGCGAATTTCCGGACTTTCTTTGAAATAGAAAAAGCTGTCAAGGTCTCCATAAATAAAATTAGGTCTGGAGGCGACAAGAGCCGCGCCCGCCGATATGCTGATCCGGCTTTCCATCATACAGCCAAGCATACACCGGACTCCGTTTGTCTCTGCTATGGTGTTAATCTGTAAGGCTCTATACAGGCCCCCGCACTTCATGAGTTTAATATTGATGATATCCACCGCATCCTTTTTGACCAGTTTTGCGGCGTCCTGAGGAGAAAAGCAGCTCTCATCCGCCATGATGGGAATCGGCGATTTGGAGCGGATATAGGCAAGTCCGTCAATATCCCATGCGGGAACCGGCTGTTCCACCGCTTCCACGCCCAGCTCCGCCATTTTTTGGATGATCCGGATGGAATCCCCGGCGGACCAGCCCTGATTGGCATCAATTTTCAGATGGATGTGCGGCCCCACCGCTTCCCTGATCCGGCGCACCGCCTCCACATCCTCTTCCGAATGAAGCCCCGCCTTTATTTTGATGTGGTGAAACCCTCTTCCGACGATTTGAAGGGCCTCTTCCGTCATCTCCTCCGGTGTGCCGATCATAACCGTCAGATCGGTTTCCATTTGGTCCGCGATTCCTCCGAGCAGGCGGTACAAAGGCATTTTCGCGTGCTTGCCCATGATATCGTAAAGCGCAATATCGATCGCCGCTTTCGCGGACGCGTTATGGATAAGCGTCCTGTCCATCACACTATGGATATGGTCGATTGCAAACGGATCCAGTCCTATCAGCTCATTTTTCAGAACTCCGACTGCGCTCAGGATGGTGTCGACGGTTTCTCCGGTTACGAAGGTAACGCCGATGCCTTCCCCATATCCGACAATTCCTTCCTCCGTTTCCACCTTAACAACAACCGTCTCGCAACTATGGATGGAACCAATCGCCACAACGACCGGATGCAGCAATTCCAGATTTACCTTTTTTGCTTCAATTGTTTTGATGATCATAATGCACCTTCGTTACTTTCCGAAAACTTCGCTCTGCTTCTGCATATTTTCAATAACCACATCATAAATCGTGCCGAACTGTGAAAGGTATTTCATTACCTCCCACGGTTCATTCGTGTGGAAGTGTATCCGGAGCAGTTCCTCATCACCGACGACCAACAGGCTGTCACCGGGCGGCGTTTGTTCCAGATGCTCTCTGATCTCATCGGCGGGGATTCCCTCCCCTTCCACCAGCATTTGCGTGTCAAAAACAAATTCTATTTTTTCCATGTATGACCCTCCTTGATAGGATACTGTTCGGTCTTCCTCCGGGCAAAATCGGGCATTCTGCCATTGAATGCCGCCTTTGCCCGGAGAAATTTATGACTTCTCTTATCCAATTATTTGAATATATCCGGCCGCCACTTAACGAAAAGGGCCCGTATTCCGGTACTTCTGTTTTTTTAGGACGTTCCAGTTCTGTGCCGTAATCCCGATATGACCGATACCCAGAACAATAGCGGCAGCGCCCAGCCAGACCGTCCGCGCATAAACGGACAAAAAGAACACCGCAGCCACCGGCAAAACAGCCAGCGGCAACGGGATTCCCCAAAAAGGCCTGTAAAAATCCACGGATACATGCTTACCGGTAAAATACCTTCCCCAGCACACCAGATATAAAATCATGAGAAAACCGGCGGCACCTAACCATATCGTCCAAAAATCGATTTTCCGTATATTGAGGTCATCAAAAATCAATACCAGCGTGGTAGTCAGGACCTGGCCGGCTCTCTCAAAAACCAGCAGTATTTTGTTTTCCTTTATTTCCTTAAAATCCACCGGCAGATTTAACCCATAGAAAATATTGGGAATAAACAGACAGCATAAAAAAATCAATCCGATATAAGAAAATCCCAATCCTCCCAAGCTGTTTCCTCCCTGTCTTGATATTCATACGGGTCCCGTCTATCGATGAGAAAACTTTCCCCTGCTTTTCCATCTGTCCAATCGTACTGGCGGCTATAGCCAATCCTGCGCTTACGGCACACTGCACGGACTGCCGCCCGATGAAAGCAGGCATCATGATCTTTGATTTTATTATAATCTATCAACGGATCGTGTTCAACTCCTTTTTAGCCGTCATTATTACAACATTTCCAGTTAATTCTGCAACAAGGAATGTGTTTTGTATCGCAAACCGAATTGGAGTTGCTGTAATCATAATACATAAATAAGCGCAAAAACAGTTTTCTATTCTGAATTACGCAATTTTGGAACAGCATCTTTTTTAAACTATGCTATACTGGATTTACCGTACGGTTAGGGGGAACGCTGATGGATACTACAGAAATACTGCAGGACATTCTGGAATACGTCGACGGACATATTACGGATGATCTCGGCACGGAGCTTCTGGCGGCGCATGCCGGTTTTTCCACATGGTATTTCTGCCGGATCTTCCAGTGGGGTACCGGATATCCGGTAATGGGCTATGTGAGAAACCGTCGTCTCGCTTTTGCCGCGCATGAGCTCAGTTCCGGTCAGCGAATCCTCGACATCGCTCTGAAATACGGATTTGAAACGCATTCGGGCTTCAGTAAAGCCTTCCGCCGCTATTTCGGATGTTCCCCGGAAATTTACCGGCTGCACGCCCACTGCAGCCGGCCGGCGCTTCCCAGTCTTCTCTGTATGAATAAATATCTGATTGGAGGAATTCTTCTGGAACCGAAATTTGTTTCCCTGCCCGCCGTCAAACTCGCGGGCTTCGCCCTGAAAACGACCTCCACTGACGGCGAAAACAGCAAAGCGATCCCAGCCTTCTGGAGCGACTATATGAGTGACGGAAGGATGGAAAAGCTTCACTCCGAAAGCTTTGTCAAACAGCATGACGAATACGGCGCATGCTTCCCGGCAAACCCGGAAAGCGGAGAATTTGAATATGTGATCGGCGTAGAGCCGAAGGAAGGCACGGTCATTCCAAAAGGCTACCATACCTGCGAACTGCCGTGTGCAACCTATGCCGTCTTTTCGACGCCTCCCTGTGACGCCTCAAGCTTTGTATCCACCATTCAGGGAGTATGGCAGTATATTTTCAATGAGTGGTTCCCGAAATCCGGATACGAATACGCGCCGGAATGTGCGGATTTCGAACGGTACGACGACCGCTGCATGTCCGAATCCGGAAAAGTCTGCGATATCTATATCCCCGTGGTAAAAAAATAAAAAGCAGTCCTTTGCTGTACTCAATATTCCGTGATTTTTATCCTCCGTTGTCCTCGCGGACAATCGGAGGATTTTTTATTAAATCAGACCTTATCGAACGCAACCGGTCGGAGCAGATTCCCTATGCAGATCGGCTGGGTGCTGTATTGGTAATCCCAAAGGCAGGCCGTCGCAATCTGGGGATTGCGATACGTTCTGAAAAAATATTCGCAGGTATTTGTATTCATAAACGCGATATATTTGGTGTAATCGTAAGTGTCGCGGCTCGTCGTCACAGCACCTTTTGGAATTGTGACGCTTTCCATAATGTGAAAGCATGTTATGGCCGCTTCCGTTCTGTCCTGGGGCGTCTGCACATGAGTCTTCAGGTATGCGGCTCTCACAAATCGCTCCGGAGAAGTATACCCACCCGGAAGCAGCATGGTTCCCGCTGCCTGCCCAAACGGTTTTAGCTGGATTTTCCCCCAGTAAGCTTCCTCGGCCTGTTTTGGAGATACCTCTGCATAATTTCTCAGGTTTGTCATATGCCATGAAAAGTCAGGACTGTTGGCCATAATCCCGATCGGATTTGAGAATATTTCCAGACCCCTTTCGGTCTGTTCAACCACGGCGCATTGCCCGCCTTTATCTGTGGCAATCCAATGAAGCGGCGCGACAGTCCGTGTTACGGGGTCCTGCAGTCCAATAAGGGAGATATGAGGGATCAGCCTTTTCAAGTCCTCCACGGACCCGCATCTTCCTAACATATAATGCAGAAAGTCCAGGGACGCGACAGGCTCTTTTCCACCCTCTTTTATTTGCGAGTCGAACTGCGCATAACCGGCGAAATACAACGCGGCTGCCGCAAACCCCTTTTCATTCACGCCGTCGAAAAACCCAAGCATTCCGTCCGTTTCCTGGCCGATTCCCATAAAGCTGTAGCGGTTATAAAAGTGATTTCCGTTGAGGACATTGCCCCACAAATAATTCTGGGGCATAACATAAAGCTTCGGTTCAATATCATAAGAAAAATCCATCGTACGTCCAAAAAAGTTTTCCATCTGTTGAGACTGTAATGTAATAGCCGTACACATCTTTCCATACTCCCCCTCTGCAAAATTTGCCCTGACGGGCAGGATGCATCATGGTTAAATGTCTTCTCCATAAATATGGCCGGGGCAGGCAAGGTGTGAAAAAAGCCCTCCCAACCGCCAAAAGGCAGCTGAGAGGGTCGCCAATGTGAATTGAGCTAATTATTGTATCATAGGTCCGTGCACAAACCTATTCCCCCTTTGTATAAAAGCCCAATTTTAATTATATTATAGCATAATAATTAATGATTTTCAAGAATAAAATCAATAAATCGATGTCTTATTTTATTCTTGATGGTCTCTGTGGACCGCGTACGCAATGAATCCGGCGATTACTGCCAGCACAGCGACTGCCGCTACGACGGCGACCAATGAAAACATGGAATTACCTCCCACCTCTTTTTTCCGCCAGAATATCTATTTTTTTTTATCCTCTTCCGTATGATACCGCTGATTCAGCAATTCTAATTTTGTTTTTGCCTCATCAAGGAAGGTAAACCAGTTCTTTCTGTATTTTTCATCGCTTCTCAGATATTCAAATTTTTCTCCCTTGAGCAGTATGCTGTATCCTTCATCTGAGCGGACATTAAAGCCCAAACACTTTTCCTCTAAAAGTACGTATTTGCAATTTTGCATATTCCATCCGAAAGAGTATATCGTGTCCCCTACACGGCATGGGAATAATTTTGATAATTCAGCCATAATACCTCCATTCATTCTTATGCTTTGCAGCGATCATATATTGTATTTATGACTCATTTTCTACAATATTGAAAAGATTATCCGTTATTTATGCGATTAGGATTAACCATACGATAGATTATTCGGTAAACACACATCATTTTTTGGGGTAGCTGATAAATCATTCCATATTCTGATGAAATGCCCTGTATAATTTAACCCGCTTATCGTAAACTATTTATGAGGTGATTTTAATGGCTCAGGGTTTACAGGATCTTTTAGCATCGAACAAGGATATTAGTCAGTACTTTTTATCACTGCCTACCAATGTACAGAACGCAGTTACCGGCAGCGGTGAAGAAATCTGTACACTGGAAGATCTTCTTCGCCTCATTCAATCAATATCCGGAACTTGCTGAAAATGATGCGAAAAACAAATCCCCTGACAGACGTCAGGGGATTTTCCTTATCATAAATTTTCGTTCCATGCGCACCGGACCGCGTACGTCCGTTCACAGCGGGCGCCGTAACGAACGGGTTTTCCCGTTACCGCTTGATAAAGGTCCCCCGGTCTAACTCGTCAAAGGCGAGATTCAGCTCCTCACGGGTATTCATTACAATCGGGCCGCCCCAGGCAATCGGCTCGTGCAAAGGCTTCCCGGAAAAGAAAATCATACGCAGCGCAGAGTCAGGCTCTGCCGACACGGAGAGATAGTCCCCTTCCTCAAACAATACGGCCGATTTTGATAAAATCAACTGACCGTCAATGACGGCGTTCCCTTCGATCAGGAATACAAATACGGTTTCATCCTTTTTTGTGGGGAGCTCAATTTTTCCGTCCTCCGAAAGCGCTATGTCATAAATCGCTGCCGGTATATGGGCCGGAGTCACCCCCGCTGCATCCTCAAAACTTTCTGACAGGACACGGATATCAGCTTTCTCTTTTGCAGCATGACCCATCATTTCCGGCGTAATGCTCAAATATGCCGGGGCGGTCATCTTTTCCGCGCGGGGCAGATTCAGCCACAGCTGAAATCCGAGCATTCGGCCGGCGTCTTTCGGCATTTCCTGATGCAGAATGCCGCCTCCCGCTGTCATCCACTGGCTCTCTCCCGCATGGATGGTTCCTTCATTTCCCAGACTATCTTCGTGTTCTATCTTTCCGGAAATCAAATAAGTAATGGTCTCGATCCCTCTGTGCGGATGCATGGGAAACCCGGCGATATAGTCCGACGGGTCTGTAGAATCAAAGGAATCCAGCATCAAAAACGGGTCGAAATCTTCCACGTCATGGTATCCGACCACACGGACAAGCCGCACTCCGGCACCATCCGTCGCTCTTTGTCCCCGGATTATTTTTTTAATCGTGCGTTTTTTCATATCCATTTTCCTTCCCAGCGTTTTATATGGAAATCAGAACTCTTCCTGCTCCCTATTGACACGCTGTTCATCATACATATCGGTAAACTGTTCTGTAATTTGCAGTATAGCATAAAGAGAAAAATTCAGCAAGCGCGATCCCTCAAAAAGCACATTCAGGGTTCAGCCCTAACCTTCGTTCCCGTCCTGCCGGCAAAGGGATATGCCTAAAAATATTCCCCCCTTGCATTCCTGATTCCCATATTGACAAGCTATATTTGAAAATCATAGTATGTAACAACTCCGATCGAAAGGTGGAACCAAATATGTGTTGGCTAATACCATTTCTGATTTTAGCGGGATGCGGCTGTAGGCGCGGCTGTTGCTGCCGCAGATGTAAATAGCAGATGATGGCGCTCACTGACAGTGGGTGCCATCATACATAGAAAAGCGCCTTGAAGATCGTCTCTGAACACAAAAGTAATCTGCCTCCGAATTTCCGCATATGATTCTGTGAGGTGAGAATATGAACGACAATGCCAGCGGCGCCTATCTGTCCGCCAGGGTCGACGAACCATATCCGGTTGTAACTGTTACTGAAAAAAATTGCAGATATGCGTCAATCATTTCAGACGGATATGCGGGAGAAGGGTCCGAATCAACCGCCATCGCCCAATATGGGGTACACCGTCTGTATTTAAAGGATTTGGCAAATTCATATGAGGCATATGGGGCAATCATACAAGTAGAAATGATCCATTGGAGGCTGTTAGGCGATCTCGTATTACAATTGGGTAACGCCCCGCTGCTTCGATCATGCTTATCCGGAAGGTACTGGAGCGGGAGTTTTCCCATGTACCGCAATACCTTTGCACAGATTATTCAGTCCGACATTGAAGGAGAAAAGGCTGCTATTGCGCATTATCAAAGAATGATCCGGCAGATCGGAGACACCCAAATCCAGAATTTATTCAAACGGATCATCCTTGATGAAGAAAGGCACATTGAAATACTTACCGAGCTGAGGGAGGCCGCAAAATAAAACACCCCGCTTTTGAATAATTTGGTTTGTTCCTGCCAATCCTTCCATCAAACTTCTTTTCTGTTTTTTTCTCTATCCGGGCCGCTCTGTAACAGGAGCGGCCTTTTCAAATTAGTAGAATTTTAACCCAATCTTCACGCCGATTTCACATTGGGCCATTATACTTTAATCATTCCAAACAGCTTACAAGTCCTATATGAGGAATCATATACTTCTTTTTCATTAATACCCCTCTGTTGCCGCTCCTTAATTGGAGCGGCTTCTCTATTTCCAAAAATTACCTTTGCAAAATAATTACAAATTTGTTACTATTTAATTGTCAATTACACAATTGGCATTCCTCCTATTTTTTCTTTGGGCCGCCCAGGCGTTAGGGCGGCTTTTTTAATATTAACGTTCGCTTTTTAAAAAAATAATGCTATAATAAAATATATCAAATATTTTTAAGGGGTGACCTAATATGAGCAAAAAAGCAATTGGCGTCTTTGTAGGAAGTCTTCGAAAAGATTCTTTCAGCAAAAAGATCGCTCAAAATGTCATTGATCTTATGCCGGAAGATTTTACCGCGCAAATCATCGATATCGGAGGTCTTGAATTATATAATCAGGATTATGACGATACTTCCGCTCCGCCTTCTTCCTGGACTGAATTCAGACAAGCTGTCGGCAAATTGGATGCATTTCTGTTTGTAACGCCGGAATACAACCGTTCCGTCCCTGCCGTATTGAAAAACGCGCTTGATGTAGGCTCCCGTCCATATGGGAAAAGCGTCTGGGATGCAAAGCCCGGAGCAATCATCAGTGTATCCCCGGGGAAACTGAGTGCCTTCGGCGCAAACCACCATCTACGTCAGTCTTTGGTGTTTTTAAACGTTTACACGATGCAGCAGCCGGAAGCGTATCTTGGAAATGTAACGGACGTTCTGGGACCTGATGGTAAACTGACTTCAGAAAATACCAAATCGTTTCTGAAAAGCTATGCGGATGCTTTTGTAACATGGATAAACCATTTCTAATGGTTCCATTCGGCTCCTGCCTTACGGCAGGAGCCTCTTTTTGTTTGTTCCGCGGTTTCCGCAGGATATCCGGCGTTTATTACGCTTTTGGTTTCTTTCTCACTTTGTCGAGGTATTCCTCCGGGTTTCTTCCGGCATCCTTCGCGGCCGCGAACAGCGCTTCGCGCAGCTCTTCTTTCGTCCAATCCTCATATGGCACATATTTGTGCAGGATAATATTTTCTTCGTCATCCGTATAAAACTCGATCGGATCTCCGTCCTCGATTCCGTTGATTTCGCGAAGCTCTTTTGGAACGACAATACGCCCCGTGTTATCAATTTTGCGGACAATTCCTGTTGCCCTCATAGATTTTGCCTCCCTTAAATTTCCCTATCTCATGTAAAACGGAAATACCCGATTTTCCGTCATGGTCTTTTCATCAATAGTATATCAAACAATACACAGAATCTGCTATTAAAATCCAATCTACCGGGGAAACGTTAAGGCGGCCCTTTATATTTTTTTGCCTCTCAGAAGTTCTCTGTAGGCATCGCACGCCAAAAAAGGAAAGCACCCCAAAGGGTGCTTTCCTTTTTTACGTCATTCTGATATTGACGCGTCTTCAAATCAAAGCAAAAAATATTTTCCCATCTTATCCGCTAAACAAACAAATCTTCATACCGAATTTCAAGCACTGTTTTCAACGCTTTTATCTCGTCTGGATATAGATGACGCTGTCCTACTTCAATTTTTGCCAAAGCACTTCTGGTAATATCACAACCGATAACCTGCAGCTTGGCAGATAACTGCTCCTGTGTTAAGCCTTTTAACTGCCGGATAGTACTAAGATTTTTGCCAACTGCTTTACTATACTGATAATTCATACCCAATACCTCACTGCACTTATTCAGGTGCAACTATGTATTGATTTTACAGGTTATTTATGGTATTATTGCACTAATATAGTGCAATAGGAGAATCTTTATGCCAGATTACAAAGAAATGTATTTAAAAATGTTACGGACTTCCGAACAGGCTGTCAACATCCTGATTTCGGCACAACGAGAATGTGAGGAGCTTTATATATCCTCCCCGCAGCCGGAGTTTCAAGTAATTCCACCGCCATCAGAAAGCAATCATGGTGTGGAGCCGGACATAAAAAACGGCGGCTGATCTTCGGACATTTCAAAATGTTCCAAAATACCAACCACCGTTCATTGATTGATTTGCTTATTTTAAGACCTGATTATTTTGAAAAAAATCTTTCCAAGGATCATTGCCGCCGATCCTCTGGAGTGCATCCTCCATAGTAATGCCGTCGGGGGCAACCGTTTCAAGTTCATCCCAGGCGATCGGCATGGACACTTTGGCCCCTTCTCTCGCTCTTATGGAATAGGGTGAAACACTTGTAGCGCCTCTGCCGTTTCGGATCCAATCGATAAAGATTTTGTTTTTTCGTTTTTCCTTCCGGATATTGCTCGTATAACGGTCGGGCCACTTCTGTTCCATCACTTCGGCAATGCGTTTTGCAAAATCATGGAACACATCCCACGAAGCAACGGGTTTAAAAGGGACGACCACATGGTACCCTTTGCCTCCGCTGGTCTTTAGATACGACTTGAGCGAGAGCTCGGCGAGAATGCTTTTGACATCTTTCACCCCCTGGCGCACCGTTTCGAGGTCCATTCCTTCGTCAGGATCAAGGTCAAATACCATTACGTCGGGGTTTTCAAGCTTGTCTATCCTGCTCCCCCAGGTATGGAATTCCAGCGTACCCATCTGTGCTTCGGATATCAGTCCGGACGCATCCTCAATATAGAAATAATCTTCCGTATCCCCATCGTTGGTGGGGATCGATACTGAAACGACCCCTTTACTGTCCGAACCGGGATGCTTTTTAAAAAAGCAGCTCTGCGATATTCCCTTGGGACAGCGCACGATGCTTAAAATTCTGTGGGATATATAGGGCAGCATGTGCGCCGCCACTTTTTCATAATACCGGATCACATCCGCCTTGGTTATGTCAGGATCGTGAAACATGATCTTTTCCGGGTGGGTAATCTTAACGCCTTCTATGATAAGGTCATCGTCATCTGCTTTCATGGGTTTCTCCACATTTTCGGCGGATGCCCGAGGCTCTGCCTCATCATCCGCTTCCTCCTTTTTAATATCCTTTGGGTTTTTATCAGCCCGCAGGCCCTTGAAGCTTGCCTGCCGAAGCAGATTTTCTTCGGTCCACTGTGCGAACTTGATTTCCGCAACCAATCGGGGTTCAAGCCAGGTGATTTTTTCGTGAGTTCTCTCCTGGGGCGCCTGGCTGAAAGGAGCGGATTCCCTTTCTATCCTTTTAAACTGATGTTCAAGCTCTGCCGCGCTGCGGGCGCTCAGGCCCGTTCCGGCCCGTCCGGCATAGACCAGTTCTTCTCCTTTATAAACGCCAAGGAGGAGCGAGCTTACCCCGCTTGTCTTTTTATCGGACAGAGTATATCCTCCAATGATGAATTCCTGCCTTTTATCACATTTAAGCTTGATCCAGTCACCGTTTCTGGTCCCGCTGTATACGGAGTCGGCTTTTTTACCTACAATTCCTTCCAGATTCGCCTGACCGGCGGCCGCAAAGCTTTCTTTTCCATTGCCTTTGATATGCTGGCAATAATAAAGATTTTTCGGTGAACTCTTCATAAGAGTTCCAAGCGCTTCTTTTCTGTCAATCAGGCGCTGTCCCCTTAGGTCCGCTCCGTCCAGGGCCAGAAGGTCAAAGACGATATAGATGCAGTTTTTACCTTTCGGAGCTTTCATATAGTTTTGCAGGGCCTGAAAATCCGTTCTGCCGTGGACGTCCGTGACCGCCACTTCACCGTCCAGAACCATTGCCCTTCCGGCGGCCAGATCGATAAGGGAATTGGCGACTTCCGGAAACCGGTCCGTATAATCGTTGCCGCTGCGGGTTTGCAGCCGAACATTGTTGCCTTCCAGAAACGCCAGAATCCTGTAGCCGTCGTACTTTACCTCGTAAAGCCAATCCTCGCCTTTGGGAACCGTGCCGACAAGTCTGGCAAGCTGTACATCCGCCTTTTCAAAAGGATTACGGGTGAATTTTTCGCCCTCGCCTTTTTCAATTTCCTCTAGGGTGCGTCCGGTCCGGACGCTTGTGGTGAACCCGGAAATTCCATCGCCGGTTTTGCTGTAATCATCTTTTTCTTTGAGCAGAAGCCAGTTGCTCCGGGTCTCGTCCGCTTTTGCTTTCATTCGGATCAAAGCCCATTTGCCCTTCAGTCTTTTGCCTTTCAGGATAAACTTAAGCGAGCCTGTACGGAGTCCTTCCACTGCATCCGCCTGAGGTTCCCAGAAACCTTCATCCCAGAGCATTACGACTCCGCCGCCGTATTCCCCCTTGGGAATCAGCCCTTCAAAGTTTCTGTATTCCAGTGGATGGTCTTCCACCTGTACGGCAAGCCTCTTATCGTGGGTATCATAGGAAGGACCCTTGGGTACCGCCCAGCTTAAAAGTACCCCGTCCCATTCGAGGCGGAAATCAAAATGATCCCTGCGGGCAATATGATGCTGAACGACAAATTTCAGGCGGTCTTCGGGATTTTCCGATTCGCCCTCTGGTTCTTCGGTTTTTTCAAAATTTCTTTTCCGATTGTATTCTTCCAGCTTTGTAACCATTGATACGCACCCTTTTGACAAGCAGTTCCATCAGTCCGAAACCTGCGCTTTTCGTTATTATCCGCCGGTTCCCTGATATTTATCCTATTGAGAAATCATACGAGCCGATTTTCAATTATTTGCCGGTACTTTTGGTTATACTAAATCCGGAGGTGACATTTTTATGCCAGTAGCACATCATTCCGTTATTTCATTTGGACTTGTGGCGATTCCTGTGGCCATGTACACAGCCACTCAGGATAACGACATTCATTTTAATCAGCTGCATAAAGAAGACCAGAGCCGTGTACGGTATAAAAAGACCTGTGCTCATTGCGGAAAAGAACTGAAAAGTGAAGATATTATCAAAGGGTATGAGTATGATAAGGACCAGTATGTCGTTGTATCGGACGAAGAAATAGAAAAAATCAAAACTGAAAAGGAAAAATCGATCCAGATCCTGCATTTTGCGCAGTTAAACCAGATTTCGCCGGTTTATTACGATAAGACGTATCAGGTGATTCCGGATAAGGGCGGAGAAAAAGCTTTTGAACTTCTGAGGTCCGCTCTGATGAAGGAGCAGAAGATTGCAATAGGCAAGACCGTTATGGGAACAAAAGACACTTTGATGGCAATCATCCCGCGTGAAAACGGGGTATTGATTTCAACCATGTTTTATCAGGATGACATTAAGGATCTGCAGAAATCCTACGATATTCCACAGCCAAACGAACAGGAATTAAAAATGGCTCAGGCTCTGATTGACACAATGGATACGCCTTTTGATCCGTCTCAGTATAAGGATGAATACCAGGGAAGGCTCAAAGAGCTGATTGAAGCAAAAATCGCCGGAAAAGACGTTGTCGCTGCCAGTTCCGAAGAGCAGACCGGAAAAGTTATCGATCTTATGGATGCACTGAAAGCCAGCATTGAGAAGCAGAATGAGGATAAAACGAATGAGCCGACAAAAAAGAAGGCAAGTAAAACGAAAGGTGCGTAAAGCAGCGGCCATAGGATCATTACCAGCCTTTTCAAATTTGCGCAATGGATACCTGATTGCTGATACAAAAAGAGTAGAGAATATCATGAGGCTGCAAAAATTGTTTTTTTCGTTTGGTATGATCGGTAGCTTGTCATTTGTATTGGAGGATTTTCTGGGCAATATTTTTTGGCGCGAATATAATCCGATAACATCCTATATCAGTCAGTTAACTGCAGATGGCGCCCCCAATATTCCTCTGACGCGAACTTTATTCTATATTTACGAAATATGCTTGATTATCTTCATTATCAGCATGCTCGTTAAGTCATTTCGATCTTATGGAATCTGCTTAAGAGCCGGCTATGCCGGCTTGCTTATTCTTCTTTCCATATCTATTTTAGGGTATGGACTATTTCCGATGACCATGGATTTTATAATCAGTTTTAAAAATTACCTTCATCTCGTGATTACAATCATCATTGTAGCAGGAACGATATTCATATTGTTCCTGCTAGCTCTGGGTTATATCAAGCAAGAACATGAAAGAAAAATCGGGCGTATTACATTCGTCGCCGCAATTCTGTTTTTGCTTTTTAACCTACTGCATTTATATGCGATTTTTCGCGGCCTCAATATTTTGGGGCTGATCCAAAGGCTCAGTCTCTACACATTCCAGATATATATTTTTGTATTATCCTGGAACTATACAAGGAATAGGCTATCGAGGGTTGATAGTCATTGAGAATGCTGCTTCCTGCCTAGCCGGAGTTTGCTGTGGGCACCCCCTCAATGAAAAGACGGGAATCGAACCCGCGTCCTTAGCTTGGGGAAAAATATTGTTTGGCTAAACCTGTCTTGGGAATAATAAAGGGCTACAATTATTCGACTGTCCTGTGTTCTATGCGTTTAGGGCATTCCCTGTGAATTCAGAGCCATTGTCCGTCAGAATTTCTTTGGGAAGACCTCGAAATAGGGCAATGCGGTTTAGTACGGCATAAGCCCTTTTCCCAGTATTGGAACTGTCTACTTCCAACACAAGGCATTCTCGTGTGGCTTCATCAATTACAGTTAAACTCAAATGTGGTTACCGGATCGGGTACGATCTGAAACAAAATCCATTGACCATCTGGAATTTACAGACAGAAATGTTCTGTCTGGCATTCCACACTTTTCATACTTCTTCTTTTTACTCCGCTTTTGGGATGTTTTCTCGTGGGAGCATAACATGCAAACGCCGGTAGCCGAAGCGTTTCCATCGATTTGTCAACCGTGTTAATCGGTCTGTTATTTCTGTATCTTCTGTTTTATCCACCGGAACATATCGTTTGCTATATCTCTTCCGCAATGCGACGCTTCTGGGCAGGCTTTATGCGTTTTTGCAAGTACGTTCTTTAGAATATGATTATCCAGAGTAAGGTTTGCCGCCAGCTCTTTTAATTGGCGGTTTTCTTCTTCCAACTGCTTCAGATGCTTTGCTTCGCTGACATCCATCCCACTGTATTTGCATTTTTCAACGGTAAATTGTTTGTTCAGAAATATTGTATTCCCGAACAATATCTGTAGCTTTTTTTCAGATTCATGCTCTTTTAGAAACCTGATGACCTGTTCCGCGCTGAACCGTTTCTTCATGCTAATCACTTCATCTGCATTTTATCATATTGTGACTAACTTTTCTATTAGCTAAGACCGTCTGCTTATTTCTTTATTCAATTGTTAAGCATTACCACGTCAGAATAACTAGAATTAAAAATGTGTGCGTTTTAAAAGGCGGATAATATCAGCGACAGTCAGGGCAAGATCATTTTGGCTGCGCATTTTAGCTTCTTTAAATGGGACTGCGACACGGTTAATGCTAAAAATGGAAGTGACCCCCATATCATATGCTGTTTCAATATTATCTCCGATGTCACCAACAACCGCTATAACCGGAACACCGGCTGCTTTTGCACGGTGAGCAACGCCGATGACAACTTTGCCGCGAAGACTCTGCGTATCCATTTTTCCTTCGCCGCTGATCACCAAATCGGCGTCGGCTACAATCTCATCAAACCGCACGGTGTCCAGTACGGTTTCGATTCCCATCTGAAGGCTGGATCCTAAAAATGCCACCATACCCGCCCCCATTCCACCGGCGGCTCCCGCCCCCGGAAGATCGGCTATGTCTGTTTTCAGGTGCCTGTGAATTACTTCAGCAAGATGTGCAAGATTCTGATCCAGCATCTTAACAGTGTCTTCATCGGCGCCCTTCTGCGGCCCGAATACCGCGGACGCGCCCTGCGATCCACATAAAGAATTGTCGATATCACACATGGTGACAATCTCCACGTCTTTCAGCTCGTGACGCAGGCCGGACATATCGATGGTCTGAATCTGATCCAGAGTTCCGCCTACCGGTACAAATGAATTTCCATTATAATCCATAAAACGAATTCCCAAAGCGGAAGCCGCTCCCGTTCCCCCGTCGTTCGTCGCGCTGCCGCCCAAACCAACAATAATTTTCCGACAACCGGATTCCGCGGCGTGGGCAATCAGCTGACCGACACCGTACGTAGTGGTCCTTTCGGCGTGCTTATTGTCGCCGACCAGAGGCAGACCCGCGCACGAGGCCATTTCAATGATCGCCGTGCGGCCGTCATCGACCAGACCGTAAAATGCGTGCAGGTCTTCGCGGTATGGGCCTTTCACGGTAAGAAACACCTTTTCGCCGCCCATCGCAGCTAAAAAAGCGTCCACCGTACCTTCGCCGCCATCCGCCACCGGAATGGAGACTGTTTCCGCTTCAGGATAATAGGTTTTAATTTGTTTTTCCATAATTCCGCATATAGCAGCGGAATCCATGGTTCCTTTGAATGAATCAGGAATTAATATGACTTTTTTCATGTTATTTATCTCCTTGTTATTCTACTCTATTGAACTTCCCGAACTGACGTAAACGCACTTCTTTGCAATACAGTGTGCACAAATACACAGTTAGGGCACGTTCCATTGCATTGACAACAACAGAACGCGCCCCCGCTGTAGAAAAATTAAATCAGGAATATCAAATTGATTTTATTTGCCAATCTTCGTCCCAGAGACCTTTGCATAGTAATTTGCCAAACTGCTGTGATCTTCCTGACCACGTCCGTCTGCATGGAGCGTCTGCAGCATTTCCATTACCGCGGCTGTCAGCGGCAGAGGGGAACCGACACCGTGTCCGGTTTCGAGTGCATTGTTCAGGTCTTTGATATGCAGGTCAACTTTAAAGCCAGGTTTGAAGTTGCCGTCGATCATCATTGGAACCTTTGCATTCATTACGGTGGAGCCCGCAAGACCGCCCTTAATTGCTTCAAAAACAAGCTGCGGGTCTACACCGGCTTTTTTAGCCAGCGTAAATGCCTCTGCGCATGCGGCTATATTGCAGGCTACAACAACCTGATTAGCAAGCTTGGTAGTATTACCCGCGCCGATTGCTCCGCAATATACCGCCGAAGCACCCATCTTCAACAAAATGTCGTTTTTGACACTCTCAAATATTTCTTTGTCGCCGCCAACCATAATAGAAAGCGTACCGTCGACCGCTTTAGGCTCACCACCGGATACCGGCGCATCGATCATTTTGACTTCTTTTGCAGCACAGGCTTTGGCAATTTCCTGGGAAGCGAGCGGTGCAATGGAAGACATGTCAATGAGGACGGTACCGGCCTTTGCACCTTCCAATACGCCATTTTCGCCCATGACGACCGCTTTTACATGGGGAGAATTAGGAAGCATTGTAATAATCAGGGAACACTGTTCCGCAACTGCTTTTGAAGAAGCAGCAGATTTTGCGCCGGCCGCCACTACATTGTCAACATTTGCCTGCACTACATCGAACACGATTAATTCATGTCCGGCCTTCATGAGGTTTTTTGCCATGGGTTTCCCCATAATTCCAAGTCCGATAAATCCTATTTTCATGAAATCAGTTCTCCTTTTTGATAATCATTACAGCAGATTCTTTGCCTTATCTACAATATTTTCTGCAGTCAGTCCGTAATGCTCCATAAGTTCCGGCGAGCCATAGGCCGATTGCCCAAAAACATCTTGTACTGCGACATAATCCATGGGTACGGCGGATGTCCGCAGGGATAGTGCAACGGCAGAAGCAAGGCCGCCGATGTAATTATGTTCTTCAGCGGTTACCACCGCCTTGACAGTTTTCGCGATTTCTGCCACACCGGCATAATTAAATGGTTTCATTGTGGAAACATTGACCACTTTTGCAGAGATGCCCTGAGCTTTTAAAAGTTCGGCAGCCTTCATAGAAGCGCTGACCATGGAACCTTGCGCAAAGATTGCAACATCGGAACCCTCGTTGAGCACACGCAGTTTTCCAATTTCAAATTTGTCATCTTCACTGATATAATCGGGAAGATCATTTCTGACAACGCGGAGGTAAACCGGGCCGTCGATCTCTGCTGCCAAACGAACCGCCTGACGCGTTTCTGTAGCGTCACAGGGGGTCAACACTGTCATATTCGGAATTGCGCTCATCAGTGCGACATCTTCAATATCCTGATGGGTGGAACCGTCGCCGAAATCGGAAAGGCCGGAAGAGGATCCGCAAAGTTTTACATTCAGCTTCCCAATGGAGATCGTCTGCCGAATCTGGTCATAAGCTCTGCCGGTAGCGAAAACTGCGAAAGTGCTGCAAAACGGAATTTTTCCGCTGGCAGCCAGTCCGGCTGCTGTAGAGAGCATGTCCTGTTCTGCAATACCCATTTCAAAGTAACGATCGGGATATGCCTGCTGGAACAGGCAGGACATAGTGGATTTACCAAGATCCGCTTCAAGAGCGACTACGTTTGAATTTTCAGCGCCCAGTGCGACAATTTCTTCACCATATGCTAAACGCTGGCTTTGTGTCTTACTCATATCTGACACATCCCCTTTCTTATAAAGCTGAGAACTGGGAATCCAGTTCCTTCAGCGCGGTTTCATATTGTTCTTTCGTCAAAGAGCCATTGTGGAAACCGACCACGTTTTCCGCAAATGGAATGCCCTTGCCTTTGACAGTATGTGCGATGATAACAGTCGGCATACCCTTAACGGTATCCGCTTCATCAAAAGCAGCGAGAATCTGTTCTACATTGTGACCGTCAATTTCAATGACATGCCAGCCGAAACTTTTCCATTTTTCCGACAGCGGATCCGTATTGAAGCGGTCGGCGCACGCGCCGGTAGCCTGTAAGCAGTTTTTATCAATGATGCCAACGATGTTGTCAATCTTGAAACTGGCGGCCGCCATAGCAGCTTCCCAGATCTGGCCTTCGTCCATCTCACCGTCACCCATGATGCAGTAAACTTTATTATCTTTTTTGTCAAGGCGCATTGCCAGTGCCATACCATTGGCAATGGAAAGGCCCTGGCCCAGTGAACCGGTGCCCGCCTCAATGCCAGGGGTCTTGCAGCGGTCAGGATGGCCCTGTAGACGGGAGCCGAGTTTTTTGCAGGTGCTCAACTCCTCAACGGGGAAATAGCCGGTTTCTGCGAGCGCTGCGTACTGTGCGATAGCAGCGTGGCCTTTACTGTATATAAATTTATCGCGGCCTTCCCACTGCGGATTCTTCGGATCAAATTTCATTTTATGTCCGTAAAGCGCAGCTACAATGTCGGCGCTGGAGCAGGAACCGCCTAAATGGCCGACATGCCCTTCTCCGCCAATCATGTTGACAACATCACGACGGATATTTATTGCCAGTTTTTTAATTTCTTTCACTGTATCCTGATTTGTCATAATAATAATTACCTCCTATGTTCAATTATGCGACTAGAATCAACAATTTTACCTAAGCCGATAGAGCTACCCCGACGAAAGAACAACAGACTCCCTGGCCTTTATGCCCGTAACCACTTTTATCCCAAACGACTAAAAGTTTGTATCATAATCCCACGGCTGACCACCGCAGACGCAACCGCCGTCAACACGGTATTCGCAGCCTGTGATGTAGGATGAAGCGTCCGAAGCGAGGAGCAGACACACGCCCGCAATATCCTCGGGATAACCGGGACGGTTAAGCGCGATGCGGTCGAGTAGGTACTTGCTGCGCGTCGGGTGCGCCCAAGTAACAGTTGTAAGATCCGTTTTGATATGCCCGGGACTGATACAGTTGGCGCGGATATTGTATTTCGCCCATTCCACCGCCATAGAACGCGTCAGCGAAAGAAGCCCGCATTTTGTTGCGCCGTAAACGGAACATCCACCTAGGATAGGTCCCGTATTATGCGAGCCAATATTGATGACGCTTCCGTATTTTTTCTCTTTCATATAAGGTGCAACAGCCTGCGAAACAAAAAACGCTCCTTTGAGATTAATCGCCATAATTTTGTCGTATGTGGCTTCATCAACGTCGACAAGTCCTTCGCGCTTGTTGATTCCCGCACAGTTTACGAGAATATCTATCTTCCCGTATTCAGCAACGACAGTCTTTACCGCTATGTCAATGCTCGCGCGCTTTGTAACGTCAAGAATAACGGCAGATGCTTTGCCGCCCGCGTCTTCAATAAGTTTTTTGCGCTTGCCCAAAGCATCGGCGTTTATATCGCACAGCGCGACGGACGCGCCCGCTCCCGCCAGCGTAGAGGCAAGTTCACCGCCAATACCGCCACCCGCTCCCGTGAACAGGACTGTTTTTCCCTCAAGTGAAAACATTTTAAGTAAATTTTCAGCTATACCCATTAAAAATTCCTCCTCTTTTGGATATTTCATTAAAATCAACACCAATTTTACATTTCACAGACATTTTTGCCGCAGAGCCGTTTAAAATTTTGCAATCGTGCGGAAGATCGCATCGCCGCAACGCGACTCATATATTCACAACTGTCAAATTCCCAAATACGCCTTGCGTATGTCGGGGTTGGCGAGCAGTTCCGCGCTCTTGTCGGCCATTACGACTTTGCCTGTTTCTAAGACGTAACCTCTGTCGGCAATTTGCAGCGCCTTGACGAGATTCTGCTCGATAATAAGCATTGACGAACCGTTTTCTTTCATTTTTTTCAGGATATGGAACACCTCGTCCACGACGATGGGCGCGAGCCCGAGCGACGGCTCGTCGAGGATGAGAAGCTGCGGTTCCATCATCATCGCACGCCCGATGGCAAGCATTTGCTGCTGCCCGCCCGACAGCGTACCGGCAAGATGGTTTTCTCTCTCTTTGAGAATCGGGAATGTATCAAAAACTGTTTTCAGCAGTTCCTGCCGCTTTGATTTTGTGCGCTTTGTGTAAGAGCCGAGAATCAAGTTATCCTTAATGGAAAGATTGCTGAGTATACCGCGCCCCTGTGGGATGTGGGCAATGCCCATTTCGGCGCGGGAATAAGCGTGTTTTGACGCTAGATCGCCGCCCAACCAGGAAATCGATCCGGACTGAATTTTCACCTCGCCCGATATTGTGCGCAGGATTGTTGTTTTGCCCGCACCGTTTGAACCAACAAGTGCCACAACTTCGCCCTCATTTACCGAGAGGTCGATGTCAAAGAGGATTTTCAGGTCGCCGTAACCGGCGCAGACCTTTTCGAGTTTAAGCATCTCCATTATTTGTAATCCTCCCCTAAGTACGCTCTGATAACCTCAGGCTTTTTCATAACTTCAAGGGGATCGCCCTCTGTCATAAAGTGACCTTCCTCCATAACGACCACACGGTTACACAGTTTAGTCACGGCAGACATAACGTGCTCGATAAATAGAACAGTTATGCCCTGCTTGTTGATTTTGCGAACCATATCAAGGCTTGTTTCCATCTCGCTGGGTGTAAGTCCGGCGAGGCACTCGTCAAGCATCAGGACTCGCGGGCGTGTTGCAAGCACGCGCGCCATATCAAGCCATTTTCGCTTTTCGATAGGCAGTTTGGTACATTTCTGCTCCGCGATATCGTCGAGCTGCACAAACTTCACAATCTCTTCCGCTACCTTATTCGCCTCTTTGAGCGTACGGTTATACAGCATAGCGATCGTATAAATATTTTCAAACACGGTCAGATCCGCGAAAGGTTTGGGGGTCTGAAAAGTCCTCCCCATACCCAGTTTTGCCCTGTTCGGAACAGACTGTTCTTTAAGCGCAACAGAACTGCCGTCGGCGTTATAATAAATAATTTCTCCTTTGTCATGGAGATAAACGCCTGTCATAAGGTTGACGGACGTGCTTTTACCGCAGCCATTCGGTCCGATAAGCCCAAGGATTTCCCCCTCGTATACAGAGAAACTCAAATTATTGATGGCGTGCACGCCACCGAAAGACTTATCCACATTTTTCAGTTCGATTATCTTTTTACAGTTTTCAGGCAATTCTGTCACCCCCGACCGTCTTTTTAGCAAAGAACTTCGCCTTGATATCTTCAACAAGCGAAACGATGCCGTTCGGCTTGAACAGAACCATAATCACGATAAGTAGACCGTAAAGCGCCCAGCCCGCGCCGCCGCCTCCCAAATCCTGCAAATAGGCATTGGAGAGTTCCAGCAGGGGTATCGAGATAAGTGCGCCGACCAACGGCCCCCAGATTGTGCCCATACCGCCAAGTATTGCCACGATGCCGATACGCACCGACATATCCTGCGACGCAAGCGTGTTCGGATCGGCAAAACCGGTCTTGAAAACGTAGAGCATTCCCGTAAACGCCATCATCGCTGAACTTATAATGAAAGCCTGCAGTTTGACGTTCTGCGATTTCATTCCCAGCGATTCCGCTGCGTCCTGATCCTCACAAATAGCCCTCAGATAATACCCGAGTTTGTGTCTGTCAATATACACTACAATAAGCGTGGTGATAATCATCCATATAAACGCCACGAAATAGTAAGGCAAATCCGTGTCGAAATGCAGCCCCCAAAGGGTGTTGCCACTGCGGATTTTGAAAGTAAGTCCGAGCGATCCACCTGTGAAACGCTCAAAGTAAATCAACAGCTGTCGAAAGATTGTTGTGCATGCAATGGTCGCTATGGAGAAAAACACTCCGCGAAGCCTGAAGCATGGCCAGCCGATGACAATGGCGAGCAAAACGGCAAGCGCGATTCCGAGCCATACGCTTATCCAGGGAGAAATACCAAGCGCGGGGATAATTTTTCCGCCCGCCTGTCCCGAACCGGCAAACAGTATAATTGTTGTATACGCGCCGATTGAGAAGAAAATTGATGAAGCCCACGAGGTCTGCTTTCCGTATCCGCCGATAATATTCCAGGCGTTTCCAAGCGCGGCGAAGAAGAATACTTCCATAAGCACACGCGTAAAATAAGTCCTGCTTATCACAAACGGGAAAATCAGGCATATTACAATAAATGCCAGCGCAACTGAGTGCTTTTTAATGGTCGCTGGGTTGAAAATATTCTTAATCATTACGACGCACGTCCTTTCTTCCCGAAAAGTCCGTATGGCCTGATTATCAACACCAGCATCAGCACTGCGTTGATTGCCGCCTGAGAGAGAAGCACACCGGCATAGGAACTTGTCATCGATTCAACCAGCCCGATAATCAGACCGCCGATCAGCGCACCCTTGATGTTACCCAATCCGCCGAGAACCATTGCAGACATTGCTATGATAGAAAACTGGGATCCTACTTTAGGCGACAGCAAAAATATCGGAGAGATGAGCAATCCCGAGATTCCCGCAAAAACTGTTCCTAAAGCGAACGCCGTTATAAAGACTATGCTCGTCTTTATTCCGAGAGATTCTGCTATTACGCGGTTTTCGCTCGTCGCCCTCATAGCCCTGCCAATGTCGGTTGAGGCGAGGAACCAGTTGACGAACACGGCAAATGCCGCAGCAGCAATAAACGCGATAACCCTCGCTGTAGAAAGTGACACACTTCCGAGCGCAAGTGCCCCATTACGGAGCTGGTCAGATACTGCCACACTCTTAAAGTCGGGTCCGAAAATTAGCTGTATAACGTTCTGTATTATATAAGACAGCCCTATCGTCAGCAAAATATAATTGCTGTCGCCCTTGCCGATCACCTTTTTGATGGTGGTGGAAAAGAAAATACAGCCCGCGAGGTACATCGCTGCGCCCACCGGAACAAGAAGCCAGTAGGGCAGGCTTCCCTGCGGCATCAGCGAATACATCGCGTAAGTAAAATAAAGGCCCATAGCCAAAAAATCGCCCTGTGCGAAGTTGACTATTTTCATAACACCGTGAATCATCGTTATGCCCACGGCAACCAGCGCATAAACACCGCCGATTAACAGCCCGTTAATTATAACCTGAAGCATTTTTTATCATTCTCCTCTTTACGGGGGTGATTTCCAAAGTACGCGATGCGTAAATGAAAGGTTAAGGACGGACGTGCGGCGCGTGCCGCGCGTCCGTAACCACTCAAGTTTTTATTTCTTTTCAAAAGGTTTCATTGTGTCTGGGTTAAGCAATTCGCCTGTCGCGTATTCCGGCGGATATACGCTTGTAGGTTTGCCGTTCTGCCATTGCATGATGATAGCGCGGGAACCGGTGTTAAGACCTGTTGTGTCATCGAAATCGCCGTTGCCGTTGATGACGCCAAACCATTTGCTGTTGTCTTTGGTGAGCTTGCGAAGTTCGTCGCGAACCGTGACGGGATCGTCGGATTTCGCGTTTTCAACTGCCTCGTAAGCAAGCATGATGGAGAAGAGAGTCGGGCCGCCCTGACCTGCGAGGAATTCTTTGTTTTTCTCTTCATAGTGGGCATTCATTTCCATCCAGCCGGTGTTTTCCTTTGCGCCCTTCTGATCCCAGCACCAAGAGTCAACAGAAGTGAGCCCGTTTACTTTATCGCCAAGATCTTTATAGAGTGACGGCCAAGTCATAGCTGCACCGCCGCCGACTACGAGCGGGTGGTAGTTCAGCGTATTCATTGCCGTAAAGATCAGTTTGAGGTCATTCGGGTATGCGCTCGGAAGGATAACGTCAACGCCCGCGTTCTGGATCTTGGTGATCAACGGGGTCGCGTCTGTAAACGAACTGCCCTCATAACCTTCGTCGGAAACGAGTTTGAGTCCGCGCTGCGAAACCTGTTTGCGCGTATTGTTGGACTGGTCTGTGCCCCAAGCATCATTGGAATAGAGCAGACCGAGCTTCAGATCTTTGACGTCTTTGCCGATGCGCTTCGCGTATTCAGCGAGGAAGTCAAGCTGTGTAGGAATGAACGAACTTGATGTAGCCGCCGGCTGGAACACGAAAGAGCATCCCTGTTCGGAAACAGCTTTGTTCGCCGCTGCGCCTGTGACTGTGGGCACCTTGTATTTTTCAAGTATCGGGAGCATAGTCAGTGCGATGGACGAGTTGGAGTTGCCAATAACGCTCGTGTAGCCGCCTTTGGAAAGAGCACGTTCAAGCGGCAAAGTCGCCGTAGCTGCATCGGATGTAGAGTCGAGGACTTCAATTTGGATGGGGCGTCCACCCAAAGATGGGAAACCGCCGAGTTTTTCGTTAATGTACCATTGCGCCGTTTCAGCTGCGAGTGTGCACTGACGACCCGATTCGGACGTGCCGCCCGATACGCAGGCATAAACGAGGAACTTGACAGGATCGCCTGATTTCCCCGTATCAGTGGAAGCTGCTTTGCTTGACGTTGCGGGAACCGTCCCACTTGACGTTGATGCTTTGCCGCCAGAACATCCTGCCGCAGCGGAAAGCGCTATAATCGCAGCAAGAATAAGTGCCAGTTTCTTTTTCATAATGCATCCCCTTTTCAATTTCGCCATAATATCGTTAAGCGCCAAGGCGCATTAACGCCGAATCAGAGTATCTAACATTTAAATCTAAATCCTTGTTATTTCCCTCTTAACAGAATTTTCTCGTTTGACGCAATAAGTTCATACATAAATCTACGCGCTTTTCCGCGTCTCCAGCTTCGAGCGCGTCCACAATTATGGCGTGGTAATAGCACTCAGCCTCTCCGCCGATAGCCCGCACTACCCGTTTCATATGCGCTGCATAAACCTCGCTGATAATTTCGTATGTCTTGATGATCAGGCTATCGCGCGATATTGCAGCTATGCGGTAGTGAAACTTCAAATCAGCATCAGCGAGCGCCGAACGGTCGTTTTGCAAAGCGAGCATTTTCGCGAGCATGTCCCGCAAATCTGCTATATCTTCCGTTTCTGCGCGCCCCGCCGCGATTGCGCAAGCGCCGGACTCAAACTCGCGTCTGAATTCAAGTATGTTTTCGATGTTTTCCTCTAAGTACACAACCGGAATTAAACTGTTCAGCCCGCTACTTTCGTCAATTCGAGCAACATATGACCCATCACCGAGGCGCGTTTCAATAAGCCCTAATCCAACAAGTCTATGCAGCGCGTTACGTATCGTCACCCGCGAAACCCCGAACATCGCGCTCAAATCGCTCTCTGACGGCAGTTTGGACGCCGACGGCCATTCGTGTGAACGTATCCTCAGTTTCATCTGCTCCAGCACCTGACCGCTCAGACTGATATGCTCAATGCGCTCAATCACCACATTTTTCTGATTGTTTGTGTTTAACTATGCTGCTCATATGACAGCTGCCTGTATTACAGGCTTACTGCTAATATTATATAACACCATTTTGCAATGTCAATGTATAAAAATCACAGACATTTATGGAAAACTTTTGGTGAATATATCTAATCAAAGGGAAAAACCGCGAAATATCATAGGTAAAAAATAGTTTTAGTACATCTTATAAGGCCGTTTAGTAGCCTAACAGCATTCTTTCAGTTTCGCACATAAATCGGACACATGCATAGCCCCTTTGTCCCAATCAACGGAGAGAACCAACCCCTAGGTATCATACTACTTAGACCCGCACCAATGCAGCTGCGGCACATTCCGCATGATTGCAATGGCCGGCTTTTAACGTCTTCCTTCACATCCATTAAGTATTGTCCTTTCTGTGCGTTGCATGCTCCCGGCATAGCAGACTTTTTTAAGAGTGATAGCCTAATATTATGTTAATTGCTTTTGTAAAAAGCATAGAAAAGAATATCGGTAAGCACAATATTGTAAAGGAATGGACGATGTATAACTGCAGTACGGCCTGCAAATTCCGCATTAATTCGATTCTATCCGGAGGATAATAAAGAGGGTTAAAAAAAGTCAGATTGTAACTAAAGACAATAAATAGAAGAAATTGCTGTACATATTGACAAAATTTAAATATAACATTGACTTTTAAATAAATAATATTATAATATGCATGACAGGCAGTATTACAGGCTGCCAGGTAGGCTGTTCAATAGGATACATCCCTGGGAAGGCGGTGTGAAGCATCAACTGTGGCAATCAAGCAATGCTTTTATGGAATTTAATATACTCTTTCTGAAATTGGTACAAAGCTTTATTACGGGTGTTGACAACATAGTGACAGGAGATGTGCGGATCAGTTTCCATGACGTCTCCCGGACCTTTAAAAACGAAAGGATAATTGCATGAAAGGTATTGTATACGAGGGACCAAATAAATTGAAACATCAGGATGTTCCTGATATTTCCCCAAAACAGGGCGAAGTCAAGCTGAGAGTCAAAGCCTGTGGTATCTGCGGCAGCGACGTACATGGTTATCTGGGCTTGACCGGGCGGCGGCTTGAGCCTATGATGATGGGTCATGAGTTCGCCGGCGAGATCGTAGAGTTGGGTACGGGTGTATCCAGTCGTAAGATTGGCGAGAAGGTAGCGGTTTATCCGGTTGATTTCTGCGGAGAATGCGAAATGTGCAAAAAAGGTGATGTTCATCTGTGTCTGCACAAACGCGCGTTTGGTGTTCTGGATGTGGACGGTGCATTTGCCGAATATATCTGTGTACCTGAAAAATGCTGTTTCACAGTAAAGGACAATGTTCCTTATGCAATAGGCAGTTTAATGGAGCCGCTGGCTGTATCTTATCGCGGAGTGGGGCACGCCGGAGATCTGAGCGGAAAAAATGTTCTTCTGGTGGGAACGGGCACAATCGGCCTATTGGCGCTGGCCTGCGTAAAGATGAAGAATCCCCGTAAAATCCTCGTTTCCGATTTGAGCGATTCCCGTTTAGAGATCGCCCGCAGCATGGGAGCAGACGTGCTTATCAACCCCAGCAAACAGGATTTTAAAGAAATCATTTTGGCCAACACTGCCGGCAAAGGTGTGGATGTGGCGATTGAAGCGGTGGGCGCGACCCCGACCGTACAACAGGCAATGTCAGCTCTGGCTTTTGGCGGAACGGCTGTCTGGATCGGCAATAACAAACCGATGGTAGAGATCAACATGCAGGAGGTCGTTACACGCGAACTGACCGTTCACGGTTCTTTCCTTTACGGTTACGAAGAATTCAAAACAGTCGTCGGACTGCTCAATGAGGGAAAACTCAATGTTGCTCCGCTTATTAGCAAAGAAATCACGCTGGCGGAGGCTCCGGACTATTTCTATAAACTGGCGCATGACCCAGGTGAGTTGATCAAGGTGGTTGTTGTGGATTCTTAAGCTGCAGTGCATAGTTTTTTGGCCTAAATCGATATTGACATTCGGTAGCGTTGTTATGAAACAGCCTGTTGTAATATGTCGAAACAAGCAGTATTATCATATATATAATGTAATATTAGCAGATACGCAGGAGGGTATAACAATGAAAATTAAACCGATTGTCTACCAGAGGATAAGCGATCAGGTGTTTGAGCAAATGAAGCAGCAGATTTTACAGGGCGCCTGGAAGCCTGGACAAAAACTGCCCTCTGAAAATGATTTGGCGGTCAGTTTTGGGGTGAGCAGAATTACGGTGCGGCAGGCAATGCAGAAATTGTCCGTGCTCGAACTGGTTGATACCCGTTCCGGCGAGGGTTCCTATATTAAAGAAGCAAGGCTCTTCCCCATCATGAATGGTATTATACCAATAGCCTATTTAGGCGATAACGACATTCGGCAGGTACTTGAATTTCGGCAGATGGTAGAAGTCGAAACCGCGGGCTTTGCCGCTGAAAAGGCGACGCTGGAGGAAATTGCACAGCTGAAAGAACTCTACAATGAGATGCGGAAAATTGAAATAGAAAAAGACCGGCAGCAATTTGCCAAGCTTGATTTAGATTTCCATTTTAAGATTGCTGAAATGACCAAGAACGAACTGATTATTGCCACCCACAATATTTTAAGAGAAATACTGAGCACTGCTATGGAACAGATTGTAGAACATCTCGGAAGCGATATTGGCATCTATTATCATGGAAAGCTGCTGGAAGCAATAGAAGCACGGGACGTTAAACGGACAAAGGACATTATGAGGGAACATTTGCAGAAAACATTGGAGAGTATGTGTAGTGATAAATGACTGTTGTTACCGGCAAATTATATAAAACCATAAAAAGTTTAAGTTATGGGCAAAAATAAAGCCCCCAGATATATTAAAGTTATGGTCTGCCAACCTAACAAAAATTCTGCCAACCTAACAAAGATATCGAGGAGATCTTTACAATGAAAGACATAAATTCACACAAACCCAGTTGCACTTCCGGTCTTATTAAGATGAGAAGCCCAGCCGTTACAAAACCAACTATGCAGCAGTAAAATATACATTAATCATCACCAATTATTCTATAACACGATTTTCTAAGAGAGTAAAGTTTACTGCTTTCCAAATAATGATTTCTAAGTAAAACAAATGTTCTGACTTGCATCTTTTCTATTTTTAGGTGTTTTAGTGGCAAAACTTCAAAAGCAAAACCGCATCAAACAGCCAGAAAATGGTTATCTGATGCGGCTTTTTGATTGTGTCATTTGCTCAAATTAGATGCAGGTTCTGATTATGATCCAGACTGTGTGAAAACGCGGCCCGAAATAAAAATTTAAGCTTAAAGTGGAGAAACAGACATGGACTTTCAATAAAGTTGAGCGACTTCTCCACAAATATGGGCATAAATACGTTCAAAGTGGTGAATACAAATTCTCACTTTTTATTTTCACACAGTCTGGCTCATAATCTCAGTTCATAAGAAATTTGAACTGAGTATACCATAAAAAGCACCAAATAAATAAACAAAACTCCATATGTCAGTTCATATCCTGACACATGGAGTTTCTATGGTGGAGATGACGAGAGTCGAACTCGTGTCCGAAAATCACTTACCAAAGCTTTCTACGAGTGTAGCCGTTGATTTTACATTTCCTCCCCGCAGCGCCCAAAGGCAGGCTCTGCGGCTCAGTAGCCTTTTGGTCATGACCGGGGTAAAGGCGTTCCCCGGTTCACGTTCACCGCTAATCGACGCCCTTATCCGGGCCGCGGTGTACCCGGTAAGGACGGCAGCCTAATTAGGCTGCGTAAGCAACAGTATTGTTGTCGTTTACTTTTAAGTTTGCGGCTTTTAAAGCGGTTCCGCGCCGCTACTCGCTTACTAAGGCTCACAATCCCCGTCGAAACCTTTACATCCCCATATTAACCGACAGATAAACTTGTTTACCTGATCCTATTATACACGCATTCCAAAGAAAAAAATACAAGAATATTTTTCTTACCGGTTCTTTTCCTTCATCGCGCGGTCAATGTCTCGCTTTGCGGATTTCGCCGCCATATCCGCGCGTTTGTCATAAAGCTTTTTGCCTTTGCACAAACCGATCTGCACCTTGACCATGGACCCCTTCAGATATACGGACAGCGGTATCAGCGAATAACCGTCCTGCTTGACCAGCCCGAACAAACGCATGATCTCACGCCTGTGCATTAAAAGCCGGCGCACCCGCATAGGGTCCTGATTAAAAATATTGCCGTGCTCATAGGGGCTGATATGCATTCCGTTGATCAGAAGTTCTTCCTTTACAATGGAACACCACGCATCCTTCAGGTTTACCTGCGCCTTGCGGAGCGATTTGACCTCTGTTCCGCGAAGCTCGATGCCCGCTTCCATGCTTTCTTCCACAAAGTAGTCGTGAAAGGCTTTCTTATTTTGCGCCAGCGTTTTTAAATTGTCTTTTGCCATCTAAAAAAGCCTCCCGTCCACGATGTTGGTATATGAGCATATCATACTCGTTGAAAATTGTCAAGCATTCTGTCAGCTACATCTCGCTGCGGCCCTCGATCGCGCGGGTCAGCGTTACCTCATCCGCGTACTCCAGATCGCCGCCCACGGGAATTCCGTAGGCAAGCCGCGTCACTTTGACGCCGAGAGGCTTCAAAAGGCGCGAAATATACATGGCGGTGGCCTCGCCCTCAACGGTCGGATTGGTCGCCATAATGACCTCTTTCACTTCGCCGTTGTTCACGCGCGCCAGAAGCTCCTTGATGCAAAGCTGGTCCGGACCGACGCCGCTGAGCGGGGAAATGGCCCCGTGCAGCACGTGATAGGTCGCATTAAACTCGTTGGTACGCTCCAGCGCGATCACGTCGCGGGGGTCCTCCACCACACAAATGACGGATTTGTCCCGCGCCTCGTTGCGGCAGACGGGACAAAGCTCCTGATCAGTCAGATTGCAGCATATTTTGCAATAATGTATTTTTTCGTGAGCGTCCATAATGGCGTCTGCGAAATTCTGCGCGCCCTCTTTGGAAAGGCCGAGTACATAATAGGCCAGCCGCTGCGCGCTCTTATGTCCGATGCCGGGCAGCCGCTCGAACTGCTCAATCAGGCGCGACAAAGGCGCCACGTTATAGGATGGCATCGTTAAAGCATACCCGGCATATTGATGCCGCCGGAGATTTTCTCCATGCGCTGGCTCTTGTCTGCTGCGGCGGCCCGGAGCGCCTCGTTGACCGCGGCAAGAACAAGGTCGGAAAGCATTTCCACATCCTCGGGGTCGACGACCTCGGGCTTGATATCAATGGTCTTTACCTCCATCTTACCCGTTACCGTTGCCTTTACGGCATCCCCGCCGGCCGCTGCGGTATATTCCTTTGCTTCCAGCTCTGCTGTCGCCTGATCCATATCCTCCTGTATCTTCTGGGCCTGGCGCGCCAGCTGCTGCAAATTGGAAGCTCCGCCTCCGCCGTATCCCTGCGGCAATCTTGCTTTCATATAAAATTCCTCCTGTAAATCCTTTTATTTTTTAATAACCTGAATCCCCTCGCTCTCAGCCAGCCCGGCCAGCTGCGCGAGCGGATCCGTTTCCTTCTCGCTGTTATGGGTTTTGTAAGGGCCCAGCTTATAGGTTCTGCCCGTCACCTGCTGAATCGCCTTGCGCATATTTTCACGCTGCGCGGGCTCTCTCAGCAGCCGGAACGCTAGATCATTCGGCGCGTCGATCAGCACATAGGCACCGCTGATATAGGCGGCGGAGCCGTTGAACGCGGCCGCAATGGTATGGGAATAATTTTTCAGAATCTGAAGGATCTCCGGCCATTCGGAAAGGCGCTCCGCGTCCTTCTGCAGCTCGCCGATCTCTTTTTTCGGTTCCATAACGGGGTCGTCCGGCCTTTCAAAGGAAGGCTCCGGCGGTTCCTCCGGCAGCATTTGTGCAGGCGGGCTTTCCGGTACCCTTTCTTCCGGCTTTGGTTTCTTTTCCGGCTCCACCGCCCTGACGGGCTTCGGCTTCGAAACAGCCGTACCGCGCTCAAGGGCTTCTATCCTGCGAATCAGCGCGTCCGGCGTGGAATCCAGTTCCGGCGAACACAGGCGGATCATCGCCATTTCAAATTCGATACGCCTGTCCCCTCCCCGGTACATCCGCTCCAGCGCGGACTGCATGGTATCCAGGCCGTGCAGAATGGCAGGCAGCGGCGTGGAAAGCGCCTGTTTTGTCAGGCTTTCATACTCCGCATCGGGTACGGCGATCATGTTGTGGGCATCCTTCGTGGTTTTTATCAGCATCAGATTCCGGAAATGGGACGACAGCTCCTCACAGAGCCTCGCCATATCCTTGGAAGAATTGTGCAGCCGATCGATCAGCTCCAGCGCGGCGCCGGAATCATGTTCCTTCATGGCGCCGGTCAGTTCAAAAAGATGTTCCCGCCCGACCAGACCGGCCGTTTCGTTCACCACTTCCACCGTGATGTTTCTACTTCGGCCCAGGCACTGATCCAAAAGGGACAGCGCGTCGCGCAAAGCGCCGTCCGCCAGACGCGCAATCAGAAGCGCGGCCTGCGGGTCGAGCTCCGCGTTCTCCTGCCGGGTAACATAAGTAAGACGCTCCGCGATTTCCTTGGGCGGAATGCGGCGAAAATCAAAGCGCTGGCACCGTGACAAAATGGTCGCGGGCAGCTTGTGTACTTCCGTTGTCGCAAGGATAAAAATGACATGGGCGGGCGGCTCTTCCAGCGTTTTAAGCAGCGCGTTGAACGCTCCCGTGGAGAGCATGTGTACCTCGTCAATAATATAAACCCGGTATTTTGCGGCCGCCGGGGTAAAATTGGCCTCTTCCCGCAAAGAGCGGATATTATCCACGCCGTTGTTGCTGGCGGCGTCAATTTCCACAATGTCCATCAGCGAACCGGCATCCGCGGCGCGGCAGATTTCACATTCGCCGCAGGGGTCGCCTTCCACCGGGTTCAAACAGTTGACCGCCTTGGCAAGAATCTTCGCACACGTAGTTTTCCCCGTTCCCCTGGAACCGGTAAACAGGTACGCATGGGCTATGCGGCCCGCCGTCAGTTCATTTTTCAGCGTAACGGTGACCTGCGGCTGGCCGACAACATCGGCAAACACCCTTGGCCTCCATTTCCTGTACAGAACCTGATACATGCGAACACCACCCCCAGACAAATTGAAAGCAAGACAGACCGTCATAAAACGGTTTATCATGCATCAGGATATGCAGACGAACAGACCGCCTGTATCGCGCGGGACAGTCCACTTAATGCTGCTCGGTTCCCCGCCTGACATGGTTCATGGCGTCCCGCCGTACAGAGCCCGCCCGCCTGCATATCCTATTGCATGCATTTCTGCCTTGCTTCTCATTTCTGACTATCTTATTATAAACGATCCCGTTAAAAAAGACAACCTCTATTTTTTGAATTCCCCCGCCCGCATTGCTGAAAATCCATGTTGACAACGGAAGGAAACGTGCTATTATACATTTAGATAAATTTCTAAATGAAAGGAACTGATGCTGTGTCGTTCCCTGAAACGTTTAAGGCTCTTTCCGACCCGACACGCAGGGAAATCCTGAATATTCTGAAGAGCGGGGCGCTGCCTGCCGGGGAAATTTCAGAGCACTTCCCAATGACCGGCGCGACGGTTTCCCATCATCTGTCCATACTGAAGGACGCCGATTTGATTACGGACCGTAAATCCGGCAAATTTATCTACTATGAATTGAATCTGTCCGTCTTTGAAGAGGTTCTGAACTGGTTCCAGGGTTTTTTAGATAAGGAGAATGTATGCGATGAAAAATAAAATTGGTAAATATCTGTATTGGCTGGCCGCGGTGTTTCCCTTCCTTCTTTCGGCAGCCTTCTATTCCCGGCTGCCGGAGACGATGCCCACGCACTGGGACATACAGGGAAATCCCAACGGCTATTCCTCCCGCTTTTTTGCCGCGTTCGGGTTACCCGCCATCCTTCTGATTTGCACGGTATTTGTAAATTTCAGCATTTCCGCCGACCCGAAGAAGCAAAATATCGACCGCTCCCCGCAGATGAAGCTGATCTCCAGATGGCTGATCGTCATCGTCGCCAACGTGACGCAGGCTTCCGTCATTGCGAAAGTGCTGTACAAGGACTTCAATATCAGTGTGCTGATCACCGTCCTTGTCGGTATTGTGATTGCCGTCTTAGGCAACTATCTTCCCAAATGCAAACCGAACTATACGGTGGGAATCAAGCTGCCCTGGACGCTGGCCAGCGAGGAAAACTGGAGAAAAACGCACCGGTTCGCCGGTTTTGTCTGGATTGTGGGCGGAATTATGATCGCCGTTTCCGCGTTTACCCCATACAAATGGCTGATGCTTGCGGCTGTTGTTCTGCTGAGCGTTATTCCGGCCATATACTCTTATTACCTCTACCGAAAGGGCAATGTCTGACATGCCCTTTGAGAATTCCCTTCTGACCGGCGACAATGCTGGTCTGAAGGGAATTCCTGCTTTATCCGCCAAACACGGCGTATGCCTTAAAAGCACAGGGAAGGCGGAAACAAACAAAAAAACAAATAATTAGGTCACATTCTCTATATTTCGTCTTTGAAATTACGATATTTAAGCTAATTTTTCTAAAATATCCGACGGATGGTCCGATATACAAAATAATGGGAATTTTTAGCTTGTAGGAGGTCTTTCAATGAAGAAACCAGCCGTTTCCACGATAATTGGATTTGGGATCGGAATCTTTTGTATTATTTCTTCCATCAAAATGTCGGGGAATTTCAGTTCCTTTTTGAACTGGCCCTCTGTTTTTATCACGGTAGGCGGCACAACAGGCGCCGTTGTCGTTTCGTTTCCGCCGCGCAAATTAAGAACGCTCGGGCATGTCATGAAAAAAGCCTTCAAAAAAGAGCAATATGATTTTGTAAAAGACATCCAGACAATCGTGTCACTCAGCGAGATTGCCAGAAGCAAGGGGCTTCTGGCCCTTGAAGACTCTGCCTCCAAGTATGCCGACGACGAATTCCTTCAGAAAGGAATCCTTCTGATTGCCGACGGCGTTGGCGAGGATGTCCTCAAAAAAGCCCTCCGGTCTGAAATATATTTTGCTAAGAAAAGGCATCAGGACGGGCACGCCATGCTGGATATGATTGCAAACACCTCGACCTCCCTGGGCCTGCTCGGAACGTATATCGGCCTGATCCCCATGCTGGAAAATCTGGAGGACCCGACTAAGCTGGGCCCCCTGATGGCGATCGAACTGGTCACTTCCTTTTACGGCGCTTTTATCGCCTATGTCGTTTTTATGCCGATGTCAAAAAGGCTCAAGGTAATGAGCACGGATGAAGCGCTGAGAAAAGAATTTCTGCTCGAAGGCTTGACTTCCATTATGGAAGGAAAAAATCCGAGGACTATTCAAGAGAATATGATTTCCTGCCTGACCAAAAAGGATGTCAAAAAAATGGGCTCGGTCAGTAAGCAGATACGCGAATTGAAGATGAAGGGGGTTGCATAATAATTCATGCCGGAAGATGAAAGATATTTCGATGAGGACGAGCCGGAAGGCGGAGATGATGATGAAGCTCCCGCATGGCTGACCAGTTACAGCGACATGATGACCGACCTGCTGGCGATCTTTGTAATCCTATTTTCCTTCGCTATGATGGCCGTATCCCAGCAAAATTACAGCATCAGGACCGAATTGGAAAAAAGCAAACAAGCCGCCGCCGGCAACGCATCCGTTGCTCAGGAGACGGTAAGCGGGACGGCAGGCCAGGCAGAAAATCAAGCGGCAAATAACGATTTTGACGGGATTTACGAATCCATTCAGAAAAAAATCAATCAAAGCGGTTACTCCGAATCTATTTTGCTTGAAAAAGGCGAGGGATTCATTAAATTCCGTTTTAAGGACAACGTGCTGTTCTATCCGGACAGCCCCACGATGAGAGAATCCAGCTTCGATATCCTGCAATATATGGGCGGTCTTCTTTTGAGCGTGGACGACAAGATCGGTTCCATAGAGATCAGCGGACATACCGCCATGGCGGGAGATGAGTCCCAGAACAACTACTTTGCGTGGGAGCTTTCGTCCGACCGCGCCATTGCGGTACTGAAATTCTTTTCCAGCAAATGCAATCTTCCTCAATCCAAAATGATTGTTTCGGGGTACTCGTACTACCATCCGGTAGCCGGCAACGAAGCGGAGGAAGGACGGTCACAGAACCGGCGCGTGGAAGTAAAGATTAACCAGATCGGTTCCTCTTCGGATAAAATGGCGGGCTTCGCCGAAGATGAAACCCATTAAGCCCGGAGCTGCAATAAACTTTTTCCCCGCAGAACAGTTCTCCCCTGCCGCAGCGCGTATGACGGTAGGGGAGATTTTTCGTCTTTTCCGTAAAATTTTCCGCACAACAGCATTCGATTTCGCGATATTCATGCTATAATAACTTTACGGCGCAAGCCGAAGCAAAGCTTCGGGCGCCTATAGAGAACATGGAAGCAGGACAGGCGCCATCCTGCCCGTGCGGCGGTTGTCATGCTGTCATAAAAGAGGATTCAAATAGGAAGGTGGATACCGCATTGTTTGATAACTGGGAAGAACTGAAATCCGCTTGTCTGGAATGCCGTAAATGCGATCTTTGCACCGGGCGGACGAATGTTGTGTTCGGTGTCGGAAACGAGAAAGCCGGCGTACTTTTTATTGGAGAGGGTCCCGGAGAAAACGAAGATTTGCAGGGGGAACCGTTCGTAGGCCGGAGTGGGCAGCTGCTTGACAAAATGCTGGACGCCGTCGACCTTGACCGGCACAAAAATATTTACATTGCGAATATCGTCAAATGCAGGCCGCCGCAGAACCGCGACCCGCTTCCGGAAGAGCAAGAGAGGTGCGTCGACTGGCTGCGCAACCAGGTGGCGCTGATCCGCCCGAAAATCATTGTCTGCCTAGGCCGCATCGCCGCTATGAAGATCATCAAGCCGGACATCAAGATCACCAAGGAACACGGTATTTTTTTTGAACACAACGGCGTTCTGATGATGGCCACGCTCCACCCCGCCGCGCTTCTGCGCAATCCCAACAACAAACCCGACGCATTTGACGATTTCATCAAGCTGCGCGACAAAATCAAAGAGCTCGGACTATAAAAGAGGGCAGCCGGATCGGCTGCCCTCTTTGTCATTGCTGAAAAGCAATCAGCTATTTTGTTTTGGGCTCATAGGGCATGGAAAATACGTCGAGAAATTTCTGCGACAGCACGTCATACTCATTGTTCTGCAGGATGTATTCCCTGCCGCGGCGGCCCATGGCGTTAAGCTCTTCTTTGGAAAGGCCGGCAAGCTTCTTCGCCGCCTTTGCAATGGCCGAGCTGTCTTCCGGCGGAATGGAGATTCCGCATTTGGCGTCCTTCACCATGTCGTTTCCGGCCTCAATCGCAAAAATGACCGGCTTCGCAGCCATCATATAGTCCATCAGCTTGTTCGGGCTGACCCCGAAACGGAACAGCGGCTGCCGCTGCAAGCCGACGTAAAGGGCGTCCATCTGACCCAGCAGCTCCGGGATCTGGTCGCGCTTGACCGGCTGCAGCATCTCGACGACATCGCGCAGGTTGCTGTCTACCACCTGCTGTGCGAGACGCTCGCGCTCGGGGCCGGGGCCGACCATGATCAGCTTGATTTTTTTGCCGCGGAGCTTCTCTCCCGCCTGGACAAAGCTGTCCAGCGCGTTGGCGATTCCGTGCGCGCCGGTGTAGCCGATCAGGAAATATCCCTCGTCATGGAACTGCTTCAAAAGCTCATAGTAAACCGGCGGGTCCGCCATCGGCTTTTCCCAGTCGGCTTTGACGATCCCGTTGGGGATGCAGATGTATTTTTCCGGCTCCAAGCCGTGCTCCACCATATGTTCCTTCGCGTTCGGCAGAAGCGAAACGACATAGTCGCTGTGTTTATAGCAGTAATTCTCCGCCGCCTGCATCAGCATGATGTAGGGGTGGCGCGGACTCATGCCGCCGAGCTCGATCGGGCTGAGCGGCCAGAGGTCGTGTACCTCGTAAATCAGCATCGCCCCGTATTTCTTCGAGAGCCGGTGCGCGGGATAAATGTCCAGCGGATACGTGGAGGACGCGATGACCGCGTCGGGCTTTCCCTGCGCGGCGATCTGATCGGCGTATTGGTAAAGACCGTGCAGAAAGGACAGCATATTTCTGATTCGTCCCACGCCGTTGCCGTGGTACTCGGGGCCCTCAATCCAGAAATAGCGGACGCCGTCCAGCGTCTCCTCCATCGACTTTTTTCCCTGCAGATCCGGATTCACGGTGCGCAGATGGGAATAGGAGCTGGCGACAACCGTCACATTGTGACCGGCGGCGGCCCAGCGCTTCGCCATAAAATACGGACGGAACTCCATTCCGTGCCGGTCGGAACCGGCGTAATGATTGATATAAATAATATTCATAAAACCTTTTCCCCTTTTACAGGAATTGCCTTGGTTTACGGACGCGCGGCGCCTGTTTCCCGTGACAGAGCATCCGCGATCTTCTGCGACGCGTGACCGTCGCCGAACGGCATCTGTTCGTGCGCGGCTTCGTCCACGACGGTGTGCATCGCTTTCCGGTAAATGTCCTCCGTGGTGAGCGCGGAAAGCACGTTCCAGTTTCCCCTGAGCGTCTCCACCCATTCGGTTTCCCCGCGCAGCGTAATGCACGGCACCTTCATAAACCACGCTTCTTTCTGCAGGCCGCCCGAATCGGTCATGACCTGGCAGGCGTTGGAGGTCAGCAGCAGCATTTCCAGATAGCCGACCGGATCGATCAGTTTGATATTCCGGAATCCGCACTTTTCAATCGCTTCCTGCGCGAGCGGCCTTGTCCTTGGATGAATCGGCAGCACGACCAGCTGCGGAAGCCGCTCGAAGGCCTTGAAGATCGCAATGATCGCGTCGAGCCCGCCGTCGGTCGTTTCCGCGCGGTGCAGGGTGGCAAGCCGGTAGTTTTTCGGCTCGATGCCGAGCTGGGCAAAAACGGCGGTTTTGGACGGATTGTTTTTCGCGACCTGCAAAAAATGCAGCACGGAATCCAGCATCACGTCCCCGCAGACGGAAACGCCCGCGGTAACGCCCTCTTTTTTCAGGTTGTCCGCCGCAGTCTGCGTCGGGCAGAAAAGCCATCTGGAAATATGATCGGTTAAAACGCGGTTCTGCTCCTCCGGCATACGCATGTTGTAGGAGCGCAGTCCGGCTTCCACATGGGCAACCGGAATGTGCAGCTTGGATGCGGCCAAAGCGCCCGCCAGCGTAGAGTTGGTGTCGCCGTAAACGAGAAGGATATCCGGCTTTTCCTCCAGAAGGACGTCTTCGATTTTCATCAGCATTTCGCCGGTCTGGTGTCCGTGGGAACCGGAACCGACCCCCAGATTGTAAGCCGGTCTGGGAATGGAAAGCTCCTCAAAAAACACGTCCGACATATTGCGGTCATAGTGCTGACCGGTATGGACCAGCACCTCGGTGCAGACCGGCTTTAAGGCCGCCGATACCACCGACGCCTTGACGAACTGCGGCCTCGCGCCGACTACGGTTACAATCTTCATCTTCCGTTCCCCCGGCTCAGCGGCAGCGGACGTCGGAATCGTCCATGTCGAGCGTGGAGAAGCTCAGGCCCTCAAACGGAACCGCCTGACCCGTTTTCTGGGACTTGTAGGCGGCCAGAATAATCTTCATGGCCTTGATTCCCTCTTCGCCGCTCACAAGCGGGTCGGTGTGCGTATTGACCGCACGGATATAATCGGCGTAAAGCAGGTTGTGGCCGCTTCCGTAAACATCCTTCGGGTCCGTGCCGGTCAGCGCGGCAATGCGGGAATCCTGTTCCGCCGGGGTCTCAAAGTTCCAGGTTTCCACACGGTTGACGGCAATCCCGCCGATGACCGCGGTGCCGGTGCCGCCCAGGATGGTCAGCGTTTCCTCCAGGTTCTTGGGGTATACGCAGGTTGTACCTTCCACAAGGCCGATCGCGCCGTTTTTGAAGCGGATCAGGATGGCGCCGAAATCCTCGGCGTGAATATCGCGCAGATAATTTCCGGTCATAGCCATAACGGTCTCGGGTTCGCCGCCGAGGTTCCACTGGAGAAGGTCGATGTCATGGATGCACTGGTTCATCAGCGTGCCGCCGTCCTGCTCCCAGGTGCCGCGCCACGGGGCCTGCTCGTAATACGGCATCCCGCGGTTCCAGAAAACGCAGGCCGTGCCGCTGACCAGCTTGCCGAAACGCCCGTCCCCGATCGCTTTGTGAAGCTCCTGAATCGGCGCGTTGAAGCGATTCTGGTGGCAGACGCCGAGGGCAACGCCTTTTTCCTTCGCCTCGCGGATCATCTGCTCCGCATCGGCGGTGCTCAGCGCCATCGGCTTTTCAATCAGGACATGCTTGCCCAGACGGATGCAGTACAGCGCGATTTCCGCGTGATAGCCGCTCTCCGTGGCAATGGCGCAGCAGTCGATTTCCTGCTCGTCCAGTGCCTTTTTATAATCCTCGTAAACAGCCGGTTTGACGCCGGTCGCTTCCAGATAATCCTTGGCTTTTTTCTCGGCGTTTTCCAGCACCGGGTCACAAACCACGGCCAAATCCATGGTTTCGGCGTTTGCGATCGCCGCGGCGATATGATTTTTTGAAATGCGGCCGCAGCCGATCAAAGCAAAACGAAGTTTCTTCATCATCATTCTCCTTTATTACATTATTTTCCAAAACGTTCCTGTTTATTCCACACAAAATTCCCCCGTCACTTTTCGGAAACGGGGGAGAATATTTTATAAAAGCTCAATGTTGGAACGGTCTTTTACATCCTCCATGGCGTTTCTGGTATCAAAAACCTCTTTGGAGAGCTTTTGGATCCGGTCATAATCAAAGCAGGCGTGCGCCGTGCAGATGATGGCGATATCCGCGCTCTTCAGCAGGTCGTCCGTCAGCTCCTTCGCGCCGGTGTACGTAACGCCCTTATGCCTGTATTCCGGAATATACGGGTCATAGTAAGTGGTATCCGCGCCCTCACCGATTAAATGCTCGATGACGTTCAGAGCAGGGCTTTCGCGGTAATCGTCGATATCCGATTTATAGGCGACGCCGAGAACGAGCACCTTGGCACCGTTCATCGCGGTCTTATTGCGGTTGAGAACCTTCATGGCGCGGTCGACGACATACTCCGGCATGCCGGTGTTGATTTCGCCGGAGGTCTCGATCAGACGGGTGTGATAGTCGAACTCGCGGGCCTTCCAGGCAAGGTAAAACGGGTCGAGCGGAATGCAATGGCCGCCGAGTCCCGGTCCCGGATAAAACGCCTGAAAGCCGTACGGCTTTGTTTTGGCAGCGTCGATCACGTCCCAGACGTTGATGCCCATGCGGTTGCAGATGATTGCCATTTCGTTCGCAAGGCCGATATTGATATTGCGGTAGGTGTTTTCAAGGAGCTTCTCCATTTCGGCAACGGCCGGGGAGGAAACCTCGTATACGCCGCCCTCCAGCACGTTGCGGTACAGCGCGGCGGCAACCTCCGTGCCGTCTTTTCCGACGCCGCCGACGACCTTCGGAGTATTTTTCGTCTTATACTGCTTGTTGCCCGGGTCCACGCGCTCCGGCGAGAAGGCAAGGTAAAAATCCTCGCCGCATTTGAGGCCGCTTGCCTCAAGGATCGGCTTTAAAAGCTCCTCCGTGGTCCCCGGATAGGTGGTGGATTCCAGAATGATTACCATGCCCCTGTGCAGGTATTTGGCGACGGATTCCGTGGAACCCTTCACATAGCTGATATCCGGCTGCTGGTACTTGTCCAGCGGAGTGGGAACGGCGATGGCCACCGCGTCCACACCCTTGATGAAGGAAAAATCGCTGGTCGCGGAAAGGGTCCCGCTTTCCACCACATGTTTCAGCGTATCGCCCACAATGTCGCCGATATAATTTTTGCCCGCGTTGACGGAATCGACCTTCTGGGACTGAACGTCAAAGCCGATGGTCCGGTAGCCGGCCTTTGCAAATTCCACGGCGAGGGGAAGCCCGACATACCCCAGGCCGACAATGCCGACGACGGCGGACTTGTCCTGAATTTTATTCAACAACTCAGTTTTCACGTTTGACATTTAAATTCTCCTCATAAATCAGATATTTTGCAGCGTCGTGCAAATATAATCGATAACTTCTTCTGTGATATAACCGTGCATCGGAAGGCTGAAAACCGTTTTGCTGAGCTTCTCGCTCACGGGCAGATCGCCCTCCCGGTAGCCGAGCGGCGCGTAAACCTTCTGCAGATGCAAAGGCATGGGATAATAAACCATGGTGGGGACCCCCGCCGCCTTCAGCCCGTCTATCAGCTTTGAACGCTGCTCATCGCTTTCCGCTTTCAGCGTATAATATCCATAACTGGAGAAAAATCCGTCCTTTAAGACCGGAACCCGGAATTTGCCCTTCAGAAGCTCGGCGTAGCGGGAAGCGGCCCAGTTGCGGTGCTGTGTCTCTTTGTCAAATTCGTGAAGCTTCGGCAGCAGAATGGCCGCCTGCAGGGTGTCCAGCCTTGCATTCAAACCGATGCGTACATTTTCATATTTAAAAGAGCCCTTGCCGTGTACGCGGATGGAGACAAGCAGCCGATACATTTCTTCGTCGTCCGTAAAGACCGCGCCGCCGTCGCCGTAGCAGCCGAGTGCCTTGGCCGGGAAAAAGCTCGTCGCGGAAACATCGCCGAAGCTGCAGGCCTTCCTGGAGCCGATCGCGCCGCCAAAGCCCTGCGCCGCGTCCTCTATCAGGAAAAGGCCGTACCTTTTACAGAGCGGCTCCATTTCCGTAAAATCGGCGGGCTGGCCGAACAGGTCGACCGCAATCACGGCCTTTGGCTTTAGTTTGCCCTCTTCCAGCACTCTTTTAATCTGTTTTTCAAGGGATTTGGGGTCCATGTTGAAGGTGTCTTCGTCCACATCGCAGAAAACGGGGGTCGCTCCTACAAAGCTGGCTACCTCCGCCGTAGCGAAAAAGGTGAACGCGGGAACGAATACCGCGTCGCCCTCGCCGATCCCTTTTGCCATCAGCGGCATCAGAAGCGCGTCGGTGCCGTTGCTGGTGCTGACGCAGTATTTGCGCCCCGTATAGCGGCAAAGCTCTTTTTCCAGTTCCTCCGTCTGGGGGCCGGAAATAAAATGGCAGCCGTCGATCACATCGGCAATGCCTTTATCAATTTCATCCTTTAAATGGCGGTATTGCGCGCCAAGATCGTTAAAAGCAATCTTTTCCATTTATTCTGTTTCCTCCTGAAGGCCGTTTTCGGCCTGCACATATGTTTTCCCGCATTTTGGGCATGCCAAATCCTCGCTCAGTTTCTCCCCGCATTCACAGGCCCACCCGTGCTGACGGGCGGGATTGCCCATCATGATCGCATAGTCGGGAACGTCCTTTGTCACGACGCTGCCGGCCGCGATAAACGCGTTTTTGCCGATTCTGTGGCCGCAGACAATGGTGGCGTTCGCGCCGATGCTGGCACCCTCCCCAATGGGGGTATGGGAGTAAAAGGCCGCGCCGCGCTGGGGATATTTGCAGCGCGGGCGCTGAACATTGGTAAACACCATGGAAGGCCCGCAGAACACATAGTCGCTCAGCTCCACGCCCTCATAAATGGATACGTTGTTCTGGATTTTGCAGAAGCTGCCGATCTTTACCCCCGGAGCCACAAATACATTCTGCCCGATGGAGCAGTTTTCGCCGATTTGGGAACCGCCGCCGATGTGGCAGAAATGCCATACTTTTGTACCGTTTCCAATTTTCGCGCCGTCATCCACACACGCGCTGGGATGTACAAAAAAATTTTCCTTGCCGTTCACTTTAACACCATTCTTTACAAACTGCGGCAAAATTTTTTCATGCTTTCGCCCGGCCCGACAGGCCGCCGCAGTTAAAAATTATTCTGCTATAACTTGTACATTATATAACCAACGGGGCTTTTAGTCAATATTTCAGGGGGCAATATAGTTGACATTAACCATCAATCGTATTATCATTTACTTTGATTTATTGGTAAAACTGATACTGCAACATTTCCAGTTAAGTTGTAGAATTGATATCCGTTTCTCCCCGTTTTTGGGGCCGGAAGCGTATCCCGTCTTACAGCCGCAAACGGATTTGCTGTGAAAAGGGAAAATCAACTAAAAAAAGAGGATGACAAGTATGAGTCAGTTCGTGAAACGAGAGAAATTCATTCCATACAATCTGCCCAACATCACTGATCTGGAAATCAACGAGGTCGTCGACACGCTGAAATCCGGCTGGGTGGCCAAAGGTCCCCGGACCAACGAATTCGAGAACGAATTCGCCGCATATCTGGGCGCGAAGCACGCAATCGCCATGAATTCCTGTACGGCGGCGCTGCACGTGGCGCTGCTCACAAAGGACATCGGCCCGGGCGACGAGGTCATCACCACGCCGATGACGTTCGCCTCCACCGCGAACACGATTCTCCACACGGGCGCGACCCCCGTCTTTGCGGACGTGGATTTTAAAACCGCCTGCATCGACCCGGATGAAATCGAAAAGAAAATCACGCCGAAAACCAAAGCGATCGTTCCGGTGCATTACAGCGGACAGGTCTGCGACCTTGACCGGATTTATGAGATTGCCGACAGGCACGGCCTGTTTGTTTCGGAGGACGCCGCCCACGCCCTTTGGAGCCGCTATAAGGGCAGGCTGATCGGCAGCAGGCTTCCGGGCGCCGCTTCCTACAGCTTTTACGCCACGAAGAACCTGTGCACGGGCGACGGCGGCATGCTGGTCACCGACGACGACGAGATCGACCGCAGAGCGCGCATCTTCGCCGGACAGGGCATGAGCAAAAACGCATGGAACCGCTACGCCAAGGGCGGCACCTGGAAATACGACATCTGCGAGCCCGGCTTCAAGTACAACATGTTTGACATTCAGGCGGCGCTCGGCTTAAAGCAGCTGTCCCGTCTGGAGGAAATGCAGGCGGCGCGCCTGAAGATCGCCGCGAAATATCAGGAGGCGTTCGGCAAAATCGACGCGATGGACCCGCCGTACGTTCCCGACTACACGACGCACTGCTGGCATCTGTACGTTGTGCGCATCGTCCCCGAACTGCTGACCATTGACCGCGACCGGTTCATCACCGAGCTGAACGAGCGCAACGTCGGGACCAGCGTGCATTTCATCCCGGTAACGTATATGAGCGCCTACACGGACCGTTACGGCTACAAAAAGGGAGATTTCCCGAACGCCGAAAAGCATTTCGACCGCCTGATTTCCCTGCCGCTCTACCCCACCATGACGGACGAGGAAGTCGAGTATGTCATTAACGCCGTGAAGGATATCGTGGAAACCTATCACAAATAACCGCCGATATTCCCGACGGGGACCGATCAAGCATATCCGAATAGAAAAAAGCGCTATACCAGGACGGTCAGCACTTCGTTTGAGTAAAAAAGATAACCGCGGCTTTGGACGAGCGGTTATCTTTTTTTGCATACAAAAAACGGAGCCGTGTAACGCCGCACGGCTCCGTTTTCCCCTACGGGTCTTTATTTGTTATCCTCGTAAATGATCCTGAGGCCTTCGAGCAGAAGCGTGTCGCAGAAATGGATGCTGCGTTTACACAGCGGAACGATTTCACGCGAAAGGCCGCCGGTGGCGACTACCTCGCATTTCTCCCCAAGCTCCGCTTCCATACGCTCGATCATGCCGTCGATCATACAGGCGGTTCCCAGCAGAATGCCCGAACGCATGCACTCAATCGTATTGTTCCCGATGACGCTCTTTGGCGGATCCAGACTGATGCGCGGAAGCTGCGAGGTACGGCGGGTCAGCGCGTCCAGAGAGATCGCGACACCCGGAATAATGGCGCCGCCCAGCATATTTTTATCCCTGTCCATCACCTCAAAGGTCGTCGCGGTTCCCATGTCCAGAACAATACACGGGCCGTCGAACATTTTGCCGGCGGCGACACAGCCGACAACGAGATCCGCACCGGTCAGTTCGGGGTGTTCGATTTTGTTTTGAATGCCGGTTTTTGTCTTCGGCCCGACACAGATCGGCTCCACCCCGGTCAGGTAGCGGATGGCGCGTACGATATACGTGGTGAGCGGCGGAACCACCGAGCTGATCGCCGCGCCCGTAATATCGCACAGCGAAACGCCGTGGATGTCCAGAATATCCCGCAGTTCTATGGCGTACTGGTCCTCCATACGGGAGCAGTCGGTCGCCATGCGGGAGACAAAAAGCAGCTTTTTATCATCGTAAACACCGATTGTTATATTGGTATTGCCCATATCCAATGTCAGAATCATCCTCTTAACTCCCCATCTTTTTCAGATTCTCAAATTATACCAACTATTTTTCTAATATGCAATGCTAAATTGATAATAATTTAACGATTATTGCAAAAGAAATTCTTTCCCTGTATAATCAAACTTGTGCGATTTTTGTCTTACCGTGTTTTTCCAGGAAAAAAAAGGGGAAAACTGACCGATAGCATTTCCAGTTGATTCTGCAGTAAGATTGCGTTCCTCCCCCGCCTTCGGCGGGGGAGGAACGCGTTTTGTCCAGCAAACTGAATTGGAATTGCTGTAAGTGCATAAAAATGCCTCGGCAGAGATTGCCGGGGCTTATTTACGGAATAAATTCTGAATCAGAACAGCGCACTGATAGAACATTGCGGACCAGTACCAGGCCGTAACCAGCTGGTAAATTGCCGTAACGGCCGTCCATTTCAGGCTGCCCATCTCCCGGCGTACGGCGGACAGCGCCGCGACGCAAGGGGTGTAAAGCAACACGAAAATCAAATAGGAGCACGCGCTCAGCGTGGTGAAGTTCGCGCGCAGGGCGTCTGTCAGGCTGCCCGGATACAGCACGCTCATGGTGCTGATGACGGATTCCTTCGCGACAAGCCCCGTCAGAAGCGCGACCACCGGTTTCCAGGTGCCGAAGCCGCAGAGCGTAAAAACGGGGGCAATCGCCCTGCCCACCACGGCGATGATGCTGTTTGAGCTGTCGCTGGTCATCCGCAGCCCGACGGTAAAGGACTGGAGAAGCCATACCGCCACCGTCGCAATAAACACGGTGGTTCCGGCTCTCTGCAGAAAATCGCCCACCCGGCGCCGGACGTGAAGCCAGACCGTCCGCACCGTGGGCAGCCGGTAATCCGGCAGCTCCATGACGAACGGCGCGGGGGGCCCCTTCAGGATACTGTTTTTGAACAGCAGAGCGGACAGAAGGCCGATGAGAATGCCGAAGGAGTAAATCAGGAACATGGCAAGCGGTTTGTTGCCGACAAAAAACGCCGCGATAAACAGGGAATAAATCGGAGTTTTCGCGCTGCAGGACATGAACGGCGTAATCAGGATCGTCAGCCGCTTATCCTTTTCGCTCTCCAGAATCCGGGTTCCCATGACCGCAGGAACGGTACAGCCGAAACCCATCAAAAGCGGTACGAACGCGCGCCCGGACAGCCCGATGCGGCGCATCGGCGCGTCCATGATAAAGGCGGCGCGCGCCATGTAGCCACTGTCCTCCAGCAAGGAAAGCAGCAGAAAGAGCAGCAGGATCTGCGGCAGAAATTCCAACACCGCCCCCACCCCCGCTATGATCCCGTCCACAATCAGGCTGCGCAGCCAGGACGAGGCGCCGGCGGACACAAGCGCGGCGTCCGCGTTCGGAGAAAGACAGGCTGAGATAAAATAGTCAACGCCGTGGACCAGATAAGAGCCCACGGAACCAAAGGTAATGTAAAAGACGAAAAAGATCAGCAGAAAGAACACGGGAATGGCCAGAAAGCGGTTGGTCGCAATCCAGTCGATTTTTTCCGAGACGCTCCTTACCGACGCGCTGTGCTTTTTTACGGCTTTTCGCGTTATGGCCTCTATGTAACGGTACCGCGCGTCGGCCAGCGCCGTATCCGGGTCTTTGCTATCCTTCCCCGGTTTGGGAATATGATGGTAGGCGTCCGGCCTTCCTGCCGCGCTGTCCGCGGCTTTCAGAAGCCCGGACAGCCCCTCCCCCTTTGACGCCGAAATCGGTACAACCGCAATGCCGGTCAGCCGGGACAGCAGCGCACAGTCCACCGAATCCCCACGTTTTTCCACTACATCCATCATATTCATCGCGATGACGAGCGGGATGTTCAGCTCCATGAGCTGCGTAGTGAGATACAGATTCCGCTCGATATTGGACGCATCGACAATATCGATAATCAAATCCGGCCTTTCCCGTTCAAGGAACCTTCCGGCGATCGCTTCCTCCGGCGAGTACGGCACGAGCGAATAAATCCCCGGCAAATCAACGATTTCCAGCGTATCGTTCCCGTACCGGGCGCTGCCGCTTTTCTTTTCCACGGTTACGCCGGGCCAGTTGCCCACATAGGCGGTGGAGCCGGTCAGGGCGTTGAACAGAGTCGTTTTTCCGCAGTTGGGATTTCCCGCAAGCGCAACGACATAATGATTTGTTGTTTTACGATCATTCATAGGCAGTCCTTAATGAAAAAACAGTCTGACGGTCAGCGCCGAAACCATAAAAGCAGTCAGGTCGGCGGTCACCGCCGCGGGAATCGTATGACGCGTTTTTTTGACGCCGACCGAACCGAAATACACGGCGATAGCGTAAAAGGTCGTCTCGGTGGAGCCGGACATCACCGACGCCACGCGGCCCGCAAAGCTCTCCGTGCCGTTGTTCTGAAAAATCTGTGCCAGAACCGCCGTCGCGCCGCTGCCGGAAACCGGCTTGATGAGCGCAAGCGGCATCACCTCCGGCGGCAAACCCAATAAACGGGCGGCGGGCGCCAGAAGCGAGGAAAGGATATCCAGCGCGCCGGAGGCGTTCAGCATGGATACCGCCATCATCAGCCCCACAAGGGAGGGAAGGATGGAGATGGAGGAAGAAAAGCCCTCCTTTGCCCCAGCGACGAAGGTGTCGAACAGGGGCACGCCGCGCATCAGCCCGAAAATCACGATCAGGAAAACGACCACGGGGATGGCGTACACGCCCAGTTTATCCACTTTTTCTTCCCTCCAGCAACTTTGCGGCCGTAACCCCCACGGCAAGCGCGCAGACGGAAGTCAGCCACACCGCCGGCAGAATGTCAAACGGGGCGGGTGAACCGTACTGAGCCCGCAGGGTCCCCATAAAGGTGGGGATCAGCTGAATGGACGCAGAATTGATCACGACGAACATGACCATGGAATTGTCCGCGGTCTGTGTCGGGTTCAGCTTCGCCATTTCCTTCATGGCGGCAATTCCCAGGGGCGTGGCGGCATTGCCGAGGCCCAGCAGATTCGCGGTAACGTTCATGCAGATCGCTTTTTCGGCAGGACTTCCTTTTTTCAGATTCGGGAAAATCCGCCGCATCAGCGGATCAAACAGCTTGGACAGCATCAGTGTAATCCCGCCCGCGTCCGCGATTTTCATCAGACCGGTCCAGGCACACATCATGCCCATCATGGTAATGACCAGTTCCACCGCGCCGGCCGTCCCGCTCATAATTCCGGCGGACAGCTGCGGCATCCGCCCCGTAACGGCGGCGCAGATAACGCTCAGCACAATCAGCCCCGCCCAAATATAATTCAGCAGTGCGCTCACCCCTTTCCGGATTGTTCCGTATTATATGTATTCATAAAATTTTCCGCTTATCACATATTTTTTTGCTTTCCAAACATGCATTTAATTGACATTTTTGGAAAAATATACTATAATTTTGTCGTTAAATTGAATAATCAAACACTGATTTTAAAGTGAAAGGTGATGAATAAAATGAAGTCTACCGGTATTGTGCGCAAAGTTGACGAATTAGGGAGAATTGTGTTGCCAAAGGAGCTCAGAATAACCCTTAACATAAACGAAAAGGACCCTCTGGAGATTTTTGTTGATGAGGATGGCAAGATCATTCTGAAAAAATACGAGCCTGCCTGTATTTTTTGCAACAGCATGAATGACATTGTTTCGTTTAAAGGCCATAATGTCTGTCACGAGTGCATGAAGAAAATCGCAAACAGGCTGGAGGAATAACGGCGTTAAAGCCGCCCTGCGCTGCAGGGCGGCTGATTTTTTTCATTTCCCCTTGCTATGAATGAAGAAAAGAATTATGATAAGAATAATTCCATAGTAAATACGGAGATGGCAAAATGAAATTATCCCAGAGTGAAAGACAGTATTTTACAGACTGTTCCCTGGAACTGCTGAAATCCGAGATCGTTCAGCGGATGGGGACGTTTATTCAGCACGCCAATGTTTCGTGCCTGGAGCACAGCATTTCCGTGGCTTATTACAGTTACTGGCTGTGCAGAAAACTGAATCTGAACGTGGACTGCCGGAGTATCATCCGGGGCGCGCTGCTGCATGATTTCTTTCTGTACGACTGGCACGTGACGAAGAACCCCAAGGGCCTTCACGGCTTTAAGCATCCTCTGACCGCGCTGGAAAACGCCGAGGAGCACTTTTCGCTCAACGACTGTGAAAAGGAGATCATCGTCAAGCACATGTGGCCGCTGACGCTGACCCCGCCGAAATGCAGGGAGGCGCTGATCGTCAGCCTTTCGGACAAATTCTGCTCCATCATTGAGATTTTGAGAATCTACCCCGCGCTGATTTCCCGATAGCGCGGCTGATTGTCCCGCATCCCTTCTGACACGAAAACAGGACGGAGGAATCAGATGATTAAACTGAGCGACAGAGTCTATTACACCGCGCACAATGACGAGACGGACAGACCGGTTTTGGGCTATGTGCGGGGCGACCGGTACGCGCTGATGGTGGATGCCGGCAATTCCTCCAAGCACGCGGAGCTTTTCCTGCAAAGCCTTCGGGAGGAGCGTCTGCCCTACCCTGATTATGTTGCGATCACGCACTGGCACTGGGACCACATTTTCGGCATGGATACAGTTAGGGCCAAGGCGATTACAAACACGCTTACCGATCACCGGCTGAAGAAAATGCAGCTTTGGAAATGGGACGACGCTTCGATGGACCTGCGTGCCGCAAACGGAGAGGAGAGCCCGGTCTGTAACCGGAATATCCGGAAGGAATTGCCCGACCGGTCAGGGCTGACGATTAAAAGCGGTGATATTGTCTACGACAGCCGGCTGACCGTGGATTTAGGCGGCGTTCACTGCGAGCTGATCCATGTCGGAGGCTGCCACAGCGAAGACTGCTCTGTTGTTTTCGTGCCGGAGGAGAAGGTCCTTTTTATCGGAGACGCGGACTGCGGCGGCAGTAAAACAGAGAATCCCCTCGAAAAGACCGAAAAACTTCTTGCTCTCTTTGAAAGCCTTGATTTCGAGCTCTGCGTGTGCGGACATACGGAGCACGAAGGCAGGCACGATTTTCTGGCTTCCCTCAGGGAAGACATTGAACAGTACCGCAGGGAAAGCGATAAGCGGCCCGTGTACTAAAGCATACATATGATGATCAACCTGCAAAAAGAGCCCGGAGAAGCGTCTGACGACGCCAATCCGGGCTCTTTTACTTCTTGTCAGTAATTCTCTCTCCGACGTTACGGCGAAAATGCCTATAAAAGCCGGGTATCGTTGATAATCAGCTCAAACTGCAGGCCGAGGTAGATCGCCGCCTGACGGCAAAGCACCATGCGGGTCATAAAGATTTCAAAATACTCCATGACGGGGCAAATCTGCGTATCGATCTTAATGTCGAGCATAGCGGTCTTTTTTTCGGCATCCACCTTGGTGGACGCCCGTTCCACCGCGTAATTGACACGGTCGTGGATATCCGCGCCGACGGTTTCCTTGTCGCGGACGCGGGTGCGGCGCACATCTCCTTTGTCGGAAAGGATCAGTGCCGCGGCAATCGGATTGACGGCGGCCGCGGTCCCCTCGTCGTGATTGCCGATGGCGGCGACGATCAGGGCCACTTCGTTTGGGGGCATCCCGAGCCGGTTCAAAATCTGAAAGGCCATCAGCGCTCCGCTCTGGGCATGGTCGACGCGGTTGACCACATTGCCGATATCGTGCATGTATCCCGCAATGGCCGCCAACTCGCAGGTGCGGTCGTCGTAGTGCAGGGTGCGCAAAATATAGCTTGCGTAATTGGAGGAACGCTTGGCGTGGGCAAAGCCGTGCTCCGTATAGCCGATTACCCCCAGATTCTCGTTGCCGTTGGTGATATACGCATTGATTTCTTCATTCTTTAAGATGTCTTCGAGAGTGACGTGATTATATTTTTCCATTTATTCTCCGTTTACTGCGTCAGCATCCGATACATTGCTTCCAGGCACACCTGTGCGTGAACCATGAAGCGGTCAATGTCAATATTCTCATTCGTGTTGTGCAGGCGGCGGTCGGGTTCGTCGGGGAAAAACGGGCCAAACGCGACGGCGCGGCCTTCAAAGGCGCGCGCGTAGGTTCCGCCGCCGGTGGCGTAGAGCTCCGCCGGTTTGCCGGTAACCGCCGCGTAGGCATCCTGAAGCAGGGTGATGAACGGACTGCTTTCCGGAAGGAAGAGCGGCTTATTTTCCTGACTCAGCGTGGTTTCCAGTCCGTACTGCAGAGCCTTTTCCGCGATGGAAGCAAAGATATCCTTTCCCTTTGCGGTAACCGGATAGCGGATATCGATTCCTACAGACGCGGAGCTGTCATAAATGCCGGCAAGCCCGAGGTTCAGCGTCAGGGGACCGGATTCCTCGTCGCTTACGTAAACGCCGAGAGATTCGCCGTGCAGCTCAGTCCCGATATTCCGGTTGACAAAGCTGATCAGCCCGCCGAGCTCTTCCTCGGAAAAGATTTCCCCCAGCAGTTTCATCAGATGGGTCGCGGCGTTGAAGCCCTCCTGCGGCTGCATGGCGTGGGACGCTTTGCCGATGGACGTAATTTCGGTCCCGTCCTCTGTTTTTTCAAAGCTGAAATCCCCTTCCATACGGGAAGCGGCGCTTTGGAGCCTTGCAAGGACTTCGTCCGTACACATCACGACCGCCTTCGCCTTGGCGGGAACGGCGTTGACAACGGTACCGGCGGAAAATTCGCGGACCACCGCCGAGCTGTGCTCCCGTGAGGAGACAGCCAGACGCATGATCCCCTTTTCGCGGTTGCAGATACCGTACTCGGAATCCGGGGTGAACGCCATAACGGGCATCTGCTCCGATTTCAGGTACATTTCAAGATCGTTGCTCGCGGTTTCCTCCCCCGCGCCGAAAATAACCCGCAGACGGCGTTTCGACTTAATATTTTCATCCTTCAGAGCTTTTAAGCAATACAGGGCGACCACCGCCGCTCCCTTGTCGTCCGCCGTGCCGCGGCCATAGTACAGGTTTCCCTTTCTGGTGAGCATAAACGGGTCGGTATCCCAGCCCTCTCCCGCCGGTACGACATCCATGTGGGCGACCACTGCGGCGACCTCGTTCCCCTCTCCGTACTCCGCGTGACCGGCATAGTTTCCGACATTCTTTGTGGTAAAGCCCATATCGGCGGCCATTTGCAAAACCCGGTTCAAAGCCTCTGCGGGCGCCTTGCCGAACGGCATTCCCTCCACGGCCTCGCCGCGCACGGAGGGGATGGCAATCAGCTGTTCCAAATCATGTATGATCGCATCCTGGTATTTCAAAATTTTGCTTCCAAAACTCACGGATATTCTTCCTTTCCTTATGTCGCTTGTTATGTTGCTTTTATAGTCGATTAACTTTAAAAATGGCTAAGGATTTGCGAGGACATTTTTCGTGCTGTAAGGCAGACGACGAAGTCAGGCTGGCGCCTGACGAGGAGGATAACGCAACAGCACGGAAAATAGACCGCAAAGACTGGATGGTTTTGAAGTTAATTGACTATATTATAGCACAAAAAATACCAAAAAATAAGGGTGAACCGAAGCCCACCCTGTAAAATCGCTATTAAATTTATCCGATCGCAGAGGGATACTTGCCGCGGATGACTGCAAGCGCCTCTTCGTCCGCTACAACCGTCAGGTCGTTGTGGAGCTGAAGGATGGACGCGGGGACTTCCGGGGTAATCGGCCCGAAGAGTGAACGGCAGAGGATCTCTGCTTTGCTGGAGCCGTTGGCGACCAGAAGAATCTTTTTCGCCTGCATGATCGCCTTGATGCCCATCGTGAGAGCACGCTGCGGCACTTCCGAGGCGTTTTCAAAGAAACGCGCGTTTGCATCGATGGTTTTCTGTTTCAGCTTCACACAGTGCGTCGTTTTGTCAAAGTCGTCGTCCGGCTCGTTGAACCCGATGTGACCGGTGTGCCCGATGCCCAGAAGCTGCAGGTCGATGCCGCCCAAGCTGGTGATGACGTTGTCGTACCGTTTACATTCCGCGTCGATGTCCTTTGCAAGCCCGTTCGGGACATTCGTGTTCTCGATCGGAAGATTGACCTGGCTGAAGAAATTTGCATTCATATAATAACGGTAGCTCTGCTCATGCTCGCCTGACAGCCCGCAATATTCGTCAAGATTGACGCTGTGTACCTTTGAGAAGTCGATATCGTCTTTTTTATACCATTCTATCAGCTGCTTGTATACACCAAGCGGTGTGGAACCGGTGGCAAGACCCAAAACCGAATTGGGAAACAGAATAACCTGTGCGGAAATAATGTTGGCCGCTTTCCGGCTCATGCTCAGATAATCCGGTGCGCTGATAATTTTCATAAAACTCTTCCTTTCCTGTGGCGGCTGAAGCTCGCAAATAAAAATTATTTTTATTTGCGGCGGAAATTATCGAAAATTTCTTTTCTAAATCAAATTATAACACAAAAAGCAAAAAAAACTACGGGGCAAAATCAATCAATCTTACCCCGCAGTATGTCCATTATTTATGCACTCCATCCAACAGTGCGATCGCTTTTTCCCAGGGCACCGGCGGACTGATGAAGTATCCCTGAATCATCCTGCAGCCGCAGATGTAAATACAGTCGACCTGAGCCTGCGTTTCCACGCCCTCCGCGATGACCTCCAGATTCAGCCTTTTGGCCAGCCGGACAATCATGTCCACAATATCGCGTCCCACCCGGTCGGTTACCACCTCGTCGATAAAGCTTTTATCGATTTTCACCGAATGGATGGGGAGATTTTTCAGATAGGTCAGCGAAGAAAATCCCGTCCCGAAATCGTCAAGGTACACGGAAATACCGTGGCTGCTCAGAATTTCGAGCTTTTTAATGACCCCGTCGAAAGATTCTATGAGGGTGGATTCCGTTACCTCGATCGCCACGCTGCCGGGAGCCAGCCCGTAGTAGCAGAAGCGTTCCAGCACATAATCCACGTAGTCCGCCTGCAGAAGCTCCACAGGGGAGGTGTTGAAGGAAACCCTGAGCCCGCGGCCCTGTACTTCCTGTGCAAAAGCAAACGTCCGGTCGACGACAAACCGTCCCAGTTCCTTGATAAAGCCGGTGTTTTCCGCCATCGCGATAAACGTAACCGGCGATACCATCCCGAATTTGGCGCTGTTCCAGCGGGCCAGGGACTCAAAGCCGACAATCGCCTTTTTCTCATAATCGTACTGCGGCTGAAAATAACAGCAGAGCTCACCATTGTGAATGGACAGCTTGAGCTCCCGCTGCATCTGATGCTGGCGGTCAATCGTAATTCCGAATTCTTCGTTGAACAGGGCATAGCTTCCCTTCGACGAGCTCTTCGCTTCATGCAGGACAAATTCGCCGCGGTTGATGATTTCGTCAAACCTGTCTTCCTCAATAATTTCGCGGCAATTAAACAGGATGGCACCGATGCTGCACGTCAGCTGAATGATATTATCATGAATCAGAAACGGCTCCTCAAACAGACGCAGAATATTTTTAGCGTAGCTTTCAAGCTCTTCCGTAGTATTCACATTGGAAATCAGCAGGGTGAACTCATCCCCGCCGATTCTGCCGACCAGCATGTTTTCTCCTTCCACAGAGGCCAGACGGGCCGCCGCCGAAGCGAGGAAAGAGTCACCGATGTCACTGCCGAAGGTATTATTGACCGACTGGAAGTTGTCGATGTCCAGAAAAAAAGCCGCTCCATTTTTGCTTTCCGCACGGCAAAGCCCGATCCATTCGGAAATATTCTTTTTTACTCCCTTGCGGTTCGGCAGATTCGTCAGAGGGTCGGTGTAAGTGTAATAGCTGATGTCCTCTTTGCGCTGCATATTCGCTTCATAGCTGCTTTTCTTAAATTTAAAAAAGCCGATGGAGGCAACGACGAATTCAAGAATCAGCAGTCCGAATAAAATTCCGCTCATGATCAGGATCTGATTGCCCGGAGCCATCATTTTATTTTTTTCCACCGTGACCGCAAACATCCAGCCATCCGTTCCCCGAATGCCGCTGTATCCAACCAGCCTGTCGATTCCGTTAACCTTACAGACTCCTTTGCCCGACTGCCGGGACAGAAAGTCCTCCTTCATTTTACTGATTTCCGTGTGTGAGGACTGTGCTCCTACGTATTGAAAAAAGTTGCTGAACTGATCCTGGCCGCTCCGGTTGGAAACCACCGTTCCGTCACTGGAAATAATATAAATGGAATAATCCGAATCAACGGCAATATTATCCATGATGTTCAGCTCTTCATCATCCGGCGTCGTCGCGACCAGTACGCCGACAATTTTCCGTGTACGGATCACCGGCACCGCATACGCGATAATTTTGTTTTGGGGGGCAAACAGATCGTAGAGTTCCCCCGAAATATTGGCGTGACCGGCCAGTGCCTTCTGAAAGTATTCCCTTTCTTTAATCATCATCGTCTTGCCGTCGTTGGTAACCGCCCGGCCCGACCTGTCGACATAAGCTACCCGCACAAAATTCTTTCTTCTGGCTTCATCCGAAAGGACCTTCCTTTGCTCGGCCTCGCTTTGGGTAAGCCCGTTCTGCTCCGCAAGGGCGCTGAGTACATCCAGATTACCCACAATCGCCGCGCGAACCGCATTTGAACCCTGTTCCGATATTTTTTGCAGGGAGGTCTGCGTATTCGCTGTTAAAATACTGCGCACACCAAAGACAAAACCCAGTCCCAGCGCAATCAATATTGCGACAATCCCGACAATAATCGGAACCATTTTATTTCTCTGGTATTTCATTTAGCCACCCATTTCGACAAATTTTGCGTAATTGAATAAGTGAATGGTTCTAAATCTTTTATGAAATGATTTTAAAATATTTTACAAACTTTTAACACTATTTAACTATAATATCGGACCTTCCTTTTTAAATTTGAGCCCGAACGAATAAATTTATTCACCCTGCAAACAATTTCAATGAACGCAAAGTGGGGTGATATAGGATGAAAAAAAATGCGTTTCTATTTTTGACCGGAGGAACTGTGTATCCGGCGCTGGAAATGATCTGTCGCGGGAAGACGGACATTTCCATGGCTGCGGCAGGCGGGCTTTGCCTGTGCCTGATTGACCGCGTATGCAACCACACGATGAGAAGCAGACCGATTTCCGTCAAATGCTTTGCCGGTTCGGGAATTATCACTACAGTGGAATTTGCCACCGGGCTTCTTGTAAATGTCGCTCTGAAGCAGAACGTCTGGGATTATTCCGCACTGCCGCTGAACATTATGGGGCAGATCTGCGTGCCGTTTTCCCTGCTGTGGTTTGTGGTCACTCTTCCCGCCATGGGACTCTGCGGGCTGTGTGAGAAAGCCTCTTTCCTTGCCGAATAGCAGAATATCCGCCTCCCCGCATAAAACGGAGGCGGATATTTGTTTAAGAAATTTAATGGAATGCATTGACACAAGCCCCTAAAATATGATATTATTATTTTCGCACTTGTGATGGAGAGGTGTCCGAGTGGTTTAAGGAGCTAGTCTTGAAAACTAGTGATCCCGCAAGGGACCAAGAGTTCGAATCTCTTCCTCTCCGCCATCTAAAAACTTCATAATTTGTTTTGTTTTCACCAATAAGGAGAAATACCCAAGTGGTGAAGGGGCTCCCCTGCTAAGGGAGTAGGTCGGGTAACCGGCGCAAGGGTTCAAATCCCTTTTTCTCCGCCAAGTCATTATGAGCCGTGCCTTCGGGTACGGCTCATAATGCGTTTTACGGGGAATTTGAGGATGGATTCAGCTTAAAACACCCACAAAATTGTAGCTGACTTGAATGCTCTGGCTTTTATGACCGTTATCGTCTGTCTGTTCATGCACATCAACATGGTCGATGAGTTGAAACGCCGTGGCACGGTCGAGCTTGTTAATAGAAACGCACTCCTTGATTAGTTTAATCCACGCCCTTGCGTCACTCTCACTGCTTGTTTCCTCTTGGACGTTATGCCGGATGTCCTCAGCCTTGGCTTCCAGTGCGGACAGTTCACTTTCGTAGTCGGAAAGCATCTTCCGAAACAGGCTTTCCGGCACATTGCCTGCAATCTTTTCTTCAAACAGTCGCTTGCTGGCATCTTCTATAAACGAAATACGGTTTGTAGCGTCGCGCAGGTTTTTTTCCTGCGCGGCTTTTTCGTTTCGATGTTCCTGTCCGGAGAAAGAAAGCAGCCTGTCCATCAGCTTCTTTTCATCTCTGATTGCCGTCTGTGCGTAAAACTGGACATCTGACAGGATGATGCTTTCCAACGTGTCTGCGTCAATCGTGTGCATGGAGCATGATTTGCTCCCACTGTTGGCATAGCGACTGCACCGGTAAAAGCGCCGTTCTGCTCCGCTTTTTCCCACCTTGCGATTGAAGGCCATCGCTGCCCCGCAGTCGGCGCATCGGATAATTCCCGAAAAGATATTGACATCATCCGTGCTGTTGACCTGAATTAAATGATGAGAGGAGGCGCGTTTTGTGCTGTCCATACGCCTTTGAACGGACTCCCATGTGATACGGTCAATGATTGCCTCATGCGTGTTCTCCACGACTATCCAACTATCGGGACTGGTAACAAGCCGCTTCTTAGTTTTAAATGAAGAAACTTTGCGTTTACACTGTACCATGTTGCCTATGTAGACTTGGTTTCGCAGCAGTTGCATAATTGTACAACTGCCCCATTGCTGACCGTTGTTACTCTGCGTTGACCGTTTCCCTGTTTGCTTGAAGTAATATTCAGCGGGGGTGTCAATCCCTTCACCGTTGAACTTGGCAGCAATATTACGCCCGCTGTCTCCATTGGCAAATTCGCGAAAAAGCCGTTTTACAATTTCAGCGGCAGGCGGGTCAATGATAAGCAGATGCTTGTCTTCCGGGGATTTTACATAACCGAAAGGCGGTTTGCTCCCCATAAATTTGCCCTGTTTTGCGCTCGTCTGCCGGACGGAACGCACTTTTTTGGATATATCCTTCGCGTACATCTCGTTCAGGATATTTTTGAATGGTGCAATGTCGTTATCCTCTTTGGCACTGTCGTAGCTGTCGTTGACCGCCACATAGCGGACGCCGTGCTCGGGAAAGAAAAAATCAGTGTATTGCCCGGTCATAACGTAGTTGCGTCCCAACCTAGAAAGGTCTTTCGTCAGTACAACACTAACATAGCCTTCTTTAATATCACCAATCATCCGCTGGAAGCCGGGACGTTCGAAATTCGTTCCCGTGAAACCGTCGTCTACATAAATATCGTAAATCTTCCACCCTCTTTCTTCGCAGTAGGACATGAGCATATCGCGCTGATTGGAAATGCTCATGCTTTCGGTGTCGCCGTTTTGGTCGTCCCTGCTCAGCCTGAGATAGATGGCGACATAAATTTCTTTGGTGATGGTTTGCGCTCTTGTCATTGTGAAACTCCTTTCGATGCCTCACAAAAAGCGCGGCTTATGGTGGACAGTTTATCATTTGCTATCTATAGTTTACCATATCCACCAGGAAGCACCATGTTGTCGCGCTTTTGCACCAGCCGTTCCGCAATTCTTCGGCAAGCGATGGAATAAAGCAAATCGTCCAACGCCGCTTTATTCTCAAACGTACCGACAAGCTGAATTGCCCGTTTCCCGGCTATAAATTTTGCAATCGTTTCGCCGGAACCAGTTGTTCGTCTTTCCAATTCCGTTATCTGCATAAGCAATCCTCCCTAGATTCTCTTTGATTTTCGCCGTATCCCGTGGGGAAACACCAGAGGGCAACACCAGTCAAGGCGCTGCCCTCTAATCTTGCTCCACACTTCGGGTCAAATTGGTCTGAAGTTAAAAACTCCGTTCGTAACAGAGGGAGCAAACCGCGCTGCGAATTTTGAGCCGTCATAAGAACAGATAGGCACAGTGCGGCCCCCCATATTGTGACTGCGAAAATATAACCTGGACGGGCGGCAGCAACCGCCCTCATGGGAATCACACCCCGCCCCATACTTGTGGCGCGACGGTCAATGCTGTGAAGCGTTCAAACCGTAAGTATCATTATTTCTTGTTTGAGATTATCGCCCGCAGACTTGCCACAGTCCACTTGCCGTAGCGGATGTTTTCGCTCGACCGTCCTGGGCCGGTTATCATGGCGCACCCTGCGGCTTGGCTCCCTCACACAATGAACGTGTCCGGGTCTTCACTATTCAGTTTTCAAAAGGCATAGAAGGGAAAAAACTCCCTCCAATAATCGTGACATTTTGGAGCTGAAGGTTCCGGGGTTAAAGCATGTTTTCCAAAAAAACTTTTATATTTCGAAGCCCACGCTCTATACTTTCTGAGATGCGGCTTTTGGACACGCCTTCTGTCCGTGCAATCTGGGCTTTGCTCATGCCAAGTATGTAGTGCGCATAAATTCGTTTTCCCTGCTTGTCCGGCAAATTAGCAATGGCAGCGTATAGCTGTTCGATTGCTATTTTGTGCTCATAGACCTCACAAGGGGATAGTGACGTAAAGCAAATGTCATGCTCAATTCCGTCGTCTCTGTCTAACGAATACTGCGCCTTATGCCGGTACAAACGCCGCCGATGCGCATTCTCCTGTCTTTTAGATTTCAGCAAAGCTACTGCAATTTCATCCGGTACATCTATAAACATATCCACAGTGTAATACGAATAATAATCCCGCAGATTGATAGTTTTCATTTGCCATTCCTCCGTTCGAATTCAGAAATTTGAAAACGAAGCGAAAATATGGCGGAGAGCGGCAGCCAACAGAAAATAGGAAAATGCAGTAAAATGGGCTCGATTGACTAAAAAGCCAACGAGCCCGGAAACACATATATCTTATTGAGTAATATGTGTATGTAACCTTATAGCTGTAAAGTTCCCATACGTCCCTATAAATTTTTTTGGCAAATAATTTGATAAATAAAAGGCCGGAAAACTACGTCGTACAAAAATGAACACAGCGGTATCCTCCTAATCCGCCGTGTTTATAAAAAGTTTATTAATGAACCTTCCGAAATCCGCTTTTTATTGGAAAACGGCGGTTTTATTCTTTATTTCTTATCTTTCATTTCTCCATATAACTGTCCACATCCAGCTTCAATATCTGAGCCAAACTGAGCTCTCACAGCAACGCTTATACCCTCTGCTCTTAAACTCGCTTGAAAGCGTCTTACGCAAAAATCGCTTGGCGGTGTGAATTTAAGTTCAGTTATATCCGTTCGATTGTAAGGGATTAGATCAACATGATATAAATGCGCACTCGGACCGCGTTCGCGTAAAAGTTTAGCAAGTGCTTTCGCGTGCTCTTTTGAATCATTAATTCCATCAAGCAGAATGTATGCAATGAAGACTTTTCTATCCGTAAGCCTTATATGGTTATCTAATTCTTCCATCACTTTATGAAGCGGATACTTCTTATTTATGGGCATCAATTCACTTCTTTGCTTCTCAAACGGAGAATGCAAAGAAAAGGCCAGATTAATCTGCGGGAACTCTTTGGATATTCTTCTAATGCCCGGAATGATTCCAATTGTTGAAACGGTTATCCTTCTTTGACTGAGACCAAAAAGAGTCTTGTCCGTCAACATTCCAAGAACTTTAAACAAATCTGGATTAGCCAATGCCTCACCCATTCCCATAAACGAAATACTATCCAGATTATGTCCATTCAAATAGAAGTACAAAAGCTGGTCAGCTATTTCATCTGCCGTAAGATTTCGCTTTAGCCCTATAGCTCCTGTAGCACAAAAGCGGCACCCAAAGCCACATCCACATTGAGACGAAATACAAAACGATTCCCATCCACGTCTGTAGTGCAGCCTAATAGCTTCAATTCGATTTCCGTCCTGTAAAGAAAACAGAGTTTTGCCAACCTGATCCGAACTCCTTTCGGTAATTGGAGTTACCCTGCAAACAGTTTCTCCGAATTCACGAACCAATACATCGCGCAAGTTTTGTGGCAAAGTATTCATCTTTTCGTACTTGCCAATGCGTTGCACAAATATTGCATTAAGTATCTGATTGTAACGGTATATCGGTAAATCCAGACTTGAAAGAGTCTGTTTTATCTGCTCATACTTTGACATCATCGATATACATCTCCGTAATCATGGTAACGGCTTCTTTGGAGATAATGATTTTTTCATGGTTTAGAATGTCGTATACATTTAAAGCGTTCACTGTCGCAGTCATTACATCGGGGATATTGTGTGCGCTCTTATAAACAATCTGATCTGGAACGGCAGTGACAATAAGTGCTTCCTTTTCAGCCCCAAGAGCACTCAACATAGCGACAACAGCCTTTGTTCTGTAAGTTTCCAGTTGGATACTATCAACTACAATAAATTCACGATCCAGAACTTTAGCCGAAAGTGCGGATTTCATAGCCAATCGTTTAACTTTCTTGTTAAGATGGTAACTGTAATCCCTTGGATGTGGGCCGAACACAATTCCACCATGACGCCACTGCGGCATGCGGATTGATCCAGCTCGTGACTTATCAATTTTATTTTGCTTATAAGGCTTTTTGCCGCCACCACTGACTTTGCCACGAGTTAATGTGGAATGTGTTCCCTGACGTTGATTTGCAAGGTAATTTACAATGACATCATGTAAAACAAACTTGTTTGGGGTGATCCCAAAGATAGATTCTTCAAGTTCTATTTCACCTACGGTTTTTCCCGCCATATCATAAACAGCTATTTGTAACATTGATTTTTCCTCCTAAATTCTCTGCTTTCCTAAAAATGGGCGCAAAAAAGGCGCCGATACCGGCGCCTTCACAAAATTCTTTGGCTCAACTATAAGACATGACTAACAAATCATGTTCCATATCTATAGCTATAAGGCCAAAACTCCGGTAACGTAATTGTTATATTGGTGGTACGAAATTGGCTGCTCAAGCATGCAGCCTGCTTATTTACGATAGCGTCGCCCATTGTTTTAACCTCCTATAAATTCTATAAAATATTGGTACTAAATGAGGTCCCTCATATATATTAAGATATCAGATCGCAACATCACAAGCAATAGAAAGAACGGCTCTGTATTGTTTTGTATTATTTTCAATACTCAGTAAATCAAAAATCGAGGGCAGTCAAAATGACAGCCCTCGATTAATTACTTTTTATAGACAATCTTTCTGATCGCATAAACGGAAAGGAAATATGATTCGGCAAGTTCTTCTATTGATGAACCTAAAGCGTATGCTTCTTGAATCTGATGGTTTCGCTTATCAATTTCTCTGCGATAACCGGATAGCTCACCCCAATTTTTGCGTTGATTTTTTTTCGCAGGAATATACAGGTATTCTCCTTGAACAAAGCCCTGTAATATTTCTATTAAATCATCTGGGAGAACCATCGTAGCGTTGAGATATTTCATGTAGGCCCACTCCTTGAAAATAATCTTCAAGTAGCAAAGCCAGCATGGCTTGGCGACTATTTTTCTTGCTCCATGCAAACATCGCCAAAGGAGTCTGGCTTTGCATGGAGGTAGTCATGTGTTACTACAATCTTGGCGAAGTTCATCGAATCACTCTCCGTTTCCTATGATACTCGTATTATCGCATGTAGCAGCAAAACTGTCAATCAACTGAAAATACGATATAAAATATCACATACTGTAGTTGTACAAATCGTTTAGATTGCTTATTAGGACCTGTAAACTTATATGGGGTGATATGTCAATGCGTGATGTAGGAAAACTTTATGACTTTAAAACTTTCGGACAAGCTATAAAAGAAGCTCGGGAAGCAAGAGGATGGACACGTGAGCGATTGGCGCAAGAAGTAAACCTTGCGCCCCGCTATATCATGTCCATTGAGAACAATGGGCAGCACCCGAGCTTTCAGGTCTTTTATGAGCTTGTCACCTTGTTTGAAATATCGGTAGATCAGTTCTTTTATCCAGATAATGGTATAGTAAAGACAACGCGCCGTCGTCAACTCGACAGCCAACTTGACGAACTCGATGACGCGGACTTGATAATCGTAGCAGCTACCACAAAGAGTATAAACGAGGCTAAGACAGCTAAGCAAACGGGGAAATAAGAATCCCCGTTTTTTTATGCCATTTCCATGCCTCGCAATATGGCAAGCAATGCTTTGTGGTACCCACAAAGCTCAAAGGCTGGTTTCCGCGGTTAGCGGAAACCGGCCTTTTGCTTGTTGGTGGCAGCGCCCCCAATCCCCTCTGATCGCACAATAAATTGTGCGGCTGCGCGTCCTGCGGACGCTTCCGGGAGCATGGACAGCTCAACGCTGCCCATGCTCTTTTTCTTTCTCCGCTTCGCACCTGTCGGTGCCAAGTAAACGGTCCACGTTGGCCTTGACGGTCAACAGTTCTTTCATCTCATCGCGGGCCTTGCGGTAGTCAGCGTAAGCTGCTTTTTTCTCTGCCAGAAGCGCCGCGTATTCAGCCTGTAAGCTCTTGACGGTGGGAAGTTTTTTCACGCCCAGCTCGTCGAATGATTTCTTCGCCGCCTTGTGCAGCAGGATGTCGCTCTCATGTTCCGAAAGAAACTTTTTTGAGTAACCGGCCTTGCGGTATGCAACATAGGTGTCGCGGGTTTTGGCGTAATTCACGATCTGTGTTTTCAAGACGGCGATCTCGGCCAACCGTTTTTCAGCCGCTTTGATTTGTGCGGAAAGCTTATTATATCGGGCGGTTGCCAAAGACGTTTTAGCGGCAAGTACATCGTACTCCAACAGGTTGTGTTCGATGAGATAATTCACCGTCTGCGCCATCTGTTTGAGATTGAACACCTTGGCCCAGCGTTCGTAACCGACGCCCTTTCCGGCGCGGAGTTTGGCCTCAATATCCACCAACAGATTGACTCGCTTTTCTGGCATAGATCGGATGACTTTCTTACGTGGTTTGTGCGCTTTTTCGCCGGATAAGACAGCCCGAAGCTCCGGTTCGCTGTAACCTTCTCCGAGGGTGTCCAGCCGGATAAACCGCTTCTGATTCTTTCCGCGCAGGGCGAGAATTTTCCCCGGTTTGATTTCATATCCGGCGTCCCGCAAGAGTTTCAGGAGCGCGTCAAAATCGGCAGGCTTCTGGGCAAGAGATGCGTCTATTGCCACACGCAAAAGTTTCCGGTTGGAGGGCTTTGCCTGATCGCCCAGCCACTTGTTGTAGCTCTTGCCGTGACGCTTCGAACTTTCTACTATAGACAAGCCGTTCTCGATGCACAGCGTATCATTCAGCCACCGCACGGCTCTGGTGCTTCCCCAAAAGTTTCGGAACTTCCGTGTGCAGTCGAGGGACGTGGAATTCCAGATGATATGATTATGAATGTGGTGTTTGTCAATGTGGGTACAGACAATGAAAGCATGGTTCTCATTCGTAAAGCGTCTGGCAAGCTCACAGCCGATCCGGTTTGCTTCCTCCGGTGTGATCTCGCCGGGGACAAAGGACTGCCGGAGATGATAGGCGATCACATCGTTCGCGCCGCGCGTTCTGCCGGTGAGCGCGGTATACTGCCGTTTGGAAAAAAGGAATTCGGCGTCGGCAGCCCGGCTGTCGCATTCATAGCTGGTGATAAGCCTGCCGTAATCCGTTTTCTCCGGGTTTTCCGCGTATTCGATAATGTCGCTGATCGCCGTGCCAACGTCACGACCCTTGCCGGTATGCAGCGGCATCAGCCGCGTAGTTGCCATAAACACTCCTCCCTTTTAATATAGGTCAGCTATCAAGTTTCCCCAATTATTTATTTCTAGCAAAAACATGTGGATGACTTACAAATTGCTATTTGATTTGCTATAATATATGTAATAATTTGCCGAACGAAAATAGCTATCATAAAATCTGTGGTTCTATGTAGTTGCGGCAATAATCGGCAGTTTGCCGAAAGGTAGGTTTAGCAAAAAAAGTGAGAGGCTCGCCCAGCAGCGTGTCATAGCAATAAGTGTCTGTGCTTATATAGTACCAACACGAAGTTGACGTCAAGGATAGTAAAGACTTTGGCGTTTCAATACTTTTTCGGGAGGAGAAATAAATGGATTTTACTCATAAAATACAAGCGTTACGTAATAAAGCTCAGGAAACACAGGCTGCAAATAAAATTATTGACATGCTTAAGGATATTGAGCTGAAGAACGACAAAACGACCTCCTATCGTTGGGTCTGGGAGCTTATACAAAATGCAAAAGATGTTACAAACTCCATTGGAACAGTAGATATATTAATCAATTTTGATGAAAAAAATAAACTTATTGAGTTCAAACATAATGGTAAGCTTTTTTCAACTAAGAATATAATTTTTCTTATTGAACAAGTTTCTACAAAAGAACGCGGTAAAATGGGAACTAAGGTACAAAAAACAACCGGTAAATTTGGGACAGGTTTCCTAACAACTCACTTGCTTTCAAAGAAAGTAAATGTATCAGGTTATTTACAAGATGATGGTGATAAAACTTATTCCTTTAACATTGATTTAGATCGTTCTAGTACTGAGCAAAGTGCAATAATAAGATCAATAGAAGAAAGTTGTCTTCAGCTAAATAAGAATTCCACTGAAATAAATTATGTTATAAATGAAAATAATTTTAACACGTGCTTTACATATCGCTTAGATAACAATGGCATTAAAACTGCAAAAAACGGATTAAATAATCTTATTGTCTCAGCTCCTTATGTATTTGCTTTTGTTCCTGAAATCAATTCTATTACAGTATCTGCGGCAGATCAACAATATCATCAGACAATTACACGTGGTGAAACTAATTGTGTGAATCTTAAAAACGCAAAAGCAATTTCTGTTAATATAACAACAAATGGAAAAAAGAATGAACGAACTATCTTTGTATTGACAGATAGTGAGACAGCTAATTTGGCACTTGCCGTTGAAGTTAATATTAAAAATGGCGAAAAGCTAATCAAGCCAACACGTCAATATTTGCCGAAGTTATTTTGTGACTTTCCACTTTTGGGAACAGATGACTTTTCATTTCCCGTGGTTATAAATAATGCAGCATTCAATCCCACTGAGCCACGAGATGGCATATATTTAACAGATAAAGAATACGATAATGAAGAACCATTGGATATAAAAGAAAATAAGGACGCGCTTGTTAAAGCCACAGAACTATACATTACACTCTTAGATTATTTTATTTCTCAAAACTACAAAGGTATTTATAACATTACAAAAATATCAGAGCCACCTGCCAAAGAGTGGCTAAGCGAAGTTTGGCTAAATGATAATATTATCGGTAAACTCAAGTCACATATACAAGAAGTCGATTTAATGGATACACTTTGTGGCGAAAGAAAACCACTTCTGGATTGTTGGGGTGATATTTCTGTTTTAATTCCAAATCATTCAGATAATAATATTAGAAGTAAACTTTGGGAAGTATCAAGTAAGTTAATTCCAGAAATGCTCCCCAAGTATGAAGATTTAGAATGTTGGTATAATTCATTGTGGGATGAATGTCATAATTATAGTGTAGAAAACTTGATAGAAAAAGTTGAAAAACTTGAGAATATAAATCAGTTAGCGGAGAAAATTGATGGTGACGTATGCGTATGGTTAATTGAATTCTATAATTTGGTGTATTCAAAAGAATATGGATTTGCATCGAAATTGAATTTAGAACCAAGTATAGTACCAAATCAAAATGGAGAGTTCCGCAAATTGAGTTCTTTATACTATGATTATAATATTGAAGAAGAATACAAGGAAATTTCACTTTTACTTAATTTGGATTTTAAGTCTATGTTAATTGATAAAAAAGTAGCAGAGAATTTATCACAAAAAAGAGAGATACGTAAATACACTTTTGACGATATGATTCCAGAAATTCAAAAGTCATTAAAATTAGGAAATGAAAATATTGAAGGATTTTATAAAAAAGTAATTTGTCTAAAATCTCAAGATTTAGAAAAGCAAAATGCATTTTTGAATATAAGTTTGGAATTTTATCGTGATGAAACCTGGAATGTTCAGAAAGTAATAAACTTTTCCGATGAGCTGTTTGATGCAGCTTTAAATTTTTGGATTAAAAAAATATGTAATGATGTTTGTGAATGTTCCTCAATTGATATATTAACAAGTCAGTTCCTATTTAAAAATGATGCAGTTGCCATAAATTGGTTATCAAACCTTATTGATTACATTACAAAGCATAATATGGACTATTTGCTCGAACGAATACCCATATTACCTAACCAAAATGGCGATTTTAAGAAAGCATCTGAATTATCTTTGGATTCAGGGGAAATTGAAGATGTTCTCAAAGATGTTTGTTATATAACTGGTTACAATATCAGAGAAACCCTTTTACTAAAAGATATATTTTTGAAATTACCAAAAAGCAGAACTGTGAAAATCGATCAGTTTGCAGACAGAATAATAAATTATATAAGAGCGAATAAAAACAAACTTGGAAAAAATGCGGAAGAAAAAATTGTATTCCGAAATTTTTATGAATTTCTGAGAACACAACGATCAGAAGAACGAATAAGTATTCCTTTTAATGAATTGTGTTCTAATTTACATTGGTTTTATAACGATGATGATATCGCAGAAAATATGCATATAGTTGAAGAATACAATAATATTTTGTCTAAGTATGGCGTTTCAAATAAAGATGAATTAGAAGCTATTTTATCTAAGCTTAATGTGCAATCAGAAAAGCCTGAGAAAATTGAAATATCCAAAGAGCTACTTGCACAATGGGGAATTTCAACTCAAGAAGAATTGAATTCGGCATTAGCAAATAATATACTTGGACCGGAGTTCGTTTGCGACTCAAATCGCAGTAAAGAAATGTTTGACTATGTCCAGAATATCCTCGAACGCTCTAAAAACAGAATTATAAACTATCTTAGCAACAAAGATGGTTATGATTTATCACAAATAAAAAAAGTTGCACCAACTATATTTATTATCAAGAAAGACAATGAAGAAATATATTTGTTGGCAAGACCTTCAGATGGGGAGGAAATTCGTCTATATTACGAAACAGAAAAAGATCTTTTGGATTATTCAAAAGATTGGGAACTATGGGTTGAGGATGGGAAAAGAGAGCCTGAAAAGATTACGTTGGGGAAACTAATAAAACTTACTGGAATTAACAGAATTCCATTGACTAGAGTACATGGGGTTAAATAATGGAAATTAATAAAGACAGTGTTATAGATATAATTGCTAATAATAGAAAACAAAATCTTATATGCGTGATTCTTGAAATGCGACCTGTCATGCTTGCTAAGTATGTTTCGGGGCTTGCAAATGCAACCGGTGGATACATAATAATAGGAGCGGAAATCAGTGAAGAAACAATTCATGTCAAAGGATTTTTAAAAGAGTTTAATATGGGAGAAATAATGGAGAATGTGAAGCATATACTGTCTGAAAATCCATTAGAAGCCTTTGATAATGTACAAGTTGATAGCAAAAATATTTTTGTAATAAAAGTTAAAAAAGCAAAAACAAAAATATGCTTTGAAGGAAAATATTATACCTACGTTGACAATCGAATAGAAGTTATTGAGGATAGTAAAGGATACAAATTTCCTAAACTATTTATCTCCTATAAAGAATGTGATGCACCTATAGCTGACATATTAGAAAGAGCCATAAAAGATAAAATGGACAGTCAAATAGAAATATCTAGGTATACACAGATTAATTACAAAGAAAGCTTTAAACTGTTTATGAACAGTATTCAGGATAATGACTTCGTTCTGAGTGTTGTAAGCGACTCATATTTACGCTCGCAGGCATGTATGTATGAGGTGGGTGAGATAATAAAGGACCACCATTATCAAGAAAAATTATTATTTGTTGTATTAGGAGAAAATGAAAGAAAATATTATGGCAAAGATTCACCTGAAAAAATCTCGGCTAATATTTACGACGGAGCTTTGGGCAGACTGGAGTATGTAAACTATTGGAAAAGACAATATGAAAGCTTAGAAAAGATGATAAAGGAAATTAATGATTATGAGGCGACTAGCAATGCAACTCATGAATTAAAAGAAATAGGTCAGATTTATAGAAATGATATTGGAGAGTTCCTCGATTTCTTAGCTGATGAGAACGGGATGAGTTTTTCCAAATTGTCAGAAAACGAATTTAAAGATATCATAGAGTGGATAAGAAAGTAATCTGAGTAAACTGGAATATAATAATGAAGTATCAACTGGAGACAGTATCGATGACTTATCTCAGATCATTTAGTTAGATTAAGATAGATGTTTGGGATTCGAGTTTCCATTATTTGTTGGACTATCTGATAATCCCATCTATGATGCAGAGGCCATTGGAAAGCACATGTTGGAAACCTATGGGAAGTTCAAGTCGGAAAGGATTATAGATGAAAGACAATAGTCTATTGGGAAAGAATATACAGCACTTAAGGGAAATTCATGAAGATACCTTAGATGAGCTTGGTGCTGCAATTGGATTTGCAAAATCCACGATTAAAGGATATGAAAATAACAGTAGAAAGCCAGACCCGGATACACTGAAAGCTATTGCCCAATATTACGGAAAAACAGTCGATGAACTGATGTATACTGACCTAATCAGTCTTGAAAAAATCAATGTGCAACTGCTTCCTTTATCTTCGGCCATTGAAACGTTCAAAAAGATTATACCACTTGCCTCTTCAGAGGAAGCGATGAATAATGCTTCATTCAAAAGAGGATATGATTTATGTCAGAGAATCCTGAATGCCTTTGCAAGTGGCGAAGTTTTAAGGGGAACTATTATTACGGATGTGACAGAGCTTTTTTTACAGTCTATTGAAGAGACTAAAGCGCCAGAGGCTGTTGCTAATCTTGTATGGACCATTTTTGTGTGGTGGTCACAGATATTCGATGTGACCGAAGTGCTGGCACTCCAGAATAAACTGTTATCAAAAAGAATCGATATGCTAGAGCTATCAAGAGCAATAAAAAAGGTGTCACCAGAAGTTGAGAGTAAGAGACAAGGATTCATTTCAGATATGGATGAATTGCTTTGCAAATCAATAAAGGCTTTAAAATCGGATGAGGAGTGGTCTGATTTAGGTGATTATTATTTAGCGCTGCGCTATACAAACGGACTGGTTGATACAGATTTGTCAGCGGAAATGAATGTGACGATGGGCATCCAGCTAATGATTGCCTATGCACAGTTAGATAACAAATACGCCAAGGCATTCATTAAATACTGCCGATAGGATGTTCTCGAATTGCGAACGCCAGTCGTTCAGATACCCGCTATAATTAGGGTGTAGGCTATGAAGGGAGGGCCTGAGCGTGGAAGAGCATATCAAAAAGCCGGAAATTGGTAGTGAGTTAGAGAGGAGAAAAGGTATATTCATTACGTGGGTCAAGTCACACAAAAAAGAGCTTATCTTTTCTGGAATAAGCATCGCATCGCTAAGTGGCATTATTTTAGGAATTAAAAATAGGGATTCTATAGAGGCGCTGTGGAAAGCTTTACAAAAGAGTGTAGCACAGGCACCTGCAGATAAGGCTATCGTGAAAGTCACTGAGAATACGCTTCCGATTATTGCAACTGTAAGAACCACGGACATGATATCGATTCCGGTACATAGAGAATACATGGCTGCATTTGACGTAGCAGAACACATCCGCAATCTTCATGAGGGCTGGCGTGCTTCTCCGGAAAAGATTGCGGCAGCAGCGTCACACAATATTGAACTCTTGCCTGGACAAACATGGGTTGAAAACTATATCAAGGGTACTATTGTAGTATAAGTCGTAAGCGGTTTGAGGGAAAGATATTCGTATTGGCACCCCAAAAAAGGTGGCAGAAGACGCTGCTCCGAACGGGAAAGGCATCACATCAAAGGAGTAACTGCTCACAGTTATTTTGACATTTCCCAAAATCTCACTTATGACTGTTCCCCTGGCATTTCTATATTTGGGGAATATGCCTCAGAGTGGAACGTTTCTCCCCTATCATGGACTTCGCATAATGTTGTACTTGAATCCTATAAAACTGATAAAAGCGTGGAACTTCTAAGAAAGCTCCGCGCTTTTAAAATATCAGGCTCTCTTCATTTATCATAAACCCGATCCTGAATCGCGTACCGCAAATCCTATATTTTGCCGATCAGCCACGCCGCCGCCATCGGGATTCCGAACGGGCTGACGAGGAACGCCATCACCAGCAGGATGATCCCGTTTGTAACCTGATGGGTGATCAGTGCCAGCACACCGAAGATGCCGAGGACCGTTCCGGCAAGGCCGAACACCCACGCCGAGCAGTACAGCAGAGTGGAACAGATCCAGACGAAAATGGTCAGAACCACAATGGCCGGAGCGACGAGTATTTTCAGTATCAGCCTCATAAAATTGGCCCCCTTTACAATTTCTAATACAACTATAACGCCTATGCTGTTTTTTGCAAGGATGCGGCAAAAAAATAGCAGGGCGGCTTACATGGTGTAAACCGCCCCCATTTTTCGGGACATACGCCCCTATTTCAATTTCGCAAGCACGGCGAGAATATCGTTAGCCGCCTGCCACAGCCGTTCCTGATTTTGGACGATATCCTCCAAATCCGCGTCGTAAACGCGCCCCATTTCATGCACCCGCTTGGTAAGCTGGTTCAGGTTGCTGCTGGACCGGCGCAAGAGGGAAATCATCTCCTTCAGTTCCGGCAGTTCCAGCCTGATGACATACCCGTCGATGGAGATTTTACGAAGATATGCCGCCATATTTTTCGTACCGAGCTGCGCCATCTTCTGTTCGATCATTTCACGCTCCTGCGGAGTGACACGGAACTTGAGCTGAATATCCCGTTTGCGGTTCGCCATGTCACAGCTCCATTTCCTTACCTTTGGATGAGGCGGGCACCTTTGGCTCGGCCTGTGTTTTTTGCAGCTTTTTCCGCACGGACGGCTTGCGCTGGCGGAGAGGTTGGTCGCGGTTTTCATCCTTTTGGATGAACGCGAAAATTCCTTCTTGATCCTTGAGTGCGGAGAATGACAGAGACTTGAACGGCAGCATGGCAAACAGGCGGTCGTGGTCTTTAGTCGAAGCGCGGATCAGAAAATCCGGCGAAATCTGTACCATGAAATGCGTACCGCTGGGACTGTTCGGTTCACGCTCGGATTGCAGATGCCGGAGCAGCCGCGCAGCCTCCGACTGAATGTCCTCTTTGGTCAGAGGCTGGGTGAGCAGATAGTCGCACCGTGCCTGATTGATAAAAATATCCGTGAGGCCGGGGTTAACGGCATCCACTTCAAACTCTGAACGCCGATCATCCCCGAAATAATCCTTATCCTCAAAGACGGGAATGGTTTTCGCCCAATCCTTGTTGTCACGGGAAATACGCCCGTCAAAATCCTTTCGCTGCACCGTATTCGCCAGCACATAAAACATACGCTCATAGCCAAACTGATCGGCAACCTGTTTTACTACCTCTTTTCCGAGGCAGTTATCGCGGTAATTGTCCCGGATGGCCGTTTCAATTGCTTCCTTGCAGGCCACGTTTGCCTTGTAGGACGCGCGGTATTGTTCCAACTCATTATTCTCCCGCGCATAGGCAGCGGGATATTTGTATACGGATATCATATTCATTTTTAACCTCCTGATTTATGATATAATTTGCGATATGAAATGGGGTGTGCGAATGGCATACAGCGAACAGATGTGGCAGGACGCGAAAAAGAAATGCCGGTTGAACAATGAGGATATTGAGCTTGCCAAGCGCCTCGGTCTGAATCCGCGCAGCCTTGTCAAAAACATCCCGAATAAAAGCGAACCGTGGAAAGCGCCGGTCAGTGTCTGGCTGCATGAAATAGATGAAAAACGCCGGAAGAAAACCGAGCAAAAGCAGAAACGCAGGGCAAAGGCCGCTGCTTCCCGGAACGACGGCTCCGACACAAAATAATTCCGTGTTGGAGCCGCTTTTTATCGTGCCAATTCGTGTTTCAGTTTTTTACCCGTCCCACAGACGCAAGGTGTTTTCAGGCTCTCCAGCACGGAGGGCCTTTCGCTTTTCTCCAAAACCTCCGACGCCGACCGTTGGGCGGGCGCGCGGCTGTCGATGTCCAGCAGCGCGTTCAGCTCCGCGAGGCGGGCGCTCTTTTGTGCAAGCTCCTTCTCCTTCGGGAACGGCTTGCCGATCTCGGCCTTTGCCGCCTCCATCTGAGAATGGAGATTCTCAAGCTGTGCGTGAACATTCTGTAACCGCTTCTGCATATCGGAAAGTGCGTTGTCAATACGGACCAGATTGCCGCGCGCGTCCTTGCCAAGCGTAACGCGATGGGTCATCTGCCCCTTGAGGGTGAGGATAAAATCCTGTCCGAACCCCTCCACGGACAGCGATATGGTAAAACCCCGGTAATTGCCAATCTCCATCGGCTCCAGCCCTTTGACTTCCTTACAGGCTTCCAGAATGGCGGCACCGGCGTTGTCTTTGTCGGTGAGGGAATCGCCCCGCACCACCATCCCGGCAAATCCATCCTTCGGGTGCGGGTGCGCTTCCAGCGTCTCCATATCTGTTTCCAGACCTTTAATGAAACCTTTGTTGCGCTCAATTTCCTCCGGGAAATATTTAAGCAGATTATCCTCCAGCCGAAACTGCTGGCTCTGATGATTTGCTTTCATGAGTTTCAGTTTGGCCACGTCCATGTCGAGGTCCATCTTCTCCTTGATCCGTTCGTCCCCGGCGCACAGGGCCTTGATTTCCGCATAGGAGAGCGCCGTTTCGTCGATATCCTCACAGGAGCGGACGGGGCTTTTGCTGGTCATGATCTGAGAAATAAATTTCTGCTTATTTTCCACAGTTTGCCAGAGGTACGAATCGAATGTCCCTTCGGTGACGTAACGGAAAATATGCCCTTCTGGGTTGGTGTTGTACTGCCGGATGATGCGCCCGGACCGCTGTTCCAAATCGCCGGGACGCCACGGACAGTCCAGATCGTGGGATGCGATCAGAAGGTCCTGTACGTTCATCCCTGCCCCCATTTTGGCGGTGCTGCCCATCAGGACGCGCACCTGTCCGGCACGAACCTTTGTGAACAGTTCCTTTTTCTTGACTTCGGTATCGGCGTCGTGGATGAACGCGATCTGCTCGGCGGGGACGCCCCGCGCGATGAGCTTGTCGCGGATGTCCGAGTAAACGCTGAACACCTCCGGCGCGTCGGCCTCCGGTGTGGCGTCCTGCAAAGCGTGAAGCTCCGTACCGCCCGCGAGTTTCCCAGCGGCCCGAACCGCCCGGTTTTCCTTGGCGGCGGTGTGGCCCTTTGGTGTGGAAATATCGCAGAAAACAAGCTGCGTCAGCTTTTTGTCCTGCCCGTCGTGCCAGTAGGTGAACACATTGTTGACGCACATATTGACCTTGCTATTGGGATTCTCGGGAAGCATGGGGTTGATGACGCGCTGATCGAGGCCGAGCTTGCGCCCGTCTGACGTGATTTTGAGCATGTTGTCCAAATGTGGATCGACGACACCGGAATGGACGGCGGCGGCGCGCTCCGAGAGCTTTTTCACCATCTCCTTCTGTATCTCCGAGGGCTGCGCAACTTCGTTGTGGTAAACGGCTTTCGGCGTGGGAAGGTTGAGCTGATCGGCGGTTTTGATGTCCGCCGCTTCCTTGAACAGCAGCATCAGCTCCGGCAGATTGTAAAACCGGGCAAAGCGCGTCCGCGCCCGGTAGCCGGTCCCCTCCGGGGCCAACTCGATGGCCGTTACGGTTTCCCCGAACGTCGAGGCCCAACAGTCGAAATGGACGAGATTACGCTCTTTCAGAGTTTCATACTGGAGGTAGCGCATCATCGTATAAAGTTCGGTCATTGAATTGCTGACCGGTGTCCCGGTGGCGAACACAACGCCTCGGCTGTGTGTGATTTCATCGAGATACCGGCATTTCAGAGACATGTCACTGGATTTCTGCGCGTCGGTTGTGGAGAGGCCCGCCACGTTGCGCATTTTCGTGTAAAGAAAAAGATTTTTGTAATTGTGAGCTTCGTCAACAAACAGACGGTCCACGCCGAGCTGCTCAAAGGTGACGACATCATCCTTGCGGGAATTGTCGTTGAGCCGTTTCAACCGGGCCTCAAGTCCCTTTTTGGTGCGTTCCAACTGCTTGATGGTGAACTGCTCTGCGCCGCTGTCTTTGAGTTCCTCCAGCCCGTTTTCGATTTCCCAAATCTGCTCCTGAATCAGCCGTTTCTGCCGTTCCAGAGAGACGGGGATTTTCTCAAATTGGCTGTGTCCCATGATGATCGCGTCGTAGTCGCCGGTGGCAATCCGGGCACAGAACTTTTTGCGGTTGCGCTTTTCAAAATCTTTTCGTGTGGTAACGAGAATGTTGGCCGAGGGGCACAGCCGTAGAAACTCGGAAGCCCACTGTTCCGTCAGGTGGTTCGGAACAGCAAACAGGGATTTCTGGCATAGCCCCAGCCGTTTGCCCTCCATTGCGGCGGCGATCATTTCATAGGTTTTGCCCGCGCCCACGACGTGCGCCAGCAGGGTGTTCCCGCCGTAAAGCTGGTGCGCCACTGCGTTTAATTGATGCTCCCGCAGCTTGATTTCGGGGTTCATGCCGGGGAATACAAGATGCCGCCCGTCGTATTCACGCGGGCGGCTGGAATTGAACAGCTCGTTATATTCTTTCGTCAGGGTGTGACGCCGTTGCGGGTCTTTCCAGATCCAGTCGTGGAAAGCGTCCTTGATAGCTTGCTGCTTTTGCTGGGCGAGGGTGGTTTCCTTGGAATTGAGGACGCGGCGCTCCTTGCCGTCCGGGTCGGTCACGGTATCGTAGATCCGTGTGTCCCGGAGATTGAGCGTATCCTCCAGAATCCGGTAGGCGTTGGCCCGGTCGGTTCCATAGGTGACATACGCCGCCACGTTGTTGTACCCGACGCTGCTTTTATTGGAAACAGCCCATTCTGCCGTAAACGAGGAATAGTTTACCCGGATGCCAGCGCGTACACCGGACGGCGGGTTCAGGAGTTCCTCCATGAATTGCTGGATGTACCCCTTGTCAATCCATGTTGCGCCGAGGCGCACTTCAATTTCCGAGGCGTCGAGGTCCTTCGGCTGTGCGCCTTTCAGCGCTTCAATGTTGGGGGCGATTTTCTCAGCAAGGTCGGGCCGCATTTCCGCGAGAGCCTTGGCCAGCCGCAGCTTGCGGCGCACGTTGCCGGATAGATATTCGTCGGCGGTGACAAACGGGATGTTGTCCAGCTTGTAAAAGGCTTTCGGAACGCTTGCCGGGTCCTGTTCGCCCAAATCGCGGAAGATGACGCCGCGCAGCTCGTCGGCCAGCGCCTCCGGCGTCTTGCCGGTGAGGGTAGCCATGTAGTCCATATCCACCCGCGCTTTTTCCGCGATGGAGAGCGAGAGAGCTTCCGACGCGGTGTCCACGGACGTGACAATTTTCCGCTGCCGGATGGTACGCTTTGAAAACATGTCGGCCTTGCGTTCCAGCTTGCCGTCCTCGTCGATGACTTCCAATGAGCAGAGCAGATAGTACGAGGAATCCTCCGCAAACGCAAGGCTGTTACCACGTGAGTTGATGAGGCCGTATTTCGCGGAAAAGGCGTCATAGAGCCGGTTCAGCTCCGTTTGTGCCTGCCGAATCGCTCCGCCCGTTGTGTATTCATCCAACTGGAGATTGATGAGTTTCTGCACACAGTCCCGCAGCTCCACCATGCTCATGACGCGGGCCTTGGCCGTCTCGTTCAGTTCCGGCCGCACCATACGGGAATTCTCCCGATAATACACCTTGCCGTCTACGACGGTATAAGAATAGTTTTTCACATCCGGGTCTGCCGGGATGGAATCGTCGATTTCCTCGTTCTCACCGAGATCCGGCAGCTCCGTTTCAGCAATCTGTCCCTGAATATAGGAAACCGCCTCGTGGAGCTGGTGGGCAAGATCAGCGACCGGCAGCGGTTCGCACGTCGTTTCCTTTTTATCGCCGTGCATCTTATCGTCCCATTTGATCGTCCCCAACACCATTTCGGGATGATCGGCAAAATAGCTGTTGACGGGGATTCCGCCCTCGATCCGGCCTAAATGCACCCAATCAGGCTGGATGTCGATGGGACGGTCGCGCTTTTGGAGAAAGAGGATGTCGGTGGTAACCTCCGTCCTGGCGTTGGCCTTGAAAGCGTTGCTGGGAAGCCGGATGGCCCCCAACAATTCCGCGCGCTGCGCGATGTACCGCCGCACTTCCGGCGACTGCTTATCCATCGTGTAGCGGCTGGTCACGAACGCGATTACGCCGCCCGGACGCACCTGATCGAGCGTTTTGGCGAAAAAGTAATCGTGAATCGGAAAACCGAGCTTGTCGTAGGCCCGGTCGGAAACTTTGTAGCTGCCGAACGGCACGTTGCCCACGGCAAGGTCGAAAAAGTCTTTCCGGTCGGTGGTTTCAAAACCCGCCACGGTGATGTTGGCGTTTGGATAGAGCTGTTTGGCGATTCGGCCCGTGATGCTGTCCAACTCCACGCCGTAGAGCCGGGACGCCGCCATGCTTTCCGGCAGCAGGCCGAAAAAGTTTCCAACGCCGCAGGCAGGTTCCAGAATGTTTCCGGTCTGGAAGCCAAAATTTTTCACAGCATCATAGATGGCCTTGATAACCGTGGGGCTGGTGTAGTGGGCGTTTAGCGTGGAGGCCCGCGCCATTTCGTATTCCCCGGCGGTCAGCGCGCCGACCAGCTCGGCGTATTCCTTGCCCCAAGATGCGTTATTCGGGTCAAACGCCTGCGGGATGCCGCCCCAGCCGACATAGTGGGAGAGGGTTTCCTGTTCCTCCGGCATCGCCGTGCGGCCCTCGGCTTCAATGATTTTCAGGGTGCGGATCGCGGCGATATTGTACCCATACTTGGTTTTTGCGCCGCCCTCACCCAAATGCTCGTCGGTGATGCGGAAGTTTTCGGCGGCAGGCTGTTCCCGCGTAAACAGGGCGGCATTGCGTTCATCCTGCCGGATGCCGTTCTCAACGGTGTCTCGATTTACAACCTCATTGCTCCACGAATAGGGGCCGGTGTCGATGCGCACGTCCTTTCCCCCAACATAGCCCACGGTGCCGGACAGTTCCTGCCCGCCGTAATCCAGAACCACCTGATCGCCTACTTCATAGGACGGCTTGCCCGTGAGATTCGCAGGCTCCCGCAGAACCGGTTCATGCGAAAAGCCGTCCTGCTCCCGCTGATACAAAGTGCGGAGGATAGGGGCGATTTCGTTCCATGAAACGGTACGCTTGCTGTTGTATTTGTCGTGGATATCGACCTCGAAACCGGTGGTAGTGGCAAAGAAATCCGCTGTCTCACCGGTGGTCAGCTCCATCGTATCGGAAGTCCCGGCGTAAGTTTCGGAAAGGCGCTGGGCCACGCGGATGTTGCCCTCGTTTTCGCGGAAATATTCCGCGATATTCTCCTTGTCCCGCTGTTCCAGCAGGCCGGAGGTCAGGGCTTCCCGCAGATCGGCGTCCGTGTGCTCCAAGTCCGCAGCCAGAAACTCCGTGATGGGACCGTTCCTGGAATCCTGCCGCAGCAAACTTTCAAAGTTCTCCCGGCTTTCGGCGCGGAAGATGGGATAGGCAAGCGCCGGGTCGCGGAGTTGGACGTCCGAACTGCCGATTTCGGTGATTTCAAAGGGCTTATTGTTCAGATATACCGTGTCGCCCGCCTTGTAGGGCAGTGGAATCGTGATGCTGTCTGGAATCGCCCGCTGGGTATCCTCCTTCTGCTCGCCGGAAAGCGTCAAGACCACATTATGGAAAGTGATGCCGTTCTCAATGGTGTCACCGCTGCGGGTGATTGGCTGGCCGCTCAGATCGGGCGGCGCGGCCTGTTCCTCCTGTGTGTAAAACCGATTTTCCCGAATGAGCTGAGCGATACGCCGCTGCACCTTCGGCCAAGGCAAATCCGTCGATGTGTGGCCCACGGTAACGGGAAAGGCCGGAAGATCGTCGCCGTACTCGGTGCGCAGAAACGCCGCCGTGTCCTTGTCACGGGCATGTTCCCGCATATATTCGGCAACGGCGTGTTTGCTCTCAATATCGCCGCTCCATTCCTGAAGGGCGGTGTCAATGTCGGCTTGGGCCGTGCCGCTTTTTTCCGGCTTCTGCGGCGTGGGCATAGAAAAAGCGGAGGGCTTTTCGCTCTCCGCTTCGTCAATTTTCTGTATTTGTTCCTGCTCCGATGGGAAGAAACTTAGCTGTAGATAAGTTCCGCCAGAATCGTTTCCTCGGCCTGCGCTTTGAGGTTGTTCATGAGGCCCACCCAGCGCATTGGATTTGACGCTTTCAGGCTTTCCGTCACGCCCGCCGATTTCATCAGCTCCGGCATCATGCGTTCCAGCCGCGCCGTCGCCGTCCGCTCGGTCTCCAACAGGTGCGGGTACAGTTTCTCCGACAGCAGCAGGCTGTTGTACAGGACCGGACGGTGCTCCTTCAGATAATTCTTCCGCATCCTCCCGTATTTCCCGATGCTCTCCGTCGGCTCCGTGATCGTCAGGTCGGGAATCAGGTAATCCCCGTTCCGGCTGTAAGTCAGGTTGTTCTCCATGTGTGGCGCTCCTTTCCGCGATGTGTTCGCACTCGTAATTTTTGACGGTGACTTCGATCTGCCGCAGCACCCGTTCCGACTGCTCGCTGACCGCCGTGCCGAGGGCGGCGACAGTATCGGGCGTGTTGAAATCGAAGATGCTCAGAAAGTCCTCATGCTCAAAGTATTCGTCGGGGTTGAGGCCGCAGCGGGACAAAACCGCGTAGGTGATACTGACGGCTGCGGCGCTTCGGAACTGCGCTCCGATGTTAAACTCATCATATTCCTCCCAAAAGCTGCCGTCAACGATGTGGAGAATGTCGTACTGATGTTCCTGCCAATATTCGTTTGCCAACTGTCCGGCGATCTGCTTCAACTGGTCGGTAAGCCCTTTTTCGCCGGAGATTTCATATTCCTGTCCCAGCGCCGCCGTAACCGCGTCCTCATGCTCCGGGCGGTATTCCCAAAGGAACAGGCGGCGGGAATCGTCCCGGCTTCCCGTGTCGGAAACGTCAAAGACGTACCGGATTCTCGGCCTGTCGCCGGAAGCGTCAATGAGTGCAATCCCTTTGCTGCCGCGCCGGATATACCGGCGCATTTTGTCGTTCCAGATCTCATAACCGGCGCAGGCCGTCGCGTCGGGGCGCTGGGCAAAAATCATGAGCTGTTCGTGATACGGATACTTGTAGAGCCGCGCGGCGGTTTTGAGAAAATCCGTCCAGTCCGTGTGACCGGCGGTGATCTGCGTCGCCGCGTGGTCCGCCATCTGTGCCAGAGCCTGCACATTACTCGGCATATTGAAATTCCTCCTTTCGGTGTCATTGACATAAAAAAGAACAGCCCCTAGGCTGCTCTTTCCGTTTTGGTGACACGATCAAATTGGATTGTTATGACAACAAATCAGGTGTTGTCAATCTCCGGATTCACTTTTGCTGCTTTCCATCTATTTGTGAAACGTATAGCAGCTTCTAAGGCAGATAAGATTTTCTCAATTTCTGAAAGAAAGTCCTCCGATTCCTCAGCAAAAGCATCATGCAAGGAGGAGTATATTTCGGCTGCGTTATCCATAGCTTTTTCAACGTATGTGTTTAATTTTTCGTCGTAGGCTTCTGATGCATATTCTCTTTCCATGATATCATTAGCTTCATCTTCTGTATCGAAAGCGACGAGTCGATACAGTGTACCACCTTCGGAAATTGTTTCCTTTAGCCATTCAATGTCAAGTCTGTCAAAACGCTCTTTGAGTTGTTCAAGATCATCATTATATTCTTCGTCCTCTTCATCGTAAGTGTCATCTGCAGCTCCACATACAGAATCAAGCTCATCGAGATCTCTATAAAGGGCTTCAAGGTCGCTTACATCCATAAATACCGAGTCCGCCACAACCATTTTGGTTCTCATATAGTCTGTATACAAATCTTCTAGCATCTTATGATGGTGATGCTGGAATTTTGCATAAAGGGACAAAATGAAAAGCTGGAAGGAACTGAAATTCTCATCGAAATAAGATAAGGAATCTTTCCGTACTCTATCGAAGAACTCAGTATATAATTCCTGAATGAAATTTTTGTCTTCAATCAAAACCCCTGCCTCAATATTATCTTTGCTTTCATTAGAGTAATTTGCCGAACCGATATAAAGAATATTTTCCGTACCAATCAGTTTCGCATGATTTTGGACATTGAATAACGGAGTAAACTTACCTGAAAAATTATCTGGATTCAATTTTGAAATATAAATTTGGATATTCTGTCTTGCAGTGGAGCGCATTCTACGACCAGCGTCTGTATTATAATATTCAGTCATGCGTGAAGGCACATTTGTTATCATTTGAACATCTGCTTCTACGTTTTTCAGTGCGTCCAGAAGCGCATCGTATCGTTGATTCTTAGAAATGTTATAAGTAATAATTCTGATGATTTTCGCAGTCGGAAAATCTTTAAGAACCTCTCTATAGTTCAAATCCCCATCGAGTGATACAAACCTTCCGCCATTAAACGAAAGTTCCATGTGGTGTTTCCTCCTTGCCCGCATTGATGACCTAAACGGTCTACACCAGCCTGCGCACAATGTCGTCGTCAAATTCCTGTTTATCTATCAGTATAATGTCTATTCAAAACAATGTCACCATAAAATTGTACCTACTTTTCATCTTCTTTTTCAAAATCCGGAAACAGGTCAAGTGCAGCATACTCGGTATCGCTCATATTTCGAAGCTTGCCCAGCGCGGAATCCGTCAGGGCCATAAGCTCCGTTTCCTCCGCGCCGAGATAGCCGCGCATCTGCGTCAGTTCCGCGATCAGGCCCTCCCGCGTTCCGGTATAATAGATGCACATCAGGTTGATTTCGTCGTTGGTAAACATATCACCGCTCCATTTCCGCACCCCTATCGGGCGCTGCTTTTTTATGTTCCCGGCTGACCGGCTGATTTCTGAGCTGTTCAACGACGGATTTTTTCTTTTCGTCTTGTTCCCGCCTCGACGCCTCGGCAAGCTCCAGAAGGGAAATCGGTTGGCCGGACTTGGCCTGCTGCTCCAGTTCCGCAACGGTTGGATTTTTTCCGTTGTCGATGATGCCGTCGATCATGTCGTAATCGTCCTCCACCGACATTTCCGCACTTTTCAGGTAATTTTCCGGTTTCAGAAAGGCCGGAATCTCCTGAAAGCCTAAGCTGTCCACGTAATGACAGGATACAACGCCGTTCTGTTTGAGCGCAACGATGTCGCTGACGGACAGACTCGGCCTGTGATAGTCGGCGGGATGGTCATTGTTGAACCTGTCCCACAGAACGGCCAGCCTTTCCTCTGTATCGCCCTTATCCGTAAGAGGGACGGTATAGGCGAGGTCGTAGTTGCCGTGATCCACGGAAATGCCTTTGGATTCCAGCCAACTAAGCGGTTCAAATCGGATGTCCCGCAGCTCGTCGCCGTCCTTGACCTGATAGATGGCGAAAGCATCCTGAGAAGTTTTCAAAAAAGCGGCTTCCCGCTGTTCTTGATATTTCATCCGGTCCTCTATGGCTGCGGAGAATTCCCGGCTTTCCTCCCATTCCTCGCGGCTCACGGCGAACAAGCCGCTGTGCGCCTGAATCTCGTCCGGGTCGAACGCCATACTTGCGCCGCCATTCTCGATCATGTAAACAGTGAGATCCTGCTCGAAAAGCTCCAGCGCCCGGTCTTTGGAGAGCGGCAGCAGGTCGCCGTCCAGATACCCGCAGACTTCCAGATCGGCCACGGTCAATTCAGAATTCGGCATGGGGTATTCGTCGAGCGCCCGTTCCGGTGCATCCGGCAGCATATCCACCGCTTTCGGTTGGTCCGGCGCTGTCTGTACTTCCGGATCGATTCGCTCATGGCCACCCAAATTATTTTTACGGATATATTCCTGTATGTCCTGCTCACGCACGGCAGCAATCTCGTTCAAAATGTCAAGAGGCACCTTTTCCGAGGTTTTAGGAACCAGGCGTTCAAGGGCAAGCGCTTGTTCATAAGCGGTCGGAATAGAGCTGACGCCCTCATCGGCAAACCCGTTTGCCGTTCCCCGCAGGCTCTCTTTGTCGTAAAGGGTATAGCCGTATCCGTCCTCATTTTCCTTCAAATAAAGATAGGCGGCATTGTCCAGCAAATATATCGCCTCGGTTTCCCTCGGCGGGTAGATTTTCTCGATTTCATCCAGCCGCCGCAGAAGTTCATCCGGGGACGCCGCGCCCTCGACCTTGGCGGCATTGAAAATGGCCGCACGGGTGTCTTTTCCGTAACCGCTTTTCAAATCTTCCACGGTGGCCGGGACTTCTTCCTCAATGGAGTTGAGAGGAAACGGCGGTTCCATGACGGAGGCCGTGTACTGGTATGCGTCCGCCGCGAATTGTTCCAGTACGGTATCATACTCTTTCTGAACCTCGCGGAAGTTTTGGTCAATGTCGGAGATCAGGCCGGAAGCGGTCTTGTTGATCGTTTCCAGAGAAGCCCGCAGTTCCGGCAGTTCTCTGCCTTTGCTCCATGAAGCGATATAGCCAAAGCTGTTTTCGCCGGTCTGAATGCCGTAATGCTGGCAGACGGCGTAGGAAACGCTTTCGGCCTCCACTTCCTCGGTGTGCCGGTCTTTCGGCTTGGGCGGCTCTGCGGTTTCGTCGCCCTGCGCGGCGGCAAGCCGTGCCTGCTCGTAATTGTGCAGCGTGGCGTGAGTGATTTCGTGGACGGCGGCGGAGACGGTTTGCACCTCGCTCATGCCGGACCGGATGGCGATACGCTGGTCTTTTTCGCTGAAATAGCCGTCCGTACTCGGTTCCATCCCCTCAAAAGCAAGCGGAACTGGGGACGAACGTCGCAGCGCCTCCATGAAAATCTCATATTGCTTCACATTCCCTGTGAGATCGTTAGCCAGCGTCGGCAGAGGCTTCCCCTCGGTCTGCGATACGTCAAAGACCGACACCACCTTGTACATGGGGATTTTGATTTCTTTTTCCTCCATGATGATGCTGCCGTCCGCATCCCGCATGGGAATTTTGGTATCGGGATCGAGCTTTTCTTCCTCAATTTTCTTTTTGAACGGCGTGGGCGCGATGATTTTGATTCCCTTTTCGCCCCGCATGACGTTCCGGCTGAACTGATCGCGCCATTTATTAAAGCCCGCAACGAAAGTGGCGTCCGGCTTCTGCATATAAATGAGCATGGTGTTATTGACGGAATAGCGGTGAAACCGGGACATAGTACGGAGATACTGCGCATATTGGGCGCCCTGGAACAGGTCCTTGATTCCCTGTTCAATGCTGTCGGTAATTTCTTTCAGTCGGTCCTTATTATTTTCAGCCATATAGTGCTCCTTTCACAGCTCATAGAATTGGAAAAAGCGCGCTCCCGCACAGGCCAGAATAAACCCATGCAGGAGCGCGCCCGCTATTCAGTTTCGGAGCGTATGCTCCTGTCGGGAGGGTGTATTTTTGCTGTTTTGGCCCGTAATCTGTCGGCTTCGCGCCGCCGGTCGCTGTACGGTTCCCGGACGGAAATACAGCGTTTGGGGATAAGATAGCTGACGGCCCCGTGATGCTCCGGACGCTCCGGCTTCACTTTGTCGGGGTATTTTCCCGAGAGCCGTTTGAGCTTTTGAATGAGTTTCTTATTGTGCGTATAGACGCTGGCTGTCGTTTCTTCCTCGTTATAGCAGATGATCGTCTCCCGCTCATATTTCGTAAGTTTCATGATCCACCACGCTTTTTCATTTCCTTTCCAAAATCCAGCTTGAAATTGACGTGTTCTCCGGTATCTTCCAAAATCACCGTGGCGTCATAGGTCTTGCCGGTTTTCTCAGAATAGCAGTCGGTGAGCTTTGCGTGCCCGTCCTTCAGGAGCGTGGCGGCGACGGCTTTTGTCAACGTCTTTTTCTTGGCGGCAAAAAACCGGTTGTCTTTCCAAAGCCCGAACCGGCAACCATTGTTTTCACAGAAAAAACCTTTCTTGCTTTCAGTTACGCTGCCGCCGCAGCGTGGGCATTTGCCGACTGCCTCACACCCGGAGGGGAACAGCACCTCCGGGCCCTTGATCGGCGTATATGTTTGTATCAGTTCCCGGAGCATGGAGGAAATCCCATTCATAAAAACATCCGGTTCCAGTTCGCCGTGCTTCACTTGTTTGAGCCGGTTTTCCCATTCGGCGGTCAGCAGCGGAGATTGAAGCTGTTCCGGCAGAACGGTGACGAGCGACACGCCGACCTGCGACGGGATGAGATTAACGGTTTTCTTGGCCTTTTTCCGTTCCACAAAGCCGGTGGTAACGAGTTTTTCCAGAATGGCCGCGCGGGTGGCCGGGGTGCCGAGGCCCCTGCGCTCCGCATCCTCCGGTATATCCTTCGCGCCCGCCGTCTCCATTGCGGAAAGCAGAGTATCCTCCGTGTAATGCTTGGGCGGCGAGGTTTTTCCCTCTTTGACGGAAACGGAAGAAATCGGAATATTCTCTCCTTCTGCCAAATCGGGCAAAGGTTTGTCGGACTTTTCCTGCAAATAGAATTTCCAACCGGGGACGAAAACCGTTTTGCCTTTGGCGGCAAAGTCATACCCGGCGCAGTCCAGCGTGACGGCGGTTTCGGTGTATCTGTGCGGACTGCCGACCGCACAGAGAAGCTGCCGGGAAACCAGCCGCAGGATTTCACGCTCTCCGGCAGGAAGCGCGGAAACATCCGCTTTGCCTGCGACGGATGTGGGAACGACGGCGTGATGGTCACTGACTTTCGCGCTGTCGCAGACCTGATCGGCGTTGAGGTGTTCGGGGACATCCGCGCCGCAGATCGCGGCGGCAACGGAGGCCAGTGTCGGAACAGAGGCTTCCATATCGTCGGTCAGGAACCGGCTGTCGGTGCGGGGATAGGTGCAGAGCTTCTTTTCATAGAGCGATTGCAGATAGTCGAGTGTCTGCTGGGCCGTGTATCCAAGCAGACGGTTGGCGTCGCGCTGGAAGGTAGTTAAGTCGTAGAGCGCGGGCGGCTTTTCATATTTTTCTTTATGTTCCACAGCCCTGACGATAGCCGTCTTGTCTTTGCAAGCGGCGACAATCAATTCGGCTTCCGACTTTGCTTTCAGCTTGCCTCCGGTGGCGGTGAAGCCGCCGCAGTCGAGGCTGACCGTATAGAATGGCTCCGGCTGAAACGCGGAAATCTCCGCTTCCCGCTGCACGATGAGGGCCAGCGTCGGGGACATGACGCGCCCGACGTTCAGAGTGCGGTGATATAAAACTGAAAACAGGCGTGTCGCGTTGATACCCACTAACCAGTCAGCCTTGGAGCGGCAGAGCGCGGACTGATGCAACCCGTCGTAATCCCGGCCCGGTTTCAGATTGGCAAAGCCCTGCCGGATGGCCTCATCCTCCATCGAGGAAATCCAGAGCCGTTTCATCGGTTTGGAGCAGCCTGCCATTTCATACACGGTGCGGAAGATCAGTTCGCCCTCGCGTCCGGCGTCGCAGGCGTTGACGACTTCATCTACATCGCCGCGGCGCATCAGGGTGCGGAGAATAGCAAACTGCTTTTGTTTGTCCCCGCTTACGGTAAACCGCCAGTTTTCCGGCAGGATAGGTAAATCTTCACGCCGCCATTTCGCGTATTTTTTATCATAGGTGTCGGCGCTTGCCAGCTCCGCGAGATGGCCGAGGCACCATGAAACGATGTAGCCGTCACCCTCTAAATACCCATCTCCGCGCTGCTTTGCGCCAATCACGGCAGCAATACTTTGGGCAACCGAGGGCTTTTCACTGATTACAAGCCGCATTTTCATTCTCCTTTCGCTTCGGCGTGATAATAAGGTCGCGGTAACAGTCACGGGGATGCTCGGGACGGCCTTTCGGAGGGGCGGGAGGCTGTTCCTCACGCCTGTACCGGGGCTTCTGTACCATCATCCGCTCGAAAGGACTGTCGGTGAAAAAGGTCATTCGTCCTCACGCTCCGTTTCACTGTCGGATGACTCGGAACCGTCTTTCTGCTCGGTTTCTTCATCGGGTAAATCCTGCTCGTCCTCCGGCCCGGATTCGTTATCTTCATCTTCGTCCCCAGCGTAATCATAATCGTCCGGGTCGGGCCTGTTCTTGTCCTTTTTACCCGGCTTGCGGAATTCGAAGAACCAGACCGCCGCGCCGATAAGAACGGCAGCAAGCACGGCAACCGCTGCAATTCCGGCGCTGCTGTTCTGCTTTTCCGGCCGGGAAGCGGATGAAGCCGTGGGCGTCGATGCAGCCTGCGCGGGGGATGTTTCCGGAGCGCAAGCGGTCTTGGATGAAGAAGAACCGGAAACGTCCTCGCCGTCGCTCTTTGCAAGCGCAAGCAGGTCCTTGTCCGTTACGGCGTCAAGAAAATAGACATTTTCGGCATTTTTCTGACGGTCGATAATCAGGTAAAAGACGTGCTTGCTCGGTGTGGTAATGGTGAAAAACTCCTTGCCGTCCTCGTCCGTCACGTTGTCGATCACCATCCCGGTGCCGTCCGGCGTCAGAGGCTTGAGAGATGTTCCGGACGACGTTGCGGATGATACTGCCGACGACGATGCGGTACTGCTCTGCGCGGTGTTGGAACTGCTCAAAGTCGGAGAGGTCATCCCTGTGCTGTCGGCGAAGGCGTTGACGGAAAAAGCCGCCGTGCAGGACACGGCGGCTATCATGCAGACGAATATGCGGATTTTAGATTTCTTCATGAATATTTTCCTCCTGTTTGTTCTGATCGGATACGAGCCGGTTTTCGCGGGACGCTTTCATGACTGCGGCCAGTTCCTCCGCAGTCATGCCCATACCCCGTACAAGGCCGACAATATCGAGATTTTCCAGCTCCCGGCGCTGCTTTTCCAGTTCCTTCTGCCGGTTTTGCAGCGCGGAGATTTTCGCCGCGTTCTTTTCATACTCGGCGTCGATTTTTTTGAATTTCGGATTCACGGTTGATTCCTCCAATCTGTTATGGGTTCTGTAATCTGCCGAACGTGTAAAAATGGCTCTGCCAGTAGCTTGTGTTGAGATTCGAGTAGCCGATGGGGTCCCCAGCCGCGAGCATCATGCCGTTGCCGACGTAGATGCCCACATGGGACACGCCGTCGGTATCGTAGGTGTGTTCAAAGAAAACAAGGTCGCCCGGTTTGGCGTCGGCGGGAGAAACCGGAGTGCATATGTTGCAGAGGCCCTGCGCCCCCAGCCGTCCCACGTTCCATCCGCTGTGATTGATCACCCACGACACGTAGCCGGAACAGTCGAATGAGGTTTTCGGGCTGCTGCCGCCCCAGACGTAAGGATAGCCGATGTATTTCCGCGCCTCCGTCATCATGGCGGCAAACCGCGCGTCCGTCATTTCCTCCGGGGGAATGTCGTACTCCGTGGGCTTTTTGGCGGTGGATGCGTTCGGATAGGCCGACGCGGGAAACAAATCGGGCCGATTGCCAAGGGTGGACATATACATCGAGTACACGCCGACCTGATCTTCGTTCATAATGGAAATAGGAAGATGGGACAAATCCTCATTGTGCAGCTTCACATTGCAGACGGTGTAGATATAGGGAATCTGCCGAGTTTCGGTGTGGGTCGTGCCGTCCGGGTCCGTCACCGTATCCGTTTCCGTTTGGAAGCGGGGTTCCGTCTCTACGGTCTGCGTCAGTTGGTATTCTTTTGAGAACAGAGTGGAAAGCGTATCCCGAACTTCATCCAGCGTCCATTCGCCCCCGTGCCACGCAGTCAGGAAGGAGATCAGTACATAGGGGTCGTGACCGATTTTATCGAAGCTGTAATGATATTCGTCGTAGCCGCCGTGCCACGCCTCATAATGGTCGATTTCGTCTTGAAGGTTCGCTTCCTTTTGGGCGTAAGCGGCTTCCGCGCCGAGCATGGCGTCGTCCTTGGAAGGATAGGTGGACATGGTAACGCCGGACAGTCCACCTTCCAACAGAACCGAGCTGGAGGACAGGACATTTAAAAGCAGAACCAGCACCAGAAAAGCACCTGCGGCGATCAGAAAACCGTTCGGGTGCCGCGCGACAAAAGCCGCCGCCCGTTTGCTTTCCCGCGCCGCCGACTTTGCGGTGTTTCCGGCGGCTTTCCCGGCAGAAGCGGCGAACTGTCCGGTCCGTTTCGCGGCGGCATACTGTTTTTTGACGGCCCGCTTCTGCCGCCAGTGGGCAAAAGGATTTCCGGAGGGCTGCGGATTATCCCGCACGGTCTTTTTCTGTAAATAGATTAGGTTGGCGCGGTCAAGCTGCTTTTCCGCTTTGGCCGATTCCCGGTAGGGCTTCAATTTGTGGGAGCGATGAACACTGCGCGCCAGACGCCCACCCGTTTCGGAGGATTCCTCACTTTTATGCGCGGCCTCCACACCGACGTTTTCATCCTCGGACTGCCGAATTTTCCGATGGAACTGCATCAAAACGGCGTTCCCGGGCGCATTCCGGACGGCGTGGGTGAACTTGGACGGTTTTTTCTTGTCCACTTCCTCGAATTTCAGGCGCGTCGTGACCTTGCCGGTGGCCGGATCAACGGCGCGCTGCCGTTTTAAAGCGGTCTTTTTCGGGACTTTGGCCTGTGCGCGGTCAGCTTTTACCGCCGCTTTCTGCTCTCTGCGGACAGATTTTTTTAATACAGGGTCGGTTTGTTCCTCCTCTGTAAATTGCAGGCGGGGCGCTCGTCTATCCACTCTGTATCACCTCCTGTCTCGCTGGATACGGATACTCATGTTGTCGCCACTTCCTGCGGCTTGGTGGTCATGATACGGTACAGCTCCGTGTCCTTCGGAAAATGATCGATAAACGGCAGAATGACGTTGCCGTAAAACAGCAGCCCTTCGCCCTCGCCGGAATGGGTGACGTAGGAAAGCTGGTGGGGCGAAATGCCGAGCTGCTTGGCGAGAATCTGCCGGTCGCCGGACGCCTGATTGAGCATGTAAATGTAGTCTGAATTTTCAAAAATGTTCTCGATTTCGTGGGAAGATAGCAAGTCTTTGATGTTCTGCGTGATCCGGTCGGGATGCCGCCCCACTTTCGGAACCGCTTCCAGATTTCCACGGAATAGGCGGCGGTCTGTTCTTCTTTTAAGAGCAGATGGAATTCGTCGATATAGTAGCGCGTGGATTTTCCCACGGCCCGATTGACGGTAACGCGGTTCCAGACCTGATCCTGCACGATGAGCATCCCGATTTTTTTGAGCTGCTTGCCCAACTCCCGGATGTCGTAACTGATGACACGGTTTTTCACATTCACAGTAGTGCGGTGGTTGAACACGTTGAGGGAGCCGGTGACGTAGATTTCCAGCGCCGTGGCAACGTATTGCGCTTCCTTTTCGTCCTGCCGCCGAAGCTCATTGTACAAATCCTCCAGAACCGGCATGTTTTCCGGGCGCGGGTCGTTAAGGTAATTGCGGTACACCAGCCTCACACAGCGGTCGATGACCGTCTTCTCCACCGGCTGCAAGCCCTCCTTGCCGCCGACGATCAGCTCGCAGAGCGACAGAATGAAATCGGACTTGAGCGAAAGCGGGTTTTCTTCCTCAGAATAGTTGAGGTTGATGTCCATCGGATTGATATAATCGGTGGACGCGGGCGATATTTTGATGATCTGCCCGTGCAGGCGTTCGATCAGCGGGCCGTATTCAGCCTCCGGATCACAGACGATGATATCGTCGTTTGTAACGAGGAACACGTTGGCTATTTCGCGTTTCGCGGCGAAGGATTTGCCCGCGCCCGGTGTGCCGAGAATCAGGCCGTTCGGGTTTTTCAAGAGCTTCCGATCCACCATGATGAGGTTGTTACTTAGGGCGTTCAATCCGCAGTACAGCGCCTCACGCTCGTTCTGAAACAGTTCCTGCGTGGTGAAGGGGATAAAGATAGCGGTGCTTGATGTGGTCAGGCCCCGCTGGATTTCTATTTGGTTGTACCCAAGCGGAAGTGAAGACATCAGCCCTTCCTCCTGCCGAAAATCGAGGCGGGTCAGCGCACAGTTGTATTTCTGAGCGAGGGAGCTTGCCTGAAACACGTTGTTGTCCAGCTGCTGCCGGTTCTCAGCCACGTTGAGAACGAGAAAGGTCACAAGGAACATACGCTCGTTGCGGCTCTGTAAATCCTGCAACAGCTTCTTCGCTTCCTCTCCGTAGGTGGCAAGATCGGAGGGGATGATATCCATGTCGTAGCCGGAACGGATGGCCTTTTTCTGCTCCTGAATCTTCATGGAATCCAAATCTGTGATTTTTCGTTTCACCGTCTTGATGGCATTTACCTGGTCAATGGACTGAATGTGCATGGTGACAATGAGGCTGGATTCCATATCGAGAAAATCGGCCAGCATCCGGTCGTTCAGCTCCGGCGCGTGAATTTGGAGAAACGATACCGCGCCCACCTGACGTCCCATGCCGAACATACTTCCGCTTTTGAACTCAAACGAACTGGGGGCAATGAAGTCCTTGACGGAGAGGCCGGAAGGTGCCAGCCAATCCCACGAAAAGCGGAACGGCTCCGGCGCGTCCATCCGGAAAATGTCATGCATCAGCCGCAGACGGTCCGCACCGTTCAGGGAAGCGGCTGTCACGCCGAGATGTTTGAAGTTATTCAGAATGTCGATCTCGATGCGTTCCAGCCGGGGCTTGGCCGCTTTCAAGCTGTCCGCTTCAATGCCGAAGGTCAGGTACTTTGTCTTGATGAGGCCGTTGTTGCCTTTGGCAAGCTGATTCCGGAGCATTTCCGTATACTCCGAACGCAGGCTGTCGAAATCGTCGCCCTGCGGCGGGATGGTGACACTTTTCGCAAAGCTGTCCCGCGTCGCGGAAAGATTCAGGAACGAAAGCTGAAACTTGATGGAACTGTCGAAATAGTTAAGAAAATCGCACCAGCCCTCAAAAATGGCGGTCTTGTCCTCGTTCTGGTTGAGCTGATAGTTGATGTCCTGAAACTGAACGGTTTTCGTGTAATAGCTGTCGGTCACGCGGCAGATCCCGTCCGGGAACATCCGCTGAAATGGAATGCTGTCCTGCGCCGACTGCTTTTTCTTATCGGTCTGCCGTGCCTTTGCGACGGCGGCTTCGATCTGACGCCTCTCGGCGCGGGTCAATGACCGTTCCATGGCTGGTTTTTGCTTTTTTACCGACAATCCGATGCACCTCCTTGTCGAGCTTACTTTGCCGTGCAAGCACGGCGTAATAATTGTTGGTCTGGTAGGGCCGCTGCTTTGGCCGGAGAAACAGCACACGGGCAATGTTGTGGACGATCTTTTCCATCGGCAGGCCGTTTTTCTCATAGACGGCCATCAGAAAAAACGGCAGCATCACGAGCACCATACAGAGGGAAGCGGCTCCGGCGCTGAACCCCGCAGGCCCCTTGAGCAAAAAGAAAAGCGGTACGCCGACAAGCGCACCGCCGCTGAAACAGACAAGCTGCCGTTTCGTTAAGTTAAACAGAACCTTGGTCTTTACGGCGGTTAAATCCTTGGGTACGGGAACATAGGCCATTTATCATGCCTCCTTTAATTGATTATAAAAATTCAGTTGAATAAAATTTTAAAGCATGTTAGGCTCAAAGTACCCTGTAAAGAAAGGTGGATTTCTATGACAATCCATTTAGAAAAGATCCCCGCTCATTCTGTAGTCTACATGCGTCGAATCGGCGCATATGGAGAAAAAAACTTCAAGCTTATGCACGATATGAAAGAGTGGATACGCCATCAAAAACTTTGGAATGATTTCAGCACAATCTACGGTATCGCTCAGGATAATCCTTCAACTACCTCACCTGAAAAATGCCGTTATGATGTTTGTCTGGAAACAGATCAAACATTTGAGGATCAGGCTGTTCAATCTGGCGTTTTACCCGCGGGAACGTATCTCGTTTTTGAAATTCCGCACACCACCGAGGACGTACAGTGCTTTTGGGCATCTTTAGCTGATGTTCTGTTGAAAGAAGAAAAACAAATAGATAAGAGTCGCCCTGTTTTAGAGAGATATAAGGTTGCTCTCGTTAACAAGGGGCTCTGTGAATTTTGTGTCCCTGTCTCAGACTAATGCGCGTTGAAGATTGATTTTGCAAGGCTTCCGGTCTTGAAAAGGGTAAAGCACAGCAGCACCGTGTAACCCATGCACGTCCAGATTGCCTTGCTGATGTCCGTACTCACGCTGATGCTTTTAACAAGAACGGCGTAAATCGCCACGCAGACGATCATGAGAAAGCCCTGAAATCCGAGCGCGAACAGGGAGCGAAGATAGTTCTGCCCCATGCCGCCCGATTCCCGGTTGAGCATCGTCGCCATCGGGATCGGCGCGATGGATGTGGCTAAGTAGATTTCAATCATCCTCCCGTACACGATGATGAAAATACAGATTGTAAGCGCCCACATGGTAAAGCCCACGAAAATACTCTGGAACCACAGCCCGAGCAGGGGGCCGAGGTCCATCGCCATGAGCCGCGTCTGAAGGTTTGCCGTGACGGAACTGATGTCGATGGATGTGTCGGAAACGATGATTCCCGCCGCACTGTTGACCACACTCTGCGCCACGTCGAATATGCCCATGACGATATTCCATGTGTTGGTCACGATGAGGATGGCGCAGGCCGTTTTGAAAATCCACCTAAAGAAAATGGCGCTTTCGATGTCGTGAAAATTGTTTTTGTCGGTAATAATCTGAATCAGCTCCAGCGTCATGACGAACGCGAGGATCAGGCCCGCGATGGGCATCATGACGTTTTCGGACAGAGTCCGGATCATGTTGTAAATACCGGTATTCCACGCCTGCGGCGTCGTTCCTACCTGAGAGGCGATCTGCCCGACCTGGCTGTTCACGTTGTCGAACATGCCCGACAGGTTGTTCATGATGCCGCCGACGAGTATTTCTTTCAGCCATTCGGTAATCTGCTGTTTGATGAAATCCAAACGGCATCACCTCCTTTCCTGCGCCCCCGTAAATGGGGCGCGGAGTGTTTTGGCGTCGGCATCAGCCGAACAGGTTGGAGAGAAGCGGAACCAGAGTAATGCCGATCAGGGCTACGCCGCCGCCCGCCATGAGCTGTTTAATGCCCTGACTTTTAGGACAGTGTCCTAAAGGAAGCATAAACTCATGGCTGGCGGCGGCGTTAAAAGTAACGGCACTATGCCAAATATTCAGTTGTTTTAAGCTCCCAAGCCCTTTAATGCCAGACGGTCAACCGCACCGATGTTGTTGTAGATAATTTCAACCTTTTGGCGGCGGTCACCTCTGGCCTGTTCCGGCTCATGGACAATAATACGGTCAATAAATTCATGGACGATCGCCGGGGTTAGTTCCTCAATCTCGGTATAGCGGCGAACCACGGAAAGGAACCTGTCAACATTCACGGCTTGACTTTCCTCGGCGACGATTTCCGTTTCCAGAAAAGCAAGAGCCTGTGTCAATTCTTCCTGTTCCGCTTCAAACTTCCCGGACATTTTTTCGTACCGCTCGTCCGTAATTTTCCCGGAAGCATTATCCACATACAACCGTTCAATCAGCGTGTCAAGCTCCGCAATGCGGAGGCGGTGCTTCTCGGCGGTTCGCTTCTTCGCCGCTGTTTCCCGCTTGTATTCCTGTGCACTCCTGTCCATCACAACCCGCGCGAACTGCTTTTCATGCTTCGGAATGTAGCGTAGCAAATCCCGCAATTCTTCTAGCACAAGCTGTGTAAGCTGGCTTTCCCGGATAAAGTGGCAGGTGCATTTGCGCTTGTCCTGATACTGAACGTCCTTGCGATACTCCGAACAACTGTAAGAACCCTCATAGCGCGTTCCCCACTTATTCTTGATTGACCGGGTATGGAAATATAGCTTGCTCCCACAGTCAGAACAGTAGGCCACGCCGGAGAATAAACCCGATTTACCGTAGCGCGGGGCGCGGCGTTTGTGCTGGCGCATACTGCGTACAATATCCCACGTTTCCGGGTCTATGATTGCCGGGTGGGTGTCCTCAAACACAAGCTGTTTTTCGGGAGGGTTCAGGTGAGGTCGATTGTCCTTATAGGACTTCGACCATGTTTTGAAATTGATGGTCAGCCCCAAATATTCCGGTGCGTCCAGTATCTTATGTACCGTGGTTGTATTCCAGAAATACGGGTCTTTGCAAGGCCGGGCTTTCTTCACAATTCCGTGTTCGTACTTATAGCCGCTGGGGTTCAAGATATGTTCCTCATTCAGCAACCGGGCAATCTGCGCGGGGCCGTAGCCCTCCACGGAGAGCCGAAATATCCGGCGCACACTGGCGGCGCTTTCCTCGTCAATGACAAGCTGTTTCGGGTTGTCCGGGTCTTTGCGGTAGCCATAGGGCGGGATAACGGCAAGGCGTTCGCCGCTTTTGCCCTTGGCCTGCCACACGGCGCGGATTTTTTTGCTGGTATTTTTGACAAACCATTCATTAAACAGGTTCATCATCGGAGTAAAATCGTTTTCCCCGCGCCCGGTGTCTACATTGTCATTGACCGCAATCAGCCGCACATCTTTTTCAGAAAACAGAATTTCCGTATAGAAGCCCACTTTCAGATAGTCGCGTCCAAAACGGCTCATGTCCTTCACAATGACCGTTGCCACATTCCCGGCTTCCACTTCCTCAATCATTTGAGCAAAGGCTGGGCGGTCAAAGTCTGCCCCGGAAAAACCATCATCATAAATGAACTCGTAAGGGGTAAAGCCGTTTTCCTCGGCGTATTTGGTGAGGATTTTCCGCTGATTGATGATAGAATTGCTATCTCCTTGAAGCTCGTCCTCATGGCTCAATCTGCCGTATAAATAAATCTTCTTGTCAGGCTGTCTTTTCATAGTGACCTCTCTTTCTGACAGCCAACAGACGGTAATGTATATTCTAATTATACCGCCTTTGCCGCCTGTTGTTAAGTTTGTCGATGGCATAGAACCTTGCTTCAAGCCTTGTTCTGCTTGTCGGCATCATATTGAAGCAAGCGGGCAAAGGTAGAAACAATATCCCCCTCCTTGCCCTCTTTAAAGCGGGAGGACACAAGGAAAGTCGTATTGCCTATTTTGCGGGTGGTGGTATGTTTTTCCCGCTCGATAACGGCGGGAGTGGAGAAATTTTCATTTTTATTGATTTCCTGCATAGTAAACTCCTTTCGGTGACTTCGGGCCAAGTTGACCCGAAGTGATGAATGTTAGCTTTTTGTTTGATTTAAGAGGGTAGGTAATATAAAACCCTTAGTACCCCTTGAAACGTGGTTTTAGAGGGAGCAGAAACCCAGTATTTATGCGGGTTTGGGGTCAGGTGAAAAACCTAAAATCGTAACAATGGACTGTCCGAAACTTAGGCCGCTGCGCCTATCCAGTCAGTCAAGGGACGGGTTACACCCTTAAACCCATTGACTGCCCGGATTTTTGCCATGCCATTGCACTGCCGAAAACGGGGAGCAGAAGCAAGATTTCCCGCCCCGTTTCCGTCCGCTCCATTCTACGGCAAAACCGGCTCCGCTCTGTTGGTGCTGTTCGTCAGTTTATGCGGGGCCAGCCCCGCGCCCCGGCCTCCTCCAAAGAGCAGAAAGGGCGAAAGGCGTTGTCAATGGGACTGTGGAATAGCGGACGAGCGGAGTGTGGGAGCATATGCCGCAAAAGCCCATTGACATAAGCCGTGCCCCACACTGAACCGCAAGGTTCCCATGTCCTTTAAACATGGGAACCTCTGCCACACGGCGAGTGGGGGGAGTGCAAGAGGGGGAACACCCTCTTGAGATTCGGCGCGGCTATTCGTCCTCTGGACTTCGGGCCAACTTGGCCCGAAGTGGCCTATAACTCCATATCCTTGTTTCTCCGCTTTGGCCTTTGCTCCGGCTTCTGTTTTTCCGGCGGTCTGCGGAACACGGAAGAAAGAAATTCCTTCACCAAGCGAGGGGCGTGTTTCACGGCCTCCCGGAACAGCTTTGTTTCCTCCAAAAGCCTTTCCCAACGGGATTTATATATCTGCGCGTCCTTTTTCGCGGTGGCAAGCTGTTTCTTCAAATCGGCAATATCGCCCTCGGCGGTCACACCCTTTTTTGCAAGGCCGGACACGGTTTTCCAGTCTGCCGGGGAAAGCTGAACATTGCCGCCGATGGTCTTTTTCGTCATGCCCTCAATTTCGGAAAAGGTAGCGTCAGCTTGTTTGGTTACTGCAATTTTTTCCTGCAAGCCGGAAAGCCGTTCCATCTGTTTTTCCACCTTTTTATCCAACAGGGCGGCGGTGTTCTCTTTTGTTTCTATAACCTCATTCAGTGAGGAAATATGTTGTGTGTCCTGCTGGATTTTATAATCCAAAACACTCAAATGCTCGGCGGTGCTTCCGCGCTCCCCACGCTCAAAATCGGTGTAGCTCGCCGCCCTCATATGTTCAAAAAATCTGTCCTGTAAAAGCGAATAGGAATTGATAAGTACGGCTTTTCCGTTTTTGCTCAAAACGGGCTTGCCGTCCCTGTCCAACTGTTTCAGCTTCGGCCATTTTTTAGAATGACTGACCTGTTTAATCACTTCCCTTGTCGTACCGACCAGCGCCGGGTCTTTGCAGCGTTTCGACCACTTGATTTCCTTATCCACCACAGGCACATAAACAACGTGCAGATGGTAGTGGAACACATCACGCCCAAGCTGTTCCGACAAGGCGCGGTTGCGTTCATCGGCGTGCATGACCGCCGACAAAACGTACTGTTCGCCCCCGGCTTCCTGAACCGCCAAACGGTAGGCTTCTGCAAAAAAATTCTTTGCATATTCATAGCCGCCGTTGCGGTCAAAGTAGGCGGTATTCACATCAAAAACCAACTCGTCAATGATCTTTGCGTCTGGTTGCAGGCCGCGCGTGCTAATGGTTCCAGCTTCCAGCATTTTGTCAAAAGTTTCGGCGTAACTGCCCTCGCAGGTTTTGAAATGCACGTTGAGGTGGGAACGGTCTGTTACAATGTCGGGATTGGAATATCCTTGATTTTTTCGTTCGTTGTGGCGTTCTCGGATAAAAACACTTTTCTTTTGATAGGCTTCATTGCGGACAATGGAGCGGTCTATTTTCTGCATGGCACGGCCCCCTTTCAATTACCGTGATAGTTCTGATACTTTTTAGTAGTGGTCAGGGCAAAAAGGAACTTCGGGCCAAGTTGGCCCGAAGTTAAAATGGGATTGTTAAATATGGAAAAAAGTCGTATAATGTAATTGTTTATAAATATGCGTAAATGCTGTGTCTTTTTTATTGATAATCACAACTGATTAGAACAAAACATTTATAATCATAATGTCTTTTCTATTTCAATTAGCCACATTTTATCACCAACAGAGGGGAGAAAAAGTTAATGGAAAAGCAAGAAATATCTGAAACTATAGATAATTATTTGCAAAAGAGGAAAGACCCTACTGATGCCGAGCTTAGACTTTTTCTTCTTGAAGTAGACAATCACTGTCCGTTGTGTGGAAAGGAATTGCAATCTCGTACGCAAAAGAAATTGAGAGAGAAGAGATTTCAAATTGCACATATTTACCCTAATAGCCCTACGAAAGAGCAACTAGACGTACTTAATGGATTAGAGCGATTGGGTCAAAATTCGGAATCTTTTGAAAACCGAATTGCTCTTTGTAAAGATTGTCATGGTACTCAGGATTACCATACGACACCAGAAGAATATAATCATTTAAAGGCTATTAAGGAATCACTACTTCTTAAAACAACGCTACATGACGCTACATTGACTTTGGGGTTAGAAATTGAAATTGAACAGATTATTAGTAAAATTGCTACCTTAACTGAAAATGAACTTGCCGAATTGAATTACTTAGCAATTCCTTTGGCAGATAAATTTTATCCTAATGAGATTTTATTAAAAACAAAAGTCAATTCATATGTGACAATATACTTTACATATATACGTGAGCTATTTCGAAACTTAGAAAGAGCTAGTAGTTTTGATTTTAATATATTGAGTATGCAAATACGTGCAGCGTTTCAAAAAATGGATAATGCAGGTGCGAATAAAAATGAAATATTTGAGGCTATGAATTTATGGATTGGACGAAAAACGCTGAATACTTGTCATTCCGCATGTGAAGCAATAACGTCTTTTTTTGTACAGAACTGCGAGGTGTTCTATGAAGTTTCCAAATAAGGTTATATCTTATAAAGAGAGTACAATTGGAAAATTGGATACACTCTTAGAAAACATTATACATAATGATATTTCTCCATTCGAATTATATGAAGTCACAAAGCAAAATTTTGATAATATAGGAGATTATATTGAAACATTAGTATGTTTATATGCTCTCCAGCGTATATCATTTGATTTTGAAACCGGGAGGATAATTTATGCTCTTTGAAATAATTTGCAAGGAATTTCACCAACAAAGAATTGAATTTCATAAAGGACTTAACACCATCCTAGGTACAAAAAATGGTGATAATTCAATCGGAAAATCATCGTTTTTGATGATAGTAGACTTTGTGTTTGGTGGAAACACTTACGCTCATGCAACAGATATTATAAGGAATGTGGGCCACCATGACATTTGTTTTTCTTTTATTTTTGAAGAAGAGAAGTTTTGCTTTATAAGAAATACATTGAATCACCAAGTCGTTTTAAAATGTGATAGCAATTATATTCAGCAAAAAGAATTATCAGTTGATGAATTCTGTAACTGGCTCAACGAGAAATATAAGCTAGAGTTACCCTATTTGTCATTTCGTGATGCTGTTGGGCGCTATATTCGAGTTTACGGAAAAGAAAATTTAAGTGAAAAACAACCATTACATGCAGTAATGAAGGAGAAATCTCAAAAGGCAACCTACGCTCTCTTAAAACTTTTTGATTTGTATTTCTCTATTCACAACCTTGAGAAACAGCACAGTATTTCAAAAGAAGCTGTTGATACCTTTCGAAAGGCACAAAAACATCATTTTGTTGCTAACATAACCAAAAGACAAGTCGATTCTAATAATAAAGAAATAGAAGCTCTTACTGCACAAATTGAACAAATAGCTATTGGATTAGAAAAAGGCCTTGTTGACTTGGATGCCGAGTTATCAGATGAAGCGATTAGAGTTAAGCAATTCCTCTCCAGAGCCAGAAGGCAAAGAAGCAGTATTAATGCAAAGTTAAAAGTAATTGAAGAAAATCTTTCATACAGTTTTTCAAATACAACAGATGATTTTGAGCAACTTAAAAAGTTTTTCCCCGATACTAATTTAGCAGCCTTATCAGAAATAGAAAAATTTCATAGTGAAATTTCTTTTGTTTTTTCGACTGAACTGCAATCTGAAAAAAAGAGATTGCAAAAAGAGATTGCGAATGTTGAGCTAGTTATTTCCGAGTATGAACTACAGCTAGAAAGTTTAATAAAAAACCCTAAGCTTTCAAAAACTATATTAGCTAGACATTCCGATTTGCAAAGGCAAATCGGCGTTTTAAAAGCGCAAAACGAAGCTTACTTAAAAATGTCTCAATTAAAACAAACTGAAAAGGAAGATAATGACCGCCTAAAAGAAGTAGAGATTGAACAATTTGCAGTGCTTGAAAAGAAAGTTAATAGTAAGATGGAAGAAATTAACGATACAATATACTCAGGTACTTATAATGCACCAATACTAACTTTTGGAGAGAACAAATATACTTTTTTTACTCCAGATGATACAGGGACAGGCATTGCATATAAGGGATTAATTGTATTGGATTTATCTGTCTTGGCACTTACAAGGCTTCCATTATTAGTCCATGATTCTGTATTACTTAAACAAATTTCAGATGTTGCAATTGAAAAAATACTTGATTTGTATCAAGACCAAAAGAAACAGGTTTTTATTGCCTTAGATAAGCAAGACTCCTATACTAAAGTTTCACAACTGATTCTGAATAATAATGTTGTGCTCAAATTAAGTACGAATGGAGAAGAACTCTTTGGACGGTCATGGGGTTAATCATGTCGTTCTGTGTCTATGATAGTCATATACTTATGTGAAGTATATGACCCACTCTGACACTTTCGCTACGCGCAAAGTGTCCCGTGGGCTCTCCGAGGGGGAACGCCGCCTGCGGGTGGGTTCCGGCCTGACAGAAACGGTTTTGCTTCCACAACCCCATTTCCAACAGGCCGAGAAAAAGCGGGGCGTGGCTTGTGGCCACACTCCGCTTTTTCATGGTGCGCCGCCGATCAGCTAAGCGCGAGAGCGGTGACACCGGGAGCAAGGGGTTATTCCTTAAACTGATTTACCTTTTTCTGTTTGTTCAAGTGCTTGAGCGCGGACTTAATCGAACCGCTTATACTCCCGTCCGTCACTCCTTCCATTCTGGCAATCTGGCTGTATCTCATACCGTCAAAGTAATACAGTTGTAAGCGGCGTTGCTGTGCTTCGGTTAAAGTATTAAGGGCGGTGGTCAGCATTTCCTCTGTTTCTTTTTTGATGTAGGCTTCCTCCGGCGTTTCTGGTTTGGTAACGCACTCGTTCGCAATACCGTCCCCAATATCTAATGTGTAATGCGCCCGGTGATAATATGTGCGCCGCTTGTATGCGGATTCCTGACGGTCAGCCGCTTTCATGGCTTCCAGCATTTCTTCCGTGATTTCTACGAAAACATCTTCCTTGCACCAATAGTAAAGGTTTTTCAAATTTACAGTTATCATGGTTAATCCTCCATTCGATTTTTTTAGGTTTACAGGCTTCCAGAGTCGAATGGAGCAAGGTGGAGAACGACAGCCGGGGCAGTATAGCACTTCGGGCCAAGTTGGCTCGAAGTTGCGCAATGGCTTGTCCACAAGGCCAGCAAATAAAAAGACACCTATCCGAGAAAATCCTCGAATGGTGTCGTATGAAAAATGGGCGCAGTAGCCGCCCGTTTTTTGATATAATTTTTTGAAGTTATATAGCTTTAAAACATCAGCTACGCCAAACCGTCACGATAAGGCAACGGTTCCTCCCAAACATTTATCAGCGGCTTCGGATACATGAGAACCTCCTATCCTAAAGCCGCCAAGCTATTACACAGTTCTTACTACAAGCTTCATAAATAAACAGAAAATAGCGGCTTTGATTTTCTCAAAACCGCTATTCTTTGATAATACAGTTATTAGGGCATAACGAATCCCCCGCCGAACAACGGTTTTTTTCTTTTCCGCTGGCATGGCGGCATGGGGAGTGCTTTCATGTTTTAAATTGAAAATATCACGAGTTTTTATCCAAAGATTCTGTATGCTTTTTGCTTTTATAATTATCAATTCCAAGTATAGAGAATTTTTGTAGATACGATGTAAGGCGGTAAACAAGAATCCAGATTACAAATATTTTTACTGGAACCATAATTGCATTTTGTAAGATACGCGTCGGTAATACTGCTAGATAGCCTTTTCCTGTCATCATGTATACCCAATATGTACTTAACCCCAAGCTAATAAATAAGCCTTGGATAATACAAGCTAAACTTATGCGCCACAATTGTTTGGGTTTGCGATAAAGTATGAGGCCATATATTAGTCCATTAAGAGCAGCAGACACGGTATAACCGGGAAAATAGATTCCTAAGCCTTGCGGAAATAAAAGTGCTCCGATAATATCAGCAATAGCTGAACTAGCAGTTGCGCAAACTGGTCCAAATACGATTGCATTTATCACCAATGGTACAAAAGAAAAGCTGATTGACACAATGGGTGTCATAATACCAGCAAAGCGTCCCAATACTACTTGTAATGCAATAAGCAAGGCTACATAAGCTATTTTCTGTGTTTTGCTAAAATTCATTTTTTCCCTCCATTTCATTAAACAGCTTAGTAAATGCAGTCTGTAGTTTGGCCTTTCCACCTATAAAAAGGTCTGTGTTCCAGCTGTTCAATTCTTCTTCTCCATAGTAACAATTGTCAATATATTGCGAATAGCGTAACTCCATTTGAATACAGTCGATATTATCTCTAAAAATTTTCTTATAGTTTTTCAGGATATATCGACCACGAATGACGTTAATTCCTACCTTATAGCCTTGCTCCGCCAGTATGTCACGTAAGGCTTCGATGGACTGTGTTGTTGATGATTGATTATTGTAATTGGATAAACTGATGTCCTCGTTGGCTCCCTCAATAAAATCCACACAAAAGCTATGCAGGTCTAAAAGTAATACCTTATTATAAAAACGTAATTTTTCTTTAATTAGCTTTTCCAATGCAGTATGATATGGGTCATAATACTGTTTCAGGCGTCCTTGAATTTCGTCAGGATGCAAGGGCCTAGAGTACAGAGGATTCCCAAATGTATTATGAGTATGTACCAGCTTCGTCCAGAAGTCCTCACCATTTATGTCCTCTGTTTTATCGCGATTAAGATCAATAACATATCGGCTGATATTAGAGGATATAACCGTGATACCCATATCAGGTAAAAAGTCATACAGTTCTTTTAAGAACCAATCAACATTAGATAAAACGACTGACGGTAACATGCCTGAACGTATATCATTTGGTACAAATGTGCCGCTATGCGGTATACTCACTATTACAGGATATTTATGGTTGTCCGCATTGTGAAGATTGAATAAATCCATATAATCATTATTCCTCCTGTTCGTTCTTTACAGCTATCCAAAATTCACACTTTGAACAATATTCAAAAGGCTGTGTGAATACCTCGCGAGCAGGATATACCTTCATCTCGGCAGTTTGAGCTACTTCATAATCTGTAAATGGTAGCCATTCAGTAAAAAAGCGTTTATTTGCTTCCTCATATGTCAGCAGTTGCCTTCCAAAGTATGTGAAAACAGCCCACCTTGTCGCTGGTATCACAATCTCTGACATACTGCGTGGTTTAGGCTTATCTGTTTGAACTGCAAGGTAATATACTGGGTTTTGAGGGTCAATGTCACTTATTAGTCCGCAGACGGTTGAATCTATATCACCACCAAATTCAATTACCTTGCGTAGTGTACCATTAGCGGCTGACTCTTTCCAAAACTTACCGTAATGCTTCTCGTATTGAGATATATTGTTTGGTAAAGGCAGTGTAACACCCACAAACCGCATTGTTTCCCGTTTCTCCATTCGATAGCGAAGCCCATTCGTACCACTAATTGATACCGAAAAGTGTAGTTGTGGGTAAGAATTAAGTTCGGTACCGGATAATCGTGCCGCTGATGGAGATACACCGTGAACCGCCTGAAAAGCACGATGAAATGATGCAGGAGATACATAACCATATTTTGTACCAATATCCTGTATCTTTTCTTGCCCATTTTGCAAATCAAAAGCCGCTTGGGTCATACGTCTTTGTCGAATATATTCTGAAAGAGGTAGCCCTACAACATAAGAAAACATTCGCTGAAAATAATTTGTTGAACAACAAGCAATCTTAGCCGCTTCATCATAGCTAATTTCACTGTCAAGATTTTGTTCAATATAATCAATTGCTTGTGAAAATCGTTTTAACCATTCCATATATCAACACCCATTTGTGAAATTTGTTATATATACTATAACATAATATTTTGTATTTCTTTTCTCTTTTCATGTCCTCATATGTAAACATAACCGATGTCTGTAATAAGAACTGACAGTTCAGCTATTCATATAAGTAAGAAACATAATTGCGCAGATTGCATATTTCCATAGAGCTTTTATACATTCGTCTATTGGCTGTCTATCACGTTATATTCATGTTCTATAGTTGCTTCCCTATAGACACTGCCCATTTGCACCCGGATTGTCGTTGCCGTAACCTTCCAGAAGGTTGATTGCGCCCCAAATAGCGAGGCCCGCGCCGAGGGCGATCACGAGGGTCTGGAGAACGCCGATTGCGGAATGAAAGAAACTCATAATACTACCTCCATTTTTTAGTTGTATCTATGAAAAAAGCCGCTATTCTGCGGCTTTCGGGTCCCCGGAGAGGTCAACGGAATACGTGTTGAACACATCGTCCGGTTTCGGTTTTAACCTGGTGGACAGAAACTTCTCAATATGGAAAGCGTTGCGGGGGTCATAGTCGGACAGGTACTTGTAGTTCGGGTGCTTTGTGATGTCGTACTTGTCCGAAAGGAACGGCCGGACGCCGCGAAGCTGGAGGATGCACTTGCCGCCGTCGAGGACGGACAGCTCATCGACTGAAGCTAAATCCTTCCCCAATTTTTGATAATTGAGGCTGTGGGAAACCTCGCGTCCACGGCTTTCGCCGGTGTTATAGGTGTCGATTGTCTCCTTTCCAAGCGATTCGGTCAGTTCCTTCAAGGTCGTGCGTTCTTTGCCGCCGAGGAAGATAGCGCTGTCGCAGTTGCCGATGATCGTGTCGGCATTGTCTTTGTACAGGGCCTTGAGTTGGCTCTGCGCCTGCAAAACAAGGCAGGCCGAGATTTCACGGCTACGGATGGTAGCGATCAGCTTTTCAAACTTGGGGATCTGCCCGATATTGGCAAATTCGTCGAGCAAACACCTGACGTGGACGGGCAAGCACCCGCCGTACACGTCGTCGGCCTTTTCGCAAAGCAGGTTGAAAAGCTGGGTGTAGGCCATCGAAACTAAAAAATTAAACGTGTCGTCCGTGTCTGAGATAATGATGAACAGGGCGGTTTTGCGGTCGCCCAGAGTGTCCAGCTCCAACTCATCGTAGGCCGTCAGGTCACGCAACTCCTGAATGTCGAAGGGGGCCATTCTTGCTCCGCAGGAAATAAGGATCGATTTTGCTGTCTTGCCCGCCGCCAGCTTGTACTTTTTATACTGCCGGACGGCGAAGTGGTTTGGCTTTTCCTTTTCCAGCGCCTCAAACATGAGATCCACGGGATTTTTGAATTCCTCATCATCCTCTCGAACTTCCGAAGCGTTGATAAATTCGATCAGTGTTGCGAAATTCTGTTCCTCGACCGGGGCCTCGTAGTGGATGTAACCAATGAGCGCCGTATAAAGCAGCGTTTCGGCCTTCACCCAAAAATCATCTCCTTCCTTGCCCTCCCCCTTGGTGTTGGTGATGAGCGCCGTGACCAGCTTCAAAATGTCTTTTTCGCTGTGAATATAAGCGAAAGGATTGTAGTGCATAGACTTTTTGAAGTTGATGGTGTTGAGAATTTTGATGCGGTAACCCCTGCGCCGCAGGAGATTTCCGCACTCCACAATAATGCTGCCCTTTGGGTCCGTGACCACGAAGCTCACCGGATAATCCTTGGAATCGCACTGCATCAGGTTCGGCTTGATGAAAAACCGCGTCTTGCCGGAACCGGAGCCGCCAACGATCAGCACATTTTTGTTTCGGGACGTCTTGGGGTCTTTCGGCCGGCTGTTCATGGTGAGCCGTTCCGTCTGCGTGAGAATGACGTTGTTTTCAAAAACGGGGTCAATATAGGGTTTAATATCCTCGGCCTTGCCCCAGCGGGCCGAACCGTATTCTGCGTTCTTGCGGAATTTCTTGGCGTTCCGGCCTTTGACATAAACCGTCAGCCGGAGGGCGGCGGCGAGAAGGACGCCCACGCCGAGGTCGGCTGGATGGAAGCTCGGCAGCGGAGAGACAAACGCGGCGGTGAGACCGTCCATCAGGTGCAGGAGTTTTTGGGAAGCGTCCGCGCCTGCGTCCAGCCGCCACGCCTGCCCGAACTTGGTGGCGAACAGAGCCACGAATAGGTAAGGCAGATTCATCAGGAGCAGCTTTTTCGTTTTTTCACTCATCGCGCACGCTCCTGTTCCTTGTGTTTTACCCGGTCAACGGTATTCGCCTTGACCAGATCTTTGAACTGCCGGAGCCGAGAGAGGACGGAGGGCCTTTTCGCCCGGTTCACCGTTTTCGCCGTGAACTCGGTAAAAGCAGCGGTGAGCGCGTCCGCGTCCCGCGCCTTGAAAAAAACGAGATATTTGGGTGGTGACACGCTTCGGTCCTTTTTGATGGCGTAGTCCACTCCGTATTTCCGTGCCACGCGGTCAAAGGAACGGATGTTGCTGTCGGTGATTTCAATGTTCGACACTCCCGCGTTCTGCCCAATGAGCTGTTTCACCGTCTGTCTGCCATGGGCAACCACGGGACCGGCACGGGCCTTCGCGTTTTTCTTCTCCTTCCGGTGGGCCAGATACTTGGCAATCGCCGCTTTGAGCACCCGGCCCGTGAGCTTCGTGCCGCTGATGATGAGCGTCACGGAACGGTTTTCAATTTCTTCCTGCAAATAGAACACCTCCTGTCATGGGAAAACCGCCTTCCATCACCGTTCATCATGGGAAGGCGGTTTTTTCTTTGCCGGGGCCGGGTTCCTGTTGGACCGGCTGTCCAGCCTTTTTTCCTCACTTTTTTTCAGGAAAGGGGTGAGGACGGTTTCCTTGCTGTCCATGTACATTTCCTCGCTTTTCTGCTGCGCCTGCTGGAGCTTTGAGATAGCATCAGTCACGTCATTGAACAGCGAGTGGTACATTTTCTGATAGTCCGGCACGTTACCTCCGCTCCTTTTCCGCGTCTTTTTCCCGGCCCTGTCCCTTGACGGTGAGGATGCCGTCCAGCGTGGTGGCGGTGATGTGCAGCCGTTCCGCCGTGGCGATGTCGTTTTTCACGGTTTCGTCCACGTTCCTGCCGCAGACCACCAATACATGGGCGCGGCGCAGAAAGTTGCAGGCGATGTCGATGCCGTCCTTGTGCTCCTGCGGGATGGCGTCGTTGAGAAAAAGCGGCAGAAACAGAACCGGGCAGATGGGCGAAAAGCCCGCGTCGTAGATCTTGCGGCAATACCGCGCCGCGTCCTCGGTATTTTCCATTTCATCCGCACTCCACGGTGCGGTGATGTATGCAAGGGGTCGTTTCATACAAAAATTACTCCTTTCTGATTTTTGTCGGGCATGAAAACAGCCCGCGCGGGACGTTTACCATCCGGGCGGGCCGCTTCCGTACATGTCATGATTGACCAGCGCAGAATAATAGCTGCTGATGGTGGTGGGTGCCTGATACAGCGCGGTCAGAATGTAGCTTCGGATATTGCGGATGTCGGTGGTGTTTTTGTCCAGACACTCCAGCACGTATTCGATGTGGCTGTCGTCAAGCTTCAAAAGCCTGCTTTTCACTGCTTCGGCGGGCATATCCTCACCGGCAATCCGGATTTCCTTTTTCCGGCTGCACACGGTGTCGAGCATAATGCCCATGATCTCATCCAGTCGCTCCGGGTCGCATCTCTGCCGCAGGACATCGTAGGAAATATTCTCCTTGATGATTTCGCGATAGGCATCCGTCGCATCCATCGAATCAGCCAGTGCAACGGCCTCCGGTTTTCGGTCTGCCGGATTGGATGGATACGTATTTGCTCCATACGTATTTGATTTTTTAGGGATATTAGTTCCCTTAGTATTTAATTGCGCGGGCTTTTCCGTATCCGGTTTTCCCATATCCGGGTTATCCAGATACGGCTTTTCCGTATCTGGTGAATCCGTATCCGGCAAAGGCGTATCCGGCGGCTTGCGCGGCTGTTCATAGATGGTGTATTCGGTGTCCGTGATGCGCCCGTCCTTTCCGCGAAGCTGGCGGCGCTCCATATAGCCCGCGTTTTCCAGCTCCTTGAGCGTCTTTCCGATGGCATCCACACCCTCGCGGCAGATAGAGGCAAGGCCCCGCGTGGTGTAATCCCAATCGTCCGGAAGGGAGAGCATCATGGACAGCAGCCCTTTCGCTTTCAGGGACAAGGTCCTGTTTTTCAGATGATGGTTGCTCATGACCGTGTAATCCCGCGTCCGTTCCACACGGAAAACTGCCATTTATATCACTCCATTCCATACGGCTGGCTTAGTCGGTAATCGTGAAATTCAGCGTCAGTTCGTGTGACACATTCGTTGTCTTTACCCACGCCAAACCGAATTTGGCAGTAAGCGCCAGATTGCCCGACGCTCCGTTCGCGCCGAGCGTCCCCAACGGGACTTCTGACGCGAGGTCGCCCGTGTAAATGGGAGATTCCCGGTCAACCGCCGTCCAGCCGGAACCGGCTGTTTTGCCGATCCCCGCGCCGAGCGCGATTCCGCTTCTGGTCTGCGCCGCCGACAGGCTGTTCCAGTCCGAATAGGACGTGGGTGCGGCGTCACCGATACCGGAAATTGCTTTCAGGCCCGCGACGGAAACCTTTATAGGGAAAGTGGAATGGTTGGTAATCGGAATGTCCGGCGCTGTGAACGGCGTACTGCTGTTCGGGTCAATCGCGTAACTGACGCTGACCGGATGCGTCACGGATACCAGTTCATCCGTATGGTAGTGCGCGACAGCCGAGATATTTCCGGCCTTGTCCACGGCGGCGATATGGATGTAAAAGCTGCTCCCGGACGGACGAGGAAAAGTGTAGCTGTTTGATGTCGTGGTAATGCTCCCACCCGGGACGGTATCGGGATTGTTATCCACCACGATTGAATAACCTTTCATCCCTATTTTCAAAGATGTGGAAACAACGGGGGAATCGTATTTTGCGCCGTCGTTCTGGCCGGTGGTCTCCACATAATACTGGTAGCCGGTGGCATTGTCCTGCGAGGAATAGTTGACGGTATACTGCGTCCGGTTGGAATTGTGCGTGACGCTTGAGATAGCCGGTTTGTCCGGCGCGTCCAAATCCTGTCCCTTGTGGTCGTTCCAGCTTGTGTCGGTCGTGATCTGAGCAAGGTAAAACAGGGTGTTGGCCGTGACGCGCTGCTCGTCCGGCGTCGCCTCACCGTTGGAATGTCCGGTCTGAATCATGGCGCAGTTCGACCAGCTTGTCAGATAAAAGGTGTTGGTGCCTTGCCCGCCGGAGCCGTTTGCTTCTGTGCTGCTGGGGTAAGCGTAGGGCTGCTGATAGGTCATCCAGACATCCCCGAAAGCAAGCTGATTGGAATGGGACATCGGAACATTCAGGACCGTACCCACGTCCCCGATTTTCCACGGGTAGTTGGTGAGCAGGCCCTTCTTGGAAACCTTGATCTGTGTACCGCCAAGTATCGTGTATTTCGGGATGGTCTGAATATTGCAGTAGTGAGCAAGTTTGTAGAAATTCGGCATGGAAATTCGGTCGTTGCTCACCATCGTGTCATGCCCGAACAGAACGCCGCGCCCGGTTTTGATAAAGGCGTCGGTCTTGGTTTCCGCTGCGGCGGACAAGTCCTGACTGGCAAAAGCGTCCCACGCGCCGAAATACAGAACGTCGTATTTGTAGCTACCGTCCGCGTTTTTCAGGTAAGCGTCCGGGTTGGCGTTGAAATCGGCAATTGAAACGGTGTCCACTGAAATGAGGCCCTTGCCGTAACCTTTGGAATCGTATTCGTTCGGCGTTTCCATCCACATTTTAAGGGACGCCGACTTTGGCAGGGTGTAACTCTTGCCATCCCATGTCGTAAAGGAAACGGTTGGCGCGACAACGGGATAGATGTTCAAAACTTTCGCATTGTCTTTGGCGGGGATGCTTTGAAAGGTTGATTCATGCGCGGATTTGGAATAGAGCATGTAGCTGTACGGCTGGCTTTTGTCACTGTTCGTCCAGTTCAGCGCCACATAGTTCCCGGATGGATTCGGCGTCGAGGTCAGCGTCAGAACCGACGCGGCGGAGGCCGTGGCGCTGGGAGAAAAACCGGGCAATAAAAAACTGGCGACAAGCAGAGGTACAAGAAAAAGCCGCCTGAATGATTGCCTCAAATAGAAACCCTCCTTTCGGCGTGGAAGATTGGCCGGGAAAATCCCGGCCAATTCCCGCCTGTGCCTTTATGCGAGCTGGAACTGGAAAACAAGCTGATGGTTAGCCGTGTACGCTCCGTCGAACGCGAGGCCGTAATCCGCCGTCAGGAACAGTGCGCCGGAAGTGCTCGGATTCAGCGTCCCGATCTGTAACGGCGAATCGTTCACCGCCCAATGGGTGGAAGTGCTGTACCCGCTGTTCCAGCCGGAATTGCCCTTCGCCGCAATGCCGAGCGCGATATACTTTTTGGAATCCGCGAGGCTGAGCGAGCGCCACGCTTTTGCGGACGGGTCAACGTCGGTAAAGGTCAGCGAGCCGCCCGAAGCGGCTTTCAGAGACTCCACCGTGACGATCACCGCGACTTTGGTGTTATTGGTCACGGTGATGTCGGGCGCGGTAAAGGTTTCAGCGTCCGGGCTGATGGCGTAGGCGACGTTGATCGGGTGTGTGACGGAGATTGTCAGCGGCGAGATGGAGCCGTTGATCGTCACGTTCCCCGTGACATTGCCCGTGCCGGTGTCGGTCTTGTCGGCGGCGAATGCCGGAACCGCAGCCGTCACGCCGAGCACGGTAAAGGTGATGATGCCCGCGAGAACCTTTCTGAGTTTGCTTTTCATTGAGAAGCCTCCTTATGAATTTTTATATCAACCGGACTGTCCGGCTGATTACGAAACGGAAAGACGAATTTTGTAGTCGGCCATCCCGAGATAAGCCTTGGTATCCTTGTTGTAATACCGGATAGTCGCCGTCACGCTGTAGCTTCCAGATGAAACCGGCTGGGAAAGAGTGAGGCCGTCGATGTGCTGTCCCGGATAGATTGGTGCGGATTTCGCTATGGTTTCACCGTTCAGCACAATTTCACACTGCATAATGACGGTGTTGGAAGATGGATTCTCCACTTCCCATGTACCGAAAGTCCCTTTCGACCCGTTAGGGAAGGACGCCTGTGCGCTTACCTTGTCAGTGACGGTGACTTCCTGCTTTTGAAGCCGGGACAGGATTTCCTGCCGTGATGGGGTGCTGCCGCTTCCCGGTTCCGCGCTCCCGGTATCGTCCAGAGACGGAGCAGACGACGAGGGGACGGAACTGGACGGCGGCGGGTTCGGGCAGGGATGCTGATTTCCGCAACTCCGCAGCAAAAGCAGCAGGAGAAGCAGCAACAGCAGAAGAATCGCAAGGATATACGGCCATTTGCGCTTTCGCTTTTCATCCTCCTTTTTACCTTTGTTTTTGTTAATTTTTTCAGTTGTCATGCGGTTTCCTCCTTTATCAAGACATGAAAAAAGGCGCTCCTTTCGGAACGCCTGAAACGGCGGTTATTACCTTTCCTGATCCCGCTGCCGCTTTTTCTGCCATCCGTCCAGCAACCGGATAATGACCTGTTCCATTTGCTGCGGGGTATACGATTTTGGAAAATATTTCTGAAGCTTATCCGCCTTAATTGTTAGGTCGTTTTTCTCCGGCTTCTTTTCCTCCGACATGATGGCAAGCATACTGTCCTCGTTCAGATGGCCCTCCTGACTGAAATTTTTTAGCCGCTGGGCCTGTGAAAGAGAAGGGGTGGCCTGTTCGCTTTCGATTGTGTCCAGCAAAAGCGTCTGTTCCTCCGGCTTGAGGTATGACAACTCCACGGCGGGGGTCATGGCGATTTTTTTATCGTCCACCATCTGCTGAAGCTGAGGTGACAGCTCATTCAGTCGGATATATCGGCGCACCGTATCGCCACTAATATTAGTACCTTCTGCTACTTTATCATCGCTGCGGAACTTCGCCGCAACTTGCGGCGAAGTTAAATCCGTCCTCTGTCCCTGATGTTTTATTGCGTCCAACTTCATTTTGTACGCCTTGGCCCGTTCGCTCGGCAGGATATTTTCACGCTGAATATTGCTGTCAACCATGATAATGGTGGCGGCGTCATCGTCCAGATTGCGGACGATAACCGGTATGGTGGGAAGCCCCGCCAACTCACAGGCGTGTTTGCGCCGGTGGCCGGAAATCAGCTCATAGCCTCCGTCCGCGCGTGGTCGGACAATGGTGGGAACCAACACGCCGTATTCCTTGATGCTTTCCACGGTTTCTTTCATGGAATCATCGTCCCGCACCTGAAACGGATGGTTGGGGAACGGGTGCAGTTCCGAAAGCGGCATATCCATGACCTTCTCCCGCTTGGCATCCTCGCGGGTTTCCTCCGTGGAGAAAATATCATCGTAGCTGTTCAGACTTATGTTTTTGGCGCTGCTTTTCAATCTTCAACACCTCCTTCGTCAGTTCCCGGTATGCCTCGGCAACCTTACCTTTCGGGTCGTGCGCGAAAATGCTCCGACCCTCCGCGCTGATTTCGGCGGCGCGGACGGAATGGGGAATCTCTACATCAAAAACCTTCAGCTTTGAACCGTAGGTATCCCGCAGCAAGGCGCTGATTTCTTTGGCATAGTTGGTGCGACTGTCCACCATCGTCAGCAAAATGCCGTCGATTTTGAGCTTCGGATTAATCAGCCTCCGTACCTTGTTGATCGTTTGCAAAAGCTGTTCGAGGCCCTTGGCCGGAAGATACTGCGCCTGAACGGGGATGAGTACGCTGTCGGCTGCGGCCAGTGCGTTGACGGTCAGCATTCCCAGCGAGGGCATACAATCCAGCAGCACATAGTCGTATTGGCGCTTCACGCCGTCCAGATACTGCTTCAGGATTTTTTCGCGGCTCATGGCGTTGACGAGCGAAACCTCCATGCTGGAAAGCTCAATGTTGGCGGGCATCAGATCAACGCCCTCATCGTGATGCAGAAGACCATCTTTTGGGTCAATGGCTTCTTCGGTCAAAACCTTGCCCATCACCGTTGCAAGTGTTACAGGCAGTTGATCAGGCTGGGGATTACCCAAACTGATGGTCAGAGAGCCCTGCGGATCGCTGTCCACCAGAAGCACCTTTTTTCCTTCTTGCGCCAGCCCGATGCCAAGATTGGCGCAGGTCGTGGTCTTGCCAACTCCACCCTTTTGGTTGGTGACGGCAATTACATTGGTCATTTTTCAAAGTCACCTCTTACCTTTTTAAAATCTTTTTGGTGCAAAAAGGGCGTTTCATCTTTTTCAAGAGAAACGCCCATATCGTAGAAAACAAATTTGTGTCAAATTAGAAATTTAGGAATTTGCACTATATCGTGACTATTTGTGCAATCATAATGATTAACTGATTGTCCCTGGTGATTATATGTGCTATACTTATGCAGAAGTTTGAAGCATCGAGTGGAGGCTTTGACTATGGCAATTAGCTACGATAAAATGTGGAAATTGTTAATAGACAAGAAAATGAAACGCAAAGACTTGAAAGAACGGTTGCATGTGAGCCAGAATGTTATGGTGAGGCTTGGACACGATGAACCAGTTTCAATGGACACAGTGGAGAAAATCTGCAAAGTATTAGAATGTAATATCGGAGACGTAATGGAATTTGTACCAGAAAACAACAACTAAGACCAAGTACAGATTGTGAGGAATTTAAATGCTGTATATTCAAGATCCAACATTTGAAGGATCAAAACTGTTGCTCGACTCCATTTTGGAGTGCTGCCGTTCTGCAAATAATGGTGGTGGTGCGTATGCCTTTGTTTCCGCTGATGGTATTAATCTTTTAGTTGGAGATCCCGCCTTTGAGCATTTCATATCATCTGGTGAGTTTCATTTAATCATCGGAATGGATGAGATTACAAATACGCGGACCTTAAACGCTATAAGCAATTATTGCCAAAAGTATCCGAATCTCCATGTACAAGCTTTTCTGCACAACACAACAGGTTCGACATTCCATCCCAAGTTTTGCTGGTTTGATTGCGGGCAATACGGCTTTGTAATAGCAGGTTCTGGAAATTTAACACAGAAGGGCATGCAACGCAATCGAGAAGCTTTTGATGTTTCTCAAGTATCGACTGATGTAATCCAGACAGTGAAGGATCATTGGGATGCTTGGCTCCAGAGTGCAGAGGACAATCTTAAAGAGATAGATGATGTGGATGTAATCCAGCGTGCGGAAGAAAATGCGGTTAGAATGAGGGCAATGCGTCCCAGAAATCGTCGTCATAGGACAATAGTAAACAATTTGCCTGATCCTGCTGTGCAAGAAACTTCTGAAACCATTCCTGAATACATTGACGATGAAGTTGGAGCATGGGAATTTGATCTTACTTCAAGAGTCTTAATCGCCGAAATTCCAAGGGGACAGGGGCGTTGGAATCAGGCAAACTTTGATGCAGAGACCTTTAGAAGCTATTTTGAATCTGTTCCAGGTGTAGCGCATCAAGTATCATTGATCCTTCGCGACGTAAGTTGGGATGGCGCACTGGGATCAATCCGACATCGCCCTCCCGTTTCTGTAGCAAGCCATAATTATCGAATTGAACTTCATGTTGAAGGAAGGCCCGCATACCCTGCTAATGGAAGAGTTCTTGGAGTATTCGCAAAACTCTCAGCGAGAACATTTTTATATATGCTTGTTTTTCCAGATCACCGCGAGCATGCTACTCTGCAGCACTTATTAAATGAGCAGAGAGTTCGCGCTGACCGGCTGGTTCGATACCAGACCAATGTGGCTGAACTTGAAAGGTTATGCCCATCATTACCTATTTTGAATTATCTTAGTTAGGCGGAATAAAAATGAATAATGAACTCGACGCTAACGCAAAAAGAGAGATAAACAGAGAACTACGCCCCATTCATTATTTGGGTAGTAAGCTCCGAATGTTGGATACAATTGGAGACGTAATAGATCATGTAGCACCATTGTCGGGGAGAATATGCGACCTGTTCTCTGGATCAGGAACAGTGTCCCGATATCTTAGCGAGCGCCATCCTGTGACAGCCGTTGACATTCAAGAGTACTCCAGAGTATTATGTTCTGCGGTTCTATTTACTCCCAAACTTGCTGTGCCACCCGATGAACTCGTTGAGAAGATAAAATCATCTGAAGCGTTAGCAAACCTTAAGGATGCTTTTTCTCCAATACTTGAATTTGAAAAAAGAGCTTTTTTTCTTGCAGAACATGGAGATATTGATGCGTTATATAGTATTATCGAACACGGATCGTTTGTCGCCATTGCGGATTATACAGAGGAGACAGATTTACATGATGCCATTAAAGAATCTATTGAAAGACTAAAGTGCAGGAATATCTTCAATTCGCCAATATCTATGGTAACGCGATATTTTGGCGGATTGTATTTCTCATATGAGCAAACAATTTGGATGGATGCTACATTAGAGTACATATTTCAAATTACGACGGATAATCTCCCTCTACGCGACATGTTGCTGGCGGCAACGGCCAGTGCTGTGAGTGAAGTTGTTGATACCATTGGCAAACAATTTGCACAGCCATTGCAAGTTAGAAAACATGATGGAAGTCCCAAAAGGCAACTTCTCAAAAAAATATTAGCAGACCGCTCTATGTCATTTATGACAATCTTTGAAGAATGGCTCAAAGCATATGATACACTGCAGCCTTCACCGTTTTGCAATCACAAGGTATTACGCATGGATTATAAAGATGCACTATCTGAAATGGTTAATAGCGATGTTACGGCAGTATATGCTGATCCGCCCTATACAAGATATCACTACAGCCGTTATTATCATGTTCTTGAAACAATTTGTCTGCGTGATATGCCCGAGGTTTCCACAACATTTCCGAATGGAACAAAGCTAAGTCGTGCAATATACCGGAAAGACAGACATCAGTCACCATTCTCTATTCAATCCCAGGCTGGGACTGCGTTTGAGTTGCTATTTGCCGACGTTTCCAAACTTCGAGTTCCATTTGTGCTTTCCTATTCACCATTTTCTGAGGGGAGTAAAAGCGTTCCGAGAATGCAAACGATTGAACAACTCATAGAAAAGGCTTCACAATACTATGAAAACGTTGAAGTTGTATCGCCGGGACATTTTACACATAGTAAGTTGAATTCTACTGCGAAAAATTTTGAAGCGTTGCAAGATGCAGAACGCCTGATAATTTGTCAAAAAGTAAGAAAACGAGGTCGGTCATACAAATGAAATCTAATAATGAGCTCAAGCTAATATATAAGACCGACGGTCCTTCTCATAATTCGATTATTTTAGGAGATAACTGCGCAGTAAGTGATATTCTTTTAAAAAAATATTCTTCAGAAGTAAAATGTATCTATATTGACCCCCCATATAATAACGGTGAAGAGTACGCACATTACTCAGATTCTTTTGCACATGATGAGTGGCTGTCTAATATGCGAAAAATTCTTTTAAAGCTCAAGCTGTTTCTATCTAGCGAGGGCAGTATCTGGATTTCAATAGATGATAACGAAGTTCATTATTTGAAGGTTCTTTGCGATGAGGTGTTTGGAAGGAATAATTTTGTTACAACGATTATTTGGGAACACCGGACAAGTCATGAAAATCGCTGTACGTTTTCTAACAATCATGAATACATTTTGGTATATGCCAAAGATCCCGTCCGTTTTAAGAATGTCAGAAATTTATTGCCACTAAATAGTACCATTCTCTCCAGATATAAAAATCGCGATGATGATCCCCGGGGACCATGGCAGTCCGTCTCTTTGAATGTCCAAGCAGGGCACGCAGTAAGTAGCCAATTCTATTCAATTACTTCGCCTTCCGGAAAAAATTTTGATCCGCCGAATGGTCGCTGTTGGGTATACAATGAAGAACGAATGCTCAAAGAGATTGCGTCGAATAATATATGGTTTGGAGAAAACGGAGATAATGCACCAAGACGAAAGAAATTCTTATCAGATGCGAAGCCTGGAATTACCCCGGAAACATTATGGAGAGCCGCTGATGTAGGAACGACAAACGATGCGAAAAAGCAACTGCTGGCGATGTTTCCATCCATGGCTGTTTTTGATACGCCTAAACCTGAAAGCTTGATAAGACGAATACTCGAAATTGCTACCAATGAAAATGATTTAGTTCTGGATGCTTTTTTGGGTTCCGGGACTACTGCGGCCGTATCCCACAAGTTAGGGAGGAGATACATAGGGATTGATGCAAGCAGAGAGAGCATAAACTACGCACTTGAACGGCTCAAAAAAGTTGTTGAAAACAAAGAGTATGGAACTGTAAATGATGGCCTATGGCATGGTGGTGGCGCTTTTTCTTATTATGAATTAGTCTAAATTGCATTAGAAGAGGAAAACTTTGCATAATATTTTTTTCATTACCCACACTGCCTTTTTGATTGGAAACGGCAATACATTGATCATTTGACTTTTCACATCCTGAAACAGCAAAAGGACGCCCCTTTTCACGGAACGCCTTCAAAATAAGATGAAGTTATTCGATTTTTCAGGGGTAAATACTGCTCTTAACTGCCTGTAAAACCTTAATAGTACTAGCTTTTTTGAATAAATGCCGTAAGAACACTCATACCAGCAGCAGAGCCGTCGAACTTGACGGCTCTGCTTTATTTTCCTCTTGTTTTCTTCGATTTTCTCACTTATACTACCTCCATTGTGAAATAAATGCTGTAAGAACACTCGCAGCCGAGATATCAGCACAAGTTTATAAATTACACTTTTGAATGGTTGGATATATAAAATAGGCAAGAGCAAATGCCCTTGCCTATCGTTCTTATGGAGTTGGAATGCCCACTTGTATTGTGTTTGGTATCTGCGTGATGATGGGAGTGTACAGATCAACATCTTGTTTGGGCGTGGAAAGAGATACTACCAGAGAATATCTAATTTTGCTATCACATTTTCCGAGATAACTTCTTTCACGCCACCACCCAATAACCGGATACACTGCAATGTAATTGGCATTACACAAGTTCACAGCACTATCTTTAATGAAATCAGAATGGATTGATCCTACATCTCTATTATCAGAGCCTAAATACCAGCGTGTACTTCCACTGCTTCCGTCGCCCTTGTCCTTAATATCTTCTCCGCGCATTTTTATATCGATACGTTTCTTGAAGTCATCAATAGTTTCATCCGTATTCATCACATCAAAACGTAATCCGCATGAAGGATAGCGATACCTGTCTCGCCAACCTTTTTCGCCAGGACCGGGTTCAATGAAATAGGATAATGTAACGCGCAATTCAACATCAATGCTACCCAATGCTTGGAGGACTTCCGCAGGCCAAGGAATCTTATGTAAGTGCATCTCCTTCATTTGAGGTCGACTTCCATTTTTCTCAAATGGTTGAAGTTCACCTTGAATAATCATATTCACGGAATTGTTCATACATTGGATAGCCTTATCTAAATGCGGAATCCCATAACCACATGAGCGAAGCAAGTTTCGTCGCCCTTTTGTCTTTAATTCATCCGTACAGAATTGCTTATGCATCTCACCAGTCCATCTTGCGGAATGGACTAATAAAGCTCGTACAGTTTCTGGCCAAATTCCTGGGTACTTCGCGTAAATTTGAGCAGCCATCCATGCTGCTTGAGCTGTTGCGGAGCTTGTACCCCAAATTGTAGAGAATGGCCGGACGAGAGGCTGTCGGTTTGTCGTCAACAAAGAAAGGTCAGGGCAAGACATATAATCTTGTCCGTTTGTAGCAACATTACCACCATCCAAGAGGATCTCTGGCTTTATTGGCCATTTGTTGTCCCAGTTTACCGATGTTGAACTGTACGGAGAGAGGGCTCCTTTGTCGGCAACGGGGAAGAAGCCATTGTATTCTTGAGCTCCAATGGTTACATCCTTGGTATATGCACCAACAGTCAAAGCATTCCATGATTGTCCCGGATTTTCAACGCAATGTAGCACGCTTGCATCAGGGTAGGCTACATCCGACAATTCTGCAGGTTCAACATTACCTGCACTGACGAAGAAAAGTCTCTTTTCTTCGCTCCCCTCGGCGCCAGAAGTAAGGCTGTCCAAAGCAGCAGACCATGAAGTAGGGCTGCCATCTGGGGTGTTGTATTCGGAAGATGTTACTGCCATGCATACAGCTCGTTCTGCTTCGGGGTTTGCAATTTCAGCTAAAGCTACTGCACGTTCTGTTACGGCACCATACAAATCCGGTGGATTTTCACCGCGTGGTGGTAGAATTTTTACTGATTCAATCTTATGGAGAATATCTTGTGGTTTATCATCCACAAGTTGTTCCTTTAAATCTTTGTACAATGCAATACCGGCCATTTCGGTTCCGTGGCCCTCATCATCAGCTGTTCCCCAAGTGGATTCAACTGCCTGCACACCTTGATCATAAACCGCTGGAGATAATAGCGGGTGCGCAGCAGACAAACCTGTGTCTAAGAGGCAAACTGTTGCTTTTGTATCATGAAAAATTGTTCGGGATAATAATTCCTTTACCCACTCTTGCTGTTCTCTACCCGTTAATTCATCAAAAAAGCTAGTGGATTCTGGAGCGCGACGCATTTCAGCAATATACTCACAGGCGGAAATCATGTTTTTGAGTTGTTCACTGTTAGCTCTGACAAGACGTACAATTCGCTCTGGGAAAACAATATGTCGCTCGTTCAATTCGATTCGAAAATCTGCACAGCAGCTAACAAAGTTGTCCTCTGCTTCTTCCATATCGTTTTGTTCATAGCGAAGCCAAATTTCACACCAAACTGGAACATCTGCTGGCATGGTTCGCAGGTCACCAAACCAAAAAGAATCCAGCATTGCTAATTTGACATTCTCAATGCTTCGCACTAAATTATTGTTTTTGGGCTTTTGTCCTTCTTCAACAGGTTCAGCATAGGCTTGTACCTTCTCAAGAAAATACGCCTCTTGCCCTGCGGGTATGTAGACAGTTGCCTTTACTGTTTCAGTACTTGCATCTGTCTTGACGTTCAAAAGACGTATACCTTTCTGAAGATTCTCTAGGCTTTTTATAGCCAAATCATGTTGCGCTGCACTAGAAAACTCAAGGTATACGCCTTCTTTGTACCGGATAGCCGCAACTTGCTTTTGAGTAAGTGACTGTTCTCGACACTCCTGCAATTTCCGGCTAATAAAAGCAGCGTGAGCGCCTGGGTTACTACGCTTAGGATAATCGACCTCAAAAGGAGTGCGGCGTGATACATACGGTAACGAGTCCATTGTATTCCGCAAAAAAATATTTTTCTTTTCTATTTCCAACACTTATGCCTCCTTTGACGAATATGCGGCAATACGCTCATCGACCAAGAGCATAAGTTGCTTTTGGCTTATCTTAGAGTTACTCAAGATGGCACTTTTAATGGCATCATCACATACGCGAATAATTTCAGCATGGCTTAAAACTTTAGCCCTTTCAACGAGGTCGGTTGACGTTTCAAAACTATTGTCAAAAGTCGTCAGCTTTAATTCAAACAAACGACGAATTTCTTCCTTGGTCGGCATAGAATAATGAAGAACATCATCAAAGCGTCTGAATAGAGCCTGATCCAACAACTTTTGATTGTTAGTCGCTGCTATTATAATACTTTCTGATGTATCTTGCTCGATAAATTGAAGAAAAGAGTTCAAGATTCTACGCATCTCGCCAACTTCGTTGTCCAGACCCCGGTCAGCACCAATCGCGTCAAATTCATCGAAAAAGTACACGCCAATAGACGAATCTACGGAATCAAAAATTTGACGCAACTTGGAACTGGTTTCACCCATAAACTTGGTGACCAATTTATCCATCTGTACAGTATAAAGAGGAAGCCCCAACTCAGAAGCAATAACAGATGCAGTAAAGGTCTTACCGGTACCTGGTTTACCCTCGATGAGGATTTTCCTTCGGTTGCTTAACCCGTATTTTTGAAGCTTGTTGCGGTTTCTGAACTCATTTAAAATACGTTCAATACGGCCAGCGATTTCATCTGATACAATTAAATCAGAAAGTCTGTCAGAGGGAACGGTCATAAGTAGCATAGGATTTTGTTGGTTTAATCGTAAAATATTTCCTTTTGTAGATCCGATTTTTTCGGCATACTGTTTCAACTCTCGGGCGAAGGTTTCGTGGCCATGCTTTGCTTCATATGCAGCGATTTGAAGAACCACTGTTTTGAATTTCTCTTCATCGTGGTCAATATGTGCTTTAATAAGGTTATTAACATGTTCAGCCGTTGCCACAAAATCACCTCCCCAATATATAGAATAAATCATAATAATAGTACTCGTCAGAGCCTCAAAAGTCAATAAAATCGAACATGTCCTGCTCATCATTTTAATAGGACCCTAAATGTGTCCATAAATAGAGTATTCTTATTCTTGATTATGTTATGCCAAAAAGCGGATTTTGGGAATAATTTATTCTGACGGCAGTGTAACAGTCTTAGATCGAAGGCAAGACTTTCCTATGAATCGCCAGCGGCACTTTGGGGGCCTTGTTCTGGTGTTACGATTGCTGACGCCGCCACCTTATTGGTTGACGATAGCACGTTGGTCGTGCAGCTTTCATTTCCGAAAAAAGGACGTCCCATTTTCGTGGAACACCCCCTAAAATATGATAAGCATATTCGATTTTGGGGTGTAAATACTGCTTTTCGATTACTTACAAACCCTTGATATTACTGGCTTTTTTGAATAAGTGCCGTAAGAACACTCGCACCAGCACGAATGACAGGACTTGAACTCGTTTACTTGAATCTAAAGACCGCCACCCATTGGTTTATTGGGCGGCGTTACAACGGCATTGTTCGATTGTGGGATTGGCAAATGATAAGGCGATAAGCCGCGCTTCCTGTGGCTCATGATGGTATACTCTCTTTCTCCGCCAAAGACCGACAAATTTCAAAAATGAAATTTGTCGGTCTTTTTTGTTTGTTTATAAGCTATAATAAAAATAAATGATTTATAATATGTGCAACCAAACAGGATTCTGATGAGGTAAGGGCTAATGGTCGAAAAAACTTTAAAATCCGGAATCGGTATGTCGGCGTTGTTTTGGCTTGCTTTTTGTTTTCCAAGCTTTCAATAATACATATCCTCTATTTTTTATTCTATGTTTAAGGAGGGGCAAAATGAACTACGATGCATTGATTATAATAGATATGCAGACAGCCCTTGTTGAAGGGCATCCTTATAATGAAACTATCGTTATTCAAAACATAAAGAATTTGCTGCAGGCATGCAGGAAGAAAAAAATTCCTGTTATTTACGTCCAGCACGACGGCGGGGCCGGTGATGAATTAGAGCACGGCAGCAAAGGGTGGAAAATCTACAGGGAGATTGCGCCATTGCCCGATGATAAGATTTTTGAAAAGCAGTATAACAGCGCATTCCGAAATACGGGATTGCATGAGTATCTTCAAAAAATCCATACGAAAAATATTATTATGTGTGGCATGCAAACAGAATATTGCTTCGATGTTTCCTGTAAAGTGGCCTTTGAATACGAGTACAATGTGACTGTGTCGCGAGCAACGACAACGACATTTGATAATACATTTGCAAGCGCAGAGGCCTTATCTGAATACTATGAGAATAAAATTTGGAATAATCGTTATGCTCGGGTTATTTCAATGGAGCAAACCATTTCTGAGATAGACGGCTAACTTGATATCATGGGCATAACGCGAGCCAACAGGCTGCATCTTTTATTCCTGACTTCTCAAAAGCCGCATGAATTCTGAATTCGTGCGGCTTTTCTCTAAAAAGGCCTTCAGGCACTTGACAACACCGTTTCTGAATCATAGAATGACTCTGAAAGGGCTATAAAACGAAAAAACAGCGGATCATGGTAGTGATCCACGGTGCCAGCACCGAGAGAAAACTATTGAAGCAGCGGAGCGGAGAGGGGTGTTAAGTCATGTACAGGGAAAAAATCAAAGCGCAGGCTTTTGACTGCATGCAAAATTTCTACGGGACGGTACAGGAGCCGCGCATTCGTTGTTATGTCCGGTTTCATGACCATATCAGCGAAACCTCTCTTAAAAAAGCGGTTCAATTGTCTGTGGGAGCAATTCCGGAGCTTATCTGCGTATTTGATGAAAAACGGCACTGCTGGGAAAAACGACCCTTTACCGCTGAAGACATGGTCCACCTGATAAACGTCTCAGGTGAAGGTGAAATCTCTCCATTTCCATATTTGCTTACTGCAATCGATCCTACCTGTGAACCTCAGATGAAAATTCTGTTTCTAAGAGACGGAAGGCATGACGCGCTCTGCCTGATTATCAACCACATGGTTAGTGATGGAGCCGGCTTCAAGCAATACCTGTATCTGCTCTGTGACCTATATTCCAAGTGTGAAAAAGATGCGAAATTCAGTAAAAGTCCGGATCCCCTCGGAAGGCGCAACCTGAATCAGCTTGTGAAAAATCTGAGTTTCAAAGAGAAACTGGCAATATTGTTTTCAAAATCAAATTATGGGAAGCCCGATCCCGCTATCGTTCTTCCGCTGACAGGGGACTCTTCCCATCCGATTATCTGCAGAACACAGATAGAAAAAGAACAATTTAACGCCATACGGCATTTTACAAATGATTGCCATGTGAGTGTAAACGACATGATCCTCACAGCGTATATCCGTGTTCTTCATCAGATAACAGGGTGCAAAAAGGTAACGGTTCCATGTCCCGTTGATTTGCGAAAATATAAAAAGGAAGGCCAGCAGTGCGGAATTTGCAACCTGACCGGGAATTACTGGTGTGACGCGGAAATGGCCCCAGGGGAGACATTTGCCGAAACCCTCCAGAAGGTGTCCGGGCAAATGCGTTCCCAAAAACAAAGCAACGATTGCCTGAAAGGACCAATGCTGTTTCATATGCTGTTCCATATACTACCCTTTTCCGCCGTGCAGAAATCTTTTCTCAGGATTTCGCCCGTTCCCGTCACTTCCTATTCGAATTTAGGCATCCTCGATAACGAAAGGCTCTGTTTCGGCGGGCACGAGATTGAAGACGCATTTATCAGCACGGCAGTAAAAAAGGTGCCTTACTTTCAGCTTTCAGTTTCTACCTATCAGGGACGCTGTACCTTGACGAGCAGTTTGTACGGCTCGGAGGAAGATCGAAAACTTGTCAGCGGCGTTTTAAATCAAATCGTTCAGGAAATAGGATTGAATTTTGCATAAATAGAAAATGCCGGCAAGCCGCCACAGGCAAGACGCGTATTCCCCTATTCTACGATTTCTGCCTTTTTCTGAAAATCTTCCAGGCCGCATAACCGAAAGCAGCTATGATACACACAATAACTGCGACTGTAGAATACTGGCTGAGATAAGGCAGAGCAGATTCCCAGGCGCTTCCCAGAAAGGCGCCGGACAGAACCAGGGCAGTATTCCATACGGTACTGCCAATCATAGTCAGCACCAAGAACAGCGGAATATTCATTTCATTACATCCGGCGGGGATGGAAATCAGGCTGCGCATCAGCGGAATACAACGGCAGATAAATACGGCCTTGTTCTGATATCGGGAAAACCACCGTGTAGAACGGTTCACATATTCCGGCTTCAGATGCATAACCTGTCCGAATTTACCGGCAAACAAAGTCTTCAGGCGCTCCGCTTTTAGAATGCGCCCGAGTCCATAAAGGACGACGGCTCCAGCCAGCGAACCGAACGTGGCAAAGACAATAACCAGCGGAACATTCATGGATGTGCTGAGTGTCAAAGCCCCGCCGAACAGCAACACCACTTCCGACGGAATAGGCGGAAAAATGTTTTCAATAAAGATCAAAAGAAGAATTCCAAGATAGCCAAAACTATTAATGATGGAAATGATACCGTCCTGCATAATCGTTACCTCTGATTCCATTTAGAATGCCTTCGATTCCACAGGGTAGAACCAATATCGGCAAATTTGTAGGCAACCCAGCCCAGAACAATCCCCAGAATTGCCCCGGCAAGAACATCGCTGGGATAATGCACGTAAAGATACAGTCTGGAAAAAGCCATTAGCACAGAAAAGATGGCGATTGGAATCCACAGCCTTTTCCTGCTGAAAAACAGTGCGGAAGCCGTCGCGAAAGCAGCAGCGGTATGCCCTGACGGAAAAGAAAAATCATTTGGGCGTGGAACAAGGAGTTGAATTGCCGTGACGTCGCACGGCCTGACGCGGGCAACCCATGGTTTAAGAATCAGGTTGCTGCAGACTGCGGTCATTCCAATCGCCAGAACAATCGTAAAGCCGGCCTTCCGGTATTTGGGAATGAAGCACAGAAAGGCCGCTGTTATCAGCCAAATTGCCGTATAGTCTCCCAGTTTGGAAATGAACGGCATGATCATATCTCCAAAGCCGCTGCGTAGGTGCTGCTGGATAAAGTCCAGGAGGGAAAGCTCAAAAGAAATCAACGAATCACATCCTTTATGCATTTGATGATGACAGTATATCAGCAACATTTAAACTTTCGCTTTACAGCGGTTAAACAGGAGATAAACTATTACTTAAATGCATTTGAACCCAAAGACGCCCGCTCGTACTGATTTAAGTCAGTACGGGCGGGCGTTATATGTCTCTCTTATGCTTAAGCTATCCCCCGAAGCGGTATCCTGCACCCCACACCGTTTGAATGTAGCGTGGTCTGGCCGGGTCCTTCTCAATTTTTTCCCGCAGACGGTTGATATGAACGGCGACCGTCGCGTTATCGCCCATAGCGTCCATCCCCCAAATTTTTTCATACAGTGTTTCCCGATCGAAAACAATATCGACGTTCAGCATGAAAAAAAGCAACAGCTCATACTCCTTGTTTTTCAGTTCGATTTCTTTCCCATCCACATAAACACGGTGGGTATCCGTATGGACCGCAATCGTATCGATCGATACGATTGCAGGAGCTCTCCGGGAATGTGTCAGTCTGGCATATTGGGCCAGATTTGCTTTCACACGCGCCACCAGAACACCGGGAGAAAACGGCTTTTCAATATAATCGTCCGCACCGAGGCCAAGGCCGCGGATCTTATCGATATCCTCCCGGCGGGCGGTCACCATCAGAATCGGAATATCGAGCGTTTCCCTGACTTTTCGGCATACGGCGAAACCGTCCATACCCGGCAGCATCAGGTCCAGCAGAATCAGATCGAATTCTCCGCTTAAAGCCCGTTCCAGCCCCGTCATCCCATCTGCGGCAATTTCCACTTCAAAACGGTCGATTTCCAGATAATCCTGCTCGATTGCAGCGATATCTGCATCGTCTTCAACGATCAGTATTTTACTCATCGGTTCCAATCTCCTTTGGCAGCGAAACAGCAATAGTAAGCCCGCCCCCCGCAGCGTTTCGCGCTTCCACGGAACCACCCATTTGCTGCACTGCCTTTGCGACAATGGCAAGCCCAAGGCCGCTGCCCTTCTCCGGATCACGCCTTGCCGGATCCGTGCGATAAAACGTGTCAAACAGCTTCGGAAGGTCTTCCTCTGCAACGCCCGGTCCGTCGTCCGTCAATGTAACGATCGCAAAATTCTCCGCATTCTGCAAAACAATGGTCAGATGTCCCATTTCTTTGTTCTTATATTTCAAGCTGTTGTCGGCAATATTCATCAGTACGCGGTGGAGCTGTTCCGGATCGGCATTCACAGCTGCCGGTTCCAGCGCAGGCTTTACTGCCAGACTCAATCCGCGTGCTGCATACTCCGCTCCAAAATTCTTAACATAATCTTCAATCAGAGAGTCAAGGTGCAGCGTTTTCATATGGAGAGGATACTCATCCAATTCCATTTTGGAAAACAGAAAAATCTGCGATACCATTCGCTCAATGTCCTCTGCCTTGGCCTTAATGGTAAGAAGATATTTTTTCCGCGCTTCCGGTGTCTTCGCAACACCATCCAGTAACCCTTCCACATACGCTTGGACGGAAGTAAGCGGTGAACGCAGGTCGTGAGAAATACCCGCAAGCAATTCCTTTTGGCTTTCCTCATGCCGCCGAGTCTGTTCAACAGATACTTTCAGTCTTGCCGCCATTTCATTGAAGTCGGCGCATACCAATGCAAACTCATCCTGATTGTCATATTGGATACGAAAGTCCAGATTGCCATCGCGGATTTGGTGCACACCGTCCGCCAGAATATCCAGCGGACGTTCAATTTTCTGAAACACAAACTTTGTCAGAAAACGATTGGTCAGCAGAATTGAGAGGAAAATCGTAAACACCAGGATAAGCGCAACCAGTACGATCAGTATTTTTAAAGTTACATTGGAAAATTTGGAGGAACTGCACAGTAAAAAAATTTGATAATGATCGTTTCCAACTTTAATTTGATGGGCGTAAAGGCTGCGGTTTCCGCTCGAAAGAGTCCCCTCGTTTCCAAGCGAGGCTGAAGCTTTCAAGAGAGCAGCGTCGGCGGTCTTTGCATTTCCGTATCGATAGTAATTGGTACCGTTTGCTTCAACCGTCAATGTCATTGCCTCGCGGTCAAGCAGACTGCTCAGCAAAGTCAGTTTTTCCAGACGTTCTTCCGGGGCCGCTTTTAACGCTTTTTCAACAGCGGCAGAGATTCCCTGCCCTGCATGGTAAAAATCTTCACTGTCGTCAAAGCTCAAACCCGTTCCATTTGTGACCGCGTACCAGATAACTCCAATGCTTCCCAGCGCAATCAGCAAAGTAATGCCGACAGGGACTAGGATCATTAACAAATTAGAAAGAAACAGACGCTTTTTAATAGTCATGCTGATTGCCGCCTCCAATTTATTTTATCATATCATAAATTGATGACAGAAATGATAAACTCCAGATAAACTATTCAGGATTCCAATGTTTGCCCGGCTTCATGATCCCCGGCCTTATCTTCCGATTCCTGATCTGGGGATTTCTTTTTCGTGATTGAGATCAGATGTGTCCTGCAGGCAAGTAATCCAACAGCGCAGACCAGAAGCACACAGGGCATCAGCGAAAAGGAAACATTCGCGAAAAGCTGCCCGAACAGAGGGGCCATTAAAGTGTTTCCGGTGTATGCAAACGACATCTGCAAGCCCATGACCGCCTGTGCGTTTTCTTTCCCGAAATAGACGGGCGTCTGGTGCAGCATGGAAGGATAAATCGGTGCAAGCCCCAGCCCGACGAGGATAAACGCGCCGATTGCAAACAGGGCGGGTAAAGGCAGGATCATAAAAACAAAACCGACGATCAGAAAGATGGTGCCTATGCGGATTAATGCTTCATTGCTTAATTTCATGGAAACAAACCCGCTCACCATACGCCCGACCGTTACCCCAAGGAAGAACAGCGACACCCATCCGGCCGCGCTTTCCGGTAAAATCCCTTTCATTTTCACCAGATAGCTGGCTCCCCAAAGCATCATGGAAGCTTCCATCGAGGCATTCAATAAAAAGGAAAGCATAACAAAAACAGAACCTTTTGCCCGGAGCATCGTGAGCAGACTGTGTTTTTCTTTGCCCTGCCGTATTTCCTCCGCAGGCTCGGCGGATGGATTTTCAAACTTTTTCCACATAGGAAGAGAGAATATCAGCAGCGCGACCAAAGCGAACTGGATAATGGATATACTGAAATACCCGCTTCTCCAGGTGCGCCCCCAAAGTGCCAGGACAGAAATCAGAGCAGGCCCGAGCATGGCTCCCACGCCCCAGAAGCAGTGCAGCCAGTTCATATGCTTTGCCTCATAATGCTCGGCTACAAATTCATTCAGCCCCGAATCCACCGCTCCGGCTCCAAACCCGAGCGGAACAGCACAGGCCAGCAGCCATAGAAAGGAAGGCGACACAGAAAAGCCCAGCAGTGCAACAGCTGTCAGGGCGACGCTTACGACTGTGACTTTACCCGTACCGAAGCGTCGGATCAGCCGATGCGAAAATAAACTGGACAGGATGGTGCAGGCCGATATCATGATGGAAACGAATCCCGCGTTTCCTACCGGAACCCTGAACTCCACATTCATGATCGGCCATGAGGAACCAAGCACGGCATCCGGAAGCCCTAAACTGATAAACGCTAAATAAATCAAAGCTAAAAAGATCATACGGAATCTCCTATATTCATCTGCTGAAATTGTCCCCTCAGCCCGGATTGGTAAGCGGACACCGCCTGTGCGATTAATCCGGCAGTAATATCGGAATTCAAATCCCTTCGATAGATTACAGAGGGGAATATCTCCCGTATCGCCTGTGTGGGGATTTCCCTTTCAAGCGTTTTCTGGAAAGCATCGGTAAAAAAATCGCCGTACAAAACGACATGCCCCGGATTGACAATGCCGCAGAAAACGCTGATCAATCTGGATATTGCGGGACCAGCCTCCTGCGATTTTTCATAGTCGATTGAAAGCCAGTCGATTCCCAATGGCAGCAGGGTCACTTCACCGGCAAATCCGCAAGCTCCTTTCAGGATTTTGCCGTCAATCACGATTCCTGCGCCGGGGCCGAAACGCTTCGGAAAGTAGATTCCCGCAATGACGGAAACCTTCACGTTTCTGCTGTATCCAAATACAGCGGCATTGACATCATTTTCTATGACCACAGGCAAATGATATTTCCCCTGAAAATGCTCTGTGAAAGAAGCGCCTTCCAACTCTGTATAGTCATTGGTCAGGATAACGCCGCCGCGCTCGACTCCCGGCAGGGAGAAGGCTGCGATACTGATCGTCGGATACGCACGCAGGGATAAATCCAGCATGGCCTCAAAGCTCGCAAGCCGTATATTCTCAAAGGATTGTTCCGTCTGCCATACTGCCTCGCCGTACAAATTTCCGACACAGGCACTGATGACATTTTTTCCGTTCCGTGTCCGTACCGACAGCGCGAGCACATGGGCGTATTCCGCATTGAAAGTATAGGCCTGTGACGGCCTCCCGCCGGTAGCAGAATGCATTTCGCCCAGGGTCACTTCCCCGCCTTCCACAAAGCTGTTCAATATATTTCCAACCGTAGCAAAACTGAGCCCCGTCCGCTGGGTCATCTCTTTGATGGTGGAGGTTTTGCAGGAACACAAATCCCAGAGAACGGTCTGTGCATTGCTTTGTTTCATATCCAACATGTTGATTCCCATCAAAATCACCTTTCTTATCAGCTGACCTTATCCCGCGCTACAGCAGCCCAGCCGGACCATTGGCTTTGTTTTACCGTGAAAATCGCTTCCGCGTGTAACAAACAAATCAAACTGTTCCGCCTTATTCAAAAACCACCGGGCGGTTTCGGGGGTGTGGTAGCTGCTGTAAGCTTCTATCCCTTTCAGCCCCAAAGGAATCAGCTGATCGATCCTCTCAAAATTGCCCCGCAGATTGACCCCTGGATGGGCCAGCACGGATTTACCGCCGTTTCGGTGTATGATCCCAATTACATCCCTCATATCAGGAAAGGTCATCCCGGCGTAACAGGGCTTTCCCTGCGAGCAGTAATCCCAATAAAAATTGACATACGGGTTATCGCTTCGGCCGCCGCCCTCCCTGTAAGGACGCAAAATATCACTCTCGAGATATTTTTCATTTTTTAGCAAGGCTTCGGCAAAAGCCTCCCCCGTCCAATGCTCGCTCCAATACCCTCCGGTGGTGATTGCTTTCAGCTCCGTTTCGGTAAGGGTAAAGCCCAGGCGGTTGATCAGCCGAAGTCTTTCTTTGGATGCATCGACACACTGCTTTCTCACATTTTGCTCTATGGCCTCAAAATCAGGACTTTCGAGCTGAATATCATAGCCGAGGACATGAAAATTGGTATTTTGATAAGTACAGTCAATTTCGACAGCCGGATAACACCTCAGGTGTTCACGCCTTGCCAGTTCAATTGCTTCCTGAGAACCTTTCACGCAATTATGATCGGCTATTGCCATGATGGTAACACCCGCTCCCATGCACATCTGAGCAAGCTTTTCGGGTGTGTATTCCCCATCTTCGCTGTAACAGGAATGAATATGCAGGTCGATATTATGAAACCCATTCATCTGTTTGTCCTCCCATCGTTAATAGCAGGCGAACATTGCTCAATATTCTCAGAGGCTGATATATTTTTCTAGTTATTATAATTAATATAATAACTAGTGAAATAAGTATAGACCAAGTGATTGGGAAAGTCAATAGCTTCAAATCGCCTGAACCACTCAAGTATCTGCTAAAAATACCTGTTTGACGATTGTCAGAAATAAAAAAAGCGCCCCCAAACCTGGCGGCGCCGGAATCGCTTAACGAAATGAGATGCTGTCTTTTGAAATTCCATACTTTCTGGTTATGGCAGATTTAATTTTTTCTTCATTCAAGAAAGGGACTTTATTTATCTCATCAATAAATCTCCTCGTTGCTTGAATGTGCATATTCCTGCTGCCAACAAAGATGTCTATGTCGATCACGCTCATTCCTTCTGCCGTGCTGTTGGCGATCACGGTGACTTTGTTAGTATCCATCAAATTCCCCTCCCTATTTGTTTATAATAATTCCAATAATAAAAAAAGTCAACAGAAGAAAATGAGGATGCGACGTTTTTTCCTTCTTCGACAAATTATGCCATAAAACAGGAATAATTCCTGTTATAATAAACATAACCCCTCATAGAATACAAAGGGTGATAAAGCGTAAGAGAAAGGATGTTCAAAATGAAAATTATTGTTGATAAAAATGAATTGGAAAAAAGACTGACGCAAGCCCGAAAGGGAAAACTGATTGAATTTTGTATTGTCCCTTCTCAATTTGATTCCGGTAGATTGAATCCGGCTCTGTTACATATCGGTACCGTATATAACGATGGTTCCTATGAAGATCTGGAAAGCATTTACGAATTCAGAAGATTGCAGTTAGTCGACGATTTCTGATTCCCGCGGCCCCTGTCTTACGGCAGGGGCCGCTTCTATTTTATTTCCAGTAATTACACTTGCAAAATGATTACAATTTTGTTACTATTTAGTCGTCCTCGAGAGACAAATAACAAAGGAGGTCGCTGTATGAATTGCCAGGAATTAATTCAACTGCTGCTCCAGTATATCAGCAAGTGTAATCAGTAAAAATGGAATATCAGTTTCTTTTCGGCTCCTGCTTATGACAGGGGCCGCTTTTTTTATAAAACCTGATCTGCGGACACCCTAAGTCCAAAAGAAGACAGGTTCATGAACAGTAAAAAGAACAATAAAAATTCACCGGTATCGGATTCGGCAGGGTCACAGCGGTATCTTCCTTTCACTGAATAAACCGCCGAGCATTCTCATATATATGTAGATGTATCCGAATATAGGAGGCATTTGCATGGCAGTGACCAGCAATCATGTAATCTACCGTGGATATACCGATTCATCGCCGTATCCGCCAATCAGGATTCAAGCTCCCAATAAGGATTACGCCAACATATTGATGGATGACCTCGCCGGTCCAAAAGGAGAATTCACCGCAATGAGCATGTATTTTTACCAGCATAACATGGCAGGTAAAGATTCAGGAGATTACGGTGCCGTCATCATGCGCATAGCCATTGCGGAGCTGCATCATATGGATATTCTGACAGCGGTAATACGCAAACTGGGCGGGAATCCTCAGTTTCGCGGCAGCAGCAAATCGAACAAGCGATATTGGAATGCGAACAGTGTTTCCTATAGCCAGGACCTGTGCAAAAGCTTGAAAATCGCCTTGGAGGGTGAAAATCACGCCATCGAAGCATATGAAAACCATATACAAATTATTGAAGATCCGTATATTAAGAACATCCTTACAAGGATCGTCGTTGACGAAAAGCTGCACAAAAATTATATTACACAGATGATTGAAAAATATTGTACATAAAAGTTCAGCCACAATGGATTTCTCCATTGTGGCCTTTTTATTTCGGGTCCGCTTTTGAAAAGATAAAAGTGCCTGCAGAAGGCATTCCTTATTGTATTATTCCAGTGTTGCGGCTACGCGCTTCAGCTCGGATATGATGCCGATATGCTGTGGACAGACGGATTCGCACTGCCCGCACTCAATACAATCACTGGCGGCGCTTCCCCCTTGCGTCGCCCACATATAACCGTGTTTCGCGATATCAAGGCTGCCGAAAATAAGCCGGCGGTTCATCGCATCAAAGATATCGGGGATGGCGATTTCCTGCGGACAGCCTTTCGTGCAGTACCGGCAGCCCGTGCAGGGGATGCCCGGAATCTGGTCGAACGCCTCTTTTGCTTTGGCAATCACCTGACGCTCGGAGGATTCCAGCGGCCGGAAGGCCGACATCGTGGCAAGATTGTCTTTCATCTGTTCGACATTGGACATTCCGCTGAGCACGGTGATGACATGGTCGAGCGAAGCAGCATACCGGAGCGCCCAGGAAGCGAACGAAGCGTCCGGGTTCCCTTTGCGCAGCACCTCCGCCACCGACTCGGGTGGGTTGGCGAGCAATCCTCCCTTGACCGGCTCCATAATGATTACAGGTTTGCCGTGCTTTTTCGCTACCTCGAAGCACTTGCCGGACTGTACGGTGGGGCTGTCCCAATCGGCGTAATTGATCTGCAGCTGCACAAATTCCATTTCCGGGTGCAGGGTGAGGATTTCATCGAGCGCCTCGGGTTTGTCATGCATGGAGAACCCCACGTGCCTGATCAGCCCTTTTGCGCGCTGCTCAAGCACGAAATCCCACATGCCGTAATCGTCGAACGCTTTGGTTCGGTCGCCGCCGCAGTTGTGAAGCAGATAAAAATCAAAATACCCCGCCCCGGTCCTCCTGAGCGACGTGTAAAACATCTGTCTGGCTTCCTCGGCGTTCTTTGCCCCGGCCCAGGCGGGCAATTTTGTGGCCAGCTGGAATTTTTCGCGCGGATAGCGGTCCACCAACGCCGTTTTGACTGCTTCCTCTGATTTTCCGCCGATGTAACCGTAAGCCGTGTCAAAATAGGTAAAACCCGCCGCAAGAAACTGATCCACCATGGTTTTCGTCTGTTCGATGTCGACCTCCTTGCCAAGCATCGGCAGACGCATCAGTCCAAAACCGAGTTTGGGAATGTCTTTACCCAGATAATCCATTCATTTTCCTCCTTATCCTATTGACTCTTACGCTGTTTTCCTACAGTATTTCCAGTTGATTCTGCAACAAGGTTATGTTCCTCCCCCGCCTTCGGCGGGGGAGGAACATGTTTTGCAAACTGAAATGGAATCGCTGTAGAATAATTCTACAACTTAAACTTAACTTTAAGTCAAGGCTTTTTTGAAAATATTTATACCCGCCATTGAAGCAACGGCCAGATATGGAGATTCATCATGCGGATGTTGAGGAGCATCCGATAAATTCATCCAGCCATCACTGAAAATTCACAAAACATCAATACACTGAGAATGTTAAGGAGGCTTCTGCATTGGAAGAACTGGTTTCTCAGGTGTTTCTATACATACTGAATCATCCGGCCAAAATCTGTATCGCCGCCGTAGTCTTCGGCTGTCTTCTGGGGGTAATGAAAGCAAGAAGAACATGGCCGTGAAAATCCCGGATATTTCGGTTCCCGCCGTCGGCGGGAACCTTTTTTCTGTTTGGATTAACTGGAATGGAAGAAACAACATAAAATGGCTCAGGAGGTGTTCGTTTGTATTTAGAACCACAATTCGATCAAATGCAAAACATTTTGAAAAGTGTGCCCTCCGCATATGCCATGGTGAAAGGCGGTCCGGGGTTTCCTAATATAAGTGGTATGGTCTGCTTTTATCAGTTAGCGGACGGCGTTCTCGTGCTCACACAGATCAACGGTCTGCCCCACAGCACAGGGAGCTGCCCTGCCGATATCTTTGGCTTCCATATTCACGAAGGAAATCAATGTACCGGAAATGCTCAGGACCCCTTTGCCAACGCAGGAGCGCATTACAACCCAAATCACTGCCCTCACCCCGCACACGCGGGCGACATGCCCCCGTTATTCGGGAATCATGGATTCGCTTTTATGGCGTTTATGACGGACAGATTTTCAGTGAACGAAATCATAGGACGTACCGTCATCGTCCATTCATCACCGGACGATTTCAAAACCCAGCCGTCAGGAAATTCAGGAAACAAAATAGCATGCGGCCAAATCGTGCGAAACGGCATGGAATGATTTTTCATTGTCAGGGGGTGCAGAAAGCATTGTTTCGGGCAGACGCCCGCAAACCGTGCTCAGCATCCCCTGACGACCTGCTCCGCGCACTTGATTCCGTCCACCGCGGCGGAAATAATGCCGCCCGCGTACCCCGCGCCTTCCCCGCACGGATAAAGCCCCTCTACGGCGACGGACTGCATACCGTCACCGCGCAGAATACGCACCGGCGACGAGCTGCGGCTTTCCACCGCGGTCAGAAGGGCGTCCGGATCAGAAAAGCCCTTCAGCTTATGCTCCATCAGAAGAATCCCCTGCCGCATGGAATCGGTAATAAAGTCCGGCAGGCAGTTGTCCAGGCTGCAGGGCGTTACCCCCGGAAGATAGGTCGGCTGACAGCCGCCGATCTTTTTAGACGGCACGCGTTTGAGAAAATCTTCGACCCGCTGTACCGGCGCGCGGAAGTCCCCGCCCCCCAGCTGAAACGCCTGTTCTTCCAGCTTGCGCTGAAATTCCACACCGGCGAGCGGATGCCCGCTGCCAAAATCTTTCGGTCCGACGCTGACAAGCAGCGCCGCGTTCGCGTTTCTTCCGTTCCGGGCGAAATTGCTCATCCCGTTTGTTACCAGACGCCCTTCCTCGCTCGCGGCGGCGACCACCTGCCCGCCCGGACACATGCAGAACGTATAGACTCCCCTGCCGTCTTTCAGGTGTACGGCCAGCTTGTAATCGGCCGCTCCCAAAGCCGGATGCCCGGCAAACGAGCCGTACTGGGAACGGCTGACCAGTTCCTGCGGATGCTCGATCCGGGCGCCGACGGAAAACGGCTTCTGTTCCATCGGCAGCTTCAGGGAATACAGCATTTCAAAGGTGTCCCGGGCGCTGTGGCCGACGGCCAGGATGACGCGGTCCGCTTCCAGCGTATAGGACGAGCCGCCGCGCGGTTTCACCTCCACCCCGGTCACCCGGCCGTCCTTCAGCAGGATATTTTGCAGACAGGTTTCAAAATGCACCTCTCCGCCGAGCGCAATAATCCGCTCCCGGATATTTTTGACCGCGCCGGGCAGCCTGTCCGTACCGATATGCGGCTTTGCCAGATACAGAATTTCCTGCGGCGCGCCCGCGGCCACAAATTCCTCCAGCACCTTGCGGGCACGGGAATCCTTTGTCCCGGTATTCAGCTTTCCGTCCGAAAAGGTACCGGCGCCGCCTTCTCCGAACTGAACGTTGCTTTCCGTGTCGAGGTCCCCTGTTTTCCAGAAAAGGGCGACCTGCTCCTTTCGGCGCTCTACGGCGCTTCCGCGTTCAAACACGATCGGTCTCTGCCCCGCCTGTGCCAGAATCAGCGCGGCAAAAAGCCCCGCCGGGCCGAAGCCCACGACCACGGGACGGATTTCGCGCGGTTTCCCGGCGGGAAGCTCATAGCGGTATGGTTCGGCTTCCGTAATTTTGGGGTCCCGAGGGCTGTGATTTTGACCGCAGTCCATATCCACCGTACAAATAAAATGCACGTCGTTCTTTTTGCGTGCATCCACGGATTTTTTATAAAGCTTGAAAGCACGGATCTGGCCGGGAGAGACTTTCAGCCGCGCGGCGGCCTCCCGCTTTAAATCCTCCTCGGTTCCATCCAGCTTCATGCTGATTTCAGAAATTCGATACATGGTTTCCCCTCTACGATTTTAATAAGGAACGCGCGGCGGCGCTTCCCGCGGTAATTCCGGAGCTCCACGCCCAGTGAAGGTTGAAGCCGCCGCAGTCGCCGTCTATGTTCAGCAACTCCCCCGCAAGGTACAGGCCCGGACACGGTTTGGACTGCAGGTTTTCGTCCGTCTCCCCCAGCGGGACCCCGCCCGCCGTGACCTGTGCGTCTTTCCAGGAAAGCGTTCCCAAAACGTCAAAACGGAAATCCTTTACCCGGCTGGCAACGGAAACAAGCTCCGCCTGTTTCAGCTGTGCGGCACGCTCCGGCACCTGGGAAAGCGCGGCCCGCACCACCTCCCGCCCTACCAGCTTATGGACGCACCCGCTCAAAAGATCGCCCGCCGGCAGCATTTCCAGCGCTTCTTTTCTGTCTTTGAGCATGGAAAGAATCTGCTGGACGGAATACTCCGGCAGCAGGTCGAGCGAGATTTCCGTTTTTCCGCCGGTACCGGCTTCCCCCACCAGACGGGAAAGCTCAAAAATACAGATACCCGACAGCCCGTTTTCGGTAAACTGAACCTCGCCGCTGACGGTTTTTACAGGTTCGCGGTTAAAAAACAGGGTCGCAGCCGCCGCGCTGCGCGCCCCCTTCAGCGGTTTCGCCCGTCGGGGATCGGTTTTCACCTGAACCAGAGACGGAAACAGCTTCGTAACGCTGTGGCCCAGAGAGGACGCGATCTGATATCCGCTCCCGTCAGAACCGAGCTGGGGATAGGCCTTTCCTCCGCAGGCCAGAATCAGGCGCTTTGCGCGAATCTGGCCGGACGCCGAGGAAATTTCAAACCCGGACGCGGACTTTCTGACCGCGGCAACAGGAAAATCGCAGACGGTTTCCACCTTCAGCCGCTCCAGCTGCAACCGAAGGACGTCCAGAACGGCGGAAGCCTGCAGGCTGTTCGGATAAACGCGGCCCTCATCCAGTTCCCTGCAAAGCAGGCCGAACGACAAAAAGCGTTCGATGATCTCCTGCGGGGGACAGGTATTGAGAATAGGGGACGCCAGACCGGTATCCCCGTGATAATGCGCGATGCCGGCGTTCCTGTTTGTCAGGTTGCAGCGCCCGTTTCCGGTCGCGAGAAGCTTTTTGCCGACGCGCGGATTGGCTTCCAGCACCGCTGTTTTCGCGTAAATATGTCTTCGTCCGCATTCCTCAGCCGCAGCCGCGGCGGCCATCAGGCCGGACGCTCCCCCGCCGATTACGGCAATATCGCAAGAATCCATGATACCCTCCTAAATCTGCCAGAGCTGCCCGAGCATTCCGTATGAGATGAGACACATAATAATGCCCGCCGTCAACGTTCCGGCCGCGATGGACAGCATGGCATGGCGAAAACGCATGCCGATCAATGCGGCGATCAGCGCGCCGGTCCATGCACCGGTCCCCGGAAGGGGAACCGCAACAAAAAAGAACAGACCAAAGGTTTTATATTTTTCTATGGACTTGCTATTTTCTTCCGCTTTTGCTTCCAGGCGGCGCACCAGTTTTACAAAGCGGGTATTTCTCAGCCAGTCCAATATCTGACGAATAAACAGAAGGACGAACGGAATCGGCAGCAGGGTACCCGCCATACAGATAAAAAGCGCACGGACCATGTCCACATTCAGCATCCCGGCAGCCAGAATACCGCCCCTTAACTCCAAAATCGGCAGCAGCGACACAATAAAAATAATCAACTCGCTGGAAGAAGTCGTGCCCAGCCCTTCCACAACATTCTTTACAATTTGATCCATCCGATTCTCCTTTTTGTTATTATTTACAGTATAAGGCATTTCGTGGGCAAATGGCAAGCTGTTTTAGAAATGCCCGGTGACGGAAGTCTTCTCATTTGTTCCGTGCCCACTTGATTGATTCTAACAGAAGGTCTTGAAGATTTCAGACAGATATGGTGAAGCTTTTCTGAACAAAAAAACCGATGCGGCTCAAAAGAACCGCGTCGGTTATCTATGAATATTCAGGGAAGGATAACAGTTTAGCCGAAATATCTTGCAAGCAAGCCCTTAAAGCCGGCACCGTGGCGGGCTTCATCCTTTGCCATCTCATGTACGGTATCGTGGATCGCATCGTAATTCAGCGATTTTGCTCTCTTCGCAAGATCGAGCTTTCCGGAGCAGGCACCCGCTTCGGCATCCGCGCGCATCTGAAGATTTTTCTTGGTGCTGTTGGTTACGACCTCGCCGAGGAGTTCCGCAAATCTGGAAGCATGGTCGGCTTCTTCCAGTGCATATCTCTTAAACGCTTCGGCAATTTCGGGGTATCCCTCACGGTCGGCCTGACGGGACATTGCCAGATACATGCCGACTTCGCAGCATTCGCCGTTGAAGTTTGCAACCAGCCCGTCGTAAACTTCCTTGTCGATACCCTTGGCAATGCCGACTTCATGCTCGCAGGCAAACGAAGCTTCCTCGCTCTGCTCTACAAACTTTTCCTTGGGAGCCTTGCACTGCGGGCAAAAATCAGGGGCCTCTTCGCCCTCGTAAACATAACCACATACAGAACATACAAATTTCTTCATCTTAAATCCTCCATATTAAAATATTATTCTAAAGGCGGCTGCCTTTTTAAGCATTCTGAACACAGTCCGTGAAGCTGAACATCTGTGGAATCGACAAGGACACAATATTCTCTGGCAATTGCATCTTTGACCGCCGAAGAGACAAATTCGCCGGGAATATCAATCACAGCACCGCAGGAGGAACAGATAAAATGCGTATGCGGTTCCGTATTCCCGTCAAACCGTTCCTGTCCGTTCACCGTTCCCACGCTGACAATGACCCCGTCATTTTTAAACTGGGCCAGATTGCGGTAGACCGTACCAAGGCTCAAGTCCGGATAGACCGGCTTCAGCGTTTGATACACCCATTCCGCTGTAGGATGGATGGACGTACTTTTGATCGCATTTAAAATCGCTTCGCGTTTTCTGCTGTAATTTTGTTTCTTTTCCATATCGCTCTCCGTAATTAGTAATGATTACTGTTCTTGTTTTATATATTAGCACAGTGTTTCCGGGTTGTAAAGGGGTTTTACAAAAAAATTTATAAATAATTGAAAATGTTGAGGCAGAAATCACAATTATCGGTTGATTTATGCCTGTTTTCTGATACAATAAGCAATGGATTTGAAAAAGAGGAATATTGGAAGAGGATTTTTATGAAATACGGGACAGTTATCAAAGAATATTTTTATATTACGGTCAGCACGCTGTTGATTGTTGTGGGTGTCTATTTCTTTAAATTTCCGAACAACTTCACCTTCGGCGGCGTGACCGGACTTTCGGTCGTTCTCGGAAGGGTCACCCCTATCTCGCCGAGTACTGTCAACCTGATTCTGAATGTGCTGCTCCTGATTCTGGGCTTTCTGTTTCTGGGAAGAAATTTCGCCGTTAAAACCGTGTATTCCAGTCTGCTGCTTTCCCTGTGCCTTTCGGGTCTTGAGCGCTTTTACCCGATGAGCAGGCCGCTCACCGATCAGCCGATGCTGGAACTGGTATTTGCGGTGGCACTGCCCGCGTTCGGTTCGGCCCTGCTGTTCAACATAGACGCTTCCAGCGGCGGCACGGACATTGCCGCCCTGATCATGCAAAAACACACCACCTCCGATATTGGACACGCGCTGTTTTACAGCGACGTGCTGATTACCCTGTCCGCTTTTTTTGTTTTCGACATCAAGACCGCCCTTTTCTCCACCTTCGGCCTGCTGGCCAAATCGCTGGCTATCGACAACGTGATTGAAAGTATCAACCTCGCCAAATATTTTAACGTGGTCTGCTCCAATCCGGAGATCATCTGCCATTACATTGTACATGACCTGAAACGAAGCGCTACGGTCTGCGACGCGGAAGGGGCTTTTTCCCACAAGCACAAATATATTATCTTCACCGCCATGCGCCGTCCACAGGCGGTACAGCTCAGACGGTACATTAAAAAAGTGGAGCCAGACGCCTTCATCCTGATCTCCAACACCAGCGAAATCATCGGCAAAGGCTTTCACGGCTGACAAGAAAATCCGGCAGAAGCGAAGCGGAAACTTTCCGTTTCGCTTTTTTATTTGACAATTCCGCTGTTTTGATCTATTATAATTTATTAATTTACTAATTTACTAATTCAATACAACAATTCCATTTCTGTCTGTGAGACAAAACTCGTTCTTCCCCGCCTTCGGCGGGGAAGAACGTAACCTTAATTGCAGAATCAACTGGAAATGCTGTAAATTTATGAGGTGAGGTTATGAAAATTCCTGCGACACTGAAGCACAAACCCGTGATCGTATCGGAAAATTACGAAAACATTGACGGAAGAAGCGCTTACCATTCCGACACAAAGGGGCTTTCTTTGGGGCTGGCGCAATGGAACGACCGCGGCAAGGTGGACATTTCGGCAAAGGTATGGCGCTATACGGGCGAAAAATGGTCGCGACAGTCGGAAGAGCTGCCGCTGCACCGCGTGATCGACCTCGCTATCCTGATCTGCCGGGCAAAGCAGTATTTTTCGGAAGCCTACCGCTTTGAAAAGCTGTACGACCCGGAGCACACCACCATCGACCGCATCGGGCTGCAGGGCGACGCCATGACCGTCTCCGTCTGCACGGACAACCCAATGATCGACGAGGATATCCGGCTTTTCTCACAGGCGCTCAGCAACAACGATGAATTTTTAAGCGAACGCCTGAAAACGCTCGCGCTCATTTTGAAGGACATGGGGTATTAGAAAGATGGACAAGCAAAGCAAAAAGGAACTGACCGCAAGATATAAGGAACGCAAAATCACCGGCGGCGTATACGCGGTTGTAAACAGCGCGACCGGCAAAATGCTGGTCCTGTCGGCCAACGACCTGCAGGGCAGCAGAAACCGGTTCGAGTTTTCCCAGAAAACGGGCAGCTGTATCAACTTAAAGCTGCGGGACGACTGGCAGAAATACGGAAGCGCGGCCTTCCGTTTTGAGGTTCTGGAGGAGCTGGCAAAAAAGGAGACCCAAACACCGGAGGAATTTGCACAGGATATCGATACTCTGTACGAACTTTGGGCGGAAAAGCTCGGCGGAAAAGACCTGTATTGACCGGAAAATGTAAAAAGCCTGTCAGGCATCGATAAAGCTGCGGCAGGGCCGGCGCTCAAGCGCCGCCCCTGCCGTTGTCGTATTCCTGTTCCCAAACCAGCTTTTCATACTCCCCGACCGGCATCGGTTTCGCGAAATAAAAGCCCTGGATCGCATCGCATCCCGCTTTTTTCAGGAAATCCACCTGCTGCTCCGTCTCGATCCCTTCCGCGACGGTAGTAATGTTCAGCTGTTTCGTCATGGCAATAATATGATTCACGATGATTTCCGACCGCCGCTGCTCCTGTTCGTCGCTGACAAGGAAAAAACCGCGGTCCAGCTTCAGCGTGTCCAGATTTAAACATTTCAGGGTGTTCAGTGAGGAATATCCCGTACCGAAATCGTCCATGGAAAGCCGGAATCCGATCCGGTGAAGCTCGTCTATCAAAGTGACAAAGAGCCGGATGTTATCGAAAACGGCGCTTTCCGTCAGTTCGAGCTCAATCAGGTTCGGCGGAATTTCATGTTGAATCAGCGGCTGGCAGATGCTGTCCACAAAATCGGCTCGGTATAAATCCGTTCTCGAAATGTTGATGGAGACCGGCAGAGGGTCCAGCCCCAGATCAAGCCACTTGCGCTGCTGCCTGCAGACCTGCTCCAGAATATTGAGATCAAGGTCGATCACGGAACCGTTCTTTTCAAAGATGGGGATAAACTCGTTCGGCTGAAGCATGCCGTATTTCGGGCTGTTCCAGCGGACCAGGGCCTCCGCGGCGCAAACGGTCCCCTCCGGCAGCCTGTATTTCGGCTGATAATATACGATAAACTGGTTTTCCCGGAGCGCTTCTTCCATCTGCTCCTCTATTTCCCTGTTTCGCTTCATTTCCCGGCGCATGGCTTCGTCAAAGAAAGCGTAATTACCGCCGAGTCCGCCCGCGACGGCTTCGCGCGCAAGATTTGCCCGGTCGATCATTCTTCTGACGGAAATGCTTTTATCCGAAATTCTGTAAATTCCAAATGTAAAAGCCTGTTTTTCTATAAAATTCACATTGCTCAGCTGATGCGCCCTCGCGGTAAAACAGCGGATAAAATCAAGGGCTTCCTGATCGTTTCCGCACCGCACAAAGGCAAGGAACGAGCCGTCCTTGCTTCTGCAGCACAGTTCCCCTTCCTTCAGGACGTCGGCCAGCGCCCGCGCAAGGCGGCAAAGAAGCTGGTCCACCGTCTGATGGCCGTAAATATCATTGATCACCGCCAGCTTATTGATATCGAAAACGAGGATGCAATACTTGCCTGACGGATTCCTGCCGAGCTTATCCCCCACATCCATTTCAAATTTATAGATATTGGAGATGCCGGTAAGACTATCGTAATAAGCCATCTTTTCCAGCTTGCTCTCACTCTGACTGCGCCCGTGATAAATATAGAGAAGAAATCCGCAGTAAGCCAGCACCGTCGCGGCGGCAAGAACCGCTTCCCGGGCCATGAGCTCTCTGGAAATCTCCCTGAGGTACGGCTGGGCGGAAGCATTCAGCATATGATAAAGACTGATCGCATTGACAATCGCGCTCAGACAGACAAACCCAATGGAAGCAGCGGCCATAAAAACAGATTTTGTATCATTTCTTCTGAATTGTTTTTTCAATCGTACACCGCCTAACAAAAGTTGGATGGGAAACCGATTTCTATTTTAGAATACTACAAAATTCCCCAAATTACAATTCAAATTTCCCATAGGAAAATTTGAAATTTTCTGGGTTTTAAATTTTTGTAATTAAAATTATATAATCTTATTGACAAATTATATAACGTGTATATAATATTAATAAGGAAACCGAAGAGGTTTTTACCGGCGGGCCCACGCCAGGCGCACCGGAGGAAACGAGCGCCGGCGCTATATGGCCTGACCGGCTGCCTGAACAGAAATACACGTAATAACAATTGGATTGGGATGAGCATCATGGGAAGAAGCGTATACAGCCTGGTACTGATCGACGATGTTGTAGACGCCATAGATAAAATCGCGTATGAAAAGAAGACGAGCCGCAGCAATCTGATCAATCAGATTCTGGCCGAATACTGTTCGTACTCCACCCCCGAAATGCGCATGCGGGATATCTTTGAAGGCGTAGAGCAGATGATGTCCGACTGGGAAAGCTTTCAGGTACAGCTTCAGCCCAGCGACGCGATGATCTCTATCCGTAGCGCATTAAGGTACCGATACAAGCCCACTATCCGTTATATGTTGGAGCTGTATCGGACGTGCGGGCCAACGGTGGGCGAGCTGCGCGTTTCGATGAGAACGCAGAGCCGGCAGCTGATTGAAATTCTAAACGATTTTTTTGATTTCTGGTTTGCACTGGAAAACAAATATATCGGTTCCCTGTTCCCGCACGGAGAGGTGTTCTGCGAAATTACGCCCGGAAAGTACGCACGGCAGTTTCTGCTGCCGCAGGACAGCGCCCGGCAGACAAACGAGGCCATCGCGGCCGCGATTTCAGATTATATTCACGTATTCGATACCTGTATGAAGCTGTACTTTGCCCATCTGGACGAACCGGAAAAGGCGCTTGCGGCTCTTGAGAAAAAATATCTTCAATATAGGAAAAACAGTGTCATGATATAGCAACGATGAGCAAGGAGGTTTGATTTTATGAACGCTCAGAAATTCACCCAAAAATCACTGGAGGCTATCCAGGAAGCGCAGAACATCGCGATTGAACACAACAATATGCAGATCGAGGAAGAGCATTTGCTGCAGGCGCTTCTGACGCAGGAAAACGGCCTGATTCCCCAGCTTCTTAAAAAGATGGATATCCAGCCGGAAGCAGTTCTGCGCAGCGTGGAACAGCAGGCCGCAAAGCTGCCCGGCGTGACCGGTCCGGGACGCGAACCGGGAAAGGTCTATGTTTCGGCGGATGTGGACGCGGCGCTGGTCGGCGCGGAAAAGGAAGCCGAGCGCATGAAGGACGAATACGTCTCGGTTGAACATATTCTGCTGGCCCTCCTGAACCGCCCGAACGCCGGGGTACAGGCTGTTTTCAACGCCTTCGGCATCAACAAAAACAAATTTCTCACTGCGCTGTCCACCGTGCGCGGCAATACCCGGGTGACGAGCGACACCCCGGAGGAAACTTACGATTCGCTTTCCAAGTACGGGCAGGATCTGGTGGAGCTGGCGAAAAACCACAAGCTGGACCCGGTCATCGGCAGGGACTCCGAAATTCGCAACGTCATCCGCATCCTTTCCCGCAAAAGCAAGAACAACCCCGTTCTGATCGGCGAGCCCGGCGTGGGCAAAACGGCTATTGCCGAGGGCCTTGCCATCCGCATTGTGCGCGGGGACGTGCCGAACAATCTGAAGGAACGAAAGCTGTTTTCCTTGGACATGGGCGCTCTGATCGCCGGGGCAAAGTTCCGCGGCGAGTTTGAGGAAAGGCTCAAGGCCGTCCTGAACGAGGTCAAAAAGAGCGAGGGCAGAATTCTCCTGTTTATCGACGAGCTGCACACCATTGTGGGCGCGGGCAAAACCGAAGGCTCCATGGATGCGGGCAATATTTTAAAGCCCATGCTCGCGCGCGGCGAGCTGCACTGCATCGGCGCCACCACCCTGAACGAGTACCACCAGTACATTGAAAAGGACGCGGCGCTGGAACGGCGTTTCCAGCCGGTCATGGTGGAAGAGCCCAGCGTTGCGGACACCATTTCCATCCTGCGCGGGCTGAAGGAACGGTACGAGGTTTTCCACGGCGTCAAAATTCAGGATCAGGCGCTGATCGCGGCCGCCGTGCTTTCCAACCGCTACATCTCCGACCGGTTCCTGCCGGACAAGGCGATCGACCTGGTGGACGAAGCCTGTGCGATGGTCCGTACGGAGATCGATTCGATGCCGACGGAGCTTGATGAGATTTCCCGGAAAATCATGCAGCATGAAATTGAAGAAGCGGCGCTGAAAAAGGAAACCGACTCCCTTTCCCAGGAGCATCTGAAGGAAATCCAGAAGGAGCTGGCCGACCTGCGCGCACAGTTCAAGGAAATGAAAGCAAAATGGGAAAATGAAAAACAGGCTATATCCAAGGTTCAGAAGCTGCGCGAGGAAATCGAAAAAGTCAATGCAGAAATTGAAAAGGCAGAGCGCAGCTATGACCTGAATAAAGCGGCGGAATACAAATACGGCAAGCTCCCCGAGCTGACCAAGCAGTTGGAAGCGGAGGAACAGATTGCGGAACAGACGCAGGCTTCCGACTCTCTGCTGCGCGACAGGGTCACCGACGAGGAAATCGCGAAGATCATCGGACGCTGGACCGGTATCCCGGTTTCCAGACTGATGGAAGGCGAGCGCGAAAAGCTCCTGAGGCTGGACGATATCCTGCACGAACGGGTGATCGGTCAGGACGAGGCCGTGGAAAAGGTAACGGAGGCTATTCTCCGCTCCCGTGCGGGCATTCAGGACCCTAACCGGCCGATCGGCTCGTTCCTGTTCCTCGGCCCCACCGGCGTAGGCAAAACCGAGCTGGCCAAGGCGCTGGCTCAGGCGCTGTTTGACGACGAGCACAACATGGTGCGCATCGATATGACGGAATACATGGAAAAATATTCGGTGTCCCGCCTGATTGGGGCGCCTCCGGGCTACGTCGGCTACGAGGAGGGCGGCCAGCTGACGGAAGCAGTGCGCCGGCACCCGTACTCCGTCGTGCTGTTCGACGAGGTGGAAAAGGCCCATCCCGACGTGTTCAATATTTTGCTGCAGGTTCTGGACGACGGCAGAATCACCGACTCCCAGGGCAGGACGGTGGACTTTAAAAATACCATTATCATCCTCACCTCCAATCTGGGCTCCGGCACGATACTGGAGGGGATACAGCCGGACGGGCAAATCAGCGAGGAAGCCAAGGCGCAGGTGCACGCCATGCTCAGGCAGCAGTTCCGCCCGGAATTCTTAAACCGGCTGGACGAAATCGTCTTCTACAAGCCGCTGACCAGACTGGAAATCGACCGGATCGTCGACCTTCTGATTGAGGACCTGCAGAAGCGCTTGGAAGAAAAGCAGCTCGGCGTAAAATTGACGCCCGCCGCCAAAGAGTACGTCGTGGATCAGGGCTATGACCCCGTTTACGGCGCCCGTCCGCTGAAAAGGCTGATTCAGAGCAAGGTGGAGACCTTGATTGCAAAGGCCATCATCTCTCAGGATCTAAAGCCCAAAACAACGTTGACAATCGATTACGATGGCAGTAAGCTTATTGTAAAAGAAAAGGAAACGGGGAATGAACCATCATGATGTACAGGATTTTCGGGGACACCATCGTGGCCCGAATCGACCGTGGTGAGGAAATCGTCCAAATTCTGAAGGCTATCTGTGAGAAGGAAAACGTCGGGCTTGCCAGCGTCACCGCCCTTGGCGCGGTGGGGCACGCGGTCGTGGGCCTTTACCGTGTCGGGGAAAAGAAGTATTATTCCAACACCCTTGACGGGGAAATGGAAATGACCGCGCTGACCGGCAATGTTACGCAAAAAGACGGAGAAGTATATCTGCACCTGCATGCCAATTTTGCCGACGCGCAGGGGCATGTGTTCGGCGGCCATCTGAACGAAGCCGTCGTCAGCGCTACGTGTGAAATGTTTATCCACACGCTAAAGGGTTCCGTGGGACGCCGTCCGGATGAAGCTACGGGATTGAACTTATTTGATATGTAAAAATGATCTGCTCAGATAAAATGATATAATAAGAAATGAGGAAAATTACATGGTAAAACACATCGTCCTATGGACTCTGACGGAAGACGCCAGGAAAAACATTGACACGGTTGCGGAGGATCTGCAAAAAAGGTTCAAAGCGCTGCTGGGCGTGGTGGACGGGCTGACGGCGATTGAAATTGGCCGCAACTACAACGGCGGGACCTTCGATCTGATTCTGTACTGTGAATTCACCACCAGGGAAGCGCAGGACAACTATCAGGACCACCCCGCGCACGTCTCCGTGAAACAGGTCGTCCACTCGCTTGTGTGCGGCAGAGACTGCGTCGATTACGAAATTTAACAGGTTCATTCTTTAAAAGAAGCAGGGAAGACAGCGATCGGGCTGGCTTCCCTGCTTCTTTCGTTTCGCGCCGAATATTCGGCATCTGAATGGTACAAAAATCGTTTTCACCAATATTATAGTGTAAGAGGACTCAAAAAGAACGATATTCAGGATACAAGGAGGCTTCTGAATTGAATGAAATCAGTACGTTGAACAGCCTAAAGGTCGGCCAAACCGCTACTGTGAAAAAGCTGCGCTCAACCGGAAGCATGAGACGGCGGCTTCAAGATATTGGATTGATCGAAGGAACACAGGTCGAATGCCTTCAAAAAAGCCCTTCTGGCGACCCCATTGCCTATTTAATCCGCGGCGCGGTCATCGCGCTCAGACAGGAAGACAGCAGCAACGTGATGATCAGCGCGAATTAATCCGGACTCAATGCAATTCTGCGAATACAAATGAAAATTTGCGCTTGCAGAATTGCTTTTTCATAAAAAACTGATAAGGAGTGATTGTGGTGGGATTGGCTGCAAACCCGACCGGGATCAAATGGATTGATTCCGGTCTTACTATAAACAGGGAAAACCCCGACGACAGGGTCATAGCGCTGGCCGGAAATCCCAATGTGGGCAAAAGCACCGTTTTCAACGCCCTGACCGGCATGAACCAGCACACCGGCAACTGGCCGGGCAAAACCGTAACGAACGCACAGGGAAAATGCTCCTACGACGGGGTCAATTATATCATGGTCGATATTCCCGGTACATATTCCCTGATGGCTCATTCCGCCGAAGAGGAGGTAGCGCGGGATTTTATCTGCTTTGGAAGCCCGGACGCGGTCATCGTCGTCTGTGACGCGACCTGTCTGGAAAGGAACATGAATCTGGTGCTGCAGACCATTGAAATCACCGATCATGTAGTGGTCTGTGTGAATCTGATGGATGAAGCAAAAAAGAAACACATCCATATTGATTTCGGCAGCCTGCAGAAGGATTTGGGCGTTCCCGTAATTGGCGTTACGGCCCGGAGCGGAAAAAAGCTCGGGAAGCTGATGGAAACGGTCGGCAGCCTGAAAACGGAAAATTTCATCAGGCCGATTCAATTAAAATACACCGCGCCGATCGAAGAAGCCATTTCCATTGTGGAACCCGCCGTGAAAGCGTGCCTTGGCGAAAAGCTGAATTCCCGCTGGGCGGCGCTGAAGCTGATCGACAACGACGAAAGTCTTCTCAGAAGCATGAGCGACTATCTTGGGTTCAATCCCGCGCTGGAGGAACCCGTCGCCTCAAAAATCGCGCAGGCAAGACAGCGTCTGGAGGAAAACGGCATCAGCGGCGAAGCGCTGCGCGACCAGATCGTTTCCTGCCTGATCATCACCGCCGAGGGAATCTGCGCCGACGCGGTGACGTTTGAATCCGACAGCTACAATGCAAGGGACCGGAAAATCGACCGGATACTGACCAGCAAATGGAGCGGCTTTCCCATTATGATTCTGCTTCTGATGCTGATTTTTTACATCACCATTACCGGCGCGAACTACCCGTCCGCGCTGCTTTCGGATGCCCTGTTCCGCTTTCAGGATATTTTGCTCGCGTTTTTCAGCCGGATCGGCGCGCCCTCGTGGGTTTCCGGCATGCTGGTCATGGGCATTTACCGTGTGCTTGCGTGGGTCGTATCGGTGATGCTGCCGCCCATGGCGATTTTCTTCCCCCTGTTTACCCTGCTGGAGGACTTGGGGTACCTGCCCCGGATCGCCTTCAATCTGGATAAATATTTCAAAAAAGCCCACACCTGCGGAAAGCAGGCGCTGACCATGTGTATGGGATTCGGCTGCAACGCGTGCGGCGTGTCGGGATGCCGGATCATCGATTCGCCAAGGGAAAGGCTGATTGCCACCATTACCAACTGCTTTGTTCCCTGCAACGGACGGTTCCCCACCCTGGTCGCGATTATCTCCATGTTCTTTGTCGGAACGGTTTCCGCGCCGTTTCAATCCTTTTTTTCCACCTGCCTGCTGACCGGTACGATCATTCTTGGAATCTTTATGACTTTTATCGTCTCAAAGCTTCTCTCCGTTACCATTCTGAAAGGAATCCCCTCCTCCTTTACACTGGAGCTTCCCCCCTACCGCAGACCGCAGATCGGAAAAGTGATCGTCCGCTCCATCTGCGACCGCACCCTGTTCGTTCTGGGCAGAGCGGTGGTCGTGGCCGCCCCCGCCGGACTGATTATCTGGCTTTTGGCAAATATCCACGTCGGCGGAGCCAGCCTGCTGCTCCACTGCTCGAATTTTCTCGACCCGTTCGCAAATCTTCTGGGGCTGGACGGGGTGATTCTGCTCGCGTTTATTCTGGGATTTCCCGCCAATGAAATCGTGGTGCCGATCATCATTATGGCGTACATGTCCACAGGGAGCATTCTGGAACTGGGAAGTCTGGAAGAGCTGAAAAACCTCCTCCTCAGCAACGGGTGGACCTGGCTGACCGCCGTATGCACCATGCTGTTTTCCTTAATGCACTGGCCGTGCTCCACCACTTGCCTGACCATCCATAAGGAAACGCAGAGCTGGAAATGGACGGCTGTCTCATTCGCAGTTCCCACCGCCGCGGGCATGGTGATCTGTTTCCTCTTCGCCGGCACCGTAAGGCTTTTGGGCCTGCTGTAATAAATAGCCCGATAACGAGGAAATGCCGTTACTGCACAGCTGGACTGTTGCAATACGGCATTTCCCTTTGTATTTTAGAGAATAATTTCTCAGTGTTCCATCATCTTGACGCCGTTGCTTGTACCGATCCGGTCCGCACCGGCGTGAATCATGTTCATGGCATCCTCATAGGTCCGGACACCGCCCGAAGCTTTTACCTTTGCTTTTCCCTGTACGGCACGTTTCATCAGCTCTACATCGTGGGCAGTAGCGCCCCTGGTGCTGAAGCCGGTCGACGTTTTTACAAAATCGGCGCCCGCCTCCACAGCGAGTTCACAGGCTTTTCCTTTTTGTTCATCGTTCAAAAGGCAGGTTTCAATAATTACTTTTAATAACGCCTTTGGATGTGCTTCGCGGACAACCGCCCGGATATCCTGAAGCACGGCCTCATAATCCCCGTCCAGCAATGCACCGATATTGATCACCATATCCACCTCGCCGGCGCCGTCCTGTACCGCCTGCTTTGCCTCAAAGGCCTTTCCCTGCGTGGACATTGCGCCGAGCGGAAAGCCGACGACACAGCACACAGTGACTCTGGAATCCTTTAAAAGCGTATTTGCCAAAGGGACATAATACGAATTGACACAAACGGAAGCAAAATGGTGTTGCCTTGCCTCCGTACAGAGTGTTTCTATCTGTCCTTTGGTTGCGTTCGGCTTTAAAAGCGTGTGATCAATATAAGTTTCCAGTTCCATAATTTTTCCTCCTGTATCATTCATGAAGGGCAGGCTCCGCCCGTATTTTCACCAAAAACCGGCGGGCCGCTTCGGTACCGCGGTCCACCGGTAAAATCAGACTAATCTCTGGTCTTTACGGAATCGACGTTTTCTTTTGTAACCAGAGTGGATTCAAGGATCACGCTCTTTTCAACCTTTTCGCCTTTCAGGTATTTTACAGCGGTCTGAACCGCGTTTTTGCCCAGGAAATAAGGGGGCTCGTTGATGGTGGCCTTCATCTTATCTTCCTTAATTGCTTTCATGGTATCATCGAGGCAGTCATTGCCGACCAGTACGATGTCCTTCGTCCGTCCGGCCGCTTCAATGGCTTCGAGGCATCCGAGCGCCATCTCGTCGTTCGCCGCGTAGACGGCCTGAATATCCTTGTTCGCCTGAAGAATATTTTCCATGACCTTCATTGCTTTGGCTCTGTCAAAATCCGCGCTCTGCGTGGCAACCTTCTTGATGTCCGGATATTTTGCAATGACATCGTTAAAGCCTTTGCTTCTGTCCTGCGCAACATTCGTGCCCATAATGCCCTGAATTTCCACTACATTTCCTTTGCCTTTCAGGGTATCGGCGATAAACTGTCCCTCAAGGCCGCCCGCTTTGATCGCGTTAAAGCCCATGTGGCTGACGACTTCTCCGCCCTTCGCGGCACGGTCAATCGTAATCACCGGGATTTTCGCGTCGTTCGCTTCCTGAATGGCGGACACGATCGCGTCGCTGTCGGCCGGGTCGATGATAATTAGGTCCGGTTTCTGTGTAATCAGGTTTTCAACATCCTTCATCTGGGTGGACGCATCGTTCTGCGCATCGGTTACCACCAGCTTGGCTCCCAGCTCCTCCGCGCCTTTCTGGGCTCCCTCTTTCACGCTGACGAAGAACGGATTGGTCTGCGTATTCATTGAAAGACCAATGACGAGCTGTTTGTTTGAGCTTTGGGCGGGTGCGGCGCTCTCCGCCGCTTTTGATTCAGCGGTGCTGGTCGCGGCTCCGGTGGAACAGCCCGCGGCTGTCGCGGCAATCATTGCTGCGGATAGTACCAATGCCAATAATTTTTTTGACCTTTTCATAAACTTCTCCCTTTCTTTCTGCCAATTTATTGATTAACTTTAGCTGACAAGTCCTTGAATTTCTTGTCGGCCAATACGGCGATAAGAATAACAACGCCCTTCACAATATTGGTGGCAAACGGGTTTACGTTCATCAGTGTGAGGATATTGTCAAGCACCCCCAGAATCAGCGCGCCGATTACCGTCGGAAGAATAAAGCCCTGGCCCCCCGCCAGACTGGTTCCGCCGATGATAACGGAGGCGATGGCATCCATTTCATATCCTTCCCCCGCCGTGGCGGCCGCTGTACCAAGCCTTGCGGTGAGGATGATGCCGGCTAGGCTGGAAAGCAAAGCGATGATGATATAGACAATCCATTCGTTCTTTACAACGGAAATTCCGGAAAGTCTGGCCGCCTCACGGTTCCCGCCGATCGCGTAAACCGTGCGCCCGTAAGCGGTGTGCGTAAGTAAAATATAGGCGGCCAGATAAACGAACAATAGAATGATAATCGGAACGGGGATTCCGGCAAGGCTGCCTTTTCCCACAGCCTTATAGATATCCGACTGTACGGAGATCGGCGTGCCGTTTGTATAAACCAGAATGCAGCCTCTCAGGAGGGTCATCATTGCCAATGTGGCGATAAAGGCTGGAATTCCGCACTTTGCAATAAAGAATCCATTGATGAATCCACAGATAAGACCGGTTAAAAGACCGATGCCGACGGCGAGCGGAACGGAGTCCGTCGTCTGCAGCACACCGGCGGAAAATGCGCCGGCCAGTCCCACAACGGAGCCTACCGAAAGATCAATTCCGCCTGTCAGGATCACAAACGTCATCCCTGCGCCGATAATGGCGGTAATGGAAACCTGCCGGATCACGTTCAGCATGTTGGAGGCGCTTAAAAAGGCGGGCGAAAGGAATGCGGCAACAATCAGGATCAGGGCAAGAATGATGCTCGTTCTATGTACGGTTAAAACCCGAAAAGCTTTCTCTTTCGCATTCATTCACCAACACCTCCTGCAGCATAGGCCAAAATCAATTCCTGATTAGATTCATTTCTATTTAAGGACATGACAATTTTTCCTTCCCTCATAATCAGTATGCGGTCGCTCATCCCAATGAGCTCCGGTAAATCTGATGAAACCAGGATGATGCTTTTCCCTTCCTCCGTCATCCGGTTCATGATTTGATAAATTTCCGACTTGGCGCCGACATCGACTCCGCGGGTAGGCTCATCCATGATACAGATCGAAGGGACCGTTTCAAGGATTTTTGCAAAGACCACCTTCTGCTGATTTCCGCCGCTTAAATTCTGTCCCAGTTGGTTGTAGGAACTTACCTTAATATTCAGGGAGCGAATGTTCTTGGTTACCATTTTCTCTTCTGCCTTATGGTTCACGAAAGAATGACTGCATATTTTTTTCAGCGATGACAGCGAAATGTTTTCCTTTACGCTCCGGATGAGAATCAATCCTTCGTTTTTCCGGTCGTCGGAAACAAATCCGATTCCGGCCCGGAGCGCTTTGCGCGGAGTGCCGCAGTCCGCCGGTGCATTCCCGATTTTTATTTCGCCCTTTTCCATGGGGATGGCTCCGTACAAAATTTTGGAAAGCTCGATATTTCCGGACCCCATCAGCCCGGCGATTCCGAGGATCTCCCCCTTTTTCAGCTCGAAGCTGACGTCCTTTACCCCGCGCCCCGTAATGTTCTTTGCTTCCAAAACCGTTTCCTGTCCGGAATACTCTCTGTGGGGATACAGGTCCGAAATGTCCTTACCCACCATCATCGACACCAGCTCCTGGTAACCAATGTCACCGATACTCTTTGTCGCCACATTTTTTCCGTCGCGGAAAACCGTGACCCGGTCAGCCAGCTTGAAGATTTCATCCAGACGATGGGATATGTAAATGATCGAAATACCTTCCTGTGAGAGCGACCGGATGATGGAAAACAGAATGTCGATTTCCTCATCGGTCAGCGCCGCCGTCGGCTCATCCATAATAATGACCTTTGCGTTTCTGGACAGGCACTTAGCAATTTCAACCATTTGCGCCTGTGCAACAGACAGCTTATTGACCGGAAGCTGTGGATCAACGTTCAGCTTCAGCCGATCCAGCAACTCCTTTGCTTTTTGATTCAGTGTTTTCCAGTCAAACAGCCCGTTCTTCTTTTTGGGAAGAGCTTCCAGAAAAATATTTTCAGCAACTGAAAGATAGGGGATCAGGTTGAACTCCTGATAAATCATGGAAATTCCTTTGTCCCTGGCTTCTTTCGTAGAGTGGAAAGAAACTTTTTCACCTTCAAAATACATGTTCCCGGAAGTATAGGGATGCGCGCCGGAAATAATCTTCATCAGCGTGGATTTGCCCGCGCCGTTTTCACCGCACAGAGCATGAATTTCGCCTTTTTTTATTTCAAGGTGTACACCGTCAAGTGCTTTTACGCCCGGAAAAATTTTGACAATGGAGTCCAGTTTTAAAATGATATCGTCTTCCGGCATTCTTTGACCTCCCTTCCTTCAGTAGGCACATGCACAAACCAAAATAACGCTCGGATAAGGGGTGAATTCCCCGGTGCGGACAATCGCCCTGGAGGATTTGGTTTTTTCTTTCAAGTCCACATGATCTACATACTCTATTGGAATATCCTTTGGAAGCACTTCCAGAATCTTCTGATGCATGTCCGGGCTGACCGTTTTCAGCTCTTTTGCAAGAATCGCCTTTTCCACCACAATGCTGCTCAGAATTTCCTTCAGGACATCAAGATACTTTGGTTCGTTCGGCTTCCACGCCAAGTCCACCTTTTCCACTCCGTCCGGAACGGGCAGACCGGCATCGCTGACAACCAGCATATCCTTATGGCCAAGATCAGCCAGCACATGGGCAAGCTGCGCGTTTAAAATTCCACCTTTTAACATTTGCGTTCTCTCCTTTGACTGTTTTCAGGACGTTTGCTTTATTTATGTTCTGATAAGAACTGATCGATCTCGCCGCGCACGGGCATGGAGGGAGTCGTCCCCATCCGTGTGACGGAAATGGACGCCGCCGCGTTTGCAAACCCGCAGGCTTCCCAGATATCCTTTCCCTCCGCAAGAGACGCAACCAGCGCTCCGTTGAAGGCGTCGCCCGCGCCCGTAGTGTCAAGCACATCCACTTTGGGTACGGGAAGAATTCCGTGCTTTTGAGCCGTTGAAACGAACACACCCCGTTTTCCAAGGGTGATGACAACGGTTTTTACCCCTTTGCCAAAGAAATACTCCGCCGCTTTCTGTGCGTTTTCTTCGCTGTCAACCTGAATGCCTGTCAGAATTTCCGCTTCCACCTCATTGGGCGTAATAATATCGACCTTTCTCAGAAGCTCGTCGCTGATCGGCTGTACGGGAGCCGTATTAAAAACAACGGTCACACCGTAACGGTGTGCCATGTCCACGACACGCTCTACGGCATCCACGTTGGTTTCCAGCTGCGTTAAAAGATACCCTGAGTTTTTGACGATTTCTTCAATGGAGTCCACGTCTTCCTTCGTAATTTCGGAACATGCGCCCAGCGTAACCATGATTGCGTTCTGGCTGGTCGTTTCATCCACCATGATCAATGCGGCACCGGTTTCACTTTTTTCCGAAAAAAACACATGGCTTGCATCCATATTCAGTTCCTTCATCGTATTCAGTGCAATATTACCAAAGGTATCGTGCCGGATTTTTGTCACCATTGTGACATCCGCGCCGGCTTTCTTGGCCGCGACCCCCTGATTGAAGCCTTTTCCGCCGGGTCCGATCCGGAACATCGACCCTTTTACAGTCTCTCCGGGTACGGGCAGATGAGGCGCTCTGGACATCAAATCAACAACAAAGCTTCCGAATACGGTAATGTGCTGCTGTTTCATAATCATTCCTCCATTAAAAATATGTAACCGGTTCCACATCACGGCATAAAAAATCAGCTGAGCCCTTTTAATTTTTCGGAACCACGTAGAATCAGTTTCGGCATCAGAATGGTCCGCTGGATGTTATCCGTATTCTTGCCGGATTCCAGTTTTTCCATCAGCAGTGTAATGGCCACTTCACCCATGGCAAAAGTGGGACGGTCGATCACCGATATCTTGATATTGAGAATATTCAGCATTTCAATTTCATCGAACCCAAGCAATGAAATATCTTCCCCGATTTTCTTCCCGGTTTCATTCAGATATTTAATGCACCCAAGCGTCATCATATTGTTGGAAGAAAAAATAGCGGTGGGAAGCGGTGACATGGAAAATATTTTCTTCGTGATTTCATATCCGCTTTCAAGCCTGAAATCGCCGTAGAAAATCAGGTTTTCATCCAAAGGAATCTGATAGGCTTCGAGGGCCTGTTTGTACCCCCTGAGGCGGTCGCGCCCCGGCTTGGAAGTCTTGGGGCCCGCGATAATGGCGATCCGCCGGTGTCCGTTCTGAATCAGCGCCTGCATTCCCTCAAAGGTGCCGGCAATATTATCAATAAACACACCGTCAAATTTGGAATGCTTCACATCTCTGTCGATCAGGACAATGGGAATACCGATGCTTTCCATAAATTTCAGATATTCCGCATTGAATTCATTGGCGTCTGAGGTTGGTGTAATAATGATTCCCTTCAGCTTCTGCCCTTTCAGCATTTTCAGTGAACGCCGCTCGTTCTCTTCGCGCTCATTGGTGTCGCAGAGCAGAATATTCAGGTTGGACTTCTCCGCTTTCATTGTAATTCCCTTGATGACCTCGCCAAAAAACGGATTGTTAATATCCGGTACTACAACGCCGATGGTATTTGTTTCATTTTTACTCAGATTTCTTGCCAGAACATTGGGAACATATCCGTTTTCGCGGATAGTTTCCTCCACAATGGTTCTGGTTTCCATCTTTACATAGCCGCTGTTATTGATGACTCTGGAAACCGTTGCAGGAGATACTTTTGCAATTTTTGCAATGTCTTTTATTGTAAGCAATGGCCAATACACCTTTCGCAAAGATTTTGCAGAAAATTTATAAAACTGGTTTCATAAAATTGTAGATTAATCAGTTCATCTCTTAGTGTGGCTTTATTATATCTTAATAATTTTTAGATATCAATTATAATATTATCCAATAATATAAAAAATAATTAATCAATTTAAATAATGGAAACGATTTCACTATATTTGTTTCATATCTGAAATCAGGGCTGATATCATGTCCATTTAAAGAATTCTGACATAAAAAGGAGAGCTTTGTCAGGCACAAAGATCAACCAGAAGAGCAAAATTTCAATGAATTCAAACGCTTTTATGGAATCCCTTTCATATATTTAGGGACCAAACAGGCCTCTATTGATCCATAGCAAAAGGGCTCAGAACAATGATTGTTCCGAGCCCTTTTGCTATTATCGATTTGAAAGGCAGGCAATTTTATGCCGTACATAAAACCCCTGCCTTTCAGGAAATCCATTCAATTTTGTGAAACGGATAAATGGTGCCTGCGGTAATAAAGCAGAGCGGCCAGCACCACCAGAATGCAGAAAGCCGCGTACAGGAAGAAGAGCTTGCTTTGCAGGCCGCCCGAAAGAATAAAGAGGGAGCCGAGCGTCGCCAGAATGGGAACGGCGACCCCGCGGAAAGCACTTTTGATTTCTCCCGCGCGGTAAAGCGCAAACACCTTGTAGTACAGAATAATATAAAAAATATAGCTCATAACGATAGCGATTTCAGAAACATCCGAATTGGGGAGCAGTCCGAATTTGACGGTGATAAAATGGATTGCCGCCCAGAATGTGGTGATAACATAGCAGAAGATTGCGGAATTCACCGGCATCCCGTGTTTTTCGTCCAGCTTTGAGAGCTTGTCCGAAAGCGGGAACATCCCTTCCCCCCGCAGGGCCATAGAGTACGGAAGGCGGATATAACCCAGAATAATGCCGTTTGCCGTACCCATTACCGCAATAATAACGAAAATCAGCACCAGCTGCGCGCCGAAACCGCCGAACAGATTTTTGGCGACCGTATAGACATGGGCGTCCTGCAGCGCGACGATTTTCTGAGGGTCCAGCAGGCTGGAAACGCCGATAAAATACGCGACATAGGTAATCAGGATAATGACCGGCGCAATAATCAGCGCGCGGGGCAGGTTCTTTTTGGAATCGCGGATTTCCGGCGCAATGGAAGTGGAAATGGACCAGCCGTCAAAGGAATAGGCGATCGGCCCAATGGCGGAAAGCCAGGCCGCTCCCCCCAGGGTACTGGGGGCAATGCTTTGAAACCCTTTGGCGGGATTGCCGAAAAACAGGCCGCATACCGCAATGACGGCCAGAGGAAGCATCTTGCTGATGGTGGAAAAATTCTGGAACCCGCCGCCCAGTCTGGCGGACAGGGAATTCATCACAAAGTTCAGCGTATAAAAGAGAAAGCCAATCAGCATTTGATTTTCCAGTGTGCCTTCCCATCCGAACAAAAGGCAGATGTAAATTCCGACCACCCACGAAACAACCGCGGCAATGGTGGGCAGATACACGAAAATCTGGAACCACCCCATCCCGCAGGCGAGCCTTTCGCTCGCGAATTCCTCCACATACGTGATGACCCCGCCCGGGCGGTCGGTACGGGAGGCCAGCTCGCTGATACAGAGCCCCCCGAAAATAATGCTGGTCGCACCCAGCACGAAAACAAGCACACCAAGCGGGACGCTTCCTCCGGTAGCCGCCAGAATATTGTCGCTCTTAAAGAAAATTCCGGAGCCGATGCAAATACCGATAATCATGGTTACCGTAGTGAATAGTCCGTAATGGTGCCTTGTCTGTTCCATATATTATTATCTCCCCAAACCAATTTTCCTGCCTGATTGCAGCGTTTCTATTCTATCACAGCGCAATGCATTTGGATAGTGTCTGAGCAAGAAAAAATCTCTCTTTTGCCGGGAAGGCAAAGGAGAGATAAAACTCTATTTTTTATTCTTTCTGGCACAGGAATGGCAGGATGAGCACCGGCTGCAGTCGCCGCAGCATTCCTTTCTGTGCCGATAGGAATACCGGATTGCGAACACAAGCAATACGGCGATCACCGCCAGAATCGCATAATCAATCAGCTGCATAACGCTCCCTTCCGCCGTCAGCGGCAAATCAAAAGGCCGATATGATAGACAAAAAACGCCACGATCCAGGCGACGCCCGTCTGATAAAGCACCATGGCCACCGCATTTTTCGAGCTGTTCATTTCACGCCGGACGGCGCTGATTGCCGCAACACAGGGCGTATAAAGCAGCGTAAAGGTCAGGTATGACCACGCGGTCAGCGGGGTAAAAAGCTGGGACAGCGCCGCAGGCAGATTGGAAACACTGGTTCCGGTCAGAACCGCAAGCGTGCTTACCACCGCTTCTTTGGCGGTAAAGCCGGTAATCAAAGCGGTGGAAACACGCCAGTCGGTAAAGCCGAGCGGAGCAAACAGCGGTGCGATCACCTTGCCGACGCCGGCGAGCATGCTGTCGGCGCTTGTGGCCACCACATTGAAGCGCGTGTCAAAGGTCTGAAGAAACCATATGATAATCGTTGCCACAAAGATAACGGTAAATGCACGCGTTAAAAAATCCTTTGCCTTATCCCACATCAGCAGCGCAACACTTTTCGCACTGGGAAGGCGATAGTTCGGCAGTTCCATGACAAACGGCACCGGTTTCCCGTGGAAAAGCGTGCTTTTCAGGATCAGACCGCTGATAATGCCGACGAGGATACCGGTAACATAAAGGGCAATCATCACCAGGGCACGGTGCTTCGGGAAGAACGCGACGGTAAACATCGCGTAAATCGGCAGCTTTGCGCTGCAGCTCATAAAGGGCGTCAGAAGGATGGTCATTTTGCGGTCGCGTTCACTGGAAAGAGTACGGGTCGCCATGATTGCGGGAACGGAGCAGCCGAACCCGATCAGCATCGGCACAAAGCTGCGGCCCGAAAGCCCGATCTTACGCAGCAGCTTATCCATGACAAAAGCGACCCGGGCCATATACCCGCTGTCCTCCAGAATGGAAAGGAAAAAGAACAGCACCACGATGATGGGTAAAAACGAAAGCACGCTGCCGACCCCGGCGAATACGCCGTCGATCAGAAGCGAATGCACGACCGGGTTGATGCCGTACGCGGTCAGGCCCGCACTGACGGCTTCGGTAACGAAGTCGATGGCAAGGGAAAGAAGGTCGCTCAGCGCGCTGCCGATCACCCCGAAAGTCAGGTAAAATACCAGCATCATAATGGCAAGGAAAATCGGGATCGCGAGATATTTGTGCGTCAGGATTTCGTCGATCGCCACACTGCGCCGGTGTTCTTTGGATTCCCCTATTTTTACGACGGAATCCTTGCACAGTCCTTCGATAAACGTGTAGCGCATATCCGCCAGGGCAGCTTCCCTGTCGGTACCGAGCTCCCGCTCCATTTCCGTTACGCTGTGGCCCACCATATCCTTTTCGTTGTCCGAAAGGCCCAGCGCGTTCATCATGGGATCGTCGCCCTCAACCAGCTTCGTCGCCGCGAAGCGCGGAGGTACGCCGATCCGTTCGGCGTGATCCTCCACCAGATGGGCTACGGAGTGAATCGCTCTATGTACTGCGCCGGTGCAAAAGTCCTGGCGCCTCGGTTTCTGCTTTGCTGCGGCGGTGCTGATCGCCGTTTCAATCAGCTCGTCGATCCCTTCGTTCTTGCTGGCGGAAATGGGAACAACGGGCACGCCGAGTTCTTTTTGAAATTTCTCTATAATAATGGTCCCGCCGTTGGCGCGGACCTCATCCATCATATTCAAAGCAATTACCATGGGAAGATTCAGCTCGATCAGCTGCATGCTCAGGTAAAGATTGCGCTCAACATTGGTTGCGTCCACGATATTGATAATCCCGTCCGGATGGTTGTTCAATATAAAGTCGCGGGTGACAATTTCTTCACTGGTATAGGGGGAAAGAGAATAGATGCCCGGAAGGTCCACCACCGTCACGTCGCGGTGCCCGCGGATTACCCCGTCCTTTCTCTCAACCGTAACCCCCGGAAAATTTCCCACATGCTGGTTGGAACCGGTGAGCTGGTTGAACAGCGTTGTTTTCCCGCTGTTCTGGTTCCCGGCTAACGCAAAAATCATCGGCTTAACGTCCCTTCCACTTCAATCTTTTTTGCATCCTCAATCCGAATGGTCAGTTCGTAGCCTCGAAGATGGATTTCAATCGGATCGCCCATCGGCGCAACCTTTCTCACCATCACCTCCGTGTGGGGAGTCAGTCCCATATCCAACAGCCTGCGCCGCAGCGCGCCCTCACCCCTGACTTCAACAATCTTTGATTTACGGCCGATTTGCAGTTCATTTAAGGTCATAAGAGCCTCCATCATCTGGTTTCTTATTTACTTGTGATGCTCTTCAAGCATTATATGTTAGCCTCTGCTAACATATAATATTTTAGTCTGTACAATGGGATTTGTCAAGGAAACCATGGCTAATTGTTAAATGTTTTTCAAAAACAGATTCCCCCATTCCTTCCCTCGCTTTTTTGCTTTAGAGCGCAAAAAAGCGGCCGCAACAGCGAACCGCTTTTTCATATTGTGAGACAAAACATGTTCCTCCCCGCCTTCGGCGGGGAGGAACATAACCTTGTTGCAGAATCAACTGAAAATGCTACATTATATTATAAAATTTCCATTCCGGAACACAGCGATCTGTTTTCCGTCCCATGTGGTACCCGTAATCTCCATATCCGCGCTTCCGAACATAAAATCGCAGTGGATTTTGGAATAGTTGGAGCCGAGTTTTTCCCGTTCCTCCCGCTTTAATTCCGCGCCGTTTTTCAGATTGTCCGGGTAGGAAGCGCCGAGCGCCAGATGACAGGAAGCATTTTCGTCAAAGAGCGTGTTCAGGAACAGAATCCCCAGCCGTGAAATGGGCGAGTCGTACGGAATCAGCGCCACTTCGCCGAGGTAACAGCTGCCCTCGTCGAAGCCGATCAGATTTTTCAGGGTGTCCTCTTCTTTTTCCGCCTGAAAACCGATCACCTTTCCGTCCTGAAAATCCAGATGGAAATTTTCGATCAGCTTGCCCTGGTAGCTCAGCGGCTTTGTGGCGTATACGCGGCCGTCCACTCTGTATTTATCCGGCATGGTAAAGACTTCCTCGGTCGGCATATTCGGATTGAAAACCGCGCCGTTTTTCGCCTTGTCGCAGCCGCCCGCCCAGATGTGGTCTTTCACAAGTCCGACCGTCAGGTCCGTTCCCATTCCGTTTTTAAAATGGAGGGACTTGAAACGGAACCCGTTCATTAACTCGCAGTGATGACTGAGCTCCTCATTGTGCCGTTCCCACTCGGCGACCGGGTCGTTGTCCTCCTTAATCCGGACGCTTGTAAGAACCGCATCCCACAGCGCGGCAAGGGCCTTTTCATCGCTGAGGTCCGGAAAGACTTTTTTCGCCCACGGGACGGTCGGAATCGCGACGATGGACCACTGGCCGTAGTTTGCCATCGTATAGTATTCAAACGGCTCAAACGCGGTTTCTTTGGCCATACGGACGGCCTGGAGCTTCTTTCCGTCAATTTCCGCCAGAAGTCCGGGAGTCGCGGATTCGACATACAGGAAACAGCATTTTTGGTCGATGCAGTTTCTCTTCTGCTCAATCTTCCACGGGGCTACCCGGGCCAGCGTTTCCGTGCTTTCATGCTGAAGGGCAAGCTTTGCCACCGCTTCGTCGTTCCAAAGGACAAGCACTTCCCCGGCGCCCGCTCGGTATGCTTCCTCCACGCACAGGCGGGTAAAATACGCACACTCGACGGACGACGTAAGGACAAGAAGCTGCCCCGGCTGCACATGGACTCCCATACAGACTGCCAGGCGCGCATATTTGCGCAATATTTCCTCTTTTACCATCAATAATCTCCCCTTCTTTTTGATGTTCAATGTTCCCGCTGCAAATCAGTTTATACCCATTGGGACCGCAATCAATCCCACCCCTGCTGCTGCAGCTTCCGCGCGGAAGCTTTCAGCTGCTTGCGCCTCACCGGATAGTCCGGCAAGACCTGCCCGACCAGCGCCCAGAAGCGCGGAGAATGGTTATGCTCGACGGTATGCGCAAGCTCATGGACGATCACATAATCGATCTGCTCCGGCGGTACAAGAATCAGCTTCCACGAATAGCTCAGGCGGTTTTTTCCGGAGCAGGAGCCCCAGCAGGTACGCGCCGAGCCAATCCGCACGCCCGAGGGCCGAAAGCCGGTGCGCACGGCATAATCCTCGGTCCTGCGCGAAAGGACGTCCAGCGCAATTGACTGATACAGGCGGATGAGCTTCGGTTTCAGCGTTTCAAACGCTTCCTGCGGCAGGATGAACCCTGTCCCGTCAAAAGCGACGCGTTCCCCGGGCAGTACCGGGTATTCCTTCCCCATCAGCGGCAGCGTTGAACCCGGGGAAACGCTGAATTCCTGCCGGGCCGCGGCGTTCGCCGCCATCTGAGAGGACTTCTCCTCTATCCATTCCTGCTTTTCACGGATAAAGCGGTCGATTATCCCCTGGGCAGCTCTGAGCGGGGCGCGGACGGTCACGTTGCCGTCCCGGTCCACACAGATAGCAATGGTTTTGCGCCGGGAGCGGATCAGCTGATATTCCATTTACTTCCCCCTGCGTTTCATTCCCCGGATGACTGCTTTGGTGCGGTCGTCCACACGGAAGGATTCCACGATTTTCTGCAGCGTTTTGTTGTAGGTCCAGTCGTCCAGACCGTCCGTGCGCAGATAAGCCATGGTCTGTTCCGGATATTTCACAAAGCAGACGGACAGCGCCCACGCTACGCCCATCCTGACATAATAGCCGTCGTGGCGCACCCGGTAGTAAATTTTCAGAACCGGATCGATGGTTTCGTCCGTAATAAAATAATCCATCAGCATGATGACGGCAAAGCGCAGCTCGTATTCGCTGCCGCTTTGCAAATACGGCTGTAAAAAGGCGAACAGCCTTTCCCGGTCCTTCGCCGCCGCTTTCAAAGTGGAACAAAAGCCGTCGCACACCGCCCAGCTGTTGATTCTCGGGACAAAGTCCGCGATCAGGACGAAAAGCTCGTCCTGCTCCATTTTGGAATAGCCGATAAGGAACCCGCGCAGCATGATTTCTTCCATGGAGGCGTCCCGCAGCCCGGCAAGGCAGGCGCGCCAGTCACCCTTTCCGATCTGCTTTGCAAGTGCCCGCAGCTTCGGGATACGCACGCCGAGAATATGCTCCACCCCGGGGACAATTTTATACTGCATCTCCCGGTACGGCTCGTCGGCCAGCGCAAGAAGGTGCTCCGAGAGCGAAGGATAACCGGTGTATACAAAATCATTTTTCATATCATTTCCCCTGCTGTGATTTGGTAATTCCATTATATATTCTTTTGGGAAGAAAGACAACAGCCGCCGGTCAAAATGACTGGCGGCTGAGAACTTCGCCTGCCAGCTCCCTTAAAGAGGGAGCCAGAAGGAGGAAAAACTACTTCTTTAACGGCGGCTGAAAGGGCTTAAAAAAAACTTCCACAGCCGGAAAGGAAATAAACGAGCAGCAGCTTAACCAATAAAAGAATGATCATATCAGTTCTGCCTTTGATGAATCATGCTCCTGCTGCCGAAATAGGTCGTGAGGAAATAGCCCCCGTAAATGACAAGGAAAAACACGGCGGTAATGAGGGTGTTTCCCAAAATATCCAGATGGCCGAACTGCGCCACCACCGAATTGGCGACATAGATGCCGACCGCCGAATGGACGACCGCAAGAGAAAGCGGAAGCATAAAATAGATGGCTATCTGGACAAACAGGGAGTGATCGATCATCCTCTGCTCCGCGCCAAGCCGTTTCAGCAGGCCATAGCGCTCCAGACTATCGGAGGCTTCGGAAAGCTGCTGCAGAGCAAGCACGGCGGCGCTGGTAATCAGGAAGACGAGCCCGATATAGATCGCAAGATACGAAATCATCGTCTTGATCCCCGTACTCTGATCGTAGACCAGCTGTTTGGTAAGAGATGTGTGATAGGGAGCGGAAGACTCATCAGCCGATGCCTCGGGATAAACCTTTTCGACCGCCGCAACGAACTGTTCGTCGGTAACGCCGTCTTTATACTGGAGATTGAGAAAAGTGATCTCTTTTTTCAAGCCTTCCGCCAGCGCGTCCGGCACAATCAGCGTTCCGGGATCGGCCATCATCATGCTTGTCTGGAGGGCGGTATCCAGATACTGGCGGCTCTGCGCCTTCAGCGTTTTCCCGTTCAGCACAACCGTACCCTTATGATTCAGAAAATACTCGATCACGGGCTTCATATCGCTGTAGTTGCAGTTGATCAGGAATTCATCGTCCTTCAGGGAAACCGTGGGCCTGCCTTGCAGCTTCGCGGCAGCGTTGTAGTCGCTTTGCGAAACGCAGACCACCGCAACGTCCTTGCTTCCTTCCATCAGCTTGCCCAGTGACGGCGCACCGGGAAGGAACAGCTCGGAGTATTTCAGATGATCGGTGTAATAAACAGTCGTCTGTGCGTACGACCTGGTCAGTCCGTCCAAATCGACGCCATGGGCAATCATCTGCCCGGCGATATCATCCGCCAGTGCATTGCGCTTCAATTCGTCCCCGCCGTACGAATAATAGTAGGTATAGGTCGCGTCATACGGCGTAGCGCCCTTCAGGTCCTTGCTGAGCACGTCGGAAAGCCCCATCCCCGTGGACAGCGTCCCGATGGTGACCAGCAGCATGATGCAGATGACGGACATGGAGACGAAGGTCGTATTGATTTTGGAATTGATCTGGCGCAGCACGAACATGTTCAGGTTTTTGAGATACAGCCTTTTGTTCGCCTTCACCACGCGGAGCAAAAAGCCGGACAGGGACATAAAGAACAGCAGCGTGCCGACGCTGCCCAGAACAATGGCCGCCGTAAACTGGGAATTCACTTCCATCATGCCGTTATCAATAATCAGGCGATAGGCGGTGAGGATGCAGACAAGCGCCAAAAGAAACAGGATCACCGAAATCCAGAGATGCGTAAACCGCAGCTTCTGATTTTTCTTCGAAGCGTTCAGCAGATCGATCAGTTTATATCGCGAGATCGCAATCGTATTGAAGACAATCACGATCAGAAAGATGATTCCGAAATACAGGACAGTCTTGTAAAACGCGTGGGCGGAAAATGTAAAAACAAACGCTTTCATGTCCACCTCGAACAGCTTCGCGGTGACAACGGAAAGCCACTGGGAGGCAAACACGCCGACCAAAAGGCCCACCGCCAGCGAAAACACGCCGATAATCATCGTTTCCAGAATCAAAATGCGCGATATCTTGCCTTTCGCCATGCCGAGCGTCATGTAAACGGCAAGCTCTTTTTTCCGGCGTTTGATCAGGAACTGGTTCGCGTAAACGACCAGAAAGCCCAGAATGACGGAAATAAAAACGGACACATAGTCGATCATGGTAATCAGCGATGCAATGATTCTCGCCTGCGCCTTGCTGACCTCCAGCAGCGCGGTCTGGGAATCGATGGAATTAAAAACATAAAACAGGCTTACACCGAACGTCAGGGTCAAAAAATAGACGGTGAAGTCGCGGATGCTTTTCGTGACATTCTTGAAAGCGAGCTTAGAGAACATTGGCGTTGTCACCTCCGAGTAGGGTCACGACCTCAATGATCTTATTGAAGAACTGCCTGCGGGTGTCGCCGCCGCGGACCAGCTCGTTAAAAATCCGGCCGTCCTTGATAAACAGGATCCGGTGGCAGTAGCTGGCGGTAAACGCGTCGTGCGTGACCATCAGGATGGTCGCTTCCAAATTGCTGTTGAGCGTTTCAAAGCTTTCCAGCAGCATCCGGGAGGATTTGGAGTCCAGCGCGCCGGTGGGCTCATCCGCCAGAATCAGCGCGGGCTGGGTAACGATGGCGCGAGCCGAAGCGACGCGCTGCTTCTGCCCGCCGGACATCTGGTAAGGATACTTTTTCAGGACATCCTCGATCTCCAGCTTTTTCGCGACCTGACGCACGCGCACGTCGATTTCCCCCGCCGGGGTCTTGATAATGGTCAGCGCAAGCGCAATGTTTTCATACGCGGTCAGTGTGTCCAGCAGATTGAAGTCCTGAAAGATAAACCCAAGCTGTTCGCGGCGGAACCGGGACAGCCTTGCGGAGTTCAGCCGGGTAATATCCTTTCCGTCGATAATGATATGGCCGGCCGTCGGGGAGTCAATGGTGGAGATGCAGTTCAGCAGCGTCGTTTTTCCGCTGCCGGAAGCGCCCATGATGCCGACGAATTCCCCTTTTTCCACCTCAAAGCTGATATCGTCCACCGCTTTGGTCAGATTGCCTTTATTTCCGTAATATTTCTCAACATTCTCAACCATCAGAATTTTTTGCATCTGTTTTTCTCCTTTTCAAATTGTATTAACAGTATAATACAATTTTACGGAACAAACCATTGATTTCCCTTACGGCAGACTTACAGTTTTGTAAGCTTGAAAAATCATTCAAACATGTTGCTTCTCGGGAAAACGATGGAAACCAGCGTCCCCTTTCCCTCGGTGGACGCGATGGAGATGCCGAGGTTCAGCTTATTGCAGAGCTTCTTACACAGATACAGTCCGATCCCGGTCGATTTTGCGGCGGTTCTGCCGTTTTCGCCGGTAAAACCCTTTTCAAACACCCTGCCCAGGTCCTTTTTCGAAATTCCGATCCCGTTGTCGGAAATCATCAATGTAACGCTGTTCGGATTCTGAAGCCCGTAAATTTTGATTTCCGGCTCCCTGCTCCGGTACTTAACGGAGTTCATCAGAATCTGGCCGATAATGAAGTCCGTCCACTTCCCGTCGGTAAACACCGTTTTGTCCAGCGCGGAGGTTTCCACATGGGTCCTGCTCTCGATCAGCGCGGCGGAATTCTTTTTGAGCGCCGAACCGACCAGCGCTTTCAGCGTGGTGCTTTTGATGACGTAATCCTTTTCCACATGGTTGCTTCTGGAATAGAAAAGCGCCTGTTCCACATAATTCTCTATTCTGGATAGTTCCTCATTTAAGCTGAGTGTAACCTCGTTTTTATTGTTTTCAATCATCAGCCTGCTGGAGGAAATCGGCGTTTTGACCTCGTGTACCCATGTCTCGATGTATTCCCTGTATTCGCTGGATGCGCGGCGGTACCCGGCAATCTCGTCGTTCATCGCCTTGTCGGCCGCCTTGACACATTCGCAAAGCAGCTTTCCCTCAAGGAAGGACGGCTCGTCCAGCATTTCGGAAATCAGATATTTTTTGTCCAGCTTTTCAAGGTTTTGAAGCATTCCGTTATAAAATTCCTTTTTTCTGAAAAATTCCAATGCCAGCGCAGCCGCTTCCCCCGCCAGAAACACCAGCGGAACAAAAAAAGCGGCATAAGCGCCCACCCTCAGAACGGACAGCAGCGCGGCCGCGAAAAAGGCCGTCAGCACCACAAAGAGTAAATGATAAACCTTGTCCGCTAAAAAATCCTTCACACTCATACCAGATACCCCAGACCCCGTTTGGTCGTCAGATAATCGCGCACGCCGATGCCGTCCAGCTTTTTGCGCAGCCGGTTGATATTGACCGTCAGCGTGTTGTCGTCCACGAATTCCTCCGACTGCCACAGGTCGTTCATGATTTCTTCCCGGGAAACGATACGGCCCCGGTTGCACAGAAGCACGTGCAGGATGCGCAGTTCGTTTTTGGAAAGCTCCGTCTCGTTTTCCCCGAAACGCGCGGTCCCGCGGGAAAGGTCGAGCTCCAGCCCCCGGTGGGAAAGGACGCTGACCGGTTCGGACGGATAAGCGCGCTTTAAAACGGAGGCGATCCGCGCAAGCAGAATCTGCGTATTGTAGGGCTTCGTGATGAAATCGTCCGCACCCAGACTCATGCTCATCAGTTCGTCAACGTCGCTGTCGCGGCTGGTCACGATGATAATGGGAAGCTGGGAGCTGCGCCGGATTTCGCGGCAGATATGGTACCCGTCGTAAACCGGCAGGTTGATATCCAGAAGCACGAGCTGTGGATTCTCCTTCAGGATCACTTCCGGCATATGGGCAAAATCATCCGACGAAGCACAGGTATAGCCGTATTTTTCAAGGAGCCTTGTCAGCTCCTGTCTGATTTTCACATCATCTTCCACAATAAAAACAGAGGACACGCAAATCCCGCCCTTTCCGTTCAGTAGCATTGGTCCCATTTTTCTGATTTTCATTATAAAGCATTCCGTGTTGGGAAGCAATCGGGCGGTTTTGTAGAAACTGCGCGAAAAAGCTTGGGGAACGCCTCTGATTTTAGAGATCGCTTCATTTACTTTCTATGCTATTAATGATAGTATATTGTAAATCATGCTCATCAACATAACCGGGGTGTTACCATGAATCAATTACTGCTGATTACCACCGGGGGAACCATCGCCTCCGAACCGACGGACGAAGGTCTTGCGCCGTCGCTGAGCAGCCGGCAGCTGGCCGACTTCATCGGCGGGCTTACCGCCGAATACGACGTTGCGGTTGAAGATTTATTTCAGCTTGACAGCTCCAACATACAACCCGAGGAATGGCAGTGCATTGCGCGCACCATTGCCCGCGAATACCGCAACTATGACGGAATCGTTCTGACCCACGGCACGGACACTATGGCGTACACCGCCTCCGTGCTGTCGTTTATGCTGCGCAATATCCCCATTCCGGTGGTCATCACCGGCTCCCAGCTGCCGATCAATCACCCCCTGACGGACGGCGCGGAAAACCTGCGCTGCGCCTTTGCAATGGCCTGTTCCAAAAGGCCGGGAGTGTTTCTTGCGTTTGACCGCAAGGTCATTTTGGGGACAAGGGCGGTGAAGGTGCGCACCACGGGCTTTGACGCCTTTGAAAGTGTTAACTGTCCCCCCGCTGTAACCGTCGACGCGGGCGGCCTAACGTTTAACGAAAGCATTCTGCCGCGAATGGAAGGCGAATTCTTTCTGGAAGACCGGCTTTGCACCGATGTTTTTCTGATTAAGCTGACCCCCGGACTGAACCCTGAAATTTTCGACATGCTTCTGAAAATGAACTACAAGGGAATCGTGATTGAAGCGTTCGGCGCGGGCGGGCTGAATTTCATCCGCCGCGATCTGATTGCACAGCTGCAAAAAATTGTGGAGCGAGGCATTTCCGTTGTCGTATGCAGCCAGTGCCTGTACGAACGGAGCGACTTCACCATTTATCAGACCGGACAGAAGGCGCTGCAGAGCGGGGTCGTCCAGGGATTCGACATGACGACGGAAGCGGCTGTCACAAAGCTGATGTGGGCGCTGGGCAAAACAGAAAAATCCGAGGAAATAAAGCAGATTTTTGCCACAAATTTTGTGGGAGAGATCAGCCTTACATAATATTCTGCACTCTTTGCGTAATAATATTGACATATGGTCAATTATGTTATATAGTATTTAATACTATATAACAGATTTATTATAATTACAAAAGGGAGTGCTGTTATGATTCAATCCGTATGTGTATTCGGCGATTCCGTGGCCAAAGGGATCGCGTTTGACAGTGCCCGTAACAAATACACCCTGTTAAAGGACAGCTTTGTCAGCATGATTGCAAAAAACAGCCATATTGCCATCAAAAACTTTTCAAGATTCGGCTGTACCGTCACAAAGGGCGGAGAGGTACTGAAAAAGCACATGTCCGAGCTGGGCCGGTACGACTACACGGTACTGGAATTCGGCGGAAACGACTGCGATTTCAACTGGGCGGAGGTCTCGGCTTCCCCGGAAAGCAGCCATGTACCGAACACCCCGGTTTCCGTATTTGAAGAATATTATTCCCAGATGATCGACGAAGTGAAAGCGTGCGGCGGCAAACCGGTGCTGCTTTCCCTGCCGCCGATCGACGCGAAACGGTACTTTGACTGGATTTCACGCGGGCTGAACCCGGAAAATATTCTTCGCTGGCTCGGCGACGTGGAATTTATCTACCGCTGGCACGAAATGTATAATCTTGCCGTCAACCGGCTGGCGATCCTGCACCATGTTCCGCTGATCGACATCAGCAGCGCGTTTCTGAAAACCGGAAATTATCAGGACTTGATCTGTGAGGACGGAATTCATCCCAATGAAAACGGACACCGGCTGATCGGCCAGACCATTGAAAAATACGCACTTGCAAACGCATAAGCTTCGCGGTTAAAATCTATAAAATCGAAAGTACAGCCACCGAAAAGGGGCAGTTGCAATTTCCATTTTGCAACTGCCCCTGAACAAATTAAAAAGTTATTAAATTCATATACAATTATAGAAGAGCATATGAGTGGTCTGTTGTGTATTAACATAGTCGTCTATATTTGTATTAGATACTTCTTTTAAATCTATTAAATCTATGCAAAAATGGAAGTGATTTCCAGAAATGAAAAAAAATAAATTATTATCTTTCGTTTTATGTATTGTATTTTTCCTCTCTATTGCCTTAAATCTATATTACTTAATTCCAAAGAAACATTCGGAATCCATTTCAATGGGGTATTATTTGTCCCGCGATACGAATGGAATATCTTATAAACTTTCAGTCATGGAAAATAATGAAGTGCTTCTTTATGGTGATGAAGACAACCTGTTGTATAAAGGAAAACTAGAATACAATGAAAAAGAAAACTACTACTTGATTAAAACGGATTCCAGCACATATCAGGTTGTAGTGCGTGATGATGTTATTTTCCTACCAATCACTGAAAATGGCCGAATCGTCAGTAAGTTATTTACGAAAATAGGTTCTGTTCCTGTTTCCTATGTGAAGGCTTGCCGCCCGCTTTTCACAGGCGACAAGCCCTTTCGGTTGCTTAATCAAAATATTTGTCTAACTTTTTAGGGTTACGCCTTCCATGGGATAAGGCGTTTTTGTATTGGTCAGGCCAACCAGGTAATCCACGCTCACCCGATAATACCGGGCAAGTCTTACAATCAGATGCAGTGGAATTTCCCTTTCCTCCCGTTCGTATTTGGAGTACAGGGACTGATCACACATTAAGTAGTCGGCTATCTGTTTTTGGGTAAGGTCCCGGTCTTCTCTGATATCACGGATTCTCAATTTCATTATGATCACCAAATGCATTATACTTTAGTACAATCTGATTGTCTATTGACATTATGGACTATTTGCGAATACAGTATCCCTGATCTTCTTTTCGGCAAGGCCGAGCGCCTCCGCGCTGATTTTTGAAATCATTCCCTTTTGCACTTCGTCGTAATATCGTTTCGCGCGGGCCAATTGCTTGGCCGCCTTTGCGACTTCCGCCTTATAATCCATCATAATGGCCGTGATTTCCGTGCGATATTTTTCGTCTGTTTTCTCCGCGACCGCGGCTTTGTAAATATCGATGACCTCGTCGTCCGGACGGGACGGAAAATATTCGTGCGGGGAAGTGCTGTCAAACAGGACCACGCTCAGCTCCCGCAGAATCACCATATCCAGGCTGTTCGGGTCAAATGCGCAGTGGTAAACTTCCGTATCGAATCCTGCCGCTGCGGCATACTCCGCGATTTTCCCCAGAAAAGTCGACTTTCCGGTACCGGGCCGGCCTTTGATAAAGTAGCGTTTTTCAAGGTCCTCCGTCAGATTGTCAATGTAATCATAAGCGCCGTTCACGGTTGACGCGCCGAAGTAGCGGTGAACCTGCGTCCCCTTTTTTCCCAATGTTTTTTCTCCGATTACTTTTTCAATTGTCCGGGCCGTCAGCCTGTTGGCGGCGTCGAAATCCATATTGGAAACGTAGATTTGCTCCCATTTGTCATGGATGGCGCGTGCGGCGGAAAAATGCCGGACCGCGCCCGCCAGGCAGGCATGGGTCTGGCTCAGATTGTCGTCATTGAGAATTGCCGCCACGGGATATTCCTCTTCCCCGTAAAGCGGAAAATTGATCACTCCCGCGTTTTTTTCCGGGATAATGACCCCTTCCATGGAATTGTCCAGACAATTGTGGATCAATTGCGCATGACAGCCGCTGTCACGCGCGGCGGAGCAAAGCCCGCTCACAATGTCCGACACGACGATGGACGGATACCCGCTGAGACGGACAACCGTTTTCAGGCGGCCGAAATTCGATTGAAAAAAGCTGACATATCCCCTTGAGCTGTTGGAAGCGATAAAATAGTTCAAAGAAAAATCCGGCAATGAAACGTCCTCCCCCCAATATTGTTTATCACATTATATGATTGGATTTTTAAGACATGCATAAAAGCGGCAAACCCGCCGGAGGGGTTTGCCGCTTTCCAAACTTTTAAAAAAATCAGTTTTGCTTGTTCGCGATATCCCGCGCAACCACAACGCCGGTTACGGAAGCCTGCATCAGCCCGCGGGTAATGCCGGCGCCGTCGCCGATGGTGTACAGATTTTCGATTTCGGTCTCAAAATTCTTTTTGACCGACACCTTGGAGGAATAAAACTTGACCTCCACCCCGTAAAGCAGGGTGTTCTTGGAGTAAAGCCCCGGGGCCAGCTTGTCAAACGCGCGGAGCGACTCCACAATACTGGTCAGATGACGGTGAGGAAGCACAAAGGACAAGTCGCCCGGCACCGCGTTTTTCAGGGTAGGCACCGTTGTGGACTTTTTCAGTCTGGTATAGTCCGTGCGCCTTCCCATCAGAAGGTCGCCCAGCCGCTGCACCATAATGCCGCCGCCCGTAAGCATGTTCCCCAGCTGCGCGATATACCGGCCGTACTCGATCGGTTGATTGAACGGCTCCGTAAAACGGGTGGAAACCAGCATGGCAAAATTGGTGTTTTCGCTGTGCTTGTCTTCGTCGGCGTAGGAATGGCCGTTTACAACCGCGATTCCCCCGCCGATGCCGCCATCGTAATGCTCCTCGCTGACAATGCCGCCCGGATTCATACAGAAGGTACGCACCTTATTTTCAAACGTATCCGAATAATAAACCAGTTTGGCCTCATACAGATTCTTGGTGAGGTGGTCCATCACCGCGTTCGGTACTTCCACACGCACGCCGATGTCGACCTCGTTGTTGGCAGTGGCCAGCTTGTTTTCCTGGGCAATGCGGGCCAGCCACTCGGCGCCGCCGCGTCCCGGCGCTGCCACCACGTAGGGTGCGCGGACAAGGGTGCGCTCGCCGGAACGGTCAACCAGCCACACGCCCTCCGCTTTTCCGTTTTCCACAAAGATGGAATCCGCCGTGGTGTGTTCCCTGAACTCGAAATTCGGTCTGCCGGAAAGGTAACGGTACATGCCCCTCAGCACTTCAAAGGAATATTCCGTACCCATATGGCGCACCGGGCAGGGAATCAGCTGGATGTTTTCCCTGCGCGCTTCATAGGACACCTTTTCCGCAAATTTGTCGCTTTTTCCGAAAATCTTGTCCGGAGCCCCGTAATGCAGATAAATATCGTCGGCGTAGCGGATGAGCTCCCGCGCCTTTTCCACCGGCATATAATCCGTGATATTGCCGCCGACTTCCTCCGAAAGGGACAGCTTTCCGTCCGAAAAAGCGCCGGCGCCGGCCCAGCCGTTCATAATATTGCAGGTTTTGCAGTGTGCGCACTGCCCGGAGGTCCTTGCCGGGCAGGCGCGCCGGTCAATCGTGCTGCCGCTGTCTACCACCAGCATCTTTTTCCCGGGCGCGAGCTTATCCATCTCCAGCGCCGTAAAAATGCCGGCAGGGCCGGCACCGATGACAATCAAATCATAATCGTACATATTTTCAACCTCACAATATTCGTGTTAATCGCTATTTTTTAACCACAGCATTTCCAGTGGATTCTGCAAACAAGGTTGCGTTTCTCCCCCCGCCTTCGGCAAGGGAGAAACGTATTTTATCTCGCAAACTGAAATGGATTTGCTATATGATTTTTTGCTTCAGGCAAAACAATGGTATTATAACATATCCATTTCGTTTGTCAAATATTTTCTTCCAGCATGCGGGAAAGGACCCGCTCAAACGATTCGTCGTCCTGCCTGCTTCTCTTTTTGAACTTCCCGCTCCTTGCCCCCGCGCGGCGCATTTCCTGACCGAGCGCGCGTTCAAACAAAAGACGGTCCATATTGGAATCATCGTAGACCATGCCGTTTTGGTTCAGCGCTTTTGCGCCCTTGGCAAGCGCCATCGCCGCCACGCCGAAATCCTGAGTGACAACAATGTCCCCGCTCCCGGCCAGATTGACCAGACGGATATCCGCGCTGTCACGGCCCTTGTCCACCGTAATCACTTTGCTGTACCCGTCGTCGAGCAGATGGCTCGTGTCGGTCAGCATGATGACAGGCACCTTCTTTTTTTTCGCCAGCCGGACAATAATTTCCTTGACCGGGCAGGCATCGGCATCCACCAAAATATTCATCAAATAACCGCCGCCTTCTAAAATTTCCCAATCTCAGCGCCGGGGCTTCGCTCCGTTTTGCGCTACGAGGTTATTATAGCACGAAACCGCAAAAGATGGATTGATGGATTGTATTAAAATATAACAGAATTGTAATGAATTATTACAATTTTTACATCATAATTGACTTTTACAAGCACCCGGAATATGATGTAGCTGTAAAGTTATGCCCGAATGGAGGAGATTTATGAGGAAACTGAAGCTTTTCATACCGTTACTATCGGTTCTGCTGGTTTTGCTGACCGCATGCGCGTCAAAAACGGAAGCTCCCGCTGTCATGCTTGCGGAAACCGCCCCGTCTGAAATCAGAGCCAAAAGCAACGCAAAAAGCAGTGCTGTTCAGAAATTTTATACAAACGACAAATTGAGTTTTTCACTTGCAGTCCCCGACAGCTGGGAGGATAAGAATTATACCCCGGTGGTTACTACGGAAACCATGTCGGACGGCGGCACAAAATATACGAAAGTGGATTTTCTTTTTCAGAATGACAAAAACTGCTCACTGCTTACGATTTTCCTTGTTTCAAAGGACTGGTGGGAGAAAACAAAGGGCGAAACGCTTGATCCCAAACCCACCTATCTGGGAACAAAGGAAGACGTTGTTTACTGCTTTACTCTGCCGAAGAGCTCCCCTTACGAAGTAGGAGAAAAGTCGGACCTGTTCAACAGTATGGTTCTGCCGGACAGCGACGTCCTCAACCGGTTCAAGATTCTGGACGCGAATGCTTCCTCCAGCGGTATTTCCACCGTGGAAGGAACACTGGAAGAAATCATGACGCAGACCATTACCATCAAGACGGACGACGGCCGCTCGATCACCTTCCTCAGGGACGGAACCGATGCGGATACTTCCGGCAAGGGTCTGCAGCTGGGGCGCAGGCTGAAAATCTATTATGAAGGCGCCATAGACGGCTCCAACACCAGAAGCGTAACCATCACCAAAATCGAAAGGCTAAACTGAACACGCGAAAAAGCTGCCGCTTGTGCGGCAGCTTTTTTATTTTCCTTTTTTCAGGTTCTCCAGCACCGGAATGACGCCGCGGAGAGTGGGGACGCACGCGAAGAGCATTTCCTCCAGCTCCGGATTTGCGGGAACCGTGTCCGGTATCATAACGGTTTTCATCCCCGCGCGGTAAGCGGATAGAATTCCGTTCGGAGAATCCTCCAGCGCCATGCACTCCTGCGGGGGAACCTGGAGCGCCTGGGCCGCTTTCAGATAAATATCGGGGTCGGGCTTGCTTTTTTCAATCATGTCGCCGCAAATGATCTGATCAAAGTATCCGGTTATCTTTGTATTTTCAAAATGGCTCATGGTGCTGCTGCGTGAAGAGGACGTTGCGACCGCGATTCTGTAGCCTTCCCGTTTCAGATAGTCCAGCAGTTCAAACAGCCCCTCTTTTACCGGGACGCCGTTCTCTTTGATATAGTCCCTGCTGTAATCCACGCTGATCCTTCTGAATTCTTCAAACGGAAAGTCGGGGCCGTACTTTGTTAAAAACAGTTCTTTTTCAGCGGCGGCGGTAATTCCCATCGCCTGTTCAATCAATTCCATCACATTGCCGCACCCGAGCGCCTCGCCGGCTTTCTTCCAGCCGTCAATCGAAAGGCGTTCGGTGTCGAACATGGTTCCGTCCATATCCAGTACCACTGCTTTAATCATGCGTAAACCTCACTTATTCATTACTTATTCATTTGATTTGGGGAAAAAGCGCTTCCCCGCCCTGCACCTTTGCGTAATTCGTCAACACACCATCATCCGGATCAATCCGGATTTTCTTTTTCGCGGCAATTTCCAGCCGTCCGCCGAAATCCCGCAGCCGGGTAAGCTGCTCCTTCAGTCTTTCCTGCCGTTTTTTGGTCAGCCCCTCCTTTTCCGTATATTTTTCAAGCCCGGACTGCGTTTTTTCCAAAAAATCCAGCCCGCGGGCGAAGGTGTTTTCATCATAGGCATGCATATAACAGAGCGCCTGAAAAGCGCCGCCGTCAATCATCCAGTAAATCGGCCTCTTTTTATAAATACGAATATGCTCACGGTAAAATTCATTCCCGTAATAGCTCCGGATAACATCCACCGCGCTGCCGCTCCCTCCGAGCGCGGAAACGATCAAAGAGAGATTCTCTTCCAGCGTTTCTTCACCGAACACAAGCTTCACAAAGGAAACCAGCCGCACGGCAAGGTCGTTTTCCAGATACGGGGTAACGGGCAGGATATCTGTCCCTCCCTGCGGGTCATAGCCGAGGACGGCGTACCGCCCGAACATGCAGCCCACCGCGAAGCTGAGGAAGCTGCGGATATCGCGGGAAAGCTCCGCGCGGCGTATGGTGACATCCCCGTCCTCCACATCCGGCTTCAGCTCGTTTTGCAGACCGTAAAGGTCAATAAAAATCCGGTTGAGCTCTTCCTCATTTTCTTTCATCCGCTGAAAACGGAGGTCGGTAAAATCCTTCCATGCTGCAAAGGCATCGGCAATTTTACAGTTTTTTTCCTTCGTCCTGAAATGAAGCAGCGGATGAGTTTGGAAATTCCAGCTGGTTTCAAAGGAATCCCAGTCCTCCCTGGAAATTTCGATATTTTCAGCGACCAGCATACCGACCCGCTGTTTCACGGTTTCATCCATCCGCAGCGGAAGCTTGGCGATATTGCCCGCCTGATAATTCAGCGTGGGATTCATCAGGTTCAGCATGGAAAAAGCACAGCTGCTGGACAAAAAACCAAGGATATAATAAAAATCATCCTCCCGGTTCGGGAAAACGGAGGACCCGGCGATGTCGAACACAAAGCCCTTCGGATAATACCTTACGCCGAATTTGGAGGAGCTGACGAACGACCAGGACACGCTCTGCTCAAAATAAAAACCCTGGCCGGGAAAGGAAGCGGACTGTCCCGACTTTACGCGGAACTCGCTGATCTCCTGCCCGAAATGCTGAAAATTGACCACGTATTCCTGATTGCCGTACCATTTGCGGAAATCGCCGCCCTTGTTATAGGGGTACCATTTCCGGCTGCTCTGCAGGCAGTCGGCCCGGTCGGTACAATGGAAATGGATGTTTTCAGGAGCTACCTCGTACCAGAAACGCAGGAAGCGTTTATTGTCACAGGTAAAAAGCCCGTTCGTAACCGCCGCGCTTTCGGAAAGGGGCGGGACGGAAGAAAATATCTCCCCCGGCTTTTCGCCCGCCCAGTAGGCGATCGGCATACCGGGAATGCGGGCGAACTGCTTTGCAGAAGTCTCAAAGCGGTAGGAGCAGTGTGGGTTCCTCACCGCTTCCCTTACCTTTTGTTTCTGCACCTCCATTCCGCCCCGGAAGTCGGAGAGCTTCAGATACACGCCGGGCCTGCTTTCCGACCCGTTTTTCAGCACAAAGGTACAGATCGGCACGGTGGCCTCGTCAAAAGCGGAATACTCCAGCTGAATCAGCGAGGAGATTGATTTTTCCCGGATGATGTATTCCCTTAATTTCTGATACGATTTGATGAACATCCAGACAAACGGCGACATAAACGCGCAGTAGCCGTCTGGAATGCAGAAGCCGAAACTGCGGTAAATAAATACGGAGAACAGGTCCCCGGCATAGTCGCGGTAATGCCGATTGATATAGGATTTCAACCTTTTATTCATGCGGTTCAGATAAGGCGGATTGGTCGCAACCACCGTGTATTTTCCCGCCATTGCCCGGGCCTGCCGCAGCAGCGGCAAAAGCTTATGGACGGTATCTTCCCGGTACGCGAGCGCAAACAGGCTGTCGCACGGCTGCCGCCTGATTTCCTCCACCCGCCGGAAAATCCGGTCAAAGCCGACCGGCTCCACACGGAGCAGGCTGCCGTATTCGGCGGCCCCGTGAAGGGCCGAAAGAAGATTCTGCAAATCCGCTTTGATCTGCCCGTCGCCGTCCGCCACAAAGGACAGCAGGCTCTCACCGATCCCGGACCCTTCCCTGATGACATACAGGTTCAGCGGGATTCCAAGCGTCAGAATATCCGCATTGTATCCGCGAGCCTTCATCAGCAGCGCAAAGCAGGCAAGCTGCCAGGAACGCCTGTCGATGTCAAACCCGTAAAGGTTGCGGCGAAGAATCAATTCCGCCGCGTCCCGCGGGCTCACCCCGCATTCCCGGTAAATTTCAATCAGCAGGTCAAATGCGTAGACAAGGATATGCCCGCTGCCCATGCACGGATCGAGAAGCTTCAGCTCCTGCGGTGATATGTTTTCCCGCACGGCTGCATTTTCCGCCCCAAGATAAAATTCCAGCTTTTCCCTGAGCGCGCTGTCCGGATTCCGTTCCAGCCAGTACTGTCCGAGAGAATTGTCCACCATGCTGCGCACGACCCAGTCCGTGGTAAAAAACTGCGTGGCCGCCGGGACGTCCTCTTTTTTTACCCTGCCGCCGTAAAGGCTGATGACCTCGTTCCGGCGGGCGTCGTTGTAATACTGGTACAGCCAGCCGATGATCTCAACCGCCTCCCGGAAGTCCTCCTCGGAAATTCCGTCCACAAGGCTGCGGACAACCCCGTCCGCTTCCCGAAAGGACAGCTCCAGCAGCGGTTCCAGATAATCGCATTCGCTTTCAAAATACTCCGGAAGGATTTTGGCAAGGGACCGGCAGACAGAAATAAAAAGCGCGGTAAAGCGCTCGTCCGACCGGTCCTCCGGCGGCTCCGCCGCCAGGATATCCGGAAGAATCTGTCCCGGCTGTTCGGAAGAAAGGACGCGCACCTTCCCCGGCAGATAGCCGTTGACCTCCATGAACCGGATGCCGATGATACGGATAAACCACGTATAGGAAACTTCCTCCACTACGGTCTGAAAGCCGGTGTTTTCAATGTCCTGCGTCAGTCCGGGAAACGGGTTCCGTTTCTGCGCCGTCAGTTCGACGGCGCGCCGGGAGACGGACGCGATGAGTTTTTCTCTGGCGCCAACCGCAAAAGCCCGGATTGCCGCCTTATTCACCCTACCATCCCCCTTCTCTTCGAATGAGACTATCATACCATATCATCGCCAAAAAGTTAATCTTATTGACACCGATTCCCAAAATGATATATGATTAAAACCATACGAAGAAATGGGGAAGTGCTGAAACATGTTAGGAACCATTGTCAACGCGCTGTCCATTGCGCTGGGAACGGCGCTGGGACTGATTTTAAAAAGCGGTATCCGGAATAATTACCGTGAAACCATTATGGACGGGGTCGCGCTGTCCGTCCTGCTGATCGGAATAATGGGCGCCATCAAAACAAACGATCTGGTGCTGCTGATTTTCAGCCTGGTGATCGGAAGCATCATCGGCGAGGCGCTGAAAATTGAGGACCGGCTCGCGGGGCTGGGCCAGCTGATCGAAAGCAGGACTTCGAGCACGGACGGCAGCGTCGCAAAAGCCTTTGTGGCCGCCAGCCTTTTGTTCTGCGTCGGCTCCATGGCGATCGTCGGCTCCATTGAAAGCGGGCTGACCGGCAATCATCAGACGCTGTTCGCCAAATCGGTACTCGACGGTATCACGTCCATTTTCCTCAGTTCGACCATGGGCTTCGGCGTGATTTTTTCCGCCGCAGCCGTTTTTCTCTATCAGGGCATTATCACCCTGCTGGCGTCTTCTCTCAAGTCCCTGCTGACCGACGAAATGGTACGGGAAATTTCGGCCATCGGCGGCGTCTTAATTATGGCGATCGGGCTGAACATGCTGAAAATCAAAAAAATAAAGGTCGGCAACATGCTGCCGGCCATTCTTCTTCCTTTTCTGTATTATTTCATCAAAAAAGTAATCGGTATCGCATAAGGTTTTCCCGATATCGGCATATCCCGAAAAGGCCGCTGCCGGATTCTCGGCAGCGGCCTTTTCGGGTATCCTACCCTGTTTTCCCGTGGCCCAGCAGTTTTTCAAACTGCTTCAGCAAATCAGGATTGAACAGCCCCTCTTCTTTCTGCAGCTCCAGAAAGGCTTCGCTCATGCTTTTTTCTTTCTTATAGGGCCGATAAGAAGTCATTGCATCCAGAACGTCCGCAATCATGACGATCTGGGCTTCCTCTGAAATTTGATTTTCCTTCAGCCCGTTCGGATATCCGCTGCCGTCGAGCCTTTCATGATGCTGCAGAATAATGTTCAGACAAACGGACGGGACCTCAATGCCCTGTAACATTTCCGCTCCCAGAACACAGTGCTGCTTCATGATCGTATATTCGTCCCTGCTCAATTTGGAGGGTCTCTGAATCATGGTTTTGGGGATTAAGAGTTTGCCGACGTCATGCAAAAAACCGCCCAGCGCAAGCTGAGTGAGGCGGGAATCGGAATACTGGAGCTCGATCGCCATCATCGTCGACAGAAGCGCAACATCAACACAGTGGGTATAAAGCCAGTCGATGTAATTTTCCAGAGCAAGCACCGCTGCCCACCACGGCATTTCTTTGGACTGAAAAAGGACGGCGGTCAGAATATCCGAAGCCTTTGACAGCAGAGCAGTGCAGTTCTGTCCTATTTTCTCCTGCATATGATCACAGCTTTTCCGTATGGTCTCTTCCGCACCGACGCCGTCTGTTTTTTCCGGTGAATCACTTTTGGGATACCGGAAATTCAGAGCGCCGATCGACTTCAGCCTTGCCTGTGCTTCTTTGGTCAGCAATTCATTTTTCGCTACCAGTAAGATTCCGTTTTTATTATAGACATCCCTGCTCGTGTATACCTTCTTTTCAGTGACCACCTTATCCATCTCCTTTATTTCGGTCTGTTTTCTGAAAGCCAAATCGGTTTGATAATTTCGGTTTCAAATTCCATATCAAAGAAAAAATGTTTTCTTGTAACTATTATGCATAATATGGATTAATATGTCAATATTAACCTATAGGTAAATATTTTCAAGATATTTCCGCTATTCATTTTCTATTCCGTGTAATTTCACAAAAAGGCGGCAGACGAGTCCGTCTGCCACCCTATATTAAAGAATTTCAGCTCCTCAAGGATCTGTTTTTTCATCCTGCAGAACCTGACAGTTCATTACGCCCCTCCATCGTCCTTTATAGTAGTTCTGGCAATCCATTAACCCACGCTCATAGAACCACCGGTCAAGCCCAAAATATTTCTGGCAAAGATGGTCCGTATAATCGATCAGCAGGCTCTTTTTATCCTTCTCCAGCAGGGTCAGCAGCTCGTTAAACTCCTGATCCAGCTTGCGGTTCAGCTTAAAATCACGTTTTTCCTTTTCCTGTTTATATTTTCTATGGTGAATTTTCAGACGAAGCTTTACAAATTCCGTCAATCCTCTCTGCAGCGTTTTATCAACACTTTCAAACGATTCCATCTATTAAAATTCCTTCCTTTCATTTAAAAAAGCTCCGAAAAAAGCACACAACTTTAAAAGCCCACCTGATCAAGTCAACATCCACACCTTGATTATGTGAGCAGATTAACGAATATTTTCCGTCTGGTTTCCATTCCTGTTATGTCGACTTTTCTGGAACTTTTTGTCATTATAACATCCCATTTATTGACATACAATGAGGGTAAAGGAAACAAGCCTTTCCGAATTCATCGAAAATCGGACCGAAAATCGCCTGATTGCGTCAACTCTTAATATAGCATAAGAACCTATATGATCAATATTTACTTATATATTCCTTTATGGCATTCTTCCATACACTATACTTAAAAATATCAATTAATGAAAAACATTGGACAGGTGGATTTTATGACTATTGATTATAAGGCGATCGGGCACAGGATTAAGCAGGCACGCCGTGACAGAAATTATACTCAGGCCCATCTGGCGGAACTGCTTTCCGTTACGCCGGAATATATTTCAAGGGTTGAACGGGCCAATACGCAGCCAAGTCTGAAAATACTGGGCAAAATCGCCGACCTTCTCTCGGTCAACTTAACCTATCTGTTGGAAGGGACCTCCACCGGAAACGGCAATTATAAGCTGGAGGAATTCACGGATCTGCTGAAAGAGCTCCCCGCGGAAAAACGAAAGCTGCTTTATGAAATAGCGGTCGTGCTTCTTCGGGATGAATCCGCAGGGGAATAAAAGACCGTCCTTTTCCAGCCGTCTGGAGCCATATACTGCCGCCTTTTACGGAAAATGGGCCGGGCCTTGCGGTAAATTCCTGAAAAAGGTTATAAAAAAGCCGCCCGACGGGCGGCTTTTTCTGCTTAACAGCAGCTATTTATTGAGTGCTTCTGAGAGATGTTCAGCATTTGGATTTGAATACTCCGTCCTGATAGACCTCCGTCACGGTGTCGTCCGGGTAATAGCAAAGGACGGTGCCGTTGTGCTTGCTGACAATGATGGACGGCTCTATGGACTCGTTTTTATCGGAAATCAGGAACTGATAGTACTGATTTCCCTGATATTCAAAATTTCCGTTGATCAGGCCGATTTTGTATTTTGTATAATCCATACGGATCATATTTTTGACGGCGTTCATTGCTTCGTTCCGGTCGATGTTCTGTACCGACTGGGCGGGCTGAAAGATTTCCGGTTTCCCGTTCTGAGCCGTTCCGGCTTTTGAGCAGGCGGTCAGAATTGTCAATAAAGCCACCAAAACAATCGCAGCCGCAAACTTCCCTGTTTTCATTGAAATTCCTCCCATATCATTTTCACTTTACAAATTTATCATAGTACCCGCCGGCGGTGAAAGCAAGAAAAGCAACAAGACTGTAAGTGGTTGCTACAAAACTGTAAACGATGGCGGCGAGAAATGATAAATCTGTATTTTTTTGACGGATGGGAACAGAAAATGAATGAGGCGCTTTCCTTGTAAGCAGGCAATTTTGTGCTATAATAAATCCATCATTACAGGCTTGTCCTTCGCCGCGCTTGATACGAAATCCGGCGGCCGGCTGTAAAATCATTTCAGGTTGTGAGGAAAATTCATGAAGCAAAACAGAAGATACCCTAAGATCACTCTGACCCGCAAGGCGGAAAACAGCATTCTGTCCGGACACCCGTGGGTCTACAATACGGAGATTCTCAAAATTGAGGGCCCGTATGAAAACGGCGGTCTGGCCGACGTTTTCAGCATCCGCGAAAAATACCTGGGCACCGGATTTATCAACGACCACTCCAAAATCAGGATCCGGCTGATTTCCCGCAGCGCGAACGACGTCTTTGACGAGGCTTTTTTCGAGCGCCGCCTGCGTCACGCGTGGGAGTACCGCAAAACCGTGATGGGGGACGACGTCTCCTGCTGCCGGATCATTTTCGGCGAGGCGGATCTTTTCCCCGGGCTGACGGTGGACCGCTTTCGCAACATACTGGTCGCACAGACGCTTTCTCTCGGCATGGAAAAGCTGAAGCCCGTCCTCTTCCCCCTGCTGTGCAAAATTCTGAGGGAGGACGGCCAGAACATAGACGGCATCTACGAGCGCAACGACGTCGCTATCCGCGAGCTGGAAGGTATGCAGCAAGACAAGGGCTTCTTTCCTGTCGCCGGGGTGGAAACGCCGCAGGCAACCCGGACAACGATCACGGAGAACGGGATCGAATACGCCGTCGATTTTGAAAACGGGCAAAAAACCGGATTTTTCCTCGACCAGAAGTACAACCGACAGGCGGTTGCGAAAATCAGCCGCGGCAAACGGGTGCTGGACTGCTTTACCCACACCGGCTCCTTTGCGCTGAACGCGGCAAAGGGCGGAGCGGAACACGTACATGCGGTGGACATTTCCGCCGACGCGGTCGCCATGGCGGAGGAAAACGCCACGCGAAACCAATTGCAGGAAAAAATGAGCTTTCAGACGGCCAACGTGTTCGACCTGCTGCCGCAGATGCCGATGGGCAAAAAGGACGGCTACGACCTGATCGTGCTCGACCCGCCGGCCTTTACCAAATCGCGCCAGACCGTCGACCACGCGATGAAGGGGTACAAGGAAATCAATCTGCGCGCCATGAAGCTGCTGCCGCGCGGAGGCTACCTTGCGACCTGCTCCTGCTCCCATTTCATGACGGAAGACCTCTTTTGCAGCATGCTGCGCAGCGCGGCGTTTGACGCCCAGGTGTCGCTCCGCCAGATCGAAGCGAAGCAGCAGTCCCCCGACCATCCTATTTTATGGAATGTGCCGGAAACCAATTACCTGAAGTTTTACATTTTTCAGATTATCTGAAGTATTGTGCGCCCCGGAAAATCAGGAGCTTTCGTGCCTGATACCGGGGCGCTTTTTTAGAAAAAAGCCCTTGACATTTCTCTTTTAACGTAGTACTATGTCAACAATATATATTACTAATTTGATATGAATTGTAATATTACATAAAAGGAGGAGCCCTATGAAGACAAAGTCCCACTCTTTTCACAAGCTGGATCGTCCACTCTTTCTGTATGACCGAATGTGCACCTCCTATTGTTGTAACAGGAAATAAATTTTGTGATTCCCCGGGATACGAAACACGGAAATAAATATACAGAAGGAGTAACGACAATGAGTGAAAGAAAATACAGGTTTGAAACCATACAGGTACACGCGGGGCAGGAAAAGCCGGATTCCGCAACGGATGCGAGAGCGGTTCCGATTTACCAGACCACTTCCTTTGTGTTTAAGGATTCCGAGCAGGCTGCGGGCCGCTTCGGCCTGACGGAAGGCGGCAACGTCTACGGCAGACTGATGAACCCCACCTCCGATGTATTTGAACAGCGCATTGCCGCTCTGGAAGGCGGCGTAGCGGCGCTGGCCACCGCGTCCGGCGCGTCCGCCATCACCTATGCGATTGAAAATGTTGCCCACGCGGGCGACCATATCGTCTCCGCCAACACCATTTACGGCGGGACCTACAATCTGCTGGAACATACGCTCGCGGCTTTCGGCATTACCACCACGTTTGTCGACCCCGACGTGGAGGGAAGCTTTGAAAAAGCGATTCAGCCGAATACCAAAGCGATTTTTATTGAGACTCTAGGCAACCCGAACTCCAGTATTATCGACATTGACGCGGTCGCCGCGATCGCGCATAAAAACGGAATTCCCCTGATTGTGGACAATACCTTTGCGACGCCGTACCTTCTGCGCCCCATTGAGCATGGCGCGGACGTCGTCGTCCATTCCGCAACAAAGTTTATCGGCGGCCACGGCTCCTCTCTGGGCGGAGTCATTGTCGACGGCGGCAACTTCGACTGGGAGGCCTCCGGCAAATTCCCGTGGCTGAGCGAGCCCGATCCGAGCTACCACGGCATCAGCTTTACAAAGAATGTCGGCGCGGCGGCTTTTGTGACCAGAATCCGCGTGATCCTGCTGAGAGATACCGGCGCAACCATCAGCCCGTTTAACTCCTTCCTGCTGCTGCAGGGCCTTGAGACCCTCTCCCTTCGTGTGGAGCGTCATGTTGAGAACGCTCTGAAGGTAGTGGATTTCCTTTCCAAACACCCGAAGGTGGAGCGCGTCAATCACCCCGCCTTACCGGACAGCAAATACAACTTTTTATATAACCAATATTTCCCCAACGGCGCAGGCTCCATCTTCACGTTTGAGATCAAAGGCGGCGCAGAGGAAGCCAAAGACTTTATCGACCGTCTTGAAATTTTCTCCCTGCTGGCAAACGTGGCCGACGTGAAATCGCTGGTCATCCACCCGGCGAGCACCACCCATTCCCAGATGAACGAAAGCGAGCTGCTCCAGTCCGGCATCAAGCCGAACACCGTCCGTCTTTCCATCGGCACCGAGCACATCGACGATATTCTGTACGATCTTCAGCAGGCGCTGGCGTAAGCTGTGTGTTTTCGGTAAGGCAAGTTTCTAAAAGAGCACGTTGAAAAGCCTGTCAGGCGTCCGGCCTGAAAGAGCGGCAGTCCTGTTTTACAGGGCTGCCGCTCTTCATCGTTTGGACCGCACTTTTATTCTCCGGGCTTTACATGGACATCGAGCTGATTGTGAGGAATCCGGATACCCGCTTCGTCAAACGCAAGCTTTACCTTTTCCTGCATGTCAAAATAGAGGGTCAGGTAATCGTCCGTTTTGCACCATGCCCTCACCTCCACAGTGATGCCGTTTTCCCGGTGTTCACCGACTACGACCAGCGGAGCGGGGCTGTCGAGCACCATGGAATTCCGTCCGGACAGATTTTCGAGCAGGCTTTTCACCTTTCCGATATCCTCGTCATAACCGACGATATATTTCAGGTCCAGACGGCGGGTCGCCATAGCGGAATAATTGACGATGACGCCGGAGGTGATTTTGGAGTTCGGAATGACGACCTCTTTATTGTCGAAGGTCCTGAGCGTGGTGAACATGGTTTCGATCCGTTCCACCGTTCCTTCCGTCTCCTCAAAGAGGATGTAATCCCCGACGCGGAACGGCTTTGTAAAGATGATCTGCGCGCCGCAGGCGATGTTGGCCATGTTGTCTTTCACGGCAAGGCCGATCGTCAGGCCCGCCGCGCCGATCGCGGCAATAATGGAGCCGACGTTCATGCCGAGCTGGGCCGCCGCCGTAATGCATACGATCATTTTCAGCAGCACTTTGGCGAGAGAACTGATAAAAGTGACGAGGCCCGTGTCCGTCTTTGAGCGCGACATCGCACGGAACATCAGTCTGACCGCCTGGTTGCTCAGCCACCAGCCGATTCCTAAAATCAGCAGGGCGCCCAGGATTCTCGGCAGGGACGATTCCAGCAGCAGAAGGAACTGCTGTCCATATTTTTCAAAGCTGAATTCCAAAAAAATTACCTCCCTTAACGGTTCAGTGATCTGTTTTCCTGTTTTTGGAGATGTCAAAGAATGACGCATTCTATTGAATTACATAGAAAAAGGTTATAAAATAGTAGAAAATGATAGAATAAAAGGTGATTCAATACATGAAACAATTTCTTGCAATGCTGACCGTACTGGCAGTTTGCTTTTCTCTTTCCGCCTGTTCAAAAAACGACGGAAGCAGTGAGTCCTCCAGTCAGGCAAGCAGCACCGCAGTCAGTGAAACCGGTTCTTCCGAACCGGAGGCGTCCTCCAGCCCGGCGGACAGTTCAGGAGTTTCTTCCGTCTCCTCCCAGGCAGTGACCTCTTCCAAGGGGACCTCCTCCCAAAAGCAGAGTGCTTCTTCCGCGCCCGCTTCCTCTTCCCAGCCGGAAAAGGCCCAGACCGTGCGCGTGGTGATCCCCGAAGGATATACGCTGTCGCAGATCGGCGACCGGCTGGAAGCGAACGGCGTCTGCAAAAAAAGCGAACTGCTGAGCACCGCGAATTCCTACGATTTCAGCTATTATTCCCTGATCGGCAAGCTGGGTTCCAACGCGAACCGCTGCTACAAGCTGGAAGGATACCTTTTCCCCGATACCTATGAATTTTACAAGGACATGAAGCCGCAGGACGCGCTCGGCAAAATGCTGAAAAACGCCGAAAGCAGAATCGGCGGCAGCTACACCTATTCCGGTATGACCACCGACCAGATCGTCACCCTTGCCTCGATTATTGAGAAGGAATCGGGAAACGTAAACGAAATGGCAAAGGTGTCCTCCGTGTTCCACAACCGGCTGAAAGCCGGTATGAAGCTGCAGGCGGATGTAACAGTCATTTATGTGGAAAAATATCTGAAGCCCAACCTCACCGGCGATATCAACCGCTACAATTCCTATTATAATACCCGGAAATGCCCCGCTCTGCCGGTCGGGGCCATCTGCAATCCCGGCAAAGCCGCGCTGAACGCCGCAGTCAACCCGGCAGACACCGACTACCTTTACTTTGCCGCAGATTCCAGCGGAAATTACTACTACGCGAAAACCTATGAGGAACACAAGCAGAACCTGAACAAAGCGGGCATCATCGAGGGCGGCAGCATGCAGTAACCGCTCCGAACGGAAGGAGAATCGTATGAAAGCCGAAATCAGATATCTGTACAACAGCGGATTCACGCTGAAAACGGACCGTCATTTTTTTATCTTCGATTACTACCTTGACTCCCCAAAAGGCTGCGGGCTCGAAAAGGGCGTCATCGACCCGGAGGAAATCAAAGACCTCGATGTGGTCGTCTTTGTCTCTCACAGCCACCCCGACCACTATAACCCGAGGATTTTCAGCTGGCGCAAAACCGTCGAAAAAATCCGCTACGTACTCTCCGACGATATCAAAACCTCTGAGGACGTAATCAGGGTCGCTTCCAGACAGGAATACGACCTTGGCGGCCTGAGCGTGCGCACGCTCGATTCCACCGATATCGGCGTGGCGTTCCTCATTCAGGCGGACGGCCTGTGCATTTATCACGCCGGGGATTTAAACGACTGGTACTGGAACGGGGAGCCCGACAGCGACAACCGCGAAATGACCCGCCGTTACAGGGAACAGATCGACACGCTGAAGGGCGAAGCGATCGATATCGCGTTTGTTCCCGCGGACCCCAGGCTGGAAGAACACGCGCTGCGCGGTCTGGACTACTTTATGAGAACCGTGGGCGCAGAGCTGGCGGTACCGATGCATTTCAGCGAAAACACCGCCGTGTTTGAGGAGCTGAAAACCGACAGCCGTACGGAAAGCTACCGCGGCCGGATCGCGTTCTTTACCCAAAGGGGAGATATCATTCCCTATCCGAACGCCGACAAATAGAGCGGGAAGGCGTTCCTGACAGCCGATAAAGCCGCACAGCCGCAGAATTGCCGGATATTTTTACGACATCCCGGGAGGCCGAATTTGATTCGGCCTCCTTTTTTATGGATACCGTTTTCCCTGCCAGGTATCCTTTTGGACAAGCGCGCGGTCGATGCCGCCGAGCACGGCGATTTTATCCACACCCCAGCGCGGCGCGATCAGCTGATCGTGGGCGCCGTCCCCCGTAATCCGTTCGATCACCGTTTCGGGCGGCAGAACCTCCAGTTGGGAGCAGACGACATCGAGATACCCTTCCCGCGTCATGGGGACGACCTCCCCCGCCGCAAGCCGGCGCTCCATGGGAGTCCCCCGCATGATCTGCAGAAGATGGATTTTTACCGCGTCCGCTCCCAGCGCGCCGACCACCCGCGCGGTATCCAGCATCATTTCCGGAGTCTCCCCCGGAAGCCCGTTGATGATGTGCACACAGACACGGATGCCGCGGGATTTAAGCGCCTGAAAAGCCTCGACAAACGCGGCGTAAGAATGGCAGCGGTTGATTTTTTCGGCGGTGGCGTCATGGACGGTCTGCAAGCCCAGCTCCACCGTCAGATACGTTTTTCCGGACAGTCCGGCCAGATAATCCATCGTTTCGGCTTCCAGTGCGTCCGCGCGCGTGGCGATGCTGATCCCGCACACGCCTTCGACGCCCAGGGCGGATTCATACAGCTCCCGCAGCCTGGGAAGCGGCGCGTAGGTGTTGGTGTGCGCCTGAAAGTAGGCAATCACATCCGCGCCGGGTGCCTTTTCGCGCACCCGACCAAGCTCCATGCGCACCTGTTCTGCGACGCTTCTGTCCGCCCCGTGGGTAAAGTCCCCGCTGCCGGACAGGCAATACGTGCAGCCGCCGAGGCCCTTGGAGCCGTCCAGATTCGGACAGGTAAAGCCCGCGTCGATCACCGCTTTGAAAACCCGGCGGTCAAACCGCTTTTTCAGATGATAGCTCAGCGTATGATACCGTTTATTGTCATTGGAATAAAGGAAAGGACTTTTCAAACCGCCGCTCCGTTCCGGGAGTTCAGATACATTTCAGAAAGATATTCCTTACCCGTTTCCGTTTTGAAATATTTTTGCAGAACGGACCGTGCCTGCGCTTCACCCATGCCGTCCTCATAAAGATTGACCAGAAAATCCGCCTCGACAAGAATCTGATAATCCGGGCCGCTGATTTCCGTATAGGTGTGGTGGTGGCCGATCAGAAAGCAGACGCGGTCAATCACCGCACGCGGGATACCGGTTTCCAAAAGGATTGCTTCCGCGACCGGAGGGCCCTCCAGCTCCTGATATTTTCCGGAGGAGGAGCCGTATTTCCGTTCGCTGTTCCGGATTCCGATATCGTGAAGGATGGCGGCAAGCTCCAGAATCTCCATCATATTTTCGTCCAGACCTTCCAGCTCGCCGATGGACTTTGCGAACGCGTACACCTTCAACGCGTGCTGTACCCTTTTGGGGTCCCCCTCGTTGTAGCGGACCATGGCTTTCAGAATCCGGCTGTTTTGGCTGTTCATTTGTCTCTCTCCTCCGTTTTCAGGTTTCTACTGTACAAAGCTTTTCAGCTTTTCCACGTCGAGAAGTTCGAAGCTGTCCCCGCGAAAGGCGAGGATTCCCTCGTCGCGCATCCGACCGAGCTCGCGGGACATGGACGGGCGGGAAACATTGAGAAAATCCGCAAGCTCATTGCGGTTGTACGGCAGAGTGAACCGCTGTTTTCCCGACTTGCGGTACTGCTCGAAAAGATAAGTGCAGAGCTTCCCGCGCATACTTTTGATCGTCAGAAAGTCGATCTTGCGGTTCAGATACAGCGCCCTGTCCGCCACAATATGAATCAGATTTTCCGTCAGCAGGGTATGCCAGCGGCAGGTTCTGCTGCATGGCATTAAAATTTTAGACGGCCGGATAAACATCACCGTACTTTTTTCCAGCGCAAAAATCGTCGCGGGGGAACGCTGAAGGTCGGACAGAGCCGCCACTTCCCCAAAAATTCCCCCGGGCTGGATTTTATTTAAAACGATCCGTTCACCGAGCGGTGTTTCCTTCGTCACCGCGACCGCGCCGTCAAGTACGATTCCGATTTCCTGCATCGGCCCCGAGGCCTGAGCGACCAGGCCGCCCTTTGCGTAATCCGCTCCGCGGGGAGAAAGGCAGTTCAGCATCTGTGCGATCTCACTGGGGGTAATGCCCTTGAACAGCACGCATTTTTCGAGAACGCCGATGAATGTCTCAAAAATAAAACCACTTCCCCTTGAGGTGTTTTTCCTTACTGTAAATCCGTATAGCCGCAGTCCTTACTACAGCAACAAGATTGCGTTCTTTCCCCGCCTTCGGCGGGGAAAGAACGTGTTTTGTCTCGCAAACTGAAATGGAGTTGCTGTTAGGCATATTGGAAATACTTAAAATGATTATATCTTGATTTCCTTAAAAAAACAACCTGAGCGCTCTGCTTTTAGACGATCAGAGCATTGAAAAGCAGCCCGATATGAAATATAATAAACCCATAAAAGACGGAGGTGTTTTTATGAAAGCGAAATTTCTGCACAACAATCTGAATGTGTTTGATTTAGACAAGAGCATCGCGTTTTACAAAAAGGCGCTCGGGCTGGCGGAAATCAGGCGCAAAACCGCCTCGGACGGCTCCTTTATCCTTGCGTTTTTAGGGGACGGGCAGACGGAGCATCAGCTTGAGCTGACCTGGCTGCGCGACCGCAAGGAACCGTACAATCTGGGCGACAACGAAATCCACATCGCGTTCAGTGTGCCCGACAAGGCAGAAGCCTATGCCCTGCACAAGGAAATGGGATGTATCTGCTACGAAAATCACGACATGGACCTGTATTTCATCGCCGACCCCGACGGATACTGGCTGGAAATTCTGGCGGAAAACAGGAACTGAACCGAAAGGCCACCCAAAACAGATATCAAAAAAACGCGCCCTGACCCGGATCAAGACCCCGGTCAGGGCGCGTTTTGTATGATTCAGTCATTTTGTAAGCACCGAAAGCAACTCTCTGTTCGTGGAAAGTCAGGCTGCTTTCTGAACGCCGCAGCGCTTTATAAGCAGCTGGGCAAAACACGCGGCCAGCACCTGCTGAAAGAGCGTCCCGATCATAACCGGGAACATGACCTCCGCCGGAAAATACGCCGCGGCAATGACCGCGCCCGCGCTGATATTTCTCATTCCGCAGCCGAACGTCATGGATACGACAAGCTCCCGTTTCAGTTTCAGCACCACCGCAAAGGCCCAGCCCAGTGCGTACCCCAGCACAGCGAGCAGCAGAATGGCCCCGGCCACCGCAAAAAGGCGCGGCGTCATATTGCGGATAAAGGGCGCCACCTTGGACGAATTGGCACAGACCACCAGCATCAGCGCGATTTTCCCGAACGGCGCGAGCCTGGGCGACAGGGTCTGTTTGACCGTGCCCCCGGTAAGCTGATTCAGCGTCATCCCCACAAGCGCCGGGATGCCCACCATCAGCAAAAGCTCCTTCATCATGCCCACGGTGTCGACCTGCACATTCGAGCCGACGAAAAGGCGTAAGCTGAACGGCACGCTGAACGGAGCGAGAAGCGTATCGATCAGCAGGAGGGCCAGCGTGAACGGTGTGCTGCCGCAATAGATGGAAACCCACATGGTGCTGACCACGGCGCTCGGCACAACGAATTCCATAACCATCCCGGTAATGATGTACGGACTTCCGGAAAAAAACAGATTTCCGGCTCCGAGCGCGAGAAGCGGCAGGACCGCATGTAAAATCAAAACAGACAGAAACAGCGGCAGCGGGTGCTGCACCACCCGCCTGATGTCGGAAAACCTTGACCCCAGGCTGCCGCAAAAGGTCATAAACGCAAAAATATAAGGCACCAGAAACAAAATCCGGCTGAACTGAGACGCGAAAACCACACCCATAAAAAGGCAGAACGGCGTAACCAGCGCCATCCATTTCTCAACAAACGCATTAAAGCTCCTCATGAACCGCACAAGAGCCCCTCCAATACCGTATTCGCCGTTATCTGCCGAATTCCGCGAGGTTCAAGCCCTGATTGTGCTCCTGTGCCCAGCGGATGCTCCATTCGTTTGCGAAAATCAGAAGGCGGCTGCCCTTCAGGTCCTGAATCCGCTTGGTGTCGGACGTCAGGTTCAGCGTTTTGGGGTCAAGCCCTTCGTTTTCAATCCAGCGGATATACTGATACGGCAGCCCTTCCATGCGGATGTCGACATTATACTCGTTTTTCAGACGGTATTCCAGAACGTCGAACTGAAGAGTCCCCACCACGCCGACGATCACTTCTTCCATACCGCCGCCCAGCTCCTGAAAAATCTGGATGGCGCCCTCCTGCGCAATCTGAGAGATTCCCTTGACGAACTGTTTTCTTTTCATGGTATCCACCTGCTGCACCCGGTTAAAATGCTCCGGCGCAAAGGTTGGAATCCCGCCGAACAGGAATTTTTGCGTCGGGGTACAGATGGTGTCGCCGATGGAAAAGATGCCGGGGTCAAACACGCCGATGATATCGCCCGCGTAGGCCTCGTCAATCACCTCGCGGTCCTGCGCCATCAGCTGCTGGGGCTGCGAAAGCTTCATCTTTTTTCCGCCCTGCATGTGCATGACTTCCATGTTCTTCTCAAACCTGCCCGAGCAGATGCGCATGAACGCGATTCTGTCGCGGTGCGCCTTGTTCATATTAGCCTGAATCTTAAAGACAAAGGCGGAAAACTCGCTGGTCAGAGGGTCGATCAGGCCGGTGTCCGCCTCTCTGGGAAGCGGCGGGGTGGTCATGTTCAGAAATTCCTCAAGAAACGGCTCCACGCCGAAGTTGGTGAGCGCCGAACCGAAGAAAACCGGAGAAAGCTTTCCGTTCCGGACAGCTTCCAGGTCAAATTCGTAGCCCGCGCCGTCGAGCAGCTCGATATCATCCACCAAGGCCCTGCGGTGATCCCCGCCGATCAGGGCTTCCAGCTTTTCATCGTTGAGTTCGACTTCCGTCGCCTCCACTTCCCGCTGGCCGTTGTTGGCGGTAAAGGCGATGATCTCTTTTTTATTTCTGTCATAGACACCCTTGAATTCTTTTCCGGAACCGATCGGCCAGTTCATGGGAAAAGTCTGGATGCCCAGTTCCTTTTCGATCTCTTCCAGAAGGTCGAACGGGCTTCTGGCTTCCCTGTCCATTTTATTGATAAAGGTGAAAATAGGAATATGCCTCAGCGTACAGACTTTAAAAAGCTTGCGGGTCTGCCTTTCGACGCCCTTAGAAGCGTCGATCACCATGACGGCGGAATCCGCCGCCATCAGAGTGCGGTAGGTGTCCTCTGAAAAGTCCTGATGTCCCGGGGTATCCAGAATATTGATACAGTAATCGTTGTAATTAAACTGCATAACGGAAGAAGTAACCGAAATTCCCCTCTGTTTTTCGATCTCCATCCAGTCGGAAACCGCGTGCTTCGCGGTTTTTTTCCCTTTGACCGAACCGGCCAGCGTGATGGCTCCGCCGTAAAGCAAAAGCTTTTCCGTCAAGGTCGTCTTTCCCGCATCCGGGTGGGAAATAATAGCGAACGTCCTTCTTCTCTTAATCTCATTTACATAACTTGACAAATTACTTCCTCCAACCAACTACAGCATTTTCAGTTGATTCTACAACAAGTTTGCGTTTCTTCCCCGCCTTCGGCGGGGAAGAAACGTGTTTTGTCTCACAAACTGAAATGGAATTGCTGTAAAAATACACTTGTTCATTGTAAAGCATTTACTGAAAATAATCAAATATAATTTTGCCGTTCTTCCGGGTACGAATAAAAAAAGCAAAAGGGAATTTATCCCAGAAAGCGGGGGGCAAAGCCGGGGTTTTTCAAATGCAATCCCAGAAATATTCAGGAAAACTGCCACTTTTTGCTTTCATCGGTCTGTTTTGTTATTCTTTTGAGGGAATTTGACGCATTTTAGGGGATGGAGTTTTTTGGTGTAATTACTTGACATAATTAGTAATAAAAAATATAATTGAAATTGTATCGTTCCTGCTGTATTGTGTAGTGTTGCTACTTCAAAATCGAGAAGAAAAATGCATGCCTTTTGCGAATTTCAGTGGGTAAACATAGTGGAACAACGAAAACAATTGGAGGAAAATTATGAAAAGAAAGCTCGTCTCTCTCGTATTGGCGCTCGCAATGATTGCATCGCTCTGCACAACCGCCGCTTATGCGACGGACACCAGCACCGTTACTTCCGCAGCTATGACTCTTGACAGCACCAAGCTGGCTTTAAGAGTCGGCGAAAGTGCTTCCCTGACGGCTTCCGTTATGGGATGCATTATGAGCGACGCCGTGCTGACTTCCAGTGACCCCGGTGTGGCGACCGTCGTAGGCAACACGGTAACGGGTGCCGGTCTGGGAAGAGCGGTCATTACAGCGACAACAAGCGACGGACAGACCGCGACCTGCAATGTACACGTGGTCCTGAAAGGCATTGATGTTTCCGCCTGGCAGGGCAGCATTAACTGGACCAGTGTAAAAAGCAGCGGCGTTGATTTCGCCATCCTCCGCACCGGCTACGGCAGTGAGCAGTGGGATAAGCAGACCGACGCTTATTTTAATGCCAACTACGATGGGGCGACCGCGAACGGGATCAAGGTGGGCGTCTATCATTTCAGCTATGCAACGACCGTGGCGGCGGCGGCTGAGGAAGCGAGAATGTGCCTCAGCATCTTAAATGGCCGCAAGCTCGATTACCCCGTATTTTACGATATTGAAGACAGCACTCAGCGTGTTCTTTCGCGGGAGCTTCTTTCCAGTATCGCCCAGACCTTCTGCTCCGCGATCGAAAGCGCGGGCTACAAGGCCGGTATTTACAGTTCTCCCAGCATCTTCAACTCCAACCTCTCCAGCTCCGTTCTGGACCCTTACGACAAATGGGTGGCACACTGGGGCGTAGACATTGCCCGGTACAGCAATCCTTATACCGTATGGCAGTACGGTTCCGCGAGTGTTCCCGGGATCAGCGGCGCGGTTGACCAGGACTACTCCTATGTGGATTACTCCTCCTCCAGCCAGCCCACCAATCCGGTGCAGGACCCCTCTCAGACGCCTTCTACCACTACTTTCAAATCAGATACCACAGCGCCGTATTCTTTCGGCACCAACAGCTCTTATATCTATAAAATAACCACCACCTCATCCACTATTCCCAAGGCGGTTTCATCCAACCCCTCGGCGGTTTCCGTAGCGTTTTATCAGAAAACAACGGGCGGTTATCTTTATAGAATCACAAATGTGAACCAGGGTTCCGCTACCATTACCACCACCCTTGGGGACCTTTCCACCAGCTTCACCGCCAACGGCAAGGCAAACGGAGTGATTTCCGACACGACCTATCCGTTCACGATCAAGCGGGGCGGAACTTATCAGTTCAAATTTACCCCCAGCGGCACCAGCGCCACTCCGACATTCACTACGGGGAACGGCAGCGTGCTCAAACCCGTCCTTCAGCAGAAGGTCGGTTCGAGCTACTATTATAAAATCAGCGGCCTAAGCGCCGGCTGCACCGGCGTTTATTCCACACTGCCCGGCCAGCAGGCGGTCCGTCAGTGTATTGTGACCGTAGCGTAATATTATTAAAATTGAGCGTATCAAAAATCGTACAAGGCAAGGCGGCGGAGAATTCTCCGCCGCTTTTTTATCGCCTGATTTTCTCATGGAAAAACGGTATGGACGGACGTCAGGCATTCACTGCCGGGCAAAAAACCGCCTGATTTCAATTTCCGCGCTTTCTGCCGAATCCGAGCCGTGAATCAGGTTCTGCCGGGTGCTGAACGCATAATCACCGCGGATGGTTCCGGCAGCCGCGTCCTCAAAGCGGGTGGCGCCGATGATTTTGCGCGTTCCCTCAACGACGTTTTCCCCCTCCACAATCATGGCGAGCACGGGACCGGATACCATGTATCTGACGATGTCTGGGAAAAAAGGCTGGTCTGCAAGATGGGAATAGTGCTCCCGTAAAACAGCCTCGTCCAGCTGCAGCATTCTGGCATCCGCAATTATGTATCCCTTGTCTTCAATTCTTGAAATAATTCTGCCCGCCAGCCGGCGTTTCAGCGCGTCCGGCTTCAGTAAAATACAGGTTCTTTCCATCGTTTCATCCTCCTGTCGGCATTGATGATTCCACTGATCTTTGATTCAGTATATCATAATTTCCGGAAGTTTTCATGAAAACGGAATTTTCTTTTCCTGCTTCTTCCGTCTGCGGAAAGGTCCGCCAATCACAGCATTTCCATTTCAGTCTGAAAGACAAACACGTTCCTCCCCCGCCTTCGGCGAGGAGGAACGCAACCTTGTTGCAATCAACCGGAAATGCTGTCATTATTTTTATCAATCAATTTTCAAGCTGTTATGCTGTTATCACGTAAATTTGCTGAATGATTCGACGCGCCGGGCGAACACTAATCCGGGAGGTGATAACAGTGGAGCTTCCGCTGGGTTTTGGCATGGCGCTCGCCCAAAACGCGCAGGCAATGGAGTATTTTTCAGCTCTTCCTCAACAGAGGCAAGAGGACATTGTCCAGCAGACGCACGCGATCCAGTCCAAACAGGAAATGCAGGATTATGTGCAGGGCCTGATAAACAAATATTAACAGTCATATCTCCGCTGTGCGCGGAGAAGATATTAGTGGCGGGGCATTTATCATCTTTATAAAAACGTGCCTTGTGCATGGATATATACCCTGTTAGGGCGAGGCCCAAACCTCGCCCGGTCTACATATTGAATTACCCGCTACATAGGCGGGGCTTTCTCTTTGGTACGCTTTGCTTTTCCCTGAAGCTCCGGAACGGGCTGAACATCATTTTTCGGGATATGCGTCTTATGGTTGCTTTCCGTTCCGTGCGGTTCCTTCGGGTCCGGCCGTCTCATCCCTGCTTTTGCCAAGATTCTTCCCCCTTAAACGTCGTTGTTTTTGATGGACTGTTTTTTGGCGTTTTTATTTTGATTCTGATTTTCCCGGGTAATCGGCGTCTGTCCGTTCGCCTTTTTCACCCGGCTTTCTTTATTGTCCGGCTGGCTGTCCTTCGGCAATGCATCCACCTCCCTTTGCCGTTATTATGTGCACGGAGAAATACCTTATTCAGTTCTAAGAGGGCGCTATTTTACATACTCGTACCCCGCGTCCTTGCCGGTCAGGTCAAAAAGAAGCATATTGTCCTCATACAGGCGGAACCGTACGCCGGAGGACATGTTTTCACGGACGATCCGGGACATTTCGCCCGCCTGCGGCGCAAACAGCTTGTGGGCGGGCTGGGAGAGGATGTCCGCTTCCAGCAGATATTTCCCCTGCTTCAGAAGAAATCCCTGCTCCGTACAGCGAAGTATTTTGACGCCGCAGTAGGTGGCAAAGCGGTATTCTTTGCCCTGAAAGCAGACAACGGCAATACATCCCTGAAAACGAAACAGGCCGAACGGAATCCTGGCAATGGAAACCATTACGCTGCAGGAAGGATCGGGAAAACGGTTACACTGCACCCAGAGGTAGCTTGCGGGAAACGAAGTTCCCCAATCCTTTTCAATGTATCCGTCGCCCCCGCCAAAATCGATTTTTTCGCCGTTCAGGATCATGGAACCCATCAGGGGATGCTTCATGCTGATGACGCCGTGATTGCACTCCATAAAAGGAACAAAACGAAACGGACCCATAATGTCCGACGCAATCGGCGTAAGCGGACCGTACCGGATATCCCCCGTACAGCGGATGTCCGGGCCGGCCAGATCAATATGAACGCCCTTTTTGGTAAAAATATTTTTACCGATGCGTACGGAAAACCGTTTCCGGCAGACGCGGAACGCGGAATACGGATAATCCAGCTGAAAAGAGCCTTCCCGGGTAATCACCTGAAGGAAGGCCCTTTTTTCCCCCTGTGGGCTGAAGCTGACTCCCGGGATAAAGGCAATGGCGCCGTCCGCGTTTTGGTGTTTGAAATACCATCCCTCGAAGAAGGAACGGGTTTTGTGAAGAGCGTGGTAATCAGTCATGCTTGATCCCTCTTAACGCGGGATCGCCGATCAGCTCTCCCTGTGCGGTAAATCTTGACCCATGGCAGGGACAGTCCCACGTTTCCTCCTCCGGATTCCAGTGCAGGCGGCAGCCCAAGTGCGTGCATTTCCGTTTCGGCGGGGAAAACAGACCGGCTGTCAGCTCCACGGCGGAGGTTCCGAAGTCGGCCAGCATATTTTTCGCGGACGCCGCCGCGTGGAAGCGCTGGGGAGAAAAGACTTCCGCTTCCCCGTTCCTCCGTCCGCAGATCATATCCGTAAGGATCATGGCGGAGGCCATGGAGGTCGTCATTCCCCATTTTTGAAACCCTGTCGCAACGTACAGGTTCGGGGTGGACGAAGCGTAGCGGCCGATATAGGGAAGATTGTCCCACGTCATGCAGTCCTGCGCGGACCAGTGGCAGACCTCTTCGCTTTGCGGGAAAAACTGCCTGGCTGCGCTGCGGAGCTTTTCATAGCAGCCCGTCCCCGGATGCTTGCCCGTGCGGTGCCCGGCCCCGCCCAGAAGGACATACTCCCCGTAGGTGCGGAACGAATAGCCGTCCGGGTCCGCGTCGATATACATTCCCTCGAGCCGGCCCGCATTTTTCAGCGCGATAACATAGGAGCGCTCCTGATGCATCCGCGCAAAGTACCAGCCGGGAACATTGACGATCGGGAAATGCGTGGCAACGACGATCTGGTCCGCCGTCACCCTGCCCCGGTTGGTAATAATGGAATCGTCGCGGACGATCAGTGCCCGGGTGTTTTCATAAACCGTAAGGTCCGCCGAGATGGATTTCAGAAATTTCAGGGGATGGAACTGGGCCTGACCGTTGAATTTCACCGCCGCCGGAACCGGAAACGGCAGGTCGGTTTCCGTTGTAAACTCCGCGTCGATGCCCAGCTTTTCCGCCGCCTGTGCCTCGGACATCAACTCCTCTTCCCTGTCGAGGGAATAGAGAAAGGCGGGTTTTGTTTCAAACTCGCAGTCAATGCCGTTCTCCGTAATGATCTTCTCAAACTCGCCGATCGCCTTCTGGTTGGCAACGGCATACTGCCTTGCGGATTCTTCCCCGAAGTCCCGGATCATACTGTCATAAATCAGATCATGCTGTGAGGTGATCTTTGCCGTTGTGTTTTTGGTCACGCCGCCTGCGATCTGCTCTGCTTCCAGTACAGCGACGTTTCGTCCTTCCTTCTGCAGAAGGTACGCGGTCAGAAGTCCGGCCATGCCCGCCCCAATCACCGCGGTATCGACCACGATATCGTTTTTCAGTGAATCTCTTTTCGGAAAACTGCAGCTTTCGCTCCATATTGATTTCATTTCAGATCCCTCCTCCATTAAGGTTTACTAAAAGAAAAACAATATGCAAAAAAGCCGTCTGTTCCGGCGGCTTTTTTGAATGGGGAGGAATACTCCCGCTCTCAGATATTCTATTCTAAAAGATAATAGGACAAAAACTGTTATCCCTCGTTCAGCGCAAGAGGCAAACGGACGATAAAGGTGCTGCCCTTTCCGACTTCGCTTTCCACGCCGACCTCTCCGCCGTAAAGCGCGGCAAGGTGCTTGACGATGGACAATCCCAGACCGGTTCCCCCGATTTTCCGCGAGCGGCTGGCGTCCACGCGGTAGAAGCGTTCAAACAGCCGGTCAAAATGCTCCGGAGCGATGCCGATCCCGGTATCCTTCACCCGGATGATCGCCATCTGACGCTGGCGGCGCGCCGTAACGGAAACACTGCCGCCGGACCGGTTGTATTTGATTCCGTTTTCGATCAGATTGCCGAACATCTGCTGAAGCCGGGTTGGGGAACAGGCGACAAACAGCGTGCTGTCGGCGTCCAGCGTAAGACTGATCCGGCTTTTTTCCGCCAGAGGCTCAAGCCGCTCGATGCACTGCTCCAGCTCGTTGCGGACACTGCACCGGCGCACGGAGGGGTCCTCCTTCGCATTTTCAATCTGCGACAGCGCCAGCATATCGTCGATCAGCCGGTGCAGCCGTTCGGCTTCTATATCCAGTACGTCGTAGAAATAGCGGCGGGTCTCCTCGTCCCTGTCCGCGCTTTTTAAAAGCTCGATACTGCCGCGGATGGAAGTCAGCGGCGTTTTCAGCTCGTGGGTGACATTCGCCACGAACTCGCTTCGCATCTGCTCCAGCTTGTGCATCCGCGTGACGTCGGTGATGACGGCGAGAGCGGACTGCTCCTGCGGCCCCGCTATGGGAGAGACATAAACGGTAAACTGCTTTTCATTGGGCCCGCCCAGCACCGTCTCTTTTCCGGCTGACGAATTCTCAATGGCACGCTTCATCATATTTGCGATTTTTCCAATCAGCAGACTGCCTTCCAGCTTTCCTTTTTCGGCAAGGCTCTGCTTTTCCAGAAGGCGGCGCGCGCTCTGGTTCAAAAACAGGATTTCATTTTCGGCGTTGACCGCGAGCACTCCGTCGTCCATGCCCTGAAGCACGCCCTCCAGCTGATTCTGTTTGCTGACCAGCTGGGAAACGGCTGTCTCGGTGCTCTGTGCCATCATGTTGAAGGAACGGGCAAGCTCCCCTACTTCATCCTTGTAACTCCCCGTCACACGGCTCGAATAATCGCCGCCGGAGATTTCCCTCGCCGCGTCGGTCAGCTGCTTGAGCGGTTCCGTTGTGCGGTAAACAAGAACGCCGGTCACAACGCAGACAATGGCGATGCCCAGAAGCATGCTGAGCGCGGCGACCATCCACAGCCGGTACAGGACCCTGTCGAGGTCCGCGGTGGGAAGCGCAGCGCGGATAAAGAAGCGGTCCTTAATATAGACGGCCTCGTAATAATAGCGCTGGTTCAGGCTTGCGCTGATGCGCGTATCGTATCCCCGGCCGTTTTTCCGCGCCTGAATGATCTCCGGCCGGCTGCTGTGGTTCTGATTGATCTCTTCCCTGGCGCTGTCGCCGGTCACCTTGCCGTCCAGGCCAATGATGCTGATACGCATTTCCTGGCCGGTTTTTTCCAGCTCGACACCGACATTGGTCGCGGCGGTCTCGGGGTCGCGCTCGATCTCTTCGAGCTGCGTGGAAAGGATGCTCAGCGCGGTGTCGAGCCGCCGGGTGAATTCGGTCTGATACTGCCGCTGGATCTGAAGCGCGGCAAGCAAAAAAGCTGCGATAAATCCGAGCACGATAATGACCGCATTGCTGAGCATTAACTTCCTTTTCATAGCCGCGCCGCCTCCGATTCATTCAGATTAATTCTGTCCGCTGAATTTATATCCTACCCCGCGCACCGTCTGAATATAGGCCGGGTCGTCGGGATTATTCTCTATTTTCTGGCGCAGGTAGCGCACGTGGACGTCCACCGTTCTGGTATCGCCGTAATACTCGATCCCCCACACCTTATCCAGAAGGGTGTCGCGGGTGAGTACCTTGCCGCTGTTTTTCATCAGCATGACAAGCAGGTCGAATTCCTTGACGGTCAGTTCGATCGCGGCATCCCCTTTGGTCACACTGTGCCGGGTGATATCCACGGTCAGGTCGCCGCTTGTCAGCACCTGATCCGCCGCATTGTCCTGCCGCGCCGCCCTGCGCAGAACGGCACGCACGCGGGCGCAGAGCTCTTTAATGCTGAACGGTTTCACTATATAATCATCCGCGCCGATTTCCAGCCCCAGCACGCGGTCGATTTCTTCGCCCCTCGCCGTGAGCATCAGCACCGGTACGGCGCGCGTACTCTCGTTTTCCCGCAGCATGCGGCAGACGGCAAGGCCGTCCGGCTGCGGCATCATCCAGTCCAGGATGATTGCGTCCGGCACCTTCTGCCGGACAGCGTTCATCAGCTGGGTCCCGTCCGGAAATTCCGCGGTTTCAAACCCGCTGTCCTTCAGCCCGAAAGAAACCAGCTTACGGATATTCAGCTCGTCGTCCGCAATATAAATCAGAGCCATGTGGTCCTCCTTTAGCTTTCTTTGGTATTCAGGTCGGGATGCATCCCGGTCTCCATATAAATGACCCATTCGGCAATATTGGTGGCGTGGTCGCCCATGCGTTCAATATATTTTGAAATGAAGAGAAGGTCGACCTCGCGCATCACGTTCTGCGGATTCTGGGTGATGATGCCGCAGACCTCCAGTATAATTTTCGAGAACATTCCGTCGACGATATCGTCGCTTTCGCAGACCGCCTGAGCCGCTTCCACGTCGCGGCTGAGGAAAACGTCCATTGCGCGGCGGAACATGTCGTGCGCCGCCTCCAGCATCTGCACCACGTGCGTGATGGCCAGGCTGTTGGTGTTCAGCTCTCCAATGGTAAGAATATCGCAGATATCCGCGCACTGGTCGGCCTCGCGTTCAATATCCGTCAGGATTTTCAGGCAGGCCGCAATCACCCGCAGGTCCGTGGCGATCGGCTGCTGCATTGCAATCAGGTTCATGCACATTTTCTCGATATTGTGCTCGAGCCGGTCAATTTCATTGTCGCCGTTCGCAACCTCCGCGGCTTTTTCCAGGTCCATGGTGCGCAGGGCGGCAATTGTGTCCTCTATGCGCTGATTGACCGTGTTGCCCATATCGGTCATCTGTGTGATCAGACTGGCAAGCTCCCGGTCAAAGATTTTTCTCGGCATGATATTTCCTCCTTTATTATACAATTTCCTTTCTGAAATAGCTATAGGCAACTGACTTTTCCGGCTCCCAAATCAGCCGAAACGTCCCGTAATATAGCGTTCCGTGCGCTCATCCTTCGGATTGTTGAACATGGAAAGCGTATCGGTGTATTCCACAATTTCCCCCAAAAGGAAAAACGCGGTCATGTCCGCGATACGCGCGGCCTGCTGCATATTGTGCGTCACAATAATCACGGTATACCTGGCGCGCAAATCGTCCATCAAGTCCTCGATTTTCAGGGTGGAAATCGGGTCCAGCGCGCTGGTCGGCTCATCCATCAGAATAATGTCCGGCTCCACGGCGAGCGCGCGCGCAATGCACAGGCGCTGCTGCTGTCCTCCCGAAAGGCCGAGCGCGGATTTTCTGAGCCGGTCCTTGACTTCCTCCCAGAGCGCCGCGCTTCTGAGCGACTGTTCCACGATTTCATCGAGTTTCTGTTTATTTTTAATCCCGTGAACGCGCGGGCCGTAGGCAATGTTATCGTACAGTGTCATGGGAAACGGGTTCGGCTTCTGGAACACCATGCCGGCGCGCTTGCGCAGCAGGGTAACGTCGGTGCGGGGGTCGTAGATATCCTCGCCGTCGATCGTTACCTTTCCCGTAATTTTGCAGTTTTCGATCAGGTCGTTCATCCGGTTGATCGTTTTCAGGCAGGTGGATTTTCCGCAGCCGGAGGGTCCGATAAAAGCTGTAACTTTATTGCGGGGGATTTCCATATTGACGCTTTTCAGAGCCTGGAAATCTCCGTAAAACAAATTTAAGTCCTGAATTGATATCTTCGTTTCCATATTCTTATTCTTCTTATCCTTTCCTGAGAGTCCTGGAGAGCAGCGCCGCAAGCCGGTTGAGTAAAAAAACCAGAATCAGCAGCACGGACGCCGTGGCAAACGCGATGTGCATGGCGTCGGGCGAGTTGGCCTCCCGCGCGGTCTGGTAAAGGTGCAGGGTCAGCGTGCGGCCGCTTGCAAAGATCTGCTGTACAAATCCCTTCGGCATATTATAGGACAATCCCGAGGTAAACAGAAGGGCCGCGCTTTCGCCCACGATTCTTCCCATCGCGAGAATCACGGCCGTCAGTACGCCGGGCATGGCGCAGGGCAGCACAATCCCCATCACGACGCGCAGCTTTCCGGCGCCGAGGGCCAGAGCGCCCTCCTTATAGCTGCCCGGAACGGACAGGAGCGACTCCTCCGTCGTGCGGATGATCGTCGGCAGAATGCACAGGGTCATGGTAAGGCATCCGGCCAGAAGCGATGTCTGCAGGCGGAACAGGATACAGAAGACCGTATAGCCGAACAAACCGAAGATAATGGACGGGATACCCGAAAGAATCTCCGTGGTAAAGCGGATCGCTTTGACCAGTCTGCCCTGCTTTGCATACTGTGTCAGATAAATTGCCGAGGAAATGCCGATGGGGGCGGAAATCAGCAGAGTGATGACCACAATATACATGGTGTTGATAATCATGGGCAGAATGCCCTTTAAGTCGTCATTCGTTTCCGAATAAGGTGTGGAAATGAATTTCCACGAAAGATAGGAGACGCCGTTGACCAGGATGTAGAAAATAATCCCCAGAAGCACGATCACCGTGACCGCCGCCGCGGTATTGATCAGCACCTTCAGGAAGGTATCGAAGGGGCGCTTCCGTTTTCCGTAAAGAGAGCTACTCGGCATCCATCTGCACTCCCTTCCTTGAAATATAGGTAAAGCTGATATTGACAATCATGATAAACACAAACAGCACCAGTCCGATGGCAAAAAGCGCCTGACGGTGCAGACCGGAGGCATAGCTCATCTCCATGGCGATGCCGGTCGTCAGGAAACGCACCGTTCCCAGGAGAGACGGCATGTTGGCGACATTTCCCGCCACCATAATGACCGCCATCGTCTCGCCGATCGCGCGGCCGACGCCCAGAATCACGCCCGCAAGGATTCCGGACCGGGCAGCCGGGATACTGACCTTAAAAATCGTGGCGGTGGGCGTTGCGCCCAGCGCGAGGGACGCCTCCCGGTAAGCCTCAGGCACCGCTTTTAACGAGGTCTCCGTTACGCTGACGATGGTGGGAAGCACCATGATCGCAAGGATCAGGATCGACGCCAGCAGGCTGTCGCCGATGGTGTTGTTCCGGAACGGCGGAAAATCGCGGATAGCCGGAACAATGACCAGCATCCCGAAAAAGCCGTAGATAACGGACGGGATTCCGGCGAGCAGTTCTATCGCCGGGTGAACCAGACGGGCAAGCTGCGGCTTCGCCGTTTCCGCAAGGAAAACAGCCGTCAGAATTCCGACGGGGACCCCCAGTAGGATGGCCCCCACCGTCCCCGCAATGGAGGAGAGAATCAGCGGCAGGATGCCGAAGATGTTTGCCTCCGCGTTCCACTCCCTGCCGAACAGGAACTGCCCCAGACCGATCTGCAGAACGGCGGGAGAACCCGCGGCGAAAATGTACACGGTAATGAGGACGACCGAGCCGACGGACACACAGGAAAAGACCAGAAAAATGGATTCCGCAAGCTTTTCCGTCCCCTGCGTCCACAGGGACAGGACCGCGCACACGATTCCGCCGACCAGCACATAAATGGACGGCCAGAGGTAGGCAATCGAAATTTTGCTGATGTTCAGCTGCGTGACCGCCGTCTGGATGCTGGAGGTGGTAATCAGGACGATCAGGGGAGTAACCGCAGACAGCACAAACGCCGTTCCGGCCATCACCGGTTTTTTAAGCAGAAGCAAAAGGATTCCAGCGGCCGGAAGAAGCACCCCGGCAATCACCGAAATTCTGGTCAGGAGCGGGATCGTGACAAGACCGCTGAGTTCCGCCCCCTGTACGCGCATCCCTCGCACTGTCGCCAGTTGGAAAGCGCTGAGGACATATGTTGTATTTTTAAAGACAAACTGAATGTACGGAAGAAAAAACGCAAGTACGGAAATAAGGCCTAACAAAATTGCCAGGCCTTTTTTCACACTATTCTTTTTTTTGTTTTTCAGCGCGTTCTCCGCGCTGTCCATCGCTATGCTCATTTTGCCAGTACCAGTCCAGCTTTCTTAATAACATCCTGTCCTTCGCTCGATTTGATGAATTCAAACCATGCCTTCACAAGATCGCTGTCGGTGCCCTTTTTGTAGATTTCGATGAAAGGTCTCTGCGCTTTATAGCTTCCGTTTACAATATTTTCTTCATTCGCTTTGACGCCGTCGACATCGACCGCTTTTACGGTATCGTTTACCGAGTCGAGGGAAACGTAGCCGATTGCGCCCTTGTCGCTGCCTACTTTGGTAACTACTTCACCGGTGGAGGAAAGTTCCGCGGCGTATTTGCACTTTTTCTCTACCTTGAAGATGCTTTCAAAGCCGTCGCGCGTGCCGCTTGCCGCTTCACGTCCGAGCACTGTGATTTTGGCGTCGTCGCCGCCGACATCTTTCCAGTTTGTAATTTCGCCTGTGAAGATTTTGGAAATCTGTTCGGATGTAAGACCGTTCACCTTGTTGTCCTTATTGACCGCAATGGCGATACCGTCGATGGCGATCTGTACGATTTCATAATCTTCCGGTTTCTCTTCGTCCTTCATTTTTCTGGAAAGGTCGCCGATCAGGGCCGTACCCGCGCTGACCGCCTTTGCCGCGTCGCCGGAACCGGTTCCGCTTTTTTCAACTGTTACGTCGGGGTATTTCGCCTGGAAAGCTTCGCCCAGAGCCTGGCAGACCTTAGCCATGGAAGTGGAACCGTTGAGTGTCAGCTTGCCGCTCAACTGCTCCGTGGCAGACGACCCGCTCTCGGATACCGCTGTATTGGATGTATCTGCGGCGGAAGCAGCGGAAGAAGTTCCTTCAACTTCCGAACTACACCCCACAAATACAGACCCCAGAATCGCAGCTGTTAAAACAGCAGATATGATTTTCTTCATTTTGGACAGTCCTCCTACAAAATTATGTTTTTCGGTTTCTTTAACACATTGCCATTTTACGAATTCAATGTTAAATCCCTGTTAAGCTTAGTTTAGATTGAATTTAAATAAATATGCCGACTATAATTCGCTTTGAAATTCATTTTGCAAACTATATTTTCTCCTCTTTTTCTCCCTCTATATTATTAATCAGAAGCGTTTTTCAGCCATCGGAAATGATTTTGATCAATTTACCATAACCCGCCGGCATATTTTGTGAAATTAAAGATTGACGAACCGAAAAAAATATTGTAAAATTAATAAATCAATTTAAAGCGATAAAGTATTTATGGCTTTAAAGCAATAAAATCCGAAATAGGCGAGAGGATGGGTATTTCATGAAAAAAACACTCGCATTGCTGTTGGCCGGGGTGATTGCGCTTTCTGCGACGGCTTGTACTTCCAGTACTTCCGCTTCTTCTGCCGCAGGCCCGGCGGCCGGTTCGCAGGCGGCTTCCGGAGCGGCTGAAAAGAAACTGAAAATCGGCATTGTACAGCTTGTGGAGCATCCCGCGCTGGACGCGGCGTATAAGGGCTTTGTCGACGGGCTTGCGGAAGCGGGCTATGTTGACGGGAAGAACATTACGCTGGACTATCAGAATGCGCAGGGCGAGCAGCCGAACTGCCAGACCATAGCAAGCAAGCTGGTCAACGACAAATCCGACCTGATCCTTGCGATCGCGACCCCGGCCGCTCAGGCGGTCGCAAACACGACCAAGGACATTCCGGTTCTGGTAACTGCGGTAACCGACCCCGCGGACGCGAAGCTCGTCGCTTCCAATGAGAAGCCGGGCGGAAACGTAACGGGTACCTCCGACCTGACCCCGGTGGCCGAGCAGATGAAGCTGTTGAAACAGCTGCTGCCGAACGCGAAGAAGGTTGCAATGCTCTACTGCTCCAGTGAAACCAATTCCAAATTCCAGGTGGACATCGCGAAGAAGAGCGCTGCCGAACTCGGGCTGGAATCAGTGGACGCGACGGTTTCCAATTCCAACGAGATTCAGCAGGTGGTCCAGTCGCTGGTCAGCAAGGTCGACGCGATTTACGCTCCGACGGACAATATGATCGCCGCCGGCATGGCGACGGTTTCCATGGTTGCGCAGCCCGCGAAGCTGCCGATCATCGTGGGCGAATCCGGCATGGTGGACAACGGCGGACTTGCTACATACGGCATCAATTACTACGACCTGGGGCTGCTTACCGCGAAACAGGCGGTGAAAATTTTGAAGGACGGCGCAAAACCGGCGGATATGCCGATTGAGTATTCCACCAACTGCGACCTGACCATCAACAAAGAGGTCGCCGAAAAGATCGGCGTGACCATCCCGCAGGAGCTGCTGGATAAGGCGGGGGCCTCAAGCACTGCCAGCAAATAAACACCAAAAACAGAATAGCACGGCGATAGGGGGAAATCCCCTATCGCTCATGTTGCGTTAAGGAGAATTTACAATGGGTCTATTACAGGCAATGCAGGGTGCGGCGGCGCAGGGTGTTCTATGGAGCATTATGACGCTGGGCGTTTACATCACCTTCAAGGTACTGGATTTTGCCGATCTGACGGTCGACGGCAGCTTTGCCACCGGCGGAGCGGTCACGGCGATTTTGATTTCTCACGGAATGAATCCTTTCCTCTCGCTTTTATTTGCTTTGGCCGCCGGTATGGCCTGCGGCTTTATCACCGGCTTTTTACACACCAAACTGGAGATTCCGGGGATCCTGGCGGGGATTCTGACCATGATCGCCCTCTACTCCATCAATATCCGCATCATGGGACAGGCGAACATTCCCCTTCTCGGCATCTCCACCATCATCACCACGGTTTCCGGGCTGTATCCGGTGCTCAGCGTGAACATGATCTCGCTGACGATCGGCCTGATTTTCACCGCCGCGGTGATCCTGTTCCTGTACTGGTTCTTTGGTACCGAAATCGGATGCTCGATCCGTGCGACCGGCAACAACGAATACATGGTCCGCGCGCTGGGAGTCAATACCGACAAGACAAAAATCCTGGGACTGGTACTGAGCAACGGCCTTGTCGCGCTGTCCGGCGCGACGGTGGCGCAGAGCCAGGGGTACGCGGATGTCGGCATGGGCACCGGCACCATCATGATCGGTCTTGCGTCCGTCATCATCGGCGAGGTCCTGATGGGCAACCGCTTCTCATTCGCCTACAAACTGATTTCGGCAGTCGTCGGCTCCGTGATCTATCGCGTGATTATCGCCCTTGTGCTGTGGTTCGGCCTGAAATCCACGGACCTGAAGCTTCTCACAGCGGTCATGGTTGCGGTGGCACTGGCCATTCCGGTTGTGAAACGGAAGTTCCCCACCTTTTTTAATAATCTGGTGGAAAAATGGAAGAGTTTCTTCGGCCGTTTCAGGAAAGGCAAAAAAGCATCTGCCGCGAACGGAGGGGAAACAAGATGATTCAACTGACAAATGTGAGCAAGACCTTCAATGCCAACACCATCAACGAGAAAAAAGCGCTGGTCGATTTGAATCTGACCATTGAGACCGGCGATTTCATTACGGTCATCGGCGGAAACGGCGCCGGAAAATCCACACTGCTGAACCTGATTGCTGGCGTTTTCCCCTGTGACGGCGGGCAGATTTTGCTGGACGACATCGACCTGACCAAGCAGCCCGAATACCGCCGGGCAAAGCTCCTGGGCCGCGTGTTTCAGGACCCGATGATGGGCACCGCCGCGGACATGGGCATTGAGGAAAATCTGGCGATGGCGTACCGCAGAGGAAAGAAACGCGGTTTGGGCTGGGGAATCAAAAAAGGCGAACGGGCCATCTATAAAGAAAAACTGGAAACGCTGGAGCTCGGGCTGGAAACCAGGCTTTCCAGCAAGGTGGGACTGCTGTCCGGCGGCCAGCGCCAGGCTCTGACCCTGCTGATGGCTACGCTTCAGAAGCCGAAGCTTCTGCTTTTGGATGAGCACACCGCGGCGCTGGACCCCAAAACCGCGCGCAAGGTGCTGGAGCTGACCGACGAAATGGTCAGCCGGGACAGCCTGACCACACTGATGGTCACGCATAACATGAAAGACGCCATCCGTCTGGGCAACCGCCTGATCATGATGCATGAAGGCAGAATTATTTTCGATATCAAGGGCCAGGAAAAGAAAAGCCTGCAGGTAAAAGACCTGCTTGAAAAATTCGAGACCGTGAGCGGAGACACCATGGATAACGACAGAATGCTCCTGTCATAGCTCACTTAAGAACCCGCCGTGCTTCAGGCTACCGATAAAGCCGCACCGCCTTTTGCGGCTCCCTCAAAGAGGGAGCCGGCAGGCAACGCCTGCCTGAGGGAGTTTCATAGAAGCCTGACGGGGTACTCCTTCCGACGCGCCGAGCGCGCCACCTCCCTCACAGAGGGAGGCTCATTCGGTCTGCACTTGCTTTTTGAACGATTCATCGAAACCTGACAGTTTGGGGCATTCCTGAGCGCGGCAAAAAACCTGCCGCGCTTTTTCTGTGCCTTTGTTCTTTTCCAACCGGTATGTTTTGTCCATATCGCGGTGAAAGAAAGCGGGATTTCCGGTCATCCTTCGTACAATATCCCCAAATTTTAAAATACCTCTTTACTTTAACGTGCTAATAAGGTAAAATACTGATATTGGAGAGTCCAATGAGAAGAGAAGTGGGGTATTTAACATGAAAAAAATATTATCTTTATTATTAGCGGCGGGCATCGCCCTTTCCTGCGCCGCCTGCGGCAGCACCGCTGCCAGCAGCGCCGGCAGTACCGGTACCGCGTCGGCCGCGGACGAATCCTGGACCAAGGTTGAAAAAGCGGGCAAGCTGGTGCTCGGCCTTGACGACGCCTTTCCCCCGATGGGATATGTGGACACCAAAACAGGCGAGCTAGTCGGCTTTGATATCGACCTTGCCAAAGAAGCCTGCAAGCGCCTCAACATTGAGCTGAAAACACAGCCGATCGACTGGGACAGCAAAACCGCTGAACTGAACAACGGCAACATCGACTGCCTATGGAACGGTTTCAGCAAAACCGACGAGCGCGAAAAGGAATTCAGCCTGAGCATTCCCTATATGAAAAACGAGCAAATCATCCTCGTCAAAACGGATTCCAACTATCAGGGGCTTGAGTCCCTGGCCGGAAAGACCATCGGCGTACAGTCGGATTCTTCCGCGGAAGTCGCCCTGAACGAGAATGAGGATTTCAAGAAAACCTTAAAATCCGTTGTACAGATCGACGACTATTCCAAAGCGGTCATGGAACTGCAGAACGGCACCATCGACGCGATCAGCATTGATGAAGTGGTTGCACGTTACTATCTGACCAACAACCCGAACGCCTATAAGGTGCTTCAGGACAAGGACGGCAAGGACGCTTCTCTTGCCACCGAGGACTATGTCGTCGGCTTCCGCAAGGCGGACAGCGCGCTGACGGAAAAGATCAACGGTGTTTTGAAGGAAATGGCGTCGGACGGCACGATGGCGACGATTTCCCAGAAATGGTTCGGCGAGGATGTTACCACTGTAGAAAAATAAAACGATTTCACGTTGCATTCTGAGGGATAACTGTAACCGAAGAATCCATGTTATAACTGTCGTCTGGGACACTCTCTTCACTCAGAAGGACAGATTCAGATTTTTCCCCTGCGCGGCATAGAGCCGGACTCTGTCCGGTTCTGTGCCTTTGGCTTTTTTACACAAACACTTTATGGAGGTCGCGTTCATGAATTATCAGGCGCTTTTGACACAGATGCTGGAAGCAACCCTTATGTCACTGCGTATCTTTTTCGTCACCCTTATTTTTTCGCTGCCGCTGGGCCTGCTGGTGGCCAAAGGACGCATGACGAAGGTCAGGCTCATCAATCTTCCGGTCAGGCTTTACATACTTCTGATGCGCGGAACACCGCTGATGCTGCAGCTTCTGTTCTTCTTTTACGCCCTGAAGCCCCTGTTCGGGATTCAGCTTGACCGCGTTCTGGCGGCAGAGGTCGCCTTTGTCCTGAACTACGCGGCGTATTTCGCGGAAATCTTCCGCGGGGGGATCGAGGGGATTCCCCGCGGCCAGCACGAGGCGGCAAAGGTGCTCGGTTTTACACGCGGCCAGACCTTCTTTCGCATCATCCTGCCGCAGGTCGTCAAGCACATTATCCCGCCGATGGGAAACGAGTTCATCACGCTCGTGAAGGACACCTCCCTGGCGCAGGTGATCGGCATTGTAGAGCTGCTCAAGGTAACCTCCAACTGGGTTTCCTCCGCGGTCAATATGACACCGCTGGTGATTGCCGGCGCGTTCTATCTTGTGATGAACGGCGCGGTCACCAGATTCTTTACGATGGCCGAAAACCGGCTGAACTATTATCGTTAGGAGGATGGAAATGCATATCTTAACCGCTAAAGACATCTGCAAAAGCTTCGACGGCACAAAAGTGCTGAACGGCATTTCAATAGAAGTAACCAAAGGGCAGGTACTCGCGATCATCGGGCCGTCCGGCTCGGGAAAAAGCACTATGCTGCGCTGCGTCACCCAGCTGGAAACGGTGGATTCCGGCGAGATCACCATCTGTGGAGATACGCTGGTGAAAAACGACGGGAACGGCAGGGCCGTCTATTCGGACAAGGCCGCATGCAGCAAAATCGGTCTGCATATCGGGCTGGTTTTCCAGAATTTCAACCTTTTCCCCCACCTCTCCGTGATGCAGAACATTACGGAAGCGCCCATCCGCGTACTGCGCCGTTCAAAAGCGGAGGCGGAAGCCGCCGCGAAGGAGCTTCTCCAGAAAATGGATCTGGCGGATAAGGCGGACGCCTACCCCTGCCAGCTTTCCGGCGGACAGCAGCAGCGCGTGTCCATTGCCCGCGCGCTCGCAATGAATCCGGATATCCTGTTTTTCGACGAGCCGACCAGCGCGCTCGACCCGGAGCTGACAGGAGAAATCCTCAAGGTCATCCGCGAGCTTGCGGCGGAGCATATGACGATGGTGGTCGTCACCCACGAAATGAAATTCGCCCGGGACGTAGCCGACTACGTAGTCTTTATGGACAACGGGACGATTGTCGAGCAGGGAAACCCGGAACAGCTTTTCGGCAATACGCAGAACGACCGCACCAAAGCGTTCCTGTCCCGTTTCAATGAGAATTAAAAGAGTACTGTAAACGAAGCAGCATGAATCATACAAAAAGCTTCCCAAAATGAAAATGCGCCTTGAGATGGCTTTGAAAGCCCAATCAAGACGCATTTTTGATGTACTATTATACTGTTTTTCAACAGTCTCTTTACTTTATCCCTTTTTAACCGGCTGAGTATGGTCCTTCAGCCACTGAAGCTCTTTTCCGGAAAGGCCCGGGGAAAGCTTTTCACAGACTGTCCGATGGTAGTTGTTCAGCCATTCCAGCTCGTCGTCCGTCATCAGCTCGGTCAGGATTCCCGCGGTATCGATCGGGAAATACGTAATGGGTTCAAATTTTAAGAACTGACCGTACTCGTTATTGACAAAATCGGTGACAAGAAGAATGTTTTCGGTGCGAATCCCGTGCTTGCCTTCTTCATAAATACCGGGTTCGTCGGTGATGGTCATACCCTTTTTGAAGACGACATTGTTGCTGATCCTCAGATTCTGTGGGCCCTCGTGCACCCCGCTGAACATCCCCACGCCGTGACCCGTACCGCAGCGGTAATCGATACCGTGCTTCCAGACCTGTTCGCGACTGAGGATATCGATGTTGCCGCCGGTGCAGCCCTCCAGAAATACGGCCGCAGCCAGCGCGATATGCGCTTTCAGCACGTAGGTGTAATGCTCCTTCTCCTCCCGGCTGAGCGGCCCCAAAACGAAGGTGCGGGTAATGTCGGTCGTCCCCTCCAGATACTGTCCGCCGGAATCGATCAGCAGGAAGCCCTGATTTTTCAAAATGCTGCAGGTTTCCGGCTTCGGGCTGTAATGCATCATTGCGGCGTTTGCTCCGTAGGCCGCGATGGTGCCGAAGCTCTCGCCCTTGTTGTTCGGCTGCTTTGCCCTGCATTCCCGCAGCATATCGCACACGGTGCATTCGGTGACGGTCTCCCCGTTCTTCATCCTATCCTCGAATTGGACACAGAATTCAACAAGCGCGCGGCCGTCCTTGATATGCGCCTCTACAATATTTTTAATCTCCGTTTCATTCTTGACACCCTTGAGGACAATGACGGTATCGCCGCCCTCTTTGACGGTCACATGCCGGTTCTGCTTCAGCAGCTGATACAGGTCGTAATTCACATTGACTGGGTCAACCAGAATCGTCTTATCGGAACTGATTTTTTCCAGAGTGCGGTCGATTTCCTCGTATTCCTTTACCGTGACGCCGTTTTCCTTCAGGTAGGCAAGCGTCTCCGGCAGAACGCGGCCAGTATTGATAAACAGGTAAGCGGAATCGGAATAAACCATCGCGTAAGAAACCGCGAGCGGATTGTACTCGATGTCGTCCGCACGGATATTCATCAGCCATGCAACGCAGTCCAGCTTGGTAAAGATCTCCCCGTCGGCATGCTGCTTTTTCAGCTCCGCGCGGACCTGTTCCAGCTTTTCTTTGCAGGTATAGCCCGCGTACTTTGCGTCGTGAACAAACACCTTGCTTGCGGGCATTTGCGGCCTGTCCGTCCAGATATCCTTAATGAGGTCGACCGCCTTGATTTTCAGCTTTTTCTCGGCGAATTTCTCACGCATTTCCTCGACGGCGGCAGCGGAAAGCATTTTGCCGTCAAATCCAACCGTTTCGCCCTCGTTCAGCTCCTCGGCCAGAAATTCGGTATAGGTCGGCACACCCTTGACCGCCATGCGGTACAGGGTAATTTCGCTGCCCTCCAGCTGATGCGCGGCCTGAATAAAATACCGCCCGTCCGTCCAGAGCCCGCTTTGCGTTTCCGCAACCACCAGCGTTCCCGCGGAACCGGTAAAGCCGGAAAAATAGCTTCTTGCCGCCCAGTGATCGGGCAGGTACTCGCTCATATGCGGGTCGGCGGAAGGCACGATACAGGCCTGCACGCCGTTCTGCTTCATCTGGCGGCGCAGCGCGGCAAGCCTTTCATTTACGCTGTTCATGATTCATTTCTCCTTCTATCTTAAAATGTCATCTTCCCAGAATCTGTATTACAGATTTCCAGTCGATTCTGCAACAAGTTTACGTTTCTCCCCCGCCGAAGGCGGGGGAGAAACGTGTTTTGTCTCGTAAACTGAAATAGAATCGCTGTAGTGCGAATATAAAAAAGTATAGGCTCAATCATAGGGATTGTCAAGCCGATTCCCCGCGGGCCACTTCACCTGTCCGGAAGTTTTCCCGGGACACAACAAATGCCGTCCGGGTGCTGACTCGGACGGCATTTTCTTTCATTTTGATTCGGATTTCTTTCCGTCCCAGCTGACGACCGGCACGGCCCCGTTCACGGCAGCCTGCTCCATCAGCTTGAGCATTTCCAGGGCGCTGCGGAAATGAAGCGTCTGATTCTGCTCAACCCAGGTAATCGTACCCTGCCAGGTGGCATTTTTACGGTACTGCACGTTTACGACAAAGGTCGCCGGTGTTTCATTCTTGATTTTATTCATTGCCTCTTCCACAGCGTAATCCACCTTTTTTATTTTTGGCTTTCCCCTTTTTATATCAAATTCCCGTTCCTGAAAAGAAGCCTGAGGAAAGGAAATGCTGTCAAACAGATCATCCATTCCGCGCAGAAGCTCGCATTCATTGCGAAACGGCATGATCCTGTTGTAGTACTCACTGTAGACATGCCCTCTCAGCATTTCGTTTTTTATGGGATTCAGATAGATAATGCTTCGGGAGTTGGCAGGAGCCTGTCCCCTTTGCCCGTTTGGCATCTTTATCACCTGTGTTTCAAATATGTTCTGTTCCGCTCCCGTTGTCTTCCTGTAAACCCGGAACACAGCCGTCCGCCGTCATTTATTGCAGGCACGACCAGCCAAGGCTATTTTAACATAACCATGTAAAATAATCAAAGAGTTTTCAGTGTTTTTTGATAAAGCTGCACATAAATCAGGATACTCGCCGCCATCGATACCATTTCAGCGATTGGGAAGGCATACCAGACGGAAGGAAGATTGATTTTTGAAAGCAGAAACGCTGCGGGAAGCAGTACGATCAACTGGCGCAGCACGGAAATAATCAGACTTTTTAAGCCGCTGCCCACAGCCTGGAACACCGTTGAAAACATGATGCCGAGCGCCGCCGGTACAAAACAGATACTGATGGTTCGCAACGCGGGTATGCCGATTTCAAGCATAACCTGAGAGGCGTTGAAAATCAGCAGGAGCTTCCCTGTTTCCGTCCAGAACAAGATCGTCCCCAGCGCCATAATCACCGCCGCAATGACGGAACCGATCCTAACCGCGGACAAAAGGCGGCCGCGATTGCGCGCGCCGAAATTGTACCCGATAATCGGCATAACACCCTGCATCAGGCCAAACACAGGCATAAACACAAAAGACTGCAATTTAAAGTAAACGCCGAACAGGGCGACGGCCGTTTCGGTAAAGCCGATTAAAATCGCGTTCATCCCGACTACCATGACGGAACCGATCGCCTGCATAATGATGGAGGGAAAACCAACCGAATAAATATTCTTTATCGTGGTAAAATCCAGCCTGAAATTCCGGAAGCTGATCACTACCTGATGATCTTTTTTCGCAATGATATAAATAAGAAACAGCATCGCGAAAATCTGGCCGATCACCGTCGCAATCGCCGCCCCCGCGACGCCCATTTTAGGGACACCCAGCAGTCCGAAAATAAAAATCGGATCCAGAATAATATTTGTTACTGCGCCCAGAATCTGCGACAGCATGGGATAAATCATATTTCCGGTAGCCTGAAGCGTCTTTTCGATGTTGATCTCGATAAAAACGCCGACAGAAACGATACAGACAATGCTCATATATTGAGTACCCATTGTCACAATCTCTTGATTTGCCGTGAAGCTGCGAAAGAAGGGCTCTGAAAAAAGCAGCCCTACCAGCGCAAAGACGACCCAGTTGAATGCTCCTAACAAAATCCCGTGCGTAGCGGCGGAATTGGCCTCCTCCTGCTTTTGTTCTCCCAGCCGGCGTGCTACCAGCGAATTGATTCCTACGGAAGTCCCCACCGCCAGCGCAATCAGCAAAGTCTGAACGGGAAACGCAAGCGAAACCGCAGTCAGCGCATTTTCACTTACTTTTGCTACAAAAAAACTGTCGACTACGTTATACAGAGCCTGTACCAGCATCGACAGCATAGCCGGTACCGACATGGACACAATCAGTGGAAATACCGACACCGTACCCATTTTATTTTCCGTTTTTTCCAAAAACTCCACTCCTTTATTCATCGTTCCCATTTTACACGATCATTCAGCCTTTTTCAACACTGTTTACGGAAATAAAAGGGCCGCAAAACCTGCCGGACTTGCAACGGACAGGCGCCCCGCGGCATATAATGGCAAACGACAATATAAAGGAGTGGTTATATGCTTGGTGCCGTACTTGGATTTGCGCTCTCCGGACTGCTGTTTTTTATTCTTCACGTCACAGGCTCGGGTTCCTTTCCCAGACCGCTTACGGCACAGGAAGAGCGGGACTGTCTGGAGCGGCTGAAAAATGGGGACATGAAGGCTAAAAATGAACTGATCGAACACAACCTCCGCCTGGTCGCCCATATCATCAAGAAATACTACGCCAACTCAAACGATCAGGACGACCTGATTTCCATCGGAACCATCGGTTTGATTAAAGCGGTAAACACGTTTGACAGCAGCAAGGGAATCCGCCTTTCCAGCTACGCGGCCCGGTGCATTGAAAATGAAGTGCTGATGTTCTTCCGCTCTTCCAAAAAAACCGCGCAGGATATCTCCATCAACGAGCCGATCGACACCGACAAGGACGGAAACGCACTGACACTGATGGATGTGATGGCTACGGAAGACAACATCATTGACAACCTTGACTGTAAAATCAAATCGGAGCAGCTCAAACGGTATATCCGCGAGGTCCTGTCCCCCCGGGAGCAGACCATTATTGAGCTGCGGTACGGTCTGACCGGCCGCAGTCCGCTGACACAGCGGGAAGTGGCTCAGAAGCTGGGCATCTCCCGCTCGTATGTATCCCGCATTGAAAAGAAGTCGCTTGGCGCTCTGTATAAGCGCTTTACAAAATAGTCTGGATGAGACTACATAACAGCTTCTTATTTATGATACCGCCGGGCAATCATGCTCCGTTTCTCTTGCGCACTGTAAAGATTCTCCTTACAAAATAAGAAGAGGAAGGGCCGGGATGTTAACATCCCGGCCCTTCCTCTTCTGGTTTCCGCCTGACTGACAAAGATTTTTGAGTGTGAGAGAAGGACAAGAAGTCAAGACCGGCAATCCCCGATGCATAGCAGCGGACACCGGTCTTAAAAATCAAGCATCGTTTTCCCGGTTCCTGCCAATTGACAGAAATCCCTCCGGAAATCAGCGTCCGCCTTATCGGTGGCAGGATGCCGGATCAGTATCTCCATCACGTCGGGAGCCGCCGTCACCGCCGATACCCCGGCCGCGCACAGCTCCGTAATCTGGCGGGAATTTTTAAAGCTGGCGGCCAGAACCCCGCAGTCCATTTTTTGTTCGGCAAAAATGGTTTGAATCTCTTTTACCGCCTGCACGCCATCCACTCCCATGTTATCGATCCGGTTTACATAGGGGGCCACATAGCTTGCTCCGGCTTTCGCTGCAAAAAACGCCTGCATCGGCGCATGGACGACTGTCGCGGTAACAGACACCCCTTCCTTTGAAAGGGCCTTTATGGCTTTGATGCCCTGCGCGGTTACAGGGATTTTTACATAGATATTTCCGCCAATTGTGTTTACAATATGATGTGCTTCTATGACCATCTTCTCCGCGCTTTCGGACAGGAGCTGCACATGAAGCTGTGCGTCTGAAGGCAAAATTTCTCTGATTTTCTTCAGATGTCCCATGGGACTTTGTTTTTCCCTGTTCAGGATGGTGGGGTTGGTAGTAACCCCGTCAATAGGAAACAGGTCGCATAATCTTTTTATTTCCTTCAGATCGGCCGTATCCAACAATAAAAGCATTCGTTTCTTTCCTCCGTTTCAATATAATATATGATTATTACAGGCATTCTCTGTCGATTGCCCTTACCGTTTTTCTCAAAGGCAGAATCCGTGAGACGGAAACGGACAGTTTATCGATTCCAAAGTCCAGAAAAGTCTGTGTCAGCTCCGGGTCCGCGCCAAGCTCCCCACAGATACCGACCTGAATCCCATGCCTGTGTGCGCTTTCCGCCGTCATCTGAATCAATTTCAGTACAGCGCTGTGATGCGGATGATAGAACCGCTCCAAATTTGGATTCTGGCGGTCCACCGCCAAAGTATACTGGGTAAGATCGTTGGTCCCGATACTGAAAAAATCCACCTCGGCAGCCAGTTCGTCACTGACAAGCGCCGCTGCGGGCGTCTCCACCATAATTCCCATTTTTACATCCGGACGAAAGGCCAGCCACTCCGCCAGAAGATCATTTTGCACTTCCTGCACAATTTTCTTGCAATCGCGGACCTCTTCCACCGAAGTGATCATGGGAAACATGATTGCAAGATTTCCGTAAACTGAAGCGCGGTACAGCGCGCGCAGCTGCGTGCGGAAAATTTCCGGTCTGGTCAGGCAGATACGGATGGCCCGGCAGCCCATGGCCGGATTTTCTTCCCTGGGCATCTGAAAATAATCCACCTGTTTGTCGGCGCCAATATCCAGCGTCCGTATGATGACTTCTTTTCCCTCCATCTTCTCAACGGCAGTTTTATAAATCTGGAATTGCTCCTCCTCCGCAGGAAAGTCGCTGCGTCCAAGATAGATAAACTCGCTGCGGAACAGGCCGATTCCGCCCGCGTCATTTTCCAGCGCCGTTTCCACGTCGGACAGGCTGCCCACATTCGCGTATATTTTGATTTTCCTTCCGTCCTTTGTAATATTTTCTTTCCCTTTTAATTGCTGAAGCTCCGACGCGGTTTCCAGCTGTTCCGCTTTTGCCTTTCCGTAAACACGGAGAGTCTCTGCATCAGGGTCCAGATAAATGGTTCCGGAGGCCCCGTCGACAACGGCCTGCCGTCCGCCGCAGTCCGGATTCAGGGACTCGCCCACGGCTACGACGGCGGGGATCCCCATACTTCTGGCCAGAATGGCCGTGTGTGAATTCGACGACCCCTTCGCCGTGATGAAAGCAAGGATTTTGGATTTATCCAGTTTTATTGTCTCACCCGGAGTAAGGTCGTCCGCGGCGAGAATTACCGGCTGATCAGACTGAATTTCCTGCGCCGCCGCACCCGAAAGGATTTTCACAAGGCCGGAAAACACCTCCCGGATATCCGAGGCGCGCGACCTGAGGTATTCGTCCTGCGAGCCGGCAAGCACCTGCTCCGCGGCGGAAGCGGCCTGATGAACGGCATACTCGGCGTTGATTTTCTCCGTCCGAATGATTTCTTCAACCGACCGGAAGAAATCTTCATCCTCCAGCATCATCTGATGAATCTGAAAAATCCTGGCGTCTTTTTCCCCTACCTCCTCTACGGCTTTCTTAAACAGCGTTTCCAGTTCCGCTGTTTCCTGCCGTACGGCCGCATGAAAGCGCCCGATTTCCTTTTCGATGTCTTCTACCTTGTATTTTTCGATCTGTTCCTGATGGAATGTAAAGTAGCGGATTGTTCCTATTGCGATCGCGCCAAAAACGCCTTTTCCATTCAAAGTTACCAACGTCGTTTCCTCCTTTAAAAGCCTGATGAAGCAGGCAGGGGTAATTGCTTCATCAAAATTCATCCCCGAAAAGAAATCTGATCCACCGGATGATAAAAGCCGGTGGATCAGGCGTTATTCTCCCAGTCCGGATTCGATTGCCGGGATGATCGCATGCAGCGCTTTGATTTCATCCTCACCGGTACATCTGATCTGAATCTCCGTACCGTTCTGGATACCGGCGGCAAGCAGCCCCATGATGGATTTGGCATTATACTCTTTTTCGCCAATGACCACTTTTACATCCGACGCAAACTGCTGCGCGATTTTTGCCAGGACGCCAGCCGGTCTGGCGTGAAGTCCGAATTTGATTCTGATAACAATTTTCTGATTAACCATAAGATTGTTCTCGCTTTTCTGTTATTTTTTGAATTTTATGGTGGACCGTTATTCGGATCTATTTGTTGTTAAATACTTTCATCGCTCTTTTGGCGTCCTCTTTCATTCCTTCCATTCCCGCGAGGACAACGTCATGGAAAAACACCTTTTCGTCCTCTTTTTTGCCTCTTACATGAGCGGCGACGGCATCCCCTCCCGCCAGGGACATATAGGTGTAATAATTGATTTTGGCAATGCCGCGGCTGATGGCTTCACGGTAGCCTTCATCCGATACCCCGGAGCCGCCATGCATGACAAAGGGCATATCAATCTTGTCCTTTACTGCCGTAATGCGGTTGAAATCCAATACCGGCTTGGTAAGGTAAACGCCGTGCGTCGTCCCAAAGGCAATGGCCAGCGCGTCCACGCCGGTTTTTTCCGCAAATTCCTTCGCAAGGTCCGGATTGGTATAGCAGTCGTCCAGACTGGCGTAGCTGGAGGAATCCACCGCGCCGCGGCCTTCGCCGCCGCCGATCGCGGAGGTAAAAATATGGCCCAGCTCCGCTTCCACCGAAACTCCCACGGAATGGGCGATCCGGACAATCTCCGTCGTCTCCGCCAGATTTTCTTCATAGGTTTTGCCCGAGGCGTCATACATGATGGAGGTAAAGCCCAAACGAATTGCCTGTATGCATTTGTCAAAGGAAACGCCGTGATCAAAATGGACACAAACGGGAACCTTTGCCTTTTTTGCAAAATCCAGCATAATGGGACCGATGACATCCATTGGTATGTACGAGTCGTGCAGCTCGGCGTGCGCTAAAATAACGGGCACATTCAGTTCCTCGGCCGCGCTCACCACCGCCATGACCGCTTCCAGATTCGGAACATTGAAGGCCCCGACGGCATATTTCTTTTCTTTTGCGTCCCGCAGGATTTCATTGAGTGTAACTAACATCTTCTGCATCTCCATTCTGTTTTTAGTCGAGAATCAAATTCTTCTGCCGTATGTATTCACAGACAATTTATTCAGTATGTCGAATATAAATTTCAGGCCGGCTCCCTCACATTTTTAAAACGACTCTGAATTTGTCTCCCTTGATCGCGGACTCAAGCGCGCTCTGAATATCTTCAAACTCGTAAACCTCGCTGACAAAGGGCTTTACATTTACAACGCCTTCCGAAAGCATGCGGGTCGCCCTGACAAAATCGCGTTCATTGGAATTGGCTGTGCCGAGAATCTGCACAGCCCCCTTGTGAAGCCAGTCCGGGCTGAATTTGACCGGGGTGTCCGGATAGAATGAGCTGTACAGGACGACTTTTCCCATCTGCCCGGCGCATTTGATCGCGTCTTCCGCGACAGCGGCGATCGGCGTCGTATCAAATACAACCTGCGCCCCGATTCCCCCGGAAATTTCTTTCACCCTGTCCCGCAGATTTTCTTCGGACGGGTTCACCGTATAGGCCGCGCCCAGCTCCTTCGCGAGCTTCAGCCGCTCCCCGTTTACGTCGGACGCGACAACAACCGCTCCTTTTCTGACGGACAGCAGCACATGGAGCAGCCCCATAATGCCGCAGCCGATGACAAGCACCGTGTCCCCGAACTGGACGTTGGCGGTCTCCACGCTGTGCAGGACACACGAAAGAGGCTCCGTGATAGTCGCTTCTTCGGCTGAAATCTTGTCATATTTAAAAAGGTTTTCAGAAGGGACCAGTAAATATTCGCTGAATCCTCCCATCCCTTTTTCGGGAAGGCCCTCCAGATGCTTGCTGTGGTCAAAGTATTCGCAGCTCTGCGTATTTCCCGTTTTGCAGAAGTAGCAGTTCTGGCAGGCAAGCATGACGCCCACCGCTACCCTTTCCCCTACTTTCCACTGACGTTTGTCCACCCTGGACCCCATTTCAACAATCCGGCCCACCATTTCATGTCCGCCGATAAAGGGGAATTCCACTTTTTTTACGCCGGTATAAACTCTCTGCTCCCATGTACAAATCGCACAGGCGTCAATTTTTACCAGCACATCTTCCTTTCCCACCTGCGGAATCGGGCATTGCCGAAGCTCTACTTTTTTCGGGCCTGTGAAAACAGCCGTTTTCATCGTACCATCCATTTCTTCAACCTCCAATTTATATAACATTTACTAAAATGTTTGTTGTCTGTGTAATATCGGTCATATTTCCATAACCGGCGATTTCCCATAATTCAGATGGAACAGTTCGTGCAGAAGGACACAAAAGAGTCCCATTTTTTCACATAAGCCACACGCTTGACCAGATAATACCGGCCGCCCGGCAGAGTTTCCGCAGGCGGCCGGCATACTATCAGAATATTCCCAACAGGCCGCAGACAGCGCCCAATGCAATCAGGATAAACAGGACGGTCGTAGACTTCATCCGTCTGTTTTTCAGCAGGAACAAGGTGCCCAGGGTAATAAGCAGCGGAATGATGCCCTTGAACAGCTTATCAAAAACATCGGCCTGCAGGGACAGCTTCACCGCGCCGATCTGGATGATCAGCGGAGAAGAGACCGCCACAAACGAGGAGGCCAATGCACCCAGGACGATCGCCCCCATTGCCGAAGCGCCCGTGATAATCATTTTCAGCTGATTTCCGCCCAGCAGGGACTCCAATCCTTCTTTGCCGAGCTGATATCCTTTCATCCAAACAATGTAGGCAATCGGCAGCATGATGCCGAACATCAGAAGGCCGTAGAGCACCGGGCCCATCAGGTTCCCCTGCGCTCCCAGGCTGATACCGAACGCAAGCAGGATCGGCGTGAGCGTGCCCTGCCACAGTGTGTCGCCGATTCCCGCGAAGGGACCCATCAGGCCGGTTTTGACACCGTTGATCGCTTCATCGCTGATGTCCGCGCCGTTCGCCCTTTCTTCCTCCATGGCGATGACGATTCCGTTGATGACCCCGCCGAAATGCGGTTCCGTGTTGTAAAACTGCATATGGCGAAGGATCGCCGCTTTGTACTCTTCGGGATTGTCTCCGTACAGTTTTTTAATGATGGGAGACATCGAATAGACCAGTCCGGTTGCCTCCAGACGTTCGTAGTTATAGTTGGCATGGGAGAAAAAGGTCCATCTCCAGAATGCCTTTACTACGTCCTTTTTCGATAATTTTTTTGCCTTTACGGCATTGTTGTTCGTTTCTGCCATTCTATTTCACCCCTTCTCCGTTATCCTGCAAGGCTGTTGCCCGCAGAAGAGTTTCCTTCCGTCAGTTTCGTATAGAAATATGCGACAATGCCGGCCATAATGGCGATGGTAATAACATTCAGACTGGTGTACGTCTTCAGAATGAAGCCAAGGATAAAGAACAGCAGGGTCCCGGGCCGGCTGATGGCACGAAGATTCATCGCGATTCCAATAGCCGGAAGGATCTGGCCGATTACCTGGAGTACGTGCAGCGGAGTCCCCGTCAGCGCCTTGATCATCGGGGAAATATAGCTGACGCCGAAGTATGCGCCCAGCGCAACCGGAACCACACAGATGAGGAACATAAAGATCTGCGGCGGAACAATATGTAGGAAACAGATTTTTTTCAAATCGCTTTCCGCAGCGGCTTTATCCGCCATATGGACAAAGAACACATCCACCGTCATATGGAGAACCCAGATCAGTGTTCCCAGAAGGCCCAGCGGAATCGCGACCGTTGTGGCAACGGCCGGCTGCACATTCGCGGCCAGCGCCAGAGCGGTTCCAAGGCTTCCTGCAAGGCCCGGGTCCACCGGGACGGTTCCGCCTGCCGAAATAAACGCAATATACGGCAGATTGATGGCGGCGCCGATGATACATCCCTGTACCGGATCCCCCATAATGAACCCGACAATGGTACCTGCCACCAGCGGTTTGTACATGAAGCTGATACTTCCCAACAGAGTCAGCCACGGTGTACCGACGGTGCCAAGGTAATAAACCACGCCGATCAGAAACGCTTGCAATAAAGTAATATGCACTGTTTTTTCCTCCCCTTTTTTAATATATAAATGCTGTACCTACAGCAATTTTGATATATCCGTTGCCTTGTCTTCGGCAATGATCTGGATCGTTACAGTACATCCGGTCGCTATGATTTTTTTGAAGATTTCTTTTTCTTCCTCCGAAACCGCGATATTCTTATAGAATTTCTTTCTGGTTCCGCTTACGCCCATTCCGCCGACATTGACTTTGTCAAGAGTCACGCCGTTTTCCATCATCCGCCAGATGGTGGCAGGTAATTTGGCCAGGATAATGACCTTATCCTTCGGTGAAAACCCTTTTTTGATTCTTTCGCTCGCATCTGCAATGTTATAGATTTCGAGGGATATGTTGGCGGGCAGCACGGTAGCCAGCACGCTTTTCATAAACATATCCTTTGCGACGCCGTCGTCAACGATCATAATTTTGTTCGCGCTGGTGTAATTCAGCCATGATGTCATTACCTGTCCGTGAACCAGTCTGTCATCGATTCTTGTCAAAACGATTTCGCTCATGATTCTTTCCACTCCTTCTTAATTCTCCGATCGATTCATCAGGGACCTGAACATTTCGTGAAGTTCAATGAAGCTGCTTTCCCCCGCCGCAATGCAGTTTTTCTCCAGCTGCTCCGCTGTACAGCCCTTTCTCATGGTGAGCGCCTCGACCATCATGGGCATATTTACCCCCGCAATACACAGGAATTCACTGGAGCACATGCATTTCAGAACAAGGTTTGCCGGGGTGCCTCCGTAAAAATCAACCAGTACAAGTACCCCTTCCCCTTCATCCAGTTCCTTCACCGCATTGAGGATATCTTTTTCAAGTTCCTCCGGGGCGTCTCCGTGGTGCAGACCCAGCGCCCTGACGTTGCTCTGAGGCCCCGCGATCAGTTCGACTGCTTCCACACATGCCTTTCCCAAATCGCCATGGGTAACAACCACCACTCCGATCATTCCTTTTCACCTCCTTCATTGTCGTACCGAATTATTTATACCAAATGTTATTATTATTGAAATACATTTGGTACCTATCTCTCGTGTTTTTAATATAGCATGCCGCGCCATTAGTGTCAATAATATTTGACTAATTTAAATTAATTTGTACATTAATTACATATGTCCTTAACCATATTCTTAATATTGCACAAATAAATATCAAAATATATTTATATATAGGCATTAAATCCAAACCATTGGCATTTAATTAACAAGCAAATTTTCTTTAAGATGAGCTCGTTATTAAAAATACAAAAGGTCTACTATTTTTTAATAAATCTGCCCTTTTCCTAAATATGGTATCCATTGGCGCACATTCTGTTCTATTGGAAAAATCCGCGCTGTTTTGCTCGAAAAGGCTAATATATCTGTAGAAAAATGGAAGAAACAGTGCGCTTTAGAGATATCTTTTTATTGTAATACCGGAATTTATCGAAAAATGCTTTTCTAAAATAAATACCACTTGTATTTTAAATAAATCAGTGCTATGATAATATCAGGTTTTAAAAGCAAGCCCTATTTCACAGAACTGGGGGAAGATGATCGTGCGTACGGTACAGCGAAAGCCATTTTACATATCCGCCTCCGTATCCTGCATGGACCTGTGCAACCTGGAAAGTCAGATCAAAGAGGTTGAACAGTCATCCGTGTCCTTTTTCCACTTTGATGTTGTCGACGGACGTTTTAACGATTGCTTTATATTGGGACAGACCACACTGGAAAAAATGCGTCCGGTGACTGCACTTCCCATTGAAGCGCACCTCGCAGTCTACGAGCCTGAGAAATACATAGAGTCCTTTGCTAAGGCCGGCGCGGACTATATTTCCGTCCATTACGAAGCCATGCAGAATCCTCTTGCGACCTTCGACCTTATCCGAAAGTACGGTTCTCAGCCTGTTCTAGCCTATAAGTGCACGACCGAACCCGGCGATGATTTCATATCCCTCTCAAGGGAGGTCCCCATGATTCTCAAATTAACCGTAAACCCCGGATTTTCCGGCCAAAAAATCCAGATCCAGGCGGTAGAGCATATCCGCCAAATGCGCCGGATGCTGAACAATGACGGGCTTACCGTGGATATTCAGGCCGACGGCAACATAAACATCACAACGATACCACTTGTCACACAGGTGGGTGCAAATGTTCTTACGGGAGGAACCTCCGGACTTTTTACAGGCAAAAAGAGTATTTCAGAAAACGCAATTGACATGCTCCGAGCCATAAAACCCCATATTCCTGCTTCCTAAGGAAAAGAAAATGTCTCATTAACAGTATTCGGGAGGAATTTCCAATGGTAAAAAAAGAAACAGAAAGCGAGAGCAAATCGCTTTATCTGCAAATTAAAAACGATATTCTGGAATTGTATGGCGACAAGGACTATTTTTTCAGTCTGCCGAGCGAACGGGAGCTGTGTGAAAAATTCGACGTCAGCCGCTCCACCATCAGAAAGGCGATGGATTTGCTGGAAGCGGACGGAAAGATCATCCGGATGCGCGGAAAAGGGGCCTTTTTCACAGGCAATCAGGCGGACAGCTGCCACCGGCTACACAGCGGGATCGGTTTTTATAACGACGAGCTGGATCAGGGCAAAATCACCAAAAGCAAGGTGCTCCTTCAGAATGTGGAGCATGCGTCGTCCCAGATCGCGGAAAAGCTGGGGATTGCACAGGATGACGACGTTTTTCATCTGCTGCGTCTCAGATTTATCGACGATCAGCCCGTGACCCTGACGGAAAGCTATATTCCCCTGTACATTTCCCCCGATCTGATAAAGATCGACTTTACCGATAAGTCGCTTTACAATACTTTCCGGGAGCATGGGATTAATCCCGACGTGGAATATCAGGCCATTGAAGTCCGTCCGGCAAACGCCTATCAGGCCATGCACCTGCAGATCGACCCGGGCGACCCGCTGATGATCCTTTTCGCTCTGGCGCATGACAGCGACAACAGAATTATCGAATATGTCACTACAAAGGTCCCTGCCTATAAAACCCGGTTTGAATTCAACAGGGACGCACATACCCGGTAATCCGTTTCCGCACAGCACATCTGCTCTGCAGAAACCGCTTATCAGATGGAAGGGAAGGAGTAATAATCATGAATCCTGAAGCTTTTTCTATTACCGATTACTTAAATCAGACCTTTCCCTGCGACTGTGGAAAAAGCCACAGCACAAGCCTGAAGGATGTGGACATATCCTCCGGCGCCATGGAAAAGCTTCCATACTACATCCAAAAGAACGGCCACCGCAGATCCTTTCTTGTCTGTGATGCCAATACTTACAAGGCAGGCGGAAAGAGAGTCAAAGAAATACTGGATGAGGCCGGATGCGAAAATTCCTTGTATGTTTTAAATCAGGAGGACGTTGTTCCGGACGAAGAAGCCCTCGGCGAAGTAATCGCCGCTTTCGACAGGAGCGCGGACCTCATCATTGCCGTCGGCACCGGAACCATCAACGATCTCTGCAAATTTATCAGCTATAAGCTGCGGCTCGACTATTTTATCGTCGCAACCGCACCCTCCATGGACGGTTTCGCTTCCGACGGCGCCCCTTTGATTATCCGGCATTTAAAAACGACCTACCCCACCCACATCCCACAGGTCATCATCGGGGATCTGGACATTCTCTGCAAAGCGCCTATGAATATGATTACGGCCGGACTGGGTGACATTCTTGGGAAATATACCTGTATTACCGACTGGAAAATTTCTCATATAGTAAACGGAGAATATTACTGTAAAAACATTGTCAAGATGGTGGATATCTCCATTCAAAAGGTCGTCCGCAATATTGAACTGGTAAAGACCCGCGACCCGAAGGTGATCGGAAACATTATGGAAGCGCTGGTGCTGACGGGCATGGCAATGGGGTTTGCCGGAAATTCCCGTCCCGCCTCCGGCAGCGAGCATCATATTTCCCATTTCTGGGAGATGAAATTTTTATTTGAAGGGCGCAGGCCCGTACTTCACGGAACCAAGGTCGGGATCGGAACGGTGGCCGTTGTTTATCTTTATAAAGAGCTCGCAAGGATGCCCGTCGATTTTGAAAAAGCGCACCGTACCGTCCAGAATTTTGATTACGGTCAATGGGAGAAAAAAATCACGGCAACCTTCGGCCCGGCCGCCCCGGGCGTCATCGAGTTGGAAAAGAAAGCGAAAAAGAACGCGCCGGAAACCCATGCGGTACGCATCCGGAGCATTGAGCAGCACTGGCCGGAAATTCTGGAAATCATTTCGCGGCTGCCGCCTGTGGAGGAAATAGAAAAGATGCTGTCCAGACTGGACGCGCCGATCAATCCCCGCCAGGTGGGCGTGGATGACGAAACGGTGGTGGACAGCATTCTTGTCGCCAAGGAAGTGCGCGACCGCTACACGCTGCTGCAGCTTTTATGGGATCTCGGTATTGCGGAGGAAATGGCGCTGAAAGCAGCCGATTATTTTAAAAGCCTACAGCCGAAAGACCGGGCCTCCGCTGTTTAGATGTTTATCTCCCGTTCCGGTTTTTGCCTGTTGACTTGACACGGCAAAACGGGCATGATATAGTAAGAACGATAAAAATAAGAACTGGAGTTGAAAAGATGCGCAATTTTTCTTGCTGACTATGAATTGAATAGTGTACTCCAAAAGAAGCAGTGTTTGGGCTGTTTGTTTTGCTGTGCGTAAGCAGGAAAGTTGCAAGTTTCATACCCCGGAATTCGGAATAAAGCTCAGAACATCTCCATGCCTTTGTGCGTGGAGTGTCCGGCGCTGTATTTTCGGTCTGCAGGAATTGACTTTCCTGCAGACCTTTTATTTTTATCGGAGGTGTATGATTATGTCGCTGATTCAGATCAGTAACCTGACCTTCTGCTATGACGGAAGCTATGATACCATATTTGAAAACGTCTCCTTCCAGATCGACACCGACTGGAAGCTTGGATTTACAGGCCGGAACGGACGGGGAAAAACCACGTTTCTAAATCTTCTGATGGGAAAATACGAGTATGCCGGAACGATCTCGTCTTCCGTGCCGTTCGACTATTTCCCCTTCGACATTCCGGACAAAGCGCAGGACACGCTGGACGCGGTCAACAGCATCTGCCCTCAGGCGGAGCTTTGGCAGCTGAACCGGGAGCTGTCCCTGCTGGACGTTTCTCAGGACGTCCTGTACCGCCCATTTAAGACACTGAGCAACGGGGAGCAGACCAAGGTTCTGCTGGCCGCGCTGTTTCTGAACGACCATCATTTTCTGCTGATTGACGAGCCGACCAATCATCTGGACATGGAGGCCCGCAAAATCGTCGGCGATTATCTGAACACAAAAAAGGGATTTATTCTGGTTTCCCACGACCGTGCGTTTCTGGACCGCTGCATCGACCACGTCCTGTCCATCAACAAAACCAATATTGAAATCCAGAAGGGGAATTTTTCCTCGTGGCTGCATAACAAGGAAATGCAGGACCAGTTTGAAGTAGAGGAAAACGCAAAGCTGAAAAAACAGATCGGCCAGCTTTCCGCCGCCGCGAAAAGGACCGCCGGATGGTCGGATAAAGTGGAAAAAACAAAAATCGGCAGCCTGAATTCCGGCCTGAAGCCGGATAAAGGCTACATCGGCCACAAGGCGGCCAAAATGATGAAACGGGCGGGCGCGATTGAAGCGCGCAAGGAAAAGGCTGCGCAGGAAAAGGCACAGCTTCTGAAAAATATCGAAACAGCCGAAAGCCTGTCCGTCAAGCCGCTGGAATACCCCAAAAACGGGCTGCTCGAACTCGAAAACCTCTCCGTGCTTTACGGGGACAAAAGGGTCTTCCGCGGTCTTTCCTTTACGGTCAGCCGGGGCGACCGGATCGCGCTGTGCGGCAAAAACGGCTGTGGAAAATCCAGTATCCTCAAGCTTTTGACCGGAGAAGAAATCAATTTCACCGGCGGCCTGCAGATGGGAAAAAATCTGATCATTTCCTATGTTCCCCAGGATACCTCCTTTTTGCGGGGGAATTTAAAAGACTACGCGGAAGAAAGCCATATTGACGAAAGCCTGTTCAAGGCGATTCTGCGCAAGCTGGACTTTTCAAGGACGCAGTTTGAAAAGGACATGATGGATTTCAGCGGAGGCCAGAAAAAGAAGGTGCTCATCGCGAGAAGCCTCTGCGAGCAGGCACATCTGTATCTTTGGGATGAACCGCTCAACTTCATCGACGTTCTGTCCCGTATGCAGATCGAGGAGCTCCTTCTGAAATACCGGCCGACCATGCTGTTTGTGGAACACGACAGTTCGTTTGTCGACTCCATAGCAACCCGCCGGATCCTTCTTTGAGCTTTGAAACATAATAACCAAAGTCAGCCGTGTGAAACTCTTGAATTTAATGGATTATTTCGCTTGTAAAACAAAAAAATGGTGTTATAATGATAATGTACACTAATTTAGTATACATTAAGTTTAAAAGAGGTGTAATGCGGTGTCACTGTTGGAAATAAAAAATCTGCGCGTCAGCGCAGATGACAAAGCGATATTAAAAGGGATCAACCTGTCCGTAGGCCAAGGGGAAATCCATGTGCTGATGGGACCCAACGGCGGGGGGAAATCCACGCTGGTCAATACGGTTATGGGACATCCCCAATACCGTGTGGACGAAGGTTCGATCGTGTTCGACGGCAAGGACATCACCCGGGAACCCACGAATGAGCGCGCAAAGGCGGGGCTGTTTTTATCGTTCCAAAATCCGGAAGAGGTTCCGGGGGTCACGCTGGAAAACTTTATGAGGACTTCACGAACGGCGATTACCGGCAAGCCTGTGAAGCTGTTTGCCTATCAGAAAGATCTAAAAGGAAAAATGGAAGAACTCGGCATGGACGGGGAATACGCTTCGCGCTACCTGAACGTGGGGTTCTCCGGCGGCGAAAAGAAAAAGTCCGAAATCCTTCAGATGCTGATGCTGAACCCGAAGCTCGCCATTCTTGACGAAACGGATTCGGGGCTGGACGTGGACGCGGTAAAAATCGTTTCGCAGGGTGTGGAGAAATTCAAGAACAGGGACAATTCCCTGCTTGTGATTACGCACAATACCAAAATTCTGGAATACCTGAACGTGGATTATGTCCACGTCCTGATGGACGGAAAAATCGTGAAAACCGGTCCCCGCTCGCTGATCGACCAGATTAACGAAGCCGGCTTTCAGCAGCTTGCCGCGGCCGCCGCGGGCTGACGGAGGAGGAAACCGAATTGAGAGATACAGGTGTCAGAAAGACCTATGTGGAAGATATCGACCGCAGTATTTACGATGTGAAAGACAAGGTCAACGCTTCTTTTCAGGTCGAAAAGGGACTGACCGCAAAGATCGTCAACGAAATTGCAATCAAGAAAAACGACCCGGAGTGGATGCGGCTTTTCCGGCTGAAATCCCTTCAGGTTTACAACCGCCTCCCCATGCCCTCCTGGGGCCCGTCGCTGGACGGACTGGATATGGAGCAGATCATCACCTATATCCGCCCGGATACCCGAATGAGCGCCAAATGGACGGAGGTCCCGGACGATATCAAAAACACCTTTGAACGGCTCGGCATTCCGAAGGCGGAACGGGATTATCTTTCCGGCGTCGGCGCACAGTACGATTCCGAGGTGGTTTATCACAACCTGCGTGAGGAAGTCAGCCGCCAGGGCGTGATTTATACCGATATGGAAAGCGCGATTCACGACCCGGTGTACGGGCCGATGGTGAAAAAGCACTTTATGAAGCTGGTTCCGCCCGAGGACCACAAATTTGTGGCGCTGCACGGGGCGGTCTGGTCCGGCGGGTCGTTCGTATATGTGCCGCCCGGAGTCAATGTGGAAGTACCGCTGCAGTCTTATTTCCGGCTGAACGCGCCGGGAGCGGGACAGTTTGAGCATACCCTGATTATCGTGGGCGCGGGCGCAAGCCTCCATTTTATCGAAGGCTGTTCGGCTCCCAAATACAACGTCGCCAATCTGCACGCGGGCTGTGTGGAGCTGTACGTGGGCGAAAACGCGCATCTGCGCTACTCGACCGTGGAAAACTGGTCGAAGAACATGTACAATCTGAACACCAAGCGCGCGCTGGTCGAAAAGGGCGCCAGCATGGAATGGGTTTCCGGCTCGTTCGGCTCCCATGTATCGTATCTGTACCCGATGAGCATCCTAAAGGGTGAAAAAGCCCGCATGGAATTCACGGGCATCACCTTCGCCGGCAAGGGGCAGTCGCTCGACACCGGCATGAAGGTCGTACACGCCGCGCCCTACACCTACTCCAATATCAGCACCAAATCGATTTCCAAGGACGGCGGGAACTGCACCTACCGCAGCTCCGTCAAAATTCTGCCGGACGCGCACGACTGCAAATCCTCCGTTTCATGCGAATCCCTGATGCTGGACGACCGCTCCCGCTCGGACACCATCCCGGTAACGGATATCCAGAACGACAATGTCGACATCGGGCACGAGGCGAAGATCGGGCGCATCAGCGACGACGCGATCTTCTACCTGATGAGCCGGGGGCTGTCCGAAGAGGACGCAAAGGCGATGATCGTCACCGGCTTTGCGGAGCCGATCGCAAAGGAGCTTCCGATGGAATACGCGGTGGAAATGAACAACCTGATCAGACTGGAAATGGAGGGGTCCATCGGCTGACGCCGGTGCAAAGGAGACATCCATGAATACAACTTTTCAAAAAATAAACAGCCTGCCCGTTTCCACCTGGGGCTGGCTTGGCGTAAACGGCACGGACGTTCCGGCGGAAATACCGGAAATCGTGCCCTGCAAAAAAGAAAATAAAATTGTCCGGGTTCCGGACAGCGTGAAACTTTTCAGCGGCGTGCTTCCCGTCCCGGAGCTGGAAACAGCACTGGGGACCGATGCCGCAGATTTTGTCCAGGACCATTGGAATTGCGGCATCACCGCCGTCGTTCCCGCGGGGACCCGGCCGGAACAGCCGATTTTCCTTTCCTACCATATGGATGAAAGCAATCCGGCCATTGTAGACAGGAATACGTTGGTGGCGGAGGAGGGAAGCGAGGTCACGGTGGTCATGAGCTATCTCTCCAAAGAAGGGGTTTCCGGCTTCCACAGTGGGCTGACGCGCCTGTTTGCGGGAAAAAACGCCGTCATCCATCTTGTGCAGGTTCAGCTGCTCGGCGACACCTGCGTAAACTTTGACAATATCGGCGCGGTAACGCAGGAAAACGGCGCGGTCGATATTGTACAGGTGGAGTTCGGCGCCAAGAGCTCGTACGCGGGCTGCAAGACTCGTCTGCTCGGAAAGGGCAGCCGGATGGACTACAACACGATTTACTTCGGCGATCAGGACCGTTCCCTCGATATGAATGTCGTCGCGGAACACGCGGGTCAGAAAACGAACAGTGAAATCAGTGCCTCCGGCGCGCTGCTGGACGAAAGCAGCAAGATTTTCCGCGGCACCATCGACTTTCTGCGGGGCGCAAAGCAGGCGGTCGGCCACGAAAGCGAATACAGCCTGCTGTTCAGCCCGAAGGTGCGCAGCCGCACCGCGCCGCTGATTTTATGCGGAGAAGAAAATGTCGAGGGACAGCATGCCGCGACGACCGGAAAGATCGACGAAAACAAGCTGTTTTACCTGATGTCGCGCGGGCTGGACGAACTCGCCGCCAAAAAGCTGGTGATTGAAGCACAGTTCCGTCCGGCAACCGAAAAAATTCCGGACGATGCGCTCAGGCGCGCCGTATCCGAATTTGTGGAAAAGAGGCTGAATAAAATTGAATCCTTATCTCAATGATTTTCCCATTCTGCAGGAAAAGGTGAACGGCAAGCGTCTGGCCTATCTGGATAACGCCGCCACCACCCAAAAGCCTCTCTCCGTTTTGAAAGCCGTCGAGGAATACTACCGTTGTGAAAACGCCAATCCGTACCGCGGGCTGTACCGGCTGAGCGTCCAGGCGACGCAGGCGTATGAAAACGCGCGCCATACGGTCGCCGAATGGATCGGGGCCAGGGACGACAGCGAGATCATTTTCACGCGCAACGCTACGGAGTCCCTCAATCTTGTGGCGTACAGCTACGGACTCCCCTTCCTGCGCGAAGGAGACGAAATTACCCTCTCCGTTCTGGAGCATCACAGCAATCTGGTGCCGTGGCAGATGGTCGCCAAGGCAAAGGGCGTCAAATTAAACTTCCTATATCCCGACGCGTCCGGGCACCTGACTGACGAAGAAATCGAAAAAAAGATCACCCCGAACACCCGTGTGGTCGCGGTGACGTATGTTTCCAATGTTCTGGGCACGGTGAATCCGGCCGCGAAAATCATTGACGCGGCGCACCGCGCCGGCGCCGTCGTCGTTCTGGACTGCGCACAGAGCGTTCCCCATTTTCCCTTGAACGTCGGAGAGCTCGATGTGGATTTCGCCGCGTTTTCCGGGCATAAAATGCTTGCGCCGATGGGCATCGGCGTCCTGTACGGCAAAAAGGCCCTTCTGGAAAAAATGCCGCCCTTCCTCACCGGCGGCGAAATGATTGAATATGTGTATGAGCAGGACGCGACCTTCGCCCAGCTTCCGCAGAAATTCGAGGCCGGAACCCCGAACGTCGGCGGCGCTGTCGGCCTTGCGGAGGCAATCCGCTATCTGCAAAAGGTCGGTTACGATACGATTCAAAAGACGGAGGCTGAGCTGCTTGCGTATGCGCTTCAGGGACTTGCGGCCATCCCCCACGTGTCGGTATACGGAGACAAAATTGGTACCGGGGACCGCTGCGGCGTCATCGCCTTCAATGTGGACGGGGTGCATCCGCACGACGTGGCCACGATCCTGAATGAGGACGGCGTGGCAATCCGCGCGGGCCACCACTGCGCCCAGCCGCTGATGCGGTATCTGGGCATCAACGCCGCGTGCAGGCTGAGCCTGTATTTCTACAATACGAAAGAGGATATCGATCTCTTTCTCGAGGGCCTGAAAAAGGTCAGGGGGTGGCTCGGTTATGGAGCTTAAAGAGCTTTATACACAGATTCTTACGGAACACAACAATTCCAGCCGCAACAAACACCATATTGAAAATCCCACAACGGTGCTGAAAGGGGTCAATCCCAGCTGCGGCGACGAAATCGAACTCGAACTGAGAATAAAAGACAACGTCATTGAGGACGCCGCGTTCACCGGGGTCGGCTGCGCGATCTCGCAGGCGTCTGCCTCCATCATGATCGATCTGATCAAGGGCGAGCCCGCCGACGAAGCGTTAAAGCTTGCCAAGACTTTTCTGGGAATGATCAAAAACGAAATTACGGATGAAAAACAGTTGGAAGCGCTGGACGAGGCGATTGCCTTCCGCGATATTTCCCACATGCCTGCGAGAGTAAAGTGCGCGGTCCTGGGCTGGCACACGCTGGAGAACGCCGTGGAAAAAGACAAGGAAAAACACGAAGCAAATTAAAGGACTGACCAAAGGACGCCCGCCCGGTATAAAACCGGACAGGCGTCCTTTTTATAGGAAAAGATTGGAACTTATTTGACAGGGGAAGATTTCCCCTGATTTGCCACGCGTTCCATTTTGGCTTTCAGCAGGGCCTGATCGCCCAGATAGTATTTGCGCAGGACATGGAATTCCCTGTCGAACTCATAGACGAGCGGCACCCCCGTCGGGATGTTCACTTCCATGATTTCTTCTTTGCTCAGCCCGTCAAAATGTTTGACCAGCGCGCGGATGGAGTTGCCGTGCGCAGCGATCAGGACCCTTTTGCCGTCCTGCATATCCTTTTTGATCGCAGCCTCAAAATAGGGCAGCACCCTGTCTATGGTATCCTTCAGGCTTTCGCAGAGGGGAAGCTCCTGTTTGATTTCGTTTCTGTACGCGGGGTCGAATTTCGGATTGCGCTTGTCGTCCTCCGCGAGCTCCGGCGGCCTGACGTCAAAGGAGCGCCTCCAGATTTTCACCTGGTCCTCCCCGTACTTTTGGGCGGTCTCCGCTTTGTTCAGCCCCTGCAGCGCCCCGTAATGCCGCTCGTTGAGCTTCCACGATTTTACAACCGGCAGCCATTCGCGGTCAAGCTGCTCAAGCGTCAGATTCAAAGTCTGAATCGCCCTTTTTAAATAGGAAGTATAGCATATGTCAAAATCATAGCCCTCCTGTTTCAGCAGAACGCCGGCTTCCGCCGCCTCGCGCCTGCCGTTTTCCGAAAGGCCGACATCCGCCCAGCCCGTAAAAAGATTTTTCTGATTCCACTCGCTTTCCCCGTGCCGGACCAAAACCAGTTTCATTTTATGTCCTCCTTAACCGTCCGGTCTTGCTTAAACCGCTGGCGGACGGTATCATCTATTATTGTCTACCATTTTAGTATACGATACTTTCTGCCAAAAATCAACAGCAATCCTGCATGGCATGCAAATTCTACAGCAATTCCATTTCAGTTTTTTAAATAAATCGCGCTCTTCTCGCGCCTTCGATGGGGGAGGAACGCAGCCTTGTTGCAGAATCAACTGGAATGCCGTAATTGCGGCTGCGCGGGTTTACCGACAGCAGAAGAGCGGCGAAGAAAATCCTCGCCGCTCTGTATGCTTACATGCCCGCTTCAAGCGCCTCCGCCCTGACGAACTGGCTGTTGTACAGGTTTGCATAAAATCCGTTTCTGCCGAGCAATTCCTCGTGGTTGCCCTGCTCCACAATATCGCCGTCCTTCATGACCAGAATCGTGTCGGCGTCACGGATGGTGGAAAGACGGTGGGCGATGACAAAGCTGGTACGGCCCTTCATCAGATGATCCATCGCCTTCTGGATCAAAAGCTCGGTACGGGTATCCACGCTGCTGGTCGCCTCATCCAGAATCAGAATCTGGGGGTCGGCGAGAATCACGCGGGCGATGGTCAGAAGCTGCTTCTGACCCTGAGACACATTGCTGGTATCTTCGTTGAGAATCATATTGTAGCCGTCCGGCAGCGTCCGTACAAAATGATCCACCTGAGCGGCCTTCGCTGCGGCGACGACCTCCTCGTCCGTGGCGTCCAGCCTGCCGTAACGGATATTGTCCGCAATGCTGGCGTTGTAAAGCCAGGTGTCCTGCAGGACCATGCCGAACAGGGAGCGCAGATCGTTGCGCTTGAAATCGCGGATATCGTAGCCGTCAACCAGAATCGCGCCCTCGTTCACGTCGTAGAAACGCATCAGAAGCTTGACCATTGTGGTCTTTCCGGCGCCCGTCGGGCCGACAATGGCGACCTTCTGCCCCGGCTGGATATTTGCCGAGAAATCGTTGATGATGATCTTATCCGGATGATACCCGAAGTGGACGTGTGCGAACTGGACGCTTCCCTGAATGTGTACGTTCAGCTCCGTATCCGGACTATCGCCGGTATTGACGCTGATCGGGAAGCTGCTTTCCGGAACCTCCTCCGGCTGCTCCAGAAACGTGAACACACGCTCCGCCGCGGCCGCAGTCTGCTGCAGGACGTTGGAAATATTGGCGACCTGCGTCATCGGCTGCGTAAACTGGCGGACATACTGAATGAACGCCTGAATATCGCCGACGGAAATCCTGCCGTTTGCGGCAAGATATCCGCCTAAAATGCAGACCGCAACATAGCCCAGATTGCCGATGAAGCTCATGACGGGCATCATCATGCCGGACATAAACTGGCTTTTCCACGCGGAGGAATACAGCGTATCGTTGTAATCCTCAAAGGTTCTGGTCGACTCGGCCTCGCCGTTAAAGGCTTTGACCACAACATGGCTGGCGTACATTTCCTCAATATGGCCGTTGACGTGTCCAAGGTAAGTCTGCTGGGCCATAAAATGCTTCTGTGATTTTCTGACAATGGTCAGGATGAAGGTCATGGAAGCGGGGATAATGCAGAGCGCGACCAGCGTCATCTGCCAGCTGATGGACAGCATCATAACCAGAATCCCGAGAATGGTCGTTACGGAAGTGATAATCTGCGTGACGCTCTGGTTCAGGCTCTGGCTGATGGAGTCGACATCATTCGTGATGTGCGAAAGCACCTCGCCGTTGCTGGTCGTGTCGTAATACTGAAACGGCAGCTTCTGGATTTTGGCGGCGATCTCACGCCGAAGCTGATAGGTTACCTTCATGGATACGCCGGTCATAATGTAACTCTGGATATAGGAGAACAGCGCGCTGATCAGGTACAGGCCGACCAGCCACAGCATGATGCCCGCGATATAGCTGAAGTCGATGCCGGTACCAGCACCGGTGATCTGGCTCATGATGCCGGTAAAAAGCGCGTTGGTCGCGTTGCCCAGAATCTTCGGGCCCACAATGGAAAACACAGTGGACGCCACGGCGAAAACGAGGACGGTAACCAACGAAAATTTATATTTGCCCATGTAGCGGACCAGTTTTTTGAACGTTCCCTTAAAGTCTTTGGCTTTTTCCCCTTGTATCGTTATGCCGCGGGGGCCGCGGCCCGGAATCGACTTGCGCGGCTGGGAGGTTGTTTCACTCATGCCAGTTCCTCCTTTGAAAGCTGTGACGACGCAATTTCATAATAAGTCGGACAGGACTTTAAAAGCTCCTGATGCGTGCCGATTCCTACGATTTTTCCTTCGTCCAGTACAATGATCTGTTCGGCGCTCATAATCGTGCTGACACGCTGCGCCACAATCAGAACGGTGCTCTCGCCCGTGTGTTTTTTCAGCGCAAAGCGCAGAGCCGCGTCGGTTTTATAATCGAGTGCGGAAAAGCTGTCGTCAAAAATATAGACAGGCGGTTTTTTCACCAGTGCGCGCGCAATGGAAAGGCGCTGCTTCTGTCCGCCGGAGACGTTTGTGCCGCCCTGCGCGATCTCCGAATGGAACCCTTCCGGGTTTTCAGAGATGAATTCCATTGCCTGGGCAACTTCCGCCGCGGTGCGGACATCTTCCTCTGCCGCGTCTTTGTCACCGTAGCGCAGATTGGAATCGATGGTGCCGGACAGAAGGATTCCCTTCTGCGGCACATAGCCGATCTGATCCCTCAGCTCCTTCTGGGAGACATCCTTTACATTGACGCCGTTTACCAGCACTTCGCCGGCGGTCACGTCGTAAAAACGGGGGATGAGGTTGACAAGGGTCGTTTTGCCCGAGCCCGTCGAGCCGATAAAAGCGGTCGTCTGTCCCGGTTTGGCGGTAAAGGTGATATGCTGAAGCACATCCTCGCTTGCTCCGCTGTACCGAAAAGAGACGTCCTTGAAATCGACATAGCCGGTTTGTTTCCCGTCAAAGGATACGGGATGCTCCGGGTCCTCAATAGAGGGCTCCACATCAAGCACCTGGGCAATCCGGTTGCCGGACACCGCCGCGCGGGGCACCATAATGAACATAATGGAAATCATCAGGAAGCTCATGATGATCTGCATCGCGTACTGCATAAATGCCATCATGTCGCCGACCTGCATGGCGGAAGCCGCGATCTGGTGCGCGCCCACCCACACGATCAAAAGTGTGGAGGCGTTCATGATCAGCATCATCACCGGCATCATGAAGACCATGATACGGTTGACGAACAGCGAATTCTTCGTGAGATCGCGGTTCGCGATATCAAACCGTTCCTCTTCAAATTCCTGTGTTCCAAAAGCGCGAATGACCATCAGGCCGTTCAGGTTTTCACGCGAAACCAGATTGAGCCGGTCGACCAGCTGCTGCACAATCTTGAACTTGGGCAGGGCGACGCTGAACACGATCGCGATCATACCGACCAGCACGACGCAGGCCAGCGCGATAATCCAGCTCATGGACACCGATTTGTGCACCGCCATGATAATCCCGCCGACACCCATAATGGGGGCGTAACAGAGCATGCGCACGCCCATCATCAGCAGCATCTGCACCTGTGTGACATCATTGGTGGTACGGGTAATCAGAGAGGCGGTCGAAAATTCGTCGAACTCGCGGTTGGAAAAGTTTTCTACCTTTCTGAATACCGCACGGCGCAGGTCGCGCGCCACACCGGCGCTGAGCTTCGCGGCGAAATAGCCGACCATCACGGTCGCCGCGCCGCCCGCCAGAGCGATGAGAAGCATCAGCAGTCCCATTTTGAGGATATAGGCGGTCTGGATGCCGGAGATATTCATCCCCAGTTCCCGGTAAAAGCTTCTGCACATTGCCGTGCCGCTTTGCAGCAGCATGGATTCGGAATTTTTCAGCGCTTCGCTGCGCGCATTCTCAATCACGCCGGCGGGCAGCTTTTCCAGCACCGGCCCCAGTGCGTAAACTTTGCTGAGGTCCATTTCCGAAACATCGGTCTTTCCTCCCGCGGCGTCCGTCAGGCTTTTGCCGGACTGCTGCGCAAGGGTCTTCATGGTGTTGATCAGGGTCCAGGCCGATTCCCCGAACGCCCGGTCCAGCTGCGTAAGGGTCGCACTGTCCACGCTGCCGCGCACATAGATATCCTCCGTTTTCAGCAGCGGATACCGCCTGGCGGCATCGTCATAGCTGTCACCCGAACCGGAGGAAGAAACCAGAGTGTAGCTGTCCGCGACGGCCTTTTTCTGCTCCTCCGTCATAAATCCGGTTACGAATGTAAGCCCTTTGGCACTGATTGCTTCCGGAGCGGCGTCTTCGATGCCGCTTTGCTGAATGCCGATATTGACGATCTCGGACATGTAGTTGGGCAGATTCAAATCCGCCATCGCCTGCCCGAACAGCAGGGCAATCGATATCAAAATCATGAGTGTATAAGGCTTTAAGTATTTCGCCAGTTTCTTCATATTTTGTTATAATCCTTTCATCTGGTCCGCCCGGAGATTTTCCATAATACCGTGCAGCTTATTGACGAGCCGGGTAAGCTCCGCGGTATCCTCCGGCCCCAGCTCTTCCATCACTCTGTCGAACCAATAATGGAACTGCCGATGGGTTTTTTCAAGCTGTTCCGCTCCCTTTTCCGATAATTTCACATAAACGACCCGCCGGTCGCTTTTGGCCATGATCCGTTCCACAAGCTGCTTGTTTTCAAGGGAGTTCAGCATTTGGGAAACGGCGGGCCTGCTCATCTGCGCCGCCCTGCTCAGGTCGGTGACCTTCGCTCCGGGACTGCTTTCGCCCGCTTCCTGTGTCAGCCGATGAATCGTATGCAGCGTAAAATACTCGCCCCGGGATACGCCCTCCATCGACGGCCCCCACGCATGCGCCCTTTTCAGGTTGTGCATTGCTTGAATCAGTTTCTCCTTTTCCGCCTGGTCCATACATTCGCTCTCCTTTGTTCCATCCACGAATATTAAGTACATTAATAGTTAACTACATGAAACATTATTATACGCAATCTTTTCAATAAATCAAGACCCTTTTTTCATTTTTAACGCATTGTTTACAGACTATCCATATATTTACCGGATTCTGGCAAGTTATGACACATAAAAAATGCCCGCTCCAAACCAGCGACAGCTTGAAGGAAGGGCAAAAAAGAACATTGCCTCCCCCCGCCGAAAGCAGGAGAAGGCAATGGAACGAATTTCTCTGTGGGAGCCGCTGTAAAATCAGTTTGATAAGGGCAGATATTCCTTTTATACGCGATGATTAAGACTTTGCCGGCTGCTGCTCGACCGCGTCGGCGGCGGCTTCCAGCCACTGCGCGTTGACCAGTTCGACCAGCCCGGAATCACAGTTTTTTGCGACCTCGGGGTCAAGCGGACACTTGCCCAGGACCTTCAGACCGAATTTTGCGGCGATCTCTTCCACATGGCTCTCGCCGAAGGGCTTGATGATCCTGCCGCAGTCCGGGCACTTGACATAGCTCATATTTTCCACAATGCCGACAATCGGCACATTCATCATTTTCGCCATGTTCACCGCTTTGGCCACAATCATGGAAACAAGCTCCTGCGGGGAGGTGACAATGATGATGCCGTCCAGCGGGATGGACTGGAACACGGTCAGCGGCACGTCGCCGGTTCCCGGAGGCATATCGACAAACATGTAGTCCACGTCCGTCCAGATCACGTCCGTCCAGAACTGCTTGACGGTATTCGCGATGATCGGGCCGCGCCAGACAACCGGAGCCGTTTCCTCATCCAGCAAAAGGTTGACGGACATGACGTCGATACCGGTCTTGCTTTTGACCGGAAGCAGGCCGAGTTCGCTTCCCATGGCCTTCTGGTGAAGACCGAAGGCTTTGGGGATGGAAGGGCCGGTTACATCCGCATCGAGGATGGCGGTGTGGCTGCCGCGGCGGTTGAGAAGGACGGCCAGCATGGAGGTCACCATGCTTTTGCCTACGCCGCCTTTGCCGCTGACTACACCGATCACTTTATTGATTTTGCTCATTGCGTTTGGGGCTTCCAGAAAATCGGCCGGGCCGGCAGCGCGGGAAGGGCAGTCCTCGCCGCAGGAATCGCAGTTATGCGTACAATTTTCTTCGCTCATGATAATCATCCTTCATTTCAAAATACGATCTGCGGCAAACCGCAGAATCCAATCCATAGAACAGATATATTGTAAAATTATATACTAAATTTGTCAACTTTATCCCTGAAATATTTAAAAAACAGGCCATTCTGCCAAATCACATGAACAGCCGGATTTTCTGTTTGCAAACCTTCCGGCATACAAGAAAAGAGCGGGCAGGCTCCATTCAGAAAGAAGCCGCCCCGCCCTGAAAAATTCAAATTGCTACTGTCTCTTACAGCACTCACGAAAAAACCATCATTTTTTGATATAGACGGTATATGGATGATCCATTTGGTACCCCAGCTTTTCTGCCAGCGCAACGGAGCGTAAGTCATGCGCGTCCCAGCTTGGATACAAACCGCGACTGAGACATTCTAAAATCAGCCTCGCACCGCAGGCCGTAGCAAGTCCTTTTCCCCGGAATTCAGGCTTTGTGTCAATTTCAATTTCTATTCCGCCGTGATAAACAGTATAGGAGGAAGCCCCGGAGACCGGCTTGCCCTGATAAATTGCTGCAACGCCAAGACCTCTTTTATGATAATCACTGTAATCTATAAATTGCGAGCAGAAATCTTTCGACCAGTTCTCCAAAGCGACAAGACCATAGACTCCCTCATCAAACATTTTGAGCTCATACTCTTTTCCCAAAGACTCTGCGTATTGAGTCAGCCTTTCAGTGTCGAAAGCGTCGGGCTGCTTTTTCATTGCATATCTGCATGTCCTTTCCACCCGGTCTCCCCAAACGGCTTCAATAAACGGATTCCATTTTTCGTCTTTGGGTGTGATAATCGGCGCCGCCGCCTTAGCCACAAGGCCACCGTCCGGCGTTCCCGCATAGAAGCAAAAATCTCCTACCACAATCTGAGCCGCCGACGGATTTTCCTCATCATCGGCAATTGCATATCCCATGCATCCCTGTAAGCATGACCAGATCAAGGTTTCGTCCCATTCTGAAAAGAATGGCGCAATCCTGCATATATCAAGCATCATCTGAAATCCTTTCCCCTGCGTGCAGACCTCTGCCGATTCCTGCGCATATAGCAGTCTCATTTGGATAGCCAACCGGTAAACAAAGGTCAAAACTCCATTTTCAGACTGCGCAGGAACAAATCCGAAAGCACCGTTTTCGGCTCCTTCTTCCCGTTGATCACCACATCCACCGCGCGGCAGATCGGCAGTTCCACCCGGTACTCTTCCCCCAGCCTCAAAAGCGCCGTGGTGGTTGCCACCCCCTCGGCCAGCTCGCCGTAGTTTTCTCCCCTGACGAACAGCTCGCCGAACCTGCGGTTATGGCTGAAGTCGGAAAAGACGGTCGCCTCGTAATCGCCCAGATGGCTGAGGCCGTAAGCGGTAATTTCATTGCCGCCCATCGCCTGGATCAGTCGCGCGATCTCCCTTGTCCCGCGGGACATCAGAGCGCCCTTCAGCGCGGTACGGTTCAGCCCGTCCAGCATTCCGCCCGCAATGCCGATGACATTTTTGGCGGCCGCGCCCACCTCGTTGCCCAGCAGGTCGGTCCCGTAATAAAAGCGGATCAAATCGCTTGAAAACGCCTTGACCAGATATTCCTTGATCTCCATGCTGTGGCTGTCAATGACCATGCAGTTGGGGATTCCCCTTACGAAATTCTGCACATGTCCCGGCCCGACCCAAATGGCACAGGGCACCTTCGGCGCGTATTCCTCTACAATCTGCGTTAGCCGCCTGCCCGTTTCCGCTTCCAGCCCTTTCATGCACAGCACAATCGTTTTGCCGCTCAGGCTGAACGCGGACAGCTCCCGCATCAGCGAGCGAAAGCTCTGCGCCCCGATGGAAACCACTAGGATTTCCGCAGTGCCCACCGTTTCGGCGAGATTTTCCGAAAGAACGATCCCTTTATTCAATGTAACCAGTCCATTGGTACGCGTCTCGAGAAGCGTGTTCATTTTCTGAGAGCCCGCGCGCCCATAGAGGGTAATACGATGATTTAATCTGTCAAGATACCATGCCAGGAAGCTGCCCCATCTTCCGCAGCCGATGACCGATATATCCATTCCATCGCCTCCTTTTTTTATTATACCATGATCGCCCTGCTTTTTACAGCAATTCCTCTTGGAATCGGCACCGTTCATAAATGAAAATTGACGGATTTCAGGCGGAATAAACACAGCTCCCGATTTTACAGAAAGGGCCGCAACGAAATTCTCCCCCGCCGACAGCGGGGGAGAATGGATATTATAAAATTTCCAGCTCAAACCAGAAAACGCTTCCGCTGCCCTCCTGGCTCTGCACGCCGTACGCGCCGCCGTGCATATCGAGGATGGACTTTACAATGGAAAGTCCCAGCCCCGTGCCGATCTGGGCGCGCTTATGGGCTTTGTCTACCTTATAGTAACGGTCCCAGATATCGTTGAGTTTGTCCTCCGGAATCCCTTCGCCGGTGTCGCGGACAGAAATTTTCACCCTGCCGTCCCGCACCAGCTGCGTAATTTCAACAACCTTATCGTTCCCGGTGTAGGTGATGGCATTGTTCACCAGATTGTAGACAACCTGGGAAATTTTCAGCTCGTCGGCGTTGACCGTCACGTCCTCATCGGCGTGAAAGGTAATGTTGTAATCCGTCAGCTTGGAATAGCGCTGCAGAATCGTCCGGATGCTCTGCGTCAGATTGAAATCGGCCGTGCTGAGCGGCTGTGTGCCGGACTGCAGCTTGGAAATATCGAGAACGTCGTTGACCAGCGTGGTCAGGCGCGTGGCTTCGTCAATGATGATCTGTACGTTTTCCGGGGTGTTTTCCCCGGGCAGATCGCGCATGACCTCGCTGTAGCCGGTAATCATGGTCAGCGGCGTTCGCAGGTCGTGGGAGATATTCGCGATCAGGTCCCGGCGAAGCGCCTCCGTTTTGGAAAGCTCCTTTGCCGCGTAGTTCAGGGTCTGGCCCAGCTCCGATATCTCCCTGTAGCCCGTCTCATCGAAGGATACGTCGTATTTCCCGGTACCGAGGACCTTTGCCGCCTCGTTGATTTTGATGATCGGCTTCGAGATCTTTTTGGACAGGAACAGCGCAAGCAGAAGAGACAGGATCAGCATGACAACGGTGATGCAGACAAGCTGAACCCGCAGGGTGTTTACGGTGGAATCGATCGGCGAAATGGTGGAATTGAGCAGTACCATTTGACGGGTGCCGTCCTTTTTCTCCACAATCTGCGCGTAGATAATACTTTCCGCGCGCGGCGGCTCAAGCCTGCGCTGATAATTTTCCACGCTGAAATCGCGCGTCAACCGCTCAAAATAAGTACCGCCCTGCGCTTTCGTCACGGCGTAGACCTGTGCAAGATTGAAAAGGCTCAGGCGGCTGATGACGCTGTTCGGCAGGGAATCTTCCTTATAGTAGATCACTCCGTTCTGGTCGGAGACAATAATGCACATCTGGTTTCTCTGCGAAAGGCTCTGCACCGTTGCGGACAGGTCGCCGGAATCGATATTTTTTGCGATCGTCTGGGCGGACGTCCTGATTTCCCGGGTTTTGATGGCTTTATAGAAGCTGTTCAGAAAGACCACCTGAAACACCCACAGCAGGACCAGGATCACTGCCGTAAAACCGGCGAAAGAGGCAAAAATGCGCCATTTGATTCCGATGCGCTCAAAGTGTTCTTTCAACTTCAAAGCGGTACCCCACCCCTCGTAACGTGACAATGAACTTGCTGTATTGCTTCAGGCTGCGGCGAAGCAGCTTGATATGGGTATCCAGCGTACGGTCGTCCCCGTAAAAATCATAGCCCCACACATTGGTAATCAGCTTTTCCCGCGTCAAAGCAATGTTCTTATTGTTGACAAGATAGAAAAGAAGGTCGTACTCCTTGGGGGACAGGTCGACCTTTTCCCCGTCCACGGTGACGATCCGCCCCGTAAAGTCGACGGTCAGGCCCTCAAACCGCTGTACCTCCTTCTGAGCCGCGGCGCTTTCCGGGCTGGCGCGCTTGATGATGGCGTGAATCCGCAGCATCAGCTCCTTCGGGGAAAACGGCTTGACGACATAGTCGTCGATCCCCAGCTCAAACCCGTGGATTTTGTCGTATTCTTCGCCCCGCGCGCTGAGCATCAGGACGGGTGTGGTGCTGTATTTGCGGATTTCCCGTACGGCGGAAAACCCGTCCAGCTCCGGCATCATGACGTCCATCAGGATGATATCGAAATCGTTGGGGTGGCTGCGGCAGATGGAAACCGCCTCCATACCGTCCCCGGCCTCGGTGACGGTATGTCCCTCAAACGTGGCATATTTTTTAATCAGTTCTCTGATCTTTTCCTCGTCGTCCACTACTAAAATATGATACAAGCTGTCCGCCTCCGCTTTTTCCTTCAATTTATACATCATTATTATAAAAGATCATTGTGAAGACTTTGTGACCGTTCAACGATCGTTTGATACAATTCCCCGCGGAAAACCGCAGAACGGGATGGCTTTATTGTATCACAGATCATGCTTGCAGGAACAGTGTTTTTATGCAATAATGAAATTATAATGATAAGATGGATGGGGTATGAAGATGAAAAATCCTTACGCTCCCGCAAATCAATTATTCCCCAAAAAGCGCACAAGGCTGCGCTTATTTTGCGGCGTAAAATATTATACCCTGAAAAGGTATTTCAAGTGGATGCTGAATGCCGGGCAATTCGCCCTCACGTTCAGCCGCGCCCCCCTGCCCTGTCTTTGCTTTGCCCACGCGACCCCGCTGCTGCGCAGCCTGAAGGATGTCGACATGCAGCTGCAGTATCATAAAATCACCAACCTGAAGCTGGCCGCCGAAAAGCTGGACGGCATTCTGCTCCGCCCGGGAGAAACGCTTTCCTATTGGAAAGCGATCGGCAGGCCAACGCGCCGCAAGGGCTACCTGGAAGGCATGGTGCTGTTCTGCGGCACGGTACAGCGGGGAATCGGCGGCGGGCTCTGCCAGCTTTCCAATCTGATTTACTGGATGACGCTGCATACCGGGCTGACCGTTACAGAGCGCTACCGCCACAGCTACGACGTATTCCCGGACTCCGGCCGCACACAGCCGTTCGGCAGCGGCGCGACCTGTTTCTACAATTACCGGGACCTGATGATCAAAAACGAGACCTCCGCGACTTTTCAGCTTTGCCTGCGGGTCACGGATACCGAGCTCCAAGGGCAGTGGCGCTCTTCCGCAGAGCCGTACTGCACCTATGAGGTGTACGAAAGGGAGCATCATATCACACACGAATACTGGGGCGGCTACACCCGGAACAACGTGCTGTACCGGAAAGCCTTCCGGCCCGACGGCACCGTATTGCAGGACGACTATCTTTGCGAAAACCACGCGATCATGATGTACGCCCCGTTTCTGGAAGCCGGAGACAAAGAAGCTGCGGCAGACGAATGAAATCTGCCGCAGCTTCCTGGTAATGTATATGGATACTTGGGGGTATGAATCAGTCGAAAACGCCTGTGGAGAGGTAGCGTTCACCGGTATCCGGCAGCAGCGCCACAATCAGTTTCCCTTTATTTTCCGGGCGTTTTGCAAGCTGGGTCGCTGCAAACGCGGCGGCGCCGGAGGAGATACCGACGAGCAGTCCTTCGCTGGAAGCGAGGTGCTTGGTGGTTGCAAAAGCGTCCTCATTGGCAACAGTAATCACTTCATCCAGAATGTCCGTGTTCAGAATGTCCGGAACAAAGCCCGCGCCGATGCCCTGAATCTTATGAGGGCCGGATTTGCCTTCGCTGATAACCGGAGAAGAAGCGGGCTCCACGCCGACGATCTTCACGTTCGGATTCTGGGATTTCAGGTATTCGCCGACACCGGTAATGGTGCCGCCCGTTCCGATACCGGCAACAAAAATATCGACTTTTCCGTCGGTATCGCGCCAGACTTCGGGTCCGGTCGTCTCACGGTGAATCTTCGGGTTCGCCGGGTTCACAAACTGGCCGGGAATATAGGAATTCGGAATTTCCTTCGCAAGCTCATCCGCCTTCGCAATCGCGCCTTTCATGCCTTTGGCGCCTTCGGTAAGAACCAGCTCGGCTCCCAGAGCGGCAACCAGCCTGCGGCGCTCAACGCTCATGGTTTCCGGCATGGCAAGGATCAGGCGGTAGCCCTTTGCCGCCGCGACAAAGGCAAGGCCGACGCCGGTGTTGCCGCTGGTCGGCTCAATGATGGTGGTATCTTTATTGATAAGCCCTTTGTCCTCCGCGTCCTTGATCAGCGCGTAGCCGATTCTGTCCTTAACGGAAGAAAGAGGATTGAAATATTCCAGCTTTGCCGCAACGGTTGCTTCCAGACCTTTTTCCTTTTCATAATTCGTCAGTTCCAAAAGCGGAGTGTTTCCAATCAATTCGGTTAAATTTTTAGCGATAGACATAATCATCTCTCCTTAATTCATGATATTAAAGGTAACAACTTTTTTTGGGGCATCAACCTGCTTGGCAAGCTGCAACAATAAATATTGCGCCCCGCTCTAAGAAAGAACAGCCGGTTCACCAACATTCCCCCAATCAATATTAAACATATCTATTTAGTAATGTATTCGATTTGACTTTATTATAGAACCCATATATGATAATGTCAATAGGAAAAGTAATATTTTTTATTGCAACGATTGTAAAAACATAGTATCATGTTTAATAAGGAATTACAAAACAAGGAGTGGCCTATGAAACTTTCTACAAAAAGCCGCTACGCGCTGGAAGGAATGCTGTATCTGGCGGTCTTCGGCAATGAAAAGCTGCTGAGCATCAAGGAATTGTCCTCGGGGATTCAGGTGTCGGCAGCATATATGGAGCAGATCTTTTTCAGTCTGAAAAAGGCCGGGCTGGTGTCCACCATACGCGGCGCGAAGGGCGGTTTTGTCCTGAATCAGCCGGAGGACGAGATCACCGTCGGCAAAATTATTCGCGCGATGGAAGGCAATATGGTGCCCGTCGAGTGCGTGAGCAGCCTGTCCGCCTGCAAAAGCAAGGTACGGTCAAGCTGTATCAGCCGGAACGTATGGGTGCGGATTTCCGCGGCAATATCCGATACGGCCGACAGTCTGACCCTGCGGGAGCTGAAGGAAAAATATATCGCGGAAAACGGAGGGCGCTCATGAAAATCTCGACAAAAGGAAGATACGGGCTGCGCGCCCTGATCGATCTTGCCATGAACAGCGGAGAGGGCTGTGTCTCCCTTTCCGGAATTTCCCAGCGGCAGGACCTGTCCCTCAATTATCTGGAAAGTATTTTCGCTTCCCTGAAGCGCGCGGGAATCGTCATCGGAATTGCGGGCGCGCAGGGCGGCTATGTGCTGGCGAAGCCGGCGGAGGAGATCACCCTGCGGGACATTATGACCGTGCTGGAGGGCGATATGTCGGTTTACGACAATCTGGGAGAAAGAACCAGCATCCGCAGCTTTCTGAACCGCAACGTCTGGGATGTGATTGACAGCAGCGTGGACGCGGTTCTGACTGGCACCACGCTGGAGGATGTGCTCAAGGATATTGAAGCCCGGCACCTTTCCGCCGACTGCTCGGAACTGTAATATCCTTCTGTAAAAAAGAAGGAACGCCCATGGACTGAAATCAGTTCGTCGGAGCGTTCCTTTTCTTTATTTTATTGTAGCTGCGTCACAGTCAATTCCCGACCTCAATGCTGATTTCATTGAATTTATCCGTCAGGTCCTTGATGGCCAGCTCGTTTTTCCGCTCTCCGGCGGCATCGACCACAATCCCGCCGTGGTGCATCATCACCAGCCGGTCGCCGTAATTGACGGCGAATTTCAGATTGTGCGTGACCATCAGCGTCGTCAGCTTTTTTTCACGGACAAACCGTTCCGTGAGCTCCATGACGTTTTCACTGGAGCGCGGGTCGAGCGCCGCGGTGTGTTCGTCCAGGATCAGAAGATCAATCGGCGTCATGGTGGAAATGAGCAGCGCCAGCGCCTGACGCTGGCCGCCGGAAAGGCTGGCGACCGGCAGATCGAGCTTCTCTTCCAGTCCGAGCTTTAACAGCTCCAGCTGTGAACGGTAAAAATCGATTTTCCTTTTATTGACCCCAAGCTGCAGCCCGAAGGAACCGCCCTTATTGTCCGCAAGCGCCATATTTTCCAGAATGGTCAGCTCGGGACAGGTTCCTTTCGACGGGTCCTGAAAAACACGTCCGATGAATTTGGAATGCTGGTACTCTTTCAGCCGGCTGATTTCCTGATGGTTCACGGAAACGCTGCCGCTGTCGACGGCGATACTTCCACAGATGAGGTTGAGGATGGTGGTCTTTCCGGAGCCGTTGCTGCCGATGACAGAAACAAACTGTTCCTTCTCAATTTCCAGGTTGAAATCGGTAAACAGCACCACCTCGTTGACCGAACCGGGGTTGAAGGTTTTATAAATATGCTTCATACTGACGAAGCTTTCGCCCGTCTCAGATTTGGGTTGGATTGACATTTTGCTTTTTCCCCCTCCCCATGAACATATTGTTGGATATCAGCGCGACGGTGAACAGGACCGCCATCAGCAGCTTCAGATAATTGGTCGGCAGTCCGAGCTGCATGGCAATCACGAGGCACGCCTTATATATAACAGCGCCCAGGATCGCCGCTGTAGTGGCTTTCATCAACTTGATTTTCCGGAACAGGTTCGTGCCGATAATCACCGAAGCAAGCGCCATTACCACCATGCCCGTTCCGCTGGCCACGCTGGCGGACTCCGTCTGCTGGCTTAAAATGCTGCCTGCCAAAGCCGTACAGCCGTTGCCGATGGCAAGGCCGATGACCTTCATGGTTCCGGGGTTCCTGCCGAGAGAGGTGACATACTGCGCGTTGTCCCCCGAAGCACGGAGCAGCAGACCGGATTTGGTCTTCAGGTACCCGTCCAGCAGGAGCTTTACAATGACGCAGGAAACCGCGGCGATGACCACCACCCGGTAATTTTCCGGAAGTCCGCCCGCCAGCAGGCCGGAAAACCCGGAATTGAAAATGGTGTTTTTGTCGTAAAATGGCATTACCGCGCTGCCTTTGGTAATGACAAGGTTCACACTCCAAAGTCCGGTCATCACGAGAATACCGGAAAGAAGGTCGGTAATCCCCAGCCTCACGTGCAGGAAGCCCGTCAGGCAGCCCGCGGCGGCGCCGCAGACAAAGGCCGCCAGGCACGCCAGCCAGGGGTCGGTTCCGACGGTAATCAGTGCCGCCGTCACACACGCCCCGAGCGGGAACGTCCCGTCGACCGAAAGGTCCGGGAACCCCAGAACGCGGTAGGTGATGTATACGCCAACGGCCATGATCCCGTAAATGAAGCCCTCTTCCAATACATTGACAACCAGGCCCAGAATGATATCCATGGAGCGTTTACCAGCTTTCTGTTATTTCGTTACCGCCGTGGCGTCGGAATATTCCGACGGCAGAGTCAGGCCGAGCTTATCCATGACCGTTTTGTTGTAGACAGGGGTGCAGTCCTTGACCATATAAACCGGCGTTTCGGAAGCTTTCGCTTCCCCCTTCAGGATTTTCGCCGCCATCTTCCCGGTTTCCTTGCCCAGGGCGACATAGTCGATGCTCTGGGATGCGAGGCAGCCGTTTTTCACCTGTTCCTCTTCCGAGCCGAAAACGGGGATGTTTGCTTTTCCGGCCGCCTGAAGAACAGAGGAAAGATTGTCGACGACATTATTATCGGTAAAATTATTGATACAGTCAACGCCCTTGGAAACGGCGGTTGCAGCCGCGGCGGCAACCTCGGAGGCGTTGGTCACGCCGACGTCGACAACTTCAAAGTTGTATTTCGGGGCAAGCTCCTTGAACTGCGCGAGCTGGGAAACGGAATTCGGCTCGCTGGTGGTGTAGAGGATGCCGATTTTTTTCGCATCCGGCAGGAACGCGCGGATCATTTTGATCTGCTGTTCAAGCGGAAGCACGTCGGACGAGCCCGTGCAGTTGACTTCCGGCTTTTCGTTGGATTTGACGATTCCCGCGGCGACCGCGTCGGAAACGGCGGTGAACACAACGGGGATATCGGTGCTTTTTGCCGCGCTGTACGCGGACATGGCCGCCGGGGTGGCGATTCCCATCAACATGTCGTATTTCTTGGAAACCATGTTTTTCGCGATCAGGTCGCCGTTCGCATTATCGCCCTGCGCGTTTTGAAAATCAATGGTGATATTGTCCCCGTCTTTGAGTCCGGCTTCTTCCAGACCCGCTTTAAACCCGGTGTAGCAGTTGTCGAGCGAAGGATGCGTCGCGTACTGAATGACGCCGATCTTGAAATTTTTCGCTGCGCCCTGGCTCTGTGCTTCCGAACCGGCTGCGCTTGCCGCGGAGCTGGCCGCCGCACCGGACGAACACGCCGTAAAGGAAGCTGCCAGCGCCACTGCAAGGACCCCCGCCATGACTTTTTTTACTGTATGATAAAATCTGTTTTTCATTGTCGTTTCCTCCTGAAAGTTAAGTTGTTTCGTTCTTGCCGCGGTTGATTGACACCGCCTCGCCATCGTATCCCGTACATTGCCATTTCCGTCACTCCTTAACCTGGATTTTAAAAATAAAAAAGCCCTTGCCCCTGAAAACAGGGACAAGAGCGTTCGCTCCTGTGGTACCACCCAAATTGACGGTTAAACCGCCCGCTTTTTCCATACACGACTTTCCATGATGTATGCTTCCTTGGTAACGGGCGAAGTTCCCGTCAAAAGCTACTGGGCAGAGCCAACTGCTCCGCTTTTCATTTTGCCCTCATAAGTCCATTCAGCCTGCCGCACTCCTCCGCAATCCCACCATCTGCGGCTCTCTACGCGAGCGATCTGCCTGCCTACTACTCTTAATCATCGGTTTGTGGCTTTTATTCTCTTTGACAGCTATTATATGCAAAACACAGAAACTTGTCAAGCACTATTTTTTTCTTTTCGCGGTTCCGGGCCTGATGAGATCGTAGCTCTGGCCGATCCATGTGTAAATTTCCTGCTCTGGAACGGAACCGTCCACCTTTACGGTATTCCAGTGAACCTTGTTCATATGATAGGCAGGCGTCACCGCGGGATAAGCGCCGCGCAGCAAATCGGCAAACATCGGGTCGCACTTCAGATTGATATTAACGGCCCCGCCGCGCTCATAAACAAAGGCAAAAGCTTTTTTGTTGACCCGGTGCCGCAGAACGGCCCACGCCTGTGCCGATTCGGGATCGTCGTCAAACGGATAATCTTCATATGCGCCGGAAAATGTCAGGCAAAATTCGATCAGCCCGTGTCTTGTCAGCATATCGCAGTTCTCCTCTTCCTTATTAGTATCATGAAATATTCTCCATCATGTATTCCAAAAAACTATTCAAATTGTAAGCGATTTTCGCGTAAAGTCAAGAGAATTCCGGCCGATATAAAGATTATATAAAGAAAAAACATTCCTTTCGCGGGGACTACATATTTATGTAATCCTGTCGATATTTAGTATAGAAGAGGTTTGATTCCTGTCGAATAATACAATAAAAGAATTATTTTAAATTGAAAAAATAAGTTCGGGAATAAGCTTCTTTACCTATTATGTTCACATGCATTTTTAAGATATCGGAGGAATTTCGTTTGGATATTTCAGTTGTTTTGGGAATTGTGATTTCGTTTGGTGCTTTGATTCTAGGATACACGTTGGAGCACGGAGTGCTGAGTTCCCTCTTTCTGCTGAGTCCCTTCGTCATTGTTTTTGGCGGTACCATGGGCGCCGTTGTACTTTCCTACAAGCTTACCGATATTCTGTCGGCGTTTAAGTCCCTGGTCGGTACGTTTTCCAACAAATCGTTGGGAAATCCAACCAAGGTCATTGAAAAAATCACCTTTATGGCCGATGCCTGCCGGCAGGGAGGAATCCTGAAGCTGCAGGAGCTGATCAACGACTCTGAGCTGGACAGCAGCGAATTTCTTGTTTTAAAATCCGGCATGGTGCTGGCGCTGGACATGAAGTCCGACGAGGAAATCCAGTACGCCCTGGAATCCAACATCCGTGCGTATACGGCACAGAAGCAGATGGAAATATCCGTATTTACCAGCGCCGCGGGCTTCTCTCCCACAATGGGTGTTATCGGCACCGTAATGGGACTGATTCAGGTACTGTCGAACATGACCGACGCGGCGTCGCTCACAGCTTCCATCGGCGTCGCTTTTATCGCTACGCTGTACGGCGTCGTAATGGCGAACCTTGTGTATATGCCCTTTGCCAGCCGCCTGAAAGGTGTTTTGAAGCGGCAGCAGATTTTAAGGGAAATGATGACGGAAGGAATCTGCATGATCGCACGCGGAGAATCTTCGCGCAGCATCGAAAATAAGCTTTCCGTCTATTACCAGCTATTTCCGCACGGCGATAAAAAGTATAAGGAAGGTATCGAGAAATAAATCAGGGGGAAACATATGGCTATTAAAAAGCATGTTGCTTCAGAGCATGAAGAAGAAGAAAACAGCGAGAGATGGCTTCTGACCTATTCCGATATGATTACCCTTCTGCTCGCTTTATTTATTATTCTCTATTCCATGAGTACCATCGACGCGAAAAAAGTCGCAAAAATGGCTGAGAATTTCGGCACAGCGATGGGCAACGGTTACTCCACAACCGCTAACGCGGTAGGAACAGGTACAGGGACGGGTACTGGTACTGGCACTGGCACGGACACGGGAACCGGCACAGGAACGGGAACCGGCACGGGCGGAACGGCAGTAAATCCCGACGCACTGGATCAGGTTTACGACGTGCTGGAAAACTATGTCGAGAAAAATAATCTGCAAAACTCGGTCGGCCTTGTCAATTCAGACACCTACGTAAAGATACACCTGAAGGATACCCTGATGTTTATTCCGGACAGCGCCAAAATGCTGCCCTCCAGCGAGCCGGTGCTTCACGAAATTGAAGGCGCCCTGTCACAGGTATATGACCGCATCGATTACATCACCATCAGCGGGCATACCGCGGACGTCGGCGAACATACCGTCGCGAGCGACCAGGTTTCCTGGAGGCTGTCCACGGAGCGCGCCATCACGGTAATGAACAGCTTTGTCAGCTACGGAATGAAACAGGACAAGCTGTCGATACAGGGCTTCGCCCATTTTTCGCCGATTGCTTCCAACCTCACCGAGGAAGGCCGGGCCAAAAACCGCAGAGTGGAGATTACTGTGGTCAAAAACCCTCCTGCCGATAAAACGGAAAATAAATAAAATATTAATAAGCTTTGCCGAAACGAATCTCTTCTCATATAGCATATTTTATGGTAGAATATTAAAGTTCGTATGCAGGATGAAGAAGATAAAGGAGAGTCGTTTTGTGAAAAAGTCCCTGGCCGGTGTTACGGATATGACTTTTGGAAACCCGTATAAACTGATTTTTATGTTCTCAATTCCGTTGCTGATCGGCAATGTGTTCCAACAGCTGTACAACATGGTTGACAGCATTGTGGTAGGCAACTTTGTGGGAGAAAAGGCGCTGGCCGCCGTTGGCACCGGTTTTCCGGTTATTTTCATGATGAGCTCTCTGTTTATGGGAATGGGAATCGGGGCAACCATTATGATATCCCAGTTCTACGGAGCCAAAGATATTGAAAGCGTGGAGAACACCATCAATACCATCTACTCGGCTATGATGATCGGTGCCGTTCCGCTGACTGCAGCGGGAATTCTTCTGGGGGGTCCTCTCCTGCGCCTGATGAAAGTACCGAACGACGGTACGCTCGCCATGGCACAGGTTTATTTGATCGTTGTGTTCGTCGGCATAATCGGAAATCTCGGCTTCAACATTAATTCCGGTATTTTGCAGGGGCTCGGTGACAGCCGAACCTCCCTTTTATTTTTACTGATTGCAACTATTATCAATATTGTTCTGGATCTGCTCTTTACGGTCGCATTCGGCTGGGGCGTATTCGGAGTGGCATTTGCCACCATTATTGCCCAATTCTGCTCCTGGGTGTTCGGAATCCGGTTTATTAACAAACATTTTTCTTTTATTCATATACAGGTATTTAAGTTTAAATTTGATTCCGCTCTTTTTAAAAAGGCCTTGAGGCTGGGCATCCCGTCCGGTATTCAGCAAGCTTTATTCTCTGTAGGAATCATGGTAATGCAGGCTTTGGTAAATTCCTACGGTTCCGCTTTTATGGCCGGCTTTAACGGCGCTAATAAAATAGATACCTTTGCGTTCATGCCCATTCAAAGCTTCTCCACCGCGGTGACTACCTATGTGGGACAGAATGTAGGTGCATCCCGGATGGACCGTGTAAAAACCGGAACCCGATCAGGGCTTGTGCTTTCGGTGGGCTCCAGTATTGTAATCAGCATGGCGATTTATCCGATGAGTGCCCTGTTTATGCGCATGTTCAACCAGAATCCTCAAGTCATCAGCGGCGGGGTGGCCTATCTTCATTGCGTACTGCCGTTCTATGCCCTTCTGGCTCTTTTGTTCACCCTGAACGCAGTGCTTCGCGGCGCGGGTGAAATGATGATTCCTATGATCTCGACTTTTGTATCCCTGTGGTTCGCCAGAGTGCCGGTTGCCTATCTGATTGCACAATCCCGGGGAAAGGAATACATTTATCTGTCCTACGCGGTCGGTTGGTTTTTTGGAGCGGCGATTTCCGTTACCGCATATAAAATCGGACGATGGAAAAATAAAAGTGTTGTTCAAACCGATTTTGAAGTTGAAAGCCCCTCGCTGTAAACAAGGAACTGCACCATAACGTGAACATACGGACCACAGTGCTGTATAAAAGTCCCAAGTCGGTACAGAATATTAAAAAGTAATTTTTAATAAAGAGGTGCCGACCATGACAAATTTACATTGCGACGTAATGACCTGTGCCAACAACAGGGACAACTTTTGCTGCAGACCCGAAATTCAGGTCAGCGGCCGTCAGGCCCAGGACAGCGAGGAAACCTGCTGTTCTTCTTTTCTGGACGCGACGGATGGCGCGCAGAACTCCGTTGGCTGTTCTCTTCCCAACACGGCTCTGGACATCTACTGTGAAGCGGAAAATTGCCGGTTTAACTCAAACGAGCGGTGCGACGCGAATGAAATCAGCGTCCAGTCCGGAAACGCCCAGCCGCACTCACAGTCCGCAACGGCATGTGCCAGCTTTGAGAACAGATAGGATTTCGGAAATCCCCATAACAGCAGACGGAATGAGCAGCGCCGCAGGGCGCCGCTCATTTTTTATATCTGGAATTGATGGGGATATCTTCCTGTCATATTTTGTAACAATTGTTGTGATACGGTCATACATATGCTATACTGTTTGTGTTAATTTTACTTGTTGATTAGAAGGTGCTAAGATGAATCATAATAAAAATGACAGCAGGAGGGGACTGGCCCTTCTGACGGCCGGGCTGCTGCTTTTATCCGGCTGCGGCGGAAATAAGCAAACCGCTTCCAGCGCCGCTCCCGCGAGTTCCACCGTACAGAGCGAGGTTTCTTCCGCGGTAAGTTCACAGGAGGCCTCCTCGGTGGCGCCGCCCGCATCCTCTCAGCCGGAAAATTCCGATGCGGTGCAGGAAAGCGCCAAAGCGGACGCAAGCTACCTTGACGACGCGGTCTTTATTGGGGATTCCGTCTCCCTGAAGCTGAAAAATTACGTCACCGCGAAGCGCAAAACAGAGGCGGGTTTCTTTGGAAAAGCCCAGTTTCTGGCCGCCGGCAGTATGGGCAGCGGCAACGCGCTGAAGCCCCTCGGTACTTCTTCCATCCACCCGCTCTATAACGGAAAGAAGGCGCTTCTGGAAGACAACGTTGCGGCGATGGGCGCGAAAAAAGTTTACATTATGCTGGGAGCCAACGACCTGGCCCTGTACGGCATTGACGGTTCCGTAGAAAACATGTCCAAGCTCCTTGCAAAGATTCAGGAAAAATCCCCGGACGCCAAGTTATTTGTTCAGTCCGCGACCCCCATCATCAAGGAGCAGCAGATGACGACCCTGAACAATCCGAACCTTTCCGCTTACGACGCGAAGCTGGCGGAAATGTGCAAAAAGAACGGATATTATTACATTGACGTTGCGTCGGTCATGCGTGACAGCGACGGGAACCTGATTCCCGAATACTGCAGCGACCCCAACGACCTCGGAATCCATTTTACGGACAAGGCCTGTCAGGTATGGATTGATTACATTTTAACACATACTGTAAAATAAGGGAGAATACCGATGAAAAAGCTTTTATCATTGCTGCTCGCCGCGGCAATGCTCTGTTCTCTGGCCGCGTGCGGCGGCGGAACAAAACAGGCCGACCTGACCAAGGTGATGGCGGATATGAAGGCGGTCCTCTCCAATAAGGAAATGACGGAGTATTCCGCCGAGGACCTGATGCCGAATTACGGAATTGACACCGCAGACGTCAAGCAGTTTGCCGCCTATGTCGATTCGACCGGCATCAAAGGCGACGAGATCATCTTCCTGGAGGGAAAGGACGCCGACGCGGCCAAGCGGATCAAGGAAAAACTGGACGCCCGCTACCAGCAGAAGGAAACCGAAATGAAGGACTATCTGCCGGAGGAATACGCGATGCTGAAAAAATGCGGCGTCAACCAGAACGGAAATTACGTCAGCATGATCGTCTCTCCCCAATACGAGGAGCTGAATAAAATATACGACACCGCAGTCAAGGGATAAACAGCCGAGCAGCGGTTTTCCTAAAAACAATCGTACAAAAGCCCGGAGGAACGAAAAAAATCACGTTCTTCCGGGCTTTTTTCCGCTTTACTCCCTCCGGCGTGCCGGGCACGCCACCTCCCTCGCGGAGGGAGGCAAGGATCAAAAGGAGGCAAATTCCCAAGGTCACACTTTGATTTTGTCAAGCACCTCGCCGATGCTGCCCTGAATCACCAGATTGGCGTTGCGGTCCTGCAGGGTACTGGTGCGGTTGATCAGGACCAGCCGGTCCCCGCCGTAGTAGTCGATCAGGCTTGCCGCCGGATAAACCGCAAGGGAGGTCCCGCCAATGATCAGCATGTCCGCGCGCTCGATCGCCTCCACCGCGCCGTAAAGCGTGCGCTGATTGAGGCCTTCTTCGTACAGCACCACATCCGGCTTAACGGTGCCGCCGCAGGTACAGGTCGGAATTCCCGTGCTGTTCAGGACGAATTCCGCGTCGTAAAGCTTATGACAGCGCCGGCAGTAGTTGCGGTGAACGGAGCCGTGCAGCTCGTAGACCGTTTTGCTCCCCGCCGTCTGGTGCAGACCGTCGATATTCTGCGTGACCACCGCGGTCAGTTTTCCCGCCCGCTCCAGCTCGGCAAGCTTCCTGTGGGCGGCGTTCGGCTTTGCGGTCAGGCAAAGCATCTTGGCCCGGTAAAAATCGTAAAATTCTTCCATATGCGTTTCATAAAAACTGTGGCTCAGCATCGTTTCGGGCGGATAGCGGTAATGCTGGTGGTACAGTCCGTCCACGCTGCGGAAATCCGGGATTCCGCTTTCGGTGGAAACGCCGGCTCCTCCGAAAAACACGATGCGTTTGCTCTCGTCAATCATGCTCTGCAGCTTTTCAATATTCTGTTCCATTACACAGCCTCCATTCTTCATTCCTTCCATTTTGCGCCTATGGCGGCAATTTTTCAAGAGAAAATTCTTCCGCAATAAAAACACCCGGTTTGCATAACGGATTGATTTCGACTATAATAATACAGAATATAAAGACGGGGCGGTGGCTTTGAAAATGCAGGAAAAGGCTTTGAGAATCATCAACGAGGTTAAAAAAGCAGTGGTCGGAAAAGACGTGATTGTCCGGAAAGTGCTGATGGTGATTCTGGCGCAGGGGCACATTCTTCTGGAGGACATCCCCGGCGTTGGAAAAACGACGCTGGCCCTTGCCTTTTCCAAGGCAATGTCCCTTGATTACAAGCGGGTCCAGTTCACGCCGGACGTAATGCCGACCGATGTAACGGGATTTTCCATCTACAACAAGGCGACCGGCTTATTGGAGTACAAGCCCGGCGCGGCACTGTGCAACCTGTTTCTGGCCGACGAGATCAACCGTACCTCCAGCAAGACGCAGTCCGCACTTCTGGAGGTCATGGAGGAAGGCAGCATCACGGTTGACGGAATCGCCCACCCCACCCCGAAGCCCTATATCGTGATTGCGACCCAGAACCCCATCGGTTCGGTGGGTACGCAGATGCTGCCCGATTCCCAGCTCGACCGCTTTATGGTGCGGCTGACCATGGGATACCCCGAGCTGCGCGACGAAGTGGAAATTTTGAAGCGCAAGCAGGGCGAGGACCCGCTGGAATCGGTCCGGAAAGCCGCCGACGCGCGGGAAATCATCGCCATGCAGAACGAGACGGACACCATTTACCTCTCAGACGATCTGTACGCATACATTGCCCGGCTGGTGGGCGCGACCCGTGAAAACGGCCTGATCCGGCTGGGCGCGAGCCCGCGCGGCTCCATCGCGCTCGTCAAAATGGCGCAGGCGAACGCCTATCTTTCCGGCAGGGACTATGTGGTCCCGAAGGACGTGCAGTCCGTCTTCACCGACGTGGTGGAGCACCGGATGATTCTGAAGCCCCAGGCGAAAATAGGCAACGTTACCGCAGCCGGCCTGCTCAGGGACATTTTAAGAGATGTCCCCGCGCCCGCCGTCGTGCAGAAATAGGGGCACGCCATGTTCCGCTGTCGTGCCGCCTACTGCGCTGTGCTTGCCGCCGCAATTCTGTTCTTTCTCTTTTTTAAAGAATATCTGGCCTTCTTCACGCTGGTGCTGATTCTTATCCTGCCGTTCTTCTCGTGGCTGTTTCTGGTGCTCGCCGTACGCAAAACAACGGCGGAGCTTGCGGCGCAGAATGTCACCCCGTACAAAAATCAGGAATTTTCTCTGTATATTACCCTGAAAAACGCGTCCGCCTTTCCCCTGCTCCGCGCAAAGCTGCACTTCTCCTGCGTAAACTCTCTCAGCGGCGAAAGGCAGGAGCAAACTCTGTTCACGCCGGTGAACGCCCGCTCGAAGCAGACCGCGGAATACCGGATGCAGTCCCGTTACTGCGGCCGTGTTTCGGTAAAGCTGACGCAGCTTCAGTACTATGACCCCCTCGGAATCTTTCGTATCAGCCGGAAACCGGACCTTCAGTCCGAATGCTTTATCGCTCCCCGGGTGCATCCGATCGATTCTTCCATCGATATGACGGCTGCCGCGGGCACCGAAAGCAACACCTACTCGGAAGAAAAGCCGGGAGACGACCCGTCTGAAATTTTCGACGTGCGCGCGTTCCGCAGCGGCGACCGCCTGCGCAGCATCCACTGGAAGCTCAGCTCCAAGCTGGACGAGCTGATGGTAAAGGAATTCGGACTTCCGGTCGACAGCGGGATTCTTGTGCTGCTGGAGCTGCTCTCGCCGAACAGGGAGGTGCTGGATGCACTGATGGAAACAGCCGCCTCTTTATCGCATTTCTTTACGGAAAACCAGATCATCCACCGAATCGAATGGTACGGAAAAGAAGAGGACCGGCTGCACACGTCGCTGATTCAGAGCGACGAGGATCTGGCCTCTTTGCTGAACAGCCTGCTTTCCGCGCAGTCCTACCGCGAGGAGCCGTATGTCCTGAAGTCCCGCAGCAAGACAGAGCAAGACGCCGGAAGCTTTTCCCACGCCGTTTATATCACGGGAAAACTGACCGAAGCGCTTACGGAGCTTTGTGACCGGCCGAACGGGGAAAAGATCACCGTGCTGGCTGTCGGAGGAGAAACGGACGACGAACAGCTCCGGCTGGCGGACGCGCTGCGCGCGATGAACGCAGAAGTGGTAACGGTCTATCCTGAAAAAATTCAGCAGTGCCTTTCCGGCCTGATTCTATAAAGGAACAGGTGAGCCGCATGAATACTGAAAATCATCTGCCGGATTCCCCCGGCCTGAAAATTTCCCCGCCCCGCCTGAGCGGACAGACTCCGTCGCCCGTAAGGAACACGGTGTTCCGGCTGATGCTGATTCTGTCCGGCGTTTTCGGCGCGGGCTGGTGTTTTATTTCCGCCTTCGCGCTCCCCGTGTTTCCCCTGACGGTTTTATCCTACACCCTGCTGTTTACGGCCGTATTCGCGCTGATCCATTCCTTTAAACGCTTTCAGCCCCTGTTGCTGCTGGTCTTTTGTCTGGCGTACTGCGCGGCGGTCTGGTACCTGCGCCAATTGATTTTTCAGGGCTTCCTCATTACCGTCAACCGGATGATGACCGCCTATGCGGAGCATTCCGACTTTGAATTCCCCATTTACCTTGTTTTGGCCCCGGCGGCGCAGTATTCCCAGCTATGCACGCTGTTTGTGCTGTTTGTCCTGTTTCCCGTCACGGGCCTGATGAGCAACGCCGTCATCAAACGGAAGAGCTTCGGGCTGGCCTTTCTGTCCACGTTTCCCTTTCTGCTTGCGGCGCTGGCCTTTACGATCACGCCGTATTTCCCCGCCGTGCTTCTGCTGCTTCTCTGCTGGACGCTGCTGATACTGACGCGCCTGTCCGCTGAAAAAAAGAAGCGTTCCGCCAAGGCGAAGGGCTTTTCCGTCAGAAACGACGCGGTATCGTCCCGAAGCGGTCTGCTGATGATTCCGGCGGTCCTGCTGAGCTTCGCGCTGATTATGGGCACGTTTCCCCCGCAGAGCTACCGGCATCCCGAGGGGGCGGAAAAGCTGCGCACGGAGCTGATCGACACCGCGACGGACGGCACCTTTCTGAACGGCGGCAAAGCCTTTGCCGGAAACGTTTCCCATGTGGACCTGTCTGGCGCCGGAAAAGTGGAATTTACCGGAAAAACCGCCCTGCGCGTCAAGACGGACCAACCGTATCCCCTCTACCTGAAAAGCTTTGCCGGAAGCGTCTATACCGGCTCAAGCTGGGAGCTGCTGCCGGATTCCGACTATACCGGCATCAACCAAAAGCTGGACGGGCTGAACGTTCAGAACCTATCCGGGGAGTACGCCTCCCTGTCCCGCCGCGGAAACACCCCGGATTTTCAGCCGTTTGGGCTTCAGGTTCAAAATATCGCGGCGGCAAAGCAATGTATTTACGCGCCGTACAACCTGACCACTACCCCACAGCAGATTTCTGGCGTGCGGTTTATCAACGATGCATTTATCCGCTCCGGCGCTCTTTTCGGCACCGGGCAATACAGCTTTTACGCATACGCTCTATCGGAAGAGGCGACCCGGTCCGCTCCGTGGAGTATCCTTTTCACGCTGGCCCCGAATTCCATGTTTCGGACAAGGGACGCGGCAGATTATTTAAACGCACAGAGCAGACTGGACAGTCTGAATTCCACTAATATTGCGGACTATTACAAAAGTACGCTTCCCGATAATCTTCTGAACAAACTGGATGGGGAAACCAAAGCCTTTGTCAGTAAGGAGCAGGAGTACCGGCTGTTTCTGTACGGCAAATATACGCAGCTGCCGCAGGGTACAAAAGAAAAGATAGTAAGCCTGATGAAGCAGGATGAGCGGCTGAACGGATTTTTTGTACAGAACTTAGCGAGTTCCTACTCTTATTCGTCTGTAGACAGCATCGCCAACGCGGTCAAAAGCTATCTGAGCGACCACTGTTACTATACCCTTTCGCCGAAAAAGCCGCCGAAGGGCAGGGACTTCGCCGACTATTTCCTGTCGGAGAGCCACGAGGGCTACTGCGTCCATTTTGCCACCGCCGCCGCCGTGATGCTGCGGGCCATGGGCGTTCCGGCCCGCTACGCGGAGGGCTATATCGTTACGACCGGGGATTATCTGAACGCGGGAAGCGACGGCTGGGCGGATATCCCCGACAGCCGAGCGCACGCCTGGGTGGAGCTTTACTCCCCGGGGCTGGGCTGGCAGCCGTTCGACGTCACGCCCGGTTTCAATCCGGCCCGGAATCTGACGCAGGACAACAATCCGGTAAATCAGCCCCCGGTTCCCAGCGCGGAATCCAGCAATCCATCCGCGGAAAGCGCAGTGCAGAGCGAGCCGGAAACCGCTTCTTCCCAGCCCGCGCAAACCGAATCGTCTCCGTCCGCAAGCTCCGCCCCCGGCGCGGGGCCGCAGAGGACCCCGGATCTGAGCAATTCCACTTTGCCGCTTGTCCTTATCATCGCTTCTATTGCCCTTCTGCTTGTCTGTACGGCGTTAAAGCGCAGAATCGCGCTAGCACACCGTTTGAAATTATTTGCGCACACAGACGTCAACAGGGCCGCAATCGCGGTCTATGCCTATCTCACCAAACTCACGGAATACGGCGGAGAAATCAGTGAGGAAATCAGCGGCCTCGCGCTGAAAGCCCGGTTCAGCCGTCAGGGAATCACGGAAAAGGAAAGAAAAGTGATGACGGACTATGCGGAGCAAACGGCGCGCGAATGCTACGGACGCCTGCCGAGGGCAAAGCGCTTCGCATTCAAATATGTGGACAATTTAATTTAGCTGCGAAACGATCAAAAAGCACCGGGAGCGGAATATCAATCCGCTCCCGGTGCTTTCGCTTGTAAAATAATAATTACAGTATTTCCAGTTGATTCTGCAACAAGATTGTGTTTCTCCCCCGCCTTCGGCGGGGGAGAAACGTGTTTTGTCCTGCAAACTGAAATGGAGATGGTATTAGTCGGTGTTTATTTTGTCATCAGGCCGCAAATCTGATTGGAAAACGCGACCGGGTCGTCGATGCTGACGCCCTCGATCAGCAGGGCCTGCATATACAGCAGGGAAGCGTACTCCTTTAAGGTATCCTGATCCTTCTCGTAAAGCTCGCGCAGCTTTGCGAAAACCGGATGGTTCGCGTTGATTTCCAGCACCCTCTGCGCCGTGACCTTCTCATCCGTCGGCATGGCGTTAAGCACCTTTTCCATCTCGATAGAGATCGCGCCGTCGGTGGAAAGGCATACCGGGTGTGTTTTCAGCTTCTGCGACAGGATCACCTGTTTGACCTTGCCGTCAAGGGAATCCTTCATAAAGGTCAGCAGATCCTTGTTCTCCTCCACCTGCTTTGCGGCTTCCTTCTTTTCCTCCTCGGTTTCCAGCCCCAGATCGTCGGCGGAAACGGAACGGAACTCCTTGTCATCGTACTTTATCAGCATCCGCAGGGCGAACTCGTCCACGTTGTCGGTCAGATAGAGGATCTCGTAGCCCTTGTCCTTCAAGGCCTCGGTCTGCGGGAGCATATCCACCTTATCCGTGGTTTCGCCGCAGGCGTAGTAAATATATTTCTGGTCCTCCTTCATACGGGAAACGTATTCCTTGAGCGTGACCAGCTTCTTTTCACCGGAGGAGTAGAACAGCAGCAGGTCCTGCAGGACATCCTTATGCATGCCGTAATCCTGATAAATGCCGTACTTCAGCTGCAGACCGAAATTCCTGAAGAATTCCTCGTATTTTTCACGCTCGTTTTCCAGCATCGTTTCCAGTTCGGATTTGATTTTCTTTTCCAGACGTCCGGCGATGATTTTCAGCTGGCGGTCATGCTGCAGCATTTCACGGGAAATATTCAGCGAAAGGTCCTGAGAATCGACAAGGCCGCGCACAAAGCTGAAATAATCCGGCAGCAGGTCCGCGCACCTGTCCATAATCAGCACCCCGTTGGAATAGAGCTGAAGGCCCTTTTCATAATCGCGGGTGTAGAAATTCATCGGCGCCTTGGCAGGAATGAACATCAGGGCGTTATAGGTTGCGGTACCCTCGGTGCTGGAATGGATCACCTTCATCGGATTGACGTAATCCATAAATTTGCTCTTGTAAAACTCATTGTACTCGTCTTCGGTGATCTCATTTTTATTTTTCCGCCAGATGGGAACCATGCTGTTTAGCGTTTCGTTCTCGGAATAGGTTTCGTATTCATCCTTGCTGCCCTCTTTCAGACGGCTTTTTTCTACGTCCATCTTAATGGGGTAACGGATGTAATCGGAATATTTCTTGACAAGGTTCCGGAGAGTATAGGAATCGAGATACTCGTCGTAATTGTTGTCGTCCGTATTCGGCTTGATCTTCAGAATGATTTCGGTACCGTGGCCTTCCTTTTCACAGGGCTCCATCGTGTAGCCCGCGGTGCCGCTGCTTTCCCATCGGTAGGCCTCTTCCATTCCGTACGGCTTGCTGACGACGGTTACCTTTTCGCTGACCATGAACGCGGAATAGAAGCCCACCCCGAACTGGCCGATGATTTCAATATCTTCCTTCTGCTCGTTTTCTTTTTTGAAATTCAGCGAGCCGCTTTTGGCAATGGTGCCGAGGTTGTTTTCCAGCTCCTCTTTCGTCATGCCGCAGCCGTTGTCGGTAATGGTCAGCGTACGGTTTTCTTTATCCGGAAGAATCTGAATGCAGAAATCATCCCGGTTCAGTCCGGTGTCGCCGTCGCTCAGCGTCCGGTAATAAAGCTTGTCAATGGCGTCGCTGGCATTGGAAATCAGCTCGCGCATAAAAATTTCGCGATGGGTATAAATGGAATTAATCATCAAATCCAAAAGGCGCTTGGATTCCGCTTTAAATTGTTTTACTGCCATAATCAACCTACCTCTGTCCATCAATTTTAGCACTCTCTGGTTTTAAGTGCTAAAAGTATTTTAATACAAGCCCTTGGAAAATGCAAGTAGGTTAATTGTTAATTTTTTGTTGCGGGCGGCACATTATGGCTCCGGAACATAGCTGTGGTCGACGGTAAGAACCACAAAATAGGTCGGATCCAGCTTGTTGATCTCCTCTGTAATCCGCCGGGTCAGCTCGCTGTCGCTCACGGGGAACGCGAAGGAAACGCAGACGTCAAAAATCAGATTGGAATGGGTGGTGCCCCACACCACACGAAAATCATGCATGCTGATTTCCGGAGAAATGCCCCTGATGATCTCCATAACCTGCTTTTTCAATTGGTTGGTGCGCTCGTCGTCCGTCACAATCGGGTCAAGGTGGATCACGAGGTGGATTCCCTTTTCACTGAGAAAGTCGCGCTCAATATTGTCGATGATATCGTGGCTCACCATAATATCCTGTCCGGCAGAGACCTCGCAGTGAACGGAGGCAAAGCAGCGCATGGGTCCGTAATTGTGGACGTTCAGATCATGCATCCCCAGAATCCCGTCGTAGTTCATGATTTTAGCGTAGATTTCATCCACCAGCTCTTTGGTAGGAGCCATTCCCAAAAGCGGATTGCTGGTTTCGACAATCAGCCGGACGCCCGTAATCATAATGAGCAGGGCGACGATCACGCCCATGTATCCGTCAAGGTTAAAGCCCGTAAAATAAGTGATCAGGATACCGGCCAGAACGGACAGGGTGGAAAATACATCGTTCAGGCTGTCCGCCGCGTTGGCGGAAACGGTGGAGGAGTCGATGGTACTGCCGACCTTCTTATAGAACAGGCACTGCCACAGCTTGATCAAAGCCGACAAAATCAGCACGCCGATGGAAACCAGACTGAATTCGGCGTCCTCCGGGTTCAGAATTTTATCGAAGGAGCTCTGAACCAGCTGAAAGCCGACCATCAGAATGGCAAACGACACAATCAGGCCGGAAAGATATTCAATGCGCGCGTGACCGTACGGATGCTCTTCATCGGCGGGCTTTCCCGCCATCTTAAAGCCGACCAGAGTAACAATGGCCGAGCCGGAGTCCGACAGGTTGTTGATGGCGTCCGCAGTGATCGCGATGCTGTGAAAAAGAATTCCCGTTGTGATCTTCATAAGGAACAGCAAGATATTCGTCACAATCCCGACCGCGCCGGAAAATTTCCCGTACCGTTCCCGCACCTTGCTGTCATCCGTTTTCTGATAATCCTTCACAAACAAGCGAATTAAAAACTGAAACATAGCTACACCTCAAAAAGGCTGCCTCCACAGCAGTCGATTGCCGTAAACAGCGGAAAATCCTCTATCTGCAGCTCTTTCACGGATTCACAGCCAAGGTCCTCAAACGCAAGGACCTTGACGGAACGGACGCATTTTGCCGCAAGCGCCCCCGCGCCCCCGATCGCGCACAGGTACACCGCCTGGTTGCGCCGGATGGCGTCGACCACCTCCGGGGAACGGCCGCCCTTGCCGATCATGCATTTCAGCCCCAGATCCAGCAGGCGGGGCGCAAACACATCCATGCGCGAGGAAGTGGTAGGCCCGCACGCGCCGATCGGCAGGTGCTCCGGCGCTGGTGTCGGCCCGGCGTAATAAATTGCGGCGTTTTTCAGCTCGAACGGGAGCGGCTCCCCACTGTCAAGCATGGCGAACAGCCGCTTATGCGCGGCGTCGCGCGCCGTGTAAATCGTGCCGCTCAACAGAATCCGGTCGCCTGCGCGCAGTGTTTTGGCGGCCTGTGCCATATCGTTCGTATGAATTTGCAGTCTGTCCATGCTAACCTCACAACTATCAGAATAGGGAACTGTAATACAGTTCCCTACCAATTTATTTTATTCTTATTTATTATAGCATATACCGGAATCAATTAAAACATATTTTTCTTTCTCAGTATCAAATAGGCAATCCCCATACAGACCAGGGAAAGCGATACCGGGAACCAGAAATTCGTCAGCGGAATCCCGCTCACATTCATGCCGTAAACACCCGAAATAACGGTCGGGATGGAAATCAAGAGGGTAAGGGAAGCCAGAACCTTCATGACGATGTTCAGGTTGTTGGAAATCACGGAAGCAAAGGCGTCCATGGTACCCGACAGAATGTTGAGGTGGATATTCGACATTTCGATTGCCTGTTTTACTTCTATCAGCACATCCTCGACCAGATCCTGATCGTCGTCGTAAAGCTTGACGACGCGGCCGCGCATGATTTTTTCAATGGTAATTTCATTCGCTTTGAGCGAAGAAGAAAAGTACACCAGGGATTTTTCAATATCCAGAAGCTGAATCAGCTCGGAATTCTTCATGGATTTGCGGAGCTCCCGTTCCACAAAGTTGCTGATCTTATCGATCTGTTTTAAGTATTGCAGATACCGCGACGCGACGCGCAGCATAAAAAGAAGGACAAAACGGGTTTTCATGTTGGTCTGAACGCCCTTGACAACGTCCTCCGAAAATTCATTGATAATCGGATTTTCCTTGGTGGAAACGGTGATCACATTTTTTTCCGTCAGAATAATACCGACCGGCGTGGTGGTGTACGTAATATTTTTACCGGCCTTTTCAATCACCGGGATATCGATGATGATCAGCGTGCTTTCGTCTTCCTTGTCGATATGGGAGGATTCCTCTTCGTCCATGGCCGCGCGGAAGAAATCCGGTTCAATCTGAAAGTCGGCAATCAGGCTGTTGATTTCCTCGTCGTCCGGCGCCACGCAGTTGATCCAGCACCCGGGTTCACAGGAAGGAATCGGCGAGATGTGACCGTTGATCGTCTTGTAATAGGATAGCATTGCGCTCATCTCCTTTATGAAATTGAATGAAATGTCGACTTAAAGGGTCAGGTTTCACAATGCCACCCCCAGTATGTTCAAATTTGGATGTCTTTATTCCAAAAGCTATTATAACACAATATCAGGAGATTACAAGAGCAATCGGGGTATTTTGAGCAATATTTGTTCAAATCTGTTCTAAAATGCTCTACATGGCTCATTTTGAATGAATTAGGGCAATTCCTACCGGATTTTATCGTGTATTTTGGATAGAAAGCAAAAAAACGGCGGATACGAAAACGTATCCGCCGGAAGGCCGCTATGTACTGTTTAACTTATTTGCGGTTGAAAATCGACATGATGTCGGTGAAGTCTTCGTCGTCGATCGGGTTGGGCTTGCTGACCGGCTTCGCGGGCTCGTCCCGTTTGGCGTCCTGCTCGGGCTTGTCCGAAGGGAAAACCGTTCCGTTGGTGGTGGCAAAGCCCGTGGCAATGACCGTAACGCTCATTTCGTCGTCCATGTTTTCATCGAACGCCGCGCCCCAGATAATATTGGCATCCTGATGCGCCTGTTCGGCAATCATGGAAGAGGCAGTCTCAATTTCATCCAGACCGATGTCCGGCGAAGAGGTAATATTGATAATGACGCCCTTGGCGCCGTTGATAGCGGTTTCGAGAAGCGGACTGGAAATCGCCATATTGGCGGCGGTTGCCGCTTTATCCTTGCCGGAAGCCCTGCCCACGCCCATGTGCGCGTAGCCGGCGTCCTTCATGACCGCGGTGACGTCCGCGAAGTCCAGGTTGACAAGACCGGGCAGCTTAATCAGATCCGAAATACTCTGTACGCCCTGACGGAGAACATCGTCGGCAATGGAGAATGCGTTGATAAGGGTGATGCGCTGTTCGCTGACCAGCTTCAGTCTTTCATTCGGGATGACAACAAGGGAGTCCACATGTTCGCGCAGGGCGGTAATTCCGTTTTCGGCCTGCTCCATACGGCGCCGACCCTCAAAATCAAAGGGCTTGGTCACAATTCCAACGGTCAGCACGCCCATGTCGCGCGCAATCTCCGCGACAATCGGTGCGGCGCCGGTGCCTGTCCCGCCGCCCATACCGGCGGTGATGAAAACCATATCGCTGCCCCTGATGGCGGCTGCGATGGCTTCGCGGCTTTCATCCGCGGCCTTCTGCCCCATTTCCGGCTTGGAACCCGCGCCCTTTCCGTGCGTGACTTTTTCCCCGATCTGTATTTTCTGTGTGGCCTTGGAACGGTAAAGCGCCTGTTTGTCGGTATTTACACTGATAAACTCAACGCCCTGAACGCCCATAGTGACCATGCGGTCAATCGCGTTTCCGCCGCCGCCGCCCACACCGATTACTTTAATCTGCACAATGTTGTCAAAGTCATTGTCAATCTCGAAAGACATGTGCTGCATCCCCCTTAATATACGTCTATATTCGCGCCCGGCGGGCTGCCGCGGCTGCAAACATTATTATTTTTCTATAATATTAATTTAACACTTATCGGTCACAATTTCAATAAAATTCTATCTTATTCAGTATAGTATAATTCATGAATATTAATATTCATTATAAGAACTATCCACTGCTATTTTGTGAAGGCTGACTCGCTGTGGTGGAGGACGCGGGAGAGGAAGCCGAATAGCTGGGATCAAAGAAGGCGTTGTTGTCTTCCACCGCTACGGAAAGATTCAGCGTGCCCCGTTCGTTGTCCTTGATTTTTCCCGCATCGAAAATACTTTTTGCAAAACGAAGTTTATAATCCAGATCGGACGACAGGCCAAGGTTCATAATGATGCGTCCATCGTAGACAACCTGGATTTTGTATGGATTGCTGAAATCCATCTCCGTAATTTTTTCAAACTTGTTGCCGCTGATCGCGGCGCTGAGGCTCTGAAAGGTCTCTTTCTGGGATGTGTCCGCGTAAACGACGGCTTTCCCGACCTCGGCTTTGGAAAGCGAAAGCCCCTTGATCGCGGTGCAGTTTTCCGGCATCTTTTGCGCCAGCTCGAGCACCTTGCCGTTTGCGCTGACCACCGCGTATTTTCCCTTATACTCGATTGCGCCGGAAACGGCTTCCTCCGTTACCTCGATCACGATTTTGGCGGGAAGGCGCCGGGAAACCTTCGCCTTGCCGATATACGGCAGCTTTTGCTGGATAGCGGCCGCCGCGCTTCTGGTATGGGCAAGGAAAAGATTTCCCCTTTTTTGGATTCCCCCCGCCTGCACAATCGCCTGTGCCGGATAGCGGGAGGTCCCGGCAACCTCTATGGTCTCTATTTTAAACAGGACGGTCAGAGAAACGACAACCGCCCCCACAATCACCGTGAGAAACAGGAAAATGTAGAACAGCAGAAGGAACCGTCGCCTGCGCCTTTTCCGGTTATCCGCCCTGCGTTTCGGCGAAGCATATTTTGCGCCGCCTCGCCCGCCCGCACCCTGTTCTTCCCATTCGGAGACAGGACGGTATTCCCCGCTTTTCTTGTCGTAGACGCGCGGGATGGCATCCTTCCTGTTTTTTCGGTTCCTGTCCATTTGTAATTCCTCCGGTAGTGGGATTAAATTCTTTTAATGTCCGCTCCCAGCATAGCCAGGCTCTTTTCAATGCTCTCGTAGCCGCGGTCCAGATGCTTCAAACCGGAAATCAGCGTGGTGCCCTGCGCCGCAAGCCCCGCTACAACCAGGGCGGCTCCGCCGCGCAGGTCCGCGGCCTCCACCGGTGCGCCCGACAGCCGGCTGACTCCCTCGACGATCGCGACGCGCCCTTCCACCTTGATGTTGGCTCCCAGGCGCATCAGCTCTCCGACATGCTTATAGCGGCTTTCAAAGATATTTTCAACGAAAATACTGGTGCCGTCCGCCAGCGTGGTCATTGCCATCACCGGCGCCTGCGCGTCGGTCGGGAACCCGGGGTACGGCATCGTCCGGATGCTTTTGACTCTTCCCAGCCTTTTCGGCGCCGTTATTTTAATGTTGCGATCCAGAATATCGATCTGGCACCCGCACTCTTCAAAAACGGGGATAACGGGGGAAATATGTTGGGGGATCACACTGGCAACCGTGAGCGTGCTGCCGGTAATCGCAGCCGCCGTTAAATAGGTTGCCGCCGCGATGCGGTCGGGAATCACGTTGTGTTCACACCCGGTCAGGCCTGTGACTCCTTCAATCACGACGGTGCTTTCTCCGGCTCCCTGGACTTTAGCGCCGCAGGAATTCAGAAAATCGGCCAGATCCCAGATTTCGGGTTCACGCGCCGCGTTGGTGATGACCGTAGTCCCCTTTGCGCGGCTGGCCGCGATGATGATATTCTCCGTCGCCCCCACGCTTGGGAACGACAGATTGATACAGGCACCCTGAATCCCGTTCGGCGCGCTGCATTTCAGGCAGCCGTGGTCTTCGTTGATAATGACTCCCATTTTCCGCAGTGCCAGAAGATGCAGGTCAATGGGTCTGGGGCCAAGCTCACAGCCGCCGGGGAAGGAAAGCTCCGCTTTGCCCATCCGGCTGACGATCGCCCCCAAAAAAACAATGGAAGAGCGCATTTCACGCATCAGAAGGTCCGGAATCTCATATTCATTCGCACTGCTCGGGTCAATGGTCACATCGCTGCCGGAGCGTTCCACATGGCAGCCAAGGTATCGCAGAATTTTTAAGGATGTGTCCACATCCGACAAAATAGGACAATTATGTAGTATGCACTGGCCACTACAGAGTAAAGAAGCCGCCATAAGAGGCAATGTGCTGTTTTTTGCGCCGTGGATATGGATTTCACCCTGTAATTTATTCGGTCCCTGTATTAAAAGCTCTGACATAACAACACCCCCACATAGTCTAATCACATACTATGCGGTCTTTTGTTCTGCTGTGAATTGCTTTCTCAGGTGCCTGCCAATACCTCTTTCATGATTTTGTAAATTCGTTCATTGGTATCAAGAATCGCCATACTGTGCGCGTTTTCCCCCAGCGACCGGATGGTTTCCGGCTGCTGGAAAAGGTCGTCCACCATTTTGCACAGGGCCGGGCCGGAAAGATCTTTTTCCTCTAAAATGGCGGCCGCTTTGCGGCTGACCATGGCCATTGCGTTGTGATACTGATGATTTTCCGCCACATTGGGCGACGGAATCAGAATAGCCGCTTTTCCCTGCGCCTGCAGTTCGCTGAGAGAAATTGCTCCCGCGCGGCAGATCACAAGGTCCGCGGCGGCAAGGCATTCGGGCATATTGTTGATATATTCCCGGACATCGATACGGGGATGCTCCGACAGATCCAGCCCCTTTTCTTTCAGCAGGTCGGGGAACCATCCGCCCCACTGGCCGTAGCCGTGGATATGCTGGAAACGGTCCGTCCGGGCACTTTTGACAAGCAGGTCGGCAACGGCCTCGTTGATTTTACGGGCGCCAAGGCTTCCGCCGAACGAAAGGATCATCGGACGCTCGTCCAGGTGCAGCGCTTTGCGGGATTCCCCCCGGTTCGCGCGGATGACGGCCTGTCTTACCGGGTTGCCGGTAAGCACGCATCTGGCCGTCGGATCAAGATATTTCTGAGCGTCCAATACCGCGAGCATCGTCCTGTCCGCGTGTTTGGAAAGCATTTTATTGGTCACGCCCGGAAACGCGTTCTGTTCGTGGATGACCGCCGGAATTTTCATTTTCATCGCTTCGCGCAGGACCGGCCCGGCCACATAGCCGCCGGTACCCACACAGAGATCGGGCTGAAACTCCCGAATGATTTTGCGGGCCTCCCGGCTCGAAGTGAAAACGTGGACCACGGTCTTTACGTTCTTTTTGATGTTTTTCCAGTTCAGCTTACGCTGAAAGCCGGAAATGGTGATGCTCTCAAAGTCGAAACCCGCGGCGGGAACCAGCCGTTCCTCCATACCGCCTTTCGCGCCGACGTAAAGAATCTGTGCGTCCGGCTCCTTTTCACGAAGATANCCCCGGGGTGCCCCCGCCGACAAATAGAACTTTCAGGGCAATCCCCCTTTTATATTGACCGCCAATGGCGGGTGCTAAGTTTTTTCAATCGCCGACGTTCGCGAAATGGAAAGCACGATTCCCATTTCCGCCAGCAGGATAACCAGCGACGTGCCCCCGTAGCTGAAGAACGGCAGGCTGATACCGGTGTTCGGAATGGTGTTGGTCACAACGGCGATATTCAGGACCACCTGAAGTCCGACCTGAACGACCAGTCCGATCCCGAGCAGCATGCCGAATTTGTCCTTGGCCTTGAGCGAAATGGTAATGCCGCGCCAGACCAGCATAGCAAACAGAATGATGATGATCAGCGCGCCGATAAAGCCCAGCTCCTCACAGACGATCGCAAAAATGAAGTCGTTCTGCGGTTCGGGCAGATACAGATATTTCTGTCTTGACTGGCCGAGCCCCAGCCCGAGCAGGCCGCCGGAGCCGATGGCGTAAAGCGACTGCCGCGTCTGCCAGGTGTCCTCCATAATCGCCTTGCTCGCCGTGGAAAAAGGGTCCAGCCAGGCGACGATACGGTCGTTGGCGTAGCTGAATTTCTGCGTGAACAGAACCAGATAAGCGACCGCCGCTCCGGCGCCGCCGAACGCAAGCCCGAACCAGCGCAGGCGAACCCCGCCTATAAACAGCATTACCCCGGCCAGAAGCACCATGATGACCGTCGCGGAAATATGAGGTTCCAGCACCAGCAGGCCGACTGTGGCGCCAAGAATCAAAATATACGGCAGAACGCCGTACCGAAAGGTATCCATTCGCTTAAAATTGAGGGAAATCAGGTGGGAAAACACCAGTATCACCGCGAATTTTGCGAGCTCTGACGGCTGGAACTGCCCTAACGGGCCCAGATCGATCCAGCGGTGAACGCCGTTGATTCGCGGCATAAAAAGCACAAGGGCCAGCATCATAAAGGACAGAAGCAGAAAGGGAATGGCAAACTTGTGCAGATGATGATAGTCGAAATACGAGATAAAAATCATTGCGGTAACGCCCAGAACCGCAAAAACGGCCTGACGGCTGATAAAGAAGTAGCTGCTTCCATGGCGGTAGTACGCGTTGGCATAGCTCGCCGAAAAGAGCATCACCAAACCGATGACAAGCAGGGTGAGAATCAAAAACAAAAAGGGCATATCCATGCCTGAACGTACGGAAAAGATCCGGAACTTTTTCCGGATTCCGTTTGGTACCGACTCCCTGGTATCCTCTTCTTTTTTCCGGGCACCGCGGGGGGCGGTATGGTCTTTTTCTTTTGTTCTCGTCATGGTATCCCCCTTTTTCCATCTCAGGGTGTGCATTCCAGTCTATTTAAGCATATGCGAAACAAAATATTTGTCATAATTAAATACTGCTCACACGCAGCGAAAATATTCGGTCAAAATCCATAATATACGAGAAGGGCGGAACCGATGCCGAACAGCACCGTCACCAGGCCGAACACACGGCAGATTTTCAGTTCTCCCCATCCGCACATTTCAAAGTGATGATGAATCGGGCTCATTTTAAAGAGCCGCTTTCCGTGCGTTGCCTTAAAGTAAGACACCTGAAGCACAACGGAAAGAATTTCGCAGATATAAATAATACCGAGCGGCAAAATCAAAATCGGAAGATTCAGCCCGAAGCCGAGGGCGCACACGATTCCGCCCAGGAAAAGCGAGCCGGTGTCCCCCATAAAGACCTTCGCCGGGTTCATATTCCAGATCAGGAAGCCAAGGCACCCCCCCGCAGCGGCGGCGGCGAAAATGCTCATACCGTGAATGCCGATCATGCCGGAGATCAGCATGAAAAAGATACTTACGAAAAAAGTAACCGTGGCGTTCAGCCCATCGATGCCGTCCGTGAAATTGACGGCGTTCACCATACCGACAATGCCGAGCAGCGCGATGACCCAGTACCAGACTCCCAGATCAACGCTGCCCACAAACGGAATCAGCGTAACGGAGGTGCTTCCGGCCAGACGCAGCGAATAGAGATAGGAGGCCGCGATGATAAACTGCAGAACGAGCTTCTGCCGCACGTTCAGTCCCAGGTTGCGTTTCTTGACAACCTTGATATAATCGTCGAAAAATCCGACTGCCCCAAAGCCGATTGCCATCAGCAGGCCGCCGAAAACCTTCGTCCTCATCATCATTTCCAGGGAATTCTTTTCGGTCACGCTGTAATAAAGCGGCACACAGACCAGAACGGCAGCGACAATCCCGATCATAAACATAAAGCCGCCCATCGTCGGGGTACCGTTCTTCTTCTGGTGCCACTTGGGGCCGACCTCACGGATCGTCTGGCCGAAATTGATCCTGTGCAGAAAAGGTACCATCCATCTGCCCAGCAGAGCGGTGATTCCAAAGGAAAGAATAACCGCGGAAATGATCCAAACCGAGTTCATATGTTCTGACTCCACCTTTTTATCGTTGTCGCCCGCACACAGAGCACGAACATCATATTATACCATAATTCTTCTGTTTTTTTAATCCCCGATTTTAAGGCTGTTCAGCGCGTCGAGCACCTCGGCAAACGAAATCCCGCAGGCAATCGCCGCCGCGGCGGCGGCCAGCGCGGGACCGACCCAGTCCAGACTGTCGGCCGCGAGCCTGACCCGGCCGATCACGCCGACCCCGATCATTTCAAAGGCGGCAAACCCTTCCGGAAGCTTCCGGATATTTCTCGCCGTAAAGTCTGCGCTGTCGCTGACCGTGGAATAAGTAAGCGGCTTCAGGGCGGCGATTTCGGGCATGGCGGAAAAGGCGTAGTCCGCCACGCAGACCGCAAATCCGTCGGCGGCCGGGCTTTGGGCGTCGCAGAGAAGCAGAACCGCGGGCTGCACATCTTCCGGAACACTTTCCCCCACCGGCGCGAGCAAATAATTTTCGTGGCCGCAGAAAGCCAGAATATCGTTCAGCACCGAAATAGTATGCCCCTTTTTATCGCTTACAGCAATCAGCTTTTTCCCTGAATGAAAGTTTGCCAAAATTGTCATCCCCCTGCTCTAAATGATTACTTACTCCACCTGATTCGGCTCTATAAATCCGACGGTTACCACTGTTCCGGGCGCCACCTTGGTGCCCTCGGCAATACTCTGAGAATTGGATACCGGGTTGGTACCGTTGGTCAGCGCCGCGCCGGAAATACTGATATTGATTCCCGCGTCCGCGGCCTTCTTGTTGGCGGCGGAAAGGGAAAGCCCGGTCAGCTTCGGCACCGTGACCGTCTTGCTGGAACCCGAATCGTCCGTAAACAGCACCACCGTACCGTTCTGAGGAATGGTTTTGCCCGGTTCCGGAACCTGAGAAACAATTTTGTCCCCGCTTCCGTAAACCTTCGGCGTCAGCTTCATCTTGGCCAGCTCCGCTTTGGCTTCTGTAATGGTCTTTCCCACAACGTCCGGAGCGTTTACGTCAAGCTTAGCCAGCTCCGAATCGGTATATTTGCGTTCCACGCCGAGGTACGGCAGGATTTCCTCCATAGTTCTGGAGAAAACAGGGCCGGCTACGGCGGCGCCGTAGTAGCTGTCGCCGTGCGGTTCGTCAAAGAACACCAGCATGGCTACCTGCGGATCGTCCGCGGGAGCAAAGCCCAGATAGGACGCGATGTACTGCATGGTTCCGGTCTTCTGGAACACATCCATCTTCTGGGACGTACCGGTCTTTCCGCCGACGCGGTAGCCGGGCAGATAACCGTTTTTCGCCGTGCCGATAGTGGCGTTGGTCTGCAGAATTTTGCACATGCGCTGGGAAATGTCGGTGGAAATCACCTGACGCTTCGGCGTTGTATCGGCGGATTTCACGATATTGCCGTCGGCGTCGATAATCTGGCTGACCACATGGGGCTGCACCATATAGCCGCCGTTGGCGACCGCGGCGGCCGCGGTAATCATCTGAATAGGCGTAATACTGAAGTTCTGCCCGAAGGATTCCGTAGCAAGCTCCACGGGATTCAGCTGCGCGGCGGTATAATAGATGCTGCGCGACTCGCCGGGCAGGTCGATGCCCGTCTTGGCCGTCAGGCCAAACGCGGTAAAGTACTTAAAGAAATTGTCGGGGCCCAGCCTTTCGCCGAGCTGTACGAAAACCGGGTTGCAGGAATTGCAGAGTCCCTGCACAAAGGTTTCGCTGCCGTGGCCGTACGACCTCCAGCAGTGAATCGTTCTGTCGGACACCTTGATGGAACCGCTGCAGAAGAAGGTGGAGTTTTCATTGACCACGCCCTCTTCCATTGCGGAGGAGCCCGTCACCATTTTGAAAACGGAACCCGGATAATAGGTGTCGCTGACCGACTTGTTTCTCCACTGCTTTTCCTGCGCGGCTTTCAGCGCGGCGGTTTTCTCTTTTCCCTCGGGCATCGCGGCAATCTGGGCGGCCTCTGTCTGGTCGGCCACGACAAACGGATTGTTCGGGTCAAAGTCCCCTTTGACCGCCATCCCCAAAATCGCGCCGGTCTTCACATTCATGACGATCGCGCAGGCGCGGTTGCCGACCTTGTTGGTGATAACGCCTTCTTCCAGATTTTTTTCAAGGAAGTGCTGCACCACCTCGTCGATAGTCAGCACAAGGCTGGAACCGTTCTGGGCTTCCACCTTCTGCTCATACTGAAAGGGCATATCCGTACCGATGGCGTTTTTCGCAGTGACCAGTTTTCCCGGCACGCCGGTCAGATAGCTGTCGTACTGCTTTTCAATGCCGTAAAGGCCCTGGCTGTCCGTACCGGTAAAGCCCAGAACGGAAGCCGCGAACGCTCCGTACGGGTAATATCTTTTATAGTCCTCGATCAGCCGGATTCCGCTGCCGATGTCATTGTCCGCCTTGAACTTGAGGACCTCATCCTTTACATCCGTTTCCACCTTGCGCTTGAGCTCATCGTAATATGTTTTTTTCTTGCTGCGCTCGATGATTTCGTTTTTGTCCATGCCCAGAATCTTCGCCAGGCCGTCCGCGATTTTTTCCCGGTTCTTATCCGTAATGAACGCGGGCTCCAGCACTACCTTCCACACGGTAGCGCTCTGGGCGAGCGGCTTCATATTGCAGTCATAGATCGTACCGCGCTGGGCGCTGATGGAGGTATCCTTCAGCTGCTGATCGACCGCGCGGGTCTGAAGGCTTTCCCCTTCCACCAGCTGCAGTCTGGCAAGACTGAAAATAATCGCGCCGAAACCGACGGCGATCAGCACGACCAGCACAAAGATCGTACGGCGCCACATTCTGATTGTCGTCCCTTTTGCCATTGCTGTTCCTCCAAAAAGACTATGTTACAAAAATGAGAGTCAAGATTTGCTCTCAACTCTCCTTTTTCGCATACCAAACCAAACGTCTCAACAAATTTGGGTAGTAATACTTATTTATCAATTATTTTTTTTATGACAATAATTGCAGGATAGAGTTCCAAAGCGAAGTAAGCCAGTTTTCATCCCCGCTCTTCTGGACAACCTGCGTTTTATCCCCCTTGGAAAGGGAGATCGGCTCCACCTGATTCTGTTCAATTTTTTTCAGGCCGAGCTGATTGGTCGCATAGTTTTCTACCGTCTGCAGGGAAAGCTGGGAGTCGGATTTCATTTGAAGCTGCGTATAGACGCTTTCGCTTTCGTTGAGCGTTTTTGTAGCGGCGTTCAGGTCCTCGGTCAGCTCGGTCAGCTGTACCTGCCCGTAAACCATGGTTCCCACAATGCCGACCATAATGGCAAAGGTCAGGAAAGTAGATACGGCGCGGAAGAAGTTGGTCTTTGTCCTTCTGTTTTGCTCCAGTTTTTCCTTGGGAAGTTCTATAATATTGCTTTTTCTGGCGGGTTCCTGCTGCTGTCGTTTTGGTTCAAACAATGCAAAATCATACGCTTCGTTGCTGTTTGGAGAAGCCATATTTTCACTTCCTGTCCTGAAATTTATTTTGAATGGATTTTTTATAATTTAATGCAGACGCGAAGTCTTGCGCTGCGGCTGCGGGGATTCTCTTTCAGCTCCGCCTCACCCGGGGCAAGCCCTTTTTTGTAGAGCAGCTCCGCCTTCGGCTTTTTGCCGCACACACAGACCGGAAAATCCGGCGGGCAGGTACAGCCCGTACACCAGGAAGCCATGCGCTGCTTGACGATTCTGTCCTCCAGTGAGTGGAACGTAATGACCGCGAGCCTTCCACCGGGCTTCAAGATGGAAAACGCGGCGTCCAGTCCCTCGGACAGCCTGTCCAGCTCCCCGTTGACCGCGATTCTGAGCGCCTGAAAGGTTTTTCGTGCGGGATGCCCCTGTTCACGGCGGACCGCCGCGGGGACGGATTCTTTAATGATCTCCGCAAGCTCAAGGGTCGTCTGAATCGGTTTCTGCTCCCGGGCCTTTACGATTCCCTTTGCAATGCCGCGCGCATTCCTGTCTTCGCCGTAACGGCTGATGATCTGCGCAAGCTCCTGCCACGAGAGGCCGTTGACCAGATCCGCGGCGGAAACGCCCGTCTGGCTCATGCGCATATCGAGGGGTGCGTTTGAATGGTAGGAGAACCCGCGCTCCGGGTTGTCCAGCTGATAGGAGGACACCCCTATATCGAGTAAAACGCCGTCGGCGGGGACAAGCTTCAGGCTTGCCGCCACTTCGGCCATTTCGGAGAAATTTGCCTGATAAACAGTGGAACAGCGGTAGGATTTCAGCCTTTCGGTCACGGCTTTGACCGCGTCGGGGTCCTGGTCGATGGAAAGGAGTCTGCCCGTAGTCAGCCGGTCCGCAATGGCCTGAGAATGCCCTCCGCCGCCCGCGGTCCCGTCAATATAGACGCCGTCCGGATGAATATTGAGACTTTCAATGGTTTCATCAAATAAAACCGGCTTATGAAGAAATTCCATACTGATACCGCCCGCTTAAAGCTCAAGCATATCCATTGCTTCGGCTATGCTTTCCTCTGTCAAATTGGAATTGAAGTCATTCCAGCGTTTGCTGTCCCAAATTTCCGCCCGGCTTGACGTACCGATGAAGGTCACGTCCTTTGTAAGCTGCGCGTGATCGCGCAGGACCTGCGGAATGAGGATACGCCCCTGCTTGTCCGGTTCGACTTCCGCCGCGCCGGAAAAGAAAAAGCGCTGAAGGCCTCTCGCTTTGGAAATCGGCATTGCCTTTACCTTCTCCTGAAGCCTTGTCCACTCCTCGGGTGAAAGCACAAACAGACAGCCGTCCAGCCCTTTTGTGATGTAAAAATGCTCGCCCAGATCCTCACGGAATCTGGCCGGAACAATCACACGGCCTTTCGCGTCTATATTATGTTGGTACTCGCCGATCAACATTGCAAGCCACTTTTCGGGTAAAAGCACGTCTTGAAAACCACTTTGTGCTACTTACCCCCACCTTTCACCACTTGTGTTTTGATTATAGCGTATTTATTTTTAAAATGCAACTGTTATTTTTTTAATTATGTCAACCAAATTCCCTTGTTTTCGCAAATAAAATCCTATATTGGTGCATCAAAAAAACCGCGGTACAACATCTTGTACCACGGTTTATGAGTAATTGGAAAAATTTGTTTAATTTTGACCGGAACGCTGGGACGCTTTAATATTCTGCCTGGTCTGGCGAAGCTCCGCAAGGTTGGCGGCAAGGCCGTCGTCCGTTCGTTTCATCAGATCGTCTATGTAATCGTTGGAAGCCTTGCGCATTTCCCGGAATTTCGCCTGCGCCTGACTGAGCAGGTCGTTGGCCTTCTGCTGTGCCTGTTTTACGATTTCATCCTGATTTACCATGGCCTTGGCGCGTTCCTCCGCCACACGGACGACGGTCTCGGCCTCGCGCTTTGCGTCGCTGATGATCTGCGCGCGGTCCGCGCAGATTGCCTTTGCCTGCCGGATTTCCTGCGGAAGGCTTTCGCGGATTTCATCAAGGATTTGTTTTACCTCATCGCCGTCCAGCACCGCGCGTCCGCGGCTGAGAGGGAGGCTCCATGCCTTCTCTACCATACTGTACAGTTCGTCGATTAAATCTTCGGTGTTTAACTCACTCATAATGCGATTCCTCCCCTGCATTTAATCTTTCTTTGATGTCACTCAAAATACACTCCGGCACAAAATTGGAAATGTCCCCGCCGAAACGGGCGATCTGTTTGACAATGCTGGAGCTTAAAAACATATTTTCGGCGCTTGTGGTCAGGAACATGGTTTCCAGATTGGGATTCAGCTTTTTATTGGTAAGCGCCTGCTGAAATTCATATTCAAAGTCCGACAGAGCCCGCAGTCCCTTGACAATTGCCGTCACGTTCCGCTCGCGTGCATATTCGGCAAGCAACCCGTCGAAACCGACCACTTCCACGTCACCCATCTTACAGGTGCAGCGTTTCAGAAGCTCAATTCTTTCCTCCACCGTGAACAGTGTGTGCTTTTCCGGATTTACCAGAACGGCGACAATAGTCTTGTCAAAAACCTTGCGTGACCGGTTGATAATGTCCAGATGGCCTAAGGTAACCGGGTCGAAGCTGCCCGGGCAAATTGCAATTTTCATGATTCGGTCACGTCCTTATGTCTGTATAGGGTAAGCTGGATTTTGCCGTGGCGGTAACTGCGGGCACGGATAAAATCGCCCGCTGTTTCCGGCATTTCCTCGTCGCGGGGATGCTCGCAGATAATCGTCCCGCCCGTGTTCATCACCTGTGCGGTCATCGGCAGCGCCCGCTGAAGCAGCCCGGTACGGTAGGGCGGGTCCAGAAACGCAAGGTCAAAGTGCTCGCGGTTCTGCAGCAGAAAAGCGGCGAAATCCATGGTTTTGATCACCGCGTTTTCGGCAAGGCCGGTATGTTCCAGATTTTTCTCCACAGCAGCAATGGAATTCCTGCTCGCATCGACAAAAACCGTCTGCTTTGCACCCCGGCTCAGCGCTTCAATCCCAAGCTGGCCGGAACCGGCAAAAAGGTCCAGCACCCGCCTGCCCTCAATCTGAAACTGAATGACACTGAACAACGCTTCTTTGACTCTCTCCGGCGTAGGACGGACGCTTTCGCCCTCCAGTGTGGTCAACCGCGAACCGCGGGCAGACCCGGTGATTACTCTCATATATGGATCTCCTTAAAAATTACAAAATAATCCTATAACCGTTATTATCCCATTATAAAGGCGCTGTGTCAACTTTTTTCCTCTTCGGGATGGAAATAACGGAACAGACTCTGCGCGGACGGTTTCGTCATCCCCGGCGCGGCGGACAGTTCCGCCAGATCCGCATTCCGGATCGCCCGGATGGTCTTGAAGTGCTTTAACAGCGCTTTGGCGCGGGCCTGTCCCACACCCTCGATGGAGGTCAGTTCTGAGGAAATGGTTGCCTTTTTGCGCGCCTGTCTGTGGTATCCAATGGCAAAGCGGTGCACTTCGTCCTGAATGGAGGAAACCAGCGTAAAAGCCTTGCGGTTGGAATTGATGGCGATTTCTCCCCCGTCGGACGCGATGGCCCGGGTGCGGTGCTTGTCGTCCTTGACCATACCGAAAAGCGGGATTTTCAGCCCCGCGGCTTCCAGCACGGGCCGGACCGCGCCGACATGCCCCTTGCCGCCGTCCAGCAGTATCAGGTCCGGCAGGCGTCCGAAGCCGTCGGTAATATTTTTTCCCTGTGCGTCGAAATATTCATGAAAGCGGCGTTCAATTACTTCCTGCATGGAAGCGTAGTCATCCTGCCCCTCCACCGATTTGATTTTGAATTTCCGGTAGGCGGATTTCAGCGGCCTTCCGTTCTCAAACACAATCATGCCCGCCACGTTCTCGCTGCCGGCGAGGTTCGAGATATCGTAGGATTCAATATAGAAAGGCGGCTGTTCCAGCCCCAGAAGCCGGCCGAGCTCGTCCAGGGCGGAGGCTTCCCGCACGGTCCGGCCAGTGGCCTGAGCCACCTGCTCCGCCGCGTTGTTGCGGCACATTTCCACAAGCCGGGCCTGCTCGCCCTTCTGCGGAACGGTGACCGTCACTTTTCTTCCCGCCTTCTGCGTCAGCCATTCCCCCAGAAGCTCCATGTTTTCCGCGGGGCCGTCCAGACAGACGCGCGGCGGAATCCGGTCGCGCATGGTGTAATAACGTTCTATAAATTCCCCGCGGGCGGTCTTGGGATTACCGGTTTCCCCCATTAAAAAGGTTTCGCGATCGCAGAGGCGGCCGTTGAGAAAACGGAAAACTTCAAAGCAGCTTGTTTCGGCGCCCTGCGCCAGCGCGATCACATCCTGCTCCGGCACGCGCGCGGCCACCACCTTCTGCCGGTCGCTCATGCGCCTGATGGCCGTCAGGCGGTCACGGATGCGCGCGGCGCGTTCAAACTCCAGCGCCTCGGCGGCGTCGCTCATCTTTTTTTCCAGCTGGTGCATGCTTTTGGCACTGCCGCCGCGCAGAAAATCGATGGCTTCCTCCACGTACTCGTCGTACTCCTCCTCGCTGATCCTCCCGCGGCACGGCGCGCAGCACTGCTTGATATAATAATTCAGGCACGGCCTCGCTTTGCCGATATCCTGCGGAAACCTGCGCGAGCAGGACGGCAGACGGAAAATTTTCAGCGCCTCGTCGATGGCTTCCTTGGTCGCCCACGAGCTGACGTAAGGGCCGATGTAATTCGCGCCGTCGTCAAGGATCTGCTTTGCCTGTGAAATCCTGGGCCACGGCCCGGAGGTAATCTTGATATAATGATAGCCCTTGTCATCCTTCAACAGGATGTTGTATTTCGGGGTATGCTGCTTGATCAGGCTGCATTCCAGCACCAGGGCTTCGAATTCGCTGTCTGTCAGAATATACTCAAAATACTCCACGTTGGCAACCATGCGGCGCACTTTCTCGTCGTGGTTCTTTTCGGAGCCGAAATACTGGCTGACGCGGTTTTTCAGCGCCTTGGCCTTGCCGATATAGATGATCTTGCCCGACTTGTCGTGCATGATGTAAACGCCGGGACTGAGCGGAAGGCGCATGGCGCGGCTTCGCAGCTCCTTGATATGTTTTTCATGATCTGTCATGATACCCTCCTCTGCTGCGCAACCCGGAACAATCGGCACGGGTTGTAAATACAAAAAAGCACCGCCGGTTAAGCGGTGCTGTTTGGCAGAATAAATTACTCGGTAAAACCGGACTGAACCAATTCCACAAGGCTGTTTACCGCCTCTTCTTCATCCGTACCGTCTGCAATAATGCGGATGGTGGTCCCGCCGACAATACCAAGGGACAAAACGCCCAGAAGGCTTTTCGCGTTCACGCGTCTTTCTTCTTTTTCCACCCAGATAGAAGATTTGTATTCATTTGCCTTTTGAATAAAAAAGGTAGCGGGGCGCGCGTGAAGGCCCACTTGATTCTGAACCAGTACTTCTTTAACACACATTACTTCATTCACTCCTAAACAGAAAAGTCATTTCCGCAAACCAATCATTAATAAATAAAAAATATCAGTTTCATTGTTATTTTTCTATGATTCACAGTTATTATATCACAATTCAGCATACCGTCAACTAAATAAAAAAACTTTGGATTGATGACTGAATCGGGTGGATTATGTTCGGCATTGCTTTGTGCAATGTGCCATAATTGTTGAAAACTTTTGTTTTCTCTGCTGTACTGTTCCCATTTTTCTTTCGGTTCATGCTTCGTTTCCGTTTTCCATTTCGGTTTTTTTCGTCTCGGAAAGCAGTTTGGCTAAAAATTCCGTGTCCTCTTTTGTCAAATCGGCTTTTTCCAGCAGTTCCGGCCTTTTCTGCAAAGTGCGCAGAATCGACTGCTGCCGACGCCATTTCCTTACATTTTCATGATGGCCCGTCATCAGTTCGTCCGGGACCTTGACCCCGCGCCACAGTGCCGGGCGGGTGTACTGCGGATACTCCAGAAGGGAATGAAAATGGCTCTCCTCCTGAAAGCATTCTTCGCTGGAAAGGACCCCGTCGACCATCCGGCAGACCGAATCCGCCAGCACCAGAGCCGGAAGCTCGCCGCCGGTGAGGACATAGTCCCCGATGGAGATTTCCTCATCCACGTACCGGTCGATAATGCGCTCGTCGATTCCCTCGTAGTGGCCGCAAAGCAGCGCCAGCTCAGGGAGCTTCGCCAGCTCCTTCACACGCTGCTGGGTCAGGGTTTTCCCCTGCGGGGACAGGTACACCAGATGGGGCTTTTTCCCCAGCTTCTCAATTAAATCGTCAATACACAGGGCAATCGGCTCCGCCATGAGCAGCATGCCCATGCCGCCCCCAAACGGGCAGTCGTCGACCCGGTTATGTTTATCATATGCAAAATCACGGATTTGGTGGCAGTACACCTCGATCGCGCCTTTTTTGCGCGCCCGCCCGATGATGCTCTCGGACATGACTGCCTCGCACATGTCGGGGAAAAGGGTAAGAAAATCAATCCGCATCATCAAAAATCCCCCTAAGCGGCCGTATCTGCATTTTACCATTTGTAATATTGATATCTATAATTACTTCCGGTATTGCCGGAATCAAATAATTCTTCTTATTTTCCGACGTAATCTGATAAACATCGTTTGCGCCGGTGCGCATAATTTCCGTCAAGGTGCCGTAGTAGATGCAGGTATCGGCATCAAAAACCTCCAGCCCGATCAGGTCCTGCATAAAATACCGGCCCTTGTCCAGCTTTACGTCGCCGCGGCTGATGTAGAGAATCCTGCCGCGCAGCGCGTCCCCCTGCTCAATGGTAGAAATCCCATCCAGCTTCAAAAGCAGCTGCGTTTTGTGGACGCGCGAAGAAGCGACTTCCAGCTTTTGAGCGCCTTTGTCCCAATAGAGCGTTTTGAACTGAGCCAGAAACTCGGCTGAGTCGCACCAAGGGTCCACGCGCAGTTCCCCCTGAAGACCGTGTGTCCCCACAATTTTGCCTGCCTCCAAGAACTGATTGACCATAATATCCTCCATGAATCAATAGGATTCCCCGCGGCGGTGTTTCCACACCCGCCGATTCAGCATGTGGCCGTCCGAGAGCATCGCCGCAGGCGCTCCGGAAACCGGGAACTCCCCGGTTTACCAGACTCCCTCAGTCAGGCTTCGCCTGCCAGCTCCCTCATAGAGGGAGCCAAAAAGAAGTTGCTTTGCCTGACCGGCTGCCTGCAACGCCTAGTGCGTTTTCCGCAGGCGCAGGACGGGGATTTTCTGAACGAATTTCAGCAGCGTATAAAGCATGACCACATTCACCGGGAGTAAAAGCAGATTTGTCACAACGCGTACGGAGAGAACCGCAAGAAAGGCCTTGCCATACATGATGGAAAGCCACAGGGAATTCAGAAGGAAGTTCACCAGAACCATCACAATGGTATTGGCGGCCAGAACCCTCCATACCGTCACCGGTTTTTTGTAAAGAATGAGTCCGTAGACGAACCCGGAAAGAAAGGCGTTCAGGGTAAAGCCTGGAAAAAACGGACCCGCCGGGCGAAGCACGTAATTGACTACGTCCCCAATGGCCCCCACAATACCGCCGACAACGGGGCCGTACAAAAAGCCCGACGTTGCGATGGTCAAAAAGGAAAACCGTATCTGCAAAATGTCGGAAACGGGTACGGTAAAAATGCCCAGAACGGCATTTAAGGCGATCAACAGCCCGCACATTGCAATGGTTGTTACGTTCCGCAGCTCCTGAACGGATGATTTAACAGACTGAAAAGAAAAGCTCAAAGAAAATTCCTCCTTTATGTTGTGTATTCATCTGCTACATAAAAGAGGGATTCCTCAGAGTATGCAGCAGCGGGATGCGAATTTTGTACCGCAAGTTTCCTTTTCGTCCGCCTGACAACTCCCCGTTCAGGCGGCACTTAACGCACAAAATTCTACTCTGCTATAATTGTTTCTGTTTGCCCCGTTACCCGGGGCGGCGCGTTTCTACAAAGCAGGGCCGCAACAGCACTGTTGCAGCCCTGCCTGAACGCTTAGTCAATTTCAACGGATACTTTCCCGTTGGTACGGGTAGCGGCGGCACGCATGACAATGCGAATCGCTTTGGCAATGCGGCCCTGCTTGCCGATCACCCTGCCCATGTCGTCTTCGGCAACGTGCAGGTGATAAACAACGGTTCCTTCCTCGTTGGGCTCGTCAACGTCCACACGAACGGCGGACGGGTCTTCGACAAGTCCCTGTGCAATCGCAATCAGCAGTTCTTTCATTGTTTTATCCTCCGCGATTACAGTACGCCGTGTTTCTTGAACAGAGATTTCACGGTGTCTGTCGGCTGTGCGCCGTTAGCGATCCATTTCTTGGCCTTTTCAGCATCCACCTTCACGACGGACGGCTCCTCGAGCGGATTGTAATAGCCGATTTCTTCAATGAAACGGCCGTCGCGCGGGAAACGGGAATCTGCAACAACTATACGATAGAAGGGAGCTTTTTTGGCGCCCATTCTGCGTAATCTAATCTTTACTGACATGATGTTTCACCTCCACAAATTGATCAATATCTTCACCAAAAGGGAAATCCTTCTTGGATGAATTCTGTTAAAACGGCATCCCCATGCCGGAAAAACGCCGCTTGCCGCGGCCCTTCATCTGCTTTACCAGCTTCTGCATCTGCTCCAGCTGCTTGATCAGACGGTTGACGTCCTCCACCTTCATCCCGCTGCCCGCGGCCATGCGCCGCTTGCGCGAAGGGTTGATGACGGACGGCTTGCTCCGCTCCTCGGGGGTCATGGAAAGAATAATCGCCGCCACACGGTCCATCTGACGGTCGTCGATGTCCACGTCCTTGAGCTGTTTATCCATTCCGGGCATTTTGGAAAGCACATTCTTGAGCGGCCCCATTTTTCTTACCTGCACCAGCTGGTCGAGCAGATCGTTGAAATCCAGCTTGTTCTGCATCAGCTTCTGGGCGGTCTTTTCCGCGGCATCGCGGTCAAGCTTGCTCTGCGCGTCTTCTATGAGGGTGAGCACGTCGCCCATGCCGAGGATGCGGGAGGCCATGCGGTCCGGGTGAAAAATTTCAAGGTCCTGCAGCTTTTCGCCGGTACCGGCGAATTTGATTGGCTTGCCCGTCACCGCGCGCACGGAAAGCGCCGCACCGCCGCGGGTGTCGCCGTCCAGCTTGGTCAGAATCACGCCGGTGATGTTCAGCAGCTCGTCAAAGGTTTTCGCGACGTTGACGGCTTCCTGACCGGTCATGGAGTCCACCACAAGCAGAATCTCGTGCGGGCCGATCTCGTTTTTGATATTTTTCAGCTCGTTCATCAGGACTTCGTCGATCTGAAGACGTCCGGCGGTATCGATCAGGACCATGTCGTTGCCGTAGTCCCTGGCGTGCCTGACGGCGGCTTTGCAGATTTTCACGGGGTCTTCCTGGCCCATTTCAAAAACGGGAACACCGGCATTTTCGCCGACGACCTGCAGCTGTTTGATGGCGGCGGGGCGGTAAATATCGCACGCGACCAGAAGGGGCCTGTGGCCCTTGTTTTTCAGCATCAGCCCCAGCTTTCCGGCGTGGGTGGTTTTACCGGCGCCCTGCAGGCCGCAGAGCATGATAATGGTCGGGGGGGACGCAGGGCTGGCGAGCTTCGCGTCGCTTCCGCCCATCAGAGCGGTCAGTTCCTCGTTTACAATCTTAATCACCATCTGCGCCGGGGTCAGGCTTTCCATCACCTCGGTGCCGACGGCACGCGCGCTCACGGTATTGGTAAAGTCTTTGGCGACCTTATAGTTTACGTCGGCTTCCAAAAGGGCAAGGCGGACTTCGCGCATTGCTTCCTTTACGTCGGCCTCATTCAGTTTTCCTTTTGATTTCAGCCGTTTAAATGCGGCCGACAGCTTATCGGCAAGACCTTCAAATGCCAACAGGGGCCCTCCTTCCTATTCGCAGAGCTTTTGGGAAATATCAAGAATCAGCTTCGCGTTGTTTTCAAGCTCATTGGAATATATGTAATGATCGTTGTATTCTTTAATCTGTTCAGCAGCGGAGCTGATGCGCTCCAGACCGCTTCTCATCTCACGGAAACGGCGGGCCAGGCCCAGACGCTCCTCCATGTCCAGCAGCTGAAATTCGGCACGTTTAATGGAATCGCGCACCCCCTGACGGGTAATGCCCTGGTTGTCCGCAATTTCGGAAAGCGATAAATCCTCGTTGTAGTAATATTCGATTACCTCGCGCTGTTTGTCGGTCAGCATATCCCCGTAAAAATCAAGCAATAACGATATTTCCAGATTTTTCGACATCCGATACCCCTCCATTCAGCCTGTAAAGCAATTAACTTTACAGTTACGAATTATACAATAAAACGCGGCGCTTGTCAATAGGAAAAAAGGCCGAAGCGCCGCGCTTTTTATTTTTTATTGGGATGGATTCAGAAAGGATTTCAGCTTTTCCTGCAGATACTTCTCCAGTTCCGGCATGTTCGCTGAAAAATCCAGCAGGAATTTCCCGTCGCGGACCTCCAGCCCGCCGATATTGCCCGGAGCGTCGTTCGGCATTTCGTAGGTGCCGAACATCGGCGGCGGCAGGTACAGAACATTGCCCTCCCGCTCGGTGCCGTCCGGAAGGAAATCCATGGCATGGGAAAGCGCCCACGCGGGATCGACCGGCAAACGGCCGATTTTCAGGGAGTTGACCGCGGCGCGGATATTGTTTTTCGCGCTGTCCCAGCCGACCGTCAGGTTGGCGCTGACGCCCAGCTTCATCCCTTTGTAGGAAACGGGCAGATAGGCGGCGACGGTGTTGTCGCTGTTGACGGTAAGCCGCACTCCGGAAACGGCGCTCTGACCGTTCTGCGCAAGCTTCCGGGTCATCAGCGCGCTGACCTCTTCCCCGGTCAGCTCAGCCGGCTTTCCGGTACCGGCCGCAACAAGGAGCTTCACAGTCACCGCGGAAGAATCCGTTTCCCCGCTTGGCGCAAGGGGTGCATTGGGGTCGTTCAGCGCCAGCGCAAACAGGATTCCGATGACCGCGAGCAACAGAACAAGAACGGACACAAGAATGATCAGAGGCCTTTTTTTTCGGGTTTGCGTCGTTTTCAGGACAATCTCCCCCTCTTTACAGAATCAGGACGAACGTACCGGCAGTAATCAGAATTCCCCCGAGAATGGTCTTCATGTCTATCTTTTCATGCAGGAATGCAAACGCAAGGAAAATCGTGATGACCACGCTGAATTTATCGATCGGAGCGACCTTGGAAACCGGGCCGATCTGGATCGCCTTGTAATAAAAAAGCCAGGAAAGGCCCGTTGTGATTCCGGACAGGACCAAAAACAGCAGGCTTCTCTGTGTAATGTTTTTGATTCCGGTATTCGCTCCGGTAAAAAAGACGATGCCCCACGCAAGGATCAGCACCACAACGGTTCTGACCGCTGTGGCGAGATTGGAGTTGACATTCTCGATACCGACTTTTGCCAGAATCGACGTCAAAGCCGCAAACAGCGCGGACCCAACTGCGTAAACAACCCACATCACGCCGCCTCATCTCCGATCATTATTTTAATTCCACAATGGTAACGCCGGCTTCTCCCTCTCCGAACACGCCCAGCCGGTAGCTGCGCACGCTCGGGTGCCTTTTCAGGTGCTGCTGCACCGCTGCGCGCAGGGCCCCCGTTCCTTTGCCGTGGATAACGGTGAGCTGTTCAATGCCGCTGAGCAGCGCCGAATCGATAAACCGGTCGACATTCATAATGGCCTCTTCCGTCGTCTGCCCGCGCAGGTCAAGCTCGGTCGTCACCTTTGCCTGCGCCCTGCCCGTCACGTTTCTGGTAACGGTCCTGCGTTTTTCCTTCCCTTTTTTCTCCTGCACCAACCGCAGATTGGAAAGCGGCACCCTCGTCTGGATGATGCCCGCCTGCACCAGAACGTTCTGGTTGTTTCCTTCCGGCAGCTGCAGCACCGTTCCCTGTTTGTCTATATCGTAAAGCAGGACGGTATCCCCCACCTGCAGCGGACGCGGCAGCACATACGGGCCCTCGTCCTTTCTGCCGTGAATGGGATCGGCGGTTTCCTCCAGAACGCGCAGCCCGGCTTTCAGCCTTGCCTTCTGCTCGGCGGAGAGCGTTTTGTTCTGCTGTTTTTTCAGCTCTTCCATTTCGTTCAGAAGGGCGTCGATCTGCCCGCGGGTACGGGAAACCAGCTCGGAAGCCTGCTGGCGCGCCTTCTCGATCTCTTTGTCCGCCTCGGCCTGAATGCTGCTGCGGATTTCCTGCGCTTCCTTCTGCGCCCGAACGGCTTCCAGATGTGCCTGCTCCGCTTTGGTGCGTTCGCCCTCCAGCTTCTGGCGGCTGGTTTCCAGGCTTTGGACCACGTCCTCAAACCGTGTATTTTCACTGGATACCAGCTCTTTCGCGCGCTCCACAATTTCCTCTTCCATACCGAGGCGCAAAGAGATGGCAAACGCATTGGAGCGGCCCGGCACACCGATCAGCAGCCGGTAGGTCGGCCGCAGCGTTTGTACGTCGAACTCACAGCACGCGTTTTCTACGCCGTCTGTCTGCAGCGCATAGGCTTTCAGCTCCGCGTAGTGGGTCGTAGCAGCCACCCGCGCGCCCTTTTTGCGCAGAGCTTCCAGAATCGCCATCGCGAGCGCCGCGCCCTCGACCGGGTCGGTTCCCGCTCCCAGCTCATCCAGCAGAATCAGGCTGTTCTCGTCCGCCTGACCAATGATCCGGATAATATTCGTCATATGCGCTGAAAAAGTGGACAGCGACTGTTCAATGCTCTGCTCGTCGCCGATGTCGGCCAGCACCTGATGAAAAACAGAAATCTCGCTGTTTTCCGCCACCGGCAGCATCAGCCCGCACATGGCCATCAGCGTAAGCAGGCCCACCGTTTTCAGCGACACCGTTTTTCCCCCCGTGTTGGGGCCGGTAATCACCAGGGTATCAAAATGAACGCCAAGTTCAATGTCCGTGGGGACGACCCGGTTCTTGTCAATCAGCGGATGGCGAGCCTTTTTCAGCAGGATTTTCCCCTTGTCGTTCACCGCCGGAAGGCTGGCCTTCATCTTATAGCCCAGATTCGCCTTGGCGAAAATCAGGTTCAGCTCCACCGCGGCGCGGTACCCGCTGATAATCCCGCTGGAAAAGTTTCCGGTCTCCGCCGAAAGCTCGGCGAGAATCCGCTCTATTTCCGCCTGCTCCTGCGACTGCAGCACCCGCACCTCATTGTTGGCCTCGACAACCCCCATCGGCTCTACAAACACGGTCGCACCGCTTGCGGAGGTATCGTGCACCAATCCGGCGATTTCCCCGCGGAACTCCGCCTTGACCGGCACGACGAACCGGCCGCCGCGCATGGTGACGATCGGGTCCTGCAGATATTTCTGATAGAGCGTGGAACGGATCATTTTGTCGAGCTGTTCCCGGACGCGGGAGGACGCGGAACGGATTTTGCGGCGGATGAACGCAAGCTGAACGGACGCGTTGTCCGACATTTCCTCCTCGGAAAGGATCGCGCCGTAAATCCGGTCCTCCAGATATTTGTTGGGCATCAGGGAATCGAACCGCCAGTCCAGGCAGCTTTTTACCCCCGCGCTTTTCGAGCGCCAGTCCACGATCCCGCGCAGCGTGCGCAGAACGCCCGCGACGCGCAGCAGCTCGGCCATGTTGAGCGTGCCGCCCGCCTCCGCGCGGCGCAGGGAATTGGTCATGTTGTACAGCCCGCCGAAGGACGGCGCGCCGAAGCGGGCCATCAGCGTAAAGGCCTCGTCCGTGTCGGCCAGAAGCCGCTGTACCTCGGAAAGGGAAACGGACGGGGTAAGCTGCAAAGCGAGCTCCGCCGCGTCCTCACATGCCGTTTCGGCCGCCAGCAGCTTTCGTATTTTATCGAGCTCCAAAGCTCTGTAATGTCTTTGCATCGTATCTTCCATAAGTTACCTCTACCTATTTCTATGAAAATGAAGTCTTCTTTATCAATTATATAAAAATAAACTGAGTGAAAAACATGTAAAGGAGCGTTCCTCCCCCAATGCTCAAAAGCGTATTGTGCTTCCATTTGTGCAGAAGGACTACCGCCGCCACGGAAATCAGCTCCGGTGCGCCGAACGGCGCCGAGAAAACGGAAATCCCCTTCAGGCAGTAGACGATCAGCATCCCCATTACCGCACAGGGGAGCACCCTGCCCAGATAGCGGACAAACGCCGGCGTCTCCCTCCCCTGCGGGAACAGAAGAAACGGCAGGGCGCGGGTAAACAGCGTTATCAGTGCCATTACGAAAATCAGGATCACGGCCTGACCGGACGTCAGCGTCATACGGTTTCCTCCCTTTCAGCAGCTTTCCCGAAAAGGCTGAGGACGGCGGCGATCAGCACCATGGAGGGCAGGATAAAATTCCCCGGCCCGAACACGGCAAGGCACAAAACGGAACCGCCCAGCCCGACAAGGGCGGGAAAATGGTTCCTGTTATTTTCCCACTGATCCACAAAGATAACCGTAAAAAGCGCCGTCATTACAAAATCGATGCCCTTTGTATTGAAGGAGATCAGAGAGCCGATCAGGCCGCCCGCCGCCGCACCGATGACCCAGTAAAGCTGGTCAAGGAGGGAAACCCAGAACAGAAACCGGTCCTCGTCGACGCCTTCCGGTGCGCGGGCGCTGCACAGCAGAGAAAAGGTCTCATCCGTCAGCGAAAAAATCATGTAAGGCTTTTTCTTTCCCATGCTCTTGAACCTCTCCAGCATGGAAATTCCGTAAAAAGTATGTCGGGCATTGACCATCAGGGTCATCAGCGCCGCCTGCAGCGGCAGAAACGGGCCGGACAAAAGTCCGATTGCCACAAACTGCATGGAGCCCGCGTAGATAAACACGCTCATCAGCACCGCCCAGCCCCAGCCGTACCCTTTGCTGTTCAGCAGGATTCCGAAGGCGGCGCCTAAAAAAAGATAACCGAGCATCACCGGAATAGTGTGCGGGAAAGCCGCGCGCAGCGCGTTTTTATGCTTCAAAAGGTTTCCCCCAATCATTCTAACCGTTCGTTGATTCGTCCTCTGTTTTCATCTGTCTGTAAAATTCCAGCGTATTGAAGCTGCGCTCCAAGGTGGATAAAACATACTGCTCGCTCGCCGCGGAAAGCTCTTTCAGCCCCTGTTTCGACAGGCTGAAGGAAAAAAGCTTCTCAAAATCGGCGTAAATAATATGACGCAGACCGGTCAGCGCGCCGCGGCTCAGCCGGACGGCGGGTTCCGCAGAGTCCACGAAGCAGTCCCCGCAATAAATCAACCCCTTGCGGGGAAGGAAGAACATCTCCTCCGCTTCATAGCACGAACAGCCGGAACAGCAGATCAGATTGGGCATATACCCCGCGAGCGAGAGCATTTTCATTTCCACGATCGCCTTGATCTGTGCGTTCGGCCTTAATCCCCTGCACAGAAAGTGGAAGGAATTGAGCATTAAACGCAAAAAATCCCCGGCCTCGGCTTCCTGCGGCGCCAGCGCACCCGCCAGCTCACAAAAATATTGGGCAAGGGAAAGACGCTCAATATCCCTGCGAAGGTCAAAAAAAACTTCAATGGGCTGCGCGTCGTCAATTATGTATTTATCCCGCCCCTTGAAAATCGTGAGGCGGGAATAACTGAAAAGCTGCGTGGCGGAAAGTTTGCTGTTTTTTAATTTTTTGGCCTGCTGCGCAAAAGCGCGTACAACCCCTTCCCCGTTTGTAAGTACGGTGACAAGGCGGTCGCTTTCACCCACGGAATTCTCCCTGATGATCAGGCCTTTGGTCTCTATCTGCATCCGCGCCCTCCCGCATTTGCCTTTCTTCATTACTGTGTTTGCATTGGCTGTAGATCAGATAATCGCTGATATTTCCGGTATGTTCAAAACAATTCCATGCTGTTTGTTCGTCCATATTTCCCGCTCCCTTTTCATTTTCTGATTTAAGTATTTGCCTTAATTCAGCTTATATGAGCGGTAAATAAATGAATTAAACCCATAATCAGACAAATTTCACTGCAAAAATGTGCTTTGTCTAACCGTTGAAGGAATTGCTGTCAAACCCAAGGCTGCGCAAAACCGCGGTGCGGTTGCGCCAGTCCTCTTTCACCTTCACCCAGAGCTTCAGATTGATTTTACAGTCAAAAAAACGTTCCATATCGGTGCGGGCCAGCGTGCCGACTTTTTTCAGCATCGCGCCGTCCTTGCCGATGATAATTCCCTTATGGCTTTCCTTTTCGCAGAAAACCGTAGCCTCCATATCGGTGATGCCGCTTTTGTCCCCGCGCTCGTGCATGCTTTCAACCAGAACGGCAATGCCGTGCGGGACCTCTTTGCTGCACAGGCGCAGCAGCTTTTCCCGGATGATTTCCGCGGCCAGAACGCGCTCGGGCTGATCGGTCAGCGTATCCTCCTCAAAAAAATGCCCGCCGGGCATCGCAAGCCTTTCCAGCTCGCCGGTAAGGTCCCTGACTCCGTTGCCGTCCATCGCCGAAACGGGGACCACGGCTTCAAAGTCGTAAAGTGCGGACAGTTCGGATATCTGCGCCATCAAAACGCTCTTGTCCTGCAGCAGGTCGATTTTGTTGATCGCCAGCACCGCCGGGATTTCGATCGACTTGAACCGTTCGATCAGCGCCTGGTCCGCCGGAGAGATTTTTTTGCCCGCTTCCACTACCAGAAGGCAGGCGTCCACCCCGGAAACGGATTCCGTAACGGAGCGCACCATGTACTCCCCAAGCTGATTATGCGGTTTCAAAAGACCGGGCGTATCAATAAAGACCAGCTGGTATTCTCCCTTGGTCAGAACGCCCATGATACGGGTGCGCGTCGTCTGCGGTTTATTGGAAACGATAGCGACCTTCTGTCCGATCATCGCGTTCAAAAGGGACGATTTCCCCACATTCGGGCGGCCTACTATCGCAATAAAAGCGGATTTATCCTGTTTCTGATCCACCATGGACTCTTCTCCTTATTTCTCTCGTTTTTTTCTAATATAATCGCGGATGCCGGTCGGTCCCATAACGATATAAACAATGCTTGCCGCAGTCACCGCAGCAAACAGCAGAAGCATGGGCGGGCTGGAGGCAAAATACCGGAGGATCCTTCCGAAGGCCTCGGGCTGCCAGAAAACGCACACGCCGACCGCAGCCGCGAAAACGGCACAGACCAGAACTGCGCCCGCCGCCATATCCTTGATAATGCGCACCACTGGGTGAAAGCTCGCCGCCGTCAGGTCGCAGAGCTCCTCCGC
>CCFG01000009.1 GCA_000752215.1 bacterium MS4 | reverse complement strand
AAGAGGCAGCACCAGACCTGCGCCCGCCGCCATATCCTTGATAATGCGCACCACTGGGTGAAAGCTCGCCGCCGTCAGGTCGCAGAGCTCCTCCGCAACGGTATTGAACAGTTCGGCGGTCATCACCATGGCGGTTACAATCATCACAGCGGCATAGCTTGTCCGTGACATTTCAAAAAAGAACGAAAAGACAAATACATACAGTGCAGCCACCGTATGTATCCGCATATTCCGTTCATTATTGATGCAGTAGATGATTCCGCGAAAAGCATACCGAAAGCTTTTAAAAAACCGCAAGCTTATTCCTCATCCTCGTCCAATACATAGCTGCTTGTGCTGGGAAGGCCCAGCTGGGTCATGACCAGCTCTTCCTTCTCGCGCATATGGACCCGCTGGATTCCGCCGTTTTCATGGTCGTATCCAAGCAGATGCAGCATGGAGTGCACGGAAAGGTAGCCCACCTCGCGCTCAAGGCTGTGGCCGTAGCGTTCCGCCTGTTCCACCGCCTTTTCCATGGAAATGACGATGTCGCCCAGAATTTTCGCACCGGTGGAATGGTTGATGTCGTACACGCCGTTTTCCCCCATAGGGAAGGAAAGCACATCGGTCGGGACGTCCTTTCCGCGGTACTGCCTGTTCAATTCATGAATCTGCTCATTATTTACAAAGGTGACGCTGATTTCTGCGGGCGATCCGAATTTTTCCATACGCAGCACAGCATTGCAGCAGCGCCGCACCAGCATGCGCAAACCCGTAGGAATTTTGACCTCTTTCTGCTTATTTTCAATGATAACTCTCACTTTTTCCATGGTCTTTAATGCCCGGCCTCCTCATTTTTCTCATATGCTTTGATAATGTCCTGCACCAGTTTATGGCGAACGACATCTTTTTCGTTGAATCGCACCTGTGCGATATCGTCAATGTCGCGCAGGATTTTCACGACGTCCTTCAGGCCGGACCTGCGCCCGTCCGGAAGGTCTATCTGGGTGATATCCCCTGTAATCACCATTTTGGAATTGAATCCCAAACGGGTGAGAAACATCTTCATCTGCTCCGGCGTCGTGTTCTGCGCCTCGTCCAGAATAATAAAGCTGTCGTCAAGCGTTCTTCCGCGCATATACGCCAGCGGAGCCACTTCAATATTGCCGCGCTCCACATACTTCTGATACGTTTCCGCGCCCAGCATATCGAACAGCGCGTCGTACAGCGGGCGCAGGTACGGGTCCACCTTCTGCTGCAGGTCACCCGGAAGAAAACCCAGCTTTTCCCCCGCTTCCACAGCGGGACGGGTCAGGATAATGCGGTTGACCTCCTGCGCGCGGAACGCCGTAACGGCAAGGGCCACAGCCAGATAGGTCTTTCCGGTTCCCGCGGGGCCTACCCCGATGGTGATCGTGTGGTTTTTAATCGACGTACAGTACTTTTTCTGCCCGAGTGTTTTTGCCTTGACCGGTTTTCCTTTGGACGTTATACAAATGCAGTCCCCTGCAAGTGTTTCAATTTTATCTTCACTGCCTTCATTCACAAGGGAAATACAGTAACGGACATTCTGTTCGCTTAAAGCCTCTCCCCGGTTGACGAGGGACAGCAGGCTGTCAATTGCGCGGACGGCCAGCGCGACATCTTCCGGATCGCCGGAAACCTTGATTTCACTTCCGCGTCCGACAATGCCCACATGGTACTCTTTTTCGATCAGCCTGATATTTTCATCAAAGTTGCCGAAAAGAGCGACCGCCTGTTCCATGCGGTCAATATTGATCCTTTGTTCAAACATTCTATCTCCTTTTGAAGATTTGCCCAGCGGTGGAAAACCTTCCCTCAGATAAATTAGGTTCATTATAACACAGTAAGCCTATTAAGTCACCATGATTAATGACAAAAATATCGTTATTTTATTAATATTTCCGATTCTTGGGCAATATTTTCCTCACATTTTGCTTTGATTGTGTAAATCAGCCTGGAATCGGTAAATTTGGCGTCCTCGCTGGCGGAAATGATCTTCGCGTCCTTCAGTTCCTCCTTCTTTTTCTGTTCCATTTGCTTCCTTGCCTCGGCAAGCGCCTGCTCTTTTGTCAGCGTGATATTTTCCGTTCTTTCCTCCGTCCACTTTTCCTCGTAAAAGCCCAGCGGCAAAACGGAGTTCATCAGCTTCAGGTCGGTGTGGGCGCCTTCCGTCCGGTAGTTTCCCTGCGGCTTTCCCGCAAAGGTGAGCGGCACGCGCGCGCCGAACAGGAACAGGCATCTGCGCGTGAGCGTTTTCCCCGTTGGCTTCACTTCGCTGCGCTTCAAATCGACTTCGGTCGAAAGGGTGCGGGAGGTTTCGGCAATGATTTTCCCAGCCGCGTGCCTGAGCGTGGAGTAGCCGAGGTTATCTTCGACAACACAGCTGATCAGCAGCTGCCCCTCCACAACGGCGTCGCCCTTGCTGACCTGCGCGGTGCCGGTGTAAACGTCCATGGAAAGGATCTGGCCCGTACGGGCCGCCTTGATATTGCAGATCGTTTCGTGCTTGTCGCCGACAATCAGCGGCCGGTCGACCTTTTCCTCCAGATGGACCTCCGCAGAGCATCCTCTGGTGTTGACCGAGAGCCACCCGATCTGGGGGAATTTCAGCATGAGCTTCTGCTGCAGCAGCTGGGGCTGTACGCTTGATTTCAGCGCGCCGGGCGTGACGCCCAGGCGCACCAGCTCCGCCTCGATCTGTTCGGTCGGGATGGAGGTATTCCCTTTTACCTCGATGCTCCAGACATGGAGCGACAGCAAATGGACGATCACCATAAACAGAACGGCGCCCGCCAGAATCCCCCTGCGCCTGCGGATTCCCTTCGTAGCAAACGGAAAGCCGTGCCGCTCGCGGACTTTCAGCTTTGCGTTCGCTTTTCGCGCGCACGGACGCAGCGCACGATAGTTTTTTACGGCAACACAGGCCCCGCCCTCTTTTCCCGCCGCAATATCCCAAAGATAGATCCCGGCACGGGCACAGTTGTTCAGAAAGCGTTCATTGCTGCCGCCGACAACGGAAAACCGGGCGTAGCCGAGGAGCCAGCGCGTCAAATGTAAAGAAATCATCCCGCCACCTCACACAAGAAACTCAATTCCTGTCAGGAATCCAGTTACCACCAGGGAATCCGCCGTCAGGCATTTGATGACCAGGCCGCGCCCCGTGAAGCGCACAATCAGTTTTCCCGTCTTGATTCTGACCGCTTCGGTGTCGTATTCCAGCACGCCGCTGCAGCCGTCGACAATCACTTCCTGATTTCCGTTTATCTCCATATGAGTGGGCATCTGCATCGTTGACGTCAGCTTGCGGATATTGATTTTTTTCTCCAATTGAATCCCCGCCCTACATCGAATTTATCCTATAAAGCCTATGCGGCGGACGGCGTAAATATCCGCGCGGCGACATATATATAAGGTTATGAAAGGGTGGATCGTCATGAGAATAAAACAGGGCCTGCTGCTGACTGCAACATTTCTGGCCGCCTGCGCGCTGCTGATTTTTCCTGCGGCGGCGACGGCGGGGGCTAAAAACGGAATCGGATACTGCCTGCAGATTCTCGTCCCCTCGCTGTATCCGTTTATGGTGCTTTCCGTTTTTGTGGTCAAAAGCGGGCTGTCGGAAAAAATAGGACGGGTATTTGAGGTTCCGTGCCGCAGTGTTCTGAAGCTGCCGGGCAGTTGTGCCGCGACCATTTTAATGAGCGCGATCGGCGGATACCCGACCGGGGCGCGCGGTATCGCGGCGCTTTATGAAAATGGTTCCGTCAGCGAAAAACAGGCTTCCCGCATGCTCTGCTTCTGTGTCAATTCCGGTCCCGCGTTCGTGATTACCGCCGTTGGGGTCGGATTCCTGCACGACGAGCGCTCAGGTGTCATCCTGCTGATTTCACAGCTTGTCGCATCCCTGGTTCTGGCCCTTGTGTGCAGCATCGGCGAGGAAAATGAAGCTCCCGCTCCCCGGGCGGGGAAAAAGCGCGTCAGGAACCGGGCTGCGGATGCCCTGATTCTGTCCGCTGCTGACGCGGCGCGCGCCATGATCAACATGTGCTGCTTTGTCATTCTGTTCGCGGCTTTCCTGAATTTGCTGCGCCAGTGGGCGACGGGGCCGCGCGCTGCCGCGGCGCTTTCGGCTCTGCTGGAGGTAACGGGCGGCTGCTCCGACCTTGCAAAGCTCGGGGTGCCGCTGTGGGCGGTTTCGCTCGCGATCGGCTGGGGCGGCATCTGCGTCCATTTCCAGGTTTTGTCCGCCGTTTCCAATATCCGTGTGAACCTGCCCCGTTTTATGCTGTTCCGTCTGCTCCACGGCATTACCGCCGCGGCGCTCACCTGGGCTCTGCTGTGTATCTTTCCGGAGGATGTAGAGGTGTTCAGCACAACGTCCCAGCAGCTCGCGGGGAACTTTTCCGGCTCCGTCCCCGCAGCCGCCGCGCTGATCGCGCTCTGCGCGGCGCTGATTTTCAGCCTGCCGCGCGAAAAGCTGGAAATGAAGGAAGAATAATGTTATAATAATATTGTCAAATTTCGGATGGAAAATACAGGAATTTTAAAAATCGCCCGCTTACGGCGGGCGGGAAACCCTATAGGAGAATCAACATGTTTGGAAAAAAGAAAGCAAAGCTTTTCGGCAATCATATAGAAACAGACTGCCGGCACTGCGAAAACAGCTCCGACTTCGACGGCGCAAGCGTGTGCAGGCTGGGAAGATACCTGGACCCCGACGGCGGCTGCAGCCGTTTTGTCTACGACCCCTTAAAGCGCACCCCCGTAAGCATGCCTGCGCTCAAACCGCACAGCGCGGAGGAATTCAAGCTGTAGAAAAAAACCGATACATACGGAAAGCCGACGCGTAAAATCGCGCCGGCTTTCTTTTTACCCTTTCGGGAACTGATTGAAACAGATTAAACGACAGTGGCGGCCGTAACAAGCGCTTTGCCGGACCTGATGCTGTATTTGGAAGCACCGCCCCAAATTATGGAAAATCACTCGATTTGTTCTGTCAATACATCATCGCTATCCCCATTCGGAACAACCTGCACTTTGGTGTCTTCTTTGTTAAGAAAATACATTCCCACGGAGCCTGCCAGCGCAACCGCCGCCACAAGCAGCCAGGAGAATCGGTAACCGGAAAAGGGCAGGACCCTTCCCATCACCAGCGGACCCAGCGCGTTGGCGGTTCCCTGCAGGAACAGGCGGACCGCGTTCATCCGGCCAAGGTAGGCGTCGGGGGAATGTTCCGCGATAAACGCCCCGAGATTGATCACGATCAATATTTCTCCAAAGGTGTACAGCGTGCCGGCAATCAAAAAGACGGGAATATTCTTTGCAAAGGCAAACAGGACATAAGACGCAAAGTAGCAGATTCCCCCGCCGGTCACAACCGCAAGCGGATGGTATTTCGCGGTCAGCTTCGTCAGCAGCGGAGTAAAGACGGTGCAGATGACGGGGTTGACAATGCTGATAAAGCTGTAAAAACGGGCTCCGTTCGATCCGTACAGCTCATGGAACTGCAGCGGCAGCATAAAGCTCCATTGAATATAGGTAAAATCAAAGACAAACAGAAATAAAAGGAAAAAGAGCAGCACTGGGGTGTTTTTCAAAACCACAACTGAGAAAACGTGTCTGCCGGTCTGCGCAGGGGCGGCAGGATCGGGATCCTCCCGCGGGTTTTCTTTCGGAAGCCTGATGTACAGGGCAATCAGGCCGGTCGACAGCAGGGACGTTACCGCGTCCAGAATAAATAAAAGCGGCAGGTGCTTTTCAAACAGCAGTCCGCCGATCAGCGGGCTGACTGCCATACCGATATTGATTCCGAGATAAAGAAGGGAGTAGGAAGCCTTTCTGTTGTCCGGCACGGTGAGCCTTGCCACCATGGTCTGGTACGCGGGAGAGGCGGCCACAAACAGATCGGCCGCAATCATGATGAACACCAGAAGCGTGGTATGGTCTTTGATGAATCCGCACATAAAATAGAAAAGCGCACCCAGCGTCTGGCAGAAAACCAGCATTTTCTTCTGGCCGATCGCGTCGATCAGCTTTCCTCCCAAAAGCAGGCACGGTCCCTGAGAGAGAATTAAAAGAGCGGCAAAATTTCCGGTCTCCGTTTCCGACATGCCCAGCTTCTGGGAAAGAATCAGTGTAAGAAGCGGGAGCACAAAGGAACCGATGCTGGTGATGATGCGGGCGGTAAACAACAGATATATTTCCTTTGGCAGACCGTTATAAGCTGAAAAGCTGTCTTTGATTTTCAATTTCATAGCTGCTCCTGTTCTTAAAGTGAGATTATTATTCTTCATCCCCGGTGCGGGCATAGAACAATGTGAATTCATAGGGCGCGGTTCCCTCCACCGGCTGCGCGTGCGCGTCGCAGAAGGCACGGAGCTTGTTCAGGACAGCCATGTCCTGTTTGCTCAGATAGAGCGTACCTGAAAGAAGTTCTCCGATCTCAGGAGAGGACGGCACACCGGATTTATCAGAGGAATCCATCGTGTCGGCCCAGCGGTTAAAATTCTCGCTGACATGGTTCTGCAGCACCGCGCGCCGGACGCCCGCCGCCTCCGCGGGCAGCTTTCCCAGACTGATACTCACATTCGTCGCCCGGTAAAACTTCGCCGTAAAGCCGTGAATCTTCTCGGTGCGCGCAAGCTCCGCAAGACCGGCGGCTTCCAACTCGGCAAGATGATGCCCCGCGCTGGACGGAGCAACTCCCAGCGCGTCCGCCAGCTGCTTTGCCGTCATTCCGTCTTTATTGCGCCCCAAAAGGAACAAAATCTTTTGGCGCAGAGGATGCATATAAGTTCTCAGTTCTTTTTCCGTGGTAAGATAAAGGGTCTTCCGTTCCATATCGGCCTCCAACATAACAATAGTTGTTATGTTTAGGATTATATCATAACATTTATTGTTATGTCAAGATAAAAATGAAGGGACTGCCGCAAAACGCAAATTTTGTGGCAGTCCCTGTTTTTTACCCCTTCCGGGGCCGGTGGAAACAGATTAAGCGACCGTAGCGACCGTAACAGGCGTTTTGTCGGAATTGATATAGAATCCCGCCGACTGTCCGGCTTTTCCTACCGCTGTTACCTGATAGAAATAATCCTTTCCGGATTGCTTTACAAATTTCGCCTGAAACACCTGAGAATTTCCCGAAACAAAGGCCGGTTTTTCGTCAGCCGTCAGTTTGAAAACATACGTTTTTCCTTGGGAAACCCTGATTGGCTTTGTGGTATCGCTCTTCACGGAGGAAGCCGCGGTTCCCACAGTAGCGACCAGCAGCTTTACACCATTGACATAAATTCCGGTCTGTTCGCCGGGCTTGCCGATAGCTGTCAGCTTAAAGTAATAATCGCTGCCGGATGTGCTGACAAGCTGTGTTTCAAAGACTCCCGGCGTACCGGCGACAAGCGACGGAGCCGCGCCGTTCGTGCTGGTAATTTTGAACTGATAGGCACCGTTCACGCTGAAATCCATCGTTGTGTCACTCACGAAGGTGGAAACGGATGGAGTCACGGAAGGGGTGGAACCGGAGCCGGAGCTGGAATGATGATGGTTCGAATCAGGGTCCGAGCCTGAATTTTTGGGAGTTGAAACCAAAGTGAAGGTCGAGAAAGAAGACGTCGTAAAGGAAGCGTATCTGCCGTTAAAGGTCAGGTCCAACAACTCATTGATATCCTCTTCCTCATTTATGTGCTGGATTTGATAGGTTCTGGAAGAATTATAGGTGAAAGAATCCGGAATCTTAAACGTAACGGTCACCGGGATGGCAAGATCGTGCGTGTCCTCTCCGTCAACGGAAAGGTTCAGTTCAAACGCGAGAAGCGCGTTCTCCGCTGTGGGAACAATCTGCTTCATCTCCAATTCGACCGGGGTTTCCTCCGTCTCGTCCCCCGAGATTCCGGAAGCGAGCAAAAGCCCGGATACGGACGGCTGCTCTGTTATTTTTTTGCCGCTGTCTTGAATGTTTCCATTGTCCACAGATACCGTCTTTGTGACAACGTCATCCGTCAGCTTTGCAAGCAGGGACTCCAGGTTATCAACTGCGGCGGCATCCAGTTTTTTCGTAACGTCCTCGCCGTAATGCTGAACGTTGGACACCGCGTCTTTGATGGCATCCGCCGTATCCGAATCGTTAACATCCGCGTCGGAGGCTTTCGGAAGCGCTTCAACCGATTTTTGAGCGTCCTCTACTTCCTTGTCATAATCTTCCTGACTCTGGACGGTTACCTCGCAGGAAGCAGTGTACCCGCCGTCCTCAGTGGTGACAGTGATTGTCGTCTTGCCATATGTAACATAAGTCATCAAGCCGTTTTGGTCAATCGTGGCAACCCCCGGATTGGAGCTTGCCCATGTGACATTTTTATTTGTGGCGTTGGAAGGGGTAAACGTCGCTCTCAACTGCTGCGTAACATTCAGCGGGCCGACGTGGTGAAATCTGGTAGCCAACCTTATGCCTGTTACGGGCTTGATGTCATCTGAATAAATGGATACGGTGAAAGTCGGAATGTGTATTCCCTCTGCCACTTTATAACCATCGAGTATCGGCGCAAAGACATAATTACCCTCTTTATCCGGTGTAAATCCATTCTTGCATTCCCATTTGATGTCTTTGAGTGTTTCGCTTGTTTTGTCGGAATAGCTCACCTGCAAAGTACTTGGGAAATGAATATCGCTCACGTCGGTCCCTTTCAAACATCTTTGTGTTTTGTCGGAGTCGGCAAAGCGGACAATGGTTTTCTCTTCTACCGGCGGGGTAGTGTCTTCCGTCACCTCAACCGAAAGCTCTGTTGTAAAACCTTCCATCAATGTCAGTGTTTTGCTCAGAGTATTGTCTTTGCGAGTAAGCGTACCGATCTCTACCCCTTTAAAGGTAGCGATTCTTCCTGACGGATACTTCTTCGTTGCGTAGCGGGTAATAATAGATACATTAGCATTCCCCAAATCTCTGTTTGCAACGTCCGAATCATCAAGGGCGATGCCGCTTAGGCTAACGCTCCTAATGCCCGTCATTATATTGCCGTCCTTACTGATCTGCATCGTTACTTTCATCGAAGCCTCGTCTGTCAGCGTGAAACCTGCATGCTCCGCATCCTCTGCATCCTCCATGGAAAGCGTATAGGTGACAGGTAAGTCTAAAATGTTTTCATTATCATCTTCGGGTTTGGCCTTTTCCTTAATGAAAGTTTTCCAATCGTCTGCGGTAGGTTCCGATTCGAAACCAGAGACTTCCGCCCGAAGCGTAAAATTATTAAATGCGATTTTTAGCTCATCCGGCCATCCGATTTTCAGAATATTTCCTGAATGCTCTGCGTCAATAGGAAGCGGAAACAGAGCGTTCTCCTTATTGAGGTAATATTGAGCCTGCGTGTTATCGTCCTTCGTCGTTACCTGCGTTTTAATAAGGTCGTCCGAAGCAGTTACCGTACCCTCTACCCCGTCCTCCCAGATAGTCGGCAGCAGACAGGCCTCCGTAGTATTGATTAACTCAGCCCCGTCGGCGTTTAATTCCGGGTCATTTTCCAGGCCCTGCCCTTTGGAAACCTCGATTCCGCCGAACCCATTGCCAGACACATCAACGGTGCCTTCCAATGTAACGTCGGAGCCGTTTACCAGAATGCCCCCATTACCGCCTGTGGCGGTTACGTTTTCCAGCGTGGCGGTTGCATTGTAAACGTGAATCGCGTACGTTCCCACCCATGTTTCAGGGTTTTTCAGCCCCGCGTCTACGGTCAAATCTTTGACCTCAGCGTTGATGTTAGTATCGGTTTGTTTAAAGATCAGTCCGTCATCCTCCGTGGAGGTTACGTCTTCCAGCCCGGTAAAGGACAAGGTATGTTCCTTTCCGTCAATTATAACGGATTTGGTGATGATGACGGGTTTATCTGATTCGACATCCTTGTTCAGATAAACCGTGCCGCCTTCGTTAACATGTTCAATGGCGTCTTCCAGACTGGTGTAATGGCCTCCTTCCGTCCCGCTGTCCACATAAACCTCTTGCAGGCTGGATTCATCCGCCGCAAACGCCGCGGTACCGGAAAAAGCCGTGACGACCATGCTGAGCGCTAAAACCAGAGAAAGCGCCCTTTTCTGAATCTTCATTTTTACTCCTTCTTTCTTTTTTTCTGCGTATTTATGGAAACAGCCGTCTCCCTCCTTTCTGCCTGACGTACGCACGTCCCATTTTTTGGGTTTTTTCTAATCACAAATTTTATTATAATACTGCAATATGCAGTATTCAAGTATAAAAAACAACATTTCGCATAATCTAATAAGACTGTTTCCCATTTACTTTTATACTATTTGATATCACAAATATTATTTAGGATGGTGTAAAAATTGAAGGAGGCATCTTTTGGAGAAAAATTGAAAGCATTGCGGACGGATTTGGATCTGAAGCAGTCGGATGTGGCTCAAAAACTAGGGATTTCCGCATCTGTTTACGGAAATTATGAGCAGGATAAACGCAGCCCGGATTATAAAACACTGGCCAAAATTTGTATTTTTTATCATGTCTCGGCAGATTATCTTTTGGGCGTACCAACGGAAAGCGGCTGCTTTAGCGCGTTATCCAATACGTTACGGTCTATGCATCCCGCAGACCGGCAGCAGGTGAACGAGTATGCTGAGATGCTGTATTTTTACCGAAAGCACAAAAAATAAAAGGAGGCAGGAAAAATCCTGCCTCCTTTGACCGGCCCGGAAATTTCGGGCCGTTTTTCGGAGTCGAAGCCGAAACGGACAAGCACTATCCCTTACGGGGATACGTTTTCTTCCATTTCGGTTTCTCCGTATATTTTTTAGCGGGCGGCTTGCCTTTCGAACTTTCGGCAAAGCCGCTTTTTCCGGCTGTCTCTTTTTTGGCGGAGACCTTTTTTCTGGGTTCGGCGCCGGGCGCCATGGTACGGCGGCGGCGGAGCTCCGACTTCGGAGTCGGGGTGGTAATCAGCATGGGGTAGGGATTGTCCTGCACCACCGGAATGGTTTTCCCGATCAGCTTCTGAATATTGCGCAGGTCCGGCTTTTCGTCGATGCAGCAGAAGGAAACCGCCGTACCGCTCAATCCCGCCCGGCCGGTCCGGCCGATGCGGTGCACATAGGTCTCGGGGACCTCGGGGAGGTCGTAGTTGAACACGCAGGATAATTCCTCAATATCGATCCCCCTCGCGGCGATATCCGTGGCCACAAGCACGCGGATGCTGCCGTTTTTAAAGCTGTTCAGCGCCGTCTGGCGGGCATTCTGCGATTTGTTCCCGTGAATGGCCTGCGCGTTGATGTTTGCCTTTTCCAGCTCTCTTACCACCCTGTCTGCGCCGTGCTTCGTCCGGGTAAATACCAGCGCGGAACGGATGGACGAATCGTCCAGAAGGGAGACCAGCAGCTTCCGTTTATTATCCTTGTCCACAAAATACAGGGACTGATCGATCCTGTCGACCGTTGTTGCCGGGGGCGTAATTTCCACCTTTGCCGGGTCGACCAACAGGGTGTCGACCATTTCTTCGATCTCTTTGGGCATGGTCGCCGAAAACAGAAGCGTCTGCCGCTTCTGCGGGATTTTGGCAATGATTTTTTTTACGTCTGCGATAAAGCCCATATCCAGCATGCGGTCGGCTTCATCCAGAACGAGGATTTCGATATTTTTCAGCTGAATATATCCCTGATTCATCAGGTCGTTCAGCCTGCCGGGAGTCGCAACCAGAATGTCCACGCCGCGGCGGAGCTTTTCCACCTGCATTTTCTGGGATACGCCGCCGAACACCACACAGGTATGCAGGCGCGTGTAGCGGCCGTAGGAATGAAAGCTTTCATAAATCTGAAGGGCGAGCTCCCTTGTGGGAGTCAGAACCAGGGAACGAATTTTCCTCGGCTCTTTTGGGTCTGCCGGGCGGCCGCTTAAAAGCTGTAAAATCGGCACCGCAAAAGCCGCTGTTTTGCCGGTGCCGGTCTGTGCGCACCCAAGAAGGTCCCTGCCGGCGAGCACAAGCGGAATTGCCTGCTCCTGAATGGGCGTCGGTACGGCATAGTTTTCTTTCTCAAGTGCATCTAAAATTCTGCGGCTGAGGTTAAGGTCTTTAAAATCCATATTTACTCCTAAATTTATTATTTATAGATAACCTGGCGCTTTTTTTGTTTTCAACCATGTTCTATATTTTCAATTTTTTAAAATTATAGCACAATTTTGTCCAATAGTCTAATGATCCCCGAAATGCATTCCCTTCATGCGGTCCGATGCCGGACGGAGCGCATACTCTCGCCCCGAAAACACATACTAACCGCGAAGGGAAGTGCTTTCATGAGCAAAGACATCAAAAAGGCGGTAATCAACGAACTCGACCGCCGGATTGCATTGCTGAAGGAACACCAGTCCGAGCGGATTATTACCACCGGCGATCAGTACGAAGAGCTGAACCAGGCCCTGTCAAAGGTGATCGGCGTACCGCTGACGGGGGAACTGGAAAGCATCAGGGAATTCGTTCAAACGCTGTAAAACACCGATAACTTGCGGAGGTAAATTATGTCTGATAATGAATTTGCGAAAAATCTGGAAAACAATCAGTATTTTCTCTCGCTGCCGAAATTTGTGCAGGAAAGCATCAAGCAGACCAGCCCCGACTTGCGTTCGGAAGCGGATTTACGCAAAATCGCCGAAAATCTGATCCGGGAAGCCGAGCCGGGTAAAGCGGGCGGAACGCCCCGGTTCTGAGAAAATCACACAGGCAGACGATAAAAACAGCCCATACCGGAGGCCTTCCGAAATTCATCGGATGCCTCCGGTATTTTCATAGCCGGGTATTCCCTAACTTCATATTGACAAGCTGTTTCCTGTTTTCATAGTATATGACAGAGCCGTCGAAAGGAGCTGAGGGTTAAAAATGTGTTGCAACTCTTGCTGGCGATGGCGTCGGCGCAGATGGCGCTGGCGCCGCTGCCGTGGCTGTTTCTGATTCCGTAATTTCTGCCTCCTTAAAGTAACCGCGAACGTGTGGCGCCTGCTGTGACAGCGGGCGCCATTGCTTTTGCGCCCTTCCCTTCTCCCGCCGTTTGGAGTATAATCGCAGATGAGGTGATATCGTTGAAAAAAGGTGTGTCTGTAGCGGGCTTCATTTTGGGCATTGTCATCACCGCCTGCGGTGCGGCCGTGACCGTTTTATGCTCTCTGGGATTTGCGAAAAAAGACTGATTTTCTCTCTTTTTAACTCTGATAACCGGCGGAAACCCGAACCGTTTTACCGAGTCTCTAATATACTTTTATCAGGAAGGTCTGAATTTTTAGAGAGTCGGTGAAAAAAGATGTCATTTGGGCTTGCACTTTCAGGAGGAGGAACAAAAGGGGCTGCTCACGTAGGAGTCCTGCTTGCGCTGGAAGAAGCCGGGATGCGTCCCTCCTCCATTGCAGGAACCAGCGCCGGGGCTATCGTGGCCGGGCTTTACGCCACAGGAACGAATGCGCCGGCGCTGAAACAAATGGTGATGGATCTGTCCAAAACAGGGATGTCCCTGTGTGATGCGGATTTTGTAAACCTTTTAAAGGCGGTGCCGCAGCTTTTATTCCGCCATAAGATCGACATTACCGGACTGTTCAAGGGAAACCGTCTGGAAAAGTTTCTTTGTGCGCAGACGGATAACAAAAATATTATGGATGCAAATATCAAAACCATTATTCCGGCGGTGGATATCAATTCGGGTGAAACCATTGTTTACACAAGCTCCCTGCGGAATGTCACCGCCGTAGAAGGGGTAACGTGGAAAACGGATATCCCCATCTGCCAGGCGATCCGCGCAAGCATGGCGGTGCCCGCCGTTTTCCGGCCGAAGCTGATCGGCGATCTGTGCCTGGTCGACGGAGGTGTAACCAACACCCTTCCGGTGGATCTTCTGACCGCGGCGGGCGAATCCAACGTTTTGGCCGTTGACGTCACCAAAGAGTACGAGGTACCCGCCAGAATGAATATTATTGACATTACAACGCATTCCCTGTCCATTATGAGCACCCGCTTAAAGGAGCTGAGCTCCCACGGGGAAAAATTGCTGCTGAAACCGCAGCTGCCAAAGGAATCCGGACTGCTGACGTTTGAGCAGATGGAGCAGTGCATGGACGCGGGATACGAAGCGGCACAGATGAGTATGGGCGCAATCAAGGCAATATTCAAATAGTCCCCGGACAAAGACTGTCCTATGCAAAAGAAACGGTGTTCTCCGAAAAGAGAGCACCGTTTCTTATACTCCTAACTCTTCTTTTAAATCATCTTTTCTTCTTCCAGATAGTTTTTCCACGCGCACAGCGCATCCTGATATCTCCGGCGCGCAACCGGAATCACGCTGCCGTCCTCGAGCACGAATTCATTCCTGCGCAAACGCCTCGCGCAGGAAAAATTGACGACATAGCAGCGGTGGCAGGCATAGAAACGTCCTGCCGGAAGACGCCTGAAAAAATCGGTCAGCGGCCCGGCGGCGGTCAGAGTGCCGCCGTCTCTACAATGCACCAGAATCATTTTGTTAAAGACCTCAAGGTAAAAGATATCGCAGGCCGCCAGTACGGTGATCCCCCTTCCGGCGGTCTCTATAATACAGACGGAGCCGTCTTCATACTGCCGGAGCGCCCTGCAGAGCGCCGTGTGCAGTTCCTGCTTCCGCACGGGTCTGAGCAAATAATGAACGGGCGCGGCGGCATAGGCGGCCAGAGCGGACTTTTCGTCGGAGGAGATAAAAACAATCGGGGAACGCAGACCGGAATCCCGCAGTTTTCCGGCAAACGCCACGCCGTCCTTTCCACCCAGCACGGTATCCAGAAAAAGGATGTGATACTGCGTCCCGGGGCTCATGACCGCCGCCTCCAGCTGTTCACAGGCATTGTATCTGTCACAGGAAAAGGCCGTATGCCGGCCGGCCAGGATTTCTTCCATCATTTTCTGCAGCTGCACGGCGCAGTCCGGGTCGTTTTCGCAGACGGCGATATGGTAAACCATCCTCTTTCCCCCTGATTCGCACAGCCGGATTCCTTTCCGGCAAAATACGGTTTTTTCTTTCCTAGCATATCACTGTGTCAGATCGACGTCCATAGGAAAAATGGCCAAAAATATTTTGTAAAAATCTACCATTTACTCTTTTTAATCAACCATTCGCGCAAAATATTTGTTATTTCAAAAATTTTCCATTATGATTGATTTAAATTAAGTTAAGGAATTATAATGTCAGAAAAACTGTTCTTTGGAATATTGTTGTTTTAATATCCTCGGCTGGTTCGACCGGTTCCAGCCCTCAAAACGGACACTGATGCAGGGATGCAATCGGGCAGGTGGCCAAAGGATGGAGGAAATCAAATGTCGGTGGAAGTATTTACTTTGGGAGGCTGGGACTTGCAGAAGGACGGCAGGTCTCTTTTTACCGGAAGCAGGCGGTCCCACAAAAGTCTGGAACTGCTGAAATATTTTATAGCGAACAGAGGAAAGCGCCTTTCTCCCGACAGTATCGTGGAGAATCTATGGGACGACGCGGATCTTGTCGATTCCAAAAACACTCTCCGGACTCAGATTTTCCGTCTGCGCCAGATGCTGCAGGAGGAAGAACTGCTTGGAAAAAGCGGAAATGACGATTCGCCATTCAACCTCGTCTGTGACGGCGGCTTTTACATTTTTACCCTTGGAAAGGGCTGTACGGTGGATACGGACCTTTTTGAGAAGGAAATCCGCGAGGCCGACGCAAAGCAGCACAGTGATCCAAATCTGGCGATCGGCCACTATGAGCGGGCAGTCCGGCTGTATCAGGGTGCTTATCTGGCGGAAATTTCCAACTGTGAATGGACCTTTCCCCTTCACACCCATTATTCCCGGCTTTATGTACAGTCTCTGCTCCGGCTTTTTACGCTTCTGAAGGGACAGGGCCGTCACTCCGAAATCGTGGAGTATTTCGAGCAGGCCGTCTGCCATGAACCGCTGGAAGAATCTTTGCATCTTTGCTTTCTGGAGGCCCTTCTGGCCCTGAACCAATACAGCGTGGCGCTGAGCCACTACAATTATATTACCGAGCGGATGTCCCGGGAGCTCGCCGTGAGACCTTCCGCGGCCATGAAGAGCATCTACCGGCGAATCACCGCGGGGGAACAAAACGTCCACCGGGCCGATCTGTCGGACCTGAGCAGGAATTTCTCCCAGTGTGACGATCCGGACGGCGCGCTGTACTGCGATCTGGAGTATTTCCGTATTATCTATAACCTTGAAGAGCGACGCCGAATGCGCGGGAGCAGAAATACCTTTCTCGGCCTTGCGACTATTTCCGGCGCGGGAAACGATCTTTTCCCCGCCCGTATGGAAATGGCCTGCAAAGGATTGAAGCGCATTCTGGAAGACTCCCTGCGCAGGGGAGACGTCTTTACCCAGTGGAACCAGTACCAGATGATCCTGCTGCTGACGGACACAAAGCAGGAAGGGCTGATTCTGGTCGGCTCCAGAATCCAGAAGCGGTTTGAAAAACAGGTCGGCAAAGGCTCCCTGACAGTCATGATGGAGTTTACACCGTTCAGCGATGTACCATCTCATTATCTGGAGCAAATCAACCGATAAAATTCAGCTTTATTTGACAAATAGGAACACCCTGTGAGGATTTTATCCTTTTACAGGGTGTTTTTTTATTGCTGTAATCAAACTGTGCCTGAAAGATAATTGGAAATAAATTCCTGTGTGCGGAAAATGAAATCCATATAACCTCATAATGAAATTGACGCCTGCTATAATTGGGACAAATCACAAAAGCAGAGAGAATACGGAGGACAATATCATGAAAGCTTGTTCAGGGAAGAGTATGGTGCGAACGGCTTCCGACACTTCCCCCACTTTTTTAATCAAGGTGGTGCGTTCCGACCATTACAGCATACAGGGCTATATCCGCTGGCTGGAAGAAGATAAATATGTTCCGTTCCGGAGCAGCCTGGAGCTGTTTCATCTGCTTGAAACCGGCATCTGTCAAAGCCGCGGGGAGCTGGCGCAGTTAAGATCATGGGATTCCTGGGGCGAGAGCCGGGAAGAGGACTATCCCAGCAAGAAGATTATCGGGTGAAATGACAAAACAGTGAGAGGAGGAAGCGCGAATGCGCAGAGCAGGACATTCATGGAGCAATCGGCAAAAAACACAGAAGCCGGATAATACGGTTGCCGGCAGAATAGGAAAAGCCCTTTTGCTGGTTCTCGTCTGCGCGGGCTTCCTGTTTTATACAGTCCCCCGGATGCACACCGGCGCCTATTTCACCGCCACGGCAAGCTCGTCGATTGATTTCGAAATGACCGTAGGAGGATTATTCGCCAATGGAGCGGCCGTACCGGACGCTCAGCTCAGAGGAGGAGCTTCGGTGATTACCGAATCCGGCGCACCGGAAAGCAAAACCGAAAGCGCTGCTGCCCAAAGCTCAGCCGCAAGCACAGCGGAGAGTGCCGTGGAAAGTACGGCTCCTCAGTCCAAAACAGAGTCTTCCGAAACACAGAGCACACCGGTACCGGACGGGGATACAGAGAAAGCAAACACGGAGAGTACAAACGCTGACACACCCGGCAGCACTCCGGAAACCGGGGATTCCGCTCAAAGCGGAACAGAATCTTAAAAACAGGCATATGCCCGGGAGGTAATTATGGAGACGGAAACAGTATCGATCGAAATATCGGAGCCCCAAAAGGACCCCCGTAAAATAGTACGGAAAATACTCAAAACAGTCGGAAATATATTTTTTGCCTTACTGATGGTCCTGATCGCTTTTATGCTGTTCTTCATGGTGCGCAGCAAAATGACCGGCGGCGCGCCGAAGATTGCGGGGCATTATATGCTGGTTGTGCTCAGCGGCAGTATGTCCCCTCAGTTTGACACCGGCAGTGTTGCCTTTGTCAAACCGATGGATGCCGCGGAGATCAAAAAGGGCGATGTTATTACCTTTAAAGGGTTCGCGGGAAGCGATCAAATGACAACGCACAGGGTAGTTGGAATCAACCAAAAGTCAAACGGCTTGGAATTTCTGACCAAAGGCGACGCAAACCACGCCAACGACCCCGACCCCATACCGGGAGAAAACCTGATCGGCAGAGTCAGTTTCACCCTCCCCTATCTGGGTTATTTCATGAATTTTGCCCAGACCGGAAACGGGTTGCTGCTGCTGATTATCGTTCCCGGAGCGCTGCTGCTTTTCTTCGAGTGCCGCAATTTATATCAAACTTATTTGAATTCTAAAAAGCAGGCGAAGGAAGAAAGCAACCCGCAGGAAATTCTCGCGCAAGCCGTTGGAAAGGAGGAACGATGATCAGAAAATCTGTTTTTATCAGCGTTCTCCTTGTTATTCTGACGGTCGGACTGTTGGGCGGGGCTACCGCCGCCTACTTCACCGACACACAGGCTCCCCAGGCTGAAATCACCACCGGCAACGCGGCAATTAAGATCATAAAGACAGAATCCGGCATCACAAAAAAGGGCGACTGTTACAAAGACGGTATGGAAGCCGAGCTGTCCGATTATCAGACGGAGTGCCTGCCCGACTGTTGGGGCGGGGACAGCGAGTATTACGCCACCTGGACCATTCGGAACACGGGCAGCACGCCGGTCACTCTGCAAGCGAAGCTTTCCCAGGAGTGGGACAAAGAAAAACCTTATTTCCCTATCCCCATTCCGGGCCCGCCGCCAAAAATAGATCCCGAATCGGTCGACGGATGGTCGCTTGAAAAATCGGTTTACTCTTACGTAACCACGGGCAAGAAAGCGGTTAATCTTATTTTGGAACCCAACGACAAAGCCGTTTTCAAACTGAAATTTCAGGTAACGGGCGGCGGACTTCTCCCGCAAAATTATAAACTGAGACTGAATCTGGATGTCACGGCCACGCAGACGACGGAGCACGCGGTCTACTCCACGATGGACGCGGACGAAGCGTCAGATTAACAAAGGGAAAAACAAATTCCACAAAGTTAGACAAAATACTAGAGGGGTGGATTATTGAATGACAAAATCAAGAATGAAACTTCTGACGGGAATCGTCGGAGTCGTAACGGCCGTCGCCCTGGTCGGCGGCGGGACCATGGCCTGGTTTACCGACAAAAAGGAAGTCGCGGGCTCCAAATTTACCGCGGGCACAGTGGAAATCCAGGCGGGCCAGTCCGTAGTGGAGGATACCGATGAATCGGGCAAGCCCCTTTACTATGAGGACGTGGCGCCAACGAGTGTCTCCAGTGTAAAAAGGGGAACCGACAAAAGCGGAAAGAATCTTCCGCCACCAAGCAATACCAAACGAAATAATCCTAGTAAAGTTTTGACAAAAGCGCAAGAACAGGATGAAACCGAGATTTACTGCATGGGCTACGGCGGGGAGATCGTCGTTCGGTTTGATGATGACAAACCGCTCCTGAAAGGCGACGTACTGGTAATAGAGGGTACCTGGGGAAGCAGCGCGTCAGACTATGTGGAAACAGCCAAGGTTTACGTAAGCGAAGACAATAACGACTGGACTTATGCGGGAACGGTTTCCAATCAAACAAACCCAAAAGGCGACTACCATAAGAGCATGGTGCCTAACCCGATCAATACGGCCCACTATGTCAAGCTGGTGGACACCACTCAGAAAACATTGTCGAATGGAAAAGAAAACCGAAGCGACGACGGGTTTGACATTGACTACATCTGCGGCAGAAACATTATCGACGAAGTCAACTGGAACCCGGGCGACATCAACAAGCTTGCGTTCTACGTCACCAATTCCGGAACCAAGGACATTGATGTGCGGGTAAAGCTGGAAGGCCACTGGGAGACACTGCAAGGCGGCGAGTGGAAGAAAAATGACAGTCTTACAAACGACGTGATAGACACCGTCGTTACTAATAATAAAAGTTGGACGAAAAAGGGCGATTTTTACTATTGCTCCAGCAATGATAAAAGCGGACTGAAAGGCGTCAACGGCGGCGAATCCCCAAGCGCGACCGATACGATCGCCGTGCTCGATCTGGCGGTTACACTCAGCGGAGACGCCGGCAACGAATATCAAAACGCGAAGTATGTTCTGACCCCTACCTTCCAGGCGATTCAGCATTCACACAGCGACGGCTGGAGCTGGGAAAACTTTGATACGTACAACGGTACCTCTGAAGATTAAATGCATTTCATAACGTCTATCGCCCACCCAAAAAATCGGGCGCAGACGCGGAAACAGATCCCCGCGGATAATACGGTAATCTTAAAAAATTATTTATATGTATGGAGGAAAGAAAAATGAATTTCAAGACAAAAGTTTTAACGAGCGTTCTTGCGGTCGGGCTGACTGTGGCATTGGTCGGCGGCTCCACCATGGCGTGGTTCACGGATTCTAAGGTAGTCGAGGGCGCTACGTTCCAGGCGGGTACGGTTACACTCAGCGACTCTTCCAAGGTCCTTACTATTACTGGGTTCGATAAACACAACATCAACCCCGGTGATGGATTTAACGCCAGTCTGAACATTGTTTACACAGGAACAAAACCCGTAAAGCTCAGAATCAAGGTCCCCGATATTTCTTGGCTGGCTGCGGATGAAGAGACCGTTTTGTCCACGGATAACGTCGATTATGACTGGGATGCTATTAAATTAAATTGGCATAGAGATGGAGATTATATCTATTACATCGGCTCGACTACTTATACCGGTACAGATGGCCAATCCCATACTCTTACTGACGGTATTCTTCCCGGTACTAAAGACGATGATAATGGAACAACAAAATACTTTGGCGCTGCTGCTGAAACCGCGAGAACCATTCATTTCAGTCTGGATGGACTTTTTAACGGCGCAAAAACCGATAACCAATATCAAGGTGCAGAATTCACCCTTGGCGATTCCTCAGTTGAAGTCATTCAGGCAACCAACGGCGCGGCCTGGACAACGACTCCTGTCCCCGCGGCAACCTCCTCGACCACACCGGTTGCGTAACCATTTAACGTTAACGGATTGAGAACCAAGCAAACTCCAACGAACTTCACTTTAAAAAATCGTACCGGCAAGGTGCGGGAAAAGGAGGGAAACCGACCATGCTGAAAGCTTCAAAAACAGTAAAATTTTTCACGGCGCTTCTGGTTGCCGCCCTCCTTGTCCCCGCGACGGTTCACGCGCAGGCGCAGAGTCTTGCCACGGGGTACCAGAACGACGGCCAGAGCAGCGGTCTGAGCATTACCGCCCCGGACCCGGCGGCCGACGTCGGCAACCTGAATCCCGGCGACACAAAGTCCTCCCGCCTGCAGCTGAAAAACACCGGCCGGTATACGCTGACGGTCTACATGAAAATGCTGATCGAAGCGGAATCCGCGCCGAACGGCGGTTCTTTGGCGGACGGAATGACGCTGACCGTCAAAGACGGCGGCACTTACCTGACACAGGGAACGCTTTTCCGCACGGCCGACGACGATTCCGTTCTGGTAGGCGAAATGAGTCCGGGCGCAAGCAAGACACTGGACTTTAACATCGACCTGCCCGGTCAGGGAATCGGAAACCAGTATCAGGGCGCTTCCATGCAGGTAAAATGGGTCTTCACCACCACCTATACAACCGCAAGCAGCGGTGGAGGAGGAGGCGGTGGCGGGGGTGGCGGCGGCGCAGCGGCGGCCAACCTCATTACGCCTACGGAGATTATCGGCGCGGAAAGTGTCCCGACGGCCGGAACAACCTCTGAAGAAACGGTCACCGTGGCACAGGAAACCGTTCCAAAAGCCAGCCCTGCTACCGGAGAACGATCCGTCAGACCGGTAGCCATTGTTGGAGTGGTGGCGGGGATGATCGCAATTTGCGTAATCCTTTCCCTGAGGAAACGGTGGCAAAGCCAAAATGTCCCATCCGATCATCACAAACACTCTTAATGACAGCATTTCCAGATGATTAGGCAAATGTGTTTGTATCCCTTCCCCGCCTTCGGCTGGGAAGGGATACATCTATTTTACAAATGAGAATGAATTTACTATAAAACAGGAACTGCCCGTTAAACGGTACAGTTCCTGTTTTTTCATTCTGCAGCCCTCTCCCTGTTACAGTGCCGCATTGGCTGGGAGTTTTTCACAAAATCGATTTTATAAAACCGCAATTTCGCGGTTGCTCGACTTTATCGACAGCCTGAAAGAGGATTGTCTTATAAATTTTCTTTCAACACTTTCCCCAGCGCGGCGATTGCCGCGTCTTCGTCCGGCCCTTCCGCCGTGACCTTGACTTCCGTCCCCTGCTCAATTCCCATTCCGATCACCTGGAACAGTCTGGTCAGGTCCGCGCTTTTTCCTCCCGCGTGGATCATACAGGCGGACTGAAAGCTTTTTGCCTGCTTGACCAACATGCCGGCCGGTCTGGCGTGTACGCCGATCTCGTCACGAATGACATAAGTAATACTTTTCATGGTTGATTCCTTTCCTTACGGCCGCCGGAACAGACATTTTTTCCGGCGGTCCTTCCTGAAATAATTCCGCTATCCTTCCGGGTCGACGACAAATCGGATTCCCATACCGTTTCTAAGATAAGGCAGATACGGCAGCGCTTCCTCTTTCAGACGTCCGACCACATTGATTCTGGGATCAGACGGCAGCGGAACGCGCGCAATTTCCAGCTCTCCCTCGTAACGCAGAAAACCGGTGTTGGACAGCAGAATGTCCCCCGCTCCGTACGCGGTCTCTTTTGCGGGCTCCAGCAGCGAGCGGTCCGGAATAGGAATTCTGCGTGACTCTACCGACCGGAAAACACAGTCGCTGGAATCCCGCCTGTCGTGATGAATCGTTTCCGCAAGATAATGATAGCGGCGGTCCAGTTCCGCCGGCAGGCTGACAAACCCCCGGCTGAGGTCCGCCCAGGCGGCCCAGGAGCTTTCCGAAAGGCTCACGTCCCCAACCAGCACCGTATCGCACGCCGCGTCAACAAAAAGCTCCAGCGCGTTCCGGACAATATCCGCACGGCGGCGGTGCGCCTCAACGGTCGGCAGTCCCTCATACAGTGGACCGCGCAGCATTCCGTCGCCCGGGATGAAAGCCATCGTCTGAAACCCGTATGTTTTGAGCTGCCGGTTAACCTGCGCGACCTCCGCCAGCGGCAGCCCCGTCCAGGGCTTTGGGTAATAATTATGGCAGGCGGTAAAGCGGGTCAAATCCGCTCCCGCTTTCTGCCAGCCGGTGATCTCCTCAAAAGAAACCGTAGAAGCGTTGAACACAATCTGAAAGGTATGGGAAAGCTCCGCCGCCTGCTGCGGGGAATAGCCGTCGTCCAGACGGAGCTGGGTGACGCCCCAGTTCTGAAGGTCGTACAGGGAACGGCAGCCGAGACGCTCCGCCGTGTCCGGCCCCACATCCATCACCAGGTCCATCCCGTATTTTTTACAGGCGGAAAGCAGATTTTGCGCGGAGGACCGAAGGCCATTCCGGCTTTCTTCCGGAATCTGCAGAGAGGTAAACGCGCATCGGATTCCCGCATCCGCCGCGCGTGCAATGATCTCTGCGTTTTTTTCTTCCGCGGTGCCGCAATAGAAACAAACTCCCGTATTCATTACGATTTTCCAGCAAGTGCTTCGCGGACCCTGCCGTGCGCACGGTCCAGCACCTGCTCTCCCCTCTCCGCGGAAATGTTCAGCAGCAGCATTACGATCGCGGTTTTAACCCTGCCGCCAGCCTCGCGCAGCGCGGTTTCGGCGGCTTCCCTGTCGCATGCGGTTGCCGCCATCACCATGTTCTGTGCGCGCACGTTCAGCTTTTCATTGCTGGCCTGCATATTTACCATGAGATTTTCATACGCGTGCCCGATTTTCACCATACTGGCGGTGGAAATCATGTTCAGAACCATCTTCTGCGCCGTACCCGACTTGAGCCGTGTCGACCCCGTCAGAACTTCCGGGCCGACATTCGGCTCTATCGCCACATCCGCCTCTTTTCCGATGTCGGAGTTCCGGTTGCAAGCGATTGCAGCCGTACGGCACCCCAGCTGTCTCGCGTAGCGCAGACCGTACAGTACATAGGGAGTACGGCCGCTGGCGGCCAGCCCGATTACGGTGTCGCACGGCTTCAGCCCGATCCGCTCCAGGTCCTCCCTGCCCAATGTACAGCTGTCCTCCGCGCCTTCAACGGCCTCAATCAGAGCGCCCTTCCCGCCGGCAATCAGTCCAACGACAGTGTCCGCGGAAACGCCGAACGTCGGCGGACACTCGGAAGCGTCCAGAACGCCAAGCCTTCCGGAGGTTCCCGCGCCGATGTAAATGATTCTTCCGCCGGACTGCAGGCTGGTCACGGTATACTCGACCGTCTTTGCGATCTGCGGCAGAACGGCACGCACGCCCGCAACCACCTTTTCATCCTCGCGGTTCATCACGGAGACGATTTCCATAGCGGACATACAGTCCAGATTCATCGTTTCCGGGTTTCTTGCTTCGGTAGTAAAGTGGGAAAGATCCGTCATTATAAAACTCCTTTGTCATTCATGGCCTGATACAGCGCCAGAAATTCTTCCGCCAGAATGCCAAAAGCCTCCGCGCTCATCAATTGGTCTTCCGCGTGTGCCAAAAGCATGATCCGTTCGTCCTTCTGAAAAACGGGAACATGATCTTCCCCGGACACTTCCCGGATCAGGTCCGCGTGAATATGGTGCCCCTTGTTAAAGGCGCCCTGTCCCTCGCGGATCAGCTCCTTTGCCTTATCAATATCCTTTTCGCGCGCCGCCTGTATCGCCTCAATATATAAGCTCCGGGCGCTTCCCACTTCCGTTATGATCTCAAAAAGGACAGATTCTATATCCATTTCCTGCATATTTTCAACACTCCATAATTTTTCTGGCTTGCATAAGGGCCTGTTTGCCGTCCACCATTCCATAGATTCGCATATCAACGGCTTCGATTTTTTTATCGGGATACTCTTTTTTCAATTTTGACAGCATATAACGCACCTGAGGCCCCAGTAAAACAACATCCGCACCGGGGATCACATTCGGGGCCTCCGCTACGCCGTAAGCCTGAATCTCGCAGGGAAAATCGGTTTCCTTCGCGGCATTCTGCATTCTGGAAACCAGCAGGCTGGTAGACATACCCGCCACACACAGTAAAACAATCTTTTTCATCGTCATCCCTCGTTTCCGAAAATAGATAAATTATTCGCTATCGGTCAGCGCGCCGTGCATATACGCCTTGGCAAAGCCGTGTTCCCCGACCTCCACGGACCGGATCATAGCCATGGAATGATAGTATTCAAAATACGGCATATCATTGACCTCACCGTTAAAGATACGATATTGTCTGAGTCCTGTAAACCATTGATCCAGTTCCTCCCGTGTCATGGAAAGATAGACCGTCGGGGTAAAGCCCGCCAGGTCTTCGCAGTTTTCGCCGTGGAACAGCTGAATCTTCTGTCCTTCCCGCCGCAGCAGGCGCACGGCCTCCGTCACGGCCTCGTACGTGTAATAATGCCTGGGATGCAGGGTACCGCGGGCATGAGTGATCACACAGTCCGCTTTCTGTTCCCGCAGATAGTCCGCAAGGAGGGAAATAAACTTTCCCGTATCCGGCAGCTCGCCGGAAAGATAGTCCATCGCATAACAGTCGCAGTCCAGTGCGGCCGCGGCCGCGGCGATCTCGCGGTGAAGCGCGAGATCGTATTCCTCCTTCTGTTCCTCCGTTGCCTTCGGGTCGGTCAGCCTTCCCTTTGTCACATGGACCAGCGTGCAGTGCGCATGGCGCGCCGCGTAGCGTATCAGCATCGGTCCCCCCATGATCTCCGCATCCAGGGGATGCGCCCCGATACAGATTACCCGCTTATAATCTCCCATATTCCATCATCTCCGAATTAAATTTTTTTGCGGTACAGCTGATAGGTACGGTATACCTTCAGGCCGTGGCGCTCATAAAAGCGCATGGCGGCCCCGTGGGTCCAGAGAAAATAAAGATAATAGATGCCGCGTTTTCTCATTTCCATCATCTGAAGGTCGATCAGAACGCCGCCGAGCCCCTCCGACCGCAGGGCTTCCGCCACACCGATCGGACCGAACCGCGCGTCATGCCCGTCGATCTTACGCATACAGTAGCCGATGACGTTATCTTCCCGGTCCGTCACAAGCAGAATCGTATCCTCAGCCTCCCGATTGCGCAGGGCCAGCAGAATGTTGCGGACCCAGCCGGCGTCGAATTCCCGGTCTACAAAATTCAGAAGCTTTTCCATATACGGCATGGAAAAGGAATGAAAGGTGATCCCCTTTTCCGCCAGCTCTTCGATATGCTTTGCCGTTTTTTCGGGGAGAGTATAAGTAAAGAGGTCCCGCTGCATACTGACGGCGTCCGTCCCCCGCGCGTACCCGTTTTGATCGAAGAAGGGCACGCCGCCGGGATATTGCAGATCAACGCCGGGAGCAAAGTAATTAGGGCTGTATGCGCAGAGGGTGATTTCCTGTGTTCCTGCGGCTTTCAGCCTGGCTTCCTCCTCTTCCAGAAGCCTTTGCCCGATCCCCCGGCGCCGGTATTCCGGAAGGACAAAAAAGCTGCTGATCCAGCCCCGCTGCTCCTCCAGCCCCCGCGTCAGATAGGGATATTTTCTTCTGATCCCCAGGCCGAAGCCGGCCACATGTCCGTCAACGACGGCAACCAAAGCCAGTTCAGGGTCGAAGTTCTCGTCAAGAAGAACCTCCTGAATAAAACGCTCCCGGGTAATCGTATCATAGAACAGGGAAGCGTTCCAGCCGGAAACAATCTCATCGATGTATTCCTGCCGATAAGGGTGTATTTCTATTTCAGACATTCTTACTATCTTCCTTTTGTTTTTTGTATTCTTTTTCCGCTGCGAGTTCCTGCTTTTCCATGACTTTGAAGAACGGCAGGAACATAAAGAAAATAATGACCATATTGACCAGGGTAATCACCATGGACTGCAGCTTAAAGCCGCTGCCGATAAAGGACGCAAGCGGAGCAGGCATTGTCCATACAACCATGGACACCATCGGCGGTGTGATTCCCAGAACGCCCAGAATGGCGTTAAGGATAAACAGCACGCTGAAGCCCAATACCCACGGCACGAACATCAGCGGATTGAGCACGACCGGAAGGCCGTACATCACCGGCTCGGCAATGTTGAAAATCGTGCCGGGCAGGGAAAGCTTGCCCAGGACCTTGAAACGCTCGGCCTTGCTCATGGTGCAGAGCAGCGCAAGCGGGAAAACGGAGCAGCGCACGTAGAAGTTGATCCACTGTTCCGTAAACATATACGGAATCGCCTGATGCGCCGCAAAAGCATTGATGTTGTCCGTAATCATGGTCGTCCAGATCGGCTGCATGACGGAAGAGACGATGTTGGAACCGTGCAGACCGACAAACCACAGGATACGGTCGAGGAAGAAGCCTGCAAACTGCGCAACCGGTCCGCTGCCGCCAACCACAAGGTAAGCGCAGAGCTTGTTGAGCAGAGCCAGAAAATCAAAGCCCGCAAAGCCCTGACCGAGGATGGCGCAAATAACAACGACCACGGACACCGGAATCATGCTGGTGAAGGCCGCCGCAATCATCGGCGGAACGGCTTCCGGCATCTTGATGGTGATTTTTTTGCCGATCAGGAAACGATATACCTCTATGGCAAGAATGCTGATCAGGATGCCGCCGAAAAGGCTGGGAGAGCCGAGGATATAGGCGGGCCAGTCAAAATTTTCACTGAGCTTGGTAAAGTTGATAAAGCACAGGAATGCCACGAAGGATACGACTGCCGCCGCAATCGGGCTGACATTTTCGTCCTTCTTGTGATAATAATCTCCGAGGAAATATCCGTTCAGCACTGCCGTAATCAGAGCGAGCAGATTGATGGTCACAAAAACCACCTGCAGCAGCCACGGCCGACAGGGCTCCACAACCGCGCTGATCGCGTTTGCGACACCGGGAAGGTTCAAGCCGCCGTCTTTTCCGAATAAGCCGCTCAGATTCAGAATCAAGGTCGCCGTCGCTCCCAGAATCATATACGGCATCAGCGTGACGAACGTGCGCTGAAGAGCCTCCAGATACCGCACCTGTGAAAGTCTCAGCAGCGGCGGCGCCACCTTTTCTTCAATAAGATTTGTCACACGGTCGAGAAGCCCGCTTTTTTTTGTCTGTTCCCCCATAACTGATCTCCTCCTTAAGCGTTTGTTTTTTTCATGTATGTACCTCACGAGAAAAACCGGCCGGTTTTCTAACCATAGTATAACGGAACCGAAAGACGAAATCAATACATTTACCAAAAGTTTTGGGAAATTTCTTAAAATTCTGCGAGGTTTCCCAAATCTGGCATATTAACGACCGAATTCTCTCAAAACTTTTTCCTTTTGTGCATGTTTTATGATATAATACGAAAAAGAGGAGAATGAAAATGAATCCAATTGAACAAATCAAGCTCTGCGAACCGCAGTTTACGCGTTCCGATCAGAAAATCTCGCAATACGTCCTGGAGCATCTGGATGTGATTGCTTCCTATCCCATTATTGAAATTGCTAATAAAGCCGACGTTTCAAAATCGGCCCTGCTTCGCTTTTGCCAGAAGCTGGGCTATACCGGTTTTTCGGAATTTAAATACGAGGTGTCGAAGCATCTGCTCTCCGGTTCCTTCAAGGACCCGAACGCCGTCAACGGCAGCAACGATATCGTCAATATTTATCTTTCCTGTATCAGTCATATCCCATCCCATATTTCAGACGGAAAAATTAAGGAACTCTGCAGCCTGATCGTTCATGCCGATAAAATCAAAATATACGGCGTTCATGAAAGCGGGCTCTCCGCCAGCTATTTTGCCTTCCGCCTTGCCTCCCTTGGGATTGACGCGGAAACGATCACGCTGCCGGGAGTTTTTAATGAAAAAGCCAGCTTTTCCGGCGCGCGGGATCTGAATATCTTTATCTCTGTTTCCGGTATGACGGACTGCGTTATCGAGGCGGCAGGCACGTCGTTCCTCCGAAAGGCAAAAACCGCTATGATAACGCAGAACAGCAAAGCAAAATATGCCAACCGGTATGACAGCCTTTTAATTATTCCTTCTCTGGAAACGGATAAAAACAAACTGTTTCTGGACTCTCAGGCCATCTTGTACATTTGCATCGACCTGATTATCAACAAGCTTGCCGAACATCTATAAAGGGGAGCGCGCCTTTTACAGTGCCTGTCAGAACAAGAGCAGCCCGGTCAAAAGGCCGGGCTGTTTTTTTATCAGATGCTACTCCGATACCGGAGCAGGCATCATAATTCTCCTTTTCAGCAACTGACCTTTAGTAAAGGTCATATTACCGCTTATTTTAGCATATGCTTTCCTTAATGACAAGCACTGAATGTCAAAGTGTTAGGAGAAGCGTTATGTTTAAAAATAAAAATGCAGACGGAACATTCAATTTGTGCGGCGGCAAAATTACAGAACTACGCAAAGAAAACAATTTATCTCAGCGTGCTTTAGCGGACCGAATGCAATTGAGAGGTTTGGATTTAAACAAAAATGCAATCCAGCAAATCGAAAGCGGTCAGCGTTTTGTCACGGATATTGAGCTAAAAGCTTTTGCAAATTTCTTTGGCATCACTACGGATGAATTGGTTAGCAGATGATATTAATCACACAAATTTGGCGCCGCAGGCAACTTTGCTTTTTGGGAAAGTCACAGCATCTTTTAGGAGAAATCGTCTCTTCTGCTGCCGAAGGCTGCCTTTTCTTTCTCCATACCTGCCGGGATTCTCTTCCGCCACCCGCAAAAAAACAGTCCGGCCTTCTGGCTGGACTGTTTTTTTTCCGTCTAAGAAAGCGGATCTTCAATAAACCCGATTCCTGCCGCACCGGGGCCGGAATGCGCCCCCACAACGGCCCCAAGTACACTGTGATAGATGGGACCCGAAAAATTTGTTATTTTTCTGAAATAATGAACGGCATAATCAATATCTTCCTGAAATTCTGCATTTTGAAAAGTAATAATCATTTTATTGATATTGGTAATTCGTGAAACCGCGACGTCCACCATGGTTTTCAAAGAATGCTTTCTTCCTATTACGACCTTCACCGGGTGCACAACGCCGCTGATGAATTCACACACCGGTTTGATCTGGACGAGTTTACCGACAAAAACGGCGGCTCCGCCGATTCTTCCGCCTGATTGCATATATTTTAAACTGTTCACTACAAAAAGCGTATTTGTTTTCTCGACGATCTTATGAATCAGATCAACCATTTCCTGGAAACTGCGACCGCTTTTAATCATTTTAGCAATTGCAATTTCTAACGCAGCTTGTCCACAGGCGCAAGTATTGGAATCAATTACTTCGATTTGTACGTCTCTGTTTTTTTCTATAAAAAAGTTTTTTGCCATAATAGCGTCCTGAAAGCTGGAGGACAACTTAGAAGAGATTGTTGTGACAACATAGTTTGTAAACCCCTTGGCATGTTCTTCTTCAAATACTGCCAGCCAATCGTTCATATTGGGGGCCGAAGTTTTGGGAAGATCATCCGGGTATTCGTCCATATGCCGATAGAAATCAGCCAAGCTATAATCAAGGTTTTCCCTGCGGTAATCGGTGTCTTCAAACTTCAAATAAAAGGGTACTTCTCTAATCTGATTTTGCTCAATGAAATCCCGCGCTAGTCCCCCTGAAGAGTCTGTAACCTGACATATCAATTCATTCATTCATCTGCACCCTTATAAATTAGTTTGTAAAACCCATAAACTCGTCCTGCTTACTTACTTTTTGTATTCTGTAATGGGAAGGGTCCCGTTATTAGTAATTCCAATTATATTCTTTGCTTTTATGCTTTTCAAGTTTATACTGGATTTTTCTGTATAAAAAACAAAAAGCACGCCGGTAGGCCGTCACTGTTTCGCTTTTGACGCATCTTCTATCATGCTGATTTCCATAAGAGGGCGCAGACGATTTATCTTACAAAAATGCTGGTAAAACGCAAGTGCCGATTCCTTCTGTTCCGTGTTTTCAAGCAGCTGTGTCATTTCGGACAGTATGTGATTCATTACCGTGCCGGAACAATACTTAAATGCCGTGTTTCCCCAACGCGGCGCTGCATTCTGATCGAAATAATTCCAAAACAGCAGGACATTCTCAGGCGGGACGCACATTTGGTACTTGGGGTGTCCTTCGATCAGCCCGTCATGTACATCCTTGCCAAAGAAATCCTCTCTGACCATGAACGCACCTATCACTCGCCGTTCCTGCTCCGGCCGCCTGCTCTGGCGTTCAGTCAGCAGGCACACCGAATTCGGCTTCAGCCTCTCTGCAATTCGCGGCTGTCCTTTTGAATGCCCACTTAAGTATCGTCCCGTCGAAACGATACAGGCCTTGCAGGTCTGTTCCGCATGTTCCGGTATAATGTCAAAAGCGGCGTGTGAGTTGGCTGTTATGGAGAAATTGAGCAATTTTTGCCTGCGCTCCTGTTTTGCCTGCTCCGCCTGACGCTGCCGATTTAATTCAGCATCTTTTTTAGCAATTTGTGATGTGATATGCCGCTGGATATTCTTATCTTTCAAAACCAAATACTCTCTGAATGCATCCGGATAGATAAACTTCTTTTCGCCTTCAGAGAAGCAGACCGTTATTGTGTTGGCAGTTAAAGCCGTGACGACACCGCAGCCGAATGTCTTATGCCTAATTGCCTGACCGTTAATATCCATTTTTCTCCTTTCTAATGTGAAAAAGAACTTCTCATCCCGACCTGACAACCAGAGATGGAAGCTCTTTTCAAAAATGCGATGGATAAAAGATTATTGCTCCGTTCTCACATCGGCTCGTTTTTTTTCGCTGATGCGCAGAACAATATTACCCGCATCGGCCTGTAACTCTATTTTATCGCTTTGAAATTCCGGGATATCACCGATTGTAATCGTTGTCCCGATCGGCATATTTTCAAGATTGACTGTAACGGTATCGAGCAGATATTCCGGTTCGGCGGCGTGAGGAACCTGCATCTGCATCTGCTCCAGAACTCCTGTCACTTTTTCTTTGTTGATAAGCACAATATCAGCAACGCTGTTGAACTTTTTTCCTTCAGCCAATACCTGGAAGCTGACATGGACTATTTCGTCGTTCATACTGTCATATCCCAAATCCTTAATTAGCGTCGGATAGGTCTTTCCATCTGCCTGAATATTCACCTTGCTTCCGTTGCGCTTGGTTCGCTGGAGTTGTCTGGCCGCCCTCTGATCGATCTGGACGGAGAGCGATTCCTTCAATCCCGCGCCATAGATAACGCACGGCACAATTCCTGAACGCCTCAGTTGTTTGGCCTTTGCGGCCGGGTCGCGCTTCTGCGCCAAAATGGTATTCATCTTAGCTCCTCCTACTAAAAAATTTTTTGGTGTCTTTTAAAAAAAAGAAGGGCTTTTTATAGTACGCCAATCGGCGCAATACCAAAAGCCCTTCTTAAAGACGGTTCTTTTATATTTAATTTTTATTAGTATAACACAGATTTAAGAAAAAAGCAAATCTGTAAGACTTGTCTTACACCTAACGTGTGGGTTTTAGCGATCAGTTGGTTTTCTTATTGTTGGTACGCCCCAAAATATAGTCTACACTAACACCGTAGAAATCCGCCAAAGCACAAAGAACGTGCGGGGGAACCATCCGCTGACCGCTTTCATAGTAGGCATAGCTGCGCTGGGGTACATTGATTGCCCTTCCGACTTTTTCCTGCGTTAAATCTGCATCCTCGCGCAAAGAACGAATATGCTTATATTTTTCCATTCCTATCACCAATACCAGTATAGATAAGAACAATTTGTTCTATTGACATTTTGAACATATTGTTCCAAAATATACTTAGGTGAATATAATGCCAGATTATAAAGAAATGTATTATTCCACCATCATTCTATAAAAACAAGTGCCGACCCTATAAAGAGTCGGCACTTTATTTTGGAGCGGGAGAGGGGAATCGAACCCCCGTCATCAGCTTGGGAAGCTGATGTTCTACCATTGAACCACTTCCGCATGTGCATTATTTTATCATAAAAATTTTAAAGAATCAAGTAAAAAATTCATTCCACAATTTCAGTGAACAATTTTTCATTCGTAGAAGCCTTATTACCGACAGTAACAAGAACATATCTTCCCTGCTGCACAATTACAAAATTTTTCAGCAGATTGTACTGTTCGGGATTCAGGCTTTTAAAACCCGCTGCCTTGGAATTGATATGGTTGGCGGCGGCTGCTTTCAATTCGGGAAACTTTGATTTATCCGTCAGCAAAAAGCAGGCGATTTCCGAAGCGCTGTCGGACGATTTGCTCATGTACAGCGAACTGTCGGTAATAATCCCGTCGGGAATACTGTAATGCTTGGACAGCTGATTCTGGCTGACCTCAATCATATCGGAATAATGCATTTCACTGATAATTTCGGCGGTAATACTGGCGGGAGAAGGCCCCACCGAATTTTCTTTCACATTTTTGGCCCAAAAAAAGGAACCCCCAAAAATAGCAAAAGCAATCAGCAGCGCGGCTATGGAGAATATTTTCCATCCCTTCCGGCTCAAAACTATTCTGCTCAATTTCTCGCCCCCGCCCCACTGCTATTATTGTGTATTTTAACGCATGACAGAAACGACTTAATTTCATATGGGAATATTTTCAAAATATAACAGCATTTTATGGAAATTCCAAAATGTTTTTGTATAAGCGGAAGAAGCTGTTCCGCAATCCTCTAACTTTACATAAATCGCAACATAATATTTCCAAAATATCATAATAAACGATTTCTTCCACACTTTCAACCGAGTTTTCAACATATTTCCCTTACGGGAACCGGAATTTTCCCCATTTTTCAACTTATCAAATGAACGGTGGAAAGAAAACGGTGGAATAATAGAAAGTTCCACAGGTTGACATAAAAACCGATTGTGTTGGCCAACCCGCAAAAGGAAAGGGCCGGATGTATGATACATCCGGCCCCGAACAAAAAGGAAATCAGTCTTTTGATTTTTCAGCAACCTGAGCGACCGCTTTTGCAACAAATGCAGCAACATCCATAGAGCCAATATCGCCATCCTTGCGGCTGCGCACGGAAACGGTACCCTCCTGCGCCTCTTTATCCCCGATAATGAGCATATAGGGAATTTTCTGAAGCTGCGCTTCGCGGATCTTATATCCGATTTTTTCGCTCCTGGTGTCGCAGGTTGCCCTCAGGCCGGATGCCTTCAGCTTTGCGACTACCTTGTCGGCTTTCGGCTGCAGGCGGTCGCTGATCGGCAGCACCCTGACCTGCTCTGGCATCAGCCACATGGGCAGCGCGCCGGCATATTTTTCAATCAGCAGGGCCAGCGTGCGCTCGTAGCAGCCGATGGAGGTGCGGTGGATAATGTAGGGATTCTTCTGCTTCCCGTCCGCGTCCGTGTATTCCATGCCGAACTTTTCGGCCAGCATCTGGTCGATCTGGATGGTGATGAGCGTATCTTCTTTGCCGAATACGTTTTTAAGTTGAATATCAAGTTTCGGACCATAGAAAGCGGCTTCGCCGACGCCCTCCACATAGGGAATCTCAAGATGGTCCAGAATCTTGCGCATGACGCCCTGCGCTTCGTCCCACTGCTCCGGCGTCCCGATATATTTTGCGCGGTCGTTGGGGTCCCACATGGAGAACCGGTAGGAAACGTCCTCGTAAAGACCGAGCGTCTTCAGCATGAATATGGCAAGCTCCAGGCAGTCCTTGAATTCGTCTTCCAGCTGGGCGGGCGTACACATCAGATGCCCTTCGGAAATCGTAAACTGCCGCACCCGGATCAGGCCGTGCATTTCTCCGGAAGCCTCGTTGCGGAACAGCGTAGATGTCTCATTGTAACGCAGCGGCAGGTCACGGTAGGAACGCTTCTTGTTCAGGTAAGCCTGGTACTGGAACGGACAGGTCATCGGACGCAGGGCAAAAACCTCGTCGTCCTTTTCCTCGTCGCCGAGGACAAACATGCCGTCCTTATAATGATCCCAGTGCCCGGAAAGCTTATAAAGGTCGCTTTTCGCCATAAAAGGCGTCTTTGTCAGCAGCCAGCCGCGGCTTTGTTCCTCGTCTTCCACAAAGCGCTGCAGCAGCTGAATCACGCGCGCGCCGTTCGGAAGCAAGATCGGCAGGCCCTGCCCGATCAGGTCGCTGGTGGTGAAGTAGCCGAGCTGACGGCCCAGAATATTATGGTCGCGCTTTTTCGCCTCTTCCACCTTCGCCAGATATTCCTCAAGCTCGCTGCTCTTCGGGAAGGAAATGCCGTAAATGCGCTGCAGCATCTTATTTTTGGAATCGCCGCGCCAATATGCCGCCGTATTCGCGGTCAGCTTAACGGCTTTTACGCAGCCGGTGCTCATCAGATGGGGGCCGGCGCAAAGGTCGGTGTAGTCTCCCTGACGGTAAAAGCTGATCTTTTCCCCTTTGCCGGAATGCTCCTCGATCAGTTCGACCTTGTATTTCTGGTTTTCCTTCTTCATCAGTTCAACCGCTTCAGCGGGGTCAAGCTCAAAGCGCTCGATCGGGATATTCTCCTTGATGATCTTTTTCATTTCCGCTTCAATTTTCGGAAGATCTTCCGGGGTCAGGGAGCGTTCCAGATCAATATCATAATAGAAGCCGCTGTCCACCGCCGGGCCGATGGCGAAGCCGGCGCCGGGGAACAGCCTTTTTACCGCCTGCGCCATAATGTGCGAGGTGGTATGCCAGTAAGCTTTCTTGCCCTCTTCACTGTCAAAGGTCAGGATTTCCAGCTCACAGTCGCCGGTTACGGGCGTTCGCAGGTCCACTGCCTTTCCATCTATTTTACCGACACAGGCGGCCTTGTACAGGCCCATGCCGATCGACTTTGCGATTTCGGCCACCGTGATGCCGTTTTCAAACTCCCTGACATCCTCTTTCAGTTTTACTTTTACCATATCTTTCACTCCTTCAAATAAAAAAAGCCCTACCCCAAAAAGGGGCAAGGCTATCGCTCGCGGTTCCACCCAATTTCAGCGGACGAATCATCCGCTCTCATTGCAGCAGGTAACGGTGCTGCCCGGCATGCCTTTGGCAATCTGCGTTCGGCACGCACTCGGAGGCGGTGTCCTTTCTGCCAAACTGCGCGCACGCTTTCAGCTGCTGCATGCGCTCTCTGCTGCAATTGCACGGCGTAAAGGCTTCCTCGTCAACATTTTTTACATATTCTTATATATTGTTCATATTAGCACCGTCTGCGGAACTTGTCAACGGACGGCTGGACGATTTGTTACTATTATACAGATTTTTTTCGTATCATGTGACTGAAACAACGATCGTCCTTAAATAATATGAACAGTTTGTATCGATTGCAAGCGATATTTCTTGACATTAGGGTACCAGAAGTAATACAATTATGAATAAGATGCACATATATGCATTCGTGGGCTTAACGCACCCATCTTAATTAATTTTAAACTAAAATATTGAAAAAGTAAGAAAGACAAGGAGGTGCCAACAATTGACCACAGCCACTGTTAGTTTGCTAACATGTATTATCATCGCGCTTGTCTGCGCGGTGGTTGCAGGTGTTATTGCTTTCTTAGGCGGAATCGCCCACCGGAAAAAGCAGGCCGAGTTTACCATCGGTTCCGCTGAGCTGGAAGCCAAAAGAATTATCAGCGACGCGATTAAATCATCCGAAGCCAAAAAGAAAGAAGCTGTTTTAGAGGGCAAGGACGAAATCCACCGTTTGAGAAACGAGTCGGAACGCGAGCTGAACGAACGCAGAAAAGAAGTACAGCGTCAGGAACGCCGCATCCAGCAGAAGGAAGAAACCCTGGATAAAAAAATGGAAAGTCTGGAAGCGAAAGACGAAATCCTGACCAATAAAAACAAACAGGCGGATGAAAGGCTTGCCGAAGCGGAAGCCGTAAAGAAAAGCCAGTTTGATATGCTGGAGCGGATTTCCGGATTCACCGTGGATCAGGCGAAGGATTATTTGCTGAAGAATCTGGAAGACGAGCTCACCCATGAAAAGGCCGTCAAGCTGATGGAATTTGAACAGCAGACCAAGGAAGACGCCGACAAATCCGCGCGGGAAATCATTTCCATGGCAATTCAGCGCTGTGCGGCGGATCATGTGGCAGAAGCCACCATTTCCGTTGTTCCGCTGCCAAACGATGAGATGAAGGGCCGTATTATTGGACGTGAGGGAAGAAATATCCGGGCGATTGAAACTCTGACCGGTGTCGATCTGATTATTGACGATACTCCGGAAGCGATTACCCTTTCCAGTTTTGAGCCTGTTCGCCGCGAGGTAGCCCGCATTGCGCTGGAGCGTCTGATTGCGGACGGCAGAATTCATCCCGCAAGAATAGAGGAAATGATAGAGAAGGCGCGCCGCGAGGTGGATGCCACCATCAAACAGGAAGGCGAGCGTGCTGTGATCGAGGCCGGAGTGAACGGAATCCACCCCGAGCTGATCAAACTGCTGGGACGGTTGCGTTACCGCACCAGCTACGGACAAAATGTTTTGAATCATTCGCTGGAAGTTGCTTTTTTATCCGGTGTGATGGCTTCCGAACTTGGTTTGGATCCTACAATCGCACGCAGAGCCGGTTTGCTGCATGATATCGGCAAATCGCTCGACCATGAAATTGAAGGTTCCCATGTCGACATCGGCGTCGACGTGGCTCGCAAATACAAGGAAAGCGAAACCGTTATCCACGCAATTCACGCTCATCACAACGATGTGGAGCCTAAAACAGTCATCGCCTGCATTGTACAGGCGGCAGACGCAATTTCAGCCGCCAGGCCGGGCGCAAGGCGTGAAAACCTTGAAAATTATATCAAACGGCTTGAAAAGCTGGAGGAGGTCGCCTCTTCCTTTGACGGTGTGGAACGCTGCTTTGCGATTCAGGCCGGCAGAGAGATCCGGGTCATTGTAAAGCCCGAAATGATCAGCGACGACAAAATGGTGCTTCTGGCCCGCGACATCTGCAACAAGATTGAAAACGAGCTGGAATATCCGGGACAGATTAAGGTAAACATAATCCGTGAAAGCCGCGCGATCGAGTACGCGAAGTAACAGAACGGGACGTACCGGATGGCGCATAAGCGGCGGAGCGTAATATAGGGCGTTTCGGCGCATTGGGGAGAAGTTTTTTGGGGAACAGCGAAAGCTGTTCCCCATATTCATTTCTTACACGCCTTTCTGTTGCTGGGAATTCTCTGCTGTTTTGACGGAAACAGGACCGGCGTAAATGCGTATTTAGGGATTTACTTGATAAAAATAAACTGTTACAATAAATTTATTACAGAAGAGCCCGCAGAAACACTGGGGGCATCCACATAGAAGGTAGGCTTTCGAATGAATATTCTTGCAATCGGCGACGTTGTCGGCAGCATCGGCTGCCGCTTTCTTCGCCAGCGTCTTCCGGCATTCAAAAAAATGAAAGGGATCGATCTGGTCATTGCAAACGGAGAAAATTCCGCCGACGGAAACGGACTGACGCCCGTTTCCGTCCAGTTCCTGTATGACAGCGGCGTGGACGTGATCACCGCCGGCAACCACAGCTTCCGCCGCAAAGAAAGCTACGAGCTGTTTGATTCCAGCGAATACCTGATTCGTCCCGCGAATTTTCCGTCCTCGGTTCCCGGTAGGGGAGCCTGTATTGTAGACATGGGGCGGGTCCAGGTAGGCGTCATCAATCTGATGGGGACGATTTACATGGAGAGCCTGGACTCCCCGTTCGACACGGCCGACTGCCTGCTTGCGGACATGCCTAAAATCACGCTGATAGACTTTCACGCGGAGGCGACCGGGGAAAAACGTTCCTTCGGCTATTATCTGGACGGGCGCGTCTCGGCGGTTTTCGGTACGCACACCCACGTTCAGACCGCGGACGAATGCGTGCTTCCTCAGGGAACCGGGTATATCACAGACCTGGGCATGACGGGACCCATCCAATCCGTGCTCGGCGTAAAGCCCGAACTGGTCATCGAGAAAATGAGGACCAAAATGCCGGTCCGTTTTGCGCTGGCCGAGGGCGACTGTAAAATGGAATGCGCCCTGTTTCAGATCGATGAAAAAAGCGGAAAAACCGTCTCTGTGGAGCGAATTCAGATTCAATAACAGCAATTCGTTGGTTTTTACAGTTTTTTTTTCATAATTTACGTGTTTTTGGTAAATACTACTTGCAAAACTTTGTGTTTCGTTTTATGATGATACTATGATTTTGCATAGTCTGGAGGATGGCCTATGGAAATATTGAAAGTATCGTCAAAGTCAGCGCCAAATTCCGTTGCGGGCGCAGTCGCAGGAGTGATTCGCGAAACAGGGTCTGTCGAGCTGCAGGCTGTCGGCGCAGGCGCCGCCAATCAGGCAATTAAGGCCATTGCAATCGCACGCGGATACCTTGCCCCATCCGGAATCGACGTTGTATGCATCCCAGCCTTTGCCAGTGTAGTGATCGACAATGAAGAACGCACGGCGATCAAATTGATTGTTGAACCCAGATAGTTCCGACCCCGTATCGATATCCTCACATGATGTGAGGATATTTTTTATGGCGCCTTATGCCCTTTTCCCACCGCGCCGGAAGGCCGCGAGAAATTAAGATTGAATCTGCCTGTGCACTATGATATAATATTAAGATGAAAAATAAGGTAATGCAATAAGTGAAATTTAGGGAGTGCTGAATGGTGATAAATGGAATTGACCTGAGAAACGCTATAATATCAGGCGCTAATAATATCGTAAAGCATAAAACATCGGTCGATGAGTTGAACATCTTCCCTGTTCCCGACGGAGATACGGGAACCAACATGTCCATGACGATGAGCTCCGCTTCCCGCGAGCTCTCAAAAAATACCAACAGCAGCGCAGGCGAAGTCGCGCGCACCGCAGCTTCCGCCATGCTCCACGGCGCAAGGGGCAACTCCGGGGTCATCCTCTCCATTCTGTTCCGCGGCTTCTCCAAGGGGATTGAGGGAATGGAAGAAGTCAGCGGCACCGATCTGGCCAACGCTTTGGGTGTTGGCGTGGAGGCCGCGTATAAGGCCGTGATGAAGCCGACGGAGGGAACCATCCTGACCGTTTCCCGCGTTGCCAGCGAAAAGGGCAAGGCGGCGGCGGCCATCGACGACGACGTCGTTTATGTGTGGAGCGCAATTTGCAAGGGTGCTGCCGAAGCACTGGAAAAAACACCGGAGCTGCTGCCCGTACTGAAGAAGGCGGGAGTAATCGATGCCGGAGGAAAAGGACTCTGTTATATTTTGGACGGAATGCTGAGCGTATTTAAGGACGGTACCATCATTATGAACGAGGCGGACTCCCCCGAGGAGCAGGCGGCTGAAACCGACTTTTTCAGAAACGCCGCCGCGGAATTCGATCAGGTCATCAACTTTACCTATTGCACCGAATTTATTGTGGGACGCGACCTTGAATGCAAGAAAGACCCGCAGGAGCTTCGCGGCTATCTGGAAAGCATCGGCGACAGCGTGGTTCTGGTGGATGACGACGATATTATCAAGGTGCATGTGCATACGGAAGAACCGGGCAACGCGCTGCAGTCGGCTCTGGTATTCGGCCAGCTGCTGACCGTAAAAATAGAAAATATGAAGGAACAGCACCGGAAGGCCGCGGAGGCAAACGAAGAGGCCAAAGCAAAGGCCGTGGCTTCCCTGGAACCTGCGGAGCCCGCCGACGAGGTCGGGTTTATTTCAGTTGCCGCCGGAGAAGGTCTGAAAACCCTTTTCACCGACCTAGGCTGTACGCACGTCGTCAGCGGCGGGCAAACCATGAATCCCAGTACAAACGACCTTCTCGCCGCGATTCTGGCGACTCCCGCGAAAACCGTTCTGGTTCTGCCGAACAACAAGAACATCATTATGGCGGCCGAACAGACCATCCCGCTTGTGAACGACCGCAAGGTAATCGTCCTGCCCACCCGCACGATCCCGCAGGGCCTTTCCGCCATGCTCGCCTACGATCCGGACGCAAGCACGGAAGTAAATACCGTCGCAATGATGGAGGCCGCATCCAACGTCTCGACCGCTTCCGTCACCTTCGCCGCACGCGACTCCGAATTCGGCGGCCACAAAATCAAGGCGGGCGACATTCTCGGCCTGAACAACGGCAAGCTGGAACTGATCGAAAAGGATATTGTCCATACCTGCAGCAAACTGACACGCTCCATGATTACCCGCGGCACTTCGTTCATTACTATTATTTACGGGGCGGACGTTACGGAGGAACAGGCAAACGAAGCTTATAACCGGATTAAGGCCAGGGTCGGCAATGAAACCGAGGTTACGCTCGTCAACGGCGGCCAGCCGGTATATTATTTTATTGTTTCCATTGAATGATGCGTTCTTTATTTGAAAGAAATATCCGCGACCTGAAGGGCGTCGGCGAAAAGCGTGCCAAGCTGTTTGAAAAGCTCGGCGCGCCGACTGTCGGCGCTTTACTGCGTCTGTACCCCCGTACCTATGAGGACCTGAGCCACCCTTATCCGATCCGCCTGGCTCCGCTGAACGAGCCCTGTGCCGTGCGGGCGACCGTTCTGGAACGGCCGAAGGAAACGAGAATCCGCGCCGGAATGATGATCTGCAAGGTAACGGTTACCGACGGCGAAAGCGATATGGAGCTTACCTATTTCAACAATCCCTATATCTCTTCCATGCTGAAGGCGGACGAGGAATACGTATTTTACGGAAAGGTAACCGCCAATTTTCTAAAACGGGAAATGACCACGCCGGAATTTGTGCGCGCGGCGGTCAGTCCCCCTATCCGGCCCGTTTATCATCAGACGCTGGGGCTGACCAGCCGGATGATCGAAAATGCGGTCAGAAGCGCCCTTGATCTGCTGCCGGACAGGATTCGTGATCCGATTCCGGAAACGATCCGGGAGAAGTACGGGCTCTGCCCGCTGCGGTTTGCGCTGGAAAGCATCCATCTGCCGCAGAATATGGAGGCGGTGGAAACCGCCCGGAAACGCCTGATTTTTGAAGAACTGCTCATTCTGCAGCTGGGCCTTCTCCGACTGAAGGGCCACAGCCGCTCTGTAAGCCCCCTGAGGCTTGAGTACGACTGTTCTGAACGTTTTTACGGCTTGCTCCCCTTCGAGCCCACACAGGCCCAGCGAAGGGCCGTAAAAGAAGCCGTAACGGATATGATGAGCGGATTCCCGATGAACCGGCTGATTCAGGGAGACGTCGGCTCCGGAAAAACCGCGGTCGCAGCGGCGCTTTGCTACTGCGCCGTTGGAAACGGGATGCAGGCGGCGCTGATGGCGCCCACGGAAATCCTGGCGCAGCAGCACTACGCTTCCCTGTCCTCCCTGTTGCGGGATACGCGCGTCGCGCTGCTGACCGGCTCGATGCCGGCTGCGAAAAAGCGGGAGATTCTGCAGGAACTGCTGGACGGAGAGATCCAGCTTGTCATCGGCACGCACGCCCTTCTTTCCGAAAACGTCGCGTTCCGGCGCCTCGGCCTAGTGATAACGGACGAACAGCACCGTTTCGGCGTGGCGCAGCGCGCGGCTCTCGCCTCCAAGGGCGACCACCCGCATATGCTTGTCATGAGCGCCACCCCCATCCCGCGCACGCTCGCGCTGATGATCTACGGCGACCTCGATATTTCGATTCTGGACGAGCTTCCGCCCGGCCGGCAGAAAATAGACACCTACGCGATTACGGGCGATAAACGCCTGAGGGCGTTCCGTTTTATCCTGAAGCATATCGACGAAGGTAGACAGTGCTACATCATCTGCCCGATGATCGACGAAGGCCAGAACGATATGGCGAGCGTGAACGAATATGCGGAAAAAGTAAGGACCCAGTGGCTTCCCGATTATCCGGTCGGCGTGCTTCACGGAAAAATGAAGCCCAGGGAAAAAGAAGCCGTTATGACGGATTTTGCACAGGGAAAAATCGCGGCGCTGATTTCCACCACCGTTGTGGAGGTCGGCGTAGATGTGCCCAACGCGGTTGTGATGCTGATCGAAAACGCGGAACGGTACGGCCTCTCCCAGCTGCACCAGCTGCGCGGGCGCGTAGGGCGCGGAAAATACAAATCCACTTGTATTTTAATATCGGACGCACAGAACGAAGAAACCGTCGCGCGGCTGAAAACCATGTGCGCGACCAACGACGGCTTCCAGATTGCGGAACAGGACCTGAAGCTGCGCGGCCCCGGCGATTTCTTCGGCCATAGGCAGCATGGACTGCCGGAGCTGAAGATCGCCGACATGGTCCATGATATGGACCTGCTGAAAGAGGCCCAGTCCGTCGCGCGGGAAATTCTGAGCATGGACGCCGAGCTGGAGGCCCCGCAGCACCGGGGCCTGCGTGCGGAAGTGAAACAGCTGTTTGAAAACAGGGCGGATTGAAAATAACTGCGCGGGACTTTTTAGTTCCGCGCAGTTTATTTTTACAAATTGATAGATTTCTCCTTTCTGAAACGAATATAGTATTGAGCGCTCAAAAAGACACAGGAAAGTGCGGTACAAAAGGAGACGATATATTGCATGTAAAAACAATCAATCATACCAATTTCATCAGCCTGCTGCGGAAAAAAGACGAGCATGCGCTTGAGTACGTTATTGACACCTATGGCGGGCTGATCAAAGCCATCGTACAGAAGCACCTTTTTGCTTTTCCGGATAAATGTGAGGAATGTATGGATGATATTCTGCTGGCCGTATGGAACCAAATCGACCATTTTGATCCGGAAAAAAATAACTTTTCCGGCTGGTTGGCAGCCGTATGCAAATACAAAGCGATTGACTATAAACGCAGATATTACAAACAACTGTCCGAGTCCCCCCTTTCCGATGAAGCTGTAAGTACACAGTACAATCCGGAGGAGGAGCTGTTCACACAGGAAATCAGCGAAAAAACGCAGAGCCTCTTGCAGTATTTGACTGATGACGATCAAAAATTATTCTGGGACTGCTATGTAAAAGACGAGTCTCCGGAGCAGCTCGCTGAAAAAAGGAGGATCAAGGTCTCCGCCTTATACAACCGGCTTTCCCGCGGCAAGAAAAAACTGAGGCAATGCAAGGAGGAAAAATAATGAAAAATATCTATGATATCTTTAACGACATGAAGGCAGATACCACTGAGTACACGGTTGTCCCGCTGACCGAACTGGAAAAAGCGCGCATGAAGCGCAATTTCCGCCGCACCGTAAAAGCCTCCGGCCACAGCGCCCGGCGACGCTGGATGATTACCGCGGCCTGTCTGGCAATTGTGGTATCCTTTTCCCAGACTGCCTTTGCGCAAAGCGTGATAGACGGTATCATTCAAAAAATCAGTCTGGGAACCAATACAGTCCTTCAGATGGACCCGTCCGTCCAGCAGGTATTTGACAAGGATGGCAGGCTGATTCCTCGGGATAAGCTTACACAATTGGGGGACAGCGCCGTGCTTTACGACGCCGAAGGCAACCGGATCGGCTCAATCGCAGAGCTGAAAAACAAGGAACAAAGCAACGACGATGGTATGATAATCGAGAAAGACATTAAGAACGCGGTTGCTCAGGTGAACTTTCAGCCCAAGCTGCCAAAGCAGCTTCCGGCGGGCTACGTGTTTGACCATGCCGTATTATATAAGGACAACAACGGAAAAGCAAGCGGCGATTACTGTGATCTGGTATATCTTAACGGCGAAAAGAAGCTCTATATATCCCAGCGCCGCATTTCACCGGAAACCGCCTATGTCGGCGGCACAGACGGTACGCTGGAAAAGCTGAAAATCAACGGGCATACCGCCGCTCTGATTGACGGAAACGGCAGCATAGAATGGGAAGCAGACGGAGTGAGCGTTGCTATATCCAATGGCAACAAAGAGCTGACCCGTGAAAATCTCATCGCCTTCGCACAGTCCTTTTCATAAGCGGAAAATTACTCCGCGGTAAAAGCCGGCCCCGGTGTCCTGTTGAACACCGGGGCCGTACTTTTTGCACGCTTATCGGAATCTTTTAGACTGCGGGGGCTCCACCGGGATCATGTCATTAAACACCGCATAATTTTTGGCGGTGATTTTCCGGTCGACATGGATGGAGCCGAAAAACCATTTCTCGAATTTGACCTGCTTGACCAGCTGCTCGAAATATGCCTCCAGCTGATTGGTGCTTTCCTTGGGATTCACCGTATGGGACATCACTCTCGGTGCCGGTTCATGGGTCAGAATATAGTCAACCGCCATATCAACCGCGGAAAGGTTTCTGACACCCTCGCGCATCTCTTCCATGCTTGGCATTTCGCGTTCCCACCATTTCCCCGCGGCGATGCGCATCTGCTTTTCCGTGCTTTCCCCGCCGCCGAACACAAACAGCTTCTTCCCTTCTATGGTATAGATCTGTCCGCGCATAAGGTGGTACAGGTTCCCGCTGATGTTCTGCACGCGGCCGCCGTTCCACTCCGTCACGGGATACTGCTCCAGCAAATCGAAATTTTCATGGGTTCCGTCAAGGAAAAGAATGTTGTATTTTTTCTTGCCCAGCCTTTTCAGATTCTTTTCCTCTTTCGGGCCGCCATCCCAGAGAAAGCCGAAATCACCGCATACGATCAGTGTATCCCCCTTCTTCAGCTTTTTGGCCTGACCCGAGTCAAAACGACAAATTTCGCCGTGAGTATCCCCTGTTATGTAAATCACTGTGATTCCCCCATCAAATCTTACAATTTAATTACATTTCCAAACTGCCCTTTATCTTTTGCAGAAATGCTGTTATACTAATCTACAGGTCTGTACATCCCTGATAATCCACCAAACTTTACACATATAATATCACATCGGAGGAAAAAGTTCCATGAAAAAAATGCGCCAATTCCTGTCTGTTTCCATCCTTTTGATTCTGGTTCTGTTTTCGCCCGTCAGGGCGGGCGCAGCTACCTTCAATATTGATTTTGAACCGAATTGCGCCGCCATTGAGCTGGTCAATCTGGACACGGACACCGTCGTTTATCAGAAAAATGCGAATGAGCGCCGGGAGCCCGCTTCCACCACCAAAATTATGACCTTTATCGTTGCCAGTGAACAGATTAAGGACCTGGAAGGGACTAAAATAACGATTACCAAAGAAGTCATGGACACGCTTCTCGGAACGGGCAGCTCCATGTCCAATATCAAGGTCGGCGACGAGCTGACCACCCTTCAGCTGATGAACTGCATGCTGGTGCCGAGCGGAAACGATGCGGCGCTGTTTCTGGCGGACTATGTGGGAAAGGGCGATGTTGACGCCTTTGTCGATATGATGAACGCGAAGGCAAAGGAGTTGGGCTGTACCGGTACGCACTTCACCAACCCGCACGGCCTTCACGATGAGAATCACTACACAACGGCGCACGATCTTTACCTGATGACGAAATACGCGATGACTCTGCCGCATTTTACCGAGATCACCTCACAGGCGCGCGCTTCCTACAAACCGGTGGGCGGTCCGGAGGCGGGGACCCTGCGTACTCTTTCCACCACCAACCTGCTGATTGACAAAAACACGGGAAGCCAGTATTACTACCAGTACGCGCGTGGCATTAAAACGGGCCATACAGACGAATCCGGCTACTGTCTGGTTTCTTCCGCCACCGCGGAGGGTTACAGCTATCTCTGCATCGCGCTCGGCGCGCCGTCCGTAGACGCGAACGGCAAACAGATCAAAACGCGCGGCGAGCTGGTCGATACGAAGAAGCTTTACCAGTGGGCGTTTAAAAATCTGGAACTGAAAAATATACTGAACAGCGAGGAGTCCATCGGCGAAGTCAAGCTGAAAGACGCCTGGAACAAGGATAAGCTGCTGCTTGTGGCCGAGAAGGATTATTCCGCGATGCTGCCGATGAACGTGTCGGCAAGCAGCGTGATCATTACCAAGAACGTCCCCGACGCCGTCACTGCGCCCGTCAAAAAGGGACAGGTCATCGGAACGGCGACTCTCAGTTATGCCAACCAGAAGCTGACGACCGTTAATCTGGTGGCCGCGGAAAGCGTTGAGCGCAGCGAGCTGCTGCATTCCGCCAATACCGTCAAGGCCATTTTCACTTCCGTCTGGTTCATCGTCATCGCGGCGGTGATCGTTCTGCTGGTCATCATCTACATTATCCTCGCGCTGATCTACAACCGCAAAAAGAAAAACCTGCGCAGAGTAAAGAAATATAGGAAAATGTGATCCGACAGCAAAGCGGAGCCTCAGCGATGACGGGGGCTCCTTTATGGAATTACAGAAAAACGCCCTGCTGTTTTAACAGCAGGGCGTTTTGTATGAAAAGTAAAATTATTTAACTTCGACTTCTGCGCCAGTCTCAGCAAGCTTTGCTTTGATAGCTTCTGCATCGTCCTTGGAAGCGCCCTCTTTAACAGCCTTCGGTGCGCCGTCAACGAGCTCTTTTGCTTCTTTCAGGCCAAGACCTGTGATCTCACGGACAACCTTGATGACCTGGATCTTGTTGGGGCCGACAGCCTTCAGAACGACGTCGAACTCCGTCTTCTCTTCAGCAGCAGCGGCAGCCGGAGCAGCGGCGGCAGCAACAGCAACCGGAGCAGCAGCGGATACGCCGAACTCCTCTTCCAGAGCCTTTACGAGCTCGGAAAGCTCAAGAACGGTAAGGGATTTTACATCTTCAATTAATTTTACAACTTTATCAGACATTGTGAATTACCTCCAAAATTTTTATTTTAGGAAACCTTATGCGTTGGCAGACTGCTTTTCCGCGATTGCGTTCAAAGCGACGACCAAGCCCTTCATTGTGCCGCTCAGCACAGTAACGAAGCCCGTAATAGGAGCGTTCAAGCCGCCCAGAGCTTTTGCAACCAAAACCTCTTTGGCAGGCAGGGAAGCCAGTTCTTTGACTCCGTCGGCATCAATGGCACCGCCATCGACAAATCCGGCCTTGAGTTCAAATGTTTTGCTGGTATCAGCAAATTTAGCGAGGATCTTTGCGCTGGAAACATAATCGTCCTTGCTGATTGCAAGTGCGGTCGTGCCTTCAAGAACATGGTCGAGGCCATCGATCCCGGCGTCCTTCAATGCAAGACGCAGCAGGGTATTCTTGACGACCATGTAGTCACTGCCCGCTTCACGCAGCTCTTTGCGGAGCTTTGTGTCCTGAGCGACCGTGATGCCCTTATAGTCGACAATGACACCGGTGCATGCACCCTTCAGGCTCTCGGTCAAAGCGGCAACCGCCTGCTTTTTTTGCTCTAAAATCTTCTCACTTGGCAAATGTATTCACCTCCGTCAGTTGGAATGCGGCGCGCAGGAAAATGAAAAAGCCCTTCCCGCATGACCGCGGAAAGGGCATAAATACATCATCATAACAATGCGTATCGGCCTCTATCCTCGGCAGGCTGGGCCAAAACCCATTAAGCAAATGCGCCTGCTGTCTTTGGAATAAAGAACAGCAAATATTATACTATCACAGACCGTGCGGTCTGTCAAGCCTTTCGGAATCAGACGCCAACCTTATTGGGGTTGATTCTGACGCCGGGGCCCATGGTGGAAGCTACGACGCAGCTCTTGATATACTGGCCCTTGGAAGCGGCCGGCTTCGCCTTTACGATTGCGCCGAGCAGAGCGTCAAAGTTTTCCTGCAGCTTCTGTCCGCCAAAGGAAACTTTGCCGATTGTGCAGTGGATAATGTTGGTCTTGTCAAGACGGTACTCAATCTTACCGGCCTTGGCGTCGGTAATCGCCTTGCCGATTTCGCGGGTAACCGTACCGGCTTTCGGATTCGGCATCAGACCGCGGGGGCCCAGAACCTTACCTAAACGGCCGACAAGGCCCATCATGTCCGGAGTCGTGATCAAAATATCGAAATCCATCCAGTTTTCGGACTGGATTTTCTGTACCATTTCTTCGGCACCGACAAACTCGGCGCCGGCAGCCTCGGCCTCTTTGACGGCGTCGCCTTTGCAGATGGCCAGTACCCGGACCTTTTTACCGGTTCCGTTCGGCAGTACGATCGCGCCGCGGACCTGCTGGTCAGCGTGACGGCTGTCTACGCCCAACTTGACATGGACCTCGACGGTCTCGTCAAACTTGGATGTTCCGGTCTTGACACAGAGGTCAAGAGCCTCGTTTGCATCATAAAGCTTTGTACGGTCGACAAGCTTCACGTTCTCAACGTATTTTTTACCGTGTTTCATTGGTTTTCCTCCCTATTGAGTGGTAAAATCGGAGTAGAAAAGTTCCTCCCACCCGGGTGTCAATCTACGACTTCAATCCCCATGCTGCGCGCCGTGCCGGCAACCATGCTCATGGCTGTCTCAACGGAAGCCGCATTTAAATCGGGCATCTTTGTCTCAGCTATCTTTCTGACCTGCTCGCGTGTGATCTTTGCTACCTTCTTCTTGTTCGGTTCACCGGAACCGCTCTCAATACCGCAGGCCTTTTTAATCAGGACGGCAGCAGGCGGGGTCTTGGTGATAAAGGTAAACGAACGATCCGCATAAACGGTGATGACAACAGGAATAATCAATCCTACGTCATTTTTCGTGCGCTCGTTGAATTCCTTTGTAAACGCCATAATGTTGACGCCGTGCTGACCGAGAGCCGGTCCTACAGGCGGCGCCGGGGTAGCCTTGCCAGCAGGTATCTGGAGCTTAATCAAGCCCGTAACCTTTTGAGCCATTTGTTTGCACCTCCAAAATTCGTGGTAGATGGCGGAGCGGATGCTTTGAGTTTATCCGTTCCTCCCACAGGGGCAGTGCCCCTCATAATCAGCGGTCTCCCGCAAATTATCGTGAAATGTTATTCCATCGCTTCAGCCTGATCCAACTCAAGCTCAACCGGTGTTTCGCGCCCGAACATGGATACTGTTACGCGGACGCGGTTTTTGTCGACGTCAACTTCTTCAACAGTACCGACAAAGCCCTCCAACGGACCGTCGATAATGTGTACGGAATCGCCGACGCTGTAAGAAACCTCAATTTCCTTCTGTTCAACGCCCAGCTTCGCCACTTCTTCATCCGTGAGCGGAATGGGCTTGGACGACGGGCCGACAAAACCCGTACAGCCCCTGATGTTGCGGACAACATACCATGACTCATCGGTTAGGAGCATCTTCACCAAAACATAACCGGGAAAAATCTTGCGCTCGACATCGCGCCTTTTGTTATCTTTGATTTCCGTAACAGTTTCCGTCGGCACACGGATTTCCTGAATTAAATCATGGAGCTGACGGTTTTCCACAGTCTTTTCAAGATTAGAGGCTACCTTGTTCTCATACCCGGAATAGGTATGAACAACATACCATTTTGCGTCTTCAGGCATCGTAATTTCCTCCGCTTATCCTACTTTGCAACATTCATAATCAACCCAAGCAGGTTCATGAGCAACGTGTCGAGTCCAAAGATAAACAGGCCAATCAGAAATATTGTTGCCAAAACGACGCCGGTATTCCTGAATACCGCCTGCGGTGTGGGCCATACAATCTTTTTTACCTCATTTTTGCAGTCGCGGAAAAACTTGGAAGCGCTCTTGCCCGTTCTCGCAAAAAAGTTTTCCTTTTTTGATGTATCTGCCATTCTTCGTCCCTCCGTCCGGCTTACTTCGTCTCTCTGTGAAGAGTGTGCTTCTTACAGAATCTGCAGTACTTGTTCATCTCAAGCCTGTCCGGATCATTCTTCTTGTTTTTCATCGTGTTGTAGTTGCGCTGTTTGCACTCAGTGCAGGCTAATGTGATTTTAACTCTCATGACGGCACCTCCCGTTATACGGAAAAATATTTAGGCCTTTTTTAAGGCCTCAGCCTCCCTCTTAAAAGGGCGCAAAAAAATAACCCCTTTATGAGGTATAAACATCATAGCATTTCACGTGAAATCTGTCAAGTTTTTTTTACGAAACGGAGCGGATTTTGCCCGCCCCGATTTCCCGTCTTTATTTCATGTCGTTCAGATTGGCCGCGACAAATCTCTTTTCCTTCTTTTTCTTTTCGGGCTTTACCACTTTCCCCTTGAATTTCAGCCCCGCGGTGTAGCCTTTTTTCAGATCGTCGCTGAACATCGGTTTGATATTCTCCGCCGCCCGGTCGCTCACGCCGTTCAGCACCACGATCGTAATAATGGAACGCACGTCCATGTCGCCGTTGGCGTACATGTCGTTCAGAAGGTCGCAGCAGCGTTTGATGCTGTCCGCTTTTGTGCCCTGCGCGCAGAGCGCGTCAATTTTCGGCACCAGATGCTCCTTTGCGAAATGGATCGCGCGCACTTCCTCGTACTGATTTCTTTCGCCGTTGAGCTCCTCTTTCAGCTCCGGAAAAATACCGACGAAGCGGTTGAAGAAAAACACCGGGTCGGCATTGTTTTCATCGTCTTTCTTGCGCTTCTTTTTCGTTTTGGCCGCCGCCACGCGCTTCGGCCCTTCAATGGTCTCTATAAAGTCGTTCACAATGCTGTCGGCCTCGGTCAGGCTGTCCGTCTCGGGGTCAAAAAGCCAGATGGAAATGGACTTCCACTTTAAGTCCGGCTCGCCGTCCTCGGCATCGCAGGTTCGAAGCTCAAAGCGCTTTTTGTCCTGATGATAGAGAATACTGTAGGCGGTATTCTCCCCTTTAAACAGCACCGAACGGCCGCTGCCTTCCTGTTCCTCACCGGCCTTTACGAATCCCTGTCCGTTTAAAACCGCGCCGACTTTTTCAGCAATCAGGTCAAATGCCTTCTGCTCCAAACAAATCACTCCTGAATCTGTATTTACGCACACCGCTTGTCCGCAATCGCGGGACCCCGGTATGCACCTGTATTTTCCTTCTATATTTAACCAAAGATAGTATGGCTCACGATATTTATAAATTATACTACATAAACATTTTTTTGTCACCATACAATTTAATAAAATTCCGATTGCACCGCTAAAAGCCTTGTGGTATGATATGTATTTGTAGGATTATGTATATTATATAAATAAGAAAAAGAGCAGAGCTTTGGAGGATAAGATTATGAATAAAAAGAGGATTGCCGTCATTTTCGGCGGCAGCTCATCCGAACACGAAGTATCTTGCGTTTCTGCGGCATCGGTCATCAACAACCTGCCGAAAGACAAATATGAAATCGTCTGCCTGGGCATTACCAAGGACGGACGCTGGTATCTGTTCAGCGGCTCCCCGGAGGAAATCGCCGACGGGCGCTGGGAGCGCGACCCGCTCAACCAGCCCGCGTTTATCGCGCCCGACAGAAACATCCGTGGAATCGTGGTAGACGGAAAAATGGGGTTTGACGTAATCAAGGTGGACTGCGTGTTCCCCGTCCTGCACGGCAAAAACGGAGAGGACGGCACCATACAGGGGCTTCTGCAGTTAAGCGGGATTCCGTTCGTCGGCTGCCGCGCGCTTGCTTCCGCCGTGTGCATGGATAAGGCGGTCACCCACACGCTGCTGACCGCGGCGGGCATCCATCAGGCAAACTATCTTTGGTTTTATACGGAAAAATACAAAACCGGCGCCGAGAAAATCAAGCGGAAGATCGACGCCAGGCTTGGATATCCCATCTTTGTGAAACCGGCAAACGCGGGGTCCTCCGTGGGAGTCAGCAAGGTAAGCAGCGAGGCGGAGCTTGACGAAGCGGTGGCCAAGGCGGCACTCGAGGATGACAAAATCGTTGTGGAAGAGGCCATTGTGGGCCAGGAGGTCGAGTGCGCGGTACTGGGCAACGCGGAGCCGGAGGCTTCCGTTGTCGGTGAAATCGCGGCTTCCGCTGAATTTTACGACTACGACGACAAATATAAATCCGGAACATCCCAGCTCTATATTCCCGCGCATCTCGACGAGGCGGTGATGGAAGAAATCCGTTCCACCGCCCGCAGGGCCTACTATATGCTGGGCTGCACCGGCCTTTCCCGCGTGGACTTTTTCGTACGCGACGGCAAAGAGGTCATTCTGAACGAACTGAACACCCTGCCGGGCTTCACTTCCATCAGCATGTACCCGAAGCTGTGGGAGGCTTCCGGCGTCCCTTACAGTGAGCTGCTCGACAGGCTGGTATCTCTTTCCTTTGAGATCCGGACACAATACTAATGAATCATTTTGGAGCGATGGAATAGAATGGACAACAGACCGATCGGCGTCTTTGACTCCGGGCTGGGCGGGCTGACCGCCGTAAAAGAGCTCTTGCACATCATGCCGCACGAAAATATCATCTATTTCGGCGACACCGGCCGCGTTCCCTACGGATCGCGAAGCCGCGAAACGATTATGAAATACGCCGGACAGGATATGGCGTTTCTGGAATCCAAAAATGTGAAAATGATTATCGCCGCATGCGGTACCGTCAGTTCGGTTGCGCCCGGAATCGGCGAAAAGCTGGCCCTTCCCTACACCGGCGTGCTGAAACCTGCCGCGGCCGCGGCCGGGAAAGCCACCAGAAACGGGAAAGTCGGCGTCATCGCCACCACGGCGACCATTCGCAGCGGTTCGTACCGCCGCGAGCTTGCGGCCATCAATCCCGAAATCGAGGTTTTCGACCGCGACTGCCCGCTGTTCGTCCCACTGGTGGAAAACGGGTGGATCGCCGAAGACGAGCAGGTTACGCGCCTGGTCGCGCAGCGCTACCTGACCCCGCTGAGGGAAGCCGGGATCGACACCCTGATTATGGGCTGCACGCATTATCCGATTATCAGGCACATCCTTTCCGAAGTAATGGGCGACGGCGTGACCCTGATAGACAGCGGACGGGAAACCGCCGCTTACTGTTCCGCCCTGCTGAGAAAACAGGGGCTTCTCTGCGACAGAAGCGCGGACGGCGACTGCTCGTTCTATGTCAGCGACCGGATGGAAGGCTTTTCTCAGATTGCGGGTATCTTTCTCGGGAAAGATATCAAACGCGAGGTCAGCCATGTGGATATTGATCTCTATTAATTTTGAAATGAACCGAATAAATTGCAAGGAGTAAACAAATGCTGGAAAATTACCTGATTTCCATTAAAGGCCGACAGAAAATAGACAACGAAACCGGCGAAGTCGAACTGACCACCCTCGGTTCGTATGTAAAAAAAGGCAACAGCCAATATATCGTGTACAAGGAATACGATGCGGACAACAACAACGCGGCGCAGACCTCCGTCCTGAAGGTCGACGGCAGTTCCAAAGTAACCCTGATGCGCGGCGGAGCCGACAGCACCCGCCTGATTCTGGAAAGCGGGAAGCGGCATCTCTGCCAGTACGACACGGGCTTCGGAAATATGATGGTGGGTGTTTTCACCAGCAGGGTAAAATCCAGTTTGGGAGAAATGGGCGGAAATCTGGAAATCAACTATACGCTGGATATCAATTCCAATTTATCGAGTTTGAACGAACTCTTCATTACGGTCAAGGAGGCAAATAACAAAGATGTCAAAAATAGTGTTGCAGGCGACCAGTGAACTGAAAAACGCAATTCTCCGCGCGGTGGAAAAGGCACAGGCCGCCGGCGGTCTGCCCCAGGGGGAAATGCCCCCTTTTTCCATTGAGGTGCCCGCCGACCGCAGTCACGGAGACTGGGCGACCAACGCGGCCATGGTGTCCGCCAAGGCGTTCCGTCTCGCCCCGAGGAAAATCGCGCAGCTGATCACGGAGCATATCGCGCTGGACGGCACATTTTTTGACCGTTTTGAAATCGCGGGTCCCGGATTTATCAACTTCTTTCTGAATCAGCGCTTTTATTCTGAGATTCTGAAGGATATTACGCAGAGCGGCGCTTCTTACGGCCGCAGCGATTTTGGCAAAAAGGAAAAAATCATGGTCGAGTTCGTTTCCGCGAATCCGACCGGACCCATGCACATGGGCAACGCGCGCGGCGGCGCGCTGGGCGACTGCCTTGCGGCGGTCCTCGACGCCGCCGGCTACGACGTATGGCGCGAATTCTACGTAAACGACGCGGGAAACCAGATCGAAAAATTCGGCACCTCCCTTGCCGCGCGCTACCTGCAGCTTTTTCAGGGCGAGGACGCCGTCGAATTTCCGGAGGACGGATACCACGGAGACGATATCCGAGAAAGGGCCGCCGAGTTTGCGAAAGAGCACGGCGACAGCTATGTTGCCGCCGACCCCGAGGAGCTGAAAAAGGCTTTGGTGGATTTTGCGCTTCCGAAAAATATCGCCAAGATGCAGACAGACCTGAAAAAATACGGCATCGTTTACGACGAGTGGTTTCTGGAAAGCCGCCTGCACAACGACGGCGAGCTGGAAGAAACGATTCAGATTCTGAGGGAAAAAGGCATGACCTATGAGAAGGACGGCGCCCTTTGGTACCGCGCGACCGATTTCGGCGCGGAAAAAGACGAAGTCCTTGTCCGCCAGAACGGAAATCCAACCTATTTCGCGGCGGATATCGCGTACCATAGAAACAAATTTGCAAAGCGCGGCTTTAACCGCTGCATCGACGTTTGGGGCGCCGACCACCACGGCCACGTGGCGAGAATGAAGGGAGCCATGGACGCGGTCGGGCTGGACGGCAGCAAGCTGAACGTCGTGCTGATTCAGTTGGTAAGGCTCGTGAAGGGCGGAGAAGTCGTGCGTATGAGCAAGCGTACCGGCAAAGCGATTCAGCTGGCCGACCTGCTCGACGAGGTGCCGGTGGACGCCGCAAGGTTCTATTTCAACATGAGGGAAGCCAATTCCCAGATGGACTTCGACCTTGATCTGGCCGTTCAGCAGGACGCGCAGAACCCGGTTTATTACGTGCAGTATGCCCGGGCGAGAATCTGCAGTATTTTTAAGGCGCTCGCCGCCGAAGGAATCTTCCCGCGCTCCTGCACTGACGGGGAACTCGCACTTTTGGCCGAACCCGAGGAAATTGAGCTGATCCGGCATCTTTCTTCCTTCACCGGGGAAATTGTGGCGGCGGCGCAGGACTACGATCCCGCCAGAATTACCCGCTACGTCATTACGCTGGCTACGCTCTTCCATAAATTCTATAACGCATGCCGTGTAAAAGGCGAAAACGAAGGTCTGACCGCCGCCAGGATGTACCTGTGCGGCGCGGTTTCCACTGTGATCTGCAACGTGCTTTCCATGTTTAAGATTTCCGCGCCGGAAAGCATGTAAGCAGGCTGAACATGTTAGGAGCAATGAAGAACAAATGAGTTTCCCATTTCATCTTCCCCTGCTGCTGGATGGCGCTACGGCCACAAATCTGGCCGCCGCCGGAATGCCGGGCGGCGTTTGTGTGGAAAAATGGATTCTGGAAAATCCCGAAAAGCTCACAAAGCTGCAAAGCGACTTTATCGAAGCGGGCGCGCAGGCAGTCTATGCGCCGACCTTTGGCGCAAACCGGGCCTGCCTGAGCAGCTACGGTCTGGAAGCGGAGGTCGCGGACATCAATCAGAAGCTGGTGGCGCTTTCCCAAAGCGTTGCGAAACCCGCCGGGGTGCTGGTGGGTGGGAACGTCTGCCCCACCGGCCTGTTCGTACCGCCGTTCGGCGAATCGGATTTTGACGACATCTATGACATTTACCGCGAACAGATCCGCGCGCTGGACGACGCGGGGGTCGATTTTATCGCGATCGAAACGCAGACCTCGCTCGCCGACATGCGCGCGGCGGTGCTTGCCGCAAGAACGACCAATCTGCCGGTTTTTGTGACCGTCACCGTGGATGAAAGCGGACACACCCTCACGGGAGGAAGCCTTCTGCCCGCGGTGATCACCCTGCAGGCCATGGGGGCGGACGCGATCGGCCTGAACTGCTCCTTTGGACCAGAGCACATGCTGGAGCACGTGGAACAGGTTGCCCCGCATATCAGCGTTCCGATCATCGCCAAGCCGAGCGCCGGGGTACCCATGTGGAATTCTCCGGAGCACAGCGGAATCCTTTCCCCCGACGAATTCGCCGCCCGGATGCGCGGGCTGATGGAAGCGGGAGCGAGGATCGTCGGGGGCTGCTGCGGCTCCACCGTGGAGCATCTGAAGGCATTGGCGCAGGTGGCAAAGGAATTCGGCCCGCCGGAAATTCCGGAAGAACCGGACTGCTATGCCGCCGCAAATGAACGGGAAGCTTTTTTTCTGGGGGACGACATCGTATTCAGCGAACCGATTGCCTGTACCAGCTCGCTCGGCGAAGACCTGATCGACCTGGACGACGAGCAGGTTACCGCGGCGTTAGTGGAGGTCAACAGTCTTGACGACGCGCTGCTGCTGAGCGAAAACAGCACGATGACGCGCCTGCCCATTGCCGTGTACTGTGACAGCCTGCCGGTGCTCGACGCGGCGCTCCGGTATTTTCAGGGCCGGCTCATCGTCGATTCCGCCTGTCCGATCGAAACCGACCTGATCGAACCGCTCGCTGCGAAATACGGCGCGATTGTTTATTAACGATATCAAAAAGCCGGAAGCATTCGCTTCCGGCTTTTTCTCTTTGCATCTTATTTTTCATGCGCCTCTGTGTCGCGGGACTCCTCCGGCGGCTTTTCGTCTTCCTCGTCGGGCTCGTTCCAGCTGCAGAAAGCAAGATACATCCCCGCCAGCGCGACAAAACAGGCCACGGAAGCGGTGGCGAGCGCCCATCCGGTAATCTCAAACGGACCGAGCACCATGGAAATCAGCGTCAGTACGATGCCGGCTTCAAAAAACAGAACTGCAAGTTTCCCGTCGCTCATAAAAAGCCCTCCCTTGTGATGATGATCCCGCGATTTTTTACAACCGCTTTCATTACAGAAATACTTCGTTGGACAGCGCCGCGAGCTGCCCCATGGAAAGCTGCTCTGCGCGCGCGGTCGGGGCGATTCCCGCCCTTTCCAGCGCCGCCGCTACCACTGCCCTGTCCAGCGAGAGCCCGGCGGCGACGGCGTTGAGCACCGTTTTGCGCCGCTGGCCGAAAGCCGCCTTGACAAGGGCAAAAAAGTCCTTTTCCCTGTTGATTTTCACCGGCGGCTCTTTGCGGATTTTCAGGTGGATTACCGCCGAATCGACGTTTGGTGGCGGAAAAAAGTTGTCCCGGTTTACTTCAAAAAGGACCTCCGGTTCGGCAAAGTAACGCACCGCCGCGCTCACCGCACCGCAGGCGCGGGTGCCCGGCAGGGCGCAGAGGCGTTCCGCCGCTTCCTTCTGCACCATGACCGTCACGGAGCGGATTGGCAGCCGTTCTTCCAGAAGCCGCATAATGACCGGCGAAGTGATATAATAAGGCAGATTGGCGCAAACGGCCACTTCTGCGCCGGAAAACTCGGTTCCGATCAGCTTCCTCAGATCGGCCTTTAAGATATCTTCATTTACGATTTTGACATTGCGGTACCCGGAAAGCGTGTCTTCCAGAACCGGCAGCAGCTTTTTGTCCAGCTCTACGGAAACCACCTTGTCCGCCCTCTTGGCGAGCTCCGCGGTCAGCACCCCCACGCCCGGACCGATTTCCAGCACGCCGACTCCCTTTTGCGCGCCGCACTCTTCCGCCATGCGCGGGCAGATGTCCGGGTTGATCAGAAAATTCTGCCCCAGTGATTTGGAAAAGTGGAAGCCGTGACGCGCCAGTATATTTTTAATGACTCTGATATCCGATAAATCCATTTTCTGTCCCCATATCTTTTTTGCTTACTCTTTTATTTCCTGATTATATCATACAAATTGCCACATTTCCATTGATTATCTGTCGAAAATACAATATGATAGGATTACTACAGCATCTCCAGTTGATTCCGCAACAGGGCTGCGTTCCTCCCCCCCGCCTTCGGAGGGTGAGGAACGTGTTTGGGCTCGCAAACGGAAATGGAATTGCTATCATAAAGGATTGGGAGGCATGAAAATGAACCGTACGGACAAAGAAAATTATTACCTTGATATTGCTGAAACCGTGTCGGAGCGCGGTACCTGTCTGCGCCGGAATTTCGGCGCGATCATCGTTCAGCATGACGAGATCGTATCGTCCGGATACACGGGGGCGCCCCGCGGCCGCCGCAACTGTATCGATACCGGCGTCTGTGTACGCGAAACGCTGGGGGTTCCGCGTGGGGAACGCTACGAGCTCTGCCGTTCCGTCCATGCGGAGGCCAACGCCATTATCAGCGCCTCCCGCCGCGATATGATCGGCAGCACGCTGTATCTGGTGGGAAGGGACGCCAAGGCGGGCGGATATGTGGAAAACGCTTCCTCCTGTTCCATGTGCAAAAGAATGATTATCAATGCCGGCATCACGCGCGTGGTTGCGCGGAACACAAAAAACACCTTCTCCTCCGTTTATGTACAGGAATGGGTGGAGAACGACGAATCCATGAGCGGGAAATTCGGATACTGATTACATAAAAAATGCGTCTTGAAACGGGCTTGAAAAGCTCAATCAAGGCGCATTTTCTGACTGTAAAAGCTGTTGTTTTGTGTAAATGTCTATTGCACATTTCTTTGGCAGCAGCGGCATTTTTATGAAAAAAAGCCCATGACCTGTTCCACGACAAAAACCACGGCGGTAGAGCCAAGCGCAACGGTAAGAAGGCCTTTGTCCCGATACGCAAGGAGAAGGGCCGCGGCAAGGCCGAACACCGCGGAATACGGATTCCCCGTGGAGTACAGAATTTCGGGGAAGGTCATGGCCGCAAGCACGGCGTAAGGCACATAAGCCAGAAACGACCGGATAAATCGGTTGTGAATCTTCTTCCTGAAAATCGCCAGCGGAAGCATACGGATGATATAGGTGACCAGCGCCATCAGAAAGGTACAGATCAAAATTCTCGGGTAATTCATTCCTGCACCTCCGGGTCGTCCACAGGGTAACGCAGCGCGGCGTAGGCCGACGCGACCACCGCGCAGATGATGATGACCCATCCGCCGGAAATCCGGTTCAGGAAGGGCGTCCACCGGAAAAGACAGCTTAAAACCACCGCAATGGCGATGGCCAGCGCAACGGGGCGCGTATGCTTTGCGGGCGGAACGATAATGGCGATGAACATCCCGTAGATCGCAATGCCCAGCGCGGTGCGGACACTGACCGGCAGCAGGCAGGTGGCGGTACCGCCGAGCAGGGTCCCCAGCGTCCAGCCGGTGTAAGGAGTCAGAATCAGCCCCAGAAGATACCGCGCTCCGATGCTTCCGTCCTGCTTCATGGCGACGGCGAAAATTTCATCGGTCACGCCGAAGGAAAGGACCAGCCGCTGCAAAGAGGTCATGGCACCGTCCACTTTTTGGGAAAGGGAAAGGGACATCAGCATATAGCGGATGTTGATGACAAAAGTGGTTACGACAAGCTCTATGTAATGCCCGCCCGACAAAATCAGCTCGGTCCCGGCAAACTGCCCCGCGCTGGTCATGTTGCTCATAGTAATCAGCATCACCGCCCAAAGCGGCAGCCCGCCCTGCGTCGCCATCATTCCAAACGTGAAAGAAACGCTGATATACCCAAGGCAGATCGGCAGCCCGTCCTTCAGCCCCTTTTTAAATGTCAAAGCCTCTGTTCCGTGCATTTCCATGCTCCCATACTATAGCAATTTTGAGAAAAGCCAAGGAATTCTCCCCGTCGTTGGGGAGAATCTTTTATTTTTTACTATTATATAATACCATTTGTATAATTAATTAATAATATTACAAATCATTACAAATCGTAACAGGATTTACAGCAGTCCGCAGACCAGATCGCCCATTTCCTCACAGGTGACCTGCCGCATCCCCTCCGTATAGATGTCCGGCGTACGGGCTGTTTTCAGGACTTCGGATACGGCGTCTTCGATTGCCTGTGCCGCCTGCGGTTCGTCCAGCGAATAGCGCAGCATCATTGCGGCAGAGAGAATGGTCGCCAGAGGGTTGGCCTTTCCCGTTCCGGCAATATCGGGCGCGGAGCCGTGGATAGGCTCGTACAGGCCGGATTTGCCTTCGCTCAGGCTGGCGGAGGCCAGCATCCCGATGGAGCCGCTGATCATGGATGCTTCGTCGGAAAGAATATCGCCGAAGATGTTGGAGGTGACGATCACATCGAACTGCTTCGGGTTGCGCACCAGCTGCATGGCGCAGTTGTCCACATACAGATTGGACAGCTCTATATCAGGATACTCTTCTTTTCCGATTCTTTCAACCGTTGCGCGCCACAATCTGGAGGATTCCAGCACGTTGGCCTTGTCTACACTGCAAAGCCTGCCGCCGCGCTTTTGCGCCATGCGGAAGGCCACGCGCGCAATGCGCTCAATTTCCGGCACGGAGTACATTTCGGTGTCGTACGCGGCCTCAAAGCCGTTCACCGTCCTGCGGCCCCGCTCGCCGAAATAAATTCCCCCGGTCAGCTCCCGCACCACCATGATATCCAGATCGTCGCCGATGATCTCCGCTTTCAGGGGAGAAGCCTCGCGCAGCTGCTCAAAAATCCTGGCGGGGCGCAGATTGGCGAAAAGCCCAAGCGCGCCGCGGATGCCCAGCAGCCCCGCCTCCGGCCTCAGATTGCCGGGCACCGTGTCCCATTTGGGGCCGCCGACCGCGCCGAGCAGTGTGGAATCGGCGGCTTTGCATTTTTCAATTGTTTCCGGCGGAAGCGGCACCCCGGCCGCGTCAATCGCACAGCCGCCCAGAAGCGCTTCGTCATAGGAAACGGTAAATCCGAACCGGCCGGCGGCGCGGTCCAATACCTTCACGGCCTGGGTTACGATCTCCGGACCGATCCCGTCGCCTTTCAGCAGGACAATTTGATAGCTTTTCATTGTGGTTCCCCCTTTAAGATTCTTTCACGGCGGCATTTTTCGTGCGGTTGATCGCGCAGATGATGCCTTTGATGGAAGCAAGACTGATATTATTATCGATCCCAACGCCGAACGCCGGGCTGCCGTCCGGCGCGGTCAGCTGGATATAGGAAACCGCCTTGCTGTCCGCGCCGCTGGAAACGGCGTGCTCACGGTAGGAAACAAACTGGTAGTCGGTGATGCCGACGGATTTCAGCGCGTTAAAGAATGCGCTGACAGGCCCATTCCCGCAGGCACTGATGGCATGGTCCTCGTGCCGGAAGCGAATCACTCCGTCGAAATGGACCTGTGTGTCCCCGCTGATATCGTTTTCCTCATAAAGCTTATACTGCTTGAGATTGTATGGGGCGTTGACTTCAAGGAATTCCCTGCGGAAAATGCCAAAAATCTCATCGGGCTGAAGCTCGCGGCCCGCTTCGTCGCAGGCGGCCTTGACCATCGTACCGAATTCGGGATGCATTGCCTTGGGCAGCTCATAGCCGAAGCTCTGCTGCATCACAAACGCGGCGCCGCCCTTACCGGACTGGCTGTTGATGCGGATGATCGGCTCATACTCGCGGCCGACGTCGGCGGGATCGATCGGCAGATACGGCACTTCCCAATAGCCGCCGCCGTTTTTCGCCATATACTCGACGCCCTTTTTGATCGCGTCCTGATGGGAGCCGGAAAACGCTGTGAACACCAGATCGCCCACATAGGGATGGCGTTCGTGAATCTTCATCCTGGTGCATTTCTCAAAGATCTCCTGAACGGCGCGCATGTTGGAGAAATCAAGTCCGGGGTCCACTCCCTGGGAGTACATGTTCATGGCGACCACCATCACATCCGCGTTCCCGGTACGTTCTCCGTTGCCGAAAAGGGTCCCCTCCACCCTTTCCGCGCCCGCCATCAGGCCCAGCTCGGTCGCCGCCGTGGCGGTGCCGCGGTCATTGTGGGGGTGCAGGCTGATAATGGCGCTTTCACGGTTTTTCAGATGGCGGCAGAAATATTCGATCTGGTCGGCATAGCAGTTCGGGGTGCTCATCTCGACCGTATTGGGCAGATTCAGAATCAGCTTGTTCTCCGGCGTGGAGCCAAGCGCCTCCATCACCCTTTCGCAGATCAGAACGGAATTGTCGATTTCGGTCCCCGAAAAGCTTTCCGGGGAATATTCATAGCGGATATTCGCGCCGCTCTTTCCGATTTCCTCGTCGGTGAGTTCTTTAATCAGCTTTGCGCCCTCCACGGCAATATCGATAACACCCTGCATGTCGGTGCGGAAAACCACCTTGCGCTGCAAAGTGGAGGTGGAATTATAAAAATGGACGATGACGTTCTTCGCGCCTTTGATCGCTTCAAAGGTCTTATAAATCAAATGCGGTCTTGCCTGAACCAGCACCTGGATGGTCACGTCGTCCGGTATCCGCTTTTGTTCGATCAGCGCGCGGAGGATTTCGTACTCCGTCTCAGATGCGGCCGGAAAACCGATTTCAACCTCCTTGAACCCGACATCCACAAGGGTCTGGAAATACAGCAGCTTTTCCTCAAGATTCATCGGGTCAATCAGGGCCTGATTGCCGTCCCGCATATCCACGCTGCACCAGACCGGTGCTTTCGTAATGACTTTGTCGGGCCATTGACGGTCCGGCAGGCTGATCGGCTGAAACGGAATATACTTTTTGCAGCCTTCAAACATCATCCAACACTCCTTTATCAATTGATCAGTTGATCGGTGAAATAAAAAAAAGCCCCGGACACAGAATTCTGTGTTCGGGGCGAATAAACAAATCCGCGGTACCACCCAAATTCGGCTCCGCAAAGCGGAAACCCTTGGCAAACCTCTAACAAGGCTCCGGCCTTTAACGCTGCCACTGCGTCCGTTTCTCCGTTTTCACATCGAAGACGGCGGCTCCGGGATGAGCTATACACATGGGCTTCCGCACCGGCTTGCACCAACCGCCGGTTCTCTGCAATGCTTCTGCCAATGTCTTTTTCCCTTCATCGCTTTTGCATATTAAATTATTTACTATTATATTTTATGCGGATACCTTTGTCAAGGATTAAATTTTATTCCTGCTCCTTTTTTCCAAATGCGCGGTCGGCAGCCTCGCGCACAAGGTCGATAACCAGCCGCTCGCTGTTCTGCTCCGTTTGTTTCCGCGGGGGAATCGTTTCATATACCTCGGCCACCATGGAACGCATCCACAGACCCGGCGTAATCCGCAGGGAATACCCGCAGCCGTTGCTGGTCATCCAGTCGTAAAAACTGGCGCGCGGCAAGCCGTAGGCCGAAAGGATGCACATGATGCTGCCCCCGTGGGCAACCAACGCGGCGCTGCTTGTTCCGGAGCGCATCATTTCCTGTACGATCGACTCAAACGCGGAGCAGACCCGCTGCATGAATACGCCGCCGGATTCCCCGTTCGGAGGGGTAACGATTTCTCCGCTGCCCACCCAGTCGGTAAAGCTTTCATCCTCCGCCGCAATTTCCTTTGCGGTTTTCCCCTCCCAGTCGCCAAAGTCGCATTCGCGCAGGCCGTCGACCACCGTCGGCTGTGCGCCGGGATAGAGAAGCTGCAGGGTCTGCAGACAGCGCTGAAGGGGGCTGCAGTAAAACACCTGGGCGGACGGATAGGAGCTGTGCCGTTTCAGGTCCTCAAGCTGCGCGATCCCCTCCGGAGCAAGGGGCAAATCGGTACGCCCCACATACTGGCCCAGAAGATTTCCCGTCGTAATTCCGTGACGGATTAAATGGATAGTGTAAGATTTCATTTTTCGGCTCCTTAAAAATTTTTCTGACTCAAGTCTTGACAAACGCAAAATTCCTAGATACATGTAGGCGCAGAGCGAAAAGACACGATATCTAGCGGCTTTACAAAGCGTTATATTTGTTATATACTTTACAAGGCGTTAATTTTTCCATATTTCGACACAGGGGATAGTTCAATGAATAGCAGTTTCCCAAGAATTATTACTTTGCTGCGTAAAGAACGCGCATTAAGCCAGAAAAAGGCGGCCGAGGAACTGGAGGTTTCTCAGGCCCTGCTTTCGCATTACGAAAAGGGAATCCGTGAATGCGGGCTGGATTTTGTGGTAAAGGCCGCTGAATTTTATGACGTTTCCTGCGATTATCTCCTCGGAAGGACTCCGCACCGCAGCGGGGCCACCATTAAGGTGGACGATATTCCGGAGCCGGACGCCATCGGCAAGGAGAATATTCTGAAAGGCAGCCTGCTGCCCGTTTTGAACAAAAAGCTGCTTGCGAATTCGATGAATATTATTTTCAGCACGCTGCAAAAGTGCCAGAACAAGTCGCTGACCTCAGAAGTGTCGGCATACCTCAATGTTTCCGTTTACAGAAGCTTCCGGCTTCTGTATTCCGCCAACCCGAAAAATCCGCAGGGTCTTTTTTCCGTTCCGCAGAAGCTGAGCGACGGGCGTTCCGGCGCGGCGATGGAAATTGCGTATTCCAACGCGGCCTGTCTGGCGAGCGGGGAAAACGCCGACGGGATGGAAGGGCTGGGAAAAACCAATCTGCCCGTGCTTTCACCGGAAAAAATCTCCGAAGAGTACCCGCTGTTTTCCAGCTCGCTGTTTAATCTGATTCAAAATGCCGAAGCGCTGATGGGCGCGAAAAAGCCTGTTAAATAAATTATATCATATCCGACTTAAATTGCAACCGGCCCGCCAGGCATTGGCGGGCCGGTTTTTTTATTTCTATTTCTTCCGAGCTTCTCTTATTCCTTTCAGCGTCAGGGTAGCGTAGCCCTTTCTCATATACGGCAGATTAAAGACCGCGCCGGGCTGCTTTGCGCTTTCCATGACGGTACGGCACAGGAGCTCATAGATTTTGCTCTTGTAGTAAACGTCATAATCGCCCGAAACCCATACGCGCACCGTGTAGTCGATAAAAACGAGGCCTTTTTCCATCAGGCTTTTCAGCGCGGCGGAACGCGCCTTGACCGTCTCCATGGAATCCTCTGCGTCGGTAATCCTCACGTAATTGAGCGCAATGGAAATCAATTCCTCATTTTCGGAATTGTGCAGCTCCAAACGCACAATCGGATATCTTTGTGATTCCCTGATCTCCGTCAGGATATTTTTTTCTTCTTCCGTTAAGTTCAATTGATCAGATCCTTCCGTAGTATTCTCTTTATATTATACCCATTTTATATTTCCATGCAAGGATGCGAAGCACACTTTCGTCAAGCCGCTGTTCGCTGACGGTCCCGTCCTGCACCGCGGCGTACAGCGCGTTGAAATCCCGCGCCATGTCGGAGGACAGCACAATATCATTTCCCGCTGTAAAGGCGGCGACGGAAGGGCTTTTCCCCGCTGTAAAATCAGTGATGGCACCCATGGAAAGGTCGTCGGTCATAATGACGCCCGTAAAGCCCAGCTCGCCGCGCAGAATCTCGTGCACCTTCGGCGAAAGGGAGGACGGACGGGACGGGTCCATGCAGTTCACGATATTGTGCGAAACCATTACGCACTGTGCGCCCGCGTCGATTCCCGCCTGAAACGGAACAAAGTCCTGCTTCTGGAACACGCTGTAATCACGCTTGTCGTAGGCGATCCCGGTGTGAGTGTCCCGGTTGTTTCCGTAACCGGGGAAATGCTTGAGCATACAGGACAGGTTCTGACTGTTGTACGCATTAACCGATACCCTGACAAAGTCCGCCGTTTTGGAAGCGTCTTTGCCGAACGTCCTGCTGTAAATAAAATCGGAAGGATTGGTGGAAACATCGCATACGGGCGCGAGGTTCAGATTCAGTCCGAGCTTTTTCAGAAGCTGGGCCTTCTGCACGGTGTCGTCATAAATCCCATTCAGGCCGGAAAGCCGGAAAACCTGCTGTGGGGATCGGAACGCGGTTTTCCTAAGCGCCGGATACTTGCTGATGCGGACGACCGTACCGCCCTCCTCGTCCGTGCAGAGAATCATTCCGATCTTGCTTGCGTCCTGATAGGATTTGAGCGCGGCCTGCACCTGCGCCGTGGTTTTGCCGCTGAAATCCGAAGCCATCAGGCAGTACCCGCCCGGCTGATAGTCGGCGGCGGCTTTGGCCGCTCCCGTCTGGGGGCAGCGGAAAACAAACACCTGCCCCACCTTTTCCCTCAGACTCATGGACATGAGCTTCTTTTGGGCAGGTACGCCGTAATCGGCAAAAATCCCGTCAAGCGGCGAAACGGCCGGGCCGCTTGACGCCGGAGCGGCCGAGCTGCCCGTGGCCGGGTTTGACGGACCGGAGGGTTCCCCCTCAGAACCGGCCGCAGAGGAGGTCTTTTCCCCGGACGAAGCGCCCGGCAGAAAGGGACTCCCGAAAGGGTTTCCCCGGGTGTAAATCCAAAACGCGGCAGCGAGAGCCAGAACGACTCCCGCTGCCGTAAAAAGGATTCTCCTGTTCTTTTGATATCCTGTCTGTTTCATCTTTGTTCCCCATCAATCCGCCCCACTGATGCCGGCAGTTGGCGGAGCGGTCAGGATTGATTTTCTTTCATCAGTTCCCGGTACAGGCGAATGTATTCGTTTGCGGAACGTCCCCAGCTGAAATCACATTTCATGGCGCGGTCCACCAAAATGTTCCACCCCTCCGGATTGGAGTAGCCCTCCAGCGCGCGGTTGATTGCGTACAGCATATCGCCGGAATCATAGGACTGGAAGGTAAAGCCGTTGCCTTCCCCGTCGCCGCTGTCCTTGATGGAATCCTTCAGCCCGCCCGTTTCGCGGACGACCGGGACGGAACCGTAGCGCAGGGAAATCATCTGGGCAAGCCCGCAGGGCTCGCTCTTGCTCGGCATCAGGAAAATGTCGGAACCGGCGTAAATTTTTCGGGAAAGCTCGGGTATAAAACCGAAACAGGCACAGAGCCTGCCGGGGTACCGCTCTTGCATTTCCCGGAAGAAATTCTCGTACTCCCAGTCGCCGGAGCCCAGAATCACAAACTGCGTGTTCGTTTCCCGCATCAGCCGGTCGAGAACTTCCTTGACAAGGTCCAGCCCTTTGTGGGAAACCATTCTCGTCACCATACCGATGAGCGGCGTATTGGATTCCTGGTTCAGGCTGAGCCTTTCCTGCAGCTTCCTCTTGTTCTCCGCCTTACCGGAAAGGTCCTCCGCCGAATAGGGGGCATAGATTTCGGAATCGTTGGCGGGGTCGTAGCTGACCGTGTCGATCCCGTTCAGGATACCGGAAAGCTTCCATTCACGCGCCTGTAAGATGCTGTCCAGACCGTGGGAAAACCACGGATCAAGGATTTCCTGCGCATAGGTCGGGCTGACCGTGGTAACGCGGTTGGCGCTTTCGATTGCGCCCTTGAGCAGATTGATGCAGTCGTCGTACTCCAGAACCGGCATATCCGACTGGGGAATTCCCAGCACGTCCTCCACCAGCTCCTTGCCGTATTTGCCCTGATACTGAATATTGTGGATCGTCAGAATCGTTTTTATTCCCTTATACCAATCATTATTTGCATAAAAGATGCTGAAATAAATCGGTACCAGCGCCGACTGCCAGTCGTTGCAGTGAATAATGTCGGGCCTGAAATCAATATACGGAAGCATTTCAAGAGCCGCGCGCGACAGGAACGCAAACCGCTCCGCGTCGTCGTAATGGCCGTACAGGCCGTGGCGCTTGAAATAGTACTGGTTGTCGATCAGATAGTAGATCACCCCGCCGACCTTTGCCTCAAACACGCCGCAGTACTGGCGGCGCCAGGCGACCGGCACGGAAAGGCTTGTGATAAATTTCATGTTTTCCCGCAGCTCCTGCGGAATATCCTCGTAAAGCGGCATGACCACGCGGCAGCCGATCAGCCGGAGCCGGAGCGCCTGCGGCAGGGAACCCGCCACCTCCGCCAGACCGCCGGTGGCCGCAAAGGGCCTTGCTTCACTGGTGCAGTATAATACTTTCATTTTTAAGCCTCCCTAACTGAAATGTCGGTTCCGATCACATCAGACCACGCTGCCCTTGCTGATAAAAACGGGATAGGACTGGAAGCCGAGAAGCGAACGGTCGTTTTTAATGACGACGTCTTTATCCATGACGACATAGTTGAGCCTGCAGTTCGGGCCGATGACGCTGTCCTGCATGACCACGCAGTTTTCGAGCTTTGTCCCCTTGCCGACGCGGACGCCGCGGAACAGCACGCAGTTTTCCACCGTACCGTCGATCACGCAGCCGTCGGCGATCAGGGAATTGGTGACAATGGAGCCCAGCCCGTAGCGCGCGGGCATATCGTCGCGCACCTTTGTGAAAATCGGCCTGTCGGCGTTGAACAGCTCCGCCCGTACCTTTGGCAGCATCAGGGACATGTTGGCTTCAAAATAGGAATTCATGGAACAGATCGTCTGGGTAAAGCCCTTGAATTCATAGGCGAAAATCCTGTAATTGGAAATATTGCGTTGAAGAAAGTCACGCTTGAAATTATACAGATTGCGGCTCACGCAGTCCGCGACGATCTTCATCAGGGTCTCGCGCTTCATCAGCAGCATGCTCAGGCCGTAGTTGCACTCTCCGTCTGCGCGCGGGTTGATGAGCATGTCGCGTACGCGGTTGTCCGGGTCGATGGTGTAGACCGTGGGGTCGCAGATTTTTTCCGGCAGCTTCCCGGAACGGTAAATGACCGTAATATCCGCGTTATGCTTGAGATGGGAGGACATCACGTCGGTAAATTCGATATTGCAGACCACGTCGCTGTCGGAGACGATGACAAACTCTTCCCTCGAATTGGAAAGGAAGGTACCGATGGAGGAAAGGGATTCTATCCGGCTGTTGGACATGCTGCACTCCCCGCTGAAGGGGGGCAGGATGAACAGCCCTTCCCTTTTTCGGGACAAGTCCCACGCCTTTCCGGAACCGAGATGATCCATTAAGGACTGGTAGTTGCTTTTGGTAATCACGCCGACCTTGTTGATCCCCGAATTCACCATATTGGAAAGCGGGAAATCAATCAGGCGGTATCTGCCGCCGAACGGCACCGAACCCATGGTCCGCTTTTCGGTCAGCTCCCGGACCCGTTCCTCATGCACATTTGAAAAAATCAGTCCAAGCACATTGTTCCCGCGCATTATTTTTCCGCCTCCTCTGCCAGTGTTTCGGCGTCAATCATCGCTTTCGGCGGCACGGTCGTGCCGGGGGCGATGACACACCCGTCTCCCACGACGGCGACGCCCCACTCGTCCTTGTTTTCAATGTCCTCCGGCCGCGCGCCCACAACGGCGCCCTTGCCGATCACGGCGTTCTCGGATACGATCGCGTACTGGACGATGGCGTTTTCCTCCACCCGGGAACCCGGCATGATGATGGAGTCCTTCACCACCGCGCCCGGAGCGATGTAGACGCCCGCAAACAGCACGGCAAAATCGATTTCGCCGTACACGTTGCAGCCCTCCGCGACAAGCGAATTCTGCACCGTCGCCCCGCCGGCGACATAGTGCGGGGGCATGACCGGGTTGCGGGAATAGATTTTCCAGTTTTCCTCGCTCAGGTCGAGAGGAATTTTCGGGTTCAGCAGATCCATGTTGGATTCCCACAGGCTGTCGATCGTCCCGACGTCCTTCCAGTAGCCCTCGAAGCGGTACGCGAACATCCGCTCGCCGGCGTTCAGCATGGCGGGCAGAACGTCTTTTCCGAAATCGTTGGAGGATTTCGGGTTTGCCTCGTCCGCTTCCAGATATTTGCGCAGCTTGCTCCAGGTAAACACATAAATCCCCATGGAGGCCTGATTGCTCTTCGGCACCTTCGGCTTTTCGTCGAACTGATAGATCGAAGCGTCCTCATGCGTGTTGAGGATGCCGAACCGGGACGCCTCTTCCAGCGGGACCTCAATGACGGCAATGGTGCAGTCGGCTTCCTTTTCCTTATGGTAGGCGACCATTTTGGAATAATCCATCTTATAAATATGATCGCCGGAAAGCACGACCACGTATTCGGGATTGTAACGCTCTATGTACGGGATATTCTGATAGATCGCATTCGCCGTACCCTTGTACCAGTCCGATTTTCTGCCGCGCTGGTAAGGCGGAAGCACGCGCACCCCGGCGTTGATGCTGTCCAGATCCCACGGCTGGCCGCTTCCGATGTATTCGTTCAGCACAAGCGGCTGGTACTGCGTCAGCACGCCCACCGTTTCGATTCCGGAGTTTACGCAGTTGGAAAGCGGGAAATCAATAATGCGGTATTTGCCCCCGTAGGGCACCGCGGGTTTTGCAAGGTATTTTGTCAGTACGCCCAGCCTGCTGCCCTGACCGCCGGCCAGCAGCATGGCGACTACCTCTTGTTTTGGCAACATTTTATGATCCTCCCCAATAATATTTACTTTTTTGCTGCTTTGCGCGCCGTCTTTATTTTTTGCGTAAGCGCCGCGGGTTGTTCAATTTTTTTCGTTTTGCGGCGGCATTTCAGAAAGATAACCGAAAGCGGGGGAAGCGTCAGCTCAACGGACTGCTCGAACCCGTGCATCGGTTTTGCGCCGGAATGGATGCTGCTGCCGTTCGTGATTCCGCTCCCGCCGAATTCAGCCCGGTCGGAAGAGAAAATTTCCGTATAGATTCCTTCAAACGGCACCCCAATGGAATAAGAGGTGCGCTCTACGGGCAGGAAATTACAGACGGCGAGAACCTCATTCCCCGACTTGTCGATGCGGCGGAAGGCGATGACGCTCTGCGTATAATCGTCGTTAGAAATCCACGAAAAGCCTTCCCAGGAAAAATCGACCTCCCACAGCGCCGCGGTTTCCAGATAGAAATGGTTCAGGCTTTTGAAGAAATCGTTCAGCACCTGATACTCGGGTTTATTCAGCAGAAGCCAGTCGAGTCCCTGCTCGTAATTCCATTCGTTGCGCTGACCGAACTCGGTCCCCATAAAAATCAGCTTTTTCCCGGGATGCGCCATCATGTAACACATAAACGCCCGCACGCCCGCAAATTTCTGCGCTTCGTCGCCGGGCATTTTTTCGACCAGAGACCGCTTTCCGTAAACGACCTCATCATGGGAAATCGGCAGAATAAAGTTTTCGGAAAACGCATAAAAGAACGAAAAGGTAATATTGTCGTGATTGAATTTGCGGTAGACAGGGGCAAGCGACATATAATGAAGCATGTCGTTCATCCAGCCCATATTCCATTTGTAATTGAAGCCCAGCCCCCCGCAGTACGTCGGCTTGGATACCATCGGCCAGGAGGTGGATTCCTCCGCGATCATCATCGCGTCCGGGAAAAGGCCGAATACGGACTCGTTCAGCTTCTGAAGAAAGGCGACCGCCTCCAGATTTTCCTTGCCGCCGTTCTTGTTCGGAATCCATTCCCCGTCCTTACGGCTGTAATCAAGATACAGCATGGACGCGACCGCGTCAACGCGGATTCCGTCGATGTGATACTTTTCGAGCCAGAACACCGCGCTGGAAATCAGGAAGCTGATTACCTCGCTGCGCCCGTAATCGAAAACCAGCGTCCCCCACTCCTTGTGCTCGCCCTTGCGAGGGTCGCCGTACTCGTAGCAGGGCGTGCCGTCGAACCGGGCAAGCCCGCACTCGTCCTTGGGAAAATGGGCCGGCACCCAGTCCATGATCACGCCGATCCCCGCCCTGTGGCACTTTTCCACAAAGCTCATAAATTCCTTCGGCTCCCCGTACCGCGAGGTCGGGGCGAAATATCCCGTGACCTGGTACCCCCAGGAGCCGTCGAACGGATGCTCCGTAACCGGCATCAGCTCGATATGCGTATAGCCCATGCTTTTTACATAGGGAACCAGCTCGTCGGCAAGCTTATCGTAGGAAAACGTGTTGCCGTCCGGATATCTTCTCCACGAGCCGATGTGAAGCTCATAGATATTCACCGGCTGGCCGTAATGCTTTTTCACCGCCTTATGCTTCATCCACGCGGTATCGTTCCAGTTATAGCCCTCAATATCATAGTATTTGGAGGCGTTGCCCGGACGCGTTTCAAAATGATAGGCATAGGGGTCGCTTTTGAAGGTCTGTTTTCCGTCGGCGCCGACCACACAGAATTTGTAAGACTGATACTGCCGCATGACAAACGGCAGGAAACACTCCCAGACGCCGTCGCTGATCTTTTCCATGGGATAATCCCCCGGCTGCCAGTCGTTGAAGTCCCCGGCTACGGAAACCTCTTCGGCATTCGGCGCCCAAACACGGCAGACCATTCCTTCTTTTCCGTCTTTTTCTGCTTTATGTACTCCCAAAAATTCATAGGCTTTTATGTTGGTTCCCTGATGGAACAAATAAAGCGGCAGATTCCCGTTATTTGATGCAGTTTCCTTTTGCATTTTAAACAACTCCCTTCTGGGTTTCATCGTTCCTTTTATGCTTGAATTTATCATATCACAATTTCCCAAAATATCAATACTTTAGTAAATTATTGGTAATAAGCATGGTATATATTTGATAATTTTAGCTATTTTGTTATAAAACCAGCCTGTTTTCAACTGTAACGACGAAATAAGCCGCCGGACCTCCGGCTTCTATCTTCCGAAAGGTTTTTTCGGTAAATGATTGTGCATAAGAATTAAAAATTACGTAAAAAAGTAGTCAAATTCAACAATGAATATGGGATTGAAAATAAAATTTATGTATTTAATTTAAATTTTATATTGACAAATCCTTTGCGATCGGTATAATAGAAGTTGTTAAAAGAATATTAAGAGTGTGTAACTGATTCGATCAGGCATAAGCTTTCATGGAATTTTAATTTTCATGGTAGTTTATGCCTTTTATTTTTGTGTAAGAATTCTGACGAAATCCGGCCCGCGGCTCCTCTTCCCGTTCGGCATATACAGGCAGACATGCGGTCGTCTGTCCGTAGCGGACCGCTATTTCAATCAAAATTCAAGTTGAGGGGATGTAAATGAATTACAGGGTAGCTAAGGTTCTGAACAGCAACGCGGTCCTAGCTCAGGACGAAGAAGAAAATCAGGTTGTCCTCATGAGCAAAGGAATCGGCTTCGGCAAAAGGGTAGGAGAAAAAATTCAGGACGACTCGGAAGACCGGAAAATATTTTATATCCATGAGGACAGCGTCAATTCCGCAAAATTGAAACAGATCGACTCCCAGGTCCAGCAGGTGGAGGAGGTCACCAGAGAAATTGTAGAGGTGGCGCGCGAAAGGCTTCACATTGACAACAGCAAGCTTTACGGCGCTTTACTGGATCATATCACCTTCGCGGTGGAATGCTTACATATGGGCTTGCCGATCGACAATCCTTTCTGCGGTGAAATCGCGATCCTTTACAGCAGGGAATACGAAACCGCACAGATCGCAGCCGAGATCATCAAAGAGCGTATCGGCGTGGAAATCGGGGACGGTGAGACAGGCTTTATTGCGCTCCATCTCTACTCCGCCAGAAAGAACCGGCATATCCGTTCCGCCATGAAGAGCACCCGCGTCTACAGCGAAATACTCAGCATGGTGGGAATTGCCATCGACAAAAGGCTTGACAACACCCATGCGCCCGCAAAAAGCTTTTTGCTTTCCCTGCACTGTCTGGTTACGCTGACCGTCAACCGCAATCCGATCGTCATGAAGCTGAATCAGCAAGTCAAGCTGAGCATGCTCGATTCCTACCGGACGGCGCTGCAGGTCGCGAAAATGATTTATAATGAGATGGACGTCCAGCTCAGCGAGGACGCGATCGCTTTTATTGCGGTCGATATTGAAAAGCTGAAACAGTTGTGACCTATTCGAGGGAACTCGATTCAAAATATTTTTAGGAGGAAAAACAATGCAAAAAGTTTTAGCGGCACTACAAAAACTTGGCAAGGCATTGATGCTGCCTATTGCATCGCTGCCGATCGCGGGTCTTCTTCTCAGACTGGGGCAGAGCGACATGCTCAATATTCCCCTTCTGGCGGATTCCGGCAACGCCCTGTTCAGCAATCTTCCCCTCTTATTTGCAATCGGTATTGCGGTAGGTCTTGCAAAAGACAATAACGGCGCTGCGGGTCTGGCCGGAGCGGTCGCCTATTTCGTACTCAATGCGGCCGGCCAGGCCGTCAACCATGCCCTGCAGATCGGCAGCATGTTCATGCCGGCGGCGGGCCTTCCCGAAGGAATCACCGAAATCAACATGGCGCATTTCGGCGGAATCATCGCCGGTGTCATCGCCGGTCTGTGCTACAATAGGTTCCACAGCGCCAAGCTGCCCGACTGGCTCGCGTTCTTCGGCGGCAGACGTTTCGTTCCGATCGTCACGGGCGGTTTCTCCCTTGTAATCGGCGGCCTGCTCGGTACCGTATGGCCGACCTTCCAAAAGGGTCTGGACGCGGCTGCAAACTGGATGACCGGCAGCGGCGGACTCGGCGAATTCATCTACGGCACACTGAACAGATTGCTCCTGCCCTTCGGCCTGCATCACGTTGTGAACACGGCCGTATGGTTTAACTTCGGCACCTACACGGGCGCGGACGGTAAAACCGTTTCCGGCGACCTGTGGAGATTCTTTGCCGGCGACCCCCACGGCGGCGTATTTACCGCCGGTTTCTTCCCGATCATGATGTTTGCGCTTCCTGCGGCCGCCCTGGCCATGTATGTATGCGCCAGAAAAGAAAATAAAGCAATTGTCGGCGGCGCTCTTTTCTCCGTTGCGCTGACCGCGTTCCTGACCGGCGTAACAGAGCCGATCGAATTCATGTTCATGTTCCTCGCGCCTGTCCTCTTTGTTCTGCACGCCGCTCTGACAGGTCTTTCCCTAGTGGTTTGCAACATGCTCGGCATCCGCGACAGCTTCACCTTCTCGGCGGGACTTTTCGATTACCTCATCAACTGGACCAAGGCGGCAAACGGCTGGATGATTATCCCGGTCGGCCTTGTATTCGCTGTTGTTTACTTCTTCCTGTTCGTCTTCTTCATCAAGAAATTCAACCTGAAAACACCGGGCCGTGAAGACGACGAGGAAACCAACAGCTTCTCCGCGCTGGTTGAGGATCAGGGCTTCGATAATATTGCGAAGAAATACATAGCGGCGCTCGGCGGTGCAGAGAATATTAAGGAGATCGATTCCTGCATCACCCGCATCCGTCTGACCCTTGTCAGCAACAAGGAGCTGAATGAAAAAGATTTCAAGGCGCTCGGCGCTTCCGGCGTCATGAAAGCAGGCACCCAGGTTACCCAAGTCATCGTCGGCACAAAGGCGGAGCTTTTGGTTGACGCAATGAAAAAATACCTCCCCGGCCACGACCACGCGACGGCCTGATCCATCTCTCCTTTTCGTTTCCCTCCCCCATTTCGGGGGAGGGAAACGATCTTTATTATTATCATTCGTTGAAATCAACATCGGAGGTCTATCATGCAATTATTCGGCAGAAATAAGAAACAAACCATTTTAGCTCAACAAACCGGAAAAGCCATTTTAATAACCGAAGTACCCGACCCTGTATTTGCCGATAAAATATTAGGCGACGGAATTGCGATCCTTCCTTCGGAAAACGGGGTTTATTCGCCCGTATCCGGAACAATCGTACAAATCGCGCATACGCTTCACGCAATCGGAATAGAAAGCGACGATGGGATCGAAGTGTTGGTTCACCTTGGAATCGACACCGTAAAACTGAACGGCGAAGGCTTCACCTGCCATGTAGAGGTCGGCCAGCATATCGCCGCAGGGGAAAAAGTAATGGATATGGATATTCAGTCGATCGCGGAAAAGGGCTACAGCACGATTTCTCCCTGCATCATTACCAATCTTGACGCGGTCAAAAACCTCGAATGCGAGCAAGGCAATGTATCCGGCGGTAAATCGGTCGTCATGAGCTTCAGCAAGCAGTGAAGCCGGCCGCCTGTTAATCTGGAAAATAAAAGGGATGTTGCGCAGTCAGCGGACATTCCTTTTTTGTTTGCAGCAACCCCCGGCAAAGCTGAAAATCCCTGTGCGGGCAGCAGCCGAACGATCGCCGGACTGTCAGAAGGAAAACATTACAAATAAAGCACCCCACAGCGGGCAACTGCGCGCTGTGGGGTGCTGAGCATTTAAAAGAATTCAACCATAAAATAAATTATTTATGGTCAACAACATTCATGTGCTTGATCAGGTCCAGAACCTTGTTGCTATAGCCCCACTCATTGTCGTACCAGGATACGAGCTTGACGAAATGGTCGTTCAGCATGATACCGGCATTCTTATCAAAGATGGAAGTGCGGGGATCGCCGAGGAAGTCGGAAGAAACGACCGCGTCCTCAGTGTAGCCGAGGATGCCCTTCATTTCGTTCTCGGAAGCCTCTTTAACGGCTGCGCAGATCTCTTCATAGGTGGTCGGTTTTGCAAGGCTGACGGTCAGGTCGACAACGGAAACGTCCAGTGTGGGAACACGCATGGACATACCGGTCAGTTTGCCCTTGACTGCAGGAATAACAAGTGCGCATGCTTTTGCAGCACCGGTGGAGGAAGGAATGATGTTGCCGGATGCGGCGCGGCCGCCTCTCCAGTCTTTGCTGGAAGGACCGTCAACCGTCTTCTGGGTGGCGGTGGTGGAATGAACAGTCGTCATAAGTCCTTCCACAAGGCCAAACTTGTCGTTGATTACTTTTGTCAAAGGAGCAAGGCAGTTCGTGGTGCAGGATGCGTTGGAAACGACCTTCATGTCCTTTGTGTAGGTGTCGAGGTTAACGCCGCAGACAAAAGTCGGGGTCTCCTTATCCTTTGCAGGAGCGGAAATAATAACCTTCTTTGCACCGGCTGTAATATGGGCGGAAGCCTTCTCGGTTGTGCAGAACACACCAGTGGACTCTACAACATACTCTGCTTCAACTTTGCCCCACGGAATCTGGGTAGGATCCTTTTCGGCAAAGACACCGATCTTTTTACCGTTTACAACCAGCTTGCCGTCTTCGGCAGAGATATCACCCTGGAAGCGGCCGTGCATGGTGTCGTATTTCACCATGTAAACCATGTAGTCAACGTCAATAAACGGATCATTGATACCAACAATTTCAAATGTTTCCGGCTGAGCGACAGCTGCACGGAAGACCAGGCGGCCGATACGGCCAAACCCGTTGATGCCAATCTTAACAGACATAAAAATATACCTCCTGAAATTTAATCTTTCTTATCCTATTTTATAGCATTTTAAGATATTTTACAAGCCATCTGACATAATTTTAACTAACTTTTTTCATCTTAATTCCGAAGGAAAGGACTTTTCATCCTTTCACAGAACTGCTCCTGACTGTGATACGCTTTTGCCAGAAATTCCAGGCAGCTCTCCTCTTTCAGAACGCCGTCGGAGAGTTCGTCTCCCGCATTGTCCGCCGTTTCGCTTACAGCCGCGCTGACCCGGGGTTCCTCCGCCGGAAGCTCATCGTCAGGCTGGGGCTTGTCCTCCCCGATCTTCGCATACCGGATCAGGAACAGCACCACGTACAGCGCCAGCAAAACATTCACCGGGTACAGCCCGACCGGGAAAGTACCGGCACTGTGAAGGTTGAAAAGGACCATTAACGTGCCCGGAATTCCGGTAGCCAGCAAAAGCAGCGCCGCCGGAAGGCCAAACATATAGATCATTTTCCCACTTTTTTCATCTTCTATGCGCGCGAACATTTTCGCCTGGGCGAACAGGAACAAAAGCAGAAAGATCACCGCAAACGTGTCGTAGATATTCTCCGAGACATTGACCACCGCCACATAGGTGATAAACAGCGAAACAAGGCTGGCACAGCCCCATACGGACGGAAGCAGCGCCAGAAGCGGGTGATGTTCAAAGGTATTGCCGCCCGTCGCGAACTGATAAGAGGTCAGGATGATCACTCCGCCCGCGCAAATGCCGATCAGCGCGAGAAGAACGGAAGGAACGGGATTTTCAGATTCAGCCGAGGTGAAAATGCCGACAGCGTACTGCAGGATGATCCCCAGTCCGGCCAGGGTGCCGAATACCGCCGCCGGAAGGCTTCTGATCGGGCTGTACTTCGGCTTTTTTCCCTTATCCAGGAAGCACATCAGGACCAGCAGAAGGACCCCCGCCGCAAGACCGGCGGAAACAAACGCGGTCGTCTTCATGCCGTCGATATAAAAGCCGGTATCCTGATCCATCAGAAACAGTATCTGATAAATTCTGGTCGGCAGCGTAATCAGCAGGGCAACTGCGAATACAATCCAGGCATTCTTAATATTCATGATGTTCTGTCCTTCCAATCTTACTTTGCGTTTCGTTTGTCAAGGGATATGTACGGTTTGCTCTTCGACAGGGAACGATACGCCGGACGCATGATCCTGCCGCAGGTCTCCATCTCCTCTATGCGGTGGGCGCACCAGCCCGCAATACGGGAAATCGCAAAAAGCGGCGTAAACAGGTCGCTCGGAATCCCAAGCATCTCATAGACCAACCCGGAGTAAAAATCGACATTGGCGGAAATGACCTTCATCTCCCCCTTGACCTTCGAAAAAGCCGCCGGCGCAAGCTTTTCCACGCGCTCGAACAGCTCGAATTTCTGAAGCATATCTCTTTCTTCGGCCATTTTGCGGGCTTTTGTCTTCAGGATGACCGCACGCGGGTCGGAAAGCGTATAAACCGCGTGCCCCATGCCGTAAATCAGGCCGGAACGGTCGCAGGCTTCCCCGCGGACGATTTTTTCAAGGTAATTCCCGAGCTCCGTCTCGTCTTCCCAGTTATGCACATTCTCCATGATCTCGTTCATCATCATCATGACTCTGTGATTGGCGCCGCCGTGCTTGGGGCCCTTCAGGGAGCCGATCGCGGCCGCGATGGAGGAATAAATATCCGTGCCAGTGGAGGAAAGCACGCGCGCGGTAAAGGTGGAGTTGTTGCCGCCGCCGTGCTCCGCATGGAGAATCAGGCAGAGGTCGAGCAGCTTTGCCTCCTCATCGGTAAACATGCGGTCGGGACGGATCGCGTTTAAAATAGCCTGCGCTGTGGAATGGGAAGGGTCAATGGGATGGAAATACATGCTCTGCTTGTCAAAATGACGGCGCTTCACCTGATAGGCATACGTCATGATGGTGGGCATCCGCGCGATCAGCTGGATGGCCTGGCGCATGTTATTCTGGAGGGAGGTGTCGTCCGGATTGTCGTCGTAGGAATACAGAGCCAGCACGGAACGCGCCAGCTTATTCATAATATTCTTGGACGGCGCCTTGATAATCATATCCTCCGCAAAATATTCCGGAAGCTCGCGGTAGCTGTTCAGGGTTTTACAGAAGGTCTGCAGCTGCTGCGCGTTCGGCAGCTCGCCGAAAAGCAGAAGCCACGCGACTTCCTCATATCCGAAACGCTTTTCCGCAAGGCATCCTTCCACGATCTCCCGAAGGTCGATCCCGCGGTAGGTAAGCTTGCCTTCGTCCGGGATACGCTCACCGTCCGCAATTAAATAGCCGTGTACGTTACAGATCGTGGTAAGGCCCGCCATGACGCCCGTGCCGTCCGGGTTGCGCAGGCCGCGCTTGACCTGATATAATTCAAATTTGTCCTGCGGAATTTTATTGTTCGCCCTGAATTCATCACACAGGCTCTTCAGGCCCGGATTGTCCTGCTCAAGTACAATTTCTGCCATATCAGTACACCATTTCCCCACGCAAATTCAATAAAAAAGCCGTCCCGCTCCGCGTGGAAGAACCGACGGCGACGCCAATATCTCCTATAAACACTTTAGTATATAATATATATCACCGCGAAATCAAAGTCAAGTAACCTTGCGTTGCAGAATTACTGATTTTGCAGCAAAAAGATTCAAAAATTTCATTTTTTTGTCAAATTCCGCCTGCAGTGAAATATATTTATAATTTTATGAATAATCTTTGATATGCTCATGTAAAATGTAATACGGTAGCTTTCCTGTTCAGAAAACGGACCAGCCAAACCGTGGATAAGCCGCTGAGATTTTCCGTGCAAAATTCAGCCGCTTATCAGCCGATTCTATACTGCACGGAGGAATGGTGGTTGAAAATGAAAGGCAAAACCTTACTGGGACTTCTGCTTTTTCTGATAATGTTCCTGATCCCGTTTTTATCCATGGGTGCGAAAATTCCGGACAAGACAGACAAGCTGAGTTCCAAAAGTTCTTCGTCCGCCGTACAGTCCGGTCAGCAGTCGCAGGCAAAACCGCAGTCCCAGCCCGTATCCCAGACACCGCAAAGCAGCGCGCCTGCGGCCCAGAGTACGGCCCAATTTAAGATACTCGATACCAAGAGCAATCAGATTCTGACGGTAAACGACCGGGATTTTCTTTACGGCGCAATCGTCACCGAAATGTCTCCCGAATCCCAGCCGGAAGCGCTGAAAGCGCAGGGCGTCGCCGCGTATACCTATTACAGCCGCCTGCGTACACAGGAAAAGACCAATCCCACGGCTGCGCTCAAAGGCGCGGATTTCTCCGCGGACACACAGGGATGGCAGATTTACGTCACCAAAGCGCAGATGCAGGAGCGCTGGGGAACCAAGTTCGACGAATACTACAACAAGCTTACGCAGGTGGTAAACGCCGTATACGGGCAGGTGCTCAAAAGCGGAAATGATCTTGCCGACGCGACCTACTACGCCATTTCCTCCGGCAAAACGGAAACCTCCGAAGACATCTGGGGCGGAAAGCGCAGCTATCTGGTCTCCGTCGCAAGCCCCGGGGACATATTCGCCGGCGGGTACCAGACCACGGTCACACTCAGCGCCGACCAGTTCAAAGCGGCTGCCCTGAAAGCCGCTCCGAAGGCGAGCCTTGGAACGGACGCGGCCAAATGGGTCGGCGCGGTCAGCCGCACCACCGCGGGTTCCGTGAAAACCATAGAGATTGGCGGGGTTTCCGTAACGGGCAACGATGCGCGCAACGCGTTCGGGCTGCGTTCGGCAAACTTCACCCTTACCTGTAAGGACAATGTTTTTACCTTTGTGGTAAAGGGATACGGACACGGCGTCGGCATGAGCCAGGTGGGCGCGGATTACATGGCTTCGCAGGGGTCGAACTACAAACAGATTCTGGCGTGGTATTATCCCACCACTTCGCTGACAGCGATTGCTACATAAAAAAGGCGGAAGCAAAGCTTCCGCCTTTTCACATCAGCCGCCCAGATAAGCCTTGCGGACCTTCTCGTCATTTGCAAGCTCATCCGCGTCGCCCTCCATGGCGATCGTTCCTGTTTCCAGAACGTAGGCGCGGTTGGCGATTTCCAGCGCCTTCTTTGCGTTTTGTTCAACCAGCAGGACGGTAACGCCCGACTGGTTTACATCCCGGATAATGCTGAATATCTCGTTCACCAGAAGCGGGGAAAGGCCCATGGACGGTTCGTCCAGCAGAAGCATTTTCGGGTTGCACATCAGCGCGCGTCCGATTGCGAGCATCTGCTGCTCCCCGCCGCTGAGCGTACCGGCAATCTGTTTGCGGCGCTCTTTCAGCCGGGGCAGGCGCTCAAACAGCTTTTCAAAGTCGTCTTCGATTTTATCGCCGTCATTGCGGATATACGCGCCCATCTCCAGATTTTCAAGCACGGTCATTTTGGAAAAAATACGCCTTCCCTCCGGGACCTGAGCCAGCCCGAGCTTGATAATCCTGTGGGGCTCCGTCGTACGCAGATCGTTGTCCATAAAGGTGATCTCGCCGTTTTTCGGCTTGATAAGCCCGGAAATGGAATGCAGCGTTGTGGTCTTTCCGGCGCCGTTCGCACCGATCAGGGTAACGATTTCCCCCTCCTGCACTTCAAAGGAAACGTTTTTAATGGCATGGATGGACCCGTAGAAAACATCCAGGTTTTTTACCGACAGCATAACTCCCATATCACTCACCTCCAAGATACGCGGCGATCACTTTGGGATCGTTGCGCACCGTTTCCGCGGAACCTTCCGCGATGATCCTGCCGTAATCCAGAACCACAATATGTTCGCAGATCCCCATGACGAAGTTCATATCGTGCTCAATCAGCAGGATTGCGACGTTGAATTTATCACGGATCAGCATAATGGTTTCCATCAGCTCCATGGTCTCGGTCGGGTTCATGCCAGCCGCGGGCTCGTCAAGGAGCAGGACCTTCGGATTGGTCGCGAGCGCACGGGCAATTTCCAGCTTGCGCTGCTTGCCGTAGGGAAGGTTTTTCGCCAGATCGTGCGCATGCTCGTCAAGGCTGAAAACCTGTAAAAGCTCGTGCGCGCGTTTGGATACCGCCTTCTCCTCCTTACGGTAGGAAGGGAGGCGGAACATCCCCGCCAGAACGGAATACTTCATCTGGCTGTCCATCGCGATCTTTACGTTGTCAATGACGGTAGCGTCCTTAAACAGACGGATATTCTGAAAGGTTCTCGCAATCCCGTTTTGGGTGATCTGATAGGTCTTTTTGCCGACAATGTTGTTTCCGTCGAGCTCAATCACGCCCTTGGTCGGCGTGTAAACGTCGGTCAGCAGGTTGAAAACGGTGGTTTTTCCCGCTCCGTTCGGCCCGATCAGGCCGATGATTTCCCCTTCGTTGATGGAAAAATGCACATCCTCAAGGGCCTGAAGGCCGCCGAAAGCAATTCCAAGATTTTTGGTTTCCAGTACAGACATCGGTTAGCCCTCCTTATTCGAAGCCGGGTCCTGTTTTTTCCCTTTTACAGCACCTTTGATTTTATCCACTGTTTTCATCAGCGAAAACTCGCTGCGGCCCAGCAGCCCGGTAGGACGGAAGAGCATCACGCAGATCAGTACGATGGAATAAAGCAGCATACGGTAGCTGGAAAACCCGCGCAGCGCTTCCGGCAAAACGGTAAGCACGCCCGCGGAAATAATGGAGCCCGTAATCGAACCCATGCCGCCCAGCACGACCATTACAAGGATTTCCACCGAACGGTTGAAGTCGAACTTCGACGGGTCGATGAGGCCGATCTGGTGCGCGTAAAGTCCGCCCGCCACACCGGCAAAGAATGCCGCCAGAATAAACGCAAGCAGCTTGTAATAGGTGGTGTTGATGCCCGAGGCTTCCGCGGCGATTTCATCCTCGCGGATGGAGATGACGGCGCGGCCGTGGCGGGAAGTCCCAAAGGTAAAGCTGATAAAGATCGCCAGAACAGCGATAAAGAACATATAGGTAAACATCGCCGTCAGGTTATGACGGGAGTTCAGGGAGTCGATGCCGTAAAGGCCCTTCGCCCCGTTGGTAATGGTCAAATTGTTGGCGATTACGCGTATGATTTCCCCAAAGCCCAGGGTGATAATCGCCAGATAGTCGCCTTTCAGGCGCAGGGCCGGTACGCCGATGATAACGCCGAAAAGCGCCGCAACCAGGCCGCCCAGCACCAGCGCAATAGGGAACGCGACCGGAAGCGGAAGCCCGGAGTGAAGGGTGAACAGACCCGCGGCGTACGCGCCCACCAGCATGAATCCCGCGTGGCCCAGAACCAGCTGTCCCAGCAGGCCGGTCACAAGGTTCAGGCTGACGGCCATAATGATGTTGATGCACATCATGTTGATAATATCGGAATAATAGCTGTTCACAACGCCCTGGCGGATCAGCATGGTAAAGACCACATACAGAAGGATAACGATCACCAGATTCACAACGTAAGAAATCTTTTTTCTTCTTGAAATACCCAACATTCGTTACACCTTCTCCCTTGTATTTTTGCCGAGCAGACCCGCGGGCTTTACCAGCAGAACGATAATCAGGATTCCGAATACGACGGCGTCCGTCAGGTTGCTGCTGATATAGGCGTTTGTCAGGCTTTCGGCAACGCCCAACAGGTAACCGCCCAGCATGGCGCCGGGGATGCTGCCGATTCCGCCCAGCACGGCGGCGACAAACGCTTTCAGGCCCAGCAGGCCGCCCATAATCGGCTTGATCTGCGGATATGTGTTGCAGTAAAGCACCGCGCCCGCGGAAGCCAGGGCCGAGCCGATGCCGAATGTAAAGGCAATGGTGGTGTTTGTGTTGATGCCCATCAGCTTGGCGGCACCCGCATCCTCAGAGGTCGCACGCATCGCCTTTCCGATCTTCATCTTGCTGACCATGAGCTGCAGCCCGGCCATCATGACGACGGATACCAGAATGTTCAGGACCGTGGACGAGGTAATCTGCAGTTCGCCGATCTGCAGCGGGCTGAAAGAGAACATTTTCGGCATTGATTTCGCATCTGACCCAAACAGCAGCTGGAAAAGGTTCTGCAAAAAGATGCTGACGCCGATTGCCGTAATCAGCAGGGAAATTCTGGGTGCGTCCCGGACCAGAAGCCTGTGGTATGCTACGCGCTCAATCACAACGCCGGCAAGCCCGCAGAAAATAATCGAACCCAGCACCGCAAGCCACAGGGGAAGATTCATCATAACCAAGATAACAAATACGACATAAGCGCCTACCATAATGATATCGCCGTGCGCAAAGTTAATCAGCTGAACGATACCATAAACCATACTGTAGCCCAGAGCGACCAGCGCGTAAATGCTGCCGATACCCAGGCCGTTGATGATTTGCGAAAAGAAATCCATAAACCGCACCCTCCTGCATTTAATTGAAACAGTGATATTGTTCGCAGAAAACCCGAAAAGAGGGCGAATTTCTTCACCCTCTTTTCCCATTTTAATTCCTAAACAGAATGGGTAAACTTACTTTTTAAAGTTCTCTACAAATTTGTATTTTCCATCCGCAATGGTCGTAATGACAGCCTCTCTGACCGGGTTGCGGTTTTCGTCAAAGGTGGTGTTGCCGGTAAGGCCCTTGTATTCAATGCCTTTGAGCGCTTCGACAATCTTGTCGGAATCCGTGGAACCGGCCTTCTCGATTGCGGAGACCATCATGCCCATGGCGTCATAGCCCAGAACAGCAAACATGTTTGCATCCGTGTTGTAGGTTTCCTTGTAGGTTTTCAGGAAAGCCTGCAGATCGGGATCGGAGCTTTCAGCGGAGTACTGGCTGCAGAAATAGCAGTCCTTCACGGCGTCGAGGTTGCTTTTGTCAATCTTTTCAAGAACGCCGTCCCAGCCGTCCGCACCGAGAAGCTTCGCGCTCAGGCCGACGTCCTTCGCCTGTACAGCAATCAGCGCTACATCGGAATAATAAACCGGAACCATAACGACGTCGGGGTTACCGGCCTTAATCTTTGTAAGCTGTGATTTGAAATCAACGCTTCCGCTCTGATAGGCTTCTTTGTTGGTAATGGTCATGCCGGCTTCTTTTGCGGCAGCTTCAAAAGCATCTGCAACGCCGGTGGAATAGTCGTCGCCGTTGTCATAGATAATGGCGGCGGTTTTTGCGCCGAGCTTCTGAGCCGCATAGGCAGCCATCAATTCGCCCTGGAACGGGTCGATAAAGCAGGCGCGGAAGATATTGTCGCCGGCCTTTGTAATGTCCGCCGCGGTGCCGGTAGCCGTAATCATCGGCAGGCCGTCTTTCACCGCCTTCTGCGCAACGGCAATGGTCGGTTTAGAGGTAACGTCGCCAACCAGCGCGACTACCTTATCATCCTGCACAAGCTTGTTGTAAGCATTGACAGCCTCAATCGCATCGCCCTTTTCATCGTAAGCGATGTATTCAATCTGCTTTCCAAGGACGCCGCCGGCTTTATTGATCTTATCTACGGCCAGCTTAACGCCGTTGTTTGTAGCAATACCATAAACGGATACGTTTCCGGTCAGCGGCGCAAGTCCGCCGATTTTAATTGTTTCACCAGCCGCAGCGGCACTGCCCGCAGCCCCAGAGTCCGTGTTCCCGCCTCCCTGAGCGCAGCCTGTTGCGGAAGCAGAAAGCATTACAGCCGCCAAAACAGCTGCCAATAAACGCTTTTTCATCATGTTTTACCTCCCAAGTAAAATAGTCTCTTCGCATTTTTATACTACAGCCGAGCTGCCGAAACAACCCGACTTCATGCCCTGGTCCTAATATTCTAATGTTTTTGATTATACTACTGATGAAGTATATTTGCAACTGCATATTTACAATTATTCGTTTTATTTCATAAAATCGTAAAAATTAACAGTTTTTATTTGCTTTTTAATCTTCGGTCGTATATAAATGAAATATTGTGCTCCGCATATTGCAAATTTATCGCTTAACTATTGCTTTAAACCAGTAAAATTTTGTTCTGGTGCAGTATAACCTATCCAAATCATTCAAATAGAGATAAAATTGTGCAAAAAAGCGTCCCCGTAAAACGGGAACGCTTAAAAGCTCTTTAACGAATCAGCCTTCTACAGAAGCATACATAAAGTAGTCGAAGCCCATCGGGGATTGATAGTATCCCTTCACCTTCGGGTTCAACAAAACAATACGGGTACGATAGGTCGTCGGCGCAACCACCATATCACGCATCAGAATATCCTCAGCCTGATGCAGAAGCGGCATTCTGACTTTGTTGTCGTCCGTTGCTTTGATCTGCTCAATCAACTTATCATATTCCGGGTTGGAATATTTACCGCTGTTGTTGCCGCCGTCGGTTACAAACAGATCAAGCATGGAAACTGCGTCATTGAAATCAACGCCGAATCCGCCGCGGGCGATCTGGAAGTTGGCCTTGTTGCGCGTATCAAGGAACACGGACCACTCCTGCTGGGAAATCGTGACGTTAACGCCCAGCTCGGTCTTCCACATATTCTGCAGTGCTTCGGCAAGCGCATTGTTCATGGAAGCGGGATTGGTGACATACTCAACGGAGGGGAAGCCCTTGCCGTCCGGATAACCGGCTTCCGAGAGAAGCTTTTTCGCTTCGGCTACATTTTTCTCATAATCTTCCGACTTGATGGAAATATAATCTCCTCCGACCTCGCGGAACTGTTTTGTGGAGTCCTCATCCTGAAGACCGGTCGGTACAAAAGCGCCGGCAGGAGCCTGGGCTTTCTTTGTTACCTTTTCAGCAATATAATTGCGGTCGATCGCAAGGGAAAAAGCTTTTCTGACTCTTACGTCGTCAAAAGGTTTCTTCGTGGTATTAAAAATGCAATAGTTTGTGCTTAAATCCGGCAGAATTTGGAAATCGGGCTTATCCTGCCACGTAGCGATTTCTTCAACCGGAATGGTATAACAGAAACTGATTTCATCATTCTGGTAAGCGGCGAGTCTTGGCGAATCGTCTTCCAACAGAACAAATTTCAAGGTATCCAGTTTGATTTTATCTTTGTCGTAGTAATTCGGGTTCTTCTCTAACGTAATGCTCTCTTTATGGCTCCAGTCCTTCAGTTTGAAAGCACCGTTTGAAATATAGGTTTTCGGGTCCTGTGTCCAATTGTCGTTCCCTTCAACAATATCCTTACGGACCGGGAAATAAGCCGTAAAGGAAAGGAGCTCGTCAAAATACGCGCACGGAGCTCTCAAGGTCACGACCAGCGTCTTATCGTCCGTAGCCTTGACACCCAGTTTATCTTTATCCATTTTTCCCGCGGCAATTTCGTTCGCGTTGAGAACCGGATCAAAAATATAAACATACTGGGAAGCTGTTTTCGGATCAACCGCTCTCTTCCAGGCGTATTCAAAATCACCTGCGGTCACCGACTTGCCGTCAGACCATTTAATGTCGTCACGGAGCGTGATCGTATACGTTTTATGGTCGTCGCTCTTTTTGATTTCTTTCGCCTGCGCATTGATAATCTTATGATCGGATGAATAGCGGGTAAGTCCTTCGAACAGATGGTTCATAACGGTGGTAACATCCGCCGCCTGGTTCAAGGCCGGATCCATCGTGGCCGGTTCCGCGCCAAGGCTGACGCTCAGCGATTGACTGGCCGGTGCCTTGCTTCCTGTTCCTTCTGCGGCAGAGGAGACGGCTGCACCGTTTCCACAGCCTGCAAAGGCGGAAACCATCATCGCCGACGCAAGAACGAGGGCGACAATTTTCTTTTTCATAAAAAATCCCTCCAATTTCTTTCTTATTTTCTCTTCAGATTATTTCAATTTGCAATGCAAATTAAAACCTGTTAAAACTCCCCGATACGATGACAGGCCGCAAAATGACCCGTTTCATATTCCTTGAATTCCGGCACCTCAGCCGCGCACTGTTCCGTCGCGTACGGGCAGCGGGTTCTGAAGCGGCAGCCGGAAGGCGGATTCAGCGGGCTGGGCACGTCGCCCTCAAGCACAATTCTCTTCTTTGCACGGCTCATCTTCGGGTCCGGAATCGGAATTGCGGAAAGAAGGCTTTGCGTGTAGGGATGGATCGGGTGGTCATAAAGCGAATCGCTGTCCGCAAGCTCGACGAGCTTTCCCAGATACATTACCCCGATCCGGTTGCTGATATGCTTTACAATCGCAAGATCGTGGGCAATAAACAGATAGGTCAGGTCCATCTCCTGCTGCAAATCTTCAAACATATTGACGACCTGCGCCTGTATGGAAACATCCAGTGCGGAAATCGGTTCGTCGCACACAATAAATTCGGGATTCACCGCCAGCGCGCGCGCAATGCCGATTCTCTGGCGCTGTCCGCCGGAAAATTCATGAGGATAGCGGTTTGCGTGCTCGGAATTCAGCCCTACTCTCTCCAGCAGGGAAAGGATTCTGTCGTTACGCTCCTTGCGGCCGGAAGCCAGATTATGGATGTCGATCGGTTCGCCGACAATGTCGCCGACCGTCATGCGGGCGTCCAAGGATGCGTAAGGGTCCTGGAAAACAATCTGCATTTTTTTACGGTAAGGGGCAAAGTCCACATTTGTGACATCTTCCCCGTTATAGATAATTTTTCCTCCGGTCGGCTCATACAGCCGCAGGATGGTTCTTCCGGTCGTTGTCTTTCCGCAGCCGCTTTCTCCAACCAGCCCCAGGGTCTCTCCCTTATTGATATAAAAGCTGACATCATCAACAGCCTGCACATAATTTGTCTTGAATATACCTCCGCTCACCGGAAAATATTGCTGAAGATGCTGAACTTCCAACAGCTTTTCGCTCATTTTGTGTTTCCCTCCCCGGCATTCTCCAACTGCTCTTTCTGTAAGAGCCAGCAGGCACTTTTATGACCCGGAGAAATCTCGGTAAACTCCGGCATCTGCCTCAGGCAGATTTTCATGCACCTGTCGCAGCGGGAAGCAAACGGACAGCCCGCCGGAGGATACAGCAAATCAACAGTGGTCCCTTCAATCGGAATCAGTCTCTCGTGTCCCTGCTCATGGATTTTCGGGACGGAGTTCAAAAGACCGACCGTATAACAGTGCTTGGGATTATAAAAAATATCGTCCGTACTGCCGATTTCAACGATCTTGCCGGCATACATGACCGCAATGCGGTCACAAACGTCGGAGACAACGCCCAAATCATGCGTGATGATGATAATCGACATGTTAATTTTCTTTTTCAGCTCCACCATCAGTTCCAGAATCTGCGCCTGAATGGTAACGTCAAGCGCCGTGGTGGGTTCGTCGGCAATCAGCAGCTTTGGCTCGCAGGCCAGCGCCATGGCGATCATCACCCTCTGGCGCATACCGCCCGAAAATTCGTGCGGATACTGCTTCATGCGTTTTTCCGGTTCGTTCATACCAACCAGAGCCAAAAGCTCGGTGGCTCTCGCCTTGCACTGCGCCCTGCTCTTGTCCGTGTGCAGACGTATCATTTCGGTAAGCTGGTTCCCGATGGTATAGACCGGGTTCAGGGAGGTCATCGGGTCCTGGAAAATGATGCTGACTTCGCTTCCGCGCATTTTCCGGAACTCTTTTTCTTTCATTTTTTCAATATGGTGTCCGTTAAACTCTACGGTACCGCCCACCACTTTACCGGGGTCGGCAATAATTCCCATCAGAGTATAAGCGGATACGCTTTTTCCGCTTCCGGATTCTCCAACGATTCCAAGCACCTCGCCGTGGTCAAGCGTATAGGATACGCCGCTGACGGCCTTTACCTCTCCGGCGGGGGTAAAAAAGGAAACTTGAAGGTTTTCTATGTCAAGCAAACAATTTGAACTCATTTTCAAATCTCCTATTTCTTAAGCTTCGGATCGAACGCATCTCTCAGGCCGTCACCGAAAAGATTAAATGACAAAATAATCAGGCTGATGGCAATGGAAGGAATAATCAAACGGTAAGGAAACGCGTTGATTCCGCCCAGTGCGTCGGAAGCAAGCGAACCAAGACTGGCCATGGGAATCGCAACGCCCAGTCCAAGGTAGCTCAGAAAGGCTTCCGTAAAGATTGCAGAAGGAATCTGCAGGGTTGTTGTAACAATCAGCGTCCCGATGCAGTTCGGAAGCAGATGCTTGGCAATAATCTGACGGTTTGAAGCGCCCAGCGCCCTTGCCGCCGTAACAAATTCCTGTTCCTTCAGCGTCATGATCTGGCCGCGTACGATTCTCGCCATACCGACCCAGTACAGCAGACTGAAGGTAATAAAAATACTGATCAGCCCGACTCCGATCTTCTGCAGTCCCTCAAAGGCGGGATTGCTGTCAAACAGCTGAGTCAGCGGTGTTTTCAAAGTTACCTGCAAAAGAATAATGATCAGCATATCCGGCACAGAGTAAATAATATCCACGATACGCATCATGATCATATCGACCTTGCCGCCGAAGTAGCCGGCAATCGCGCCGTAGATGCTGCCGATCAAAAGGACCAGCGCGCTGGCGATCAAGCCGACCAGAAGGGAAATCCTGGCGCCGATCATCACGCGGATACCAAGGTCGCGCCCGAAGCTGTCCGTACCGAAAATATGCGGAAAAACGCTCTCCCCCTGGGAAATGCTTTTCAACTCCATCTCCGAGTACTGCATCGGCGTCAAATCTTCACTTCCGCGGATCTGCTGGTCATACTGATACGGGTAAAAACTAGGAACAATAAACGCAAAGACCAAAACGAACACAATGACAACCATTGCGGCCATGGCCACTTTATTTTTAGCAAAGCGCTGCATTGCGTCTTTCCAGTAGGTTGTGCTTTCGCGCATCACAACCAAAGATTCTTTTTCATCCGAGCTGGCAGGCAAAAAGTCATCTGCGTTCAACTGGAGGCTAAAGGGATTCTTTTTGAGCTTGATATCGTCCAACATCTTTTCCTGCCTTCCTCACTTCAGTTTAATTCTTGGATCAACCAGTTTGTAACAAATGTCCACAATCACATTCATAAAGACCAATAAAATGGCAAGGAAAAGAGTGGTACTCATTACCATTGGATAATCGCGGCCGGTAATACAGTTGATAAATTCACGGCCCAGACCCGGAATCGTAAATATTTTCTCAACCACGAAGCTTCCGGTCATCGTGTAGGCAAGCAGCGGGCCGACATACGTGATTATCGGAATGATCGCGTTTTTCAGCGCATGCTTGAACAGCATGGAAAATTTACTTACGCCTTTCGCCTTTGCCGTGCGTATGTAGTCCTGATTGAGTGCGTCCAGCATGCTGGAACGCATCAGGCGCGTAATATACGCCGTGGGATAAAATGACAGCGCCGCAACCGGCATAATATAATGCAGCGGCGTTTTCAGGCCGAGCGTCGGCAACATGTGCAGATTTACGCCAAACGTGATCAGCAGAAAAGACGCGACAACAAAGCCCGGCACGGCAATTCCCATGGTGGAAATGACCATCAGCAAGCTGTCGGCCCATTTCCCTCTGTTCAACGCCGCCACGGAACCCATCGTCACGCCCATAATCAGCGCCAGTAAAATTGAGATACCGGCAAGCCTTGCCGAAACGGGAAACGTTGAAAAAATAATATCATTGGCGGTCCTGCCCTTTTGCTTGATGGACAGACCGAAATCACCATGCAGCAGATTGCTCATATAATTCCCATACTGCACATACAGCGGTTTATCAAGTCCGTATTTTACTTTTAAAGCCTGTGTCGTCTCCGGCGAAACCGCTTTCTCGCTTAAAAACGGGCCTCCGGGTATCATGTTCATCAGCGCAAAGGTGATGACGGAAATCAGAAAAATCGTCAAAAGCGCATAGGCGATACGCTTTATCACATAGTTTGTCACTACAGCCACTCCTTAAAATTCCTGTTTGCAGAAGGCAATATCATATTTCACGCATCAAATGAATATGACCGGGTATCCTAAAAGGAATACAATACGAAATTATATCACAAATATGTCCTTAATTCAACACAGTCTATCATTTACCTTCATACGCCTATGTAGGACACACCCTTGTCCGGATGTGTCCTACATACCTTACCTTATTTTGTTATTATATCAATTTTCAATTCAGAATACAAGCTAATTATGTGGAATACTCTTAAATATTCTGATTTTTTGCATATTTTTTTTTCTAATATTCAAAAAAGCGAATCGGCGGAAACGCATGCCCGTTGAGGCACAGCTTTTGTTCCCCCATAATTTGGAATCCTGTTTTGATAGGCTCTTGTCCCTAAAATCAACGCCAATCTCTGCGATACGGCAGATTGTGCCTGCACGCGCGTTTTGTACATAGTTTTCCCTGGGGTTTAGAATGATCAGAAAATCCGATGGGTATTTTCAAATATTTTTTATTTTTAAAAATCCATTGCATAAACCGTTGAACCGGAATATAATGGAACAAACAAATGAATATGTGTTCATATGAACAGGAGTGATTATAATGGAAGAAATAACCGACTTATGCGAAGAAAAATGCATTCACCCTAATCTTGTTGAAAATACACTCCACAGCATGCCCGATCTGGATACACTGTTCGCCCTTGCGGAATTATTCAAGGTATTTGGCGATACCACCAGAGTCCGCATCATCTGCGCGCTGTTTGAAAACGAGCTGTGTGTCTGCGATATCGCGGAAGTGCTGGACATGGGCCAGTCCGCCATTTCCCATCAGCTCCGTCTTTTGCGCAATGCCCACCTTGTAAGGGTAAGACGCGAAGGAAAATCCTCTTTTTACTCCCTTGACGACGACCATGTTCGGCTGCTGTTTGAACAGGGCTTAAACCACGTAAAGGAGGAAAACCCGCATGCATGAATACGAGAATGAACAGTGTGGACCCCGCTGCTCCTGCTGCGCGCATGACCACGAGCACCATGAACACGAGGAGTGTCATGAACAGAAACACAACCATGACAGCCACGGCGATGAAAAAGTCCAGCCTGCTTTAGCCTCCTCCTGCGGCTGCGGATGCAGCCACTGTGAGGGAGAAGAAAACGAAGAAGAGGAAAACTCAAACCGATTTAAAATAGAAATCATATCCTCCCTGCTGTTCTTTGCGGCAGGCTTTCTTTCGGAACATATTTTCCAGGCGCCGCCGCTGATCCAGGGAATCCTGTTCGGCCTGTCGGTTGTTTTATCCGGCTGGCGCGTATTCAGAAGCGGCTGGCGTTCCCTTCTGAAGCTCAGAATGGATGAAACCACGCTGATGGCGGTCGCGGTGATCGCCGCCTTCTGCCTCGGGCAGTACCTGGAAGCGGCAATGGTCGCCATCCTATATCAGCTGGGAGAAATGATTGAAGACAAGGCGATCGATAATTCCCGCGAAAGCATCGGCAAGCTCGCGGAAATCCGTGCGGATACTGCGCGGAGAATCCGGGACGGAAACGAAGCGATCGTTCCCGCGCAGGAGGTGCAGGTCGGTGACACCATTGCGGTCTATCCCTTCGAGCGGATCCCCCTGGACGGCACCGTCCTTTCGGGGACCTCCACACTGAACGCTTCCGCGCTGACGGGAGAGAGCATTCCTATCGATGCCTCCGCCGGTTCCGAGGTCCTGTCGGGCATGATGAACGAACAGGGTCCCCTGACGGTTGAAGTAACGCACGACCTTCAGAATTCCGCCGCCTCCCGGATCATTGCCATGGTGGAATCCGCTGCCGCACGAAAGGGCAGGGCGGAAAAGCTCATCACCCGCTTTGCGGAAATCTACACCCCGCTGGTAATGGTGCTTGCCGTCCTGCTGATGATCCTTCCCCCTCTGTTTGGACTGGGCGAATTCCGTGTCTGGCTTTACCGCGCGCTGGTCTTTCTGGTAGCCTCCTGCCCATGCGCGCTGGTCATCTCGGTTCCGCTCGGGTTCTACGCCGGGATCGGCGCCGAAAGCAAAAACGGCGTCTTAATCAAAGGCGGCAGGTTTTTAGAAGCTCTTGCACTGGCTGACGCGGTTGTATTCGATAAAACAGGAACTCTGACCAGCGGCGAACTGAAGCTGAGCAAAGTGAACGTTCTGGGCAGTCTGGACGAAGCCGAACTTCTGCGGATCGCGGCCTCTGCCGAGCAGTACAGCTCCCACCCCGCCGCGAAAGCGGTGATAAAGGCCGCTGCCGGCGCGGAGCTTCTGCCCGCCGAGCAGGCTGAAGAAATTCCCGGCAATGGCGTTATCGCGATGATGGACGGTAAAAAAGTCATCTGCGGCCGCAGAAATCTTTTGGAAGAAAACGGACTGAATATGGAGAGCTTTTCCCCCGCCTCCATTTTTATCGCAGTTGACGGCGTCGTAGAAGGCAGCATAGAGCTGAGCGACACCGTGAAACCAGATTCCGCAGAGGGAATCGGGCTGCTGAAAAAAATCGGCCTGAAGCGGATTGTCATGCTGACCGGAGACAACGAAAGCTCCGCAGCCGCAGCCGCAGGGGATTGCGGAATTACGGAATACCACGCCGGACTGCTTCCGGAAAATAAAGTATCTATTATGGAAAGCATCCGCAGAGAGACCGGAAAAACCATCTTCGTCGGCGACGGCATCAACGACGCCCCGGTACTGGCCGCGGCCGACTGCGGGGTCGCCATGGGGCTTGGCACCGACGCTGCGATCGAAGCCTCCGACGTTGTACTTACGCTGGATAAACCGTCCAAACTGGCGCCCGCCATCCGAATCGCACGCCGCGCGATGGGGATCATCCGTTTCAACATTGCCTTTGCGCTTACCTGCAAAGCACTGGTGCTTGTCCTTGCGGCTCTCGGCTACTCCTCCATGTGGATGGCCGTATTCGCGGATATGGGCGTCTGCATCATTTCCGTGATCAACGCGACAAGGATTTTGAAATTCCGTTAATGATACAACTTCCTATGGTTAAAATAAACAGCCTTCCGTTCAGCTTGAACGGAAGGCTGTTTTTATGTGATCTTATAATTCGACTTGCTGAACCGCCTTGCGCAGCTCAAGCACCGCGGACGGAGTGACCGAAAGCTCGCTGATTCCGATTTTAACGTAGAATTCCGTCAGCGTGGTATCCGCAGCGGATTCCCCGCAGATGCCCACCCAGATGCCGGTATTCTTTGCGCTCTCCGCCGTCTTCTCAATCATGCGCAGCACTGCGGGATGGCGCGAATCGAACATCTTGGAAATGGTGTGGTTCATGCGGTCGACAGCCAGCGTGTACTGCGTCAGGTCATTGGTGCCGATGCTGAAGAAATCGACTTCCTTCGCAAGCAGATCGCTCAGCATGACCGAAGCAGGCGTTTCAATCATAATCCCTATCTCAATATCCGGAGCGAACGCAATCTTCTCAGCGGTCAGATCCTTTTTGACCTTCTCCACAATTTCCTTGATCTGTTTTACCTCGTCAACCGAAATAATCATCGGGAACATAATGGCCAGCTTTCCAAAAGCGGAAGCCCGGATCAGTGCTCTGAGCTGGGTAACGAAAAGCTCCTGACGATCCAGACAGATGCGGATCGCACGGTAGCCCATCGCGGGGTTTTCCTCGTGCGGGATGTCAAGATAAGGCACCTGTTTATCCGCGCCCAAATCCAGCGTACGGATAATCACGCGCTTTCCGCCCATTTTTTCCAGCACCCTTTTATAGGCCTTGAACTGATCTTCCTCGCTGGGAAAGTTTTTGCTTTCCATATAAAGGAATTCACTGCGGAAAAGGCCGATGCCGTCCGCATCGTTTTCCAGCACCATGGAGACATCTTCCGGATGGCCGATATTCGCGTTGATTTCAATGACCGTTCCGTTCTTTGTAACAGCCTTGGTCCCTTTCAGCAGATTTAATTCATGCTGATAGTTTTCAAATTCCTGCTGCTTTTTCCGGTACTCTTCAAGCGTCTGCTCGTCCGGCTCGAGGATAACGTCTCCCGCGGCGCCGTCTACAATAAGGGAAGCCCCGTCTGTCAGCTCACCGTATCCGCCGGCAAGCCCAACCACGGCGGGAATACCCATCGTTCTGGCCAGGATAGCCGAATGGGAGCTTTTAGAGCCTTCGCGTGTTACAAAGGCAAGAACAAGGTTCTTATCCATCTGTACGGTTTCACTGGGCATCAGATCAACCGCGCCGACAATCGACCGGTCGGTCAGGCAGTCCAGTCCATTGGCAAGGGTTTCGTCAAGATTGCGGATCAGCCTCTTGGAGATATCGACAACGTCCGCCGCGCGGCCGCGCATATACTCATCGTCCATCTGCGCGAACACTTCGGAAAATTGCCTGCCCGCCTGCCATACGGCGTATTCGGCGTTCACTTTGTCATTTTTGATTGCGTCCTGAATCGTGTTGTAATAGTCCTCGTCCTGAAGCATCATGATATGTATCTGAAATATCATGGAATTTGCTTCACCAACACGCTTAAGCGCTTTCCTGTAGATTGCGTTGAGTGCCTCTACCGCCGCGTCTTTGGCGGAGTCAAGCCGGGACAGTTCCGCAGGAACGTCCGTAATACTCTTTTTTTGAATATGATCGTCAATATTGACACAAAGGGTCAGTTTTCCAATTGCATAACCCTTTGATGCAGCGACTCCGTGTATTTTTTTCATCTTACCACCAACCTTACAGATTTTGTTCACAGAATTCTTTGATTTTCAGGCAGTCCGCCTCCTCATTTTCACCCTCAACCGTAATCGTAATTTCATCATCCTTTTTCGCACCAAGGCCCATAACGGCAAATAATTTTTTAGCACTTACTTTCTTGGAATGAAACGTAATGCTGATGTCCGATGAGCAGGAAGACGCCAATTTTACAAGGAGCCCCGCCGGCCTTGCATGAAGCCCCACTTCATCCTTTACAATATGTTGGAACGCCTGCATACTAACCAAACCTTTCTTAAAATTTATAGTTTAATATTCCTAATAATCAAATTTTCTATTTTGTAAATATGACTAAAAATATTGTATCAATTTTTCATGATTTGTCAATCACTGTTTTTACCGTACACTCAACTTATTTGCCACTAATACATCACAAAGCTGCTTAATACTATAGACCGCAGCCGTATCTGTGATTGCATTTTGTTGAATATAGTCATAAATATCCTGATTGTAATATCTTGGGTCGATAATATGAATTTCCTGAAAATTTGTCGCCAAAAAGGGAACCATGCTGTTCGCATACGAATCCTTGATAATCAGCAGTTTCCTGCCGTTGCTCACTGCGGAGTTCTTTACGACGTCAACACTGTGATTGCCGCCGAGAAATACGGAGTATTTATCTTTCTTTTCGAGGTATTCTTTCCAGTAAAGGCTGTCCCTTTGCTGCTTGCCGGTCTGCTGTGTCAGTACAGCCGTCTTTTTATATACCGGCAGATACAGCACATCGGGCTCCTGCGTGGTCAAAATCGCTTTGGAATACAGCGTTCCCAGAAAGGAGTCCGAAACCGCTTCAAAATCAAAATCCTCCTGCGGAGTCGGCTGGATATTCATGGCCTTTACAAGCGCCTCGTAGCCCTTATAGGCGCCGAAAGTGTTCCAATGATGATCTGTCTTATAGTAATAATCGTTTCCTGTCCGGTCACTCAGCGTATCAAAGAGATCGATCACCTTTGTATTCTCCCCTGCACCGGACTGAATGGTGTTCAATTCCTCACGCTGGTCATGACTTGGCGCGGAAAAAGGAAGCCTGTCCTGCTGCTCCTGCGCGCCGGAGGGCACGGGCATAAAATAGAACGGAAGATCCGTGTTCTTCGCGAAGAGCTGGATTGCAGCAACATTGCGTGCAAAAGTATCGGTATGGTTTGGCAAAAGCACTTCATAAAGATGGCCGTCTTTTCCGAAATATACGCCGCCTTCCGCAGGGGTCTGTCCGTAGTTGGAACCGAGATCCCGTTTCCCCATCATCAGCTGGATGCGGGTATTGAGCGCAATCGATGCCTTGCGAAACATAAAATGGTCGCCGACATAGCTCTCTATGGAATCCATAAAGGAACCGTTCGCGAGGGAAGCCAGCGTCACTTTCGGGGCTGACTCCAGCACACGGTTTTCGTCTTCTGAAAAATCCTGTTTCGGCGCAAAGATCAGATAGGCAGCACCGATCAGGATCGTCACCAGCAGAACCATCGTGACAGCGACGGCTTCGATCTCACATTTCTTGATATTTTCTTTTATATTCAGAAATAATTTCATGTTATCCCCTTAAAAATACAGATGCAATTCTTATCATAAATACTGTGGGAATCGACTTTCTGTCCGGCTGACGGAATAGAAAATGGAATCCTCATTAAAAGCGGAAATACAGGAACGGACTGTAAGAATTATCGATCAAAAAGGTCATTGACATCACAAAAAGACAGATAAAGCCAAGGCTCCAGACGATTTTTCCCGGTGTTCCGCTTTTGCGAAGCCTTTCTGTCCAATTAGCGATCAATGTTGAGCTGCAGAGCGCCGCAATGATCAGCAGAGGCGCACAGGTAATCAAAGAATAGACGCCAAGCTTGTCCGCTCCGGGTGCGAATCCAAACATCGCCCCAAGCACACCAAACGCTTTCCGAATGTCAAGATACGAAAAGAATACCCATCCGATCACCGCGGCTAAAAAGCTGTATAACCACTGAAAGAACGCCGGAATCCTGTCAAGCCATTTTTGAAGGAACAGCTTCTCACAGATGATCAGAACCGCGTAATAAGCGCCCCACATGGCAAAGTTCCAGCTGGCGCCGTGCCAGATTCCGGTAAGCACCCAGACGATCGCAAGGTTGCGGACATTCTTAATCGTAGAGCATCGGTTGCCGCCAAGGGGAATGTAAACATATTCGCGGAACCAGGTTCCCAGTGTAATATGCCAGCGGCGCCAAAATTCTGAAACACTGCGGGAAATATACGGATACTGAAAGTTTTCAGGAATTTTAAAGCCAAACATACCGGCAAGGCCAATCGCCATATCCGAATAACCGGAAAAATCAAGATAAATCTGGAAAGTGAAGGCCAATGCGCCGAGCCAGGCGGTCAGCGTAGTGGGATTTCCCAGATACTGAACTTTGTCGGCAAGGATAGCGAGGTTGTTTGCCAACAGCACCTTTTTAAAGAGGCCAACCAAAAACCGTCTGCCGCCGGAGGTGAATTTCTCCAGTGTTTCCTGCCGGTTCTGCAGCTGCTCCGCCAAATCTTCATAGCGTACGATCGGGCCGGCGACCAGATGCGGAAAAAAAGAAATATACGCACCGAAATCAATGATGTTGCGCTGTGCCGGCGCTTCTCCGCGATAAATATCAATGGAGTAGGAAAGCGATTCAAACGTATAAAAGGAAATACCGATCGGTAAGGCCACCGCGGGCAGCGGCACGGAAAAACCGGCAATCGAATTGAAGGTCTCCACCAATAGCCCGGAATATTTAAAAAAGCCAAGCAATCCCAGATTGACACAAATACTGATAATTAAAAAAACGCGGGCTTTTCCCTTTTCATCACGGTATTTGCTGATAAAATATCCGGCAATATAATCAAAGACCGTGGTAAAGAGCATCAGAAAGACGTAGACGGGTTCCCCCCACGCATAAAAAACCAGGCTGAAAAGAAACAAACATAAGTTTTTAAACTTGCGCGGTACAAGAAAATAAACAATCAAAACCACCGGTAAGAAAACAAAAATAAAAAACAAACTGCTGAATATCATTTTACCGTTCCCCTGCGTTTTTATAATACTTCTATTTTACGTTATCCCGCCCGTTTTTTCAAGTGACAGTAAGAAACAATCCTTACAAAGTATCATATATTTGCGTCGCTACCATCCAATTGATATTCAGTTTTAAAAAAACAGCACAAAGCGGCGGCCTGGGCTTTCGCCCAAACCGCCGCTACGCAAATACAACTATACTTATTTTGTTGAGATAGTAATAATTTGATTAAAAGAGTCTGTGCAATAGATTACTTAGCCAACAGTAGCAACAAAAGTCTTAACGCCATTTACATAGACGCCAGTCTTCGCGCCAACTGCGCCGACAGAAGTGATCTTGTAGAGATAATCGTTACCAGTCTTGGAAACGAACTCTGCTTTGAAAACGCCTGCGGTACCGAGAGCAAAGGTCGGTGTTGCAGCAGCAGTAACCTTCAGTGTATAGGCACCCTTAACGGTAACGTCCTTGGTTGTGTCAGTTGTGAAAGCAGGAGCTTTTACAGAAGCAACAAGGAGTTTAACGCCGTTGAGATAGATGCCTGTGGAAGCGCCGACATTGCCGATTGCGGTGATCTTGTAGAAGTAGTCATTGCCATTCTTGGAAGCAAGAGCTACAGAGAAGACACCAGCAGTACCGGTTGTGAAGGTCGGAGCAGTTGCGGAAGTAATCTTGAACTGATAAGCGGAACCCTTAGCAACGGAGAAGTCCTTCGTTGTGTCGGAAGTAGCTTCCGGAACAGCAATAGCAGTAACTTCGCATTTTGCCGCATCATAATCGTCCAACTCATCACCATCTTCACCGTACAGTGTAGCGGTAAGAGTTGTTGTGTTTTCAGAAGCAAAATCAGCATCAATGCTTGCAATTTCAATCTTTGCTGTGTTACCGGAGGTTGTCAGTGTAAAGACATCGCTGCTGCCGCCGTCAAGATCCCACTTAATGGTGGAACCAGCCGGGAGAGAAGTGCCGTTCGGATAAGCAGAAGCTGTAAAGGTCTGAGAATAGCCCTTCGCAATCTTCGCGGAAGAAGGATCGATCGCTATGCCAGCAAAAGACAGAGTTTTGATCTTAAAGGTGTCAACATCGTTACCAGTAGACTTTTCAAGTGTGAAACCATAAGCTTCAAAGTCTTCCTCGTCAACATTGTCTTTGTCTGCCTTGAAAACAGTTGTGCCAGCAGCCAAATTTGTGTCGGTCAGCTTCAGAATGACACTGGAAACACTGTCATTTACATACAGCTTACCAGCAGCAATCTTCATTGTGCCGTCGCCGTCGATAGAATCAACTGTGATATTGCCGTCAAAAGTAATTGTGGAATCAGTGTCAATCGAAATCGTATCAACGTTCACTGTTCCGGAAACTGTAACATCCGTATCTTCATTAACAGTAGAAAGTGTTACATTCTTTGCGTTTGTGGGAGCAGAAACTTTTCCTACAAACTCGTCATCCTCATCACCAAAGGTAATGGAAGTCTCGCGATAGTCCGCATCAATAGAACCAACTGTCAATTTATCACCATAGAGGAGAATTTCTCCGCCGTCAGCTTTGACTTTAATGCCCTTAACAGTGAGTTTGCCTTCATCCGTAGAGATGTCAGCAGAAGTAGCAGTCACAGTACCGACTGTAACAGCATTGTCCTCATCATCGGAAGAAATCGTTACCTTATCATTAGCCTTAACATCGCCGACTGTGCCGCCGGAAATGTCAACAGTACCAGCATTGGAAACATCAACATCTGATGTCTTGATATTACCAACCGTACCGCCGGTGACAAGAACGGTACCTGTATCACCGTCTGTTGTGATATCTCCGACTTTACTGTCTTCCGATACCTCAACATTACCTTGGTCAAGATCAATCTCGCCGACTTTACCTTCATCGACTAAAACTTTTCCGACTTCACCGGAAATTTTCTTGATGTTGGTCTTTTCTTTTACACTAACCGTGCCAGTGTAATCTTCAGGGAAAACGACTTCGCAGTCTTTGACATCCGTTGTAACGAGCCCTGCTCCGGAAATCTGAGAACTGGAAACATCGCCCTTTTCAATAGTAACATTAGGAATAGAAGCCGCTGCTATCGTTCCAACCTTGCCACTACCGATATCGCCAATATACGAAACATCGACTTTCTTATCTACTTTAGTCTTCAGAGTATACTTGTCGTCAGAATCATTGGAAGCCTTATAAGTGGTCTTTCCTTTTTCCTGCTCAAGCTTCTTAACATTAATGGTCACATTGCCTGTGCTGGCGTCCTTAGTATAGTAGCCACTAACGACACTTCTGCCCACCGTTGCAGTAAGATTTGAAGAAGAAGCAGTCACTGTAGTAGTAGAAGTAGCAGCTTCAAGAGCAGTTACATGCACATCGCTATCACCACTGGTCATCTCATAATAGTAGGTGTTGTCAGGATCAAGCACATCAGTCGCTGCGATTCCGTCATCTTTACCCGCTACTAAAGTTACGGGTGTAAACTGAGCAAGGGGTGCTGCAGTAGCAGACTGAACAGCCTTGTAAATACCGATGTCTTTTTGAGCATTCTTGTTTCTCGCAAAGGTTTTGAAATCGTCAAGGCCTTCACCATCAGCAACAGCTTTTGCTTCGCCGAAAACAATGTCGCCTTCATCATAAACGTGAATCGTCAGGTTTGCTTTGCCTTTTACGGTGTACTCGGTATCATTGTCATCATCCGGGTCGGTGTAATCACCTTCATACAGAACGGAAACAACTTCGGTACCGGTTTTCCCCTTCAGTTTCAAAGTGGTTTTGTCATCCTTCGTGGAGAAAGATGTCAGCTTGTCGCCTGAAACATGAGAAACCGCCGAGATTGTGGGGCTTGCAACATCATCATGTTCTTTGGTTTCAAGCGTTACACCATCGAGCCAACCATCAAGAACATATTCCTTGTTTACATTGCCCGAGTCATTGACGAGATAAAGATCGTCATGCTCCGTGTCAGAAACAACGCCGCTTAAGGTCTTCTTGGTAGAAGCGAAAGCGAAGTTTGCCGAAAAGCTGGTCACTACAAGTGCTAATGCAAGCACAAGAGAGACAACTTTTCCTGTGATTTTTTTCATCCTTTTTGTCCTCCTTAAAATAGTTCGTTTTGCGTATTTGCGTGTGCTATGAGAATTTAACATACATGTTCGCCATGGGTGTTAAGATTTTCTCCCCTGACTCGCAGCAATTTTGCGGTACACTCTGCCAATGATGCGTTTGACATAGCCGCAGCCGCAACTACCGCTCATATGTTTAATTGGATTATAAGATATTTGGTAATCAATGTCAAGTAGATATTGGACATATTTTTCAATAAAATTTGCACATTCCCTTAAGATTTTCCAGTATTCAAGCCATCTTTCCCCAAAACGATGGAAAACATTGGAACAACAGGAAAATGATGCACCGGAATTTTCCGGATTGTTCACAATCAGTTAATATTTGCCGGTTTTCCGTCGCATAGACACGAAGGCGCGCGGGTGGGAGAAATCACCCGAATTGAGCAGGGCGCGACAGCTTCCGGGTCCCGGCAGCAGGGGCATTTGATCGTCAGTCCGGGGGGAGACAGCTCGTAGCAGCAGCTCAACCGGTTACAGGAGCACCCGCTGCCCTGCATCCACGGGCAGCCGGTACAGTCCGTACAGTGACGGATGGCGGGCAGATCGATATATTCACTTGCAATGGATTCATTTTCCATAGGATTCCCATGGGTCATTAAAATATGCGAAGCGCTGATTTCCCCGAAAATATGGCTCCACGCGCGGGAAACGCCGTGCTGGGGCGCTTTTAAGATATAATAACCGTCGTAAAGACGGCCGGACACCGCGTCCATGCTTTCGGGTTCCGCCGCGCCGGTCATCAGAATGTCGTCGGTGCTGGCCTCGCTGCTGCGCCGGTTATGGAAGATCACGCCCGACGCGCGGCATTCAAACCCGTATGCGGTCCGTGTGGTCGGGCGGCCGAGAATCTCCGCGATATCCTGCGCGGGGGGCAGCTCCCGCAGCCGCTCAGCGAGCTTTTCTATCCTGTCATACAGTTCCGCCATGCAGTCGATGTTTGCCTGTTCCACCGGCGAAGTGCGGCAGCAGGCCGCGTATGCGGTGCAAAACTGCTCCTTCAGGCGCAGAAATTCCTGCGCCGCCGCGGGCAGGAACGGCGAGGACAGACAGACATTCATACTTTCAACCGCCGATGAAAAAAGGTCTGTAAATGGGAATGCCTGTACAGCAGGCCATAGCACGTCATAGTCCACTTTGTCGAAGCGAAAACTCCGGTCCGCCTGTAAAGGGAAAATACGGTCCGCCCCTGTTTTCGCTGCGAGAACCGGAAAAAGCCTCAGCACGGCGGTGCTCAGGTCAGAAATTTCTGCCTCCTGTTTTTGGAACACATGCGCAAACAGCGCAAATTCCAGCATCAGAGGTTTCCCCTTTTTATCGCAGGGAGAGACCGGCAGATAGATCCTGTGAAAATAGTTCGGATTGACCCGGAGAATCCGGTCCAGCGCCCGCAGCCCGTCGTTATGATAGTGGGTCAGCAGGAAGCTGCGGGACGTCATGCCCGCGTACCGCTTCATAAGGCCGGAAACACCGCCGAAAGCCGTTTCCCCACAGTCCACCATCAGAATGTCCTTGTCCGCCCCGCGCAGCACAATGCATTCGCCGCGGTTCATTTGATGCAATTCCACACTCCGCATTTCCACACCCTCAGTCCAAGCAATCAATCCTAAATATGCTTATATCCCGAATAATACCGGTCTTCACGGAATTCACCCGCAAAGACGATTTCCCCATCCTGATTGTATTCCGTACCGTGTCCGTGGCGCAGGCCGTCTTTCCATTCCCCGGTGTAGATCAGCCGTCCCTCCGCGTCGAAAGCCGCTCCGCTGCCGGTGGGGATGTTGTCTTTCCACCGTCCTACGAAAATAGAACCGTCCCTGGAGCTGTAGGATACCCCTACCCCGTCGCGCTTATTGGCTTTCCAGCCGCCCACATAACAGATTTTGCCGGACTTGTAATAATACGCGCCGAAGCCGTCGCGCTTATCGTTCAGGTAATTCCCCTCATAGGCGGTATAGCCGTCGTGCATCTGGGTGCGCCCCCGCCCCTGCCGAAGCCCGTCGATCACCTTGCCGAAATAGGTATAGCTTTCTTCCGCGCTGATGACGATGCGTTTCGTACCGCGCTCCACGCGCAGGGGAAGATCACCGCTGACCTGTGGTCCCCCGCTCAGCCCCTTTCCGGCGACCGTATAGCGGGTCGGCGGCACAGGCGGCTCTGGCGGCGCGGGCAGCGCTGGCGGCTCCTCCGTGCTGTAGAGTTCATGGTCCGCGGCATAATCCGGTTCGACCGGGACCGACTCAGCCGGAACCGACTCAGCCGCAGCCAGCGGTTTTTCCAGTTCCCGTCCGGGCCGAGGAGCAGCAGGCCGGTCGTTTTCAATATAAACAAAAGGAACCGCTTCTTCTTTCTTATCCTGATCGGGATCGGGCCATTGGGGGGTCGCACTTTCTTTTCCCGCGCTCAGGTCCTTCATCACCGCCATGCGGCGCTCCGTTTCCTTTAACGGACAGTAGAAAAAGCCTCCCCCGTCGGTTTCCGCGTAAATCTCCGGTTCTCCGGCTATGGCATTCACCAGGCTTTGCCGGGCGGTTACGCCGCAGCTTTCGCTTGGAAAAAGCTCTACGCGCGCGTATCTTCCCGTCTCCGGAATCAGGCGAAGCAAAACGAGGCCGTCATTTCCCTCCTTCGGCTTTAAAACCGCCTCCGGGCCGGACGTATTTCCCGAGTAATAGGCAGTCTGCAGCCAGGTGTGGCCTCTGTCGAACCGGGCTTTGCTGACGGTTTCCCCCGCGCCGCTGCGCGTCAATATGTAATAGCCGTATTTCTGACGATATGCCTTCTGGAGAACCGTCTTTCCGCTTGTCATCCTCCATGAAAACTTTCCGGAGCTGATTTTATAGCGGACGGTGAACTCCATTCCGGCCAAACAGCCGCCGGTTTTGCCCGATTTACTTTTGCGGGTCGTCAGATAGCCGCGCCGTACTTCCGTAAGAACCGCACTGTTTTGGGCACTGCCGTCATACCGTCTGTAACAGACCGTATAAAACATCCGAAAGCCTCCCTCTCATGCAGTTGTTTCTATTATATATGATAATGCACGGCGCATGCAATAGGTACCGGGCAATTGGCCATGGTTGTTTTTCATTCCCTGCCGCCGGCATATTTCAGCTCGTAGAGATTGCGGAAATAACCGGTCCCGGGCATGGCCCAATCATAAAAAGTAATCCTTTTCAGGTCGCTGGTTCCCCCGCTCTGAACAATGAGTTCGTCCGAGCACTCAGAAGTGCAGGCGCTGGTTGTCATAGGGGTAAATAGCTTTACCTGAATCCCCCATTTTTTCTTTGTCTTCTCGTCAAGGGCAAATTCATGCTCCAAAAATTTGCAGGGATAAAACAGAGAAAAGCTGTAATTGCAGGAAATATTTTCAATAAACGGCGTAATAAAGCAGTATTCATAAGAAATGTTCACGGTTTCCCCCGCCACGCCCGGATAGAGACGGAACCGAAAATCCACTTCGGTACTGGTGGTCCCGCCGATATGATCGTGCACCTGCCTGACGGTCAAAAACTGCTCCGCACTTGTATAATGCGCGTTTTCACGCATATTGAGATATTTCACAATCGGAATGTGGTTAATGGTACAGGTAAACTTCCGAAAGGTACTTCTGATAATTTCTTCATCGGGCATATCCACATAATGATTGAGCGACTGCCGCAGGACAATCTCCTGCGGCCTGAGCGTCTGAAGCACGATCTGCTGGCGTCCTTTGATCGTGCGCACCATTTGCGCGGCATCCTCAGAAATGGAAATCACTTCCGAACGGTGAACATAATTGTAAAACGGTTCACCCGCCTGATTCTGCACAAACCTGTCAACAAGGTCCACCACGGACCTTCTGTCGGCAACGGTATTGATCTGGCGGCGGATATTCGCCGCGTATACCACATTTAAAAGCTGCCTGAGCTTCGCGTCGTCGAAGGTGTCGCGGTTAATGACGTCGCATATTTTCTGATAAAGGATGTCGGTCTGCGCCGAGCACCGGGAGACCATGCTGCCGGAAAAATCCATTTCCGAATTGGCGTAGGCCTCTTCATAACAGCAGCGGATAAACTGAGGGACCTCGGCCAGGCACAGCTTTTTTGCGGCATCGTCGTCTACAGATACCGCTGCGGCCAGGGTTGACGCCGCGTTTTCCAGCTTTTCGGAAATCAGATAGCTGTCGCAGATCATCCGCGCATACGCCGAAAAGCGCCTGACGGTGCTGCCGGAGGGTGCGAACGACTGTACCACTCCCTGAGCAAAACCGGCGCCGATGACATCGGGGTGCATTGCGGACGGCATCTTGTTCAGCTTTGCATGCCTCAGCTTGGAAACGGTGGATTCCGAAACGTGAAAAATGCGTGCCAGATGCTTATACTTTATTTCAAGCGGCTCCCCTGAAAGAGATGTTAGAAAATCATTAAACAGCAATGCCTTTTTCATGCTTTTCGCGTTCATATTTCTGCTCCCAACCTACGATGATACTATGAATTTCCTTTTAACTCATCATTTTTTGGTATTATTTACCATATTATAGCATATTCACCCTGGGAGGGAAATAGAAATTCTTCGATAATTTACCGAAATTGCGAAAGTTCCGGAATCAGTCCGAGGACGTCGGAGCGGTGAGGTCCATAAAAAGGCACTCTTCCCTGTTTCCGGTCAGGTCGGCCGCGTCGCCGCCGGTACAATTATTCAGGACCGTTCCGCCCGCCAGCCGGTAGGTTCCGTCCTGCGATACAATCGTATAGGAAAGAAGAGTCCCTTCCACCTGAAATTCCACGCGCCCGATTCCGTCAATAGAGGCAAGCTCCTCCGAAGACGCGCCGTCAGCAGCCTGCTTCGTGACGCGCAGCACATTGTCGGAAAGTGTAAACACAACGCCCGCATCAGAACCCTTTGACGAAGAAATCTCAAAAGCGGTGGACGCGTACCGCTGAATATAGGTTTCCGCGAGGGCCGCCCTCTGCTGGTTGGAGGCACTTACCGTACCGCTTTTAAAAAAATCGCCGCCGAGGAACAGCACGGCGCACGCGGCCCCGATCACGATCGCCGTAAAGGCCACCGCGATAATCAGCTCCACCAGCGTCATGCCTTTTCTGCCGCGCAGCTTCCTCATGACGCGTCACCGTCCTTTGCTGAAAACGCGGTCATCTGCACGCATTTTCTGCCGCTGCCGTCCGTAAAATAGACGGCGGCTTTGATTCGATAGCCCTCAATGCCGTCCGCGTCCTTTTCCACGGGAATAAAGGTGAACTGCTTATCGTCCGGGGAAGACGGGTCCGGAAAATCCGCGTTTTCCACATATTTCGCCCCGAGAACCTCGACGGTTTTCAGCGAATCCGCGTCCGCGCCGTGCAACTTCTTAATGAGCGCATCCGCGATTTCCTGCGCCTGGGCCGCCGCGCCGCTTTCGGTGCTTTTGGAAAGGATCGTCCGCTGGGAAAAGCCGATCGTCGAAAGCACCGCCGTAACGACCAGCGCCAGGATCACCACCGCGGCGAGGACCTCCACCATGGTCGTCCCTTTTTTGCTCCTGAAATTCAACATCCTATTCCCCATCGGTATAAACACCTCCGGTAATTTCCGTTCCGCCGCCGCCAGAGCCGCCGGATTCTCCTACATCGGCAATTTTCTCGAGTTCTAAATCTTTATCGAACAGATCGATCTTAAAAGGATTCACAGTTCCTCCTACCCGATTATCGTCACCGATTCGGTACACCCCGGCGTCGATCGTGGTCGTACCCTTTGATGTTTTAATAGTGGTATCGGTAACAAAAGTGATAATCGGCGATTCATCCGCTGTATTCTGGATATAAATATGCGAATTCGTATTTCTTTTCTCAAAGGACGGGTGTCCATAAATATTCTCCAGATTCATTGATATTTGCTGCACCTGAAATGTAATGACCATAGGATCGTTTTGTGATTCCGTCATATTGTTTCTGTTATTCCACTGAAAGACAACATTCGGCGCTTTATACTGCGCGTTTTGATTTTTAGTATCCCATAATGACGCACACATAAATACGGTAGCGTTTTCCGTTGTAATTGGCGTCGGATTGGTGTTCTGCATTTTCCCCTGCTGTGTCCATGGACTGGAGCTAATCGTTTCACTTGAAAGTAGCATAGGTATGTCGGCATTTGTATACCGTGCAGTCTGATACTGCTGTAATACTTCCTTGACTTCATCCTCTGTTAATTTTGTAGCCTTGCGTTTTATATTTTCCAAATCGAACAGATCCGTACCATTGGGGAAGCGGTAATATCCGGCCTCGAATTGCACAGGAACTGCCCTGATATAATCCGTCAAAATGGTATTATTGTCTTTTATAAATTCAATCATAAGATCTCTGGAAAAACGCACAACGACACTGGACGAATTTGTTTTGGATTTTATATAAAGTCTTGGAGCTTCTGGCAGTCTTGTTGTAGGCCAGTCTGATTGTACATGTGCTTTCCCAACAATGTCTCCGTCAAAACCAATAAAATCTGCTGTTATGGTTGTTACATTTTTACTCCCATTGGAGAATAGGCAGTTAACTGTTCCCATTTCCACTTTTCTGCCAATAAAATTAACCTCAGGAGCAGTCATCTCTGGATGATCAATAGGGAATATTATGGCATGAGTGGCAACGACAGGGTAATCAGATTTAGTTCCCTTATAGAATCCATTTGAATTGTCATATAAAATATTCTGATTGTTTTCCCCATAATAGGACCCGCCGGCAATTAAAAAAGAATACGGCAGGTCGCTTCCCCCGCTCCCCCCATTCTCCTCCGTCGTAAACTGGTAGCCCAGCTTCCTGACGCGGTCGGAGGAACGGTACTTTGCGCTGGCCTTAATCAGCTTACGGGTGCTGTCGTACTCAGCTACCGCGTTTTCCCCGGAACCGATTTTAAAGCCCGAATCTTCGGAGGTTTTCAGGATGGTGAAGCTGCCGGCGTCGGGATTCTGAAGCACATACGCGCGACCGTACTCTATGGCGGACTTTGCGTCGAGATAGGCCTGACGGCTTTCCAGGCTGTTCGTGGCGGAATCCAGATTGAATTTGGCGCTGAAAACCAAAGCGGACGCCAAAATCATCAGCGCCGCCGAAACCACGATAACATATGCAAGGGCAGCGCCCCGTTTGGAACCGGTTTTCATCCGTCCGCACCTCACTTTCAGAATCATCTTGATTATAGCCTGATTGCGGGAAGAGCGCAAGAATTTTCAGCGAATGGCGAATTTTGATATTTTATGAAAAAAATGGCTGCGGAAAAAAACATTTTTTTGTAATTAAACAGAGTTTATTGACAGAAAAAACAATCGGCTTTATAATCAGGATATAAAAGATAGAAGCGGTTCTTATTTTTCCTTTCTTACTGAAAATTAAACAAAAAAGAGGTAGAACGAACATGGTAGAAACCCTGAGAAAAACAAATAAAAAAGGCTTTACCCTTGTGGAGCTCGTCATCGTCATCGCCATTCTCGCTATTTTGGCGGCCATCGCCATCCCAACTGTCAGCAATGTGATTTCAACTGCAAACAAAAATGTAGACAAGGCCAACGCTCAGACGGTGGAGCTGGCACTCAAATCCGCTCAGGCGGAAGCAATTGCGAAAACCTGGGATGTAGATGCGGATACCGTTACAGTTGCAGATGCTCTAAAACATGAAGGGATTCCCGAGCTCCCCGCTATTAAAACCAGCGGTAACTACCGTGCCAGAAACGGTAAGGTGACGATTTCGGCTAATTCGGATGACGGCGTAAAAATTGCTATGGACACCACTACTACTCTGAAATCCGTTTTAGATAATAAGGATGCAGGCTAAGTAAATAAGGTAAACTATTTGTTGACTTTTACTCTTACAAGCCCCGGGAAACCGGGGCTTGTTCTGTACACATGAAAAACCGATTGCCGCAAATAATAGGATATTGTATAATAGAAACGTATCGGAAATTGAAATAGTAAAGTGTGGTGTCAGCCGCTTTGAACGTGATTCTGCTGCAAACGACCCGCAGGGCGCTTTACCTGACGTGGGTAAAATATACGAGAAAACCGGTTTTCGGGCTGCCGCAGTGTTTTGAGCTGCCCGAAAGCATGCGCGACGGCAAAACAGGCGACGATCTTTCCGCTTTCGCGAAATATGTGCGGGAGTGCGCGAACTCCGCAAACATGGGAACCAACAAAATTGTTTTCTGTCTGGAAGACGATTCTATCGTCAGCAAAGAGTACCAGCACCTTCCGTGTAAAAAGAAGGACCTGCTTTCCCTGGCCGGGCTGGAAGCCGAAACCGTACTTCAGGACGGCGTGGACAGCTATATGATCCAGAACTACGAGTACAACCGTGTGAATCCGCTCACCGGCAAGCTGACCAGCTCCCTTTTCGCGGTAAAAACCAGGCTGCTCGGGGACATTCGGAAAGCCTTTTCCAAATACGGCCTTCACGTCATGAAGATCGTTCCGCCCATCAGCGGATTATTACACGCGGGCAAATCGATTCCGGCTGAACGGGATCAGACGATCGCCCTGCTCGATTTTGACTACGCAAAAACACGCCTTGTTCTCTTTCAGAACGGGATGCCCGTTTTTCAGAGAACCTTTGAAACGGTTTTCGACGACATTGTCGAAATCATCATGCGAAACCGCTCGGTGTCCTTTGCCGACGCGGTCAGAAACGTGACCACCTACGGATTTACTGTAGAAAACGACGAAGCCGCGGCGCGGCAGATTTCCGATCTGCTGGACGCCAGCGTCAGCGAGGCCGTCCGCAATATCCGCATGGTTCTTTCCAGCGAGCGTCTGGAACTGAACCGGCTGATTCTGTGCGGGGGGCTTTCTATTGTACCCAAATTTGACGAGTTCTGCGCAAGATTGGAACTGGATATTCCGATTGAAAATATCGCTTCCCTTTCCGTTCCCCTGCCCGCCGTCAACGCAGCTGCAAAAAGGGCCGGGTTCCAGCCCGCCGCCTTCTTCACCGCCGCGGGGATTCTGGCCGCCAAAAAGGCCGAAGATATCGATTTCCTGCTTCTGGTAAAATCCATATCGGGCACGCGCGCGGCAAACGTGGCCGTGCTTGCCGTCATCACGCTGCTCGCCGTCGGGATCATGGCGCTGGAACCGATTATTTACCTGTCCGCGCTGAAACAGCAGGCGCAGGACAAGCTCTCCCTGAGCGACCTGAAATATTTGCCGGTAAAAGCCCTTTTACAGGAACAGAGCGAACTGGAGCAGCAGCTTTCCAAACTGAAAAGCGACCAGAAGCTGCTTCCTTCCGACAAAAGCAACGCGAAAGAAATCACGGACCGTCTGATCAGCCAGATCACCTCAAAAGCAAAATCGGTGGACAGCTGTGAGCTGGACAATATGACCGGCACCATCTCCCTTACCTTTACGACCGCAAATTACGGCGACTATCTGACCGTCAAGCGTCAGGTGGAGTCCGGCGGCTATTTTGCAATTGCCGTTCCGTTCCGGGCCGAAGTCGGCTCCGACGGCCTGTGCACCTGCAGCGTTTCCCTCAGCGTAAAGGACTTCACTCCCGTAACATCGGGCAGTAAGGACGGTGGACAGCAATGAAAAGCATAAAAGTATCCGGCGTCCTGCTTTACCTGTTCGGTTTTTCCCTGGTGCTTCTGCTTTATGTAAACTATATCTTTCTCCCTCTGAACCAGAAGGTTTCCGATCTGAACGGAGAGCACCTCGGCAATCTGGAACAGCTGCAAACCTATGAGCTACAGTCGGCCCGGTTCAGCGATCTGCAGCAGAAAATAGACGGCCTGAAAACGCAGCTGAATGAAGAGAAAGCCGATACGGCGGTAACGGGAAAAAATGTTGCCGAGGATATCGGAAAAATCGCCGGCTCCTCCGGAGTCACGCTGAAAACCATCGACGTCGGCCCGGAACAGGCCGAAAAGGGCAAAACAGCCGCAAGCGGACAACAGCTTTACACGGCGTCCGTTGAATTGAACGTCCTGTGCACCCAGACGCAGCTGCCCGCACTGGTCGGTTATTTTGAAAACGAGTCCAAAGGGGTTTATTTCGTCAATCGCGTCAAATACGCGGGGCCGGACACTACCGGAAAAGTGGACGCGGTGCTCACCATGACCCTGTATTATTTTTCCGGGGGCGCCAAGCAATGATCTCACTGAATTCAGCGGAAGCCGGGCTCGTTTACGACGCCGTTGTGTGTCTGTTCTGCATCCCTGCCGCGGCCGTGCTGGCAAACCTCAGCGTAGGGCTGTTCAACGCGCTGCCCGCGAGATGGTTCTGCGACTACGACGAGCAGCCGGGAGAGGACCTTTCCCGCAAAAGGCTCTTTTTCAAGCCGCACGGCATCTGGATGACGGTCGCCCTTTCCCTGTCGTTCATCCTGATTTATTTACAATATAAAGGCGATCTCCTTTTCTTTTTCGCCTTCTGCGCCGCGGCGGTCGTCCTGCCGATGATTGCGGCGGCGGACAGTAAATATTTCATTATTCCCGATCAGTTTACGCTGGTGCTGTTTGTGATCTTTACCGCCGTATCCGGCTACGATCTTCTGAGCGGGACCCGCCTGTTCCACACGGGCTGGCTTTCCCCCCTTTACGGAGCGGCCGCCGGGCTGATCCTGATGCTTCTGTTTGCCGTCGTAGGGAGAATCGCCTACAGAAAAGAGGCGATGGGCTTCGGCGACGTCAAGCTTTTCGCCGCAGCGGGAATACTGACGGGGTTCCCTTCTTTTTTCCTCGTATTTTTGATGACCGTTTTCCTTGCGTTTTTCTACATTGTTTCTCTGCTGCTGCGCAGGCGGCCGATACGGAACCTCTATCTTCCGCTCGGGCCGTATCTGTGCATCAGCCTGCTTTTGTTTATGGCGTTTCACCGCCAGATCGAGTCCTTCGCCGTCTGGTATATGTCTTTGCTGAATATGTAAAGGAGCCTATCATGAAAATTACGAATTTGAAGCTTGGACAGATTTTGATCAATTCCGGGGTGCTCACCGAGGAACAGCTCCAGCAGGCTTTGGAGCGGCAAAAGGGCACCAATGTGCGTCTGGGAAGGATTCTGATCGACAACCGCTTTCTGACGGAAATGCAGATCATCCGTTCGCTGGAACAGCAGCTCTCCATTCCCTACCTGGACCTTTCCTCCGTCAGCGTGGACCCTTCCCTTTCGTCGCTGGTACCGGAGGAGCTGGCGCGCTCCAATCTGATCGTCCCCATCAGCCGTTCGGGCAGCATTCTGACCGTGGCGGTCGCGGACCCGCTGGATTACAACGGGATCAACGATATCGGGATCTATACCAAATTAAAGGTGAATCCCGTCATTGCGGAGCGCGAGAAGCTGGAAACGAAAATCCGCGAGCTGTATACCACCCAGAAAGCGTTCGCCGCCGCGCGGGAGCTTTCCACCGCTCAGCCGGATATCCCGCTGGACCAGCTTGAGGGCCAGACCGGAACGGACCAGCCCATTATCCGCTTTGTCAACAATATGATCGAGCAGGCCGTCCTGCTCAAGGCGAGCGATATCCACATCGAGCCGGAGGAGAAATCCATGCGCATCCGCTTCCGGGTGGACGGGCGGCTCAGCCTTTATATGGAAACCAGCGCCGAGCTGATTCCCTCGGTGGTTTCCCGCATCAAGTTTATCGGCGGCATGAACATTGCCGAAAAACGCATCCCGCAGGACGGCCGTATCAATTACCGGATCGGCGGCAAGGATATTGACATGAGAATTTCCGTCCTGCCCTGTGTATTCGGCGAAAAAGTGGTCATCCGTATCACGACCGCGCTCAGCTTCTCCCTTGTGAAGGAGGAAATCGGCTTTCTGCCGGAGAATCTTGAAAAATTCAACTCCCTGCTGAAAAACAATCACGGCATCCTCCTGCTGACCGGCCCGACCGGAAGCGGGAAATCCACCACCCTTTACACCGCGCTGAAAGAAATCATGCGCGAGGATATCAACATTGTTACCGTCGAAAATCCCGTGGAAATGATTATCCCGAACATCACGCAGGTGGATATCAACGCAAAGGCGGGCCTGACCTTTTCCGCCGTGCTGCGCTCGATTCTGCGCCAGGACCCCGACGTCGTCATGATCGGCGAAATCCGCGACACGGAGACCGCGGAAATCGCCAGCAGCGTCGCCATCACCGGGCATCTGGTTCTCTCCACGCTGCACACCTACGACGCCCCCAGTTCCATTATCCGCCTGATCGACATGGGCGTGGAGCCTTACATGGTGTCGTCCTCCGTACTGGGCGTCATCGCGCAGCGGCTGGTGCGCACCCTCTGCCCCCACTGCAAAGAGGAATATCTTGCGGAGGAAAACGAGCTGGAGCTTTTGGGGCTGCCCAAAGACACCCGGCAGAAGCTGTACCGAGCAAAGGGCTGCAGCTTCTGCAGCGGCAAGGGTTACCGGGGCAGAACCGCCATTCATGAGATCATGCCGGTTTCCACCGGAATCAAAGCCTGCATCAACAACGGGAAAAGCACGGACCAGATCCGGGAAACCGCCGTTCATGAGGGCATGATCACTCTCGACGAAAATATCAGGAGAATCGTAATAGAGGGAAAAACCTCCGTACAGGAAATGCTGGAAGTTTACTCCCTGCAAATGTGAGGCTTGCTAGTATGGATTTTTTACAAATCGTTTCGGACGGCGTTGCAAAACACGCCTCGGACATTCACCTGTCCGCCAATAACCGTCCCGCTTACCGCATCAACGGCAGAATGCATTTTCTCGACGTTCCCTCGCTGACGCCGGAAGAGGTGGACGGCATGATCCGCCAGTGCCTTTCCCACGAAAAATACGAAGAATTCCTGAAAACCGGAGATATGGACGCTTCCGCGGAAATCGGCGGGTGCGGGCGGTTCCGTATCAACGCGTTTCATCAGATTCGCGGCGAAACGCTGGTCATGCGCATTATCAACGCCGCGACGCCGGAGATTTCCGAGCTGCGCCTTCCGGCCTCCATCAGCCGGATTCTGGAGCTGCAGGACGGCCTTGTTCTCGTGACCGGCCCGACCGGAAGCGGAAAATCGACCACGCTGGCGGCCATCATCAACGAATTCAACAAAAACCGGCACTGCCATATCATTACGATCGAGGACCCGATCGAATATATGCATACTCCGAAAAACAGCATTATCAACCAGAGGGAAATCGGGGCGGACAGCGTCTCGTACGCGCGGGCGCTGAAAGCCGCCCTGCGCGAGGACCCGGACATCATTCTGGTCGGTGAGATGCGCGACCTGGAATCGATCTCGATTGCCGTGACCGCGGCGGAAACCGGACATCTGGTGCTCTCCACGCTGCATACGATCGGGGCCGCCAAGACCATCGACCGTCTGATCGACGTGTTTCCTCCCCAGCAGCAGCAGCAAATCCGCACGCAGCTTTCCCTGGTGCTGAAAAGCGTCATTTCCCAGCGCCTGCTGCCCACCGCCGACGGCAGGGGCCGCGTCGGCGCCTTTGAAATGATGTTTATCAACTCCGCGATCAGCAACCTGATCCGCGAGGGCAGAACGGCCAACATCTCCCAGTCCATCCAGACCGGGATCAGCCAGGGAATGATTACGCTGGAACGCAGCGTCGACGACCTGCTGCGGCGGGGAATCATCACGAGCGGCACCGCCGGGGAATTCGGCTTTGATGCCGCCACGCGAAATTCATGACATAAGAGGGGATTTTATTGCGGTATCAATATACGGCGGTTGACCATAGAAATAAAAAATCCCGTGGCTTTCTCAACGCCGACAGCAAGGCCGACGCGATTGCCCGGCTGCAGAGCGAAGGCCTGACCGCGCTTTCCCTGACGGGCGGCGAGGGCAAAACGGAAGCGGAGCCCACCTCTATCTGGGAGATGGAAATCACCGGCTCCGACATTCATAAGGCGAAAATCAAAAAGAAAAAGCTTCTCACCATCATGAACCAGATGGGGATTATGATGAAGGCCGGCGTGTCCCTTTCCATGGCCATGGAGGTGCTGATCAGCGGGGAAAAGGATAAAAAGGTCAAACGGATTCTGGAGGAAATGAACCGGGACCTGTACACCGGCATCCCGATTTCCGAGGCCATGTCGAAATTCAGGGCTTTTCCGAAAATCATCACCAACATCATCCAGTCCGGCGAAACGGACGGGCGGCTGGACACCGCGTTTGAACGCTGCGCAAAAATTCTGGACAAGGAAATCGTACTGACCGCCAAGCTGAAGGGCGCAACCGGATACCCGATTTTCCTTCTGTGCCTCACCCTGCTGCTGATGATCGTGATGAACGTGTTCGTGCTTCCGAATTTCGCGAATATCTTTCAGGAATTCAATACCGACCTGCCGGCCATTACGAGATTCGTCATGTCCTTTTCCTCGTTTATGATGACGAGATGGTATCTGATCCTGCTGGTAGTCTTTGTCCTCGTATTTTCCTTTATGATATTGAAAAAGAAATCCGCTCCGTTTTCCACCGCGGTGGACAGGCTGATCCTGCGGATTCCGGCGGTCGGGCCACTGCTGCGCCAGTCGTATATCGCACGGCTGTGCCGCATCATGTCTTCCCTGGTGGAATCCGGGGTGGATATCGTAAAGTCGCTTGAAATTTCGCGCGACGTGATTCCGAACCGCTTTATGAAAGAGCAGCTGACACAGATCATTTCCGAGGTAAAATTCGGCTCCGCCATCAACGCCTCCATGGCGAAATTCCCGATTTTCGACGCGCTTCTCGTCTCCATGATCAAGGTAGGCGAGGAATCCGGGATGCTTTTTGAAACGCTGGACAAGATGGCGTCCATGTACGAAGAGGAGACGGACGAAGCCACCAAACGGCTGACCAGCGCTCTGGAACCGGCGATGACGATCATTATCGCCGTCATTGTCGGCACCGTGGTGATTTCCATCGTTATTCCCATGTTCAGTATGTACAGCGTCATCTCCGGCGGATAAAGCCGGTCAAACAACTGTCGGCGGGGTATTCCCCGCCGATGTCTTTGGAAATTTGCTGTTTTGTAAAAATACCGCCGTTTACTGTTTAAACATGCCCTGTACGTCGTCAAACATGCCGTTTACCGCGTGCATGGCTTTATTGGCGTTGCGTCTGAGCTTACGGTTGTTTTTCATCATTTTGCTGCCCATAGAGGCAACTGCGATGCCGGCGACCATACCGGTGCCGACGCCCCTTACAAATCCCATCGTCTCTTTGTACATAACGTAAAACCTCCCGACTGAAAATATAGAACCTGGGCCTTTCAATATCATCCCCTCTTTCTTTCCGTTTATATTTGAAAATTAATGCCAAATTTTTTGAATAAAGGAGTCTCCCATGCCAACACTGAACATTGTTATGGTCGAGCCGGAAATCCCGCAAAACACCGGCAACGTTGCCCGCACCTGCGCCGCAACCGGAGCAAGGCTGCATCTTGTCGGGCCGATGGGCTTTCAGATTGACGACAGAAAGCTGAAACGCGCCGGGCTGGATTACTGGCACCTGCTGGATATCACCTGTTACAATAGCCTTTCCGATTTTTTCAGTAAAAATTCGGGTAATTTCTACTTCTTTTCAACAAAGGCCCAACACATCCATTCGGACATCCGGTACCCCGACAACAGTTACCTCTTTTTCGGCAAAGAAACGGCCGGGCTGCCCGAAAAGCTGCTGTATGAAAACCCCGGCAGCTGCGTGCGCATCCCGATGATCGACAACGCCGACGCGCGCAGCCTGAACCTGTCCAATTCCGTGGCGGTGGGCGTTTACGAGGTGCTGCGGCAATGGGGGTATCCGGAACTTTTGTGCAAAGGGCAATTAAGGGAATATAAATGGTGATACTTTTTTAACAAAGTTTCCGGAAACGGCCGATTCGGCCTGCAATATGCTTGAATTTATCGACGGATTATTGTATAATAGCGGAGGTAAATCGTATTTTCTGTTATCATAATATAAAGGAGTGCTATGCATGAATTATCTCGACAAGAAAACCGTGGAGGACATTGATGTTGCCGGAAAACGGGTGCTGGTCCGCTGCGACTTCAATGTCCCGTTCGATGCGGAAGGCAATATCACCGATCCGAAGCGTATTGATGAGGCGCTGAAGACCATTCGGTATTTAATCGGTCACAAGGCAAAGGTAATCCTCTGCTCCCACCTGGGCCGCCCGAAGGGCGAATTCAACATGAAATACTCCCTCGCACCTGTTGCCAAATACCTTTCCAAGGCCCTTGGCCAGGAAGTAAAGATGGCTTCCGACGTCATCGGCGACAGCGCAAAAAGCATAGCCGCCTCCTTGAAAGACGGAGAAGTGGAACTGATCGAAAACGTCCGCTTCCATAAAGAAGAAGAAAAGAACGATCCTGAATTTTCAAAGCAGCTCGCCTCTCTGGCGGAAATCTACGTCAACGACGCGTTCGGCACCGCGCACAGGGCCCACGCTTCCACAGCGGGCGTAGCGGCGTACCTTCCCGCGGTCTGCGGCTACCTGATCCAGAAGGAAATCACCATTATGGGCGGCGCGCTCAGCAACCCGAAGCGTCCGTTCGTCGCCATTCTGGGCGGCGCGAAGGTTTCCGACAAAATCGGCGTAATCACAAACCTGCTGGAAAAGGTCGACACCCTCATCATCGGCGGAGGCATGGCCTACACCTTTATGAACGCGCTGGGCTACGCCATCGGCACTTCCATCTGCGAAAACGACAAGGTCGAGCTCGCGAAGGACATGATGGCGAAGGCAAAAGAAAAGGGCGTTAAATTCCTGATCCCGATCGACAACGTGGTCGCCACGGAATACAAACCCGACGCCGAGCATAAGATCGTCGATTCCGACCAGATTCCGGAAGGCTGGATGGGCCTTGACATCGGGCCGAAAACCTCCGCTCTGTTCTCCGAGGCCATTCAGGGCTCCGGCACAGTCGTGTGGAACGGACCGATGGGCGTTTCCGAATGGGACAACTTCGCCGCCGGCACGGTCGCGGTTGCGAAGGCGGTCGCAAACAGCGGCGCGATTTCCATCATCGGCGGCGGCGATTCCGCGGCTGCGGTTGAAAAGCTCGGCTTTGCCGATAAGATGACCCATATTTCCACCGGCGGCGGCGCTTCCCTTGAGTTCCTGGAAGGCCTTGAGCTGCCCGGCATCGCCTGCCTGAACGACAAATAAATAAAAAACAAGCGTTTGCTTGTACGTGAAAATGCGGCAGCCTGTCTGCCGCATTTATAACAAAACAGGAAAGAATTTTAAAGGAGATATGCTTTATGAACAAAAAGCTGAGAAAAGCAGTCATCGCCGGCAACTGGAAAATGAATAAGACTCCTGCCGAGGCAACCGAACTGATCAATGAGATCAAACCCCTGGTAAAAGACGCGGACTGCGGCGTGATCGCGTGCGTGCCCTATATTGACCTTTCCGCCGCGCTGGAAGCCGCGAAGGGCTCCAACATCGGCATCGGCGCGCAGAACTGCCACTGGGAAAAGAGCGGCGCCTTCACCGGGGAAATTTCCGCGGACATGCTGGTTTCCACGGGAGTGCAGTACGTCATTATCGGCCACAGCGAGCGCAGGACCTATTTCGGTGAAACAGACGTCACCGTAAACAAGCGTGTCCGCGCGGCGCTGGACAGCGGCCTTTCCGTCATCCTGTGCGTGGGCGAATATCTGGAACAGCGCGAGCAGGGCATTACCGACGAGCTGGTCGCCATGCAGACCAAGATCGCTCTCGGCGGCGTCAGCAAGGACGAGCTGAAAAAGATCATTATCGCGTATGAGCCGATCTGGGCCATCGGCACCGGCAAAACGGCGACCGCAGCGCAGGCCAACGAAGTCTGCGCCGTCATCCGCGCAACCGTCGCGAAGCTGTACGGCACGGCGAGCGCCGACGCGATCACCATTCAGTACGGCGGTTCCATGAACGCCAAAAATGCTGCGGAGCTGCTCGACCAGCCCGATGTGGACGGCGGCCTGATCGGCGGCGCTTCCTTAAAGCCGGCCGACTTTGCGGAGATCGTAAAGGCTGCAAGCAGGTAAAAATACTCCGAAAGGCAGGTTGGTCAAAAACATGAAAAAACCTTTAATACTGATGATACTCGACGGTTTTGGAATTGCCGGAGAGAGCGGCAACGCGATCAAGGCGGCGCACACCCCCAACATAGACCGTCTCTTTGCAAATAACCCAATTACGCAGATCGGTGCCTCCGGCCTTGACGTCGGTCTTCCGGACGGCCAGATGGGAAACTCCGAGGTCGGCCATACCAACATCGGAGCGGGCCGCATTGTTTATCAGGAGCTGACAAGGATTACAAAATCCATTCAGGACGGCGATTTTTTTGAAAATCCCGCCTTTCTTGCCGCCGCGGACAACGCGGCGAAAAACGGCGGCGCCCTGCACCTGATCGGCCTGCTTTCCGCGGGCGGCGTGCACAGTCACAACCGGCACCTTTACGCGCTGGTCGAGCTGGCCAAAAAACGCGGCTGCAAAAAGGTCTACGTTCATGCCCTGCTGGACGGCCGCGACGTTCCCCCGGATTCCGGAAAGGGCTATGTCGCCGAATGTGCCGAAAAGCTGAAGGAAATCGGCGTGGGTGAAATCGCCACCGTGATGGGCCGCTACTATGCGATGGACCGTGACAACCGCTGGGAGCGCGTGGAAAAAGCATACGCCGCCATGGTGTACGGCGAGGGAATCCAGTGTGACGACCCGGTTCAGGCTGTTGAGGATTCCTATCAGAAAAAAGTAACCGACGAATTCGTCGTTCCCACCGTCTGCGTAAAAGGCGCCGCTCTCAAAGCGAACGATTCCGTTATTTTCTTCAATTTCCGGCCCGACCGTGCCCGCGAAATCACGCGCACCTTCGTTGATCCGGACTTTCAGGGCTTTGAGCGCAAAAACGGGTTCTTCCCCCTCACCTACGTCTGCATGACGCAGTATGACGCTACCATGCCCAACGTTCTGGTCGCCTTTAAGCCCCAGTCGCTGAAAAACACCTTCGGAGAATATATTTCCGACAAGGGCATGACCCAGCTGCGGATCGCCGAAACGGAAAAATACGCCCACGTCACCTTCTTTTTCAACGGTGGTGTGGAAAAACAGTACCCGGGTGAAGACCGTGTCCTGATCCACTCCCCCAAGGTTGCTACCTACGACCTGCAGCCCGAAATGAGCGCGTATGAGGTCACGGACGCTTTGGTGGAACGCATCAAAAGCGGAAAATACGATGTCATTATCCTGAATTTTGCCAACTGCGACATGGTGGGTCACACCGGCATTTTCAGTGCCGCCAAGGCCGCCGTGGAAGCGGTCGACGCCTGCGTAGGCAGAGTGGTCCACGCCATTTCCGAGATGGGCGGCGTCGCTCTGATTACGGCAGACCACGGCAACGCGGACAAAATGTACGAAGAAGACGGTTCGCCCTTCACCGCGCATACGACAAATCCTGTCCCGTTCTGTGTGGTCGGCTATCCGTGCAAGCTTCGCTCCGGCGGAAGGCTGGCGGACATTTCCCCGACCATGCTCAAAATTCTGGATCTTCCCCAGCCGCCGGAAATGGACGGCGTCAGCATCATCGAATAATTTTGAAATGACAAAAGCTCTTTCCCTTATGGGAAGGAGCTTTTTTGTGCTTATTCGACCGTATGAATCCCCTCCGTGCAGAAAAAGATAACAATTATGTTAACCTCGTTGCAATAGCACGGAAAAGATGATAAAATAATGGAATCCCGTAAACCAAGGGGTGACTGAACGATTGCTGAAAAGAATGACGGCAGCCCTGCTCTGCCTGACAATATTATTTTCTTTTTCCGGATGCGGAAAAAACGAACCGAAAAACGCAAATAAAAAAATCAACTATTATCTCGACTCCGAACCGAAAACGCTGGACCCTCAGATCGCATCGGACAGTGCCGCCACAGTGGCGGTCGAAGCGCTGTTTGAAGGATTGGTGCGCCTTGGCGCGGATAATCGCCCTTACCCGGGCGTTGCGGAAAAATGGGTCAGCAGCGAGAACGATACGGTATTTACCTTCACCCTGCGCAGCAGCGCCAAATGGTCGGACAAGGAAAAGACGCCCGTCACCGCGAACGATTTTGTCTATGCGTTCCGGCGCGCGCTTTCTCCGCAGACCGGATCGCCGACCTGTTCCCGCATGTTCTGCATTCAAAACGCCAGAGAGGTAAACGCCGGAACGGTGCCCGCCGACCAGCTCGGGGTGACCGCCCCGGATGCCCATACGCTGGTGGTACGGCTCAACTATTCCTATCCGGATTTTCCCTCCATCACCGCGGCGCCCGTCTTTATGCCCTGTAACCAGAAATTTTTTGAAAGCACTTCGGGACGTTACGGCCTGGAAATAAAATATCTGATCGGAAACGGCCCCTTTGAAATAGACGGCAAGTACGGATGGTCCCACGGCCAGTACCTTAACCTTGTCCGTTCCGACACCTATGCCGGAAAACAAAAGCCGCTGCCGTCCAATCTGAAACTCACCGTACAAAACGAGGATAACGCGATTACCGACCCGGTCGACGCGCTGAAGAGCGGTACAGTGGACGCGATCGCCGTTTCCGGCAGCCAGGCCACCGCCGCACAGGCGCAGGGCTGCACTATTACCTCCTTTGAGGACACAACCTGGGGCCTCTGCTTCAACACGCAGTCCGAGCTGATGAAAAGCAAAAATATCCGGCGGGCTTTCATCCAGGCTTTTGACCGGGCAAAGGTGCTGCAGCACCTGCCGAAAAACATGTCCGCCGCAAACGATATCACTCCCCCGTCCACCACCCTGCTGGGCAAGCCTTACCGCAGCCTTGCCGGCGGCGGCTCCTACTTTTTAAAGCAGGACAAAAACGCGGCGGCTCTTCTGGCCGCGGGGCTGAGCGAGCTTTCCCTTTCAGAGCTGAAAAGCGTAACCGTGATCTGTCCCGACGACGCCAACGTCAAGCTGATGCTCAATGAAATGATTGCTTCCTGGAACGTTCAGTTCCACAATTACTTTAATATGGAGCCGCTTTCCGAAGACCAGCTCGCTTCCCGTATTCAATCGGGAGACTATCAGGTTGCACTGTGCCCTGTCCAGCCGGCCAGCGACGGCCCGCTTTCCGTTCTGTCCCTGTTTAAAAGCAGCGAGAAGAACAATCCCGCCAAATGGAAGGACTCCTCTTTCGACGCCATGCTGGACAGTGCGGAGAAAAGCGGAGGAGCGGATTCCGCCGCGATTTTCGCAAATGCCGAAAAGTATTTGAATGAACAGGGCGTATTCTATCCCCTGTACTACGAAAAGCACTACTACGCCTCCTCAAAGGGCGTGACCGGGGTCGTTTTCCACCCTTACGGCGCGGGCGTGGATTTTATCCAGGCCGGAAAAGAATAATATCCCATACAGCAAGAAAGGCTTCCGCCCATGGGCGGAAGCCTTTTTATGAAGCTGTTATCCGAAAGCAGCAAGAAACACGGAGCCAATAATCACCGCCGCACAAAGGATGGCCACCACTCGAATCAGCAGTTTACGCATGTCGATACGGTGCCCCGGCGTTTTATGGGTCTGCATTCCGATCTCCTCCTTTTCCTGCTGGCTTATCAGTTTATTATAACAAAATCACAAAAAGAGCCGTGAACATTCTGTGAATTTTCATAGCGAGCCTTTTATCGTTCATTTCATTTTAACGGTATCATAGGACCGGCTCGGAAAATTCTCTCCTTTTGATCCCTCTCTGATACTCCACTTTGGCCATTCCTATGACATTTTCACGTCCCCGCTGGTCCATGGCCCGGTAATACTCCAGCAGCAGTTTTTCCTCACTCCCGAGCGGCCCGGTCAAATCCGGCCGATCGGACCGCCCAAACAGATAATCCAGTGTCACATGATAATAATCGGCAAGAATACAAAGGGATTCGTAGTTTAATTGTCTTTTCTGATTTTCGTACATACAATATGCTTCTCGTGATATATTTAAAAGGGCTGCTATGTCATTCTGAGTGAGTTTATGTTCCGTGCGAAGCTCCTTTAATCTTCGAGCAACCACTTTATCATCCCCTTACGGAAATTATACAGTTTAGGAAATTTACAAGCAATTTATGTAACAAACAGTTACTAAATTTGCCGAAACTTGTGTAAATATGTTGACTAAGTAACAAAACGTTACTATAATGATATATGGTAATTCTATTACAGGATTTTTGTTACCGGCTTGTAAGTAGGAAAGGCGGTGTGTGAATGAGTGAGAAGATGGTAGAGTATGTTGCTGAATCATGCAATCTGTATATTTCCAATATCCGGCTGTCGGAAAACAGCGCCGTCATTTTGCCCGTGGTAGAAAACATGGACCCCAGCCTTTTTTCCGCCGAAGATTGGAGCACCAGTCTTTCTTACATTTTCATGAAACCCCTGAGTTTTCAAACACCGGCCGCTGCCAAGGACTATTATTTAAAAGAGCTTCGACAGAAATTCTCCGACGGCGGCCTTACGTAATCTGCCTGTTCTTTGACAACACCCTTTTCCACCTGAAAACAGCGTACTGAAAGCAGAACTTCCGCTTTCTTTTTTTAGTTTACATAACTATTGACATGCAAGCGGAATTGCAATAGAATAAGACTGCTTTGTGTATTACGTTTTTTGAGGTGAAATATGAACAGACAAAACCGCGACAGCCGGTCGCAGCGCAAAGGTGTTGGTTCCGGGCCGCGAAACGCGGGTAGAAGAACAAATTTTGACACCGGCGAAATCGACCGGTACCATTATGTCGACCGCGATATTTACAGTACTAGCCAACCCGCACGGCGGGGGGGCAAAAAATACGGCAGAAAAAAAAACGGCCTGAAGAAATTTCTCACGGGCCTCCTCTGCCTGATTCTGATTGTATGCGCGGGCGTCTTCGTATATGGAAAATATCTGATGTCTCGTCTGGACCGGTCGGAAGAAATCAACACTTCCAAATATATTGAACAGCCCAGCGCCGCACCCACGTGGGGAGTTATTTCGGACAACCAGATCACCAACATTCTGCTGATCGGCACCGACAAGGGAGACGACGGGAACAGCAGCCGAAGCGATACCACCATGCTGATTTCCATCGACACAAAAAACAAGACGCTTCGTCTGGTTTCCTTTCTGCGGGATTTGTATGTTGAAATTCCCACAATGAAAAAGCAGAAGCTGAACGCGGCCTACACAAAAGGCGGCGCGGCGCTTACCATGCAGACCCTGGAGAACAATTTCAGAATTAATATAGACAAGTATATTTCCGTTGACTTTGAGAATTTCGCCACCATTATCGATAAAATGGGCGGTCTTGACATTCAGATGGATCAAAAGCTCTGCGACGCGGAAAACCGGAATATGGGCAGCAACCTGAAACCGGGGGTCAATCATCTGGACGGCCGGCTGGCCGTGTATTACGCCCGAATCCGCGAGACGGACAGCGACTTTGGCCGTACCGGCAGGCAGCGCGAGGTCATGGAGCTGATGATCAAAAAGCTGGAAGGCATGAGCCCGATCAAAATCAACAGCATGATGAACGAATTTCTGCCGCTGGTCAAGACGAACCTCACCGATTCGGAGCTGATGTATCTTGCTTCCATCGCGGGCTCCGTCTCCAACTATCCCATGAAAACCATGCATATTCCAAACCTGAACACCTATACCGAACCTACCATTAAGGGAATCGGCGAAGTGCTAGACCCCGATCTGCCGGAGAACTGTAAGCTTTTAAGGACTTTTCTCTACGGTGAAGATGCCGGAACCGACGAATCCGGCACGGCTCCAAATTAATCATATCATAATTCTGCCGTCTCATTGTACCGCTTCGGGATTGATGTCAATTCCGGAGCGGTATTTTTCGACAAAATTTATGATTCCGGCGGGTAAGTCCGCCATGTTTCTTTATTTTATATTCACTATTGATGAAAATAATGGTATAATATTAGAATTAATCACTTTATTTGAGAATACTATTCTCTTGGAGGCTGAAAAATGGACAAAAAAACTTTTTACATCACGACGCCTATCTATTATCCCTCGGGTAAGGCGCACATCGGGCACAGCTACTGCACCGTTGCCAGCGACGCAATCGCGCGCTACAAGCGAATGCAGGGCTACGACGTGATGTTTCTGACCGGTACGGACGAGCACGGCCAGAAAATTGAGATCAACGCCGAAAAAGAGGGTGTAACCCCCAAGGAATATGTCGATAAAATTGTCGCGGGCTTTCAGGATTTGTGGAAGCTTCTGAATATTTCCAACGACCGGTTCATCCGCACCACCGACGATTATCATGTCAGGGCGGTACAGAAAATCTTCAAAGTTCTCCATGACAAAGGGGAAATTTACAAAGGAAAATACGAGGGCTGGTACTGCACCCCTTGTGAATCCTTCTGGACGGAAACCCAGCTGAAGGACGGCAAATGCCCCGACTGCGGCAGAGAAGTAAAAAGGGCCAATGAGGAAGCCTATTTTTTCCGTCTGTCCAAATACGCGGACAGGCTGTTAAAGCTCTATGAGGACCAGCCGAATTTCATTCAGCCGGAGAGCCGCAAAAACGAAATGATTAATTTTATCAAGCAGGGACTGGAGGACCTCTGTGTCTCCCGCACCAGCTTTACGTGGGGAATCCCCGTCGATTTCGACCCGAAGCATGTTGTATATGTGTGGCTGGACGCGCTGACCAACTATATCACCGCAATGGGCTACGGTTCGGACGATGATTCCGATTACCGAAAATACTGGCCCGCCGACGTGCATTTTGTCGGCAAGGAAATCGTACGTTTCCACACCATCATCTGGCCCGCCATGCTGATGGCGCTCGACCTTCCCCTGCCCAAACAGGTCTACGGCCACGGCTGGCTTCTGTTCGGCGACGGCAGCAAGATGAGCAAATCGAAAGGCAATGTGGTCGACCCTGTCGTCCTGTGCGACCGCTACGGCGTGGACGCCATCCGTTACTTCCTCCTGCGGGAAATCCCGTTCGGCGCGGACGGCGTATTCACCAACGAAGCGCTGATCGGCCGCATCAATTCCGACCTTGCGAACGATCTGGGCAACCTTCTCTCCCGCTCTACCGCCATGGCGGAGAAATACTTCGGCGGCAAAATCCCCGCCGAACGGGAAAGCGCCCCCATTGACGACGAGCTGATTCAAATGGCGCTCGGCCTGCGCAAGAGATGCGACGACGCGATTGCCGGCTACCAGTTCAGCAACGCGCTGACCGAAATCTGGAAGCTGATCGCCCGCACCAACAAATATATCGATGAAACCATGCCCTGGGCTTTGGGAAGGGACGAAACAAAGCGCGCGCGCCTGGCAGCGGTTATTTACAATCTCTGCGAGAGCCTGCGTATCGTATCGATTCTGATTACGCCCTTCATTCCGGAAACGGCGCCGAAAATCCAGGCGCAGCTCGGTGCGAAAGCGGACGTGCTGACCTATGACGCGGCGGCGAAGTGGGGGCTTCTGCCCTCCGATACCGTGATCTCCAAAGGGGAAACGCTGTTCCCGCGTATCGACGTGGACAAGGAAATCGAGGAGCTGAACAAGCTGATCCCGAACCCCGGCGAGGAAAAGCAGGAAGCCCCCGCGGAAAAGAAAATCGAGGGCATTGCCCAAATCGGCATTGACGACTTCGGAAAGGTCGAGCTGCGCGTCGGCAAAATCATCGCGTGCGAGCCGATCAAGCGCGCAAAGAAGCTGTTGAAGCTGACGATCGACGACGGAGAAGGCCAGAGGACGGTCGCTTCGGGCATTGCAAAATGGTATCAGCCGGAGGACCTGACGGGACACAGCATCATTCTGGTCGCAAACCTGAAGCCCGCCGTGCTGTGCGGCGTGGAAAGCCAGGGCATGATTCTGGCGGCGGACGCCGGAGAAGATGTTAAAGTTATTTTTGTGGACGGAATTCCCGCCGGGAGCAAAGTCCGCTGATGGATATGCTGAAGCCTATTTTCGATTCCCACGCGCATTACGACGACGCGGCTTTTGACGACGACCGAAATGCGGTTCTCGCCGGGCTGCCCGGCCGCGGAATCTGCAACGTGATCAACTGCGGGGCGGAGCTGGACTCCTCCCGCACTTCCATCCAACTGGCGGCGGACTATCCGTATATTTACGCCGCGGTGGGCATCCACCCGGAGTGTGTCAAGGATGCCCCGGAGAACTACCAGGAGCAGCTGGAAGAGCTGCTCCATCGGGACAAGGTCGTCGCGGTCGGAGAAATCGGGCTGGACTATCATTTTGAGGACAACGCGCCGAGAGACGTACAGAAAGCGGCGTTTGAAAACCAGATTCTCCTGGCGAAAAAACACCATCTGCCGATCATCGTGCATGACCGCGACGCGCACGGCGACACGATGGAGATTCTTCGTAAGCACAAGCCGTCCGGCGTGGTGCACTGCTTTTCCGGCAGTGTGGAAATGGCGATGGAGTGCGTCCGGCTCGGCATGTATATCGGCCTGGGCGGCGCGGTCACATTCAAGAACGCGCGCGTACCCGTGGAGGTGGCGGCCGCCGTTCCGCTGGAACGGATGCTGATGGAAACGGACTGCCCGTATATGGCTCCGGTCCCGTTCCGCGGAAAGCGCAACGACTCCACCCTGATCGCCTATACCGCCGCGCGGATCGCTGAAATTCGGGGAATCACCGCAGAAGAGCTTTTAACGGTTACACGCGGAAACGCGGAAAACCTCTTTTCCATTCAGAAATAAGAGTTCTCCCGGCGAAAGCAGGCCGGAAGTAAAAACGGATACTCTTCGGGGTATCCGTTTTTGTCTTTTCCCCCGAAGTTCATAAACCCTTTTATCAACGCCGGATTCTTAATAAAGCATGCCAAAAATGCCGGTAATCCTTCATTCTACTGTCAGTCGGTTGCCTGAAATCTCGGCAGAGAGTACAATGCTGTCAAGGAGGCTTCGGATATGTACGAAATTGACAATCAAAAATTTGGAGTTTTTTTAACGCAGTTAAGGAAAGAAAAAAATCTTACACAAAAGGAACTGGCGCAAAAACTGTTTGTTTCCGATAAAGCCGTCAGTAAATGGGAGCGCGGGCTGAGTATGCCGGATATCGCTCTGCTATTTCCATTGTCCGACCTGTTGGGAGTAACCGTGACGGAGCTGCTCAGCGGACAGTTTATCCGGGAGCCGGAGCATCTGAATGTAAAGGAGGTGGAAAAGCTGGTGACCGGAACCATCGGACTTTCCACAAAGGAGCGGCGCGAGCGCAAGGAACGGCGGAAGCGGTACATTGCCTGTTATCTTGCCTGTCTGGCGGCCGTGGCCGTGGAAACCGGCGTCCTGCTGGCACTTGGATTTACCTACCGGGAACTGCGGGAAAACCTTGCGCTTACCGAACTCCTCTGCCTGCTGTTCGGAGCATGGTTCTGCCTGTTTGTAAAGGAAACGCTGCCCGCGTATTACGACGAAAATAAAATCAGCAGCTACAGCGACGGCATCTTTCGGATGAATCTGGCGGGAGTCCGTTTTAACAACAGCAACTGGCCGCATATCCTCCGGGCGGGTCGTGTGTGGACCCTTTCAGTCGCCGTACTGTTCCCCCTGCTGTATTTTCTGATCGCGCGGCTTTTCCCCGCCTATGTGTGGGAATCCTGCAGGCTGTATTTCAGCCTGACCGCCTGTCTCGGTCTCTTTGTTCCGATCATCGTCGCGGGAAAGCGTTATGAATAGCCTGACGGGGTATCCGCAGAGCCATCGCGTGAAATCCCTTATTTTCATAGCGGTCACAGGCGACACACCAAAAAGCTTTGTTAAGAAAACACCTTCTCCCCCAAAAACGGGAAGAAGGTGTTTTGATCTGTATTCAGTTCATCCCACAAGGGAAAAGAGCGTCAGGATGCTTTGCGGCCTTTGTTACCACTGGCGGCCGGGATCGTCGGCCATCATGTTGACCGTACCGGCAGGATAAAATACAGAGTAATGATCGAGCACGGCGTTCGCGCCGTTCGCCTTGGAATCCGCGAACACCATCAGCATTTTATAGTCCTTGCTGACAACGTATCCAATGATCCTGTCGCTGCCCGAAGTCACATCGTAATCCGGCTTGCCGAAAACCTCTTCCGTTTTGGAAAGGGTGATTTCTTTCAGCTGGCTGTCAAAAGACCTGACTTCAAAAAGCTGAGAGCCCTTGTTGAAGCCAAACACGAAGCCCTTCTTGGAATAGGTCGCGTAGGTTCCCTTGGCGGCGGCAATGTATTCGGATTTGTCTTCCTTGCCCCACTTTTCCTCTACATCCTCAATTACATTGGATTGAACCGCAAAGTCGCAGTTCATCACTTTTCCTTTTACCGCTGTCTCTTTCATCAGCTTGAGAAGATCCGCCTGAGCATCAACCGGCTGGGAAGATTCCTGCGCCGAGCTTACCTCGGAGGCGACAGAGGAGGAAACAGCTTCCGAAGAGACCGGTGCGGAAGAGGCGATCTGTGAGCTGCCGGAGTTGAAATTGGAGCAGCCTGTTATTACCGCGAGCGTACACGCCGCACAGATGCAGGCCGCCAGTGTTCTTTTCACATTCAATGTCATAATCGTACTCCTTAATTTTCATAGTATGGTTACGCTGTGCCGACGGACTTTTACAAGCTCCGCCATGAACAACATACTACATCTCCACAGAAAAAATATCAAGTACTATGTGGAAGTATGTAGAAGGCTATATTGTAAATTTTTTCTAAAATTACTTGTCACCTTATTTTTTATCCCGATTTGCATTTTTACAAAAGTTTCGTCTGATTTTATATACATCTCCTCCGTTCTTTGCTGTACCAGCTTTAGCTGCTCAATTGTGCTTGTTATCTGGTTGAAAAGCGTTGTATACATTCTCTGGTAATCCGGCAAAGGAACCGCCTCTACTATAGAATTTATTTTATAACATAAATTATAACATATATTCAATCAAATTTCAAACATATAATATGTTTGAAAGCAGGTGACCGCATGGAAAACCGAAAAATAATTATAAAGGCCAAGGCGCCGAAGGGCGAGGACGGGTACAAAACCTTTTCCATACGCATCAGGGAGGAAACGGCTGCGGCCATTGACGAACTCTCTTCAAAAAGCGGAAGAAGCCGGAATGAACTGATCGGCATTTTTCTGGAATATGCTGTTGAGAACTGCGAAATTGTACCGGAAGAGAAGTAAAATCAGGGCGGGAGGCAATGCCTCCCGCCCTCTTCCGGTCACCGTCCTTATTCGTTTTCTCTTACTTTTATTACCAAAGCAGTGATATCGTCGTCGTGGCCGTCGGTGCGGCGGGCGATCGCCTGTGTTACGATTTCCTCCGCAAGCTCCTGCGGGATCTGGCCGTTCCATTTCTCCACCGCTTCACAGATCCAATCGTCCCCACCGGCGAGCGCCCCGTCGGAAAGCATAATCAGCAGGTCGTCTTTTCCCAGGCTGTCCGAGGACTTGGCGAAATTGATTTCGTTCAGGATGCCGATCGGCAGGCTGGGCGCGTCGATCACCACGGCCCGCCCCGATTTGCGCAGCACGCTGATGGGCGCACCGGCCTTCATAAATTCAAGGCTCCCGTTGAAAAGGTCGATCGCGGCCAAATCAACGGTCGCGAGCGATTCGTCGCCCGATTTCACCATCAGTGCCGAATTCACGATCTTGAGCGAGGCGTCGAACCCGATACCGGCTTTGACCAGACGGGATAGAATCCCGCAGGCCATCGCGCCGTCTACCGCCGCGCGGCCGCCCGTCCCCATTCCGTCACTGATGATCGCGATCTGGCGGCCGTTGCCGTCGGGGAAGGTGTCCCAGCTGTCGCCGCAGAGCTGCCTGTTTCCGCAGGAGTGCTGGGCGCATCCGGTCTGCACGCGGTAAAGGGGGCGCTCCGAAATCTGCAGCCTGCACTTCCCTTTTACCATGCTGATGCAGGGCTGCTGGAAGCTCCGGCCGCACGCGTGTGAAATTTCGTCCGTAAGCTCGGCTTTGTTCAGGCGGACGCCGTCCAGCTGGGCAGTGATGATTTCGATCGACATGCGGTCGAAACGGTCCGTACGGCAGCTGATGTCAATGGGCAGGATGCCCGCCCCGCGCAGGACTTCCCCGACCTTCTGCGCCGCGGCGAAATCGAACTGCTCGTAAAGCTCAAGCTCCGCCGCCATATCCTCCAGCATGTTGCTGGTGGTGGTAAACTGGTCGGAAACCATGCTCCGCACCTGCTGCGCGCGGCTGTCCGCCGCGTCCCGGATCATGAATTCATTATAATTGGTGTTGACGCTGTCCATAACCACCGGCAGCCTGCTGCAGTGTGTGGCAAACTGCGTGTTAAAGTCGGCGCGCTCGATCTTCCCTTTCGCCCTGAGCTTGTCCGTCAGATCGTTGAACGCGTTCATGCTTTCGCTGTAGTTGCGCTCCCAGCAGTAAACCTTTAACCCGCAGCTGCAGCAGACATCGTCCATCGTTTTCTTGTACACGCCGTTGATGTCCGGGGCACACGCGGTATAAAGCTTTTTGGAGACTTCCTCCACCGACTCGGAGACGCTGCCGAGGGCCTTCGCGGCGTAATCAAGCTTCATGATAACGGAACGGCGAAGGCCGTCGGAACGGGAGGTATCGTCGGCGTGAGAAAACATGCCGATCAGCGGCGCTCCGACCTTCTGCGGCAGCAGCATATAAAAGACAGTCGCCGTCATCACTTCGTAAAGCCCCCCTATGACGGCTTCCTGATTGCCCACCTGAAGCGAGGCGACCGCGTTGGAAAAAATAAAGGCGACTACGGACGCGAGCTGCCCGACCGGGGAAAATACACCCGCCATCATACCGCCGAGCGCGTAGGCGCCGGAAAGATAGTTCAGGCCCGAGGTGGAAAGGCTGAACACAATGCCCGCCGAAATGCCCGCCACGCTGCCGCCGGCAACGCCGCCGTAGCGCGCGGCAAACAGGATCGCCACCACCGCCAGCACGCGCCCGAGCGAGACCGGGCCGATGCTCAGGTTGGAAAGCGACAGCAGAACCACGCCCGCCGACAGCGCCGCACAGGCGATTTCCTGCGGGTTCATGGTGCCGATGCTCCTGCCGGAAGCGATCACCTTGGACGTGCGCGCAAAGAAGTATGCCATCCCGCCGGCAAGGAGCGCTTCCGCCACATACATCGCCACGGTCGTCGAAGCGGAGCCGTTGACAAAGACGATGGCCATGCCCGTACAGAACACCGGAAGAAACGCCGTCGCGGGAGCAAAGCCCGGATGCATTTTTAGCTTGATCAGGTCATTCAGCGTCCAGCGGATTGCCGCGGCAGCCAGGACCGCCGCTATATAATGTACCGGCACAGCCGCCGGAGAAGGCAGCAGATACCCCGCTGTGCTTCCCAGCACAACGCTCCAGATTCCCGCGTACGGGAATGCCGCGACCGCCGCAACGCCGAACGGCGCGTATTTGCCGAATACCAGTCCCCGTGAACAGAGCAGCGCCACCGTGAAATAAACCACCTGCTTTGCAACAGCCTTTGTAGGGTCCAAAGCAGCCGTCGTAAAGCTGACGCGCCCCGCCTTCGCTTTTAACATTCCTATCACCGCCATACATTATTTGGTAACTTGTCCATTTTTTGCTAAAAATAATTATACTATATGTATATGGTTGCTATTGTCATAACGCGCCGTAAAAATTTGGCGTTTCCAATCGCATTATAAGTATTTTTATAAATTGTACGGTTTTTTATAGTCTTTCCCCGGTTTCTGTGGTAAAATAATCGCAAGCGACGATTTTACCCGCTTCGCCAATTTATAAATATACCACAACACGCGGTGCGCCTGTGGTATCATAAAAATCAATCGTAATGAGAGGGTGACAATATGGAATATCAATTTTCCGACCGCGTTTTATCGCTGAAACCGTCGGCAATCAGGGAGATCTTTAAGTATGCCTCCGATCCAAGCGTGATATCACTCTCTGCGGGCAATCCCGCGCCCGAGGCCTTCCCGGTAAAGGAAGTAAGTGAAATCTCCGCGCGGATTCTGTCGGAGCGGCCCATCGACGCGCTGCAGTACAGCATCACCGAAGGCTACGCGCCCCTGCGCGACTACCTCTCCTCCTATATGAAAAGCATACACGGCGTAGGCCGTGATTTTGACAATATTCTGATTACCAGCGGAGCCCAGCAGGTCATGGACCTGGCGACGAAATCGCTCTGCAACGAGGGCGACGTGGTGCTCTGCGAAGCGCCGAGCTTTATCGGCTCGCTGAACACCTTCCGCTCCTACAACTGCCGCCTGCGCGGAATCCCGATGGAAAGCGACGGCATGGACCTGGCCGAGCTGGAGAAGGCATTGCAGGAAGAAACAAACGTCAGGTTCATTTACACCATCCCCAATTTCCAGAATCCGTCCGGCATCACCATGAGCTGGGAAAAGCGGCGGCGCCTGTACGCCCTGGCCAAAAAATACGGTGTCCTGATTCTGGAGGACAACCCTTACGGCGACCTTCGTTTCTACGGGGAACATATCGAAGCGGTCAAGTCGCTGGACGAAGAGGGGCTCGTCATTTACGCCGGTACCTTTTCAAAGGTGATTTCCCCCGGTATGCGCGTGGGCTATGCGATCGCGCCGCGGGAAATTTTACAGAAAATGATCGTCTGCAAGCAGGGCGAGGACGTACACACCAACATCTGGTCCCAGATCGTCTGCCATGAACTGATGACGAAATACGACTTTGACGCCCAGCTGAAAAGGCTGCGCGAGGTTTACCTGAAAAAATCCGCCATCGCGACGGCCGCGCTCGACAAATACCTCGCGCCGGAAGTGACCTACAATCCGATCGAGGGCGGTTTGTTCCTGTGGTGCACACTTCCTGACGGGATCGATATGATCGACTTCTGCAGCCAGGCGGTCGGGCGCAAGGTCTGCGTCGTGCCGGGCAACGCGTTTCTGACGAATGAAAACGAGCCCTGCCAGTCTTTCCGCATCAATTTTTCCACTCCCACCGACATTCAGCTGTTGAAGGGAATTCAAATTCTGGGCGAGCTTGCCCACGATATCATCAGGAATTAATTTTGGAGGCATTCAAAAATGGAAACAGCCAATACCGAGCGCAAAAAGGTCATCTTCAGCGCAATTCAGCCGAGCGGCACGATTACCCTCGGCAACTACCTGGGCGCGCTCAAAAACTGGATCAGCCTGCAGGATGAATACAGCTGTATTTTTGCTCTGGCCGACCTGCACACCATCACCGTCCGCCAGGAGCCAGCGAAATTCCGCCGTAATGTGCTGGAAGCGTACGCTCTGCTGCTGGCCTGCGGCATCGATCCGAAAAAAAGCCCGTTCTTCATCCAGAGCCACGTCTGCACCCATTCCGAGCTTGCGTGGGTCCTGAACTGCTACACGCAGTTCGGCGAGCTGCAGCGGATGACGCAGTTCAAGGACAAGTCGGCAAAACATGCCGACAATGTCAACGCGGGCCTGTTCACATATCCCAGCCTGATGGCGGCGGACATCCTGCTGTACCAGGCGGACCTCGTCCCCGTGGGGGCCGATCAGAAGCAGCATCTGGAGCTCACCCGCAATATTGCGGAGCGCTTTAACGGCATTTACGGCCAGACCTTCACCGTACCGGATGCCTATATTCCCAAGCAGGGCGCACGCATCATGTCCCTGCAGGAGCCGACCAGAAAAATGAGCAAGTCCGATGAAAACGCCAACGCCTATGTCGCCGTTCTGGATAAGCCGGAGGACATCATGCGCAAATGCAAGCGTGCGATTACGGACAGCGAAGCCTGTGTCCGCTGCGGGGAAGGCAAGGACGGCATCAATAACCTGATGGGCATTTACTCCTGCGTGACCGGGCTTTCCAACGAGCAGATCGAAAAAGAGTTCGATAATAAAGGCTACGGCGATTTCAAGACCGCCGTGGGCGAAACCGTGGTGGAGCATCTGCGCCCCATTCAGGAACGGTATGCCGACCTGATCAAAAATAAAGATTATCTGGAGCAGTGCTATACCGAAAGCGCGCAGAAAGCGCTTTCCCTTTCCGTACGCACCCTGAACAAGGTCATGAAAAAGGTCGGTTTTATTCCAAGAGCCTTCTGAGACTGACACGGTAATCAAGCAAAACAGGGACAGTCCCTTTCAGCGGGGCGTCCCTGTTTTATTGCGCTGTTTTCTTTTTTGGCAGGAATATAAAAATTTCTTTGCTGCTGCGGAATTTGTCTGACATATACTGTTAACGTCACGTCAAAAATAAATTCATAAATAAATGATAGGATAGAATATCCGGCGGAATTCATTTTGAACAGAAAGGCTGTGAACCATGCGCAGTAAGAACTCGATCAAGAATATTATTGTCAATGTCGGCAGCCAGCTGTTCAGCATTCTGCTGAGTTTCCTGTGCAGGACTATTTTTATCAGGACCCTCGGGGAAGCCTATCTGGGGATCAGCGGGCTGTTCAGCAATATCCTGACGCTGCTTTCCCTGGCCGAGCTGGGCGTGGGTACCGCGATCATTTTCAGCATGTACAAGCCGCTGGCGCAGAACGACCGCAAAAAAATCGGGGCGCTGATGGCCCTGTACAAAAGGGCCTATCACACCATCGGGCTGATTGTCGGAATCGTGGGCCTTGCCTTTACCCCGTTTTATCCTCTGTTTATAAAAGAAGACCCCGGAATTCCAAATCTGACCGTCATTTATCTGCTGTATATTTTCAATACGGTCATCACTTATTTTTTCGCCTACAAGCAGTCCATTATTGTGGCTGACCAGAAAAATTATGTCTGTACTTTATATCAGTACGGCTTCTGCATTTTGCAGAATATCCTTCAGATTGCCATTCTGTTTCAGACCCACAACTTTATTCTGTACCTCTGCGTTCAGATTCTGTTCAGCTTTTTCACGAACTTCTTCCTTGCTCGCAAGGCGGATCAGATGTACCCATACCTCAGACAGTACGAAAAAGAAAAACTCAGTAAAAGCGACCGGTCTTCCATCCTCAAAAATATCCGCGCAATGTTTATGCACCGAATCGGAAGCACCGTGGTCAACGGAACCGACATTCTGCTGATTTCCCGCTTTGTGGGCATCGTCAGCGTAGGCATCTACTCCAACTACTTCCTGATTACCAGCACCCTGCGCCAGCTGACCGCACAGATTTTCAGCGGAATCACGGCCAGCGTAGGGAATCTGGGTGCGCTGGAGGACAGAAAAAGATCGTACGATATTTACCTTTCCATCAATTTTGCGTGCTTCTGGATTTTCAGCTTCTGCTCGATCAGCCTTCTCTGTCTTTTCAATCCATTTATCACCCTGTGGACAAGGCGGCAGGACCTTCTGTTTGCCCTTCCCATTGTCTTCGTCATTGCCCTCAATTTCTTCGTCACCGGCATGCGGCAGGCAACGCTGACCTTCCGCGACGCGTTCGGCCTGTTCTGGTATGACCGGTACAAGGCGGTTCTGGAAGCCGCGGTAAACCTGATCTTTTCCATTATCCTGGTACAGCGGTACGGAATCATCGGCGTTTTTGCCGGGACCTTCATCAGCACTATGACGATCGATTTCTGGGTGGAGCCGCTGGTCCTGTTCCGGCACGGCTTCCACCGCCCGGTCAGAGCTTATTTTGCGCGGTACGTTTATTACGCCGTGCTGACAGGCTTGACAGGGTATTTCACCTATCTGTGCTGTTCCTTCCTGCCCGGCGCCGGGTTCTGGGCTTTTGCCGTGAAATGCGTGATCTGCCTTCTTGTGCCCAACACGGTTTATCTGGTTCTGTTCTGGAACACCCGCGAATTTCAGTATTTGAAGGGCTTTGTAAAATGGCCCGGATCCCGCAAAAGTGAACGGAAAGCGTAAAAATACCGTAAGCCCGGATTGGGCTTACGGTATTTCTTTTATATCATCAAACTGTAAAAGCTTATAGGGCGGAATTTGAAAAGCGTCGGCAAGCGCAAAAAGTGTCGCCAAAGAAATGGGCTGAATAAAGGAAGGAGTCTCTACCTGAGAAAGATACCCGGGGCTGATGCCTATTTTCTCCGCCAATTTTTCCTGCGTCCAATTATTCAGCTTGCGATAATATGCTATTTTCAGGCCAATCTGCACGTACCTACTTTTATCTAAATTGTTCATTTTTTCACCCTAATATAGTTTAACCTATTGTTTTTTGTTATATAACATGATAAAATATATAATATTATAGGTTATACATGGAATTACTATAAAACAGGTCATTTCAATAGCATAGCAAAGAAGGGTTTGGGAAATGTGGCAAAGTTCACTCATTCATTGCAGGGAACCGGAAGTTCTACTGGAAGAACGCCTGAAAAAGCTACGGAAAAGCCGCTGCTTTACGCAACAGCGAATTTCTGAGCTGCTTGGGATTGATCGTTCAAGCTATTCCTATTACGAAACGGGCAAAACAAGACCGAGTATTAAAATGCTGATAAAGCTGTCCTGCATTTATCAAGTCTCCATTGACTATTTAGTCGGAAACAGACAGGATGAAAATGACCGCAATGATTAAAAATCATTGCGGTCATTTTTATTGAGAACAATTTTATTTACAGATATAATTCAGCTCGCCGACTTCTTTTCCGTCTTTGTAGTAGATGCGCGGCACACGCTTTGAGATCATGCAGACAAGCTCATAGTTGATGGTGCTGTTGTACCCGGCAAGCTCCTCCAGCGTAACACAGGCGTCCCCGTCGCGGCCGAACACGGTCACAACGTCCCCCTCTTTTACGTCGGGAATAGAGGTGACGTTCAGCATCAGCTGATCCATACATACCCGGCCGATGATCTTTGCCTTATGTCCGCGCACAAGCATGCTTGCCTTGATATAGAGATGCCGCGGGTATCCGTCCGCATAGCCGATAGGCACGGTCGCGATTTTCACCTGTTTCTTTGCAATATATTTTCTGCCGTAGCTGACACTGGTCTGCGGTTCAACGGTTTTAACCAGCGACACAACGCTTTTCAGCTCCATCGCGGGCATCAGCTCCACGGCATTTTTCATCATATCCGACGGCATCAGGCCGTACAGAATCACACCGGGACGCACCATGTCAAGCTGCATATCCGGGTAATCGAAGATCGCGGCGGAATTCGCGCAGTGGCGGATTTTGAAGGTGATGCCGCGCTGTCCCAGCAGGGCAATCGCTTTCATCAGGTTGTCAAACTGCATGATGGTATAAGCGCGGCCGCCGTTGCCCTCGTCGGCGACGGCGAAATGAGTAAAAATGCCTTCCGGGTCAAGCGACGGCAGCTTGCAGACTGTTTCGATCTCATCGATCACGTCCCCGTCCCTGACGGGGTTCTGGTACATAAAGCCGATGCGGCTCATGCCCGTATCCAGCTTGATATGAACGCGCACCGTAACGCCCGCCTTGACCGCTTCGGCGGAAAGCGCCTCGCCGTACCCGACGGAGAACACGGTCTGAGCAATGTTCAGTTCGCACAGCTGCGCGGCCATACAGGGTGGTGTGTAGCCCAAAATCAGAATCGGCAGGCGGATTCCGGCGCTGCGGATCTGCATCGCCTCTTCCAGATTGGAAACGGCGAACCAGTCCGCGCCCAGCTTTTCATATTCCTTCGCCAGGGCCTCCGCCCCGTGACCGTAAGCGTCCGCCTTGATGACACAGCAGACCAGCGTTTCCGGCCTGAGCTGTTCACGGATCGTTTTAAAATTATGGTCAATTGCGTCAAGGCTGACCTCGGCCCAGGTTCTTCTGAAAAATTCACTCATTCTATTCTTTCACCCGTATTACTTGAAGTATTTGACACCTGATTCAAAAATCATCTGGTCCTTCGCTCCGGGAACATTTGCGTACAGGTCTTTTCCTTTGCGCTCGGAATGGGCCATCTTGCCGAGAATGCGTCCGTCCGGGCTGGTGATGCCCTCCACCGCGCAGACCGAGCCGTTCGGGTTCCATTCGATACTGCCGCTGGGGACCCCGTCCGGGGTCACATACTGGGTCGCGATCTGGCCCCCGGCAATCAGGCGGTCCATGACCGCGCCGCTTGCGACAAAGCGCCCTTCCCCGTGCGAAATCGGCACCGCGAACACATCGCCCGCGCTTACGCCCGTGAACCACGGGGATTTGACGGAGGTCACGCGGGTATACACCATGCGGGAAACGTGGCGGCCAAGGGTGTTAAACGTCAGGGTAGGAGAGTCCTCGCTTGGCTTCGTAATCTCGCCGTACGGCACAAGGCCCAGCTTAATCAGCGCCTGGAACCCGTTGCAGATACCGAGCATCAGACCGTCGCGGTTTTTCAGCAGGTCGCCCACCGCTTCGGCAATCTTTTGATTGCGGAAGGTGGTGGCGATAAACTTCCCGGAACCGTCCGGCTCGTCGCCGCCGGAAAATCCACCCGGCAGCATGATGATCTGAGACTGACGGATCGCCTTTTCCATCCGTTCAATTGTAGCTTCAATATCGGAAGAAGTCAAATTCCGCACAACCAGAATTTCCGGCTGCGCTCCCGCGCGCTCAAAAGCGCGGGCGGTGTCGTACTCGCAGTTGGTTCCCGGGAACACCGGGATAAAGACCCGGGGCTTCGCGGCCCTGATCGCAGGCGCCTTTGCAAAGCGCTCCGTAAAGAGCGGAACCTCCTTCGTAAGCGGCTGCTCCTGCGCTTCGTTCGGAAAAATCTTTTCCAGCGTGCCGCACCATGCGGCAACGAGCGCTTCGATCTCAAGCGTTTCGCCGCCCAGAACAATCCGCGGCTCTTCGCTGACGGTTCCCAGAAGAACCGGATGGAATTTTTCGTCGATCCGGCAATCTTTTGCAAGCTCCACCACCAGAGCGCCGGAAACGGGAGCAAACAGCGTTTTTTCATCGACCGCCTCTTTGCGGAACACAAAGCCCAACCGATTGCCGAAGCACATTTTCGCGACCGCCGCGGCTGTGCCGCCTTCCTTGACAACGGAAGCGGACACCACCGCACCGTGATGAATCATACTGTAAATTTCCGCGTAGTATTCCTTCAGCTTTTCCCAGTCGGGAAGCAAAGTATTCTGATTTTCGGGAACCGGAAGCAGGACAACGGACGCGCCCGGGTTTTGAAACGCGGCGGAAACGGTGCCGCTCGCCTTGGTCATGGCGACGGCAAAGCTGACCAGCGTGGGCGGAACGTCCAGCTGCTCAAAGCTGCCGCTCATACTGTCCTTGCCGCCGATCGCGGGCAGTCCCATGCCGAGCTGCGCGCTCAGCGCGCCGAGCAGCGCGGCGGCCGGTTTTCCCCAGCGCTTCGGGTCGGTGTTCAGCCTTTCAAAATATTCCTGAAAGGTCAGCCGGGCATTCAGCGGGTCCGCGCCGACAGCGGCGAGCTTCGACAGGCTCTCCGTGACCGCCCAGGCCGCTCCGTGGAACGGACTGAACCGCGCGATGCCCGGAAGATACCCGTAGGACATCGCGGTGGCGTCGTCCGTTTCTCCGTGCATGACCGGGATTTTCGCCGCCATTGCCTCTTCCGGGGTCAGCTGATATTTCCCGGCAAAAGGCATCAGAACAGTCGCCGCGCCGATGCTCGCGTCGAACCGCTCGGCAAGGCCTTTCTGGCTGCAGACTTCAAGCCGGGAAAGGTTCTCTTCGAACGCTTCGGCAAGCGGCTTGTTTTTCAGGCATTCCGGCACCAGGCTTCTGTAATACCGCGCCGGGTCCACCGCTTCAATGGTCACGCCGTTCTTCTGGGTCACGCCGTTGGTGTCCAGGAACGCGCGGCTGATGTCCACGATCGTATCCCCGCGCCACGTCATGCGCAGACGGGGCTCCTTCGTAACAATAGCGACCCCCTGCGCGTTGAGGTTTTCTTCGTTTGCCGCCGCGATAAACGCTTCCACGTCCTGCGGGGCGAGCACGACCGCCATTCTTTCCTGCGATTCGGAAATAGCCAGTTCGGTCCCGTCAAGGCCCTCGTATTTTTTTGGAACCTTATTCAAATCGATTCTGAGGCCGTCCGCAAGCTCGCCGATAGCGACGCAGACACCGCCCGCGCCGAAGTCGTTGCAGCGTTTGATTTTCTGCGCGACCTCCGCATTGCGGAAAAGACGCTGGATTTTGCGCTCGGTCGGCGGATTTCCCTTCTGCACCTCCGCGCCGCAGACCTCGATGGACTGTTCGGTGTGCGCCTTGCTGGAGCCGGTGGCGCCGCCGCAGCCGTCGCGCCCCGTACTGCCGCCCAGCAGCACGATGATATCCCCTTCGTCCGGCACGAACCGCACCACGTTCTCTTTTGGCGACGCGCCGATGACCGCGCCGATTTCCATGCGCTTCGCGACATAGCCGGCGTCGTACAGCTCGGTGACCTGACCGGTCGCAAGGCCGATCTGGTTGCCGTAGGAGCTGTAGCCCTGCGCCGCGCCCGTCGTAATTTTCCGGGTCGGCAGCTTGCCCGCCCGCGTGTCCTCAAAGGGGACGCGCGGGTCGCCGGAGCCGGTCACGCGCATCGCCTGATAGACATACGCCCTGCCGGAAAGCGGGTCGCGGATCGCGCCGCCGAGACAGGTGGCCGCCCCGCCGAACGGCTCGATTTCGGTAGGATGGTTATGGGTCTCGTTTTTAAACTGCACCAGCCATTTTTCTTCTTTCCCGTCCACGGTGACCGGCACCTCAATGGAGCAGGCATTGATTTCCTCGCTCAGGTCAAGGTCGGGAATCTGCCCCCGCTTGCGCAGAAGCTTCATGCCGATGACCGCCATATCCATCAGGGAGACGGGGCGGTCCGTTTCACCGTACACCTCGGAACGCGCCTCGTAATACGCTTTCAGCGCATCCTCAATCGCGCCGCTGACTGCCGACTGCTCAATCGTGATATTTTCCAGCCTTGTGGAAAAAGTGGTGTGGCGGCAGTGATCGCTCCAGTAGGTATCGATGACGCGCAGCTCGGTCACACTGGGGTCGCGGTTTTCCTTGCGGAAGTAATCGCGGCAGAACGCCAGGTCTTCAAAGCTCATGGCGAAGCCCATGGATTCGTAATAGGCCTTCAGTTCGTTTTCATTCCAACTGATAAAGCCCGTCACACGAGCGACGTCCGGCGGAACATCCGCTTTCACGTCGAGGGTTTCGGGCTTTGCTAACGAGGCAAGACGGCTTTCCACCGGGTTTACCAGATAGCTCTTGATTTGATTCAGTTCCTCTTCGCTTAAATTGCCCTTTACGGCAATCACGCGGGCGGTAGCCACCTGCGGGCGCTCCCCCTGCGTCAGAAGCTGGATACACTGCGCGGCGGAATCGGCGCGCTGGTCGTACTGCCCGGGAAGATATTCCATGGCGAACACGGTAAAATCCTCCGGAACCGGAACCGTCTCGTCATAAACGTCGTCCACATTGGGTTCGGAAAAAATAGTCCCCCTTGCGGCGGCAAATTCTTCTTTGGTAAGTCCGGATACGTCGTACCGGTTCATCAGCCTGAGTTCCTCAATGGAAGTCATGCCGAGATTGTCTACAAGGTCGGTTTTGATGTGCTGTGCTTCAACATCGAAGCCGGGTTTCTTTTCCACAAATACTCTGATTACGCCAGACATATTTCCCCCGTTCCGCCGCCTGAAAGCGGCCGATTCAACATACTTTATCCTCAATAGTATCACATTTGTTTTCCATTATAAAGAGAAGATGAAAACATTGACATTTTCCATAAAAAATCATGTTCTGAAAGTAAAAAAACCGGCGGAGAATCGTCCCCGCCGGCACTTTCGGATTCACTTGATTCTGCGGCACTCCATATAGAAGCGCTTGTCGCAGGCATGCCCCATGGAAAAGGTTTTCCGCGGAAGGGCCCCGTCGACGGCGACCGTTTCAAACAGGCTGCTTTTCTCCATATTGGGCAAAAAGAAAGCCATTGCACTGCTGTCCCCGGCACAGAGCTTTTCCGCTACTTCTACGCCGTGTATGTAGTCCATTTTTCCGCCCACGTGCGCAAGGCGTGCGTCCAGAAATTTCTGCAGCGTACCGACCTCTAAATTGGACGGCGGATTCTTTACCCAGATATCCTTTTTCCGTCCGTCCACCAGACAGGTGATCCGGTGCCCCTCGCAGGGAACGTCGGAAACGTCGTAGAAACGGTACAGCTCCCGCATCAGCTCCCCGGGATTTGTCTGGAACACCACCCGCTGGATCGGTTCAAACTGCAGGGAATCGTCGTACAGGTTCACGACCTCCACAAGCGCCCAGCGCGCGGGATGAACCGCCGCTTCCTGCGGGGACAGCGTCTTTTTCAGCTCCTCGTAACAGGCCTTTGCGGTCGCGAGGGAATGGTTGCCGTCGCCCACGGCAAAAAGCAGATTATCGCGGACCGGCAGACGGTCCAGCGCGTCTTCCAGCTTTTTGGCGGCCGCGGAATTCAGGCTGAAGCCGCGGATGCTCCCGCTTCTTTGCATCAGCTTTCCCTCGTACTCCGGAGTCAGCCCGGAAGGATCGATTTTCTCAATCACGCTGCACTCGGGATCGTCGATCAAAATCATGATATGCGGAAGCTCCAGCGGCGCGCCGCGGCGGATTTTCACGCGGGGCGGAATCCGTTCCAGCACCGTTCCCTCCGTCGCGCGGATAGGCGTCTTGCTGCCCGCCTCGTACCGGTACTGCTCCAGGTCAAGCGCCATCATGACCCCGCGGCGAAGCTTTCCGTCCGCCAGGGTGCGCTCCACGTAGAGGTAGCTGTTCTTTATTTCACGAAAAACGCCGTTTGAGAGGTAGCGTTCCATGGCGGCGTTGATTCCGGCGGCGTACTGCTCCGCGTCGGTCGTTTCCAGATAACATTCGGGGTACACCATATGGTAGGTGGAGGGATAATCCCCCGCCGCCTTTTTCGCTTCCTGCCAGTACTCCGGCTGGGAAGTATATTGGTCACAGGCAACCACACACCAGTTTTCTGTCGGTACGTCCTTCGGCAGCAGGATATCCGCGGGTTTAAAATAAGGGTGCAACATTCAGAAATCTCCTGTTCTCTTACGAAATTCGGGACATCGCCCATTCAGTAATCAAATAGTAACACATTTCCGACAGTGTTCGCAACCTGTTTCAGGCTTTCTCCCGTGTCCGATTGAGAAAATAGCTGAAAAAGAAGATCGCCGCCGCAATCAGCACGATGGTTCCGCCTGCCGCCGTACCCGTATAGTAGGAGACGATCAGCCCGCTCACGCCGGAAAACAGCGAGATAAAGACGGCGATCAGGTGGTAGGAACGCATCCCCTTGGCAAGATTGCGGGCCGAGGCCGCCGGAAGCACCAGCAGGGAATTGATAATCAGCACGCCCACCCATTTGATCGACACGGTTACGATGGCGGCTACAATGATTACAAACAGCTTTTCAACAAAGCGCGTATTGATGCCCTTGCTCGCGGCCAGATCGGCATTGATGCTGGTCAGCAGCAGTTTATTGAAGAACAGGTCCCAGATCACAAGCACCGCCAGCAGAATGAAAGCCAGCATAACGATTTCTGCGGGCTGCACCGTTAAAATATCGCCGATGAGATACCCGGAATATTTCGCAAAGCCGCCGGAAGCCGACAGCAGCACGATGCCGAGCGCCAGCCCGGTAGAGGAAAACACCCCGATAATGGTATCCGCGGAGGAAGTGCCGGAATCCATCACGGCCGAGATGCACAGCGCGAACAAAAGCGCGAAGCCCATCATGGAAATCAGATAATTGTCAATGCCCATCAGCACGCCGATGGCGATTCCGGTCAGCGCGGAGTGTCCCAGCGCATCTGAAAAAAAGGACATCTTGTTGTTTACGATCATCGTCCCGACCAGCCCGAACAGCGGGGTAATCAGCAAGACGGCGAGCAGCGCGTTTTTCATATAGTTGAATTCCGTCCACTCAAACGGCAGAAGCAGATCGATCAAGGAATATATTGCGTTCATGATTTCACACCTCCGGTCAGCTTCAGGCCGAAGGCTTCCTGAACCTCGGGCGTTCTCATCACTTCCCGGACGCTGCCGCTGACCAGAACGGTGCGGTCCAGCAGCACGGCGCGCGTTGCGTATTTCTCCACATGGGAAAGATCGTGGGACACCAGAATGATCGGCATCTGGTGTTCCGCGCGCATCGAGGTGACCAGGTCGTAAAAGACCTCTATTCCCCTGCGGTCCACCGCGGACACCGGTTCATCCAAAAGCAGAAGGTCCGGCTTCGGGTCCAGGGCAAACGCGAGCAACACACGCTGCATTTCCCCGCCGGAAAGGCTGCCGATCCGTTTGTTTAAGAGCGCGGGGCTGCCTCCGACCGCGGCAAGCGTCTGCCGGACCCGGTTCAGCCTTTCTTTGTTATGGCCCAGCCAGACCGGGAACCCGCTCATGTTGGCACAGAGCATGTCGCCGACCGTAACGGGCATGGAGCGGTCAAATACCAGATTCTGCGGAACATAACCGATGCGGGGATTGGAAATCTTTTCCCCCTTGGAATTGTGGAACACAACGGTCCCCGTATAGGGAATACGCCCCAGCAGCGCTTTGAGCAGCGTGGTTTTGCCCGCGCCGTTGCGTCCGATCAGCGCCAGAATTTCTCCGTGATGCACATCGAAGGAGACGTCGTGAAGAATCACTCCGTCGTGCTTTCTTACCGTAAGGCTGCGTATCTGTATGCTGCATTTGCAAGTATCCATGTCATTCCCCTTTATTTCAGCGCCTCTTCGAGTGTTTTCAGGTTGCCTTCCATCGCGTCAAGATAGGCGTCTTTGCTGTTTTCCCCGGTCACCGCCGGGTCAAGCGAATATACCTTCACGCCGCTTTCGTTCGCTACAATGTTGGCGGCGGATTTCGGATACTGCGGCTCCGCAAAAACGGCCTTTACACCGCTGCCCCGTATCAGCCGGATGGTTTCCGCCAGTTCGCGCGCGCTCGGCTGGCTGTCGGGCTCACGGTTGACCACGCTCACGATGTTCAGGTCGAATTCTTCGGCGAAATACGGAAAAGCTTCATGGAAGGTAATGATATCCCTGTTCGTGATATGACTCAATTCGGTGTGCATTTTATCGCGCAGTACGCTCAGCTTCGCCGTGTAAGCCTGTGCATTTGTCCGGTAAGCTTCGGCGTTCTGCGGGTCGGCCTGTGCCAGACCTTTCTCGATGTTGGAAACCTGCCGGATGCAGTTGGAAATAGAAACCCAGATGTGCGGATTTTCCTCCCCGCTCTCATTCGCCAAAAGGGAAATCCCCTCGCTTGAATCGACCACCCGCAGATCGGGAAGCTGAGAAGTCACTTTATTCATAAAGCTTTCCATTCCCGCGCCGTTCATCACGAACACATTCGCCTGCTCTATATTTTTCATGTCCTTCGACTGCAGCTGATAATCGTGCAGGCAGCCCGCCTGCTGTCCCGCCATATTTTCCACCTGTATGCCGGGCACCCCGTCGGTGATGTTCAGGGCCATAATATATAAAGGATAAAAGGATGTCACCACCCGAAAACGGACATTCTGCGTTGTCCTTCCGGCACACCCCGCGGAAAAAAGCAGAATCGCAGCCGCCAAAATGACGGCGGCAGCTCGTTTCAGCATTTTGTACGGCCTCCTTAAATGCAAATCATTAGCAATGTATAATATAGACCGATCACCGGTTATTGTCAAGTAAAAGGGACGGATAACATCCGTCCCTTCATCTTTATTTATGCGCGCGCCATCATAGCACGGATTTCCGGAAGTTTTCTTTCGCAGTCGCTCATTCCCATTTCGTAGATCCCCTTCAGCACCTCCGGGTTCTTCTCATACCGGCCTGTTACGATCGGCCTGCTTGGACGGACGATGACTGCTTTTTCCTCCGCTTCCTGTCTGCGGCAGACCTCAAGCTCATTGTTGTAAATCTCTGCACGGACCTGCATGGTATTTACAAAATTCGGATACTCCCCATATTTTACACGAAGCACCGAACGCGGGAATTCCGGGCGCGGGCTTTTTCGGTAGGTGCTGTCACGGGTAAGCACGACCACATTCAGATTGTTTCCGTCAAAAATAGAGCGCTCGATCGGAATCGGAGTCGCGCAGCCGCCGTCCAGCAGTTCCCGTCCCCGATAGGAAACGGTGTTGGAAATGAAGGGCAGCGAGCTGGAGGCTTTGACCGCGGTGAAATCCTCATCCAGATTCGCCTTGTCGAAAAAGACCGTCTGACCGGTTTTCAGGTCGGTAGCGCCGACCTTGAGGTCAGCCGGAGAGTTGAAAAAGGATTCGTAGTCGAACGGAAGAAGCGTATGGAAAAGCTCTCCGAAAATAAAGTCAAAGCCAAACAAAGAACCCGTCCGGTTTAAATTTTCCACGCTGATATATCGCTTATCCCCGATATACTGATAAAAAATATCGTAATTTCTGTTCTTCTGTCCGGAAATATAGCTGAGCGCGTTGCAGGCGCCGGCCGAAATGCCGTAGACATTCGGGAACTCGATCCCATGATTCAAGAAAACTTCCAGCACACCGCTCGTGTATGCCCCACGCATACCGCCGCCTTCCAGTACAAGGCCTATCGGCATAGCAAACACCTCACATCACAAATATTATGTTCTATTATAGGCTAATCCCCGGTCGAAAACAAGCGAAGGAAATAAAAATGAGGTTTTTTGAAAATTTATATTGATTTTTAGAGCTATTTAAGTTATAATAATCGAGCACTCAAAAAAATGGACGTTTAGCTCAGCTGGTAGAGCATTCGCTTGACGTGCGAAAGGTCATAGATTCGAGTTCTATAACGTCCACCATAAAAGGCAAGCAGTTTTTCTGCTTGCCTTTTTTATTTTCCCGATTGGCGCTGACTACTTTCCCTATCACCTCAAGTCCTTCCAACCATACCGCCGCGTCCCAATAAGCTCTGCAATTTTCAAGTCCGTTAAAGGAAAGCCGCAACCATTCCAATCAGTTTGGCTGCGGCTTTTCTGATAGGATATCGTGCTGAATTTTCAGATGCTCCGGATAGTATGTAAGTGCAGGAAAATGAAGCTACAGATAGTATTCGATCGACAGGGAAGAATCCTCGAAAAAATGGGTGTAAATTTCTTTGCGGATTTCGATGAAGCGGGCGCTGCTGCGGTCCCTGGGGCGGCTCAGGCCGACGGAGATCACTTTTTTGACCTCTCCCGGACGATTTGACAGCAGCACAATCCGGTCGCTTAAAAAAATCGCCTCGTCCACGTCATGGGTGACTAAAACCATCGTCGATTTTTCTTTGTCCCATATCCGCAGAATCTCATTCTGCATGTGGATTCTGGTGAGAGCGTCCAGCGCGCCGAACGGCTCATCCAGCAGAAGCACGTTGGGCTGATTGATCAGCGCACGGGCGATGCTCACCCGCTGCTGCATTCCGCCGGAAAGCTGCTTTGGCAGCGCCTTTTCAAAGCCTTTCAGCCCCACCAGTTCAATATGCTCCGCGATGGACCGTACCCTTTGCTCCTTATCGATTTTTTGATGGATGCCGAACGCGATATTTTGCTCTACGTTCAGCCATGGGAACAGTCTGGATTCCTGGAAGATCACACCCGTAAGCACGCTGGGCCGCTCCACTCTGCGCTCGCCGATTCTCACCTCGCCCGTGGTGGCTGTTTCCAGCCCGGAAAGAATCCGTAAAAGGGTGCTTTTTCCACACCCGCTGGCACCCACCACACTGATAAACTCACCGCTTTCGATCTGCAAATCAATGTTGTTGAGCACCGGGAGGTCCCCGGACGAAAGCTTGAAGGTCTTTGAGACGCCTGCTATATCTATGTTTTTATTTTCAGCCATTTCGATATCTACTTTCCATCAGTCTCGTTCCAGCGTAAAACGTGCTTTTCGATCCGCTGCAAAACCGTATCGAGAAGCAACCCCACCAATCCGATGGTGATTACGCCGGAGAACATTACGGGCGGCTGTGAAAGCTCGCGCGCATACATGATCAGGTAGCCGATGCCCGAGGCGGCCGCGATGGCTTCCGCCGTTACGACACAGGTCCACGCGCTGCTCACCCCCAGACGCAGGCCGGTAAAAATAAAGGGAAACGCGCCGGGCAGAACCACCTTGGTAAGCATCTGGAATCGGGTTTTCTCCAGAATAGTGCCCACCTCCAGCAGCTTTTTATCGCTGTTGAGTATCCCGCGGCTGGTGTTTATCACCACCGGCCAAAAGGTACCGATTGAAATGAGCGTCACCTTGGAAGCTTCGTCGATCCCCATCCACAAAATAAGCAGAGGGACCCACGCGATCATAGGGATCGGGCGCAGAAGCCCGATGATGGAGGCCGCAAGGCTGTTTGCCGTTTTGGAAAGGCCGATGACAACGCCGATGCCCAGCCCGAGCGAGGAACCGATACAAAAGCCCTTGATGACCCGCCCCGCACTTACGGTTAGATCCTTTTGTATGCTGCCCTTCCGCACCATATCCAGATAGGTTTCAAAAATACGTGTGGGATAGGGAAAAATGGAGCGGTTGATGATTCCCTGCCGCCCCAGAATTTCCCAGGTAAGGATCAGCACCGCCGGCAGAACGCACCCCAGGCCGATCTTGACGAACCGGTTTTTCAGGTTTGAAGTCATACAAAAGCGTCCCTTCCGGTTAATTTTTGCTGATTCCTGCTTCCTCCAGATAAGAGGTGTCGATAATCTGATTTAGGTCCACGTCTTTTATGGTACCCTGTTCCTGCAGGAACTCCTTGGTGTCCTGTAGAGTGCCAAGCCGTTCTTTGTCCAGATATAATGAAAAATCGGTGGAAGCAAAGGAGGCTTTATAAGAGTTTTCCGCCACGCCGTTTCTCTTGGAAAGAATCTTGATCGCCTCGTCCTCGTGCTCCTTGCAATAAGTGACCGTTTTGTCCAGCGTTTTCAGGATGCGGGAAATCAGCTCGGGATATTTTTTGGTAAATTCCTCCGAAACGATAATGACGCTCGATGTTCTTGGAAATTTAGAGCCGTCCACCTCCAGCAGGGTGGCGGTCCCGTTGTCGATTACAGTCTGCAGCTGCGGAAGCTGGCTGACGCCGGCGTCAATATTGCCGGCTTCCAGCGCGGTGTTGATGTCTGTGAAAGAAAGGTTTACCAGCTGGATATCTTTTTCGGTCAGGTTGACCGACTCCAGAATCCGCAGCAGGAGCATGTGGGAATTGGAGCCGATCTGCACGCCGACTTTCTTCCCGCGGATATCCGCGAGGGCATTGATGCCGGAACCCTTTCGGGCAAGCAGGCCGTCGCCCTTGCCGTTGCCGGTCATGTAAGCGGCGATGATTTTAAGTGGAATATCGTTGGCAGCCGCCTGAACAGCCGGCTGTGCGCCCACCTGGCCGATATCGATATCGCCGGCGGCGAAGGCCTCGATGATCGGGGGGCCGGAAGCAAAGGTACGCACATCGAAATTGATGTTGTTCTTTCCGAATTCCTCCTTAAAATAGCCAAGCTCCTCCGCCAGGGCGGGCTGGGTCTGGCTGGGCTGGGTAGCGATATGGATGGTCAGCCCGCCGTAATCTTTTTCGGACTCCTGCGCCGAAGCGGAAGCGGAGGACGCAGGAGCGGAGCCACCCGCCTGCGAGGTACCGGAGGACGGAGCCGCGGACGAGCACCCGGATACCGACAGAAGGGTCGCCAGGATCAGCACCGGAATGAAAAGCTTACTCCTTTTTAAATGGTTTTTCATTATGAAATTTCTCCTCAAATTTTAAAAATAGTTATTGACCGGTTACGGTCAGGCGGTCCAAATGCTGTAGCAGGGGATGTGCCGCCTCTTCTTCCAGCCTGCGTTTGTCAAAGCTCTGTTCACATGCCGCGACCGGTTCGATCACCCATACAGCGGCCAGATCGATATCTCCCCGTTCTTCCCGGGCCGCTGTGTAATGCGTACGGAATTCCCTTCCCGCTATCAGCACCCGAAGGGGACGCCCCACGATGTTGTAGCTGCGCCGGTCCGGGGTAACCAGGCTGATGGAAACGGTTTTCCCGAACCAGATGGAATACACAAGATTTTTATTGGTTTGGGATGTTTCGATCCCTTCGTCGTACTCGAGGTTTCCATCCCCGCGCAGCCTGAGAGACTGTTTGAATGCGATATGCGGATCGCCGTCCTTCTCCACGGTGGCCACGGCCCGGACCGTTCCGGGATCGGCAAGCGCCCGCCTGATTTCCTCGCTGAGTATCACGCTCATTCTGATTCCCCCCTAAATTCTGGAAAGATCCGTATCGGGATGGTTGCCGCACCGCCGATAATTGTCCATATCGATACTAAGGTTGTATTTTCTGCGTATTTGGTCAAGCCCCGTGGCAAGACGCACGTAATATTCCAGGCTGGGAGACGTCTGCTTACGAAAGATAGAACCGGGATGCACCTTCCACACGCAGCCGACCACGCCCACACCGTGGGAGGATATTTCATCCGCTTCGGAGAGGGTGGATTCCAGCGCCTCTTCCTCGGTTTGAAAACCGTTTGGCTGCGCAAGCTCCACACCCGCCACGATTCCGGTGTCCACATTGCCGCGCCCGAATATCTCCACAGCCTCATACAAACGGTTTTTCCATTCCTCATAACCGATCGTCGCCGCCTTGCCCGGGCAGATCCATTCAAACAGGCTTTTATTGAGCACCTCGAGGTCCGCCGTATAGGAAGCAAGGCCCGTGCTGTCGTGCAGGCGCCGGAGCTGCTCCCGTGAGAAGGCCGTGCTGATCAGCTGGCTCGGGAAACGCTTTCCCCCAAACAGCCCGGTGATTCCTGCCAGAATGTCAATATAACAGTCGAGCTCCTCGTCCAGGAAATTTTCCCCGCCTCTGAGCGTTCCGCCCGTCAGGAAGATATTGACATTGCGCCCCGGCTCCTTCAGCGCCTCGGCGACGGTCTCCACAATATCCTGCGTGTTCAGCAGCTCCGGCTTGTTGCCCGCGTGGTAAACGGCGGACATGGTACAGAATTTGCAGCCATAGCCGGGCGTTTTCCAAAAGTCGCATTGCTGGTGAGGATGGATGCACAGCCGCTGCGGGCGGGGAGAAACCACATGCCACATGGGAGTACCCCGTGAGGTTACTTTTTCATAATAATCCGGCTTTTCCCAGTAAGAAACTTCTTCAATGACGTTTCCTTCATCCACCAAGACGATTTTTCCGTCCACCACATCCACCTGATAGGGGTCTCTGTCGCCATGTGCCTCCCCGCTGCCCTCGTCCCCTACGTTAATGGAGGTGCCGTCCCGCATCGTAAGAGAAACAGGCGTCAAATCCTCCTTGTTGCTGTAATCGCTGCGCAATTTGGTAAGATGGACATCGGGATCGACGGCGGCGAGGGCTTTTTCGGTATAGAAAACTCCTCTGCGCTGCACATCGGTTTTTATAATGACAAATGGGGAAACGTCGGGATATTTCCGAATCACTTCCGAAAGGCTGAGCTCTTTTTCCCGCCAATTGCGATCATTACTCAAGCTGTATCCGCCTACTTTCTTTTTCATTGAATAATCAACCATTTTTTTGAATATGACCGAACCGGGGCCGTTCCCATCTACAGGAGCCGCAACAGTACTCCCGAACCCCCCTTGGGATTATAAAATGATAAAGCATGCGCATCTCCCCCTTGTTTCTGCCTTGTCAATCAGTTCCTGATCCGGGCGCATCATAGCAGAAACAGGAGCATAGAAAACTTCTGTTTCCGAGCGTTTTACAGATAACCGGGGCTACCGATAAAACCACCGGAGCAGGCCTTTCCAGTCTGTAATGCTGACAGCAAGGTTTATAATCTACTAAACATATATAAATTATATAACTTGGAAATCTTTTCTACAACATGACTAACTTTTGCATGATAGCAGAAATTGTTTGGATAGAACTTTACAATGCTGTGAACCGCATAAAAAACACCCCGATTATCGTTCCGTATATGGAACGATAATCGGGGTGCGGTTTACGCATTGGATCGACAGATACGATCATACGGCAAAGGTGCGCTCCCATACTCTGGAAACGCACCTTTTCATATTTACATACATAGAAGTTCATGAGCTATAAAAACTTCGTCCCGCTTTGACTAAAGGATGGGGAATTTCATGGATGCTTTCAGGCATCCCGCTTCTGTCCGATCTGCGGTGCAGGAAAACCGCCGTCTATTTTTCACACGGATAGGCCTTATGAATGATCTCAACAATCCTACGGGTAAATTCGGCGAACATGCGGTCGCCCTTTTCTTTTGTGGCCAGCGTCGGATCGCCGTACACGCCGCTCTTGCTGATTTCCCCGATCGACGAGTCGTCCATGCCGTAGAAATCCGGGCGCGGAGGATACTCCTTACAGGCCAGCTGCATATTTACCTTCGATTCATCCGCGGAAAGCATCAACGAGGTTTCAAATTCGCAGGCGTGGAACATTCCTCCCCAAGTCGGGGATTCCATATATTTTTCATAGACCTCGCCCAGTCCGGGATAGAACATTCCAAGGACTTTCATGGAGGTATCGTCGGATACGTCCCGGATTGCGTATTTCATCGAAGAGCCGTTTGCCTCGTGGCCGTTCAGGAAGATCAGAAGCTGAATCCCGTAGCGTTCCATGCTTTTCACGATATCTGTCAGAACGATCTGAAAATGCTCCCGCTGCAGAGATACCGTGCCGGCAATGTCGCGCCAGCCCCAGGAATAGCCGAAATTCAGTGAAGGGAATACCAGCGCCCCCGTTTCATCCGAAACGAGCTCCGCCAGCTTTTCCGCCAGAAAAACGTCGGTGCCCAAAGGGAGGTGCGGCCCGTGCTGCTCGGTGGAACCGATCGGCACGATGGCGACCGGATACTGCCGGATGCGCTCCGCAACCTGCAGCCGTGTCATGTCCTGTACGCGATATATCATTCCTTCGCCTGCTTTCCCAGTGCGCCGACGAACGCTCTGGCGTTCTCCGCGATAGCGGGCAGGTCCGCGTCGGTGGCCCTGCGCGGTACCAGCCCGCCGCCAATGGCGGCTCCGTGGAAGCCGTGCTTCAGAAAATCGGTAAAATTGTCTCTGGTAACCCCGCCGACCGCGACAAATTCAGCCTGCGGAAACGGACCTTTCAGGTTGGAAACATAGTTCATCGGAAGAGAATCCGCGGGGAACAGCTTCAGGAGAGTGATTCCCCTGTTCAGCGCCTTCTGGACTTCCCCCGGCGTAAACACGCCGGGCAGAATCTCCATTCCCTTTTCCTGAGCGTATCCGACCAGCTCGTCGTCATAGCCGGGGGTAAGGATGAAATCGGCGCCCAGCTCCGACACCCGGTCCACCTCGCTCCTGCGGACAACGGTCCCGACTCCCAGATGAAGCTGATCCTTTGAAAAAGCGCGCTGTAAAGCCTCAATGCAGGCATATCCCCTTTCGGGGTTGCTGAGGGAGACCTCTACCGTGTCGATGCCTTCCCGGAGCAGTACCTGCACAATGCCGGTCACGTACTGCGCGTCCACATCCCGGATAATCGCGACGAGTTTACTTTCCGTCAGCATTCCGGACCCTCGAAGACCGCGAGCCAGCGCTGCGGATTTTTGATAAAGATCTTCTCGATCTCGGCCTGCGTCACTCCTTCATCCAGAAGGCGCGGAATAAACTTCGTTTTGATATAGCGGAAGCCGGGTCCGCCGCCGTAGGCTTCCAGATAGGAGGCCCTTCCCATGTCGCCGGAAATCAGGAGCTGGTCAATATGACCGTGGGCGATCAGGGATTTGATCAGGGCGACGCGGACACTGTCCGGATAATACTTTACTTTGCCGGGGCCGTCAAACTGGATGTAGATGCCGCGGTCGGCAAGCTTCAACAGGTAATACTCGTCCGCGTTTCTGTCAAGATGGCCCAGAGCCGTGGTGGTCAGGTCGACCCCGTTGCTCTCCAGAAGATCGAGCACTTCCATGCCCATCGTTCCGGCCTCGGTGTGTCCCCAGATAGGCGCTCCGCATTTTTTCTGGGCAATCGCCGTGGCGGTAATGGTCTTTTTCTCCAGCGGATGGATCAGGTTGTAGTAGGTACCGATTTTCATGAAACCGGCCCTTGAGCTGCCCCCGTCCCCGCCGACCAGAACGTCGTTGCTGAGGAGATCCGCAATTTCTTCCACGGATTTTTCTTCGACCCATTCCGGATAATAAATATGCTTATTGAATCCGGAAGTGGCAATAACATGTACCCCGGTTTCTTCGGACATTTTCCGAAGCACGTTGAGGTCCCTGCCGTAATCCAGAGTGGAGGCCTCCACCAGCGTGCAGCCGCCCACTTCCTTAAAATTCAGCAATTCGGCAGTACTCTTTTCATAGCTGCTGAGTTCCAGGTCCCTGTCCTTCTGGCACGGAGGCGGAACCGCGTGAAGATGCTCGTGCGTATATGTAAAGCCCATCTCCTCCGCTTTGATATCGCCAAGAACCGTTCTTGCATATTTCATTTTGAATACCGACCTTTCCGGCTCACAGACATAGGAATGCACAGCTTAACGTGAGCCCGATTAAGATGTACATAAAACGGAATGAGGAATCAATGTGCGATGCCGAACAGCATGCCCAGCAGCTTCATGACTGCGGAAACAATGATCGCGTCGGAGGATGCGAACCACAGTCCCTTTACGCCATAGCGCGCCACATCGATCAGCGGGTAAGCCACCGCGACCAGCATGGTGAACACAAAGCCGAGGAACAGGCCCGACACGACGGCGCCGCGCTTGCCGCCCAGCTTGTCGCCGAACACACCGGCCGCCGCGCCCATAAAGTACAGCCCGATGACGCCGGGCAAAACCACGACGGACATCTGTGAGGTAATGGTCGTTGCAATGAATCCGCCGACCATCGCGGCGATAAATCCAACGGTCGTAGCAACCGGGCCGCTGGCATAGAAAATCGGGATATCCAGCGCGGGCCGCGCACCGGGAACCAGCTTTTCACTGATGCCCTTGAACGCGGGAATGATTTCGCCAAGGAACATACGCACGCCCTGTAAAAGGACGATGACGCCGGCAACGAAGGTCAGGCCCTGCAGGAGCGCGTAGATAATGTAGTTTGACCCGCCGCTCAGTTCATTGACCACTGTGGGTCCGGCAGCAATCGCCGTGACAACATAGACAACAGCCATGACGATCGCCATCAGGACGGACATATCCTTTAAAAAGCTCAGCTTCTCCGGAACATTGACCGATTCCCAGGTGTCCTTTTCAGGGTCTCTGTCCTTCTTCGCCGTCAGCCCGCCGACCCAGCCGCTCAGGCAGACAAGGGAGCTTCCCCAGAAGCCGAAGGCCACGTCGTCCGTTTTCAGGATCTTGCGGACAAAGGGCTGGGCAATGGCCGGGAACAGAACCATGGAAACGCCTTCTACCACAGAGCCGATCGCGACGGCAGTCCAGCCGCGTATGCCGAGCTGGTCGAGCACAATGGCCATGGTTCCCGCAAAGGAAAACATCATATGCCCTGTCAGGAAGATGTATTTAAACGGTGTGATTCTCGCGAGAATCAGGTTAATGACAAAGGAGAACAGCATAATCAGCGGCGTTTCAAAGCCGAGGACCGTCTGTACCGCCGCCACAAGGGAATTATCCTCCGGGACGATTCCAGCCAGGCCGAACGCCTGGGTGAACATTGTGCTGAACGGGACTAAAGCACCGCAGATGATCGTGGAGCCCGCGCTCAGAACCATAAAGCCCAGAATGGTTTTTACCGTTCCGGTAACGACGGTCGAGGGCTTGTTTTTCATCGCAATCAGGCCGACACATGCCACAAGACCCAGTACGATAGCCGGTTCGCTAAGAAGTTTGACTAAAAAAGATACCATGGTGGTCCCTCCCTTTCGCTCGTTATTTCGTTAATAACGGCATTATTTTTTCCTCAATTTCACTTTTGCTCAAAAGATTGTCAATGGAAACAACCGGGACATTTTCCCCTTGAATCTGCTTTGCGATTTCCGAGGACGCCGCAATGAAATCGCATCTTTTTCCCTTGTATGAGCCCAGGTCAACCGCTTCGCCGCTGATTTCAATGCCGTGCTTTTTCCCAATATCCTTGATCGACATCAGCAGCATCAGGCTGGTTCCGAAACCCATACCGCATACTGTAACAACGTGTATCGTGCTCACCTCCTTTGAGGGATTTCCCCTCTGCTGATCATCTGCCGTTCCCCGATTACCGGACGCTCTGAATGAGCTTTTCCAGTTCCTCGTAACTTTTTAAGGAAAGCAGCTGCTCTATGTTCTTCTCGTCGCCCAGCAAGCCGCTCAGGGCCTCCAGAACTTCAAGATGTCCATTATGTTGAACTCCGCCCAGCGCAAACACCAGTTTGACGGGGTCGTTTCCCGGATGATGGAATGCAACCGGATTTTTCAGCCTGACGAAAGAGATACAGGGCTCCAGAACATCCCCCGAGGGTCTGGCGTGCGGAAGCGCGATCCCGGGCGTCATAACCATGTACGGCCCGATCGTTTCATACGCCTCCACCATTTTTGCAACGTATTCCTCTTTCACTTTTCCCGCTTTCACCAAAAGGAACCCGCTATAACGAATCACTTCCTGCGGAGAATGCAGGCCGTCCACATCCAGCGCGACCAGTTCTTTCGTAAGAATTTCCGACAACATTCCATTAGCCTCCGTTAAATTTTTAAATTTTCCAGGAATTCATTGTAATTGGTACTTGATATTAAATTTGCGGTCCTGCGCGGGTCCGAAACAATGGCAAACAGCTGGGAAAGCAGCTTTTTGATCTGAACGTCCCCCTCGTGGAAACAGCCGAAAATCAAAAGGCTGATTTTTGCCTTGCCCCACATGACCGGCGTGCGAAGGATATAAAAGGAGATAAAGCTCGGCCCCTGAATGATGCAGTGCGGCATGGCGATATTTTCAGCAATCTCCGTCGACACCAGCGCTTCGCGGTCAAAAACCGCCTGCTTCTCTTTGGCGGTAAGCAGTCCCCGCCGCACAAAATCGTCGGTCAGCATTTCGAGCAGCTCCGTCTTTTTACAGGGCTTTTCAATAATGGAAAACCGTTCGGGGGAACAGATGTCCTGAATGGTTTCCGTCTGGGAAAGCTTTGCAAGCATATCTGCCAGCGCCTTTTTATCGTCCTCTTTCAGGAACGGGGACAACAGCAGGACGGGCTTGCCGTTCAGGGACATCTGTTTCACGGGGACCGTGGTAATATAGAAATCGACATCGGAGCGGATTCGCTTCGCGTCGTTGATCGCGCACACATCGACGACATTGATTTCCTCATACTGGGTGGAAATCCGGCTGTTCAGAAGCGCGGCCGTACCAAACGCCGTATTGCAGAGGATAATCACACGGTACTTGTCGTGCTTTTCATTTCGCTCAATGGACGACGCGAAATACAGCGAAATATAACCCAGCTCATTGTTGGAAATCCGTATTCCCGTCTGCTCCCAGATGCACTCGGACAGCTCAATGGAATAGTAATACGCGCTGGGATAATTCTTTCTCGCTTCCGCAAGAAACGAATTGTCCGTTTCCAGATCCAGAAGATATTTGCCGAAGCAGGACGAGATATGATCCACAAGCCCGTTGAAAAGGTTCGTGTCCTTCGTAAGATCGACTCCGTACTTTTCCTCAATGTTCTCCAGAGAATTTTGCACGAGCGTACGGAAAAACGGCGCAGAGGACGGATTGTTTTCCTTTCCGGGGCTGCGGGTAAAAAAGGACTGCTCCCAGATCAAAGTAAGATAGGTGATTTCCTCTTTTGCCGAATGGGCCGATTCAAAATTGGGGATAAAAAGGGACAATAAGCTGAAAAGAAACCCTCGGTTCTCAGAAGACTGCGAAGACAGGGCAGCCTTTACCAGGGAAACCGCCTGCCTGTCAAAGCGGATTCCATGGCCGCCCCTGATCCGGTAAACCGTCACAAACAGATATTTCAGAAACTGTTCGCAGCTCTGTGCGGTACAGCGAAGGCTGTTTTGTTCCACAAAGCCGTCAATGCTCTGTCTGGCACCGGAAATCTGCTCTTCGGAAAGCTGCATACTTGATGCCGCTTCCTCAAGCCCGGCGCCGGAAAAGAACACATGGCACATGCAGTTGCGCACGGCTGTTTCCTTACCCTGCACGGTCAGGCCCGCGTGGGCCCTGCTTCCCAGACGGACGCCGTAGCTTTTGAACAGCTTTGCGACGGAAGCGGTTATGCGGGACATGCTCGAGCGGCTGTAATGGAACTCTTCCGCCAGATCATCCAGTCTGATATTGTCATAAGTAAGAATGAGCGCGGCAACCTTCATCAGAATTTTCTCCGAGGACGGCAGAGGAAGACTGTCGCCGCCCTCGCCGATAAACCGCCCGAACTTTTCCTGATCCGTAACCGTCAGCGTATATCCGCGCCCTTTGTGGGCCCGGATTTCAAAGCCGTTTTCGGCGCTGACCCGCTGCGCTTCCTGAACGTACCGGAGCGCCGAACGGCTGCTTACGTTCAGAAGGGCGCTCAGCTGCACGGACGTTGTATATTCTGTTTTCGCATTGGCCAAACATTTGACAACCGACATTCCTTTTGCACACATTTGGCTGCCCCCGCTTCTCATTTTGCTTACTCCTTTTCATCATTATATTTTTTTTGATTTGGAAAGTCGACATCAACAAATGACGGCTTGTAAGTGACATTTTCCATCTGTTTTGAGCTGGGAAAATGTCGTCCAGCAACCGAAGAATCCTTGCGTTGACACTCTTTTCAGAATGGGATTATAATTTTTTTATTGATAATCAGGCGTGACAACACCTTAGAAACGCCGTTATTTTGGAAATGAGGAAGAAATATGAAGAAATTTAAATGGACGGTACGTGACGAATACGGGCTGCACGCAAGGCCGGTCGGCCTTCTGGTGAAAATCGCGGGCAAATTCCCCTGTAAAATCACCATCGCAAAAGACGCAAAAAGCGCGGACGGAAAGAAGCTGTTCTCCGTAATGGGTCTGGCCGTCACAAAGGGCGAGACCGTAGAATTCTCTTTCGACGGGGAAAACGAGGACCAGGCCTGTCAGGAAATCAAAGCCTTCTGTGAAGGAAACCTGTAACCGGCAATATACGATGGGCAGATCCCGGAATCCGGAAATTTGGTATTTCTATTTTACAGCAGGCACAGGGTATCGGTATTTCCGCAGATGATTTGCTCCCGCTTTTTACACAGCGTTATCGAAAGCTTAGCTTTATATTCCCCCTAAACGGAAAAAAATAAGCCCTCCCGGCGTTTACAGCTGGGAGGGCTCTTTTTTGACGGAAAGGAAGCTTTCACACACCCAGGAATTTTCACATATATTGTGAAAAAAGAAGGTGACGTTTTATGTTTATTCATGTAGTCATGCCGGGCGAAACGCTTTGGCAGATTGCAAATCGATATGGTGTTTCCGTGGCGGAAACAGTGGCGGTGAATGGGCTGCAAAATCCCAATCGGCTTGTTATCGGTCAAGCCCTGGTGATTCCCAGTGAGGATTTTTATACCGTACAGCCCGGAGACACCCTGTGGAAGATCGCTCAGACATACGGAACCACCGTACGGGAGATCGTACAGGCCAACCAGATTACGGACCCGGACAGCATCCGTCCGGGAATGATCCTGTATGTCCCCGCCCCCCGGCACCGTGTACAGCCCGGGGAAACCCTGGGAGGGATCGCGCAGATGTACGGCGTATCGCTGCAGTCCCTCATCACAGTCAACAGAATTGCCGATCCGGACAGGATCATTCCCGGGACCGTACTCGTTATTCCGCGCAGGGCAAGGCCCCCTCTCAATGTAAACGGCTATCTTTATACGCTGGGGGAGGACGCCGTTCCGATCGTCAGGGAGGACGGCAGATTTCTGACCTACCTGAGTCCGTTTGCTTATCTGATCAAAGAGGACGGAACGCTGCAGCCGATCGATGACGAGCCCGCCGTACAGGCCGCTCTGACGGAAAGAGTGGTCCCCATGATGTCCATCACCAATTTCACTTCGACATCCCAGGGAGCGAATCTTGCGTCCGTCGTGCTGAACAGCCCGCAGCTCGTGGAACGTCTGCTGACCGAGATCATTTCCCTGATGAAAGAAAAAGGATACCGGGGACTGAACATCGATCTGGAGAACGTGCTCCCGGCCGACCGCGAAACTTACAACCGCTTTCTCCAGCGCGCGGTGGACCGTCTGCATGCGGAAGGCTTCTTTGTATCCACGGCGCTCGCACCGAAAACGTCCGAGGGGCAGGCCGGTTTGCTCTATGAAGCGCACGATTATGCGGCGCACGGCAGGATTGTCGATTTCGTGATTCTGATGACTTATGAATGGGGCTATCGGAAGGGGCCGCCTCAGCCGATTTCTCCTTTGAATCAGATCGAGCAGGTTCTTGACTACGCCGTCACGGTCATTCCCCGGGAGAAAATCTACTTCGGCTTCCAGATTTACGCCAGAGACTGGTTATTGCCCCATACCGAGGGGCAGGAAGCGGAAACGTTCAGTTCCCAGGAGGCCATCGCGAGGGCCGTCAGATACGGTGCGGAGATTCAGTACGATCCGGTCGCCCAGGCTCCTTTCTTCCGGTATTGGGACGAACAGAGCAGGGAGCACGAAGTGTGGTTTGAGGACGCGCGCAGCGCCCAGGCGAAATTCGATATGGTGAAAAGCTATAACCTGCCGGGGATAAGCTATTGGGCCCTGGGCTATCCATTCCCGCAGAACTGGACCTTGCTTGAGGATAATTTTGCGATCAGAAAATGGAATTTTTCCTCATAATCCCTCCCGCAATGCTTGCTGCGAAAGTATTCTCCTCCGAAGCATCGTCCGGCCGCACTCCCATGTCCCCAAAGAAATTCCACATGCCCCGCATTCAAATGCAAAAGCCCGAAAAAACGCGAAAAAGCGTTTTCGGGCTTTTTTGTGTGACGCTGTTTTACGGGGCTATTTTGCAGCAACTTTCCATGACCACCGGGCAATTTTTGAGCTGCAGGTTCCGGTACTCCGCCGGGCTTTTGCCAATGTAGCTCTTAAATAGTCTGGAAAAGTAATTGATATCGTGATACCCCAGCTGATAGCAGATTTCATAGGTTTTCAAATCCGTATTTTTAAAAAGGTATTCCGCGCGCGCCATCTTTACCATCGTGACGAAGCTGTTGTAGTGCATTCCGGTTTTGACGGCAAAGGTATTGCTCAGATAAGTATTATTGATATAAAATTTTTCCGCGAGCACCTTCAGCTTGATATCGTCCTCCGAATGGCTCAGTATGTAAGAGCAGATTTCGCTGATGGTGCCGTCCTCCACCTCCGGCTGATACCTGCGGATGAAGTTCAGCAGAAAAGTTATTTTCCCGCAGTAATATTCTTTGTAGGTATCTGGTCCGCTTTCCTGCAGATATTCCGTGGCGTCAAAGAAGCGGATATCGATGAAATCGCCCAGCCAGGGAATTTTTGAATAAACCTCTTCGATGATATGGTGGTACAGCTTTCTGACAAGGATGTCGGCCTTGATCATATTGTCCCCCATCATGGTGTACACGCTTTTCACGGCGCTTTCAAAAATCTGCACCGTATCGGTGCCCCGGTTCAGGAACCCGTCGACAACCCTTTTTTCCTCCGCAGAGGGGTACGCCCAGCCAAAGTCGGTCTCCAGCGGGTTTCCATAGCCGTTTTCCCCTTTTTTGCGGGTTTCCAGAAATCGGTGCGCCCGCTGGAACAGTTCCAAAAGCTTTTCCCGGCTGGGGGGCTTGACAAGATAATCGAAAGCGCCCAGCACAATTCCCTGACGGGCGTAATTGAATTCACTGTACTCGCTCAGGAGCACTACGCAGGAGCACAGGTTCTCCTGATTGATGACCCGCAGGAGCTGCAGGCCGTCGACCACCGGCATGCGGATATCCGTAAGGACCAGATCATAGGAAGAGGATTTCAGCATTTCCATTGCCTGTCTTCCGTTATTTGCCTTTCCCGCTACCTCGAACCCGGAAACATTCCCCCATACTTTCAGCCTTTTCAGCTCCATGAGAAAAATATCCCGGTCATCCACCAATAAAACCCGATACATCTGCGACACCTCCTAACAGAACAAGCGAACCATACGGCTCTATTTTAAAATATTGCCCGGGGGAAGGGTAAAATACACACAAGCCCCCTTTCCGACTTCGCCGGTTATCCAGACTCTGCCGCCCATTGCCTGAATGAGCTTTTTCACGATGGAAAGGCCTACGCCGCTTCCCTCGAATTCATCATCGGAATGCATGCGCTGGAACATGCCGAACAGATTCTGGGAATATTCCATATCGAACCCCACGCCGTTGTCGCGGATATAAAATACATCCTCCCCGTTTTCGAGGTGGAAGCCCGCTGTAATGACGGCGGTCTGTTCTTCGCGGGTAAATTTCAGCGCGTTTGAGACCAGATTCACAACCACCTGATGCATCAGGGTCCCGTCGCACAGGACGAACGGAATCTCTTCCTGAAATTTCAGCACGGTAGCTTTTTTGCTTGTATAGCCCGCCGCAAGTTTGTCACACACGTCCTGAATCATCTGCTGCAGATTGACCGTCTCCTTGACGGGCTCCACCCCGGAAAGCCGGGTGTATTCCAGAAGCCTGTCAATCATGGAAAGCGTTTCCCTGCATATCGCGCGGATATTGGAGATCAGCAGCAGGCCGTCCTCATCGATTTTATCGCGGTAATCCTCAATGAAAATCCGCGCATAGCCGTCAATGGCGCGTACCGGCGCTTTGATCTCATGGGAGATCGTAGAACTGAGCACCTGCAGGTCATGGCTGCCGCCGCGCGGGGATTCCTGCTCCTGTTCCTGAATTCCTGCAAAAGCCTCGTGTTCACGGGGGTCCATGACAAGCTCACTCCAAACTTTTTATTTCTTCTTTCTCCACGGATTGATTCCGTATCAGAAAACTGTTCAGCACCGGCTCCTGGCTGTTCGCAAGGGAAAGGATCAAATAGCTCAGCGACGGGTCAAAGGCCAGCCGGATGTCCTCCCGGGAAGGGCGGGACGGCGTCTGCGGATGGCTGTGAAAATTGCCGATCAGCTTCCAGCCGTTCTTTCTCATATCCGCGACCGCCGCAAACTGCTCCCGCACATCCATGGAAAAATGCTCCGGGCTTTCGTCGATGTTCCTCAGCAGATATACCCTTTCAATCGTTTTACAATCGTTCTCGACGGTTCCTGCGATCAGACCGCAGCTTTCGTTGGGAAGCCCGGCAATGCTGTGGCGTATCATTTCCCCTATCTGCTGTTTTTTTAATATTATCACAATAAACCTCCCGTATCTTCTAAAAAAGATATTAACTTAATTTAACATATATGTTTTATATGTTATAAAAATGTTGAAGAAAAGGCTGTACACTTCAAAGCATCTCCCTTAAATGCGGTGCTTCAAAGTATATAATATACATATGTTTACTATATTCACTATGAAAACAGTTTAACATGCCGGCGGGCAAAGTCAATCGTCCGGTTTTGACAGCCAAAGATATTCCCCCCTTATGCTAAATTTATTCGCCTTGTCAGAGCGGGGACCGTATTCTATAATTAAATGTACATTTTAGAAGTACGGTAAGGAGGAATACTCAGATGGATGAGTCGATATATAAAGAGCTTAAAAAAGGCGGATTTATGAGGCAGATTCAAAACAATAAATTTTCGCTGAGAATCCGGGTGGTCGGCGGTCAGCTACAGGGAAATCAGATCAAAAAAGTCAGCGAGATAGCCGATCTGTACGGAAAGGGCTATATCCATATGACGTCGAGGCAGGGAATTGAAATCCCGTTTATCGACTTTGCAGACGTGGAGGCGGTAAAGGGCGAACTGGCCGAAGTAGGGCTTCAGCCGGGGGCATGCGGCCCGCGCGTGCGCACGGTCACCGCGTGCCAGGGCAGCGCCATCTGCGGAAGCGGTCTGATCGAGACCAGCGGCCTTGCCAGGGAGCTGGACGCCAAATATTTCGGCAGGGACCTGCCCCACAAATTTAAAATCGGCATTACCGGGTGCAAAAACAACTGCCTGAAAGCGGAAGAAAACGACCTTGGTATTAAAGGGGGGCTTCGCCCCGAGTGGCACAGCGGAGACTGCACCTACTGCGGCGTATGCGCGGCCGCATGCCCCGTGAAGGCGATCAGCGTCAGCCGCGGGCCAAATTCGCTTGCGTTTGACGAAAGCCGCTGCATTTACTGCGGGAAATGCGTAAAATCCTGCCCAACGGATGCCTGGTCGGGGAAAAGCGGCTACATTACCTCCTTCGGCGGCACCTTTGGGAACGATATGGTCTTTGGGAAGCCGCTGCTTCCGCTGATTACAGAGAAGGAACAGCTGTTCCGCGTGGTAGACGCCGCCATCGCCTTCTTTCAGGAACACGGAAAACCGGGCGAACGTTTCCGCCGGACGATCGACCGCATCGGCGAGGATCAATTAAAGAAAAAACTGGAGGAGGCAATCCGATGAGCAAGCAAAGCTATGACGCTTTTGTCGATATTACGGATGTGGTGTGCCCGATCACCTTCGTAAAGACAAAAGTCGCACTGGAGGAACTGGAAAACGGACAGACCTTGCAAATCCGGCTGAATGACGGAGAACCGATTCAGAATGTTCCCCGCAGCTTGAAAAATGAAAAACACAAGGTGATCGAGGTGGTTCAGAACGGCGACGGAACCTACCTGCTCGGCGTGATAAAGGGCGGATTGGAATGAGGTTCAATACTGCTCTGCTTCACAAAAACAACGGCCCGGACAGGGCAACGGGAGCCACCCATACTCCCATTTACCAGTCCAGCGCCTTTGAACACAAAACCGCGGAGGAGCTGGAGGCGATCTTCAACAACCGCGCGCCGGGCTTCTCCTACACCAGAATCAACAATCCCACTGTCGAGGCTTTTGAGCGCCGCGTCGCCGCGCTGGAAGGCGGTATCGGGGCGGTGGCCTGCGCTTCCGGCATGGCCGCCATCTCCCTGTCCGTTTTGAATCTTTTAAGCGCGGGGGACGAAATCCTTTCCGCCGCAGGAATCTTCGGCGGAACGATCGGCCTGTTCCGCGATCTGGAAAGCTACGGGATCACCACCCGCTATGTCGCGGACAGCACGCCCGAAAGCTTTGAAAATCAGATCACCGGGCGTACGAAGCTGATATTTGTTGAAACCATCGGAAACCCAAAGCTGGATGTTCCCGACATCTCCGCCCTGTCGGAAATGGCGCACAGACACAAAATTCCGGTAATCGTCGACAATACCGCCGCCACCCCCTTCCTTCTGCGCCCCATTGAGCTTGGCGCGGACATCATCGTGCATTCCGTATCCAAGTATATCAACGGCAGCGGAAATTCCATCGGCGGGATCATTGTCGACAGCGGAAACTTTGACTGGGACCCGGAGCGATACCCCTCAATAGCAAAATTTGTCAGGTTCGGGGAATTTTCTTACCTTTCCAAGCTGAGAAGCGGGCTGTTCCGCAACACCGGCTCCTGTTTTTCCCCGTTCAACGCCTTCCTGTGCAGTCTTGGGCTGGAAACGTTGGGCATCCGGATGGAGCGCCTCTGCGGCAATGCCCAGAAGCTCGCGCAACGGCTTTCGGACAATCCCAAGTTAGCGTACGTCAACTATCCGGGGCTGGAATCCAGCCCGTGGCACCAAACGGCCCGACGGCAGTTTTCCGGCGGTTACGGGGCGATATTGACCCTGCGGGCCGGTACGAAGGAAAACGCTTTTTTCATCATCAATCATTTGAAATACGCGCGCAATATTGCAAATATAGGCGACCTTAGGACGCTGGTCATCCATCCCGCTTCCACGATCTATGCAAACAGCAGTACGATGGAAAAGGAAAACGCAGGCGTTTACGAAGATCTGATCCGTGTCAGCGTCGGTCTGGAAGATATTGAGGACCTGACCGAAGATTTTGAAAACGCTGTCGGCGGACTATAAAACGATACGGAGGATTGCCGAATGCAAACCATCAACGTCCTCATTGTGGAGGAATTCCGGTATATTGCCGATCTGAATGTCCTGGAACTGAAGCGGGGAGGCTACAGCGTCTGCAGCCGGTACGTTTCCAGCGAGCTGGCCATGTGCCAGGCACTGCTGCAGGAAAAATGGGATATTATTCTTTCCGACGATTCCACGCCGCACTTTAACGCCATTCAGGCGCTGTCCGTGCGCAACCGCCTGACACCGAAAACGCCGTTTATCATCGTTTCCGAAGACGTTGCGCCGGAAAGCATCCGCTATGCGATGAAGAACCGCTGCTGTGCCTATCTTCTGAAAGAGAATTTGCATCAGCTTGCCATTCTTGTGCGTAAAATACTGGAAAGCCAGTCCACCGGCCAAATTCAAAAGGAGACTTCCCTATGAAATTCACGAACGAACAACTTGAGCGGTATTCACGGCACATTATTTTGAGCGATGTCGGCGTAAGCGGACAAAAAAAGCTTCTGAACGGGAAAGTGCTGATCATCGGCACCGGGGGGCTGGGCGCGCCCGCCGCCATGTATCTGGGCGCCGCAGGCGTGGGCACCATCGGCCTGGTCGACGCGGATTCCGTGGACCTTTCCAACCTGCAGCGCCAGATTATCCACGGCACGCAGGACGTCGGCAAGCCGAAGGTACTCTCCGGCAAAGAGACGATCAACCAGATGAACCCCGACGTAGACGTCGTTACGTACCACGAGTATGCGACTTCGGCAAACATTTTGGATATTATCAGGGACCGGGATTACGACTTCATCATCGACGGCACGGACAATTTCCCCGTGAAATTTCTGATCAACGACGCCTGCGTCATGCTGAAAAAGCCCTTTTCACACGCGGGAATCATCCGTTTTCAGGGGCAGACCATGACGTTCCTTCCCGGGGAAGGCCCCTGCTACCGCTGCGTATTTAAAAATCCCCCGCCGCCGGACGCCGTTCCGACCTGCCAGCAGGCCGGGGTGCTGGGGGTCATGGGCGGCGTCATCGGAACGATTCAGGCGGCCGAGGCGATAAAGTATCTGCTGGGAGTCGGCGATCTGCTGAACGGGAGCCTGCTTACTTACGACGCGGCGAAAATGGAGTTCCGTAAAATTAAAATCACCCGTGACCCTGAATGCGCGGTTTGCGGAGACCACCCGACCATCACTCATCTGATCGACTATGAACTGAAGGCGTGCAGTTTTTCACCTGCCGGCCGGCACGAAGAAAGTAAGGAGATTTAGCTATGATAATTACGATCAACGGCAAGCAAAACAGTTTTGAAGCGGAAATGTCCGTTCAGGAGCTCCTGGAAAAGACCGAGGTCGATATGCAGGAATATGTAACGGTGCAGCTGAATGATGAGATCATCAGCCGGAAGGATTTCAGCTCTATCCCCGTCCGGGACGGAGACCGTGTGGAGTTTCTTTATTACATGGGCGGTGGGCAGTACAAAAAAATCGCATGATGAAAGCGTTGAAAAGACAGCCGTTCCGGCAAATGCCGGAACGGCTGTCTTTGGTTTCTCAGGATTCTCAGATATAGTAATCCGGCGTGATTTCGGATTCCTCCAGAAATTCGCGGTATACCTTCTGGCGCATGACGGCAAAGTTTTCACTCGTCCGGCTGCGGGGGCGGGAAAGCTCCACAGGGATGATCTTTTTGATGGCCCCGGGGCGCTTGGACATGACCACCACCCGGTCCCCCAAGTAAATCGCTTCGTCAATATCGTGGGTGACAAGCACCATCGTTGTTTTCTCCGCCTCCCAGATACGCAGGATCTCCTGCTGCATATTGATGCGGGTCAGGGCGTCGAGGGCTCCGAAGGGCTCGTCGAGCAGCAGCAGTTCAGGCTGTCCGACAAGCGCCCTGGCGATGCTGACCCTTTGCTGCATTCCGCCCGAAAGCTGGTTCGGCCTGGCCTTTGTAAACTCGGTGAGCCCCACCAGCGCGATATGCTCGTCAATCCGTTTTTTTCGCTCCGCCGCGCCGACGCTTTTCGGGATACCGAAGTCAATATTTTGCTCCACGTTGAACCAGGGAAACAGCCTAGATTCCTGAAAGACCATGCCGCACAGCTCCGAAGGCTCCACAAGGGGCTTGCCGTCCAGAGTAATCTGTCCGTCCGTCGCGCTTTCCAGCCCGATGATCAGCTTCAGCAGCGTGCTTTTTCCGCATCCGCTCGAACCGATAATGCTGATGAATTCCCCTTTGTTTACCTCCAGGCTGATATCTGAAAGGACTTCCACCTGTTTTTTATCGATGATAAAATTTTTCTTGATGTGATTGATAGACAGTAATCCGCTCATAGCTACCCCCTCAGTCCTTCGTTTCCGTTTCATTCCAGCGCAGCAGGCGCTTTTCGAGGTGAACGAGCAGAAAATCGATCAGCAGGCCGAACAGTCCGATCATCAGGATGCCGACCAGCATGACGTCCGGCTGAGACACCTCTCTGGCAAACATCACAAGGTAGCCGATTCCCGACGAGGCGGCGATCATTTCTGCCGCCACCACGCAGGCCCACGCGTTGCTGGCCCCTAGCCGGATCCCCGCAAAAATGGACGGGAGGGCGGCGGGCAGCACGATCTTCAGAAGCGTCTCCATGCGGCTTTTCTTTAAAATAAAGGCGACCTCCACCAGCTTTTTGTCGACGCTTTTGATTCCATAAATCGTATTGATCAGAACGGACCAGAAAGAGCCGACCGTAATCACCGCGATTTTTGAGGTTTCATCGATTCCCATCCAGAGGATAAACAGAGGAATCAGCGCAATCATCGGAATCGGCCGGAGAACGCCGATAATCAGCGTCAGTGCGCGGTCGATTTTGTGGAACAGCCCAATCAGAATGCCCAGCACCAGCCCGCCGGCACTGCCCAGCAGAAACCCAGAGCACACGCGAAAAGCGCTCATCCGCATATGCCTTGCGATTTCGCCGCTGGTAAGCATGGACCAGCAGGTAGAAAAGATGCTCGACGGCGCGGGCAAAATGGCAGGGTTGATGATGCGCCGTGCGCTCAGTGTCTCCCACACGAAAAGCAGCAGCAGGGGAAAAAGCACGGGCAGCACCAATTCCGTAAAAACGCCGCTGTTTCCCACCTTCTTTTTTTGATTGATCATAAGAATGTTTCCTTCTTTGCAGGTTTGTCAGAATCGGTCAAGGTGCCCGATCAGCGGGTAAGCTTCCCGCTCCCGCGAGGCCTGCACGCTGAACGTTTCCTCTCTGATTTCTTCGGGATCAATGATCCATACGGTCGAAAGGTCCGCGTCCTTACCGAAGCGTTCCCTTACGGCAATATAATTCTCTTCAAATAATTCTCCGCAGATCACGGCCCGTACCGGAGTGCCCTTGATCTGATAGCTTCTGGAATCCTGTGTAAGGATGCCGACGGCGACCTGACGCCGGAACCAGATGCTGTGCACCAGATTCCTGTTTGTCTGAGAGGTTTCGATGATTTCAAGATACTGCAGCTTCCCGTCCGCATTGACGGAGACGGAGCCTTTAAAGACCACATGGGGAACCCCGTTTTGATCGGCGCTGGCCAGTACCTTCAGTGTTTTGGGATCGTTGATCAGTGCGATCACCTGATCGTTTAATTGTATGCTCATTTTTTCCGCTCCTTATATCCGCGCCAGATCGGTATTGGGATGGTTTCCGCAGGTACGGTAGTCGTCGAAGTACGCTTCCAGACGGTACTTGCGCTGAAGCGCGTCAAGCCCCTTTGCAAAAGCGGTCAGGTAATCCAGGGACGCCGCCTTCTGCTTCTGGAAGTACGAGCCTTCCGCCACACGGTAAACCGTCTGGGCGACGCCGACGCCGTGCCGCGCGAGCTCCTCGGCTTCCTCCAGTCCTTTTTCCAGCGCTTCCTCTTCGGAGCGGAAGCCGTTTGGTTTCACCAGCTCCACACCGGAAACGATCCCGGTATTGACGGCTCCCGGGCCGAAAATTTCAGCCGCCTGATACAGGCGCCTTTTCCATTCCTGATAGCCGATGTACTTCGCTTTGCCGGGGCATATCCAGTTAAAGATTTCTTCATCCAGGACTTCGATGTCGGCGGTATACCCCGTCAGGATCGTTTCCTCGTGCAGGCGGCGCAGCTGCCGTTCGTTATGCGCGGTGGAAATAAGCTGGGTCATCACCTTTTTATGGCTGAAATTCTTTTCCAGCAGCTTCAGCATGGTGATATACTGGTCAATTTCATCGTCCAGCAGCTCCTCCCCGCCCAGCAGGCTGCCCGAACACAGCTGGATCATCCGGAACCGCCCCGGCTGCTTGAGCGCCTCGGCGACCGCCTCCGCGACGTCCTGATAATCCAGATGCTCGCACTTTACTTTTTTGGTTTTGCTGTACGTTGCCGCGATCGGACAGAATTTGCAGCCCATGCCGGTGTCCTTCCAAAAATCGCAGTTCTGGTAAAGGTTGATATCCATGCGCTGCGGTCTGGCGACCAGCACCTGCCACATAGGCTTGCCGCTGCTGGTCACCTTGTCAAAGTAATCGGGCTTCGGCCAGTATCCGACCTCTTCAATCACTTTGCCTTCGTCGGTCAGCACGGCTTTTCCGTCCACGATATCAATGAGATAGGGGTCGCGGCCGCCGTTAAACCCGGAGAAGGAAACGACACGGTCGGCCAGAATCGTTGTTCCGTCCCGAAGAATCAGCCCGTTGGGGATACGGTCGTTTTTTTCGCTGTAAATTCCGCGATAAACAACCGCGTCCCGGTCGGGGTCCACCGCGTCGATTGCGCGCTGTGTGAAGTCGACGCCTCTTCGCTGAACATCTGTTTTCAGAATCACGAAAGGAGACACGTCCGGATATTTCTTTATGACCTCCTGCAGGCTGAGCTCATCCTCACGCCAGCTGTGTTTGTTCTCTGCCACGCTGTCAGCCCCCTTACTGAATGCCTGCTTTTACGGCGTACTCGTCGTTAAAAATCTGTTCGACCGTCAGGTCCCTGCGGATAATATTGTTGTTCTTCAGATACTGGGCGGTTTCCAGAATCGCCTGTTTATGGCTGTCCTTCAGCGCCAGAAGCGGCGGCATGGAGGAAGCGCTGGCGCGCAGGGCTTCTTTGTCGACGCCGGTACGCTTTGCAAGGATACCCAGAGATTCTTCAAAATTGGAATCGCGCCACTCCGCCGTCTTCTTGATGACCTTCAGAAAACGCACAGCCAGATCGGGATGCTCCTTCGTAAATTCCGTCCTGCCGACAATGACGTTGATAATTTCCTTGTAGCCCTCGGCATCGCTTATTTTCTTGATTCCGCCGCCCGCCACGGCCTTTGTCAGGCTTGGCTCAAAGGTAACGGCGGCCTGAATGTTTCCGGTCTGCAGCGAGGTGACGATATCGCCCGCCGCCAAATTGACAAGCTGGATATCCGAGGTTTTCAGGTTGTTCTTTTCGAGCATTTTGATTAACAGCTGATGGGCCGTAGTCCCGACGGGCACGCCCACCTTTTTCCCTTTCAGATCGGCTATCTGACTGATTCCGGCGTCTTCACGGGCAATCAGGCCGTTTCCGTGCGTGCCGTCCAGCAGACCGGAAACCACCTGAATACCGATTTCATTCGCGACACCCTGTACCGCCGGCTGGTCACCCATCAGAGCAAAATCAAGGTCTTTCGCCGTCAGCGCTTCCAGCTCCGGCGGGCCGGACTGAAAGCTTTTGATTTCAACGGTAACGTCATCCTTTGAAAATTCTTCTTTAAAAAATCCTTTTTCATCGGCGTCCTTGATCAGCTCATAGCTGGCAAGATCGCCGACACGGATCGTAACGCCCTTATCGCTGGAAGAAGCCGCATCGCTTTGGCCGCCGGACGCTGCCGGCGCCGCGGATGCCGACGTATCGGAACCGGTATTTGCGCAGCCGGCGCCGGTAAGGGCAAGGGCCGCAATCAATAACGAGATCAGTAATTTTTTCATAAGGTTACCTCTTTCATATGTTTTTTGCATCAATCGCTGTATGGTTCATTTTTCATCCGTTTGTCATTTCATGGGAACATCGGCGGCAGCCGAAAGAATCGTATTGTTTGATTTTCATATGAACGTTCAGTAACCTCCCATCCATTGGTCTGCTGGAAAAGCTTAATTGGCATAACGGCCATATCCCAAATTACAAGTATTTTTTGATTTCATCAACCTTGTCGAGTGCCTCCCACGGCAGGTCGATATCGATTCTCCCGAAATGTCCGTACGCAGCCGTTTGCCTGAAAATGGGCCTTCTCAAATCAAGCGCGTCTATAATGGCGGCCGGTCTGAGGTCAAACACGTTTTGGATGATCTCGATGATTTTTCCGTGCTCGATCTTCCCCGTCCCGAAGGTATCCACCGATACGGATACGGGAGTCGCTACGCCGATTGCATAAGCGATTTCAATTTCCAGCTTATCGGCTACGCCGGCCGCCACCAGATTTTTCGCTACCCATCTGGATGCATACGCCGCGGAACGGTCCACCTTGGTCGGGTCCTTCCCCGAGAAAGCTCCGCCGCCGTGCCGTCCGGTCCCTCCGTACGTGTCTACGATAATCTTTCTTCCGGTCAGTCCGGCGTCACCCTGCGGGCCGCCGATAACGAAGCGCCCTGTCGGATTGATAAAATATTTTGTATTTTCATCCAGCAGGTCGGAAGGGATCACCGTCCGAACGACATGCTTGATGACATCCTCTCTGATCTGCTCTAAGGGTACCTCTTCACTGTGCTGGGTGGAAACAACAATGGTATCCACTCTGGCCAGCCTTCCGTCGTCGTCAAATTCCACCGTGACCTGTGATTTCCCATCCGGCCTTAAATAGCCCAGTGTCCCGTTCTTGCGCACCTCAGCCAATTTTCTGGCCAGCCTGTGGGCGAAGGAAATGGCGGGCGGCAAATATTCCGGTGTCTCATTCGTCGCATACCCGAAGATGATTCCCTGGTCTCCGGCTCCGGTCCCGTAATCCTTCTCCGTATTTCCCTCTTTGTTCTCATATGCCTGATCAACGCCAAGCGCAATATCCGGCGACTGCTCGTCAAGGGAAACGAGAACAGAGCAGGTATTTCCGTCAAATCCGCCGCCAAGGCCGTCGTACCCGATTTCACGGATGGTCTGGCGGGCTATTTTGGAAATATCGACATACGCTTTCGTTGTCACTTCTCCAATAATCAGCACCAATCCGGTGGAAACGGCCGTTTCCACCGCTACGCGCGAAGACGGGTCCTGAGAAATCAGCGCGTCCAATACGGCGTCGGATATCTGATCGCAAATTTTGTCCGGATGTCCTTCGGTTACTGATTCAGATGTAAATAATTTTCCCACAGCATTTTCCTCATTTCTTTTCTTGGTTTACAGACAGTGCAAGAACCACAAATCTTTCTGAATGGAATCTGTTCTGCTGGCCGGAGCTATAACGGCTCGAAATATTCATAGTATTCATATCTGTTTTAATAAAAACATTATATGTTTTATGCAGCGAATGTCAATCACAGGATGACAATGCATAAACTTTTTCTTGGTAACACATAAAGAATATCTACAGCGAGTCGCAGCCTGTTTTTAAACCATTCCAAATCGGAATAAAAAAAGCCGGAAGCTTTCCGGCCTCCGGTTTTGCAGCGTATGAAGATAAAGCATAGGAAAGAAGGTGCTTTCGGGGTATAAAAAGCGGTTAGAAACCCACAATATGCAGGATGGCTTCAGTAACCTCTGAACCGGATTTCCTTGGCATGAAATCAAATTCCCTCATCGCATTCAGAGTAAATTACCCTATTCTTGAGAATAATAGCAATGATTATTGACGATCACAAAATATTTTTGTTCACGCGAGGAAGCAGACAGAATGACAAATTACAAAATAACGGGAAAACAGATGACAAGCCTCTTTTATATGTTCTGGTTTGGGACTCTTGTCCTTTTCGGCTCCGATAAAGATGTAAAGCAGGACTTCTGGGTATCGATTTTACTTGCGGCCATTTTCATGATACCGATGGCAGCACTGTACATCAGATTAGCAAAGCTTTATCCGGAAAAGGATCTGTACGAAATGCTGTTTGCCATCTTCGGGCGTTTCTTCGGAACCGTAATGTCGCTTATCAGCGTGTTTTTTTCCCTGTTTATCGGGTACAGGGTACTGGGCTCCTTCAGTCTTTACATCAAAACCACCGCTTTAGACACTACCCCAAGAAACGTCACCTCCATATTTTTCATTATGATAGCCATAGCGGCTGTTACGTGCGGAGCCGAAACGATCGCCCGCACTTCGAATCTTCTGATAAAATTTGTGATCGGCTTTGTGGTCATTGCAACTCTCATTTGCCTCGGCAGTATGGAATTGGGAAATTTAAAGCCGATGATGGATTCCGATCTGAAAATGATTTTGAATTCATCCTATAAGATATTTATCATTCCATGGTCGGAAGCGTTCGTCTGCCTTTCTTTCTTTTCCAAAATGGAGCAAAAAGCAAACATTAAAAAAATTCTCGTAAATGCGATGCTGCTGATCACATTAACACACTTGGTGATAGGATTGCGGAATGTGTTGGTTTTAGGACCGTCGGCATCCGTCTATTATTTTTCATCCGACGCGGCGATCAGTACGGCTTCACTGGGAGATTTTTTCGAAAGGTTTGAAATATTGGTCGGCATAAATCTGGTGCTTGCCGGGACTATAAAGCTTTGTGTCTTGATTTACTCCGCCTCTTTAGGGCTCTCTCATATTCTCCGCAATACGGAGCAAAAATTTCTGGTCGTTCCCTGTACTCTTATCATATTGACAACCAGCTTGTTGGATCTACAAAAGCTAAGCGATGTTTTTGACCGGATTCCTTCTCTGGTAATTTCTATGACCCCTTTTGAAGTGATTTTTCCTATAATCATATTGATTTCCGCTGAAATACGAAACCGTAAAAAAACAAAGCCGACCGCCGATCTTCCCGGCGATCTTCCCGGTATCGTTCAGTAGTACTGCCGTCCGATAATCGTACAGCCGGTACCGATGCTAAAAACATCTGTACCGGCTGTACGGCTTACATTCGCTTTGTACTGAGACTTTCAAACTGAGGGCCGCCGGAGCTCTGGAAATCGTCGGAAGCCCGAATGGACTGACGCTCCTATAAATTGTTGGTAACCAGTGCCTTCATCGCGGAGATGGCGGCTTCCTCGTCCTTACCGTCAGCCTGTACCGTGATGACGTCGCCGTGCTTGATACCCATCGCCATCAGGTTCAGAATTTTGGAAACGTCCGAGCTCTTTCCGTTTTTGCCGCGGATGGTAATCGCACTGCCGAACTTTTTTGCTTCCTTTACCAGCATCCCGGCGGGCCTTGCATGAATGCCCAATTGGTCTTTGATTGTATAAGTAAATTCTTTCATATCTTCTTATCCTAATTCTAAATTTATACGATTTCTTTTACGACCGACAGCAAATTCTTTACTGCGTCAATCTTTGTGTTTCCGCTCTCTTTGTCAATAATGGAGCTGTAAACATGCGGAATGATTTTTTCCACACCTGCCTGTAAGATAATTTCCATGATCTCACGAAAATTATCCGGGCTGATCCCGCCGGTCGGCTCCAGAATGAAATGGTTTCCGGCACAGGCCTGCGCTACCGCTCTCAGCTCTTCCCTGCTTTTCAGGCCGCCCATCGGGAAAAACTTGATGGAGTTTCCTCCCATTTCCCGAATCATGGCAATGGCCGTATCCACCGGAATGATCGCAGGCTGTTCGCAGTCCTTGGACAGCGGCCCGGTGGAAATCTTCACCATTCCAGCCGTTCCGGAGGGGGACACGAGGGCATTGATATGGCTGGACTCATTCCCCACGTTTGCCCTTGTATAGCCGACCGCGGAAAACACCTGATTAAAGTGATTGGCCTTGACTTCCTTTGCAATTTCCGCGACCGCTTTCCACTGAGCGGGATTTCCGCCGCCCAGCCCGACAGAGAGATTTCCCTCCAGCACGTCCATGTATTTTTTCATATCCTCTACCGCGCTCGGAACATCCGGATAGCTGGCGGAGAGCACGCCAACCTCCACATGTTTTTCCGCCGCCCGATAGATTTCTTCCGCGTTTTTCAGGCTTCCGGCCAGCACGTTCAGGCATACACGATGATGACAGTAATTGATTCCCATGATTTCATCCCTTCATAATTTCTTTCAGTCTGCTTACAATCAGTTCCTTGTCGCCCTCGCACAGTGGTCTCGGGTCAAGGTCCAGCTTGCCCAGATTCAGAAATTCGGCCCGGCAGTAAATGATGGGGTCCCCGGCGCGCAGCTCCCTGTTGATGTCTTCGATCTTTTTATCGCTGACCGCCGTGTCCACCGTCACTCTGGCCCGATAAATCGCCCGGCCCGCTTCATCCTGTATCTGAACCGTCTTCAGGCCGGGAATCCCGTTGATCTCGTCGCACAGATACCGTACCTTTTCCAGATTCTCTTTGACTTCCTTTTCGCGGTCCTTGTTTTCATAGCGGTCCAAAGCCTTCAAAAGGCCCATAATGCCTTCTTTGCCAATCTTCATGGGGCGTCCGATTCCGTGGTACTGCTTTTTGGCATACTCGATATATTCCTTTTTCCCGGTCACAAATCCGGAGGTCGTCGCTTCCAGAGCCTTCGCCCCGCTGTACACCACCAGATCGGCTCCCATGGCAAGGTATTTCCGGAAATCCTCCTCCGCCGCCGCGTCGATGATCAGGGGAAGCTGGTGACGGTGCGCGATATTCCGCATTGTTTCGATATCCAGCATTCCCTTCTGCACGCAGTGATGGCTCTTGACATACAGCAAAGCAACCGTTCTTTCGTTGATGGCCTCTTCCACGTCCTCGGGGACGACTTCATTCACGGTGCCCGCTTCCACCGGCACTCCGCCTCCAAGCCGGAGCATCGTCGCCATCGGCGCCCCGAATTCGATGCTGTGCCCCTTCTGAAGAACGATTTCATTCGGAAGCCCTGCGGAGTCCGGAAGGCGGTCCATAACTGACTTTTTCCCTTTTGAGATCAACCCGGCGACTGTCAGGCAGATCGCAGCGGAAGCGCAGGACGCCACGCAGCTGTCCTCGCCCCCTGTATACCGGGAAATAATCTCGCCTGCGCGGTTGATCAAATCCTCGATTACCACATAAGACTGTCCCCCCGCGACCGCGGCCTGGGCCACTTCGTCGCTCAGGGTGGAAACGCCCAGCAGGGTTACGCGCCCGCAGCAGTTAACCACTCTTTTTAATCCGATATCCTGATATACACTCATTTTGAATTCTCTTTAATCCCTTTCACTGTTCATTACAGAAAAATCGCACCCAGAATCATGGCGCCCAGAATGGCGCCGCCGGTCATTTCTTTGCCCCACTTGTAGAAAATTGCCGCCCCGACAATCGCGCCGATTCCCGCAAAAACATTATACTGTGTTGCCGCAACGACAATCAGCGGGGCAAGGTAACGTCCCACCGCATTGCCGGCGCCCATCATGATGCTGGTACCGCCGACGGTCATGCCTTCCGGCACTACCTTGCGGATAATAATCAGCACAACACCGATGACGATTCCAATCACCGCGCCAACAAGCAGCGCCGCGAAGAAATTGGAAAACGGGAACTTCCAGCCCATGGACAAAAACACTGCCGGGATACCGATGCCTACGCCGGTCATCAGGCTTCCGCCGATATCCATCAGACCGACCAGCGGCCCTTCCAGAATTCTGGCGATCAGGAACCCCGCGGCAAATCCCGCGGCCGCCGCATAGTCGCCGCTGCTCATCCCATCGGTCAGCATGGCGACGATGGAAATTTCATTAAACGCACCGGTGCCGAATTTCACAAACAGATAGGTTCCGGCAAAGATAGAGGCGGCCGCTCCCATCACGAGCAGAATAAAAGTATTGTCTTTCATCATGAAGGCATCAAATTTTTCCGAAAATGTTCTCTTTTCCATCTAAATTTCCTCCTGTATGTATCAGAATCATGAACCGATAACGAACTTGCCGAAGAATCCCCTGAAATAGGCGATCGCGACGAACATGATCACCACGATGCCAATCAATATCTGGACCATTCTGCTCTTATAGCCGTTTTCTTCAGCGGATTTTCCAATCAGAATTCCCAGTACGATACCGGGCACCGCATTTCCGGAAATCAGCGCGGAGACCCCGCCCAGCACGGTTCCCCATATTCCGACTACCTTTCCGGCATCAACAGCGGCCAGCCAGAAAATAGCGGGCATGACCGGATTAATCAGCCATCCGGTGGCGGGGGTCAGCACATTTTTTGCAATCAGGGACAGCTTTTCCGGAATGAGCTGGGACATGGTGTTCAGAAAAACAACGACGACCGCGCCCACCGCGGAACCGGCCAGCATCATTTTCCTCGGATTCCAGACCGTCTCCTCCATGTTTCTGTTTTTTAACAGCAGGACCGCCGCGCCCCAGTTTGTAACGATTCTGTGAAACACATCCTGCGTCAAGGCACCGGCCGCCACAGCCGAAGCCGCTGAGGAAAAGAAAAATCCCAGTCCAAATGAAAAATGCGCGATCGGGTCTCCGTTGCAGGCATTCATTTCGCCCAGTGTTCGGAAAGACCCCATTGCCTGTACTTCCGGCGCGTGAAACATGCGCGCCGCGCCGGCGGCGATACAGCCCCCGCCGACAGCCCCGATAATCAAGGAATAAAGAATGATCTCCAACATTTAAAGCTCCTCCTTCGCAATATCAAGATACTTTACTTTCACCACGATTTTGACGGTAATGGTATAAGTGACTCTCTCCCTCGGCCAGAAAAACAACATAAAATGCTCCGTCCGGCTTTTTGTATCCACCTTTTGAAAAAAGACTTCCTCGGCTTCCATCTGGATAATCGGTTTCTGGAACTCCACGAAGATCTGTTTCCGCATACTCTGGAAAAGCTTGCCTGTAACGCTTTCCAAAGAATCTCCGTTTGCGGTAACCACAAGCTCGTGGCTGATTTCTTTCAGCAGCTGCTTGTTTTGCAGATTGTTCAGCATCCTTATTCACCGTGGACCTTGCGATAGGTTTCCACCAGCCTCTGGCCCAGCTCTTCCACATCCAGAAATCCCAGGCCGACCACCTTGCATCCTTCTTCCACGGCAGTACAGGCTGCCTCTACGGAACGAAGCTCAGATTTTGCCGGATAACCGTATTTGGTCTTTGCCGTCAGCGCGCCGGCACCGCCGCTTCCGCAGAAGCTGATTCCGAGGTCCGCATTGTTTTCATGCATCACGTCCCCCAGCTTCATGTCCGCTGCCATTCCCGGAATCACGATGGCCGTTCCCCCGGCCTTTTCCACTCCGCGGGCGACGGCCTGACCTTTCCCCATACGGTGTCCGATCACGACCAGCACCTTTTTTTCGCTCATTGTTCTGTTCCTCCTTTTGTCTTTTGGATTGTCATTTCTATGTGGGTTGCCACAAGAAATACTTCTGTTTGATTGATGGGCAGATGCTCTTTTTCAAACAAACCCCCGACAATGTCTTCCGCCATGTCATACACTTTTTTGGGCACCTGTTCGAAATCTTCCTCTTCCATATCCTCCACAAACGAGCGGATCTTTACCCTTTTGAGCAAAGCCAGGATATGGTTTGCGAACATGAAGTCCGCCTCTTCATCCATCACGATCCCATACGATTTCAATTTTTCCTTTGCTTCCCGATAGCATAGGATAAACTCGTTTTTTACAGAGATGTCCAGCTTACTGTCATTTAGCAGCGTGTTCCATGATTGCACTTTCATTACCTCTACTGTATATCGTTTTCTTTAATACCAGCTTTTGTTTCAGCTCCAGAGAGTCGCCGATGGAATCCAGCACAGTTTCCTCGCAGGGCGTCAGCTCCATAACGTTAAAGTCGGCGGTCATGCCGACGGCAATTTCCCCCAGCCCTTTCAGGCCGAAATGTCTGGCCGATACGCTGGTGCACTTCGCCACCGCATTTTCCAGCTCTTCCCCGCAGTTGATGGTCTTGCTGACAACAGCCGCCAGGCTGTAAACGGGCCCGTTATAATTTTCAATATGTAAATCGGTAGAAATCATATCACAGTCGAAGCCGTCCCTCAGCGCCCGCTCAAACACGCGGAAGCTGAAGCTTGCGACTCCGTGACCCACATCAAACAGGACTCCCCTTCCCCTGGCCCTGTGCGCCTGTGGAATCACATGTCCCTCTTCGTCGAGGATTCCGCCCGCTTTTCCGTGGAAAGAGTGGGTGACCACATCGTTTTTCTGCAGCAAGTCCAGCACCTCCGTAAATTCCGGAGGGCGGTTCCCGACGTGCACCATCAGCGGTTTGCCCACCTCGCGGGCTGTCCTGACCGCGAGTGCGATGGGCTCCAGCCCCATGGCGCCGACGACGCTGGCGCTGGCTCTGGCTTTCAGCCCCACGATGTTGTCCGGGTACTTTTGGAGCATCTCCTTCAGCCGGGGAATGTCGATATTTTTCCTGTCGCTCAGCTCACGGCCGTGGGTGAGTCCTTCTTTGGCGAGGTTTAAAAGGGTAAATACTTTTGTTCCGCTTTTTTCAATATAATTCTCCCGGAAATCCTCGTAATTGTCCGCGCCGCTGCTTCCGGCGTCCAGAATCGCCGTAGACCCCCGCCGGATACCCAGCTCATCCGGTTCCATTCCCAGCGATACTTTCGGGTAACAGTGCGTATGGATATCGATGAAGCCGGGGGTAACGATACATCCCTGTGCATCGACGACGGTCCCCTGGGGATCGATGGAATCCCCGACTGCCGTGATGACTCCGTCCCTGACCAGAATATCCCTGACATCTCCGTGATATCCGTTAACCGGGGAAATCAGCCTCCCCTTTTTAATCGTTAGTACTTTCATCCTCATTTCCTCCTATAATGTATAAGAAAAACGCTATTTTTTCTTCTATGCTGATACTCACCTGCAGGGAGTTTTCCACCAGCTTAAAGAACTGCTCCATGATCTCGTAAATCACCCTGTGCTCATTTGAGATCCTGATGTACTCTTCCGCGATTTCGGGCGGGGCATCGTGATCGGAGCCCTGAAACCATCGGGGAACAGCCATGCTCATATGGATCACCATGCCAAGAAGCACATCCTGACTCATCCTGTAATTCTCCGGGAACTTGGAGGTATATTCCAAAAGCGTCAAAATCAGCTTGCTGATGATATTGGCGGCATAGGTCAGATTATTAAAAGCCGTTTTCTGCTGAACGGTTCCGGCTATTTCAAACGGGTCGTCCTTTGAGTTAAAGGAGGCCCGGTTTTTCTCCTGCAGGGGAATCTCATCGACCAGTTTGCCGTAGTCAAGAAATTCCTGAATGCGTTTGATGTCCTCCATTGGAAGTATCTGTGAAATTTTCAGCACAGGTATGCTTGTAATATTCAGCGGGATGGTCGATATGACAAAGTCGACCGCTTTCCCGAAATTCATATTGGAAAGCTGGTAAGGAGAAACCTGTCCCGCAATATTCAGCATGGGAAACACATTGCCCAGCCGGATGGCCAGCAGGTTCGACAGGCCCTTGCCCGTTCCGCAGACCAGAAGAACATTTTTCTTCCTGTTTAATTGATTTTTGCAGTTTTTATATAAATAAACGGCAATATAGCAGACTTCCGTTTCCGTAAAATCAATGGGAAAGTCCTGTTTCAGGATGTGGGAACACTCTTCCGCCATGCGGTAGAAGTCGAGATAATTTTCTTTTACCTCACGGATAACGATATAGTTCTCCTCTTTTTTCTCCTTCGCGTTGAGGAACAGGAATAACGAGCTTTTCAGATGCCCGTATAAATCATCGAAAAGGGAGGTCCTATCAAACTTGTAGCTGCCTTTTTCTTCCTGCGTTTTTAAAAACTCCAGAATCTTCTTCAGGCTGGAATTGACCTTCTGCTCCTCTATCTCCTGAATATTGACAATGATTTCGTTTTCCATCAGAACGGTTTTCAGATAGCCCAGTTCCGTTTTGTCGGTCTTTTTGTTCAGCCTTTTTAAAAGAGTTTCGGCATACCCCTGCGAATCGTCCGCAGAATCCCCGGGGCTGCAGAAATATTTCCGTATATCGCCTGCAATGCAATAAGACAGCAGATTTAAAAAACCGCTGTTGGAAATCCAGACATTATACTGTTCATTTACTCTTTTGATCTCATTGCTGATCGTAATGATCCTTTGAAGGTTGATGTATTTTTTCAACGGATCGGGCAAAAGCAGATACCAGTCTTCCGCCGTATAGCTTCCCTTGAAATACTGAGCCAGCCGTTCCGCCAGAATATGGCGGATGGTAAATTCATCCCCCTGAAGCTCATAGCCTCCTGTTTTCAGGGAGGACAGATGAATCCGGTTATCGAAATATTCGTCAAACCGCGGTACAATTCTCATCAGAGTGGACCGGGAGATATAAAATTTTCTGGCGAGCAGCTCCGCCGTAACGTCTCTTTTCTTCACATAGAAATAAAAGAAAAGGTTCAAAATGCGCTCATCTTCAATACTCTTCAGAAATCCCGCGTCCTTTTCAGGCCGCCCTGCAATAATGATTTCCGAACACCTGGGTTTCTGTTCGACCGGTATGTAGAACCCCCACTTTGAACGGTGGCGTATTTCCACGTTCTTTTCCGCACAGATTTTTTTCAGCTCATTGATGTCATACCATACGGTCCGTTCGCTTTTTTTAAGCTCGTCGCGAAAAAACGTGATGTCCAGCGGGGCGGAAGAAGTAACTAAAATTTTCAGTATTTCATACTGCCTTGGTTTCAATTTTCCGTTCATTCTGTCGCCATCCTTCCCAAAAGTTTTCCCCGATCAATCTGTTTCCGTCATTTTGTTCAGCTGTACCACCGCATATTTTTTGACTGGCTGGACGGATTGACAGAGTTATCCGCCGCTCATGTAAAATTTATGTTAAAATTATGTTATCATAATTTTCCTTTCGCGTTACCTTATTCTTTTGCAAAATAAAAATTTTTTCTGCAATTTTGAGACTCAGCAAATTTCCTTATTTTGAAAAAGCTGCGTCATTCTTTCTTCCAAAATATAAAAAACCAGCCAATTTCTCATTGGCTGGTTTTTAGTCTTTATGATTTATTCTTTGGTAATCTTCTTTCTCAGTACCACTACGGTTAAAATCGCCATTCCCATGACGGTCCCTAGGGCTGGCAGAGGAAGCGGAGCTTCGCCTGTCTTGGGAGAAGGCCCGGATTTTCCGACATCATCGTCACAAACGGTCTCATTTGGGTTTGAGGAGGAAGAGCTTCCGGGTCCGGCCTGCGCTATCGAGTTTTCATCGATGATTTCCGTGGAGTTGACGGAGGAAGAATCAGCGGAAGATGCGCTGCTGGACGATGCATCCGAATTGGATCCTCCGCCTCCACCACCGCCACCGCCGGAATGGCCGTGGCTACTGCTGCTGGAACTGCTCGGCGTGGAGGAAGCGGAGGATTCCGAACTGCTTGAGCTTTCCGAACCGGACGATGAGGACGATTCGGAACTTCCCGGGTCGGGCGTAGAATTATTCTTTGTGTTGCCCACCGTCAGAGTGATATTTTTGGAAACAGAAGAAACCTGAATATCGCTTTTATAATACGTACTCGTTTTGTATCCATCCGGCGTTTTTGTCTCACGCAAAGAATAGGTTCCGTAGCTCAGCCTGCTGAAAACGATCCGGCCTGTCGAGTCCGTAGTAAGGATCTGCACCGGATTGCCGTACGAATCGTAAAGGGTAAACTCGGCGCCAGAAAGCGGAGTGTTGTCTTTGTCATCCTGCTTTAGCACCGTAATACTGCCCAGCGGAAGGGTACCCCATCCGTCGCCGCCCGCCGACTGGTAAACAATACTGACATTTCCGCTTGTTGAACTCTGGTCCTTGATGACACCCTGAAAGTTCACCGTGTTTTTGAAAGGGCTCTTGGACTGATCTGTTACAAAGGTCCTGAATTCCAGCCGGTATGCCTTGGACAAATCCGTATCTTTCGGGAACGTGAATACAAACTCCCTGGTGGCAGCGTGATAGCTGATATTGTCTCTCGTCAGTGTCACAGGGGCTCCATTGGTAAAAGTCTGTCCGTTATTGGTAGTCACCGGGTAAAACGCCACGGAACCGGTGTCCAGAGACAGGCCTTCCGGCAGATTGTCTGTAATCTTGACCTCCGTTCCTTCTTTTCCAATTGGTACCTGATTGCGGTTAATCAGTACCTTCCAGTCAATATAGAGATTTCCGTTTGTATATTGAAACCCCTTTTCAACAACGGAATGGGTTACGGTCTGGGTGGCCGTGGAAGATTCTCCGGAGGTGGTCCCATTGTCGAAATGGAGGTTCGCCGTATTTTTGTAGGAAAGGGTTTGATTGCTGTTCTGGAACTGACCGATATCGATCGCCGTATCATACTTGACAGTGCCGGCTGCCGTCAGGTTACCCAGATGAATCGTCAATTTGGAGCCTTCCAAAGTATAGTAAGGGGCTGTGCCGCCCGCCGCTGACTGCGTTTTCACGGCAGTACCGTTAAAGGTAATGGTGCTCTCTTGAAGGGTAAGCCCAGCCGGGATGGTGTCGGTAATGACGGCATTCGTCATGGGCATGTTATTTTGGTTGACAACGATCTGCCAGTTCACCAAATGGTTGTCATCATAACGGTAGCCGAGAGCGGATTTTTCGATGACCTTGCTTGTGACATTCTGGCTGGCTGTCACAGACTGGTTGATATTGTCGCCCGCGTTGCTTTTTCCGGTAAGGACCGCCGTGTTATACACCGTGTTTGTGCCGTTGACCGCATAATAGGCCGGGTCCGTCACTTCGCAAACGACCGTAAGAACAACAGGGTTATCGCCGGATGCAAAGTCCTTCAAATGGACGGTTAGCGTCTTTCCATCGGAAGGGATATAGTAGAACGGAACCGTTCCGGTATCGGCAGCTGTTCCTTTGTTGAGCGTAACAGAGCTGCTACCCTGCTTGGCGGTGACGCCGATGATTTTCTGGTGGTCGCCCGCCGTTCCGCTCGACTTCTGGTCGATCGTATCCGTGACGACGGGATTGGTAATGGCCATTTGATTGCTGTTTACCGTGATTTCCCAGCTCAGTTGGTGAGTGGATGGGTTGTAGGAACCGGATTTCCCTTTTGTAATGACGGACGAAGACGGGCCAACGGTTCCGGTCGTCGCAGGACGGGATTTCCCAATGCCGTCATGGCTTGGAGTATCTAAAGTTGCTGTATTTTTAAAACCGCCGGAATTGCTGTTATAGTATTTACCGTCGATCTTCGTGGTAAAAGTAATGGTCTGCTGGGTGGTCGTTGCTTTGGCAAAATGGAATATCACAGCTGTCTGTCCGCTGGAGGAAGAGGTCGTATAATAGATAGCGTCATTGATTTCTCCGGTCGCGCCGGTTTTGTCCGGGATATCCGACCCGTTCACCTGGACGGTATCCGGATCCAGATTAAGAAACTTGGCCAGCGTGTCCGTCACGGTCGCCCCCGCGGGCAAAGGCCGGTTGTCGGGATTGACATCGATGGTCCACGTGATTGTATCGTTCGCAGAATGGTAGGTTCCGCCCTTGAAAATCCAGTCCACCGGCACATCGACCGTACCGTCAGCGGAAGGATTTTTCGTAATGTTTGCGGCCCCCAGTTTTACATGGTTGGTAAGTGTGACTTTATCCTGATTTGATTGGTAAATCTTGTCGGTAACTTTGTAAGTATAAACGATTTTCGCATCCGTATTTGCGGGGATGTCGCCAAGATGGAATACGATGCCGCTGTCCTTCACCTCATAATACGGCGTTGTTGGGCTACCTTCGCTGATTGGCTGGGAAACATCGCTCCCGATCTGCAGGGAAGCATTCCCCGTAAAATCCTGATAGTCTCCGGGTGTATCGGTAACGATCGCATCCGTCAGGCCCACGTTATCACGGTCATTTCCGGAATGAATCGTCACCGTCCAGGTAACGCCGGAATCCTTGGTATAACTGCCCTTCTTTTCGATGGAGGGGTCCTTCACGGAATAAACCGTTTCCACGGGAACCGTAACGGTATTTCCCTGGACGTTGAACACGACATCCTGCACAGGGAACCCGCTGTCCGATACCCCGCTGAACGAAGTTTCCACGTAAAAATTGCCGCCGCGGGACTCATGCGTCGCCGCATATTCATTAAACGTAAGGGTTACCGTCTGGTCGTCGTTTATCTGATAAGTACCCAGCTTTCCAATATCCCCGGTTTTACCCTTAAAGCTGTTGGCAACGGGTAAATTTTCAGGGAGGGAGATCGTATATTGGTCCCCATTGTGGATCACCATGTCATCCGGAAGGACGAACTCATATTTCAGGCCCACGGTGGTGCCCGCCTGTATTTCGATGGTGTCCGGGCTGCCGGAATCTCTGATTTGTACCGTGTGCTGGCCCGAATCATTGGTATAAGTAATATCCACGCCGGTAATGCAGGAATCCATGGGATTGGAATCCTTGACCTCCGCGCTTGCGGCCGGGGTCATGACAATGATGGAGCATAGCATTGAAAAAGCAAGTAATAAAGCGGTTGCCGAATTTTTAACTTTAATCATTTTCTCTCCTCCTGCAATAATAATCCTTTGAAAAACAATAATCATTTCTATTTTTGTAATCAATTATACGTTCCGCAGGAGGAAAAAGATATTCGCGTTTTACCAGAGAATTTACGTGTTTTGAGCAAAATATCCAAGCATTTTGCGGTGCCGCTGAATACTAAAGGTGCAAAGTGTTTTTGGGATGCCATTTTTGTGACCGGCTTACCCGAAATGAATGGAAATTCTGTCAAAAAAGCAAGCCCAATGCCTTCCAAATACTGGCATCGGGCTTGCTTTTTCATTCACCGGTCGCTTGTCAATCAGCACTGTTCCTTAAACTGGCGGATCATCGAAATAAGCGCCGGTTTATCGTCGTGCAGCTTTAAAATAGTGCTGCCGACAAACGCGGCATCCGCTCCGGCAGCTTTTACCATTGAGGCATTCTGTGGGGTATGCACGCCGACGCCGCAGTAAATCGGGTTTTTAAGTCCTCTGCCGCGCAGGTACCGAATGCAGTCCTTCAGCTCCGGATACGCGGGGTTGACTTGATTTGGAGCCGGTACGGCCTGCAAATATACGAATCCGTTGGATTTCAGCGCGTATTCCACTTCACGCTCCATCAGTTGGAACTGAACATAGCAGCTCACGCGGAGATTGCTTTCAATCATTCTGTTTTTGAGGGTTTCGTCCTTCAATCCTACCAGGATAATGTCGCGGTAATCGTTTTCCAGACAGAAATCAATGAACTTCTTTTCTCCGATTTCCTCGACGGTGTTCTCGTATACCATCAGGATAAATTTTGTATTTGGAAGCAGTTTTTTGACCTGCACCATGCCTTCCATATATTTGTCAAAGTCGTCGCATGCTTTGAGCGCTTCAGCCATTCGGTTCGAAATGTATTCGCTCTCCAGAAAAGGATTGCGCGAGGGGAAGTCGATTTCGATAATGTCGCAGCCGGCCTCCACATATGTTTTCGCCATTTCAATGCTGTCCGCAATGGTTGGATAACCGTTGGAAAGATAACAGATTAAATTCATAAATATTTTCTCCGTTCGTCCTGATAAGATTTTATGCGGAGTACACTTTCTTAAAGAGCTCCACGAATTGCTCGACCGTTGGAATAATCGGGTTTGTCTTGGTGCAGCCATCCGCCAGGGCAGCAGGAGCCATTTCGCTGACTTTTGCCATATAAGCCGCTTCGTCCGGCACAACCTCTTTGACGCAGGCCGGAATTCCTACTTTGCGATTCAAGTCCCGGATGATTTCGCAAAGGTCGCCGCCCCCCAGATCCCTTGCCATATTGTCATATACCGCCTTGGCCGTCGGGTCGACGCTGTTGAATTCAATAATGTAAGGCAGAAGAATCGCATCCGCAAGGCCGTGGGCGACGTGGAAATAACCGCCCAGCGTATGCGCCATGGAATGCACGATTCCCAGCGAGACATTCGTAAAGGCGAGACCGGCCGTCATGGAGGCGTTCAGCATTTTTTCGCGTGCGTCCATGTCATTTCCGTTCTCATATGCTTTGGGCAGATTATTCACAATGTCAATCACCGCCGCATGGGCGAGAATGTCGGAAAGGTAGTTCGCCCGTTTGGAAGCAAGGGCTTCCACAGCGTGGGTAAGGGCGTCCATTCCGGTTTCGGCAGTAATGTGCGGGGGCATGGTGGCCGTGACCTCCGGGTCGCAGACAGCAATATCCGGCATCATTTCCATATTGCCAAGCCCGTGCTTCATCCCGGTTTCGTCATCGGAAATGACGACGGAACGGGAAACCTCGCTGGCGGTACCGCTGGTGGAGGGAATACACATAAAGCGTGCCTTCTCCCTCAGCTTCGGAAAAGGCTTCGCGGTCAGCACTTCGTCCAGAGTGTTGAGCTCAGGATGCTCGTAGTACACCCACATTGTCTTTGCGGCGTCCATGACCGAACCGCCGCCCAGCGCGACGATCATATCCGGCTCAAACGCTTTCATCATTTCCGCCCCTCTTTTTACCGTCGCAAAACAGGGGTCCGGCTCCACTCCGCTGAAAACCTTCGTTTGGGCGCCTGACTGTGAAAAATAGCTCTCCACCTTTTGCAGGATGCCGCTGCGTTCCATGCTTTTTCCGCCGATCACGATCAGGGCTTTTTTTGCCGGGACGAATTTTATGTACTCCAGGCAGCCTTTCCCGAACACAAGCTCGCTGCCTGCCAATTTCATGGGTCTCATCATAATCACATTTCTTCCTTTCACTATGACCATCTATTCCGGTCAGTCCATTATTTCCGCAGTCCGCCAAGCACCTCACGCACAAGCTCATAGGAGATGGGGTTCGTGATGACGCCGTCTTTTTTCAGGCTGCTTCCGATGATAGCACCGTCCGCGATATTGAGCTGCTCGTTGATATTATGAGCGTTAACGCCGCTGCCGGCGATCACCGGAATACGGGAAATCTTTTTCACTTTCTCGATCATTTCAATCGGGGTTTCCACTCCGATCGCAGAGCCGGTAATGATCAGGCCGTCGGCGCCGCAGCCGATTGCCGCTTTGGCGGAAGCCTCAATAGTGACCTGCGGCAGGACCATATTGGTATGCTTGACCTGAATGTCCGCCAGAACCATAATATTTCCGGCGTCCAGATTTCTTCTGGTCTGCATGCAGAGCCTTGCGCAGGGCTGGATAATCCCACCGTAAAACTCAACGGTGTCCACAAAAACAGGCACGCGGATAAAATCGCATCCATTGATTTTCGCAATGGAAAGGGCAGCCACACAGTCGTTAAACGCCGCGTCCACGCCGACCGGGATTTTCACCGCCTGCTTTACAAGCGCCGTGGCCGCGGAGAGCGCCGCCACCTGAGGAGTATCCAACAGAGCGGCAAACGGATCGTCTCCCATATTTTCAACAATGATGGCGTCTACCCCGGCTTTTTCAAGCGTAAGGGCATCCTGAACGGCCTGACTCAATATTTTATCACAGTCCCCGCCGAAACCTGCCGTCCCCGGCAGCGCCAGACAGTGCACCATACCGATCACAAATTTCTGATTGCACGCAATCACTTTCCTGATATCCATATCGATACCTTCCTTTCAATAAGATCCTATATTTTCCTGATTTTCATCCTGTGTATGGCAGCGGTAGATTCCTTCCAATACGACACGGCAGAGCAGGTCTTCGGCGTCCGTCCGGTCCTGCCCCTTGAGCGTATCCTTCAGATTCTCCAGCACGGTCGCCATGGTCACCACACAGGTTTTTACCCCCATCAGACGGCCGAGCGTCAGCATGCACGCGGATTCCATATCCACGCCCGTAACATGCAGCTTCTTCAGCTCTTCAAAGGTCCTGAGCATATCGATTCCGCATTCTTTGGAGAATCTGGAATCGTGCATCTTGCTGTAAAACCCGTCCATGGTACAGTTGATTCCATTGAGATAGCGCCTGCCGAAATCGGTCACTGTCCGGTTCATAATGTTGACCAGACCAATGTCGGCCACGGCGGGGTAGCTTTCTTCCACATAAGTTTTGCTTGTGCTTTCCCGGCGCATTGCCGCAATGGGGATAATAAAATGGCCCAGCATATCGTCCTGCAGGGACATGACCGTGCCCATACGCACCGCCACCTTCATCCCCGCCTCGTACATTTCCTCCATGGCTATGGCCGCCGACGGCGCGCCGATCCCGGTGGACGTAACGGTTATTTTCACTCCCTTGTACAGGCCCGTGTAAGTATTGAACTCACGCAGAAACGCGACGTGCTGCGGGTTGTCCAGATATTTTTTCAGCACCTCGACACGCCACGGATCGCCGGAGAAAATCACATAAGGGGCTACCGTGGAGGCGTCCGCTCCCAGATATAATGTTGGCATGACTACCCTCTCCTTAACAAATACATTTTTTGAAATTCTCAAACCGCTTCATCAATGCGTCCCGTGAAGGCGCGTTGGTGCAGCAGCCTTCCTTTTCGATGATAAAGGAGGAGAGCGTGCTGCCCATTCTGCAGCAGTCCGCCATCGGCATGCCCTTCAGGTACGCATACAGGAAGCCTGCCATATATCCGTCGCCGGAACCGGTCGTGTCGACCACACGGATGCAGTCGCAGATGGGGACACAGGCGGTATCCACCGAACCGTCCTCCGTGCGCCGGTAATACTTGCTGCCTTCCTTGCCGTAAGTCGTTACGATGATCTCCGCGCTGCTGAGGCGAAACAGCTCTGTAATATCGTTCAGCTGAAAAAGCTTTTCGATGGTTTCGCGCTCCGCCTCGTTGGTAAAGATGATTTTGCTGTTCAGCAGAAGCTCTCTGAGAAACGGCTCCGGAAACGCGTCAAAATCGGACTTCATGCCAAACACAACCGGTACGTTGTGCTTCCTGCACTTCTGAAAAAATTCCTGATTGTCCGGACGGGACGCAACGGTAATAACGCCCATACCGGCTTCTTCAAAGATCGCGTCGTCCAGAGGCCCTGAATACCGGCCGTCCATGGCGCCCGGGTAAAAGATCGTGATGTGCTGTCCCATATTGTCCTGGATCAGATAGCACACCGACGTTGTTTCGCCCTCCACCATGGAAATCCCCTCCGTCGGGACGCCGCCGTCCTGAAGAAAGGCTTCAAATCCAATTTTCCGGTAGTCCTCGCCCACACGCAGAACCGGCATCGCTTTCATTCCAAGACGGCACAGCGCGTATGCGATGTTGACGGAACAGCCCCCATAATAAATTTCCGAATTGGTTTTATTTTCAATCAAAGAAGTAAAACCGACGGCCGCGGGTGTTTTTATTTTCAGCATGTGGTCCATACTGACATATCCGCTCGTAATCAAGTCGTACTTTTTCATTACCATTCTCCGTTATCCAGTTTTTCAAAAAAAGTATTCATATCCGTAACCGTCCCCAGATATTTTTGGATATCCGTAAGATGCACTTCATTGACCGTCTCCGAATTCGTCGCCACGCATTCACGGATCACGATCGGATGATAATTCAGGTAAAAGGCGTCGGTTACGGTGGCACGGATACAGCAGTTAGTCTTGGTCCCCACGATCACGGTGTTTTTTATATGGTTCTCACGAAGCACAAGGTCGAGGTCCGTACCGAAAAATCCGCTGTAGCGGCGTTTGCGGATCACATAATCCTTTTCCTCATCCACTTTGAGCATCGGGTCGATTTCAATTCCGCTGGTACCCTCCAGACAGTTCGGGCGCATGGAAGCGGCTTTTTCGTCCGGCTTCCCCACCCGGTTGCAGTGCTGCAGAAAGATAATCAGCTTGCCCTTTTCGCGGCATTTTTCCAGAACCTGCGCAATCTTCGGAAGGATTACGCGGTTCTGCGGATAATACACAAGCCCGTCGGGGTCCGTGAAATCCTTTACCATATCCACGATAATCAGAGCGGTTTCATTCATTCTTAAAACCTCTTATCTTGTTGTTCTTGCGTTTGACGATGGAAACCGCCGTCAGCACGCAGACCATAATGACATATGGAACCACGTCGAACAGTCCCGCAGCCGGACCGGCATAAATGCTGAGGTTCACGGACAGCGCACGCGCCAGACCAAACAGGATGGCGTAAAGCGACGACATGGTCGGGGACCCCTGTCCGCAGTAGATAGCGGCGATTGCAATGAATCCGCGGCCCGCAGTCATGTCATTGGTAAACAGCCCCAGCCGTTCCGTGGAAAGATTCGCTCCCGCAAGACCACAGCACAATGCCCCGATCAGAACCGCGGCATATTTGTAGAAGTCGGTTTTCAGACCGATGCTTTTTGCGGCGTCCTCGTTTTCGCCCACCACGCGGACATAAATGCCGAACCGCGTCTTATACATCAGAAGCCACATGATAAAAATCCCGATAAAGCTGATATAGGTGATCAGCGGGTGGCCGCTGAGAATCCTGCCGAGCAGCGGAATGTTCTCAATCACGGGAATATGGATCTGGAAATCCGCCACATTGAGAAAGCTCAGCGTAATATTGGAGGTATCCATCGTCACCAGAACAAACCGGGCGATCGCGGAGGTCAGCAGGTTGATTGCCAGACCGACGATAATAACATTGCCCTTGAAGGTAACGCCCATCAGGGAAAAAATCAGCCCGAAAATCAGAGCCGATACCATGGAAAGAAGGATGCCCAGCGCGACGTTATGCGTAAGAAACGCGCAAAGAGTCGAAGTAAACGCTCCGATCAGCATCATTCCTTCCAGCGCAATGTTCAGCACATTGGCCTTGTAGGCAAATATGCCGCCCAGGACACACAGGACAATCGGGGCACTGTGATAAACGGTATCGTATAAAATGTTGCCTAAAATATCCATCCTTATGCCTCCTTGGCGGCGGCTGTCTCAGCCTTGCCGGTTTTCTTGCCAAACAATTTTTTCCGGATGTCGGTATGCTCGTCCACAAACTTGACCGCAAGGAAAAGGATGATCAGGCCCTGAATAACCGAAACGATTTCCTTTGGAACAGTGGAATACAGATTGATATGATCCGCACCGGTTTTCAGCGCGGCGTAGAAAACGGCCGCAATCAGGATTCCCACCGGGGAATGACCGCCCAGCAGCGCGATCAGCATCCCGTCCCAGCCAAGGCCGGGATTTCCCGAAAAGCTCAGGGTGTACTTGAATTGCTCGCTCATCATATAGCCCGAACCGGCCAGCCCGGAAAGCGCGCCGCTGATGATCATCAGGATCATGATTTTCCGGTGGACCTTCATTCCGGCCGCCTCCGCGAACTCCGGATTTTTCCCGATCGCCGTCACTTCATACCCCAGTCTGGATTTGTTCATAACAAAATACATGACCAGAAACGCAGCGACCGCAATAAAGAAAAACAGGGTGATTCTCGAGTTTCCGATGCGTGAAAACATGGCATTGTCGTGAATGGTCGGCGTACAGACGTAGCCGGAGCTGTAATCGCGGAACACACCCGTGGAAAGGAACTCCAGTACCTTGATCATCGCGTAGTTCAGCATCAGGGTGACCACCATTTCATTTACATGGAAGTATGCCTTCAGAACCGCCGGAACCAGAGCGAACAAAATACCGCAGAGAACACCGACCGCCAGACAAATCAGCTTTGCCGCAGCCGGGTTCAGGGAAGCAGGCAGATAGGCGCCCGCCACACCGGAAAAAAACGCGCCAAGCAGCATCTGCCCTTCCACGCCCATGTTGAAGATATTGGCCTTAAACGTAATGGCAATCGCCAGACCGGTCAAAATCAGCGGCGAAGCGTAGTGCAGCGTATTCAGAAGGCCCTTTGTCGTAAACAGCGATTTCCCCAGCAGAATCCCGTATGTATCAACCGGATTTTCACCAATGAGCAGAATGATGATTCCGCCGATTACAAACGCCAACAAAACAGGCAGTGTGGAGTTGAGGAGGCGTTTTCCAAAATTAATCATTTTCATTATCAATGCCCCCTTGTTAATTTTTAATCCCGGCCATCAGCAGGCCGATCGCCGAACTGCTGATTTCCCTGGGTGAAATTTCTCCGATAATACCGCCCTTATACATCACGATAATCCGGTCAGACAGGCTCATCACCTCGGAAAGCTCGCTGGAAATCAGCAGCACCGCGTTGCCTGCATTGCGGAAGTTCAAAATCTGGTTGTGGATAAACTCAATGGACCCGATATCGACCCCGCGTGTCGGCTGACAGGCTATCAGCAGTCTCGGCGAGCTTGAAAACTCCCTTGCGACAATGATCTTCTGCGCGTTACCGCCGGACAACTGACCCACATTGCCGTTGATATCGCCCACACGAATGTCAAAATCCTTAATGAAGCGGTCGCGTTTTGCGGACACGCTTCTTTTGTTGTAAAAGCCCAGCCGGCATACATCCGAAGCGCCGTGATAACCGGCGATACAGTTTTCCGCGATGCTCATGGTACTGCAGATCCCCTGCGCATAACGGTCCTCGGGGATAATCCCAACGCCGTTGTGCCGCAGCTCGTCCGGCCATTTATTGGTAATGTCCTTATCATATATGGAAACCCTGCCGCAGGTTGTTTTCATCATGCCGGTCAGAACCTTTACCAGCTCCGACTGACCGTTCCCCTCAACCCCGGCCACGCCGAGAATTTCTCCCTTATGAACGGAAAAGGAAATATTGTGCAGCACCTCTTTGCCGTAATCATTGATCGTACAGATATCCTCCACGCAGTAGGCCACCTCGTTTGCCGCTTTGGTCTCCGCCGTGTTCTGTACGGTCAGTACAACATCTCTGCCGACCATCATCTGGGCCAGTTCCTCTTCCGAAGTATCCTTGGTAAGCGGGTTTCCTACAACCTTGCCTTGCTTGATGACCGTCACGCTGTCGCTCAGCTCCATGACCTCGCGCAGCTTGTGGGTAATAACAATAATGGTTTTCCCCTGTGCGCGCAGTTCCTTCAGGTTGACAAAAAGCTCGTCCACTTCCTGCGGGGTAAGCACCGCGGTCGGCTCGTCAAGGATCAGGATATCCACGTTGCGGTACAGCATTTTGAGAATTTCGACCCGCTGCCGCCCGCCGACTGAGATATCCTCGATTTTATCGGTAGGATTCAATTCAAATTTATATTTTTCTATCAGCTTCCGGACCTCTTCGATTTCCGTTTTGTTATCGACAAACGGTGATTTGGCCGATTTTTTCAATTCCGTGCCGAGAAGAATATTTTCATAAACAGTGAGACTGGGCACCAGCTTAAAATGCTGGTGCACCATTCCCAATCCGAGCGCGATGGCATCCACAGGGCTGCCGATCGCGACCTCTTTGCCGTGAAGTAAAATCTTACCTTCTGTGGGACGCAGCAATCCATACAGCATATTCATCAAAGTGGATTTACCCGCACCGTTTTCGCCCACGATACACTTAATTTCCTGCTTTTCCACCGAAATGCTGATCTTATCATTTGCAGTGAAATCGCCAAACTTTTTGGTTAGATCAATCGTTTGAATCATGCTCATTTCAGTTTACGCCCCCAGCGTTTTATTATTTAATGGTTACGTTCGGGTAGGCAGAAGCGTCAAATTTATCGCCGGCCTGTGCATTTACGACCTTAATGTCCGAACCGACTTTTTCTTTGATTTCGCTCAGCTTGGTCTGGATTTCCTTCCACTTTGCCTGTGCCTCGGAGGTTGTGGCAATGTGTTTGCTGATTTCAGCCAGATCCGTAATGCCGGTAGCGCCGGAAGCCAGCGAATAGGACTGCAGATTTCCCATGCCGGCGAGCTTGCTGGTTGCCAGGGCGTCGCAGATGGTCATGACCGGGACATCGGTGTTTTTCAGCACGCTGGTAAGGACATAGCCCGGCTGCTGAGCGTCTTTGTTGGCGTCAACCTGGATCGCCAGCCTTCCGACTTCCTTCGCTTTGGAGGTAATGCCTTCGCCTACGCCGCCCGCGACGCCGTAAACAATGTTGGCACCCTTGTCGTAATAAGTACCGGCTACCGTGCTTCCCAGTGCGGAATCGGTAAAGCCTGCGTCGTATTTTGCATAGTAGTCATACTTTACGCCCAGTTCCTTCGCCATGTAGTTCACACCGGCGATGTAGCCGTAGGAAAATACGGTGATGCCGTTTGAATTGGTTCCGCCGATGAATCCGAGTGCGCGGCCGCCCTGAGCCGGGTCCTTGAATTTGTAGCCATCCGCAAAGAGGACTTTGGCGTTTTCATTTACCAGAACACTCAGCGCACCGGCAAGGAAAGAGCCTTCATGTACGTCGAACAGCACGGAAATAACGTTTTTATACTTAACGGAACCGTCCTCGTTTACATTCGGGTTGTCATTGAATACGACAAAGGTCGTATCGGGATACATTTCGGCAAGAGGCTTTGAACCGCCGACGCCTTTAATCAAAGCGTCGAAGTCATATTCCAGACTGAAGATCACGTTGTATCCGTCTTCCGCAAGGGCTTCCAGAGCGGAGGGAACGCCGTTGGTCGGTTCAACGACCTTGTATTCCATACCGTACTTTTCCGCGGCCTGCTTGGCGCCGCTGACGGCGGCCTGATTGTACCCATTGTCATTCTGTCCAGCGGAATCACACACAATGGCAATTTTCTTGTCGCTCTTTACGGTGGAAGAGGCCGACGCAGCCTGACTGCCCTGATCCGTACTGTCCTTGCTGCCGCATCCAGCCAAAGCGGACGCGCCGATCATCGTGGCCATTACGAGGCATAGGATTTTTTTCAATGTCTTTTTCATTGTCATTCTCCCCTTAAATAATGAAGTTTCAATTTAATGAACGCCAAAATAAAAACTCACTTGACCTGATTAATGTAGAACTTAAATCTGTCGCTGCGGTAGCAGCACTTGAAATTTTCTATGGGAACTTCCTTACCGTTGACGACGCCATAGGTAACGCAGCCGAAAAGCAGGATCGGGATTCCGGGATTCACATTCAGATAATCGGCAATTTCATCCGTTGCCAATATCGCTTCTACAGATCGCTTTGCCTTCGTTATTTTAGTGTGATACTGCTCTTCCAGAACCTTGTACAGGGAATCGCTTGAGAAGTCGAATTTTTCAATCCCCGGAAATAATTTATAAGGAAGATAGGTCTCCGTGTGGTTGATCGGCTCATTATCCGCGTAATAAATCCTTTCCAGCCGGAACACCTTGTCGTTTTCCCCGATTTCCAGTGTATGGCACCTTTTCCGGTCCGCCTGAATCACGCAAGCCGATATCACCTTTCTTCCGGGCGTCATTCCCAAATTGATAACATCCTGTGTACAGCTGGTAATGGAAATAAGGTCCTGACTGTAATCGTCAGATTTTACGTATGTCCCCTTGCCCTGCACCTTATACAGATACCCTTCATTTACCAGTTCTTCGATTGCCTTGCGCACGGTAATCCGGCTGACATCATACATCTCGATCAGTTCCCGTTCGCTCGGAATCATTTCATTTGCCTTGAATTCTTCCTGATTGATTTTTTCAATGAGACTGCGTTTCAGAATAAAATACTTTGGCAGCATTGACTGTTCCGTAGAACCCCCTCCCAATCCTAATCATATCGTCATGTCGTCATGACCAGTTGAACTATGTTCTAATTATACCCGAGGAGTTTATAAAGTCAATATTTATAAAATGCTGAATTTTTTAACTTTGTTTTGTATAATTTAACATTTCTTTCGGCAAAACTCATCAAAATTTTCAGGATAAATCCAGCCGGGAATATTCTGAAGCTGTGTTTCCCCGCATAGGCTTCTGTTTTGAGAGCGACTGTTTATATAACATTTCAGACGCAAAGAACGCCGCTTGACAGCGGCGTTCTTTGCTGAATTCTAATATTGGAAGTCGTTCGTCATGAGCAAGTACGTATAAACAATTGAGAAGATTAAGCCTGATGTCCCTTTTCTCCGTAGTAGACCTCCAGGATCAGCGCTTTCAGCTCTTCCGTGGTAGGCTTTACGGGAGTAAAGGGCGTACAGACGTCGGACATGGCCTTTTCCACAAGCATGTCGATTTTGCCGAGCACATCCTGCTCATCGGGCACAACATCCTTCATGCGTGGAGGCACGTCGATGCGTTTGCGCAGTGCCAGGACCCCGTCCAGCAGGGAAGTTTCCCCCACGAAGGAGGCCAGCTCGTCATAACGGGCCTGCGTGCGGCTGTCGCGGGAGTTGAACCGCAGGCCGTACGGAAGCACAATGGCGTTCGCCAGACCGTGCGGCACACCGTACTCCGCCCCGAAGGTGTGGGCAATGCTGTGTACGATGCCCAACGCGCAGTTGGAAAACGCAATACCGGCCATGCAGGAAGCCTCCAGCATCTTTGCTCTGGCTTCCGCATTTTTTCCGTCCTCATAGCAGATGGGCAGATTCTTATATCCGTAAATAAACGCGGCCATTGCCATCCCGTCCGAAAACGGATTGGCGATCGGGGTGACATAGGATTCGATGGCATGGGTCAGCGCGTCCATCCCGGAAGCGGCCGTCAGGCTTTTCGGCATTGTCATGGAAAACGCCGGATCGAGGATGGCGACATCCGGCACCATCCGACCTTTCAGGCAGCGGATCGAGTATTTCTTCTTCTTTACAGTATCTTTGATCAGAGCCGCGCGGGTCGCCTCGCTGCCGGTTCCCGCCGAGGTAGGGATACAGGCCACGCACGCCTTTACCTTGAGGTTTTTGATCTCGTTGGGGGGCATCACGTCATCCAGCTCCCGGTACTCCGGATTTTCGTAGAAAACCCACATGGCTTTCGCGGCGTCCATGGCGGAGCCGCCGCCAAATCCGATCACCCAGTCCGGTTCGAATTCCATCATGTCCGCGGTTCCGCGTTTGACGGTTTCAAAGCTGGGCTCAGGCTCCACATCGGTATAGGCCTTCCATGTAAAGCCAGCCTCTTCCAGAACGTCCGTGACAATTTTGAGCTGACCCAGTTCCTGAAGAATGGTGCCGCTCATGACAATGTAGGCACGCTTGCGGACGGCGGGCAGTTCTTTCAGGGACTGCACCGCGTTTTCCCCGCAGTAGATATGTTCACAGCCGAGCTTGATTGAATACATTGTTGCTTTCCCACTCCTTTTAGTCGTATACGATACAGTTCTTGATGACGCTGCCGGAAGCGTGTTCGCGAATCGCCTTTTCCAGATCCGGCAGCCTGTACTCGTTCTGAATATAATCCTCGCTTAAAATCACACCCATTTTCAGCAGCTCCAGCGCCGTCATGACATGGCGCGGAGTGGTGTGGAACACGCCTTTGATGGTAATCTGCGAGTAGTGCAGCAGGGTGGCGTCCACCGTCAGCTCGCTGCCGGATTTTGTGCCGCCGAACAGAAGCACGAATCCTCCTTTGCGCACCATCTGTACGCTGGTTTTCCACACGCCGATCAGGCCCGTGGCCTCGATGACGATGTCCGCGCCGCGCTTCTCATCCGTCAGTTCACGGATGGCCTCCACCGGATTTTCCACACCGGTCAGGTTGCAGGTTTTCAAGACCCCCATTTTTTCCGCCAGCTTCAGACGGTTCTCCATCATATCCGTTACAATGACCTTGGCGCCCTTCAGCACCGCCAGACGCGCAAACATCAGGCCGATAGGTCCCGCGCCGTTTACGACGACGGTGTCGCCCAGATGGACGGGGCAGTTCTCAATGCCGTAAACCGCGCAGGAAAACGGCTCCATCAGGGAAGCGGTCTTGTGGGAAACGGAATTGTCCAACACAAACATGTTCTGGCGCACAATGGACTCGGGTACCTTTACGTATTCCGCGTAGCTGCCGCGGTTAAACGTCATATTGGAGCACATGGAGTAAAGGCCTTTCTTGCAGTAATAGCACTCGTTGCAGGGGGCCGTGTTGTGGACCGCTACGCGGTCGCCCTCGTGAAAGCCCTTAACGTCTTTTCCCACTGCGGCGATCACGCCGGAAAATTCATGTCCGTAAGGATGCGGCGGCTTTAAAAGAGGATATCCTCTTTTAAAGTTTTTCACATCGGTGCCGCAGGTTGTTGAAATCTTATTTTGAATCAGTACCTCGCCCGGTCCGATTTCCGGGACCGGCACTTCCATGATGCGGATATCCTCCACACCGTACAGCATGGCAGCCAGCATTTTCCATTCTCCCATCCTTCAGATTAATAGCCCATTCCGTCCTTTTTCTCATCCGTTTTTTTCGGCTGGCCGTAACTCTTGAAGCTTTCCATCACCGTATCCATCTCCGCGTCGCTCAGCACAACGGGGGTTCCCATGCAGGAAGCTCTCCACTGCATTTCGGCTACGAATTCCAGATTGACGGCCAGACCGAAGGCTTTGGCAAGGCTTGGGCCGCTGGTGACAAGGCCGTGGTTCGCCAGCAGAACGGCTTTGCTTTTGCCGATCGCCCTGGCGACGTTTTCCGCCAGCTCCGGTGTTCCGAAGGTTGCGTATTCCGCACAGGGAACCGTTGCCGCACCCGCGCCGCCGATGACGTAGTGCACCGCTTTCAGCGGAGTGTTGAGGCAGGCCAGCGTAGTGCAGAAGGTGGAATGGGTATGTACCACCGCGCGGGCGTCCGGTTTGTTCAGATACATCACGGTGTGAAGGCCGTGCTCACTGGAGGGCTTGCGGCTGCCGTCGATAATATTGCCCTTCAGGTCCATGACGACCACGTCTTCCGGCTCGGTGTCGAAGTATCCGAGACCGGAAGGGCTGATCGCCATATAGCCGGTTTCCGGGTCATAAATGCTGATATTGCCGCTGGTACCCTTGCTCAGACCGGAAGAGCTCATTTTACGGCCGTATTCTGCAATTTCTTTTCTTTCCTTTTCCATCAACATAAGTCATTTCTCCTTTTCATACGCGGGGAACAGCCCCGCCAATCGGTTCAGCGTTTGATATTTCTGAGGTTCACCACCATATCGCTCTTTCCGGTTTCCCAGAAGGCTTTGATGGTGCGCGCGAGCAGCAGGGGCGATTTGGGAAGGGCGTCCACCACGTTGCCCGCGTTGTGCGGCGTCATGGTCAGATTGTCCAGCGCCAGAAGCGGGTCGTCCTTCGGGATGGGCTCTTCCCAGTACACGTCCAGCGCCGCGCCGCCGATGGTCCTATTCTGCAGCGCTTTCACGAGGGCGTCCTTATCCAGCACACCGGCGCGGGAGGTGTTGATGAGATAAGCGGTGGGCTTCATCAGGCCGATCAGCTTCCCGTCCACACTGTTTTTTGTTTCAGGGGTCAGGCGCAGGTGCAACGTGACGATATCCGCTGTCCTGAACAGCTCCTCCTGCTCCACCAGCCGGACCGGCAGCCCCGTTTCATCCAGGGACCCCTGCGTTACGTACGGGTCGTAGGCAATGACCTTCATGCCCACTCCTGCGGCCTTTTTGGAGACCAGCTTGCCGATATGTCCAAGGCCCACCACACCCAGCGTCATTTCGCACATGGAGGTGGTATAGCCGTTATTTACGTATTCCTTACGCCATTCGCCCTGCTTGAGCGCGGCGTGTGCCCGGGCGATATTGCGTGTTTCCGCGAACATCAGGCCGATAGCAAAGTCCGAGGTTGCTTCCGCGTTGCGGATGCAGTGGATAACGGGGATGTTGTATTTGGTCGCAGCCGCGACATCCACATGCTCCATGCCGCCTCGGCAGGTCCCGATGAGTCTGAGCTTCTTTCCCTGTGCGATGAGCTCCTCCGGAACCGGGCAGAAATGCGTGAGCAGGATGTCCGCGTCCGCGATTTCACGGTAGACCTCTTCGGGGACCTTCTCCGCCGTTGGGCCGTTCTTTTCTATGTTCTGTGCTTTCTTTTGAAATTCCTGGCGCGTTTCGGCCGGCCACACAATCGGAACGACCGTGTTCTGACCGGGTTCGCCCAGGGACTCCGCCGCCTCTGTCAGCAGCTCACAGGGGACGACGATATCACCGATTACTACAATTTTCATAGAAATTCCTTTCTTCTTAAACAAGCATCCATTCTGCCGTTTCAAAGCGGCAAAATGAATGCTTATCCGTCAGTCTCTCATAACTAGTTTCCGGGTCAGGCGTTTACAGCCGGCTGGGGAGCGACATACGCTTCGCCCAGAGCATTCTTTTCCAGATATTCCTGTACGGCGCCCTTATTCTTCTTATACAGGACAAACAGCACCAGATACACGGCGACGGTCGCGGCGATAATGATCGGGTTCATGGTCAGGAAGGCCATGGTGATGATACCGGCCGTGCAATTGGACATGATGAAGCCGATGATGAGGGTGCCCCCGGCCAAAGCGGTAGTGGCCGCCTCAAATCCGGCGCCGGCCGCGACCTGGGTAAAGACGGTCGCCCAGTAGGAAGCCATCATGATCTTGGCCGCGAACACGATGCAGCCCATCAGCCAGGACTTCACAATATTGCCGTTGCTCAGGCATACGGGAATTTCCACCATATATGGCAAAGAGGGAAGAACCATAACCGGAATTACCACGTTGCCCGGGAGCAGGAATGCAAGCAGAACGGCAAAGGGGATGACCAGCAGTCCGGTGGTCAGGGTGGCAGGCTCGCCGTAGCCGAGCGCGTCGTTGACGGCGATAATGAACTCACGATCTTTCCCGTACTTGCTGTTCTTCAGCGTTTTGCGGGAATAATCGGTCAGAGTGGTAAATCCGGAGGCAAACAGCCCGGCAACCTTCGGGAAGATCGCCATAACGGCGGAGCAGGTCACGGATACGTTGACAACCTGTCCCCAGGCCGCCATATTGTTCAGCGCGGTAATATTGCCGACTACACCCAGAATAATACCGACAATCAGTCCTATGTACATCGGTTCGCCCATGAAGCCGATCTTTTTGCGGATCGTAACGGGGTCCGCCTTGATTTTATCCATGCCCAGCTTGCTGAACAGAATGTTCAGAACAAGATACATCGGGGCGTCGCCGTTGTGGTGCGGCGCGGTCATTGCGCAGGAGGGATAGTGATAATAAGTGGACCATCTTTTCTGCAGGACCTCCGCAATCAGCAGGGTGACCAGGTTGACAAAGAGCATCAGCGCGAACGCCATCGCCAGGTTTTGCGTCAGCTGGTACAGCATGGAGCCCCAGACGATGATGGAATAGTTGTTCCACAGGTCGGACGGCATAAAGATGTCGGTCCACTTGATCAGCCAGAGGATGATCTGGAAAACCAGACCGACGCCGATGAACATCATGCCGATGTTCGTGGAATAGGCCACGGAGGCGACCGCCTGCCAGCCGATGTCCAGTGCGGGCAGATTCAGCCCGCTCGCTTTTACGATCTGCTGTACCAGCGGGGACAGGACGGCGCCGAATTCGGTGGTGATGAAAGCCATACCCTTGAGTCCCACGCCGATCAGTACGGCGGAAGAAAACGCTTTTTTGGTGGGGGCCTTAAACAGCTTGCAGATCACAAAAATAATGAGGGGCACTGTGATATAGTTTCCAAAGGTGTCAAATACACTTTTCAATACTGTAAAAAACATAATTCCTTACCTTCCTCTTTTCGGTAATTTCTGTCTGAAAAAGGGGATCTTCCACGTATGCCGCTTTAACCCAGATCCAGCTTGCTCAGTACAGCAAGGAGCTCCTCTACAAACTCGTCTTCATTGATTCCAACCAGAAACCCCGTCGCATTCAGTACCGGGATTCCGTAGATATCGTCTACCGGGCTTGTGTAGGCGATTAAATCATAACCTCCGTTCGCCACTGCAAGTTCCACGCCGCCCGGCGCGACCTCCGTGGATTCCATTTTGTAGCCGTGCTCTGCCAGCACGTCCTCCAGTTTGGACGACAGCATGGCAGAACTGACCGTACCGGAACCGCATACCGATAAAACTTTCACTGCGCGCATCAAGATTCTCCTCCCTTAGTTTTTATTATGATTCGTCTTCCAGAGAGCTCAGGCAGTCCATAATCTCCGCCTTGCTCCCGGAATTTTTCAGCTTCTCCAACAGCTCACTGTTTTGAATGATCTTCATGATTTTTTTCAGCATCCCTATCTGCTGCTTGGAATCCTTGACCACCAGCGGCAGAATCACTTCGCAGTCCAGCGAGGTTTCCCGGTCCCCCATCATATGAAAAGCAACCGGCTTCTTCGGGATAATGACCCCGACCGCCGGTTTGATCACCAGCTTGTTGTTCGTATGAGGGATCGCCAGGTTGACCTTTTTTCCCGGAAGCCCGGTGGGAAGGGTCTTTTCCCGTTCAATCACCGCGTCTCCGTATCCGGGGCTGACATATCCGGCTTCTTCAAACCGGGTGGCCATCAGCCGGATACATTCTTCGTCGCTGTTTACATCCGCATCCAAAACGATCAGCCGTTCATCCAGTAATGCTCCTATTCCAGACGCCTCCTTTTTCATTTCTCTTTCAACTAGTTGATGTGAATATCTCGCTGTTTACAACATACCATATTCCATCCGTTCAAAAAAGACCAAGTTTTTTCACAGATTGTACAGTTAATTTTGCAATTAGCTGAACTGTTTTGTGCAAACCAGCACACTTAGTAACAAATAATCAGCAGCAGCGCAAATGCAGAAACCGCCGCCGACACAACGCGAATGATCTTCCGCGTCTTCTCGATCCCGAATTTCTGGTAGCGTTCATACCGGGTAAAAACCAGCGGACATACAAAAGCGGCAATCCCCATGCCGAATAAAGGCAGGTAAGTCCACCGGGTCGCGGGCTGAAACGCGAACAGCAGAAGATTTGCGATGACGAAAACCAGCAGCACCATATAAAACGGTGTGCGGAAACGGGTATCGTAATCCACAAACTGCCCGGTCTTATGAAAGCATTCCTCGCTGCAGCAGGGCAGCTCATGCTCCGCCTCCGGATTGATGATATATTTCCTGCAAAGCGTCGGCTTTCCACAGTACAGGCAGGGTTCCTCTCCTATCTTTCCGGCGGCGCGTTCTTTTTGCTTTTGCTTTCTCGCCTCCTGCGCTTTTGCCGCTTCCCGGCTTTCCGCGCGCTTTTTGGCTTCCGATTTCATCCGGCACCCCTTCCTATTCCGCGGAATACTCCGCCAGCAGTTGTTTCACTTCCTCAATGGTATCGCTGTCGAGCACCCGCTCTTTCAGTCCGGCAAGCTTACCCAGATCGCACCGGCGGATCAGATATTTGATTCTGCCCACCTGTTTGGGAACGACGCTGAACTCATCCAGCCCCATTGCCAGCAGCAGGGGCGTCAGCCGTGCGTCCGAGGCGACCTCCCCGCACATGCCGACGGGAATCCCCGCGCTGTGCGCGCTGCTGATGACCATATCAACGGAGCGCAGCACCGAAAGGTTACAGGGGTCGTACAGGTGCTGGACGCGCTCGTTCATCCGGTCGGTCGCCGTGGTGTACTGGATCAGGTCGTTTGTCCCGATCGAGAAAAACGCGGCTTCCCTTGCCAGCTTGTCGCTGATGAGGACCGAGGCCGGTGTTTCAATCATGATGCCGACGGGAATGGTTTCCGTAAAAACAGTCCCTTCGGCACGGAGCTGATCCTTTGCTTTTTTCACCATCCCTTTTGCCTGACGCAGTTCTTCCAGTGTCACGATCATCGGAAACATGATCTTGACATTTCCATATGCCGAGGCACGCAGAATCGCGCGCAGCTGCGTCAGAAAAACCTCTTCTCGGTCCAGACAGATCCGGATCGCGCGGTAGCCCAGAAACGGATTGCTTTCCTTCGGGATGTCCATGTAATCCAGCTGCTTGTCACCGCCGATATCCAGCGTGCGGATAATCACTTCTTTTCCCTTCGCGTTCTCCGCAATGCTTCTGTAGGTCTGGAACTGCAGCTCTTCATCCGGGTAATCGTGCTGATTCATAAAAAGGAATTCGGTGCGGAACAGGCCCACGCCGTCACACTGCTCCGCGCGGAAATTTTTCAGGCTTTCGGCGTCGCCGGAATTCATGCACACCGCCACCATATGGCCGTCCGCCGTGACGGCGGGCTCCGCCGCCATAGCGGCGTAAAGCTTTTTCTGCCCGTCAAGGCAGGCTTTGTCCTTGCTGAAAGAGCAAACAAAAGCCTCGTCGGGTTCCAGAATCCCGTAGCCGCAGTCCCCGTCCACAAAAATGGTCTGGCCGGAACGCGCCTCCCGCATAATCCCGGCCGCTCCCACCACAGCCGGGATACCCAGCGTTTTGGCCAGAATCACCACATGGGAGGTGATTCCGCCCTTCTCGGTGATAAAGCCCCGCAGAAAACGCTTGTCGACCCGGATGGTGTCCTCCGGGGAAAGGTCCTCCGCCACCAGAATAAAGGGCTCCCGCATATTCTGCATTTCCTGCCCGCCGTCGGCAACGCCGTTCAGGCGGCGGATGATCTCATCGCAGACGTTGCGGATATCGTTCGCGCGCTCCTGCATATATGCGTCGGGCATGGCGGCAAATTTTTTGCTGATTTTCTCCTTTTCCTGCTCAATCGCGCAGTCAATTCCCATATGCTCCTCCCGGACGGCCTGAATCGGATTTTTAAACAGAAAATCGTCCTCAACGATCGTGCGGTAAGCCTTAAAAATACCGGCTGTTTTTTCCCCGTCTTCAGCCAGGGTGGTGCGGTACAGTCTTTCCAGCTCTTCGGCGTACTCACGCTGAACCTCTCTAAAGCGCTCTATTTCCCGTTCAGAGTCCTCCACCGCCTTTTTCTCCAGTGTCAGCTTCTTCCTGTGCAGAACCACGGTCTGCGACAGGTCGCGTCCTCCCGCTCCCGCAAGGCCGGTAAATTTTTTCATTTCCGCAATACTCCTTGTCATTTTGATAGATTTGTTTAATGCCGTTGATATGATTCGGGTCGCTGAAATAGCGGTAAATGCCTTCCAGTACCGCCCAATGGGAATAAGAATCCTTCGTCGCAAGCCCGACCAGAATCCCGGCGGTTCTTCCGTCGGGACATTCCAGCCCTTTTGGGGCAAGCGCGATACAGACGTCTATTTTCGGATTTGCATCTCCCTGTAAAGGAAAGTGGACCAGTACCACGTCCCCCTGAATACGGTAGGTCTGCAGCTTTTTGTTCTGCATCAGATTATACATTCTCTGTGCAAGACGCTGACCGGCCGCCCCCTGCCGCAGCACTTTGCTGCAGCTGTGGAGAGTCTGTTCCAGATCCGCCGTTTCCGGGAGGAGCAAAAACCGGTTCTGCTCAATTTTTTCATAAAAGATATCGCTCTTGGCGCGCGGCCGTTTACCGCGCTCTTTTTCCTCAAAATAACGGAAAAGGTCAAGGTACAGCTTGTCATCCTGCACCTTTCCGTCCACGCTGCCCTTGACCCGGTTGATAATTTCACAGATCATATCGTCGTAACGGGCGACGGAACGGTCCCCGCGAAGGATTTCCATGATCCGGCGCTGCGTGTTTTCCGTGATGATGGGGCCGGTTTCCACAATTTTACTGTAGGAAAAATTTTTGCCCAGCGGCACCAGAGAAACCACCAGCGCGTAGTCCCCCAGCATCCATTCGCGCAGCTTGCTCCGACTGATGACGCGGTAATCCAGCGAAAGGCCGAACACGTCCTGCAGCTGTTCCCGCAGCAGGACCGCCACGGCCATGTTTTCGGCACCGACGATCAGCACGCCTTTGCTGTCCGCATTTTCCTTGACCAGATATTTTTCGCTGAGGTTGCTGACAAAATAGACGCACAGATACGCCAGCTCATCCTCCGAAATCCCCCCCTCCGGAAGATCCATCTTGGCCTCCTGCACGGCTTTTCGGGTAAAGTCAAACACAAACGGGTACATGGCCTGGATATCCTTAACCAGCGGGTTTTTATCGGGGATTCCGTATTTGATGCGGTAATACATGGGGCGGATATGATGGCTGAGCTGCCTCTGCAGCCGCTCGCGGTTCGGAAAGGAAAGGCAGGCGATGCGCTCAAAGCTTAACACCAGTTCCTCCGCAAATTCCGCAATAAAGGTATCCTCCTGCTCCTGGGACAGAAAGTCCGTCGTCTGGATACCGAGAAACAAAGTGGTTATGTAATAGGTTTCCTGCATAGCGACTTCCACTCCGTGAACGCGCAGCTTCTGAAGGCTGAACTCCACGGAACGGAAGGAAAGGCTCTTCATCAGGGCAAGCTGTTCGTCGCTGCTCAGCTGGATGATATTCCCCTTGCGGCTGCGTATCCAGGAAACCTGAATCATCATTCTGATTAATTCGATATTTGCCAGAATATAATCGCCGTGAATATCCGTCTCGTACTGTTTGATCAGGCAGCGGCACAGCTCGCCGAAGTCGATTTCATTGTGGTAGAGGCACACAAGGTTTTTCTGCAGGAACTGATGGATATACGTCTGGCAGCCCGGGCTGGACAGCATTTGGAACTGTTCCCCCAGCATTTTCCGGATGGTCATTTCCTCTCCCGAAATCAGATAACCGGATTTAATGGTACTGTTCAGGGTCAGGCCCCAACCTTCCAGCACGGCGCGCACTTCCCTGATATCGCTGAGAACGGTGTTTTTGCTGACCCCAAACAGCTCCATCAGGCAGTTGATGGTAATGTTGGTGCTGGAAAGCGAAATATGTACCACTTCCATTGCGCGCCGCTCTTCCACCGAAAAGAAATAGGTCGTGCTTTCCCGCAGCCGCTGGTCCAGAGCCGACGCGTCCGGCACTTCCGCAAGGATGGTCTGTCCGGAAATGACCACCTTTCCCAATCCGTAGTACTTTAACCAATCATTGATTTTTTCCAGATCGTAATACATGGTGCGTTTGCCAACGCCCAGCTTTTCCAGAAATTCTTCGGGTGCAACACCTTTTTCCGTCGTCAGCAGGACGCGTAAAATATAAATCTGCCTGCTCTTAAGTTCCATTTGTGCCTCCCGTCTTCCGGCCTTAGTCGGAAAGATTTTGTAAAAAACGAATGACCTGCGGACCCGCCGTCTGCTCATCCGCACCATTTACTTGTACCATAAGTTTTGTTCCCTGATACACTCCTCCGCTCAAAATACTTAAAATACTTTTTGCATTGATTTCTTCGGTGCCCTTTTTCAGAATGATGTCGCTTTTGATATTTTTGCAGAATTCCACCAATTCCGACGCAGGACGCGCATGAAGCCCCGTTTTATTATTGATGACGATCTCTTTCTGATACATTTTTTTCTCCTTCCAAGGCTTTTCCTTTTTGTAAGTTTATTAGTTTAAACATTTTATTGCATGTATCTTAACATATATTGTTTATATTGACTATTACCAAAAGCATTCATGGCGAAAAGGGCAATCTGTGCAAAGAATTGTTTCGGTTACTGTTTCCCATACAGTTTTTTGCGCAGTCATGTTGTTCCGTGTCCCGCAGAACGGCAGAAAAGCTTTTTCCCGATCAAAAAAGCCATCGCCCGAAAGCGACAGCTTTTTATAACAGCGAAGAAATTTCTGAAGGGATTTCAATGAAAAAGAACGTCAGACCACAATCAGTTCATTTTCCTTAGCCATATAGCGGGTCAGGACAAACAGCGCGCACAGCAGACCTCCGTCCGCTATGGAGCTGCTCTCAAGCACATATCCCTGAAAGGGACGGTACCCCGACAGAGTCCCCACCGTCTGACTCTGCTGGTCGTAAATCCGGCAGGAGCCGTCACGTTCCATACGGATTGTCATGCCGGACTGCCCGGGGTCGTTTATCTGAATATTCAGGCGCTCCGCCCGCGGCAGCTTATCGGGAAAATGCCGCACGTCTTTCGCGCCTGAGGAGACTTCATAGCCTATGGCGGCTGTTATCACCGGTTCCGCTTCTCTGGAACCGCGGCAGACGATATACCGGCGGGAAGCAGGTTCGTCAGCGGATGCGGAAGAAGCTTCCGACCCGATAATGTCGGTGTAGTACAAAATCCCATGATGATTGGCCGCGATTACTTTTTGAGGGCTGAAAGGGCGGCTCCTGATCTGATAGAGCGGTTGGCCGGAAGGATCACAGGCCACCATTTTAAACAAGCGGTTTTTCAGGATCAATTTCACCACAATACCCTCTTTCACCATGTATCCACAAAGAAATGCGCGCACAGGCAGACAATTGTAAAATAATATTATGCTATAAACTTTATATCATAAATCCAATGATTGCAAGGGCAAGGGAAGATATGATCCCGAAAAGATGGAAAGATCGTTCCGGCAGTCAGCCGGAAAAAGCGCTGCCAAAGCCGCGGGGAGGCTGTGCCGCCTGAATTCCTCCGCCCCGGGACACGAAAAAACCGCCGGAGTTCTGACCCCGGCAGTTTTTTATAAGGACGGCAGACGGATTCTGTTTCGTTATTTCTTCACGGACGCGATCAGGCTATCGGCAAGGGCGTCCATTTCCGGCAGGTTATCCTCGTTCATGGCGGAATTCAGCGTCAGCTTCTCATCCAGCACGTTGATATCCTTCATCTCATTTTCGAGGAATTCGCGCATCAGGGTCCCGGACTTGCACGCCCACGAGCCGTTTTCCACAATCGCGACAGTGCGTTTCTGAAGATTGAGCGCCTTCATATCCATCAGGAAATTGTGCATCGGCGGGTAAATCCCCAGATTATAGGTAACAGAGGCCAGCACAATATGGCTGAGGCGGAAGGCTTCTGAAATCAGGTAGGACACATGGGTTTTGGACACGTCGTACATCACGACATTGGTCATGCCTTTTTCCGCCAGCCTGGTCGCGAGTGCTCCCGCGGCGCTTTCGGTATTTCCGTACATGGTGGCGTATACAATCATGATGCCCTGCTCTTCCGGCTCATAGCTGCTCCAGTGAGCGTATTTATCGAGAAAATATCCCAGATCGGTGCGCCAGACCGGCCCGTGCAGCGGACAGATGATCTTGATGTCGATCCCGCCCGCCTTTTTCAGAAGCGCCTGCACATGCGGCCCGTACTTTCCGACAATGTTGGTATAGTATCTGCGGGCGTCGTCGATCCAGTCGCGATCGAAATTCACCTCGTCGTTAAAGAGCTTTCCGTCCAGAGCGCCGAAGGAACCAAAGGCGTCCGCGGAGAAAAGCACTCCGTTGGTCGTGTCGAAGGTCACCATCGCTTCCGGCCAGTGCACCATCGGCGCGGACACGAAGGTCACCACATGTTTCCCGAAGGATCTTGTGTCGCCCTCCTTCACTTCCTCTATGCGGCCGTCGATATGGAAACCGAACTGACGCATGAGCATGAAAGCTTTTTCCGTGCTGATAATTTTTGCCTTGGGGTAGCGCAGCAGGATCTCCTCTATGGACGCGCCGTGGTCGGGCTCCATATGATTGATTACCAGATAATCGAGCGGCCTTCCGTCCAGAAGATACTCCACGTTCTCCAAAAACTGGCGGCAGGCCGACCAGTCCACCGTATCGAACAAAACCGCCTGCTTATCCAGAAGCAGGTACGAGTTGTAGGAAACGCCGCGCGGAATCGGATGAATATTCTCAAAAAGGGCAAGCCGGCGGTCGTTGCCTCCGACCCAATAAAGATTTTCCGTTACTTTTCTGACACAATGCATGGTTCAATCCTCCTTGACACGAAATCATTGTTTTCCGGCTTCCATACCGGGTCAGACCTCAATAAACTGGTCTTTTTCCTCGCCGCACTCCGGGCAGATCCATTCTTCCGGGAGTGCGTCGAACAGGGTGCCGGGACGGATATCGTTTTCCGGATCGCCCACCGCGGGATTGTATTCGTAACCGCAGCCATTGCAGACATAGGTGTGCCAGGAGGGCTTTCCTTTTTTCACAACGGCCCGTTTCATTTTCTTCATGGGAGGCGCTGGCTTCTTGGCTTCCCCATTGTCCAGCGCGGCGGTGAGCAGCGGGAGGATTTCCAGCACGTCGCCCACAATGCCGTAGTCGCAGTTTTTGAAAATGGGCGCGTTGGGATTGTTGTTGATGGCAACAATGGTCGTGGCATCCTTGATGCCTTTAAGATGCTGGCCCGCTCCGGAAATACCGCAGGCTATGTACAGATTTCCGTTGAATTTCTGGCCGGACATTCCCACATAGCGGTTCAGCGGCACATATTTCAGCGTTTCCGCCACCGGACGGGAAGAACCGAGCGCCGCGCCCGCCTGAACGGCAAGGGCCCTGACCAGCGCCATATTTTCCTTTTCCCCGATACCCTTTCCGGCGCTGACCACCCGCTCCGCCTGGGTGATGGGAGTGTCGATGTCGATGCCGACGGTAAAGTCGTAGCCGTCCGCTTTCAGAGCTTCCACCAGCGTGTTTACCCGCTCCCCGGCGGCGCCTTCCTTGAGGATCATCTTCTTGCGCACGCCGGTGACCGGCCCGTGCTGACCGCCGGACGGAACCGCGTCCTTCGGCATCTTTCCAATAATATGGGAGGCGATGACCACTCTCTGAATCTCGTTGGTGCCTTCATAAATGGTGCAGATTTTGGCGTCGCGGTAGGCGCGCTCGACCTCCATGCCCTTAAGGTATCCGTTGCCGCCGAAAATCTGAAGGGCGTCGTTGACGATTTCCAGACAGACATCGGAAGCGTACTGTTTTGCCATGGCGGACTCCATGCCGTAGGGCTCGTGATTTTCCTTCAGCTCGGCGGCACTGTAGACCAGAAAACGGGCCGCGCGAAGCTTGGTCGCCATGTCCGCCAGCTTAAAGGAGATGATCTGCTGCTGACAGATGGGCCTGCCGAACTGGACGCGCTCCTTGGAATACTCCAGCGCGCTTTCATAGGCGCCCTGCGCAATCCCCAGCGCCTGCGCGGCGATCCCGATGCGGCCGCCGTCCAGCGTAGACATGGCGATTTTGAAGCCGTCTCCCTCTTTCCCGAGAAGATTTCCACGGGGAACCTTCACATCGTTGAAAATCAGCTCCGCGGTGGAGGAGGAACGGATGCCCATTTTGTCGTAGTGGTCACCGAAGGTAAAGCCTTCCCAGCCCTTTTCCACAATGAACGCGCTGATCCCGTGCGTGCCGATGTCCGGAGTGGTGACGGCAAACACCACATAAGTATCCGCCTTGTCGGCGTTGGTAATAAAAATCTTGCCGCCGTTTAAGACATAATGGTCGCCGTCCAGCACGGCGGTGGTTTCCGTTCCGCTCGCGTCGCTGCCCGCGTTCTGCTCGGTCAGGCCGAAAGCGCCCAGCGTTTCGCCTTTGGCCAGCGGAACCAGGTATTTCTGTTTCTGTTCTTCCGTGCCGTAGGCGAAGATCGGCCAGGACCCGAGCGAGGTGTGCGCGGAAAGGATGACGCCGGTACCGCCGTCCACCCGGGCCAGCTCCTCCACGGCAACGGCATAGCTGACCATGTCCAGCCCCGTACCGCCGTACTCCTTGGGATAGGGGATCCCCATCAGCCCTATTTGCCCCATTTTTGTTACAATGTCCGCGGGAAATTCATTCTCCTTGTCCAGCAGGAACGCCAGCGGCTTCACCTCCGCCTCGGCAAACTCCCGGACCTTCGCACGGAGAGCCTCGTGGTCTTCCGTTGTTTTAAAAGACATATTGATTCCTCCCTTTTCATAACCAATTATATTTCATTTTATGAATTCCATAGGAAATTTATAAAACAGAATCGTAAGAAAATGCGGCAAACCGGGAAAATCGGCTTCCGCTCAGACAGCAATATACTTGATAAATCTTATCCAGTTTGACTGCAAAAAAAGACCGGCCACGCCGTGTACTTTCTTTGCAGGATTAATCCGCCTGAAACAGCATCTGGTGCAGGCTGACCGCACGCAGCTCCGCATCCAGAATCCCCTGAATCCGGGAAAGCTGCCGATGAACCGTACAGGGAGTGCTGCATTTCTGCTGCCACGCGCACTGAAACCCGGGCTGCATACAGGCGCTGATGAGCTTTTCCGCATCCATCACTTCCGTCAGGTCGTAAAGACTCACCTTTTTCAAATCCGCCGCCAACCGGCAGCCGCCGCCCGCACCGCGGGTGATTTGAACCAGGCCGGCCCGTTCCAGCTTTTTGAGGATTTTATATACAAACTGCTGCGGCAGCAGTTCCCGCCGGCAGATATCCCCGGCCGTAAGCTGTTCCCCATGGGACACCGCGCGCAGGATGCGCAGCGCGTAATCCGTTTCCCTTGTAATCAGCAGATAAAACCCCTCCGCTCCATAAAATGGAAGTTTTTATTCATTGACACCAGTGTATCATTCTGGATAAAGTTTGTCAAGTTTATAACCAATATTTTCTGTAATTCTTCAATAAAATTGTGCCTTCCTTCCAAAAGCCGTCCGTATCGGTTTTGTACCGCCCAAAAATAAAATATCGATTTTCATCGCGGGAATATTGCATCTCTCCCCTCATCATACTATCATAGAGACAGCACAGCCCGATTTTATTTTAGGAGGAATCTTTTTTGAAAAAATGCCTGATTGTTTACGACTCCTACCATCACGGCAACACGGCAAAGATCGCCTCCGCTATGGCGGAGACTGCCGGTGCAGAACTCTGCAAAGCGGATGGAATCAAAAATAAAAATCTTGCGGATTATGACATGATCGGATTCGGCGCGGGTATCGCCTACGGAAAACATTACAGCGGGCTGATGGAGGCCGTGGAGGGGCTCAGCCTGAACGGCAAACCGGTCTTCGTGTTTTCTACGAGCGGAATGGGAAGCACCGCAAGCCACAGCGCTCTGAGTGATCTGCTGAAAAAGAAGGGTGCCGTCATCGCCGGGGATTTTGCCTGCAAGGGATTTGACACCTACGGGCCGTTCAAGCTCGTCGGGGGCATTTCCAAAGGGCATCCCAGCGACGCCGACCTGGAAGCCGCCAATCAATTCATTCTGGAAATGGTAAAATAAAACCGCCTGCCGTTTTGGATTGCCGAAGAACGGCAAGCGGGCCGGGGCAATCTTACCGATTGCCCCGGCCCGCTGCTCTGTGTGGGGATATTATTCAGAAAAAAGCGGGGTGGATAAATACCTTTCCCCGGTATCCGGCAAAAGCGCCACGATCGTTTTTCCGGCGTTCTCCGGCCGCTTTGCCAGCTCGGCAGCCGCCCACAGCGCCGCCCCGGAAGAGATGCCCGCGAGCAGGCCCTCCGTTTTGGAAAGCTCCCTGCCGGTCCGGAACGCGTCTTCGTTTTTCACCTTGATAATTTCGTCATACACCGCCGTGTTGAGTACCTTCGGCACAAAGCCCGCGCCGATTCCCTGAATTTTATGCGGTCCGGCCTTGCCCTCGGAAAGGACCGGCGAATCGAACGGCTCCACCGCAATGACCTTGACGCCGGGATTTTTGGATTTCAGATATTCCCCGACGCCTGTGATCGTTCCGCCGGTGCCGATCCCAGCGACAAAGAAATCGACCTTGCCCTCGGTGTCTTCCCAGATTTCCGGACCGGTTGTCTCCCTGTGTATCTGCGGATTGGCGGGATTGACAAACTGGCCGGCTATAAAGGAATTCGGAATCTCTTTGGCAAGCTCATCCGCTTTATCAATCGCTCCCCTCATACCCTTGCTGCCGTCCGTCAGCACAAGCTCCGCCCCGTAAGCCTTTAAAAGGTTCCGGCGCTCCATGCTCATGGTTTCCGGCATGGTGAGAATCACCCGGTATCCTCTGGCGGCCGCGACGGAAGCAAGGCCAATACCGGTATTACCGCTGGTCGGTTCAATAATGACGGAATCCGCCTTCAAAAGGCCTTTTTCTTCCGCGTCGTCGATCATGGCTTTGGCAATTCTGTCCTTAACGCTCCCCGCGGGATTAAAATACTCCAGCTTTGCAACAACCGCGGCTTTCAGGTCATGCTTCTTTTCAAAGTTCGACAGCTCCAGCAAAGGTGTTTTTCCGATCAAATCGGTCAGACTATGATAAATATTCGACATTTATAGGAAACCTCCGTTCAAATTTAATGATTTACAGCATTTTCAGCTGATTTTGCAACAGATTACGTTTTTCCCCGCCTTCGGCGGGGAAAAACGTGCTTTGTCTCATAAACCGAAATGAAATTGCTGTAGATATGCAAATTTTCATATATGTTTAATATATAAAAATATTTTAACCGGAACAAATCCGCTTGTCAAGGCCGGCGAAGAGATTGCAAGCGGATTTCCGGCGCGGGCTATTGACAGGGCCCTTGTTTTCGATTATTATTTAATACATATAATATTACTATGATTTGGAGAATGTGATGAAAATTTTTTCAAGGGCGCACTGTTCGCCCATTCTCATCACCGGCCCCGGACGAAGGGGAGGAATTGCACGAATGCGCGGGCAGATAGCCGCACCGGGTTATCTGCTTAGGATACGCATTTCTCTCTAATATGATTCAGACAGGAGACGGGAATATGGATTTTACCACACTTTGTATACACGGAAGCTCTGACCGGTACGACTGTACCGGCGCCGTGAGCGTGCCTATTTTTCAGTCGGCCACCTTTGCACACCCCATGGTCGGCCAAAGTACGGGCTACGACTACTCGCGGCTGCAGAATCCCACAAGGGAGCATCTTGAAAAAACGGTCGCTGCGCTGGAGGGCGGCGCGGGTGCCAAGGCTTTTTCCAGCGGAATGGCCGCCATCGCGACCCTCATGGAGCTTTTTTCGCCCGGCGACCACATCATCGCGTCCGACGACCTCTACGGCGGTTCCCACCGTTACTTTCACAAGATATCCATCAAGAATGGCCTTACCTTCGACTTTGTAAACACTTCCGATCCCGCTTTGATCGAGTCCCGCATCAGGCCCGAGACCAAAGCCGTGTTTATCGAAACGCCCACCAACCCGATGATGCAGGTGACCGACATTGAAGCCGTTTCAAAAATCACCAAAGAGCGGAACCTGCTGCTCATTGTGGACAACACGTTTCTGACCCCGTATTTCCAGCAGCCGCTGAAGCTGGGAGCCGATATCGTCGTCCACAGCGGGACAAAATATCTTTGCGGTCACAACGACACCCTTGCCGGCTTCGTCGTCACCGCCGACCCGCTGCTCTTTGACCGGCTGCAGGTGCTGAGCACGACCACGGGCGCGTGTCTTCCCCCGTTTGACAGCTGGCTTCTAATCCGCGGCATCAAGACGCTCGCCGTGCGAATGGAAAAGCAGCAGGAAAACGCGATGCGGCTCGCCGAGTGGCTGTGCGCACAGAAAAAGATCAAAGCGGTGCACTATGTCGGTCTGCCAGAAGACCCGGGATATGCCATTTCAAAAAGGCAGTCCTCCGGGTTCGGGGCAATGATATCCTTTGAAGTGGACTGTGAGCAGACGGCAAAACAGCTTTTGGAGCGCGTCGGGCTGATCCAGTACGCGGAAAGCCTCGGCGGGGTGGAAACGCTGATTACCTATCCGATGCTGCAGACGCACGCCGACGTTCCCAAAGAGGAACGGGAAGCAAAGGGAATCAACGAGTGCCTGCTGCGTCTTTCCGTCGGACTGGAAAGCGCGGAGGACCTGACCGGCGACCTGGAACAGGCATTGCGGTAACCTGAAAAATCCGCGCCCCTCTTGACGAAATCCTTCTTTCAAGATATGATAAATAGGTATTATAAAAAATATGATCTTTATAAAGGAGAAACCCATGAGAATTTCTTCAAAAGGAAGGTACGGACTGGCCGCCATGATTACCATGGCGCAGAATTATACCGCCAACGAATGTATTACGATTGTGAGCATATCGGAAAAGCTGGGGATTTCCAAAATTTATTTGGAGCAGGTGTTTTCCCTTTTAAAAAGGGCCGAACTGGTAATTGCCGTCAAAGGAGCACAGGGCGGGTACAAGCTTGCGATGCCCCCTCAAAAAATAAATGCATACGTAATCCTGCGGTCGCTGGAACAGTCCCTGTTCGAGAAAACGGAAGAGTCGGTGGAAAAGAAAGCCCCCGCAATGGAACAGGCCATGCAGCACTCCGTTTTTTCCGTCATCGACAACGCAATTGAAGCGGAGCTGAAAAGGATATCTCTTTATGATATTGCGGATGACGTGGAAAAGAGGACGCAGGAAGGCGGATTCATGTTCTATATCTAAAAGCAAGCCGGACCCGGAGGGATGTTTACAAACATCCCTCCGGGTCTTTTCTGAAAAAGAAGGAAATAGCCCTCACCTCTGAAAAAAAGAAAAGATTTCTCGAAATTTTCAAATCAACTTCACCATAAATACACATAATATGCCTATACTATAAACATCGCAAATACATTTGTATCCCCGGTCTTTGTTTGTAACGCGATGTCGGCGCAAGGGCCGGAAAATTAATTACAAGCACCTCAGGTGAGGGTTTCAATATCTTTTTCATATTTCTCTTCTTTCTTAGAATACCGCCCGTAAAACGGCGGTATTTTTCTGTATATAAAAAGCCGCGCGTAAAACGCACGGCTTTGTCTCGGGATTTCGGTCTGTAAACCCGCTTCTAAAGAAGCAGGCTTTATAAAAATACAGGTCAGGACTGAGCCTGTACCGCCGTCATGGCGACGACGCCGACGATATCCTGTGCCGAACAGCCTCTGGACAGGTCGTTGACCGGCTTTGCGATTCCCTGCAGTACCGGGCCGAACGCTTTCGCTTTCCCCAGTCTCTGTACCAGCTTATACGAGATGTTGCCGCAGTTCAGGTCCGGGAAAACCAGAACGTTTGCCTGACCGGCTACATTGCTTCCCTTTGCCTTGGACTGGCCGATGCTCGGCACCAGCGCCGCGTCCGCCTGCAGTTCCCCGTCGAGCGTAAGCTCCGGTGCTTTTTCCTTCGCCAGCTTCGTCGCTTCCGCCACTTTGTCTACCAGCTCGTCTTTGCCGCTTCCGTAAGAGGAAAAGGACAGCATGGCGACCTTCGGCTCCGCTCCGACCATATTTTTGAATGACTTTGCCGATGCGATCGCGATTTCGGAAAGCTCGTCCGCGTTGGGGTTAATATTCAGCGCGCAGTCTGCGAAAACGAAGTTGCCCTCGTAGCCGTATTCGCAGTCGGGAACGGAAAGAACGAAAAAGCTGGAAACGAGCTTTACGCCCGGAGCGGTCTTAATGATCTGCAGAGCCGGACGGATCGTATCCGCCGTGGAGTGCGCCGCGCCGGAAACCATTCCGTCCGCATCGCCTTTTTTCACCATCATCACGGCCCAGAAAACGTTGTCCGCCATGATTTGCTCCGCCTTTTCCGGCGTGATGCCCTTTGCTTTTCTCAGCTCGTAAAATGTATGAATATAGTCCTCGCGGCTGGATGAAGTCAGAGGATTTACAAACTTTGCTTTTGAAAGATCCAGCCCCCCGGCCTGTTCTTTGATCTTCGCTTCGTCGCCCACAAGAATCAAATTGGCGATTCCCTTTTCCAAAACCTCCGCAGCAGCCTGCAGGGTTCTCATATCGCCGCTCTCCGGCAGGACAATGGTTTTTTTCGTCTGTTTTGCTCTCTCAATGATACTCTCAATAAATTCCATGCTTATCACCTTTCTGCTGTTTTAATGATATCAACGTTTTCACTATAACACTCACGTTTCAAGATTACAATCCCTTAACGCGCTGTTTTCATAAAACGCGTCGGCATTCTGTTACCAAGTCACAGAGAAAACAAAAGAATCCGGTTATATTAATAGAAAAGAAAGGTGATGAAAGATGTTCAAGACATTACTCAGAACAAAAACATATGAGACCGTTTCCCCGAAAGAGGCTAAAAAAAGGCTGGAGGAAAATCCCAATCTTCTTCTGCTTGACGTCAGGACCCCGGAGGAATACAGGGAAATCCATATTCCGGGAAGCAAGCTGATCCCTCTTAACGAGCTTGAGCAGGGAATCAAGAGGGCTGTTCCGGATAAAAACCGGGAGATTCTGGTTTACTGCCTGAGCGGCGCGCGGGCCGCAGCCGCCTGCAGCCGGCTGTCCGCAATGGGATATACCCGCGTCGGCAACATGGGAGGAATCCGTTCCTGGCCGTATCAGACGGTAAACGGCCGGTAAAAAAGGAAAAAGGCGTTTCCCCCATTACTGGGGCGGAAACGCCTTCACTGTTTTTATAAAAAGCTCCACGATGTACGGGTCGAACTGCGTGCCGGCATTCTGTTCCAGCTCCGTGAGAGCCTCTTCCCGCCTCATTGCCTTACGGTATACCCTGTCGTTCGTCATGGCGTCATACGCGTCCGCCACGGCGAGGATACGGCACTGGACGGGAATGTTTTGACCGCTGAGCCCTCTCGGATAACCCTTTCCGTCCCACCGCTCGTGATGGGAAAGAATGTATTCGGCCACCACCAGCAGTTCCGGCGTGTTCTGCGCAATGCGGTACCCGATTTCGGGATGGCGCCTCATTTCCTCCCACTCCTCGGGCGTAAGCGGACCGGGCTTCTGCAGGATGCTTTGGTGGACGCCCACTTTGCCGATGTCGTGCAGGATTGCGAGAAGCGACAGCTCGCTCATTTCCTCTTCGGAAAATTTCAGCAGGGAGCCGATGGCGCGGCAGGTATCCCCCAGTCTTTCCGCGTGCTCCTCCGTTTCCATGCTTTTTTCATACAGAGTGGCCAGCAGTGTGTTGATGATGCTGTTCCGGTAGCTTTTGCCCTCCAGAAGCTTCTGGTGGTACATGCTTTCCTCCGCTTCCTGAAGAACGCGCCTCAGATTCTCCTCCGGCTCCGTTTTCACCGCACAGCCAAGGGAAACGCTCAGGTGCAGATCGCCTTCGCTTGCCGGAATAAAATCGTTTTTCATTTCCTGAATGGTCCTCTGCGCCGCTTCCATCGTGGTATGCGGCTGTAAAATCAGGAATTCGTCCCCGCCCCACCGGGCTATGATATCCTCTGCCCCGCAGTGATTCTGCAGAATTTTCGCGGCCTTCTGCAAAAGCCGGTCCCCCGCCTCGTGGCTGAAAACGTCGTTGGTGATTTTCAGACCGTTCACATCCCCCATGATGACCGCCAATGGGAGCTGGCCGGGGTCGTCCAGCCGGTACATTTCCTTTTCCAGGAACCGGCGGTTATAAAGGCCCGTCAGCAGGTCGTGGTAGCTCAGGAAAAGAATCTGTTTCTGCTGTTCCTTGTCCTTGCTCACGTCGCGGAAGACCATAACGACCCCGAAAATCTGTCCTTTGTCGTTTTTGATGGGCGCGGCGCTGTCGGCAATGGGGATGGGAACCCCCTGCTTATTGATCAGCACGGTATGGTTTGCAAGGCCGATGACCTTCCCTGTCTGCAAAACCCGGGAAACGGGGTTCTCCACTTCTTTTCCCGTTTCCTCGCTTCTCAGCCTGAAAATTTCCGCAAACGGGCGGTTTTTCACTTCCGTGTTCTTCCAGCCCAGAATATCTTCGGCCGCCTTGTTGATGGAAGTGATTCTGCCGTCGATATCCGTTGTGACCGTCCCGTCCCCGATGGATTCAAGGGTGGTGCTCAGCAGCTCTTTTTCAAGGGACAGCTCTTTTCTGTATTTTTCCCTGTCGGTCACATCAAAAATAATGGAAAAAAGCTGCGTTTTTCCGCTGTATTGAATCGGCGAGGAATAAACGTCCACCAGTCGGATTTCTCCGTCTTTCAGCCGGTGCGGAAACAGGAAATACCCCGTGCGGCGGTCCAGCGCCGAAAATCGGCGGCGCTCCACGTCTTCCTGTGGCAGCATATTAATCTCCTGTATGGACATCCGCAGAAGTTCCTCGCGGGAGTAACCGTAAAAGGCGCAGGCGGACGGATTGACGTCCAGAATTTTACCCTCTTTCGGTTCAATAATCATCATAACCGCCGTATGTTCATTGAACATGGATGCGAAACGCAGCAAAAGCTCGTTTCTGTCCTTCTCCACGGCTTTCAATTCCGTAATGTCTTTTCTGGAACCGATCAGGTATTTGGGGCTGCCGTTTTCGTACACCGGCGTCAGGCTGGTCAGAAAATATTTTTCACCCTGGCTCAGGTCCAGTTTTTCTTCATAGGTGGCGTCTTTTCCCGACAGCATACTGTCGAGGTAGCGTTTTTGAATTCCCGGGCCGACCTCCGGTCCCCACACCTCGGCGGGCGTCTTTCCGTGTATATCCTGCGGACGGAATCCGGAGAGCTCCTGATGGGCGGTGTTCAGCCTGACATAGTTTAACGTCTTTTCCCGGTATTCGGCAAGGAACATGGCGTCGTGCGTGCTGTTGAAAAAAACATCCAGGTCGCGGTACGCGTCCTCGATCTGTTTTTTCTGCCGGCTGAGCTGTTCCGTATTCTGCATCTCCGCAGTAACGTCCTCAATGAGGGCGACAAAGCACCCCGGCTGCAGCAGGAAGGCCGTGGTTTTCATCCATTTTTTCAGGGCACCGATATACTGTGTGGTTTCCCGGGTCTTCCCCGTAAAAACAACATCCCCATAAAACGCAGCCCAGTTAAAGCTGTCCGCCTTTACACCGGCAGCCACTTCCGCCGCCTTTTTCCCGACGACAGACTCCTTTTTCAGTCCCGTCATCTTTTCAAAAGCGCCGTTTACATCAAGAAACAGCCAATCCTCCGCCTCGCCCCGGCTGTTTACAACCAGCCGGCAATAGGCATAGCCAAGCGGAAGCTGCCCGAGTAAATCCTGCACAAAACGATCCGTCATCTTCAACTGTCCTTTCGCGTAGCGTTTGGCACAAAGGGATGCGAATAAGGATGAAAATGCTATTGGAAAAATTATACCATTTAATGATTCTGTTGAAAAGATAAGTCGAAAAATAAATACATATAGTATTATATGAAGATTTAATTATGAATTTGTCATAATTTCCAAGGGCCCCGCTCCCGTCTTTCAGCCGTCTGCCTGCGTCTGTTCCCCAGACTGCGGCAGGATGACTGTAAAGGTTGTTCCCCTGTCAACCTCGCTCACCACCTCAATGGTTCCCCGGTGGGCTTCCACAATGGCCTTCGTGATCGTAAGACCCAGTCCCAAGCCGCCGGTCAGCCTGTTGCGCGACCGGTCCGCCCTGTAAAACCGTTCAAAGATGTACGGCAGGTCCTCCGGCGGAATCCCCTTCCCGCTGTCGCTGACGATCAGCTCGGCACCGTGCTCCGCCGTGCACACGCGCACCTGTACCTGTCCGCCTTCCCGGGTATATTTGAGCGCGTTGGAAACAAGGTTGGTGACGACCTGGCTGATTTTATCCCGGTCGGCGCGAAGGATTTCCGGTTCCCCCTCAAAGGAGAGTAAGACGCCTTTTTTGTGGAACTCCGATTCAAAATTATGTAGAATGTGCCGGATCAGATCGGATACGTCGAATTCGGAAAGCGAAAGGGATGCGTTTTCCGCCTCATACCGTTCCAGCTTTTCCAGATCGCCGACCAGACGGTTCAGCCGGATAATTTCTTCATGGCAGCTTTCCAGCCGGGCCTCATCCGGCTCCCAGATTCCGTCGAGCATTGCCTCCATGGAGCTTTGCAGGTTTGCAAGGGGCGTCCTCAGCTCGTGAGCGACGTCGGCGGTCATCCGCTTTCTTAAGTCCTGCTGCTTCTCCAGAGAATCTGCCAGATAGTTGATGGTATCCGTCAGGCGCGCCATTTCCCTTGTTCCAGAGCTTTCCGTGATTCTCTGCCGGAAATTCCCCTTTGCAATCTGCCCCGCGGCACGGATGGATTTCGAAATCGGCCCGCTCACCCGCTTCGCCATAAAGGTTCCCAAAATCAGCGCCATGACGAGCGACAAAATACCCACCGCAACCAGGATGGTGTTGACGCTGTTCAGGAAGGCGATGTCGTTATCCGTAAAATAATAAGGGCCGTAATACCCCAGTTCGACGTGCCCGACTTCCTTTGCGCCGGCTTTGACAGAATACGTCTTCTGCTCATACCCACCCTTGAAGCCGGGATAGCGGCTGTTCATATTTTCGGACATATGGGTCAGCATCTGTACGCAGAGGCCGTTGTTGTGGACCGTGGCGTCCCACACCGTTTTCCCTTCCGCGTTCTTCAGCCTGACAATGACTCCCTGTTCCAGAGCATTCACGCCGATGTTTTCAATGACGTTCGTATTCCAGCCGCCGTTGAGCCCGTTATACTGCTTTTCGATCATACTGACGATCTCGCTGTTCCTCTGCTCCCGCTGGTTGATGACATAGTCCTGAAAACGGTTCTGCAGCAAAACGTTGATGCAGAAGCTGATGAGGGCGACCATTAGAAGCGACATCACCGCATAGGAAAACGACAATTTTGATTTTAAACTGTATTTCAGCTCAATCGCCTCCGAACTTGTATCCGACTCCGTGAACCGTCAGAATATACTCCGGATTTCTGGTGTCCGTTTCGATCTTCTGGCGGATATTTTTAATATGGGTATCGATGACCCTGTCAAATCCGTTAAAATCGTCCCCGCTGACAATGGCGATCAGCTCTTCGCGGGTAAACACCTTGTTCGGGTGCCTTGCCAGCGCGCCGACGATTTTGAATTCATTGGGGGTCAGACCGGCCGGGCAGCCGTTCAGCAGGACGTCGTAACCGTCCATATCCACGATCAGTTCTCCCCGGCGAAAAGAAAGGACCGGGGACGAGTCGCCTTCCGTTCTGCGCAGAACCGCCTCCACCCGCGCCACAAGCTGGCGGGGGCTGAACGGCTTGGTCACGTAATCGTCCGCGCCGATCTGCAGCCCGTGCAGGATGTCCTCCTCCTCCACTTTGGCGGTCAGCATGATGATGGGGACGTCGGACTTCTGCCGCAGCGTCCGGCAGATTTCCTCCCCCGTAGTGTCCGGAAGCATCCAGTCCAGGATCACAAGGGACGGCTTCTCCCTTTCAAAGCTTTCATAGGCTTCTTTTCCGCTGAAAACGCCGCGCACGGCGTATCCGCTTTTTTCAAGATAGGACGTCACGACCTCCACAATTTTCGGCTCGTCGTCCACAACCAAAATCCGCTTTCTGTTCCGGTTCAATCCGTTTCCGCCTCCAATGACAAAAGCCCCTTTCTCAAAAGGAGCCTGCCGTTTTGATTATTATACCATATTTTCCTGCCGATTCTGAAAGCGGCGTATTATTTTCGTGGCCGGTCGTTGGTCTGACGGTTCATTTTACAGCAGTCGGGCACCCCGCCGCCGAACTGCTTCTGGTTTTCCTTCGCCATGCGGTCCAAAGAGCGTTTGAAGGAAGTTTTCATTCGTCTAATTTTCAGCATTCAAATTTCCTCTTTCACAAAATTAACCGCAGCAGCCGGAGCCGCCGCTCGCGGGAACATAGTTCTGCACCTCGGCTTTGATCGCGTTCAGGTCCGCCCTGCCGAGGTCGTCGACCACCTTTACGTAGCCATGGAGCATTCCCATTCCGCACTGGAAAGTAAAATCCTCCTCGGGCGTAATCGGCGGCGTTTCCTTATCCGTGCTCAGATTCAGCTGACCGCCGTATTCCGGAAAAACCATGATGCTGTTACAGGAATTCAGGCTGCCGGTATCGAATTTGATCTTCGCCGGAATCCCCTTCTGAAGAACGACCACCGCGGGCGTGTAGCCCTGATCGTCCACCTTAACCGTTACTTCCTGCTCCTTGCCGCTGATTTTCGCAACGCCGATGCTGTCCGTGGGGACCCCGCCGTCCGCGAATCTCGCCGGGGTGTTGCCGCAGCACCCGCCCGCCGCAGCCGCGACGCCCGCGGAAAGGTCGGACTCCTGCGAAACCTCCTGCCCGGTAATATTACCGAGATCGTCGACGACCGTAATATTGCTCCGGATCATCCCCATCCAACAGGTATAGGTGATCTTCCCGGTTTCCTGCGGGGTAAAATCGATCTCGTTATCGCCCGGTTCCAAGGTCCTGGTGATGTTGTACTGCGGAATCGTGATGGTCCGGTTGCAGCCGTTCAGCGAGTCCGCGTCGGCCTTGATCGTCCATTTTACCGGGACGCCCTTCTGTACGACAAGCGGGCTGTAGCTGCCGGGCTGCAGCGTTGTCGATACAGTCTGCACATTGTTTTCGATTCGGGCAATATTGTCGCCCCCGGCCGCCGCCGCGGAAACGCCGGGAAAACCGATTCCCGACAGGGCAAAGCCCCGGTTGAGCATCACGACGCCCAGAAGCATCACCAGAACGGCGCTGGCCTTCATCATTTTATGGGTGAATTTACTGCTCAGGAAAGAGCTGAGCGCACCGAAGCTGAACATTAGCGGCACGGTGCCGAGGCTGAAAACGAACATGGAGGCCGCTCCGGCCAGAACGCTCCCCGTACCCAGCGCGTAAATCTGCATCGCCTGCAAAGGGCCGCAGGGCATCAGCCCGTTCAGAAGCCCCACATAGAACGGCCCGTGCTTCCCCTGATTGCGGTAAATTTTGCTGCCGAAAAACTTGGGCATCCGAGGGACAAATTTACGCAGCCACGGAAACAGATCGAGCATATTCAGGCCCATAATCACCATAAAAATGCCGGAAAGAATCGCGACGATCCCCTTCGCCGTCCCCGAAAAGCTGACGACGGAGCCCAGGCCGCCGACGATGCCGCCCACAATTGTGTAGGAAAGGACCCGGCCCGCGTTGTACATCAGGCTTGGCTTCAGCTTTGACCATTTGCCCGTATCGTTTTCCCCGTACCGGTAGGACACGCACTGCGAAAGATTGATTCCGCCGCACATCGCCACACAGTGCAGGGAGGTAATCAGTCCGACCACAAACAGAATTCCGTATCCCATATTCTGGGAGACCTCGGGAATAAAATTCAGGCCAACCGTATTTTGAACGATCAGATAGCCCGCGAAAAGAAGCAGGCCGACACCGATGAGCTGACTGACGAATTTTTTGTCCGCCGTCCCGCCCGCCTGTTCCTTCGCGACGCTTTCTTTTTTTGCGCTCCGAAGGTTTTTATCGTCTGTTACATGATAATCCAGCTCTTCAATCGCGGCAATAATTTTCTCAATGCGAATGATTTCCGGGTCGTAAACGACGGTCGCCGTCCCGCTGCCGTAGCTTGCGGACACCTTTTCCACCCCGGAAAGCCCGCTGAGTGTGCTTTCAATTTTCAGGGCACAGTTCGCGCAGGTCATGCCCTCTATTTTCAGTGTTTTCTGTGCCAGCTTCCGTTCCATACCATTTCTCCCGTCCGAAGATGATTGTAGCTGCATCCTACCAGCCCGCTGTGAAGATTTTATGAAGATCGAAGAAGAAATTCTCCGCAGGGTTCCAGCCCTGACCGAAAAAGCAGTACCGCCGGCCGGCGGTACTGCTTTTTATCATCTTTTCCAGTTTTCAAACAAGGTTTTGCTCTGCTGCAGGAAATCTTTTGAAATGGTGATTGTCGTTCCGTCGTCCGTTTTACTGTCCTCCAGAATCGGCACGGGGTTGCAGCCGTTTTTCTGCTTTTCCACCTGGCTGATCTGGAACCGGTTCCCGCAGTTCTGGCAGACCAGCTCGTCGCCCTCCTGCACATAGTATCCCCTGCCGGAGTCATAGCAGACCTGACAGGTGTTCAGCGCCGTCCTGACCGTGCCGTCCGGCGCTTTTACGGCGATCAGTTCCATATTGGTACCCCCGGCGTTATAGGGAATAAACTTCGCCGTCTCGGTGATCTCGCTTTTGGCTATGGAAACGTCCGCGCCCGTCTCTGCAACGCTGGTCAGCGACGCGCCGGACGGAGCAGCCGTTTTGGGGGCCGTCAGCCCTTTCACAAGAAAGAAAGCCGCAGCCAGAAGGACCAGAAAACCCGCGCTCAGATAAATCGTTTGATTGCTCTTTTTCTTCGCGTCCGCCTTTCGGCCGGAGTTTGGTTTTTGGGATTTTGCCATTTCATGCACTCCTCTGATCTGTTTTGGCATCATCTTATCAACAGATTGTGGAGAATTTATGAAGATGGAAGCGAACGCAGAAGCAAATTACCGCCCTACGGCGGCATTCACCGCACTGCAGATATCGTCCAGCTCGGCGAGCGCGCCTTTTCCTAGAGTTCCGCACGCGAGCAGGCTTTCCTTCGGTTCTATAAATTGGTAGCCATATTTTTTCAATTTAGAAATATTTTCCTGCACAATCGGATTTTCCCACATATTCGTATTCATCGCCGGAGCGATCAGCACCGGTTTGTTCCTGATAGCCAGAATCGTGGTGGATAGCATGTCGTCCCCAATGCCGGAGGCGATCTTCCCGATGATGTTGGCGGTGGCGGGAGCGATCAGCACGACGTCCGCTTTCGTGGCGAGGGAAATATGCTTGATCTCATGCGGAAAATCGTCCTGAAACACATCCGTGTACACGCGGTTCTGCGTCAGGCTGCGGAACGTGAGCGGCGTTACAAATTTGGTCGCGCCGTTTGTCAGGATCACCTCTACCTGATATCCCTGTTTATAAAAGCGGTGGGCTAGATCGGCGGCCTTATACGCCGCGATGCTTCCGGTCACTCCCAGTATCATATTTTTCATTCTTGATCCTCCATCAGTTTTTTCAGCACGCTGTCCGCGACGCCCTTCGCAATCTGTTCCTTTCCGGAAAACGCCGTATAGCTTCCGCTCCCGTCCACTAAGAATCCCTCGTGGTTTCCCTGTACGACGGAATCCATATCGTTGGCAAGGACGTAAGTACAGCGGTTCTTTTTCAGCTGGCCGTACGCCGTATCGATCAGCACTTTCCGGCTGACCCCGCTGAGCAGCTTGAAACCGACCAAAAGGGTCTTCGGGCTGGCGTCTTTGATCAGGCCGATAATCTTCGGTGTTTTTTCCAGCACCAGCACCGGATGCTCCAGATCGGAGCTGATTTTGTTCTGCGTGCCCAGCGGCCGGGCAAAAACCGCCTGCGCGACCGCCTGTTCCCACTCCGCTTCGGAAAGCGGAAGCGGAGCGACGCGGAATTTTTCCGCCAGCGCCTGCGCAATGTGCTCCGGCGTCGTCACGCTGCTTACCTTATAATCGCTCACCGCCATGGAATGGATGACCGCGTCGATCTCCTGCTCTTTCAGCAGGCCGATCAGCGTATCCTGCAGCTGGTCGGTCCCTTCGATATGCAGGACGCGTATATTTCCACGCTCTGTCTTCGGAAGGCACGAGCCCGTTCCGCAGAGGAAATAGACGGTGTGTTCTTTCCCCGGAAGCCTTTCAGCCAGTTCTTCCGCAATCAGGCTGCCGAGTTTCCCGGTGGCCTCGTTCGCAATGGTTCGGACCGCGTCGATTCTTTCCCGTGTGCCGCCCGCGGTAACAATGAAATTCAAGCGCTCACATCCTTGCTTATCCATATAAATTTACTATGGTTTTAATGTATATGATTTCGCGAAATTTGTCAACTCGCCGCGTTCCGGTTCAGCGTATGTCCCATATTAGAATTCTTCCTTTTTTCCCGTTTACTCCATCAATTACAGAAACCAAAAACGCTCTTTCAAAATATTATGGAAGGAAGGCCCTTCTGGGACTATTTCATAATGGAAAGAAGCGCGATTAGGATGAATTCGGGCTACAACGGTCCCATCGGTTATCTGGACCGTATCAGACGCACGCGGGGAGCGAACTTCTGCAGAAACGCCTTCCTGAGAACGGAAAGGGGAAACAGGCAAAACGCCGTCAGGCTCATCAACGACGACAGGCTCCTCTTTGCCACCCTGTTTGTCCTGCAGCCGGAGATCTGGGAGCGGAACCTGTATCAGGAGCTCAGTGAACGCAACCGCACTGCGCTGAACATATGTCAAAAAATCAGGAGTGCAAAAAATCCGCAGGACGGTACGGGCGGGGAAATTTCTTTAAAAAGCGAGGACGTCCACTCCGTAATGCTCTGGATGTTCAACACCGGCGCGGGCGAAGACGGGCTGAGCGCCGAATTCGACCAGATCCTGGATATCACCGCGTCCGTGCTGGTGAAAACGCACCATGAAAAAACGGTTCTGCCGGTCATTGCAGACCTGATTTTCCGGCGCAACCGCAGGGGCGTATACAACCACGACCTGATCTGGGCTTTCTTCCAGGCCCGCGACCCGCAGTCGCTCACGCACATTGCGGGGAAGCTGCGTTCTTCCTACAAAAAGGACGTCGAGCTGGCCTGTCAGCTTCTGCACATTCCGGAGGACACGCCGCTGAACACAGGCAGGGACAAACAAAAGCAGTACGACGCCTACCTGTCGTGGCTGAAGGAAAACAGCCCCTATGTCTATTTCACGGGGGAAAGCCTCCAGCTGACCAACGCCCCCTCCGTCTGCGGGGTCAATCTGGAAGCAAAATACCTTTGCAAGGATGTTTCCCCGCGCAACAACAGGCCTCTCACCCCCCTGACCGACGAGGAAATCGCCAATCTGGAGCATTTCCACGAAGTGGAAGATGAGGAAAAGGCGGCACTCGCGACATTTTCCCACAATCTTCATACCAAAAATGAGTCCTCGTGGAACGAATGGATGCAGTATCCTGTCAGCAAACAGGTCGACATTGCCAAATATGGCCGGAGGGAACTGGCATGATTGTGATAGCAGGAAATACGGTTCAGCCCGACAGCATAGGGGAATACGCCCCCGGCAGCATAGAGAGGACCATCCTCGATATGCTCGCTTCCAGCAGCGCGAAAAGCGTCTACGACTCCGTCGATCAGCTGAAATTCGAGCTGGCGCTGCGCAAAGAAATCATAGCAGCCTCCCTGCAGCTTTACCGGAGCGGGCTGGGGTTCGAAATTTTCCGTGAAACCCGGTGCAACCCGGATTACTGGAAAAGGACGCAGGAGGGGGGCTTCCTGCTGAAAGACGGCGTAAAGCCGTCCAAAGCGATCATGGATATCTACGAAAACGGATCCAAATACGGCACGGAATGCGCCACCGCCATGATGATCGTTTATTATAAGGCTCTTCTGTCCGTCTACGGGGAAGCCCTGTTCGACAAGACCTTCCCGAAAATCGAACTGATGAACTGGCACCATATCGACCCGCTTCTCCGCGAAGTCGGCTATATCAGCAAAAGAGACGTCTATCTGCCGGGGGACCGGCGGTATTTCGCAAATCCC
>CCFG01000008.1 GCA_000752215.1 bacterium MS4 | reverse complement strand
TGAGGATCGTTTATGATAAGGCTCTTCGGTCCGTCGACGGGGAAGCCCTGTTCGACAAGACCTTCCCGAAAATCGAACTGAGGAACGGGCACCATATCGACCCGCTTCTCCGCGAAGTCGGCTATATCAGCAAAAGAGACGTCTATCTGCCGGGGGACCGGCGGTATTTCGCAAATCCCGACGTCGACCCGCTGGTCCCGCAGTGGCAGGGCGAAAATGTCATCGACCTGGGTGACGGGAAATACTACGGGCACGGCATCGGCATCCGCAACGCGGACCAGATCATCCGCGCGCTCAACCAGAACCGGAGCGAGGACGCGGATGAATCCGCCCATCTGCTCGATTCGGCCGGGCGCCCGAACTTTAACCGGCTTTACGATATCTCCCGCCGCAGCGCCGCCTGACGTGTTGTTTTTCTCCGGCGCCGCCCCTGTAAAAACAGGAGCGGCGCTTTATTTTGCTTGTATTTGACAGATAAGTATTTTATAATAGAAGGCAATCCGTAAGCACCGGATGAATAACGAAGATTTGAGTGATGACAGTGGTCTTAATCGATATCCTGAAAGCGCTTGTGCTGGGAATCATAGAAGGGCTGACCGAATGGCTGCCCATCAGCAGCACCGGACATATGATCCTTGCCGATGAATTTATCAGGCTGAACGTAAGCCCCGCCTTTAAGGAAATGTTTTTGGTGGTCATCCAGCTCGGCGCCATCATGGCGGTCGTCGTGCTGTATTTCCATAAGCTGAATCCCTTTTCTCCCAAAAAGACGGCCGGTCAGAAACGCGAAACCGTCGACCTCTGGCTGAAAGTTCTTGCCGCCTGCATTCCGGCGGGCATCATCGGCATCCTGTTCAACGATCAGATCGACAAGATTTTTTACAATTACCAGACTGTGGCGGTCACTCTGATTCTGTACGGCGTACTGTTTATCCTGATTGAAAACCGCAACCGGAACAAGCGGCCCGCTGTTCGCAATTTTTCGCAGCTGACCTACAAAACAGCCCTTTTTATCGGAATCTTTCAGGTGCTGGCTCTGATTCCCGGGACCTCCCGTTCCGGGGCCACCATCGTCGGCGCTATGCTGATCGGGACCTCCAGAAGCATCGCGGCGGAATTCACCTTCTTCCTCGCGATTCCCGTGATGTTCGGCGCCAGCCTGATCAAGATGCTGAAATTCGGATTCGCCTTTACCCCCGCGGAGGGAATGATTTTAGCGACCGGAATGATTACGGCATTCATCGTTTCCGTCTTTGCCATCAAGTTCCTGATGGGATATATCAAAAAGCACGATTTCAAGGCGTTCGGTTATTATCGGATTGTCCTGGGCGTTGTGGTTGTCCTGTATTTCCTTCTGGCTGGAAAATAATCTTCATAAAAAAATGCCCGCTCCGAAAAGGAACGGGCATTTTTATTTCTGTCGGTTTTGCACTAGCGGGTTTACCGGATAAAATTCGTGATCTGCGGCTCTTCCGCCTCCGGAATGGAAATGCCCGCCTGTTTTCCGGCCTCAATGGACTTTAAAAGCCAGGCCATGTTTCTGCCCAGAGTCCTCATGGTCTGCATCCCCTCCAGGTCCTGGCACACTTCCTCAGGCGTATTCCCGTGCACCATGTTCCAGTACTGGGAAGAAACCACCGGCATGCTCGAAATAGTAAAGTATTTGTTCAGCTGGTCAAACGCGGCCGCTGCCCCGCCGCGGCGGCAGCTTACAACGCACGCGCCCGGCTTGTACTTCAGGACGGTACCCGCATAGAAAAACCGGTCCAGAAAAGACGTCAGCATTCCGGATGCCGCCGCGTAGTGGACGGGAGAGCCGAAAATGAAGCCGTCCGTTTCTCTGGCCTTTTCCAGCGCGTGGTTCACGGGGTCGTTGCCGAACACGCATTTGTTGCCCTTGTTCTTCTTGCAGAAGCCGCAGCCGATACAGCCGCGGATCGGCTGCTGGCCAACCTGAAAAATCTCGGCTTCCATGCCGGCCTTTTCAAGCTCCCCGGCAACCTCGCACAAGGCCGTATACGTGCAGCCTTTTTCATGAGGACTTCCGTTGATCAGCATGACTTTCATTTTGAACCCTCCATACTTTATAATATTTCAATAGCTCCGCAGACGGCGGAGCATATCTCTTCAAAGTCTCCGGGGACAGCGTCCGGCCCATAAGGTGATCAGACCGGGCCGGTTACAGCAACCGGCCCGGTCTGACCTGCACACAGGAAATACAGACTGAATTTTCAAAACGCAATACGTCAACGATCTATTCCGATTAAATTATGACTCCTGATCGCCGTAATGTCAATAATAATATGAGGGATTTTGAAATATTTTCCATCCGCTTTCAGAAATGCCGTGCCGTTCCTCAATTGACAAAAGTTCTTCACTGTGGTAAAATGACGTCAATGTAAGCCATGAAGGCCGCAGTCAAACATTTCTTTTGAATTTGATGAACCCAAAAAGCAGCTACTGAAGTAGTTCTTTTTGGGCTATTTTTTTGTGATTGGAGAGGTTATAACATGCATATTCCCGACAATTATCTGAGCCCCGCCACCTGCGCCGCCTTGGGCGCGGCCGTCGTTCCGGTCTGGGCGGTTTCCGTAAAAAAGGTGAAAAAGGAAATCACGAGGGCCAAAATGCCCCTGCTGGGGATCGGCGCTTCCTTTTCCTTTTTGATGATGATGTTCAACGTTCCGCTTCCGGGCGGCACAACCGGCCACGCGGTGGGCGGGACCCTTCTGGCGATCCTTCTGGGGCCGTTTTCGGCCTGTATTTCCGTTTCGGTGGCCCTGCTGATACAGGCCCTGTTCTTCGGCGACGGCGGAATCCTTTCCTTCGGCGCAAACTGCTTCAACATGGCGTTCGTGTTACCGTTCGTGGGATATTTCATTTATAAGTTCATCAAGGACCGGGTTCGTTCCGAAAAAGGCGAATATCTCGGAATTGTCATCGGCTCGTACATAGGCATCAACGCCGCCGCGCTGTGCGCCGCGATTGAATTCGGCATTCAGCCGCTTCTGTTCCGGGACGCCGCCGGTCAGGCACTTTACAGCCCTTATCCCCTGTCCGTCGCCATCCCGGCCATGCTGATTCCCCACCTTCTGGTTGCCGGCGTTGTGGAAGCGGCCTTTACCGCCGCCATTTTCGCATTCATTAAAAAGGTTTCCCCGGGCACGATATACGAAGGCGCAAAGGAAAAAAGCAAAGCCGTATACGGGCTGCTTGCCGCCTTGATTCTGCTGACGCCGCTCGGCCTGCTCGCCACCGGCACCGCTTGGGGCGAATGGGGCGCCGACGAAATAGGGGAGGTCGTCTCCAACGGCAAAGCGCTCGGCTTTATTCCGCAGGGAATGCAAAACGGCTTCAGCTTTGAAGCGATGATGCCCGACTATTCGGTCGGCGGCATCCCCGAAGTCGCGGGATACATCCTTTCGGCGGTCGCCGGCGTTGCCGTTTTGCTGATCGTATTTAAAATCGTATCTTCCCTGAAAAAGAACACCCACGGCGTTCACGAATAAATTTGGAAGGAAACCGTAAGATATGCCCGAATGGCTGCTGAAGGATGAAAATTACCAACCGCTTCCCGACAGGGACACCTTTATCGATAAAAGTATTCTCTCCCTGCTGCGCATCCTGTCGCGCATCCGGGCGCAAAGCGGCTACACCGGCGGAAAGTACAGCGTACACGCGCCCTGGAAGGTTGCTGGCACGTTCCTGCTGATCGTGCTGCTTTCCCTTTCCCGAAACCTTTGGTTCCTTGCCGCCGTCGGGGCGTATCTGCTGGCGGCTTTAAGCATGATGCCCGCCGAAAGGATTCTCCGCATTTTAAAAACGGGGCTGGTCATTGCCTTCTTTTCGTTTCTGGTCCTCCTTCCGTCGTTTTTTATGGGGAACCGGTACAGCCTGGTAATGATCCCCCTGAAAACGCTCGCGACCGTCACGGCGGTCGGCATCCTTTCCCACACCACGGGCTGGCACTGTGTCACCGGCGCGCTGAAAAGCTTCTTTATTCCGGATATCTTTATTTTTGTTCTGGATATTACCATTAAGTACATCGTCCTGCTGGGCGAGTTGTCGCTGGACCTGTTTTATTCGCTGAAGCTGAGATCGGTGGGAAAAAACACGGGAAAATACTCCTCCCTTTCGGGAATCGCCGGGACCCTGTTCCTTCGGTCGAAGGAAATGGCGGAGGACATGTACTCCGCCATGGAATGCAGGGGCTTTACCGGCAGCTACCGCGTCCGCCGGCGTTTCCGCTTTACGGCGGCGGATTTTCTGTATGTCATGGTCCATGCCGCGTTCATCGCCATTTTTGTTTATTTAGGATGAAGAAATCAATGATTGAATTAAACGACGTATCGTATTCCTACGAGGGAATTCCCGCGCTGAAGCATATCGGCCTGCGTATCGAAAAAGGCGAGTCCGTCGCGCTGATGGGCGTGAACGGAAGCGGGAAATCCACCCTCTTAAAGCTTTTGAACGGCATTATCTTCCCCGACGGCGGAGAATACCGGTTCGCGGGGGAAAGCATTACACGAAAAAAAATGCAGGATCCTGTGTTTTCCAAGCGCTTTCATCAGCGGATCGGCTTCGTGTTTCAGAATTCGGACACACAGCTGTTCTGTTCCGACGTGTATGACGAAATCGCCTTCGGTCCGCGTCAGATGGGCATGGACGAAAGCGAAGTCGAAAAAAGGGTGGAGGATTGCCTCGCACTTCTGAACATCCGGGATTTCCGCCACCGCCAGCCGTATCATCTGAGCGGCGGCGAGAAAAAGAAAGTGGCCATTGCCTGTGTGCTGGCACTGAATCCCGAGGTCCTTGTTTTCGACGAGCCGCTGAACGGGCTTGACCCACGGACACAGCGGTGGTTCGTGTCTTTCCTGATTCAACTGCACGAGTCCGGAAAAACGCTGATCTCCTCCACGCATGACCTGGAGATGGTACAGGAGATCGCGGGCAGAGCGGTCCTGTTTGACGAAAACCACACCATTTCCGCCGACAAACCGGCTCAGGAGCTGCTGGAGGACACAGAGCTTCTGAAAAAAGCAAATCTGATCGACGAATACTACCACAGGCACCCGGGAAGCGGTCATCAGCATTTCCATATTCATCCTTTTTAATTTTTTGTTTTGCAAGTTCAAACTCTTTCCAATGATATTTTGCATTTTCATGGACAAAATAGCTGTTGGAAAGGAGGTCTTTTAAAATGATGAACAATGGAAAAAAAGCCAATGAAAGTATAAAATGTTCTGTTGACCAGTGTGAATATCACTGCCAGAGCCAGGACTACTGTAGTCTGGACTGCATTCAGGTCGGTACCCACGAGGCTAACCCGACTATGGAAGAGTGCACGGACTGTGAGTCCTTTCAGCGCAAACAGTAATTAAAACGAAATCATTACGAACCGAACGGGCAAAAACAATTTTGCTTTTTCGGTTCTTTCTATTTTGTGATCATATTCTTCCCAAACCACCAAGAATTTCCTGTGGATAACATGTGAAATGATGAACGTGCTGAATTTGAAAATACCAGTATTTACCACAAATTTTTTGGTGAATGGAGCCGATAAAAGGAGTACAGGATTTCCGGTTTCCCATGATTTTCCTGTAAAAAGATAAGGAGTGTGATCTAGGAATGAAACCTAAAAAGAGCTTATTATCCAAAATGTTCCTCTTTGTCGGCCTGCCGGCTGCAGTCGTATTTTGCGTCACGGCGGCTATTGTTTTATCCTCTGTGAAACAGACTGTCACCCGGCTGACAAACAGCCAGCTCACCGCAGAATCCCAAGCCGCTTCCTACCAGATTGCAGCGTACTTTTCCAAATATACCGAAGTTGCTACGCAGATGTCGGCGAATTCACAATTCGAGGATCTGTTTTTAAAGGCTGCTCCCGGCACGAAGATCACTTCCGCGGAAGGATTCGCCGCCGTAAAGCAATCCCTGGTGAATGTGAAGCAGAGCGACCCGGACAATATTGTGGTGGCATGGATCGCCGATATCGATTCCAGCCAGCTGACCCAGTCGGACGGATATTTATCCGGAGCGGACTGGAATGTTCTGGAACGCCCGTGGTATAAAGAGCTTATGAAAAAACAGGCGGTCATTCTGACGGAGCCTTACCAGGACACTCAGACGAAAGAGTGGATCGTCAGCGTCGTCGCGCCGGTCTATCAGGCAGGGACCAAAACCCTGCTGGGCGTGACCGGAATCGACTTCAGCATCGGGACCCTTCAGACCATGGTATCGGGCTATAAGCTGGGCAATACCGGCTTCTATATGCTGGCCACAGAGGCGGGAAAGCTTATTTACCATCCCGATCAGGACATGAACGACAAAAATATTTCCGAAACCGGCATGTCCCAGAATGTCATTGCCGCCATTCAGAACAAAACCGCGGGTTCCATTACATACACAGCAAGAAGCCAGACGAATTACGGCTATGTGGCCCCGGTGGGAGCCACAGGATGGACCGTTACCACCGGCCTTCCCCAGAAGGAATTCAACGCTGAATTCAGCGCGGTCCAGACTTCCGTTTTTACCGTTTTCATACTGGCCCTGCTGCTTCTGCTGGCACTCATCGTGTTTATGTCAAGGGGTATCATCCATCCCCTGAAAAATCTGACGGCCGCCGCCGGCAAAATAGCGGACGGGGACCTGGACGTTGAGCTGAACATTACCTCCAAAGATGAAACCGGCCAGGTTGCACAGGCGTTTTCCCTCACCGTAGACAGGCTCAGGCAATATGTCCACTACATTGAGGAAATCTCCTCTGTGCTGGACCAGATCGCCGTGGGAAATCTGTCCTTCGAGCTGCAGTACGACTATGTCGGGGAATTCTCAAAGATCAAAAACTCTCTCGAGAATATCAAAACGACCCTGACGAAGCTTTTTATGGGGATCTATGAATCCGCGGAGCAGGTCGCGAGCGGCTCGCATCAGGTCGCCGGCGCTTCCCAGGCCCTCGCGCAGGGCGCGGCGGAGCAGGCGAGCTCCATTGAGGAGCTGTCCGCATCCATCATGGAAATTTCCGGCCAGGTCAATCTGACTGCCGCCAACTCGGCGACCGCAAGCCAGCTTGCGGGCCGGGCCTCCACAGAGATTCAGCACGGCAACGAATCCATGCAACAGCTGATCGCGGCGATGGACGAGATGAGCCGGTCCTCTGATGAAATCGGCAAAATTATCAAAACGATCCAGGATATCGCGTTCCAGACCAATATTCTTGCTTTAAATGCCGCCGTGGAGGCCGCACGGGCGGGTTCCGCGGGCAAAGGCTTCGCCGTTGTGGCGGACGAAGTGAGAAATCTGGCGAGCAAGAGCGCCGAGGCCGCGGCAAACACCACAACGCTGATCGAAAATTCCATCAGCTCCGTCGCCAACGGCACCAAAATCGTGCAGGAAACGGCGCAGTCGCTGAATCTTGTAATGGAGAGCGCACAGAAGACGACCAATCTGGTCGACGAGATTTCCAGGGCTTCCAGGGAACAGGCCCTTTCCATTGAGCAGGTGACGACCGGGGTGGGCCAGATTTCCGCCGTCGTCCAGACCAATTCCGCCACTTCCGAGGAAAGCGCGGCGTCCAGCGAAGAGCTGAACAGCCAGGCGCAGACACTGAAAGCACTGGTGGAACGGTTCAACACGGCAGCTTCTGCCAATGGAACGGAATAATCGGAAATAGAAAAGCACGATAGCCGGCCGCATCCGCGGCCGGCTATCGCATTTCTCAGAAGATTTCTATTTTCTGCTTGTGCGGAGCAGAATATTCAGCCCTGCGGCGTCCAGATAATTCAGTTCTCTGACAGAACGCACAATCTGGTCAGCCGCCAGCGTATCGTATCCGTTGCTGAAATACACGCCGGCCAAAGCAGTCAACGCCGCGGGACTGTTTATGTCGTTTAAAACATACAGCAGCTTCTGAAACAGATCAAAGTCCCTTGCGCGGATCAATCTGTCAAAAAGGAGCGTCACTGCATTTAAAACTCTCTTCCAGTTTTCATCCTTCCGGAAAGCAAGCTCGCCGTTGCCCCGGTATACGTTCCAGATCTGCCGGAAGGTACGGACGGTTGTTTCGTCGCAGCCGCCTTTTGCCAGACGGATACACTCTCCTGTTTTTTCATTGCCCAGAATCAGGGATAAAAGATACAGGTACTCCGCGCTCTCCCCGCCGATCTGCCGAAAAACGGCGCCCGCAGGGCGCGTGGCCGCCAGCGGTTCAAATAGTTTCCATGCCTTTTCATACTCCTGCGTATAAAAATACAGCTTCGCCCGCAGAAAAGTTTTGTCCGGTTCGTATCCGGGCTGCTTCGCAAGAATATCCCAGTAAACCACGCCGTAAGCGTAAAGCTTTTCCTCGATCAGAATATCCGTAAGCACGATGAGGTTGGGCGGGTCCTCCAGATTGGAAAAGAACGCCGTCAGCTTTGCGACGGCCGTTCGTTTATCCTCATACATCTGGTTGAGGACATGCCCGACGGAATAAAGCGTCTGGTAGTGGAAAGGTTCCTGCACGACCGCCTGCTTGTAGCATTGGAAAGCTCTTTCGTAATCGCAGAGCCGGACGTACAGATCCGCAAGAAGCAAAAGCGGCCCGGCCGGATTGTCCCCGGCCAGCCTCAGTTCGGGCGGAGGATCGCCCATCTGCATACATCGCTGAAAGCTGTCAATCGCCAGCGTATATCTTCCCCACTCCGAATAAACCACGCCCCGGAGCTGCTCCAGATCCGTACACTGGGGATAAACGGCAAGCGCCTCTTCAATCGCTTTCAGGGAGCGTTCGTACTGCTTCAAGTGATCATACGCGATTGCGCGCCGGTAAACCAGATGGGGCGCGTAGGGCTGTGTCTCATCCATATTGGCGTATGCCCTGTCATAAAAGCAGACCGCATTCTTATAATCGGAATCCGACAGATATTCATTGCCCAGGTGGAACTGAAGGAATGGATTCTCCGGCTCTTCTTCGAGCTCTTTCAGAAGGGCCACGCAATTCTCTTTTCTCTTTTGGCGTTCCTTTGCGGCTTCCTCAAAGCGGCTGAAGCGGTAAATTCTGAAATCCCTTCGCTCAAACAATCCCTTCGCGACTTTTTTGCCGTCCTTTCTGCAAAGCTGCTCCCGCACCTTCCCCCGAAAACAGTAAAGTCCGTCGTTGCGCAGCAGGCGCAGGGTATTGGGCATTGTACAGCACAGTCCGCCTTCAGGATTTTCCGCGGGACTGAGGACGGTAAAATGGCATCCATGGTTTCTGGAGTGCTGAACATAGTCCGCAAGGGCTTCGCGTCCGCTCTTTTCAAATACCTCGCAGTCGTCCATCAGCAGGACCCATTTTCCTCCCGCCTTGCTGATGGAATAATTTCTGACGTCGCTGATGCTGCCGTTCCACGGAAAGGAATAAACCTTTGCTCCGAATTTTTCTGCGGTTTCCGCGATTTTTCCGGCTGAACCGATATCGACAAGAATAATTTCGTCAGCGGCATCCCCCACGCTCTCAAGACATTCTTCTACAGCGCTTTCCTCCTCTTGCACAATTACACACAGGCTGAGAGTTCTTTTACGACCCATATCTGCATCACTCCCTGTGGATTACTGAAAATGACTAAAAACGGGATTTGCGTACAGCTTTCGTCCTGAGACGGGCTCTGATCCGCAAAAATACGGGCCTGTTTTCTTTCAGGCTTTCAATATATTCACTATCATTCTATGAATTTGGAATATATCTGGTTCGATATATTTTTCCTGTCAACCAGTATTTTTCGCGGGCACTTTTAAATGCAGGCTGCCGGTTCGCTCGCAAGAACGAACCGGCAGCCTGTTAAAAATAAAGGACAGTACATAAATTTTGAGAAAGATAAAAAATCAGGATGAAAGGTGCAAAATTTACGGCTGTCTGAGAAAACGCAAAAATTAAATACCGTGCATCAGCGCCCAGGCGACACCGCGGTCGCGCTCTTCCGTTGGAACCACGAGCGCGCCGACAGGCAGCTGCGGAATTGCGGAACCCCGGCGAACAAACACCGCCGTCCCCGCAAAATCGAGCATGGGCAAATCCGTTTCGCCGTCCCCGACCGCCATGACCTCCTCCGGAGAAAGCCCCAGCCGCCCGCACACAATGGAAAGTGCTCTGCCCTTGTTAGCCGTCGGCGTGTTTACTTCTCCCAGATAGGGATAGGAGCGCCCCGTTGCCAGATGCCCGATTTTCTCCGGCCATTTGGCCAGCGCCCGCGCGACCGACTGAGGGTCGCCCAGAAGCATGACCTTGTTCACCCGCTCAAGCGGCAGGTCAGCCGGCGCAGGGACGTCGAACCGCTTATCAAGCCGGAACGAGTCCAGAATATCCGACAGCCAGTTTTTGTCCATGTCCTGCGGGAACCAGTAGGGGATGATCTCGGGCTGGAAGGCCAGCACGGAGATGCCGCCGACCGTAATTCCATGTTCGTAGACGGCGCGCAAATCCTCCGGGTTAAAAAAATCCTGATACCACACTTCGTCCCCCGACAGGACCAAGGCCCCGTTTCCCAGAATCAGCGGTCCGTTCATTCCCAGCTCCCGACAGATGGGCTCCACTCCCTGAAGCGGCCTGCCCGTAGCCAAGATCACCTGGATTCCGGACTCCATGGCCGCTTTGACCGCGGAAGCATTTTCCGCGCTGATTCTGCCCTCTTCATCGGTCAGGGTACCGTCCACGTCCAGCGCAATCAGCCTGATGGACATTCCTCCGCCCCCTTTTCCAGTGATGTATGGCAAGGATGGATTTTACAGATAGGGAATGATTTGCTTAACAGAATCAAAGATCAAATGGGGCTTGACATCCGAATCCGGAAGGTCCTTCAACTGTGCCTCGCCGCTGAGGACAAAGATTCCCGTGAGTCCGTTGTTCACCCCGGCCGCGATGTCCGTATACAGGCGGTCCCCTACCATAGCGGTCTCTTCTTCCGTACAGTGGGTCATTTTCAGCGTATACGCCACAATCTCACGGTTCGGTTTTCCGATCACCTTGTCGGGGCGGCGTTTGGTGGATGCTTCTATAAAGGCGTGGATGGAGCCGGCGTCCGGAATAAATCCGGTTTCCGTCGGGCAGTTAAAGTCCGGATGCGTTGCTATGTACGGAAGCCCCTCCCGGACGAAATCGCAGACCTTGCACATTTTTTTGTAATCCAGAGAAGTATCGAATGCGGTGATGACAAGGTCCGGATGCTCGTCGTCCAGCGGGATTCCCATTTTTTCAAATTCCGCGGTCAGCATAGGGTTCCCCAGCAGGAAAACCTTTTTACCCGGAAAATTCTTTTTCAGGTAATCAACGGTCGCGTGGCCGGAGGTAATCAGCTGCTCGGGACGGATTTTCAGCCCCATCCGCTCCAACTTTTCATAGTATACATCTGCGCTTTTGGAAGAGTTGTTGGTCATAAAAACATATTTTCGCCCGGTCTCTTCCACGCGTTTCAAAAAGTCCCTTGCCCCGTCAATCCACTGTTCACCCAGATAGATCGTCCCATCCATATCCAGCGCAAAACATTTGATTCGATCCAGAAGATGATCCGGATCCGCGTTTACCTTAATACGATTGTCGCTCATGGTTAACCTCCAAAGACTCCCTCTTTCCCCCGCATCAAGAAGTCTGATTTTATCAGTGAGCCGCTGATGAATTCTCAGCGCGCACGGTTCTCACTATTTCATAATATCGGCTGATAATGTCATTTTCCCAATCCATATTATACCATCCCAGGAAATAGGTCAAATCGGCGGAAGTAAACCGCTTGCGCATCAGGTTGGCGCTGCGCATGGCCCAGCGGAAACGTTCTTCCGTGACAGGCGCGTCCAGCTCGTCGAACAGCAGCGGATGCTTCGCTTTATTTAACGCCCGCGCGCAGGCAAGCGCCGTGTGTGGAAGAAGCTCTTTAAGGACGGCGCGGTGTTTGGGCCATTCCTTCAGGAACGCTTCGAATTTCGGGCGGTTATCGTTCCATTTTTTCAGCTTCTGGCTGTAATCGTTCCAGCATTCGCGGCCCATTTTCCCCGTGGGATCGATCGGCTGGAAAGTTTCCAGGACCTTTCTCTGCATTTCTTCCTCCGAAGGATAGCAACTGCCGATATCGATTCCGCCGTCCGCCAATTCTTTGTCAAGGCGGGTGACGAGCTTTTCCATATTGATCAGAGAGAGGATATCCGCTTCGCCCACCTGCTGGCCGTGAACCCCTGTCTTTCTATTGTCATAGTCCGCAGTCATGTCCAGCAGATGGCTGATGACATGCTCATAGCCGGAAACCGGCACGGAGTCCTGTGCAAACGTCATGGTGAGCCCGGTCACCAGCAGGCATTTCCCCAGCACTTCCATTCCGACGGAAGTCCGGTTGGCCACTTCTTCCATATACGGGATCAAAAGCTCCTTGATGTCGTCCACAATGCGCCAGCAGGCGTCCAGTACCGTTGCGGTGCCCATGCAGTCGGCCAGATACCAGTCCGCGAAAGCACTGAACACCGGGAAAAGATCGCCTACTCCCCCCACCGTATAGTGCAGCGGGCAGTCCATCAGGGTCTGCACGTCCATCACGACAATGTTCGGCGTACGGGAGGGCCATGTCCGCTTGACGCCGTCCTTGGAAATAATGGAAGAACGGGACGTATAGGCCGGTACCGTATTGGCCGTCATAAAGGAAATCAGCGGGATGCGTTCGCAATGGTTTTCATTCTGATAGAGGAAACACGCGTGCTTTGCAATATCCGTAACGGTTCCCGATCCGACGGAAATGACCGCGCAGGTTTTCTCCAGACGGGACTGAACCGTTTCCACCTGCTTTGCGTCCGCGTGAACGACCCCGTATTCATCTCCCTTGAGGACGAGCTTTTCCACCGCGTAACCCGCCCGGGTGAGCAGCGCCTGTACCTGTTCCTTCAGCTTTTCGCCTTTGCGGAGAATGTCCGTCTCGTCCATGACCGCAATCACCCTGTGTCCGGCCCGGACGCCCAGGGACTGCAGCGCGTCGGGAAGCCTCTCGATGGCGTCCCTGCCGACGATCACGTCCTCCAGTTCTATTTTTGGAATCTGATCGTAGTCCGACCAGCGTTTAATCCGCTCATTCAAATCCTTCATATTGCCAACGTCGTACTTGAATACGGGAGGCATTAACCGGTTTAACATGATGAACTCCTTCCTTTTTGCGGGGCTGCGAAAACCGTTCTCAGGCTTTCGCAGCCGGGAATGCTTTAATTATTTTCCGTAAAATTATTGAGTTTTTGGTAGAAATCTCCCTGCGCAAGCGAGCTGTAGGCGGTCTTGAACAAATCGTACAGTTCGTTATATTGCGGTACCGTCTTCGGATTTGGCTCGTAGGTACTTACCTTCTTGACCATCGTGTCCACGCCTTCCTGCACGCTCTTGAACACGCCGGCGCCCACGCCGCCCAAAATAGCCGCGCCCATAACCGTGCACTCGCCTTCCCTGAGCATCGTTGCGGGACGGTTGTAAACGTCCGCCTGAATTTGGCACCACAGCTTGGAGTTGGTCGCGCCGCCGCTCAGGATGATCTCGTCGATATCGATAAAGGAATAGAACGCCTCCAGAACGCTTCTGGCTTCCAGAGTCACGCCTTCCAGTACCGAACGCGCCAGGGACGCAAAATCGCTCTTGAAGCTGAGTCCGAGGAAAGCGCCGCGTGCCGTGCCGTCGTAGTTCGGGCAGTTGGACCCGGCCAGATACGGCTGAAAGATAACGCCGTTGCTGCCGACAGGCGCCTTTTCCGCGTGCCTGTCGAGAATCTGGTAAGGGCTGGTCTGCGTAATCGGTTCGATCATCTTGCATACCTGCCCGACGGTGTCGCGGAACCAGCGGTAGCTGCTGGCCGCCGCCATCTGCAGCCCTTCGGACTCCCACGCCTTTTCCGGGAAAGCGGCGGCCGAAAGGGAAACCTTTTTATTGGGATCGTGCTTGGGTGTGTCGAGAGCGGCCAGACTGACTCCGGAGGTCCCGAAGGTCACCTCGCACAGGCCTTCGCGTATGACGCCCGCACCGATTCCGGCACACTGCTGGTCGCCGCCGCCGGTACAGACCGGCATGCCGACCGGAAGCCCGGTGCGTTCGCTCGCGTATTTGTCGATCGTTCCTACCTGCCAGCCGGAACCGACCAGGCTGGGCAGCTTATCCTTGCTGATGCCGAACCGTTTCAGAAGAGGATCGCTGAATTCCATCGTCTGCACATCGAGCAGACCGAAATAGGAGGCGTTCGACCAGTCCTGGAACCAGCCGTCCCTCGCGCCGAGCTTATACAGGAAATATTCCTGTGTGGTCAGAATTTTGGAAGCCCGCTCATAGGTCTCCCGCTCATTATTCAAAACCCATTTTACTTTACCGCTTCCCCAGGCGGTACCTACGGGAAGACCCGTGATCTGGGTGTATTCGTCGCCGAATTCACTCATCCATTTCGCTTCGGCCTCGCAGCGGGAATCCTGCCAGGAAATCCCCATGCCGTTGCGCATGACATTGCCGTCCTGATCGACGTACATATGTAGAATACGCTGGGTGGATAAGCCGATGGATGCAATTTCATTGGGATCCACACCGGCCTTTTTCCCTTTTGCCACAACCTCCGCCAGCGAGTCGTACATCGCCTCGACCATCATGTTGATGTCCTGGTCGATCCATCCGGGTTTGTAGTAAACGCAGTCATACTCGCGGTATCCCTGCGCGATTACGTTCCCGCTCAAATCATAAATCTTGCTCCTGAGTCCCGTTGTTCCGCTGTCCAGACCAATCAAATATTTCGCCATTGTTTTTCCTCCCTTTATAAGCCTTTTCAATACTTTTTCTGCGGCCACAATGACCGCCGCCTTTGATGGTTCGCCTTAAAAAACACACAGCTTTCCAAGTCCTGACCCAACTGAAAAGCTCCGCTGTAACCGATTCCAACCCATATAGAACCTGCTGTCAGGCTCATTCCCCCGAGTGGAACATTTCATATCCCTTTGTACAACGATCTTTGGGTCCGATATAAAATCTGTAATAAGGCTGAGGAAAAATCACACGATGCACGGCCCCGCCGCGCAGTGGGAAAAAGCGGGAGATAACTGGATTTTTTCAGAGGGTGCTGGGGGACTTCACATTTTTTGTCGCCACAAAAGGAATCCCCGTTCCCGCCGCGTCCTTTAAGATGATATCTCCGATTCTGACCGGAGCGGCCACCTTGACGGTTTTCAGAGCATTTGCACAGTCAAATATTTTTTCTTTGGGAACCGCTTCCCTTGTTTTCACGGACAGTACGCGGATGTCCCCACCGGAGACCCTTACCGAAGAGGTTACGATCCTTGTGGGACATGTCACTTCTTTTACAGCGTACTTTTCTCCACGCGTGCAGGTATTCCCGGTCACCTTCACCACTTTACCGTCCTGCATATCTACGGTAATCATGCAGCCGAGCGGGCAGCCGATGCAGATCAGTTCTCTCTTCTCCATGATGCTCCTTACTCCCTTTCGATCTTAACGGTAATTTTCTTTAAGTCGGGATATCCCAGCAGTTTTTTCCTGTCAAGGGTGATATCCTCCATTTCCCCCGGGGCCATAATAATTTTTTTGCGGTGCAGCACCCGCTCATCGTCATAATAAACGCTGACATAGCTGTCCTTAAAGACGTTTCCGACACGGAAACGCACCTTGACCGTGTCCTCCATCCGGCCGACATTCACGGTTTTCGGCACGGTGTAGCGGACCCCGTCAACCGCTTCCAGCGTGACGGTATGGGCGGAATTTTCCTGACCGCCGAATTTTCCGAGCACGTATTTCGCGGCGTTCTTTCCCGCCAGAGCGGCTTCTTCGGAAACATAATCCACCAGATCATGCACATGAAGGACATTTCCGCAGGCGAATACCCCTTCGACATTGGTTTCAAGGCTTTCATTAACGACCGGCCCGCTGGTAACGGCGTTCATCTGAACGTTTATCTTGTTCGACAGCTCGTTTTCAGGGATCAGGCCCACGGAAAGCAGGATGGTATCACAGTCGTAATCCTCCTCGGTCCCCGGAACAGGCTTCATGTGCTCATCCACCTGCGCGATGGTGACCCCTTCCACACGGTCAACGCCCCGGATATCCACAATGGTATGGCTTAAACGGAGAGGAATCCCGAAATCGTCTAGGCACTGCACGATGTTCCGTTTGAGTCCGCCCGAATACGGCATAATTTCGGCGACCACCTTGACGTGGGCGCCCTCCAGCGTCATTCTCCGCGCCATAATCAGGCCGATGTCTCCGGAGCCCAGAATGACGACTTCCCGTCCGGGCATATAGCCTTCCATATTGACAAGCCTCTGAGCGGTCCCGGCGGAGAAAATACCGGCCGGCCGGAAGCCGGGGATATTCAGCGCCCCCCTGGGTCTTTCCCGGCAGCCCATCGCCAATATGATCGATTTTGCCTGAATATGTACCATACCCTCGGCCCTGTTCATATAGGTGACGATTTTGGATTGCGTAATATCCATAACCATGGTATTGAGTTGATACTCTATCTTCTGTTCAAGGACTTTCTCAATAAATCGATACGCATATTCCGGTCCGGTCAGCTCCTCCTTGAAGGTATGCAGTCCGAAGCCGTTGTGGATGCACTGGTTCAGAATCCCGCCGAGTTCCCTGTCCCTTTCCAGGATCAGGATGCTGTCGACCCCCGATTCNCCCCGGCGCGCCCCCCGCCGATGATAACAATTTCATATGACTTCATCATTCATCATGCCTTTCTTCCATGTAAACCTTTTACAGTTCTTTGGTTTTGCCGACAACGAGCCGGGAGCCGCCGCCCTTTTTGGTGATTTCGGTCATGCCGATCTTCAGCTCCCTGGAAAGGATCTCCATCGTTCTGGGCGTACAGAAGCCGGCCTGACACCGTCCCATGCCCGCGCGGGTTCTTCTTTTGATACTGTCCATGGATTTTGCCCCCAAAGGCCGGTGAATCGCGTCTACAATTTCCCCTTCGGTAATCATTTCACAACGGCAGATGATATTACCGTACGCCGGATTTTTCTTAATCAGTTCGTTTCTTTCCTCATCCGTGAGTTTTTCCGGCTTTAAGACCCCTTTTCTGGCAGAAACAAAACCGCTCTTTTCTTTCAGGTCCAGTTTCTCCGAAACCATCTTGGCCATCATTACCCCGATCGCGGGCGAACTGGTCAGTCCGGGAGATTCGATTCCCGCGGCGTCGAAGAAGTACTCGGCGTCCGGAACCTCCTGCACAATGAAATCATGTTTGTCCTGATGCGCACGCAGTCCCGAGAAGGAGGTAATCACCTTATTCATGGGAATCGTCCGCTTGGACAAATGATTGGCCTTTGCCTTTTCCGTCAGAAGCTGCAGGATATCCTGTGTGGTATTGATGGATTCCTTATCCTCCACGTCGTTGGCGGTGGGGCCGACGTACAAATTTCCATGGACGGTGGGCGCAATCAGGATACCTTTCCCCATTTTTCCCGGAACCGGGAAAACGGAAGCGGTGAAAAGGTCCCCCACCGTCTTGTCAAACAGCAGATATTCTCCTTTGCGCGCGGTAATATGTATTTTTTCTTCGCTCACCATGTTGTGGAATTTATCCGCATAAACACCGGCCGCATTGACGACACATTTCGTCTCAATGGTTCCGTGATTGGTTTCCAGCTCGTATTTTTCGCCCTTTTTATGGATCTGCAGAACTTCCGTCTCAAACCGGAATTCCACCCCGTTCACATTGGCATTTTCCCCCATGGCAATGGCAAGGTTGAACGGGTCGATCACACCGCCCGTAGGCGCGTAAAGAGCAGACACCGTTTTATCCGTAAGGTTGGGCTCCATTTTCATGACTTCCTCGCGGGAAAGGATCCGTACGCCCGGAACGCCGTTTTGACGGGCCTGATCGAGCAGAAGTTCCAGATGCTTGACTTCCTCCTCGTCGGTGGCAACCACCAGAGCACCGTTCTTCTTCACCGGAAAATCCAGCTCTTCCGCCAGCTTCCAGAGAAGAGCGTTGCCTTCCACATTGAGTTTCGCCATCAGCGACCCCGGCTTCGCGTCAAACCCCGAATGAATGACTCCGCTGTTCGCCTTTGAAGTGCCGGACGCAACATCATCGCCCTTTTCCACCACACATGCGTTCAGCTGATACCGTGATAATTCCCTTGCAATACAGCATCCGGTGACCCCGGCGCCGATGATTACAACATCATACATTATGATTACTCCTCCGTCCTTTTCGTCTCATAAGCAGGCCAGGAAAGCTTATGAATCAAAGCCAACACAGCAATTTGGGTAAACGGGGCCCTATTGCCCCAAGATAAAAGGCAATACATAATTCTCCATTGGTAAAACATCTCTTTAAATCTGACAGTTGAATGTGCGCATCGGCACATTCAACTGTCCTGTAACATCACTATTTTAAGGCTGGCGGAAAAACAATCAGCCCTTCAGATCAAAGATACTGGTCTTGCCTTCCTGATAGTAGCCCCAGGCGTCAAACGCCGCCTGCAGCTCCTTATGCTGCTTTGCCGCTTCCAGCATGTTCTGTCCGGAAACAGCGGCGTCGATGGCCTGGCGGAAAGCAACCGCTCCGGCCCTCGGCCCCATCGGATGGCCGTGGATGCCCGCGCCGCTCGCGATCATCACGTCGTTGCCGAACTTCCTGACCACGTCTTCCACGTGGCCCTGCGTCGTGCCGCCGCCCGGCATCGGGAACACCGGCTTGATGTTGCCCAGAGGAGACAGCATCCGGTATCCGCCGTCCACAAACGTGTCCATCATCATCGGGAACTTGCCGTAAGGCGTCAGGGCGATGATCATATCCACACCGGCCAGTCTCGGCAGCTTCGCACCGATCAGGGCGGCGCTCACGCCCGACCACGGAGACTCGTACAGCGCGCCCGTATAGTCGGAATGTCCCAGAATCGGAACGTTGATATTCTTGTCCTCCGCGAGCATTCTCGTCGCGTCCAGACCGATCGTGTTGTAGTTCACCATCAGGCAGTTGGCCCCTGCTTCCAGCGCTTTGTAAGCGTTGTCCTTCAGGTTTTCCGTTCTGTCCGTAATATTGAAGGCATAGAGCGTCTTTTCGCCCTTCTCCTCATCCGCGCGTTTCAGAGCGGCCATGACCGCCTTGACTCTTTTCACCAGCGGACAGTGGACCGGGTTGGAGATCAGCTCGTCGTCCTTGATGACGTCCACGCCGCCGACGGCGGACTCAAAAGCCAGCGCGGCCGTCGCTTCCGGCGAAAGGCCCGTGCAGGGCTTGATCATGTTGTTCAGCAGCGGGCGGTCGTAAACGCCGAGGAGGTCGCGGATGCCCTTGACGCCGAATTTCGGCCCCTGGAACTGGTTCAGGAAGGAATCCGGGAACTCCAGATCGATCAGCTTGACCTTGCCGGAGCTGGAGATATTGCCAATCACGGCACTCAGCATCATCGCGAACTGCGCTTCGCCGAAGTTGGCCCACGGATAGGCGATACGGACGATGAAGTTTCTTTCCTCAACTTCCTTCGGAAGCTCAATCTGATAGGAGGGCGCTTCATAAACGCCGACGACTCTGCCGATGCATTTTTCACGCACCTCGGCGGTTTCCTGGGGTACCTGAATCCAGGTTCCGCAGGTCTGCTCGCACGCCAGAGCGGCGGCGAACTTCATCATATTCGTGTTCCGTTTCGTTCCGCAGTAATAGGTCGCGATGACAAAACGGTCTTTTTCCAGCCCTTCCGGGTATTGAATGATAATAGGATCGATATACATGATGTTCACTCCTTCTTTGTTTTCTTCGGCTAAGTTATTTCCTATGTCCCTATTATAACTGCCTAAAAATCATAAGAAAATATTGAAAAATATTTCAATATTAACTAAAAATAAAGGCTTGTCCCATCCTGTTTTCCACCTGCACCTCAGGTGCGGAAGCTGCTGGAAACGACCTGCGTCAGCCCGGGAAATCCCCGGTAACGAATTGCGGGCTTTCTGATTTCGTTTCAGAAAACCCGCAATATCGCAAGGATGTTTCAAAGGAGGTCTTACGTTTCATGGGAAGGTGTTTCAAACCAATATTTCAAAACATCATCTATATCAACAGCCGCGGGTACCAATTGAGAAGGGCGGTACCCGCACCCGTTTCCGACGTCTTTCAAAGCGCGTACAGGGCACTTGCAAGATAATAGTCAATAACAAGGACGTCGACCAGATTCCCTTTCAGCAGGGCACGGATGGCATGCGCCTTTTTGCTGCCGGAGGCCACCACGATTTTGCAGGGAATCTGCCTGTATGTATCAAGTCCGATGGAAAGGGTCCGGTCCTTCAGGCTGCTTTCGCATTCCTGACCGTCCCTGTTGATGAAACGGAGAGCAAAGTCGCAGCAAACCTTCTGCTCAATCAGTTCCTTCATTTCATGGGGCTTCAGATAGCCGGAGGAAGCCAGCAGGGAATCCACGCTGGGATAAAACACCCCGACCCCGCTTACAGAAATATTGATGTATTTCAGCAGGGAAAATATTTTCTGGAATTTTGCGTCATCCTGAATCTGGCGGCAATGATCTCTGCTGTCGGCAAGGCCGTTCGCGCAGATCGATACATTTTTTCCGCCGAAAGCCATGGCGGCACGCCGTACAAGGTTGTTGACCGCCAGCTTTTCGTCGCAGTCGGCAATGCTGCCGTGCATCGTGATAACTTTGGCGTTCACCTTCCGGCAGGGGTTCAGGTACTGGATCAGATGATACATCGTACCGCCCCAGCTCATGCCGAGAATATCGTCGTCCGTAACGATCCGCTGTACATAGCGGGCCCCTTCCAGAGCGACCCTTTTCTTTGTCTCTTCTGGATTCAGAAGCTTTTCCGGTTCCAATACCGGGACGACGATCACCGATTTCAGACCGTAGCGGCTCATGATCTTCTTTTCCAGATCAATGCAGTCCGCAAACGGCTTGGAAATTTTGAATTCAACGACACCCTCGTCTACCGCTCTCTTCAGAAGCCGCGAGACGGTAGGCTTGGAGATGCCCAAATCCTGCGAAATTTCTGCAAGAGTCCTTTTTTCAATGTAGTACAGATACGCAACGGAATCCATAATGCAAACAGACTGATTGTACACTTCGCTTTTCATTACTCTTTCCTCCCATAGTGATGTCCGGCACATAAAAAATCCACCATTATGTATTGAACAGCGTCCACTTTCATTATATCTATCAATCATTGTATAATGACAACCATGTCTGAATTTTGGGAAAAATCTTATTTCCTGAATCACACTCTATTTTATCCTGCCGCCCCGCCGGCAACGGCCGGAGAGGCGGTAAGAAAAGCTGATCGGCTTACATTTCCGCTCAGGCGGGGAAGACAGTGAATATAACGAGACTTAAAGTGGCGATGGTGGACGCGGGAGCGTCAATATGGGAGTCCACATTGGAGTTGATGATATTCTGATACAGTTCAAACACAATGCAGGCAAGCACCCCAAACAAGACTCCTGTCAGCACGCTGCCGGAGCGAAGGGTCGCGTAGCCCGCGATCAGGGTAACATGGTGGGTAACGGGAAAATCGCCGTCCCTGAGGAAAAAGATAAGAGAAAGGGCACTGATGTAAAACCCGGTCGTCGCAATGCCCGTCAGATGAACGGCGTAGGCCGCTACCGTCGCAACCACCAGACCGACCAGTATTTTAAAGGCCCAGTGCGGGATGCCATCCTTATGAAAAAGGAGGTTTTCACTTAATTTGGGATTTACAATCGTACGGTTGCCGAACAGCAGCCTGACGATAAATCCGGAAAGCATCACCGTCAAAGCACCCGCGTCCAGCGGCAGCTTGAAATAGACGGCTAGGTTCAGGCACAGAAAACCGAACAGGCCGAAAATCCCCCCGACCAAAACCGTCATCGGGTCCTTTGTAAAACCCAGCGCTTTATTGAGGTTCAAGCCGTTAATATCGTATTTCCTTTTGTTGGCGGCAAAGGCCAGCGCCGCCACGCCGCCCGCAAAACAGATACATGGGGTGAACAGCGTGTATTCCACAGTCTGCTGCAGAACCGCTGCCGCCGGCACGTTTCCCATGGAAAGAAAAGTGACCCCGACAATACCCGCGATGACAAAAGCCGGATTTCCTCCGACCAGCGCTCCGATACATCCTCCTGCAAATGCTCCTATCACACTAACAGCGTTTACCATTTTCATTCCTCCTGTAATATAGATTGATAAAATCCGTATAAGGAAGCTTCCGCCCGATCCTTACAAACTGCGGGAAACTCCCGTCGGTTCTTACGGATCGCTCAGCGGTATTTTTCCTGGAACGCCGTAACGGCGGAATAGGCTTCCCCGTTGAGCGCCTGATACACTTTTTTCCAGGTCTGGTAAGCATCTTCATAAATTGGAACATTTTTTGGATTCGGTTCGTAACGTTTTGTGACCTTGACCATGTGCTCGGCGGCTTCCTCAAAATCCTGATAAATTCCGACACCGACAGCCGCGACCATGGCGCACCCAAGTCCCGTAGCCTCTTCCACCGCCACGGTCTCACAGGGTCTGTTGTAAATATCGGCCTGCATCTGGCACCAGAAACCGGACCGGGCGACTCCCCCGGTCAGCCGGACAACATCAAAATTGGGAACATTTCCTTTGACCATGGCTTCCAGCATATCGCGGATATCGAAGCAGATCCCCTCCATCGTTGCACGGACAAGATCGTTCCTTGTATGGGCGAAGGTCATTCCTATGTAAGTGCCGCGCGCATCCGCGTTGTAATTGGGCGTGTTCGCCCCCTGCAGGTAAGGAAGGAAGAAGCATCCGTTCGCACCCGGGCCGGACTTCTGGGCCGCTTTCGTCAGAAAGTCGTATGCCTCCAGCCCCAGGTACTTCGCGGTCATGCTTTCCACATCACAGAATTCGCCCTTGAACCACTTAAAAGCGCTGCCCGCGGCATTCGCCTGCCCCTCCATGACCCACGCCCCGTCGGGCGTTCCCAGTATATAGCATTTCTTTGCCGGGTCCCTCAGCAGCCTGGTGGATTTTCCGGCCGTAATGCCCGCCGTACCGCCGCAGGCATAGCCTGTGCCTTCCCTGACGCAGCCGCAGCCGAGGCATCCCGCCTGCTGGTCGCCCGTGCCCATGACCAGCGGAGTCCCGACCGCAAGTCCGGTCTTTTCCGCGATTTCGGGAGATACCTTTCCGATGATCGTTCCCGTCGTTTTCAGAGGAGCCAGCTTGTCGATATCCACCCCGAACACCTTGCACAGCTTTTCGCTGTACTTGAAATCCGGCCCGTTCAGCTGAAGCCACGGCGTGTCGTTGATATCGTCGTAGTAGTCGTCGGCACCATAGGCTTTCGTCAAAAGTCCCATCATGGTGTGGATTCTGACGGCATTCTGATATGCCTCAGGCTTCTTTTCCTTTACCCATTGCAATTTTCCGGACGGATTGACGCCGCCCAGCGGCATTCCGCACGTGTCGTACAGGTCGTCCGGCGTCATTCCCGCCGCCGCAAGCTGCGCCCTCATTTGCGGGAGCATTTCGGCGCTGCGCAGATCCTGCCAGATAATAATCGGAGTGGTAAAGCCACCGTCCCGATCGCGCGTAACCATGGTGCAGCGGAACATGTCGAAGCTTACCCCGGCAATCTCCTCCGGGTCCACCCCGCTGTTCTTAATTGCCAGGCGGGTCGTCTCATGCAGGAGCTTAATCAGTTCCTCCCCGTCGCACTCCACCCGTCCGACTGCCGGATACGTCAGCGGATTCATGATCTGTCCCGAACCGAGGCAATTCCCTTCCAGGTCAAAGACAAACGACTTGCTGCTCGTTGTTCCACAGTCCACTCCAACCACATACTTTTTCTGTTTCAATACAATTCCTCCCGTAATTTGTTTTACTGCACTCCCTGGTTCTGACCCGGCCAGGAAGATTTTCTCAGCCAACTCCAACCCTTTCAAAAAACTTTCCTCCGAATCTATTCATCCGCCTGCGGCCCCCCAATCGGCTGCGGGCGGTTTCGGAACCAGACAATCATACTGGAAAAAAGATCGGACAGTTTCATAAACAAATATAAGGAAAAGGCACTCCCCCTATTGGCGTCCTTTTACGCAATACGGGAAGAAACCTGTTTTTTTAACTCAAGATTCTGAATATTTTATTAGTTTGTATTGGAAAATAAAGTTCTTAAATGGAGCAGTTGAATGTACGCAGGCGTACATTCAACTGCTTTCAACATCTCAATTCTTTTAAAATCCCTGAAAAACAATCAGCCCTTCAGATCAAAGATACCGGTCTTGCCTTCCTGGTAGTAGCCCCAGGCGTCAAACGCCGCCTGCAGTTCCTTGTGCTGTTTTGCCGCTTCCAGCATGTTCTGCCCGGAAACAGCGGCGTCGATGGCCTGGCGGAAAGCAACCGCTCCGGCCCTCGGCCCCATCGGATGGCCGTGGATGCCCGCGCCGCTCGCGATCATCACGTCGTTGCCGAACTTCCTGACCACGTCTTCCACGTGGCCCTGCGTCGTACCGCCGCCCGGCATCGGGAACACCGGCTTGATGTTGCCCAGAGGAGACAGCATCCGGTATCCGCCGTCCACAAATGTATCCATCATCATCGGGAACTTGCCGTAAGGCGTCAGGGCGATGATCATATCCACACCGGCCAGTCTCGGCAGCTTCGCGCCGATCAGGGCGGCACTCACGCCCGACCACGGAGACTCGTACAGCGCGCCCGTATAGTCGGAGTGCCCCAGAATCGGGACGTTGATATTCTTGTCCTCCGCGAGCATTCTCGTCGCGTCCAGACCGATCGTGTTGTAGTTCACCATCAGGCAGTTGGCCCCTGCTTCCAGCGCTTTGTAAGCGTTGTCCTTCAGGTTTTCCGTTCTGTCCGTGATATTGAAGGCGTAAAGCGTCTTTTCGCCCTTCTCCTCATCCGCGCGTTTCAGAGCGGCCATGACCGCCTTGACTCTTTTCACCAGCGGACAGTGGACCGGGTTGGAGATCAGCTCGTCGTCCTTGATGACGTCCACGCCGCCGACGGCGGACTCAAAAGCCAGCGCGGCCGTCGCTTCCGGCGAAAGGCCCGTGCAGGGCTTGATCATGTTGTTCAGCAGCGGACGGTCGTAAACGCCGAGGAGGTCGCGAATGCCCTTGACGCCGAATTTCGGTCCCTGGAACTGGTTCAGGAAGGAATCCGGGAACTCCAAATCGATCAGCTTGACCTTGCCGGAGCTGGAGATATTGCCGATCACGGCACTCAGCATCATCGCGAACTGCGCTTCGCCGAAGTTGGCCCACGGATAAGCGATACGGACGATGAAGTTTCTTTCCTCAACTTCCTTCGGAAGCTCGATCTGGTAGGAAGGCGCTTCATAAACGCCGACGACTCTGCCAATGCATTTTTCACGCACCTCAGCGGTTTCCTGGGGTACCTGAATCCAGGTTCCGCAGGTCTGCTCGCACGCCAGAGCGGCGGCGAACTTCATCATATTCGTGTTCCGTTTCGTTCCGCAGTAATAGGTTGCGATGACAAAACGGTCTTTCTCCAGCCCTTCCGGGTATTGAATGATAATAGGATCGATATACACGATGTCCACTCCTTCTTTGTTTTCTTTGTCTAAGTTATTTCCTATGTCCCTATTATAACTGCCTAAAAATCATAAGAAAATATTGAAAAATATTTCAATATTAACTAAAAATAAAGGGCTATCTTTCACGGACAGCTCCTGCAAAGCGACAGGGAAAAAACAAAGGAACCGTTCTCTTCCCAGCAGGGAAAGAGAACGGTTCCTTTTTCAAAATATTATGTTTACGGTTCGTTCGCTATGGATTGGGCGTTCAGTTCGGCGGTCAGATAATAGGTATCGCCGCGGTAATACGCCTGCAGATATTCTCCCGGTTCATCGTTCTGGTCGTAGGAAACGCGCTCAATATAAATGAGAGGGTCTCCGTTCAGGATATCCAGATTGCCCGCCAGCTTCGCGTTTGCATTGATGGAAAAAATCTTCTGGTGGGCCCGTATCCACACGATTCCGTACTGACTTGCCAAAAATTCGCGCAGAGAGTTTTTCGCAAAATCCTGCTCCAGTACTTTGGGGCATTTGTCGTGAATAAGATAGGCCGACTCCATACACATCGGCACCCCATCCGCAAAACGAAGACGGATGACGCGGATTAATTGGTCGCCCTCCGAAACGTGCAGCTCATCCGCAATCGTCTTGCTTGCGCAGACGACTTCGTTCGCCAAAACGGAGGTGGAGGACTTGTACCCGCGCTTTTCCATTTCATTGGAAAAATGGAGCACCTTGTTCAAAGTCTGTTCCACCTTATGCTTCTGCACAAAGGTCCCGTAGCCGCGCCGCTTGGCAATCAGGCCGTCATTCATCAGCAGGTCCATCGCTTTGCGCACAGTCACCCTGCTGATATGATACTGATCGATCAGTTCATTTTCAGTGGGCAATAATTCACCGGGCTTATAAACGCCGTCAATAATGTTTTTATACAATATATCGTACAACTGAAAGTACAACTGTGTCCGTCCGCTAAAATCCAGCTGTGCACTCATGAACACACCTACTTTATTATAATATTATTATAAAGATTATTATATTTCACATAGGGACTTTTGTCAACAAAATCCTCGCTTCGGCAGCCATAAAACCTTATCCCAGCAGCTGCTGAGCATGGATGGCCGCGCCGATCACGCCGGCCTCGGGATCACCGGAGGCAACCGTGATCCGCAGCGATTCCCTCGGGTTCGGAATGCGCAGATTCTGCCGGATACTCTGTTCCAGATACGCAAAGGGAAATCCCTTCATTTCCGTAACGCCGCCGCCGAGAATCAGGCGCGCCGGGTCCAAAATGGTAACAGCCGTCGCAATGGCAGCCGCGCAGTAATATACAACGGATTGCACGTCGGGTTCGTCGCCGTGCTCGAGAAAAATCCGTGAAATGTCGCATTTGTATTTTTCCACCGCAAGGCGGTACAGCACATTCCCGCAGGCGAGCAGCTCGATGCAGCCCCTTTTCCCGCAGCCGCACTCCTCTTCCAGCCCGGGTACGGGAATATGGCCCAGCTCACAGGCGGTCCCGCTGCTTCCTTTGTATACCCGTCCGTCAATGCACATGGCGCTGCCCAGCCCGGTTCCGATAAAAACGCCCAGCGTAATTCCGCCCGGATCCATTTTTGCCTTGTTGATTTCATAGAGCAGAAGGATATTGACATCCTTTTCGATAATGACCGGGATGGAAAAACGGCTCTGCAGCTTTTCCACAATGGGGATGTTGTCAAAATCTTTGATCATCGGGGCGGAGTAGAGCACCGTGCGGTCCCTGTCCATCAGGGATGCCAGAGCCATCGTAATGGCCCGGACATTTTCCTTCCCCGCCTGCTGAATCATTTCGCCCAGGAGAGTACAGAGGTACTCTATTTTGTCGGGAGCGTCCGATAAGGTACGGGTGGGGATTTTATGGAAGGCGAGCACCTTCCCGTCTTTGCCGACAATCCCGTACCGCAGATTGGTACCGCCTATTTCCAGACAAACGTAGTATTCTTTCAAAGGACTTCTTCCTTTCAGACCGAACAGTCAAATTTCTTACGCCTTATTTTCGCTGCCCATCACATCTATTTTGTGTTCGTAAAGAGCGGCCAGCTCCGGCCGCACCTTCAGCGTGAAAACACGGCTGTCGATAGCGGCGGGCGACTCCGCCAGAATCTTTCTGGTCAAGGCCAGCGCGGCGATCCAGCCGTCGGAGGCGATATTCACCTTGCAGACCGCCATTTTAGCAGCCTTGGAAATCTGATCCTCCGGAATGCCGACCGCCTGTTCCAGCTTTCCGCCGTAGGTATTGATCATTGTAACATATTTCGGAAGGATGGTGGATGCGCCGTGCAGAACAATGGGGAATCCGGGCAAGCGGCGCTGAATGTCCTCCAGCAGATCGTAGCGGAGTTCCGGCAGGCTTCCGTCCGGGTTGGGCTTCAGCTTGACAAGGCCGTGGCAGGTGCCGACGGAAACGGCAAGACTGTCTACGCCGGAACGCCTGACGAATTCTTCCACCATGGCGGGATCGGTGTAATATCCGGCGATTTTCTTTTCGTCGCCCTCTTCCTCCTGACCGGAGAGCACCCCGAGTTCCCCTTCCACCGTAACGTCAAACCGGTGGGCGTACTCCACAACCTTTTTGGTAAGCGCGATATTCTCTTCAAACGGCAGGGCGCTTCCGTCGATCATGACCGAGGAAAATCCGCCTTCGATCGCGCTGACACACTGCTCATAGGTCATTCCGTGGTCAAGGTGCAGCGCCACAGGAACACCGCGTTCCTCGTTTTTCAGACGGTCCACACCCGCCTGAGCGACACGCGCAATCATTTCGTAGCCGAGCTGATTGCGCAGGTTTGGGGAAACGATGAAGATGACCGGCGACTGTTTTTTCCCGCAGGCGTCCATAATCGCGTTGAGCTGCTCAATGGAAATAAAATTAAAAGCCGGCACCGCGTACCCGCCGTCATAGGCTTTGCGGAACATTTCTTTAGTATTGACAAATCCCAGTTCACTGTATTGATACATGATATACCTCTTTTCAAAAATACCGGCCGGACGTTACGCCAGATTCATTTTCAGGTTGGCATATTTCGGCAGTTCGCCGACCAGCGGTTCAATGTAATCCAAAAAGGATTCCCTGATATAATTCTTTTCATCTGTTATGTATTCCAGCGGCATGGAAGCGTTCAGATCACAGATTTCTTCCACATCCGCCAAAGATTCTTTTACAAGATACGGGCTTGAGCTGACCCGCTGCAGCGTGACCATTTTCCCGCTGACACCGTTGAGCGCGGCAGTGACCGCCGCGCCGCCCAGCTGCGCCGCTTCACGCAGATCCACTGGCGCCGCAGTGTGCATACTGCAGCGCTGCATCAGCCCCAGGTCGATCCCGCGGACCTTACAGGGAAACTCGCCGCGGAGCAGCATGGTCAGGTAGGGCGTTACGCCGCCCATGCTGATTTCGGGATTTTCCACCGCATTTTCCTTGCCGTACTCAAACAGATATTTCCCGCCGGAATCTCTCACGCCCTCCGCGACAACGGCAAGGCATTTCCCTTTTTGCTCATATACCCCGCGGATATCTTTGAGAAAGCGTTCCGTTTCAAAGGGCATCTCCGGCGTATAGATCAGGTCTGGCCCGTTTCCGCCCCTGCTGCTCAGCAGGGTTGCGGCGGCAAGCCACCCGGTGTTGCGCCCCATCACCTCTACGACCGTTATCAGCCCCGTGTCATAGACCCGGATGTCGTGGGCAAGCTCCGAAACGGTAATGGCCACATGGCGCGCCGCGGAGGGGAAGCCCGGGGAATGGTCGATGCCGCCGATGTCGTTATCCACCGTTTTGGGCACTACGACGACATTACAGTCATAGTTCCGGCTGTCAAGATAGCGGATCAGGTCCCTGCAGGCGCGCAGCGTGCCGTTTCCACCGTTGTAAAAAAGATAACCGATATCATGCTGCTGTAAAGTAGTCAGAATTTTGCGGTAATCGCTTTCATCCGTCACATGGTACCGGCAGGAACCGAAAATGGAGGAGGGCGTCTGCTGTAACAGTTCCAGCTGGGTGCTGTCTTCCGAGTAGACATCAATTAACCGGTTGTTGAGCAGTCCGACCATGCCGTATTCGGCGCAGTACAGCCTGCCGATTTTATCTGAATTTTCCCTGCACGCGGTAATCACCCCATACGCCGAGGTGTTGATCACCGTGGTAGGCCCTCCCGATTGGATATATAGCGCATTTCTCATTTAATAATTGCCCTCCAGACGTAGTATTGCTTTGAATCGTAATCGCCGGACAACCGGTTCCGGCTTTTGCCGCGGGGACGGATCAGCTTCTCCTGGCTTCCCTTCTGGTCCGTACGGCTTCCAAAAATACGACGACCAGAACCAGCGCGCCCTGAATGAACTGCTGATAATAGGCGGAAACCCCCATCAGGTCCAGCGCGTTGCTGATCAGGCCGACAATGACAACACCGAGGAAGGTTCCCATCATTTTTCCCTTTCCGCCGAAGGTGACGCTGGTTCCGCCGATTACGGCGCCCATGATGGCTTTCATTTCCAGATTGTTCGCGACCGTCGCGGGCGCGGAGTCCATTCTTGCAATGAAGATCAGTCCGGCGATTGCCGCCAGAACGGAACAGGCGATATAGCAGAAGAAAATCACATGATTGTTTTTAATACCGGCTACACGCGCGGCCTCCGGATTTCCGCCGATCGCGTAGATATTCCGGCCGGTGACCGTTTTGTTCATGAACCACGCGGCGACTATGTACAGAAGCACAATCAGGATCGCGGGAATGGGAATCGCGCCGAAGACCATTCCCTGCCCGATATACTGGAACTGCTCGGGCAGGCCGTTCAGGGTGGAGCCGTGGGAAATAACGGTCTGCAGCCCGCGGGTCATATACATCATGGCCAGAGTCGCGATCATGGGAGGAATTTTCATGATTCCCACAGAGAACGCGTTCACCATGCCGCAGAACGCAGCGATCAGAATAGCCACGGCAACCGCCAGCACCCATGAAACGCCGCTTTTCATCATCAGGGCCGCAACCCAGACGGAAAGCGCCAGCACACCGCCGACCGAAATGTCGATGCCGCCGCTGCCCGTGATAATTACCATCGTCATTCCGATGGCCGTTATACCCTGCAGAGAAATGTTCTGCAGGATATTCATGATGTTCTTAGTTTTCAGAAAATACGGGGACACAAAAGGCATTACAATCAAAAACACCGCGATGATGCCCAGACGCACAGCGTCCTCAGAAAAATACTTCCGTATTTTTTTCAATTCGTTTTGCATCGTGTTGACCTCCCTTAGCCGATCAGGCCCATTAAATCATTTTTTGTCATTTCTGCCGCATTGACAATGCCGGAAACGCTGCCCTTTTTCAAAATAATGATTTTACTGCAGTTTTCCAGAAGCTCCTCCAGCTCTGAGGAAAAAATAAGAATCGCGGTCCCGGCTTCCGCCGCATTTCTTAAAATCTTATAAATTTCCGATTTCGCGTAAACGTCCACACCGCGGGTAGGTTCGTCCAGCAAAAAGAGCCGGGGTTCACTGGAAAGGCACTTCGCAATAACGACCTTCTGCTGATTTCCTCCGCTGAGCGACACGACGGACTGCTCAATGCCAGACATTTTCACCTTCATCTGTTCGGCAAACCGCTGGGAATGCTCCTGCTGTTTTTTCCGGTCTATCGCCCGGCCCTTTCCGCGCATTCTTTCTATAATGGATAGTGTTATGTTCTCCCGGATGGAAAGCAAAGGCACGAAGCCTTCGAGCTTTCTTTCCTCGGTGAGCAAAGCCACTTTGTTTTCGATCATTTTATCAGGCCGCGGTTTTGCCATTCTCTTGCCGAAAAGCAGAATGTCCCCCGAATCGTAGGAGTCCAGACCGAAAACCGCCCGTGCGATTTCCGTTTTTCCCGCTCCCAGCAGTCCGCACACCCCAACGATATCGCCTTCCTGAATCTGCAGATTGATATTCTGGAATTTTTTTGCGCTGGTGAAATCTTTAAGCTCAAGTACTACCGGGGCATCCTCTTTGACCTGAATCACCTCATAGTCGCTGTTTTCCAGCTTGCGCCCCATCATTGCGGTTATCAAATCATCTTTGGTAAAGCTGCCGGCGGTAAACGCTCCGTTGTTTACGCCGTCCTTCAAAACGGTTACCCTGTCGGAAATCTGTATGACGTCCTCAAGAAAATGGGAGATAAAGATAATGCTGACTCCCCGCTGCTTCATTTTGTCGACGATCAGGAAGAAGTTTTCTTTCTCTTTTTCATTTAAGGAGGAAGTGGGTTCGTCCAACACCACCACTTTTGCATCTTTGGTAAGGGTTTTCAGAATTTCGATTACCTGTTTTTCCGCTGTGCGCAGCGACCGCACCTTGGCGTCCGGGTCGATACTGACCCCCATCATGTCAAGCAGTTCTTTCGCTTTCGCGGAGGTCGCCTTTCTGTCGTACAGGCCGCGCTTGTCCGTGATCCAGTTGCCGAGATACATATTTTCCGCGACCGTCATGTCGATGCAGACGTTCAGTTCCTGATGCACAAACGCCAGGCCGTACTGTTCGGTATCCCCGGGGCTTTTGATGTTCACAGGCGTTCCGTCGATTTCGATCGTACCGGATACCGGGTGGTAAATCCCGTTTAGAATTTTGACCAGCGTGCTTTTTCCCGCGCCGTTTGCACCCATCAGCGAGTGGACCTCGCCCCGGCGCAGCTGAAAGTTAACGGATTTCAGCACTTTGTTTCCCGAAAAGGACATGGTAATGTCTTTCATATTGACAATGATGTTTTGATCCAATTCGTTAGCACCACCATTCTTATTACATTAAAAAGAGGGCTTTCTTCAGACTTCAAACGGAAAGCCCTCTCAAATGAAAGTTGATTATTTCTTCATGGAATCCGCGCCCCAAAGGACTCCGTCAGCCTTCAGCTTCTCAAAATTATCCTTTGTAACGATGCGGCCGGAAATCAGGATGGATTTTTCAACGGTTTTTCCGTCAAAAGAATCTTTCAGCGCCTTGACGGCGGAAGCGGCCCACTCATAGGGATCAAGACCGTATGTAGCGTCGATGCTGCCGTTGACAACCTGAGTCAGTCCGTAGCCGTCGCCGTCCACGGAATAAACAAAGACATGTCCCTTTTCCCCGACGGGAGCAAGCTTGTGGCTTTCTTCCAGAGCGGTCATGATGGAGGGCAGCAGGGAGTCGGTGCAGGAGAAGATGCAGTTGATGTCCGGATTGGCCTGCAGGTAATTGGAAATGGCGGCCAAAGCGACTTCATTGTCAAACTCAGTAGCGGACTCGCCGACGATTTCAATATTGTCGTGGCCCTTGATGGCAAGCTTAAAGCCTTCGGTTCTGTTGACCGTCGCGGAGCTGGACAGCGGGCCGCCGACAATCAGGACTTTCCCCTTTTCGTTTCCGAGGCTCTTGATGAACATTTCGCCCATTTCTTTACCGATCTTGGAGTTATCGGCTTCAACCGTTGCAAGCGACGTTCCCTGCACCTGACGGTCGATGGCAACAACCGGGATTTTTGAAGATTCCAGTTCGGACATCAGCGGAGCGACCGCCTGACCGTCGATCGGCGTAATGACAAGGCCGTCGATACCGGTGGACATTGCGTTCTGCACCATGGAAATCTGATTTTCCAGATTATCATTCGGGTCGATAATGGTTGCTTCCCAGCCGAATTCTTCAGCCTGCTTCTTGAAGCCTTCGCCCGCGGCGTTCCAGATCGGACCGGTCAGTCCCGGAATCGCGTACGCGATCTTCTTGCTGCCGGAGCCAGTGCCGGAAGCCGTCGGAGCGGCGGAAGCGTCAGAGCCGGAGGATGCATCCGAATTGGATGCTCCGCAGGCCGTCATACCAAAAGCCATTGTTACACATAAGAGTAATGCCAGTATCCTTTTCATTTTTGTTCCCCTTTTCGTTTTTTACTGATTAAGTAATATTGTTATAACATTACTTTATTATAATATTATCATCTGAATTTTGGAAAGTCAATTGTATACTTGTTCCAAACTTGGCCAAGAAATTCTGTATAACTGTCTTTAAAAACATGCTTTTACCAACCGAAAGGATGGTCCTTCAAACTTATTCTTCCACATAAATGCGGAAAACAGATGAAAATGTTTCTCCTTTTTCTTCAATAGCTTCCGGGATACCAATCCTATTTTCTTCTCTGCTTTTCCTGAACAGCAGAAAAGCCCGGCCTTCGCCGGACTTTTTTTCCTTTATTGACTTTTACATTTTTCCTATATACAATTGAAATACAGAAAATCTGCATCTCGGAAAGGAATGGATGAATTTGGAAATTTCCGTATCCGTAAAAGGTGTATTAAATAGAAACGGCAAATATCTTCTAAGAAAAAACAGAAGAGAGGAATATGAGCTGTTAGGCGGAAAGCTGGAACGAACCGACCGGTCAACCGTTGAAAGGCTGATACAGGAATACAAGGAAGAGTCCGGTATCGGGATAACGGTACAGGAGTTGCGGCATCCATGGCTCTACAAAATCGGCACGGAGCAGACGCTCATCGTCCCCTATGTCTGCAGGGCGGATGATATCCCCGAAGTCCTGTTTGATGAAGACGGAGGCCAGTTGGATTGGATAGAGGAAGCGGACATAGAGAACTTGAACATGCCGGTCGGATACAAAGACACGATCGGGAACCGCCTGCCGCAAATCAGCATATCCCATGTCCCAAAGCAGCAGAAGCTTTACCATGACGACCGTTTTCAGGTGGTTTTTATTTTTATGAAAAACGGCTGTATCTTTTTAAAAGAAACTCTTAAGAAAGACCAGGCTCCTTACAATCTGTTCTGTCAAACCTTTGCCGCGCGGGAAGTCGGGCGATTGAGCCCCCAAAAAGCAATTTCTTCCCCGGATAAGATTGAAATCTATTATGAATATCAAGAAGAGCCATAAAAAGATTGAGATCGCAAAACAAAGCAGAAAGTCCGCAGACGAAAAATATCCCTTCGGAAAGCTGAGCGCTTTCCGAAGGGATATTTTTATAGGAGGTGATTTGCTTCAAGATATCGGAAAAGCTCCTCCGCCCCACGGAAAAGGTGCCCGTGAAGTCCCGCTTTTTCGGCTCCGGCAATGTTCTGCTGCAGGTCGTCGATAAAAAGGCATTCGCCGCTGAGAAGGCCGTACCGCCCGCAGAGGCATTCAAAGATGGCGACATCCGGTTTTACCAGCTTTTCTTTTGCGGAGACGATAAAGCCGTCAAAGCTGCGGAACATTTCCACCTTATCCCGATATTGAAAGAAACGCAGGCTCGTATTGGAGAGAAGATAAATTTTATAGCCTCTTTCCTTGAGTCGGATCACTATTTCCGGCATACCCGGCATGGGCGTCAAGTCGGAGTGCCAGTTGTCCATTGCTTTTTTCACTTCCGCGGCATATTGGTGAATTCTTGCGCAGACCTGGGCGACCGCAGCCTCCTCCGTAATGGCGCCGGCATCCAGCTGCCGCCATTCCTCGGATTGAAACAGCTCTTTCAGCACGGCGGCCGCCGCGGCATCATCCTGTGTGATCGTCTTGATGTATTCCTCCGGAGTATATGCCAGCAGAACGTTTCCCATATCAAATACAATGTTCTTTATCATCGGTTATCATGCCTTTCTAACGATTGATAGCAATTCCATTTCAGTTTGCGAGACAAAACACGTTCCTCCCCCGCCCTCGGCGGGAGAGAAACGCAACCTTGCTGCAGAATCAATTGGAAATGTCGTAGGGCTTATTCCAGTCTTTCACGAAATTCTTTTGGAGTAACTCCCACCAGTTTTTTAAAGATCATGCTGAAATAACGCTGATCCTTGTAGCCGATCAGATTGGCGACCTCATAGATTTTCCCGTTCGGTTTTTTCAGCAGCTCACAGGCTTTTTTGATGCGGTAATAGGTCAGATAATCCCCGAAGGTCTGCCCCACCGTATTTTTAAAAAGGCGGCTCAGGTAGCTTTCGCTGATAAAAAGGCCGTCCGCGACGCTCTTCACGCTGATGTCCTTCTGATAGTTGGCACTGATATGCTTGACGGCCAGAGCAACATAGTCGTTATCCTTTTTTTCATCCAGCAGATATTCCTTAAACAGCATGACGCGGCTGTCCGAAATATCGTTCATTTTATCCTGTATTTTGTGGATGCGCTGCTTATCGTGCACCGCTTCACAGGTGCTTTTCAGCGCGGCGTCCAGATCGTCGTCGTCAATCGGCTTGATCAGAAAATCCCGGACGCCAAGCTTTACCGCCTGCCGGGCATACTCGAATTCGCTGTAGCCGGAAATGATAACAAACTCCGGCTTGATGCCGCCTGCCTTGATCTGTTCAATCATGCTGATTCCGTCAAGACCGGGCATCCGGACATCCGTGATCACGATATCGGGCCGGATACGGGTGATCTCACGGATTCCCTCCATCCCGTTGGAGGCCTCCCCCACGACTTCACAGCCGTACTTCTGCCAGTTCGTGGTCAGGATCAGGCCCTTCTTGACCAGGACTTCATCTTCAACAACGACTACTTTAATCATTACCGGAACCCCCCACATTCTCGTTTCCAAGCGGTAAAGTTGAAAAAGGCATCGTGATCCGTGTGATCGTACCGATATTCTCTTCGCTTTGAATTTCCAGCCCATAATCTTCGCCGTAGTACAGTTTAATCCGTTTATCCACATTTGCAATTCCAATGCTGTCGCTGTCGAGCGCTTTCGCGGGGGCGGACCGCCGGATGCTGCTCAGCTTTTCTTCACTGATTCCCACGCCGTCGTCTTCCACCTCAAAAATGATTTTGTCATTCTGGCGCCAGCCGCGGATGACTAAATGCGCTTTCCCGATTTTATCCTCGATTCCATGTATAATCGCATTTTCGACGATCGGCTGGATGATAAATTTCGGCACGTAGCAGTCCATAATGTCGTCGTCCACCTGTACGGCGGCGTCGAACTTGTCCTCATACCGTATTTTCTGGATGGACAGATAGCTCCCGACCAGCCCGATTTCCTCTGAAATCTGAACGGACTCCTTTTCGTTGCGGATACTGTTTTTCAGAAGCTTTCCAAGCTGGGAGACAATCAGCACGATATCGTCCACCCCGTTCAGCTTGGCGAGCCATTTGATGGAATCCAGAGTGTTGTACAGAAAATGGGGATTGATCTGCGAATACAGCGATTTCAGCTCCGCCAGGCGCAGCCGGTTCTGCTTTTCCAGATTGGTGGCAAACAGTTCGTTCAAACGGTCCAGCATGGAGTTCAGGCTCCGCCCGATATAACCGAATTCATCGTCGTTGCGTACGTCGACACGCGCGCTGGTGTCGCCGTTCTGGACCTTGTTCATGGTGCGGACAATGGCGTTCAGCGGCTTGGTCAGGCTGCGCACCAGCATGGGTGAAATCAGCACGCACAGGAAAATGGAACCCAGCGCGACCGCGATGGCGGTATCCATGATATAGTTGCTGTTGATGACGACCAGCTCGACCGGAACCGAGGAAATCACCCGAAGGGGATATCCGCCCGGGGTCGTTTCCCACGTAATGATGCGTTTCGGCTTTTCCAGATAGAACCTTTTGCTCTCTCCGGCCTGAAGCATCTGATTGCGGAAGTCCGTATCCATAAAAATCCGGTTCTGTCCGCTGAAGATTTCATCATACAGGATATAGTTGTTTTTATCCACAACGGCGTACCGGACCGGAAGCGATACGTTGACCGAGTCGAGCGCCGTCTGAAAGACGTCCGACGGAATATCGATCACCGCATAGGCAATGATCTGTCCGTCCTTCCGGATACTGTCGCCCACCGCGATACAGTAGTTTTTCCCTTCCTGCGAAACATAGTGATTGGAGTACAGGACGGTGCCGTAGGATGCATTCATTTCGCGGAAAATCCCCCAGTCGCCGTGGTTTCGGACATGGTAGGCTTCCGGGATCACAGAGGTGGAAATTCCGAACGACCCGTCCGCCTTAATTAGGTGCATGGCTACGTTGGTCGATTTCCCCGCCAGTAAAATATACATCTTCTGGTAGAGGCTTGTGCTGTCCGACTGGGTAATCGCGGGAGCGCCGATTTTCTGGACCGTGTCGTCGTCCTCGCAGAAATAGGACAGGGCGGACCGGTACTCGCCGATGGTCTGTTCCAGGCTCACCGCCGCGTTGTTCACCGTTTTGGAGGACTGGTACTCTACATTTCCCATAGAAATATTGGAAGAGATGGTGTAGGTAAGCGTTCCCAGAATCGCAACGGGAACAATGCTGATAACGGCAAAGCAAATAAACAGCCGTGCAAAAAAACTGATCTTTCCCTTTTTTTCAGAACTCATATGATCACCATCCACTATTCCATTATACAATGGTTGCCGGGATCCGAAAAGCCCGTTACGAAAACAGGGGAGCCGACAGTTTCTGTCCGCTCCCTTTTCGTTTCATCAGACCACGGAAACCCTGCCCTTGCTGACCCAGTTGAACAGCAGCAGGGACAAAATGGTGGCAACCGTCAGAATGGACGCCAGCGCCGCGGCGGTTCCAAAGCTGGAACGGACCACCTCGGTATAGATCGCTACCGAGATCGTCGCGGTTTTCCCGCTGTACAGCATAATGCTGGAGCTCAGTTCGTTGATGGTGGTAATCCAGCTCAGGATCGCGCCGGACAAAACGCCGGGCGCCATCATTCTCGCCGTTATTTTAAAGAAGGTGCGCATTGGGGATACGCCGAGGTTGATGGAGGCCTCCTCAATGCTGGGGTCGATCTGGTACAGCAGCGCGCTGCTGGAACGGATGGTATAAGGCATTTTCCGGATGACATAGGCGATAATCATAATGACGGCGGTGCCGGACAGCATGAGCGGGGGCTTATTGAACGCAACGAGCATGCTGATGCCGAGCACGGCGCCGGGGATCACATAGGGGAACATCAACAGCAAATCCAGCGTGCTGCTGATTTTGCTCTTCTTTTTCACGACAAGGTAGGAAAGAAGCATACCGAAGATAATAATGATGATGATGGCGATAAAGGAGAACATAAACGTATTCGTGATATTCTTGGACAGCTTGTAGAAGATTTTTTCATAGCTTTCCAGACTGAAGCCCTGCACAAAGATCGGCCCGTTCGTCTTGATAAAGGACGTAAAGATCACAACGATCTGCGGTAAAAACGCGACGGACGCGACGAACATGCAAAGCGCGGTCAGAAGGATTCTTTTCCCCCGGGAAAGCTCTTCCACGATCGGGGGGCGGAGCGCGGTCATGACGTAATTCTTGCGCGCCACCACATATTTCTGAATCAGGAGCACCGCGGTGGAACAGCAGATGATCACGACGCTGAGCGCTCCGGCCATGTTGGCGTTGCCGCCCATTTCGCTCATGTACTCCTCATATACGAGGACGGGAAGAACCTTGTAGCCTTCGCCGATCAGCATGGGCGTGCCGAAGTCCGCCAGTGACGACATAAACGCCATAATCGCGCCTGCCGCAAGCGTCGGCATGATCACCGGCATGGTAATCGTCATCACTCTTCTCAGCTTGCTGGAACCGAGGTTTTCGGCCGCCTCCTCCAGAGAGCGGTCGATGCTCGACATGGCACCTGAAACGTATAAATAAACATAGGGAAAAAATTTCAGGGTAAACACCAGAACGATTCCGCCAAAGCCGTAAATCGGCGGAGTGATAATGCCGATTTTCGCAAGCGCGTTCGTAAACAGGCCGTTTCTGCCGAGCAGCATAATCCAGGAATACGCACCGATAAACGGAGGCGACATCAGGGACATAATGATCAGCATATTGATGCATTTTTTCCAGTACACGTTGAAGCGGCTGGTTATGTAAGCGAGCGGAACGCCGATGATAATCGCAAAAACGGTGGAGATTCCGGAAGTCGCGAGGCTGTTCCACAGGGTGCGGTAATAATACTGCTTGGTAAAGAAAATCTTATAAAATTCGAAAGTGAATTTTCCGTCGCTGCTGAGAAAGCTGTGGAAGATAACGGAGAAAAACGGATAGACCAGAAACACCAGCAGCAGCAGCATGGAGCCGTACTTTACCAAATTCCAGAAATTGAAGTATTTCGCAAAATTTCTGTGGGAAGTCCTTTCAGCGTTCATGAAAACACCTCTGTTCCGTCTTCGCTGAACACGCTGATTTTCTCCGGACGGAAGCTCAGGCGCACCTTATGCCCGATATCCCGGACGAAATCAATATCCTTTGTGTATTCGTTCGCCTGTACGACCTGACCGTTTTCCAGCTTGACCTCGTAGCTGGCGAAGTCGCCGAGGAAGGTGTACATCTGGATTTCGCCTGAAATTCCGGCTTCATTCCCGTCGTCCATAAGGAACTGCTCCGGGCGGACCGAAGCCCTGATCCTTCCCTCAAGGCCCTTCTTCAGCTTTACGGAAAATTCGAAACCGGCGTCCAGCCTCACGCGCGCGATTTTGTCGGGGTCAAGCTGCTCGATCTGCCCCTCCATAAAGTTGGAGGTCCCGATAAATCCCGCGACAAAAGAATTCTGCGGCTGTTTATAAATGGTGGACGGCGTGTCGATCTGCATGATCCGGCCCGCGTTGATAATGGCGATCCGGTCCGAAATGGCAAGCGCCTCTTCCTGATCGTGCGTGACATAAATCGTGGTGATGTTCAGATCCTTTTGCAGCTTGCGGATAATGGTGCGCATCTGAACCCTCAGCTTTGCGTCCAGGTTGGAAAGCGGTTCGTCCATCAGAAGAACGCCCGGTTTGATTACGATCGCCCGGGCGAGGGCGACGCGCTGCTGCTGGCCGCCGGACAGTTCGGAGGGCTTTCTGTCTTTCAGGTTCTTGATCTGTACGAGCTCAAGCGCCTCCATAACCCTCGGCTCAATCTCGTTTTTCGGCAGCTTGCGCGCCTTCAGCCCGTAAGCGACGTTGTCAAAAACCGTCATATGAGGAAAAATGGCATAATTCTGAAACACCATGCCGATATCGCGCTGATAAGCTTCTATATCGTTAATTACTTTGTCGTCAAAATAAATTTTTCCACCGTCAATCGTATTAAACCCCGCGATCATCCGAAGCAATGTGGTCTTTCCGCAACCGGAAGGCCCCAGCAGCGTAAAAAACTCCCCTTGTTGGATATCGCATGAAATATCGTTTACCGCGGTAAAATCGTCATACCGCTTCACCACATTACAAATTTTTACTCCATGGCTCAATCTGTTCAACCCCTTTAAACTCACACTGTTGCTTGCGCGTTCCAAAAGCAGGAACAGGCGCCCGTCAACCGCCTTATGATAAAAAGCGTGCAGGCGCTCATCTGCTTTTAACGCCTGCACGCAAAGACTCCTGATTTGCGTGGAATCTGTCAGAACCGCTTTGACGCCCTGCGGTTAACCGACAATGACCTCTTTCCACTTTTCCATGACCTGTGTTTTCTGGGAAGACGCCCAATCAAAGTCGTAGTTTACCAGCTTTACGTCCTTCATTTCCGGAAGGTCCTTCGGGACCTGGGTGTCCAGTCTGACGCCTCTTCTGGCAAAATCGGTCGCCATCATGGTCTGGCATTCCTTGCTCAGAACAAAGTTCATAAAGGTTTCGGCATTTTCCTTGTTTTTGCAGCCCTTGACCAGCGCAATGCCGTCCGGAACCGCAGAGGTGCCTTCCGACGGATAAATGATGCCGACGTCCGCACCGGCCTGAACATATTTAATAGCCTCTTTTTCGAGCGTCAAGCCGATGCTATATTCGCCGTCGGATACCTTTTTATAGACGTCGCCGGAGGAACCGAGAATTTTCCCGTCCAGATTGGCGACAAACTTCTGAATGAAATCCCAGCCCTTGCCGTCGTCTTTACCGAACGCGGTCAGCATGGTGCACAGGATGGTGTAAGAGGAACCGGATTTCGCCGGGTCCGCGTACGCAATTTTCCCCTTGAACTTCGCGTCGATCAGATCGCCCCAGCCCTTCGGGACGTCGCTTTCCCCGACCAGCTTTTTATTGTACATAATGACCATCGGCAGCGGGGATTCTCCGGTCCAGAGACCGTCCTTGCTGACATACTCCTTATCGATGCTGTCGATATCGGCAGGCGTAAACTTGTCGAAATATTTGCTGTAGGCCGCGAGGGAATCCGCTCCGCCGCCCCAGAACACATCGCATTGCGGGCTGTCGCTTTCGGCCTCGATACGCTTGAGCAATTCACCGGTTCCCGCGGCGACAAGGTCCACCGTGATTCCGGTCTTCTCCTGGAATTCCTTGATTCCCGCGTTTAGCGGGTCCGCCGGGTGCGGCGAATAAACCGTGACATGTTTGGAATTCGGAGTCTGCTCCGCGGCCTGGCTGGCGTCCGTATTGGCCTGTGACGATGTGCTCTGCGTGCTTCCGCATCCGGCTAACACGCCGGCGAGCATGGTGACCGCCAAAAGTGCGCTGACAAACTTTTTCATAACTCTTCCCCTCAGTTCGTTAAAATTTGAATTCCGGGGACCTTGCCCCGCGTTGTCGTGATCTCATTATTGCATCTTGGCCGTGTAAATACAATGTGACGATCCTGTACTTTTGTAGAGGATTCTAACATATTCACGAAATTCGGCATATTTTTACGTCAAAACTGTGCAATTCGCAGTCATCCAAGCTTGAAAATGCAAATCCGGAATGCTAGAATAGCCCCAGATTCTACGGGAGGGATTACATATGATCAAATTTGGTACCGGCGGATTCCGCGCAATTATCGGAGAGGATTTTACGCGGGGCAATCTGGAGCTGCTCTCCGCCGCATTGGCGAAAATGATAAAAGAGGACCATGCCGAACACCTTCCGGTCGTCATTGGATACGACCGCCGGTTTTTGTCCGACTTCGGGGCAAAGTGGATTGCGTGCACCCTTGCTGCCGAGGGCGTCAGGGTACACCTCATCAATCACGACGCGCCGACGCCCCTGATCATGTTTCAGGTGCTGAAGGAAGCCGCCGCTTACGGGATGGCGGTCACGGCGAGCCATAACCCGGCTGAATACAACGGGGTCAAGCTTTTTACGTCCGGCGGAAGGGACGCGACGGAAGAAGTAACCGACCGTCTGGAAAAAGGAATCGCCCTGATGAGTCCAGCGGAAATCCGCACGATGGAATATGAGGACGCTGCCGCGGGCGGGCTGATTCTGGAGATCGACCCACAGAACCATTATATCGACAGTATTCTGAATGTAATTGATACCGAAGCCATTAAGAGAAAAAATCTGAAAATCCTTCTTGACCCCATGTTTGGAGTCAGCAAAACGACCCTGCAGACGATTCTGCTCACCTGCCGCTGCAGCGTGGAGGTCATCCACGACCGGCACGACACCCTGTTCGGCGGAAGGCTTCCCGCCCCGAACAGCTCGACGCTGTCCCATCTGGCCCAGATGGTCGTTCAGAACGGCTACGATCTGGGCATTGCCACGGACGGCGACGCCGACCGCATCGGCCTGATCGATTCCAGCGGAAGCTTTATCCACCCAAACGATATTCTTGTGCTGCTTTACTATTACCTGCATGAATATAAAGGCTGGAAGGGCGCTGTGGTGCGCAATATCGCCACGACCCACTGTCTGGACCGGATGGCGGAAAGCTTTGGGGAAGCCTGCTATGAGGTTCCGGTCGGCTTCAAGTATATTTCCTCCAAAATGGAGGAAACCGACGCCCTGATCGGCGGCGAGTCCTCCGGCGGGCTGACTGTGCGCGGCCATATTCACGGCAAGGACGGCGTTTATGCCGGTTCCCTGCTGGTAGAAATGATCAGCGTGATCGGCAAATCTTTGCGGGACATTCTCGACGAAATCCACCGAAAGTTCGGCAATTTCGTCATGGACGAGTTCGACTGCCGTATGACCGGCGAACGCAAGGAAGAATTGCAGCATCTCCTTTTTGAGGAGAAAAAGACGCCGCGGTTCGACCTGGAAATCGAAAAGATCTCCTACATGGACGGGTGCAAGGTATATTTTAAGAACGGAGGATGGATTATCTGCCGTTTTTCAGGAACGGAACCGGTGCTCCGCATTTTCAGCGAAATGGAAAATGCGGCTGAGGCCGCGCGCATCAGCCGGGTATTCCGTGATTTTCTGGGACTGTAAATCAGCCTTCAAAAAGACATCAACAATATGGGCGGCCGGAAATTCCGGCCGCCCATATTGTTGATGATTCTGCCTGGCTGTAGATTCTGTTGAAATAATTCTGAAACGCCTTCTCTTTGTCACTGGAACGATAGGAATGAGCGGCGCCAGAGCTGAACCTTTCAGTCAGCCGTAACGATAGCAATTCCATTTCAGCTTGCGAGACAAAACATGTTCTTCCCCCGCCTTCGGCGGGGGAAGAACACAACCTTGTTGCAGAATCAACTGGAAATGCTGTATGTACTCAGAAGCTGTAATGAATGTTGTCCTTATACTCCTCATAGACCCTGCGGTTCCGTTCATCGCCGCCGTCCACATTGGCGCTGTAAAAAATCGGCAGGATCTCCAGCCCTGTATCCGCCAGCGCCTGCGCGGCAGCCGCAACAACGGCATTGAGGACAGACGCTCCGATCACCGTGGACGTTGGGCTTACCTTCTGCTCTATTCCTTTAATTTTTACGCACGCGTCTCCCTTTTCCCCATGGTTGTCAATTACAATATCGCTGACCTCATACAGCTTTTTTCCGGAAGGATGCCGCGACGTGACGGATTGGGAATAGCTGAGATTCGTGATGCAGATCACACAGGCACCCCTTTTCTTCGCTTCCATGGCCACCTCGATGGTGACGGGGTTCCTGCCGGAAACGGAATGAACGATCAGCACATCTCCGTTCCCGATACATGTCTTTTGAGCAAGAAGCGTACCGTATCCCGGCAGCCGCTCCATTTTACTGGTGTGAGTAACAGGAGAAGTATCCAGCATTACTTCTCTGCCGAAGATCGGGTTGATGACCACCAGTCCGCCGGCCCGGTAGAACATTTCCTGTGTCAGAATCCCCGCATGGCTCGCCCCGAACACATAGATCGCGTGTTTGTCCAGAATGGCTTTTACCAACGCACCGACAGCGGCTTCCATGGATTCCGACTCCGTTTTTTCAACCTGATCAAGCAGCCTGCGGATTTCTGAAAAATATAGAAACTCCATGCTCAGACCACCGCCAGAAGCTTATCGATCAGATTCGCGATAATCCCGAAGAGTGAAAGATCGTTACCGCCGAATATCAGCATCCAATTCTGGATGGTTCCGGAATACATGACTGCAGAAACGCCTACCAGAACAACCATGACGACCGCCGCCACCGCAGTTCCAATCACGCAGCCGCGCAGGCCGCCCTGCCCCTCGCCGATGACAGCCGCCGCACCGCACTCAAAGAAGGAGGTAATGACCAGCGGGATCAGCATCAAATGGAAGGCATTCGCCGAATTGCAGATCAGCACTATAATCGTAGAAGTAACCATTGCGGTTACAAAACCAATCAGCACGGCGTTCGGCTTATAATTGAAAATGATCGGGCAGTCAAAGGCCGGCAGCGCATTTGGAACCAGCTTTTCAGAAATGCCCTTGAACGCCGGAACGATCTGGTTGATCAGCATACGTACACCCTGCAGCATGATGATGAGCCCCGCACCGAAGTTCAGCCCCTGATTGACGGAAACCATAAACAGGTTCTGGTCTTTCGCAACCGAGGAGGGTACTGCAATCCCGACGGCAATGAACATAATGAAGATGACGACTGCACCGGTAATGGAAATTTCACGGAAGAAAGAAAGTCCTTTGGGAAGGGTAAGACTTTCCGTGGACTTGTCCTTGTTTCCCACCTTGCTCGCGACAAAACCGGAAATCAAACTCAAAACGCCGGTCGGATGGCCAAGCGTAAAGGATTCGTCGCCGGTGACGGCAAAGACATATTTGCGAAGCAGCCACGGCATTACGGACCAGTAGAGAGCGGAAAAAACCGCGCTGACGGCAATCAGCATGGGGCCTTTCAGGCCTGCTTCCACACCCGCCGCTACAAAGATGAACGGGAACCACCACAGCATGTGACCGGTAAGGAAGATGGTCTTGATCGGCGTGAACCTTGCAATCAGCAGATGCAGGATCAGGCCGACGAACATGGACAAGCCGACATCTCCGCCATAGGTACCGGTGAAAGTAACGTCATTGAGCCCTTCCGCCGCGCCGGAACCGGAAAGCGACTGAAACGCCGCATTGATCGGTGAAATGGAACTGACCAGCATGGAAACACCCGCGTTCAGAATCAGCATGCCGAACGCCGCAAGCAGGGTCCCCTTTACCACCTCCGTGAATTCCTTTTTCTGAAGGATCAGTCCCAGCATGGCGATCAGCCCAAGCAGGACGGGAGGGTTGCGCAGAATGTTTGTTGTAATAAAATCCATCATCATAATACCCCCTTAGTATCACTCAAAAACTTCTCAAGCACTTCTTTGACTTCCGTTAAATCCATATACTTTTTCACACTGTATATGGGCACGGTGCAGGAGCTTTTCAGTTCTCCCGCCAGCTCCGCACTGGTAAAAATCGCATCACATTGGGCGCCGCGGGCCGAATTGATATCGGCTGTTTCCACTTCGCAGGCAATCCCCAACTGTTTACACACTTTATCCAGGCTCATTTTCAATATCATGGATGATCCGCAGCCAAATCCGCAAACCGCTAAAATCTTCATATTATCACCTCCTCACTTTGGACTCCCTGTATAACCGTCGATTGAACGGGTACAAACAATAAAAAATGCCCGCAGGATTTTTAATATCTCCGGAGAAGATCCAGAATCTCCTCTTTATCTCCCAAACGAAACACCTGCAGATTTTTTCGTTCGCTGAGGATATCGGACAGATTCGCCAGCGCGTCCAGGTGGGACGAAGAATCCACCGTCGCCAGCACCAAAAACACATTCACCGGCTGACCGAGCACATCCACCTCGTCCCTGACAACAAGCAGGGACATGGAAAGACGGTTTACGCCGCCTTTCAATTTCGCATGGGGAAGTGCAAAGTATTCGTCCAGTACAATGTACGGTCCAAACCGGTTTACGCTTTCGATCATGGCTTCCACATAGGACGGTTCAATGGAATGGTCCTCCACCAACGGCTGGGCCGCCAGTGTAATCGCTTCCTGCCAATTCTTTACATGTTGTACAATATGAATTCTGTTTCCATAGATGAGGTCTTTCAGCACAGGATTTTTTTCCTCCTTGTTTTCTTGTGTCTTCTGGTACATCAGCGTGCCCAGATCGCGGCGGAGCTGGTCTTCCTCGAAAATATCCGCGCTTTTGCGAATCACATGAATGAGCAGCTCAATGTCAAACGTATAGGCAAAGCCTGAAAAATCCAGCAATTTGTTCATAATAAGCTGGATATCCATTTTGGTAAGAATCGGATTGACGACCATCACGTTTGAATAGTCCGGAAGTTCAATGGTGGAAATAATGTAATCGTAATCGCCGGTATAGCCGGGCAAGCTACTCATGGCGATGGTATCGACCACCTCCACTGCGGGAATATACTTATAAAGCTGTATTTTCAGCGTCTTTGACACCATCAGGCCGTTGGGGCAAACCAGCAGCACCCTGTTTCTGCGCACCCCGCTGCTCCGGCTTCCGGAAAGATATCCGCCAAAATAGGCCGTGAGAAATCCGATTTCCTCATCACTCATGCTGCTCAGTTCCGGAAATTCTTCCCCGCCCTCCGCTACAACGGAGCGAATGATCTTATAAAGCGCACCGTGCCGCAGGCTGATTTCCTCAAGGCAGGGATTGTTGACTGGAAAATGAAAACGGATACGATAATAAGACGAAAGCAGATGGCGCTTGATATTGCTTTTAAACTCCTCCTTGGATTCCAGCGTAATCGCGGTTTTGGATTCAAATTTTTCAATCAGCCGGTCGACATATCGTTCGATCCTGCTGTCGTCCACCTGATGATTCCTGCTGGGAAGAGAAGCAACATAGGCCGCAAGATACTGCCGCTCCTGCGGATCGTCGGTCCCGAGCAGTCCGGAAAGAGCCTCGCAGTAAGGAAATTGCTCCGCTTCGGAGAAATCGTCCCCCGTCTGCACAAACCGTCCCTGAGCGATCCTCTGTTTCACAAATGCGAGGAACGCGGAAAGGTTGCCCAAGGAATAATCCGTCAGCTGCAGGTTTTGCTCCCGGTCAAAGTTCACAACCGGCTGTGAAATTTGGTGAATCAGGTCTACATTTTCCTGCATGAGCGACAGGTAAAGCTCCCGTATCTTTATTTCATTACCCAAAATCGCAAAGCGCGGCTTTGTATGAAACAAAAGTCCCTTTTCCTTCAGCAGCAGCTTTACGGCCTCCATATCGCTGATACAGGTGTTTTTGCTGATTCCCATTTCTTCAGCCAGCTTTTCAAGGGTAAAGGGCTGGTCGTCCAGAATTCTTCCCAGAATATAGTTTCTTCTGCTGTAGACCGCGTAGGGGTCCAGAGAACCGGCCCCACTGATGAACCTGCGCAGCATGTTGTAGTTGCCGATACAGTTGAATTTCTGTCCGATTCTCCGTATTTTCCCCCAGCTTTTGATCTGTTCATTGATATTTTCAATATCATAGTACAGCGTGCGTTTGGAAATCCCGAACCGGTCCAGAAGCTCCTGCAGGCCCGCTCCGCCATTGTAAAAAATAAAGCTCAGAATGCTGTTCTCTCTGTTTTTCATAATTTTTCTTTCCATAACACAAGTTGCAATTGTGTACCCTTTTTTTCATTATAATTTACTGACAACAAACTACAATACCAAACTATTGCACATCTTTTGCACAAACGCTGTATGAACAGGCAAAGCAAATGTTCTGTTTCCCGTATCATTTTATGAAACAGCCGCCAGCCTTCATACCGTTTATAAACCGCCTGAAGAAATCGGCGGATTTGCGCAGAGTACCCTTGGCCGAGGCGCCTCATCTCACTCCCGTGATAAAACAAAAACCGCCTTTACGGCGGTTTCCACTAAAGGTTCTGCTCAAAAAATTTCCTGATCTGTTCCGCGGCCTGCTCCTCGTCCGGACCCTCTACCACAACGGTAACGGTCTCTCCCTGCTTGGCGGCTAAACCCATAACCGAGAAAATCCTCCCGGCATCCGCCAGATTGTTTCCCTTGCCGATTTTCACCGAAGAAGTGTACTGCGCGGCCTGTTTAACCAACAGCCCCGCAGGCCGCGCGTGGATTCCCTCCGGGTCCTTTATTGTGTAGCTGAATTTTTTCATTGATATCCTCCTGTCTATGACGGCGATCTCTTTATTCTTCCGTTTTTTTATCATAGCATAAATCGGAGCCTTTGCAACAACCATTTCTCTGCACACCTTTTGCACAAGTCGACCGGACCCGCTCTGGCCGGCGAGCGATTTCCTTTCCCGCACAAAGGACCTCCTGCCGCATTCATCCTGCGTCAGGAGGTCCTTTTATCAATGATTCAGGGAATGGATGATCCCGGCTGTACCGGAATCCCTGTCCGGCCGGGAACAGCTTACTTCCTTCTCAAATGGATGGCAAAGCCGCCGATCGTCTGTTTAAAGTAAATCGCGATCAGCCCGCCGTTTTCGTCGCGCACCGCCGAACCTTTGTCCAGCTCTGCTCCCATGCACTCAAAATGATGGACCGCGCGCTCGATATCGTTGGTCTGAATGGCAATATGCCCGTTTTCGCCCAGGAACGGACCCTTCACAATTTCAAACATGCTCCCGGCAAAATAAGCGCCCGGAAACTCCATGACCGGAATGGAAAGAAGGCCGGCAAAGCTGTTCGCCACGTTGGACGCGTCCTGAGCATCCTTGGTATTGACGCCGACATGCAGCAGTTCAAACCCGAAGGCCCTGCGCACGGCTTCCTTGCACAGGCTGACGATCCGGCTGAAATCTCCCGCTTCTACCAAATCTTTCGGCACCATCCAGGAACCGCCGCATGCGGCTACGTTGGAAAGGGAAAGATATTCCTGCACATTGTTTTCATTGATTCCGCCTGTGGGGATAAACCGGAGCCCTTTGTAAGGACCCGCGAACGATTTCAGCGCCTTGATCCCGCCGCTGGCCTCTGCCGGAAAAAACTTAACGGTATCCAGTCCAAAGCGGAGAGCCGCTTCCAGATCGGTCGCACTGGAGCAGCCGGGGATAACCGGGATATCGTTTTCCAGGCACCATTCCACAACGGCGGGGATAAAACCCGGCGTCACGATAAATTTTGCCCCGGCGTCCACGGCGCTCCTCGCCTGCTCTACCGTATGGATGGTACCGGCTCCGACGGTGATTTCCGGCACCTTTTCAGCCATTTCCCGCACTGCCTGCCGTGCGGAATCGGTGCGGAAGGTAATCTCGGCCACGGGAATTCCCCCCGCGCACAGCGCCTTTCCTAAATCTGCGGATTTGGTATGGTCGTCAATAACAACCACCGGCACCAGGGCGGCGCCCGTGATAATATCCATCAGGTTCTTCATGATCGGTCCCTCTCTTTATTGTAAATATTTTATTTTGCCTGCATAAAACGCTGCAGCTGCTCCCTGGTCGGCAGTCCTTCATTGTCGCCGCGGGACATGACCTGAATGGCGCCGATCGCGTTTCCGCGGCGCACCGCCTCCCTCAACGGCAGGTTTTCCATCAACGCGCTGATGATTCCCACGGCAAACCCGTCGCCCGCGCCGACCGTGTCGACCACCTTCTCCACAGAAAATCCCGGGACAAAGAAGCGTTCCTGTGCACGCGCGGCATAGGCGCCCTTCGGCCCCTGCTTGACCACCACGGTTTTTGCTCCCCGCTTCAGGTAAAATTCGGCGATGGCTTCCGGGTCTCTGCTTCCGGTAAGGATCAGGCCCTCCGAATCACCGGGAAGAACAATGTCGCTTTTTGCCGCTATTTCATTCAGGACCCGTACCATTTCCTGCTGACTGGCCCAAAGCTGAGGCCGCAGATTCGGATCGAAGGAAACGGTCAGCCCGTTTTCGCGGGCCTTTTCCAGCAAAAACATCGTCGCTTCTCTGGTGGACTGGGAAAGCGCCGGCAGGATTCCGGTAACATGCACCCACTGATAGGCTGAAAAGTCCACCTGAGCAATATCTTCGGCGCTTAAAGTAGACGCCGCGGAATTTTTACGGAAGTAAAAGATATCAGGATCACCGGAGGAAACCATGGATTTCATCATGAAACCGGTGCTGTGTTCCTCGCTCCAGGAAACCAGATCGGTATTGATCCCGTTGCGTTCCATTGCCTTTACGATCTGTTTTCCGAAAGGGTCCCGTCCCAGTTTTGTAAGATAGCTTGCGGAAAGCTCCAGCCTGGTCATTCCCACCGCAACATTAAACTCGGCCCCCGCAACGGCGCAGGAAAAGCCGGGAATATCCTCCAGCCGGCCCTCGGACTGCGCGATAAACAGCCCCATTGGTTCCCCAATCAGCATAATACCTTTTGACATCTTAAAATAAAGTCCTTTCTGAAATTCAATGAAAATATTGAACGTGATTTGCCCAAACCGCTGCCGGCAGGACATGCAAAATCAAAATGTGGATACATTGGTATCTTCTTTTGTATAAGCCGGTAAAAACGTCTCATAAAGCTTCATCGTGTTTTCCAGATGAGTGCGGATCAGGAGCTCCAGCTTTTTGCCCTCTCCCTCTTCCAGACATTCATACATCAGCTTGTGCTCCTGATGGGCGGCCTCGTGCCGTTCCATAGGATGCCTGGAGGAAGCATAGACAAGGAAAGAGAAACTTACGCCCATCAGCATATTATAGAGCTCCGTCAGCTTCCGGTTTTCCGTCAGGCGGATAATGCTTCCGTGATAAATCTGTTCATACTGGTTGGCCGTAACATAGTCGTTTGCCTGAACATCCGCCATTTTCCTTAATACCTCGCGCATTTTTACCTGAATTTCAGGGTGCGCGTGAAAATTTTCCGCCGCCGGTATCGCCGCAAAGGTTTCCATCATAATACGGCAGTCCATGATATTGCGGATTTCGTCCATGCTTAACTGTTTTACAACAAAGCCCCGCCGGGGCAGCATGTCCATCAGCCCCTCCGCCACCAAACGGTTCATCGCTTCTTTGACGGGGGTGGGGCTGATCGAAAGACTTTCGGCAACTTGATTGACGACGACTTTTTTGCCCGGCTCCATTTCGCCGGACATAATTTGGTCCCTGATGTGGGCATAAGCCCATTCCAATAAAGAAAGGGGTTGCTTTTCCATACTTGACCTCCTATGGACGACAGCGCAGAAGCCATCCAATTTTTTTCGCATTCCTTTTAGACTGAAACGGCTGTCGGCAGCCTGTCTGAAAACAATAACGATGATTAACAACTTGTTTATTTTATCACAAACAAAACAGAATGTCATCAAAAAATATGGACATTTTATAAATAGTTGTTAAGTAATCCATCAAATATAAAATATTATATTCAATTTCAAAATCTATTATATAAATAATTTCTATAAAAATCAAGTATTTATTTGCTATATTTCCAGCAAAATGTTTAATATAAATAAAAAAGCAGTTTTTGATTATATTATATAAATTAACGAATTATAAAGCTATTTCAAGCGTGTATTAATCGATTTTTTAGTTAAATTACCTATTATATATAAAATTTATTCATTAATTTTCACTATTGCGTAATTATCGACACGCTTATATAATATAGGTCGAAATCAAATTTTAGATTTAAAATTCAAAAAGGAGTGTAGCGAATGCTCAATCGGAATCTTGTGGCGATTACAGACTGCGACCATGACAGTATTACGGTGGAAGCCGGAGTGCTGAAAGCGGCCGGATTGGAAGCGCCCTGGCTCCAATGTAAGACGGAAGACGACCTGATTCGTGAATGCGTAGGATTCAAGTCAGTGATTAACCAGTATGCCCCTTTCACAGAAAAGGTGTTTGACAATCTGCCCGACCTCAAGGTGATTGTGCGTTACGGCGTGGGAGTGGATAATGTTGATCTGACGGCCGCCACAAAGCACGGCGTTAAAGTCTGCAATGTGCCGGACTACGGGATGTACGAAGTGGCGGATCACGCAATGGCGCTTGCTTTGGCCCTTGCCAGAAAAATTGTTCTGAATAACGACAATGTAAAAAGCGGCGTCTGGGAATACCAGAAAGCGATCCCCATTTACAGGTTATCCACCCAGACGGTCGGCGTGATCGGCGTAGGACGGATCGGCACCGCTTTCGCGGAAAGAGCCAAAGCCTTTGGAATGAAGGTTCTCGCCTATGATGAATACGCGCAAAAAGCCGGACGCACAAAGGACTATATGGAAATGGTCAGCCTGGACGAGCTGCTGGAGCGTTCCGACATTATTTCCGTACATTGCCCGCTGGACGGGAACCGCGATCTGATTGCGGCCCCGCAGTTAAAGAAAATGAAAGAAAGCGCCTATCTCATCAACGTGTCCCGCGGCGGCATCATCAACGAGCAGGACCTGTTCCATTCCCTTTCCAACGGGGAAATCGCCGGCGCGGCATGTGATGTCTTCAGTCCGGAACCGATTGCGAAAGACAATCCCCTTCTGAGCCTTCCGAACTTCCTTGCCACTCCGCATATCGCCTGGTACTCGGAAGAATCCGCAATCGAGCTGGAACGCAAGGTGGCGGAAGAAGCCGCCCGGGGCGCTCTGGATCAGCCCCTGGTCAATGTTGTCAACGCAGCAGCCGGAAAGTAATTTTAAGGAAGGAAAAAGTATGAATTTATTCGATTTAATGGGAAAAAAAGCGATCGTAACGGGCGCCGCTTCGGGTCTGGCCCACGGAATAGCCGAAGGCTTGATGGAATCGGGCGCCGAAGTGGCGATCATCGACATTTCAGCCGGCACGGAAGCGGCCGCGAAGGAATTCTGCGAGCGGGGATTCAAAGCGCACGCCGTCCGTGCCAACCTCGGCGACCGTGACGAACTGAACCGTGCGTTCCATGAAGCGCTGGAAAAGCTTGGCGGGAAAATCGATATCCTTGTTCCGGCTGCGGGCATTCAGCGCCGCAGCAAATCGGAAGATTTTTCGATAGAAGACTGGGATTTGGTCCTGAACATCAACCTGTCCGCCGTTTTCATGCTCTGCCAGCTTGCGGGACGCGAAATGCTCAAACAAAAAAGCGGAAAAATCATCAATATCGCTTCCATGCTCAGCTTCTTCGGCGGCTACACCGTTCCGGCCTATGCTGCAAGCAAAGGCGGCGTCGCCCAGATCACCAAAGCGCTCTCCAACGAATGGGCCCGCGAGGGAATTAATGTAAACGCGATTGCTCCGGGTTATATGGCTACACAGATGAATACAAAAATCATCGAGGATGAAACCCGCAACACTGAAATCACAAACCGTATACCGGCACGACGCTGGGGCACGCCGGACGATGTCAAGGGCGTGACGATCTTCCTGGCTTCTCATGCATCCGATTATCTTAGTGGCGCAATTATTCCGGTAGACGGCGGTTACCTTGGCTGCTGATTTATGATTGACCGTCCTACCGGTTATAATGATAATTTGCAAGGAGGAGAAACTAAAAATGAAAAGGAGCTTCAAAATGAAAAAATTAGGTGCAATTATTCTGGTCATGGCTATGGTTTTGTCTTTGGCGGCCTGCGGAAACAGCAGCACGGCCTCTTCACAGGCCAGTGAGGCGGCCAGCGCGGCCGGAAGTACGGCGGCATCGGGCACAGCTACCGGCAAACCGCTCAAACTCGGTATTTCCGTCCCGAACCTCACAAACGTATTTTTCGTACAGATCAAAGAAGGTATGCAGAAGGCGCTCAAGAGCCCGGACGACAGCCTTGTGGTTATGGACTCCCAGGGCGACCAGAACAAGCAGATGAACGACGTAATCGATCTGATCAACCAGGGCTGTAACGTAATCGGCCTGTCCCCCATCAATTCGGACGGCGTCCGCGCAACCCTGGAAACCTGCCAGAAGGCCGGCGTTCCGGTCATCGCTTTCAACGTAGGCGTTAAAAACCCCGAGCTGGTCGCCAGCACAATCGTTTCCGACAACGAGGCATCCGGACATATGTGCGCACAGGCCCTGGCAAAGGCACTGAACAACAAGGGCAATGTCGTTGAAATTACTTTCAGCACAACAACAACCTGCCACGCACGTCAAAAGGGTTTTGAAGACGAAATCAAAGCAAACTACCCCGACATCAAGATCCTTCAGAGCAAGGACGTGGAAAAAGCAACCGCTGACTATTCCCAGCCGATCATGGTCGACTTTATCAATGCTTATCCGGACCTCGACGGTGTTTTCACCATTAACGATCCTACCGCCCGCGGCGCTATCTCCGCACTGAAGGAAGCGGGAAAAATCAAGGATGTCAAGGTTGTGTCCGTCGACGGTTCCGATGAAGGAAAAGGCTTTATCCGTGCGGGCGAAATGGTCGCTTCCGCCGCTCAGGACCCGACCGGTATCGGCAGCACCACAGTGGGAACCGCATACAAACTCATTGCCGGCCAGAAAGTGGAAGCAAACGTCATTATGCCGATGTCCATTATCGACGCCAGCAACGTAGACAAATAAAAAACGATTTTCGATGAGAGTCTGAGTGTGATCGGTCACCTTTTCGCGGATTGGTGACCGGTTACGCAACTAATTTGTGAAATTCATTTGCCTGTTTCCAAAGTAAATGCCGTCTTTCAGGCGGCAAGCAGTAAAAGGAAGTGATTCAATGCCAAGTGAGTATACCCTTGAGATGAATAACATTTTTAAGTCATTTGGCTCCAACAAAGTTCTGGATGACGTATCGATCTCCATTAAACCGGGGGAAGTACGTGCTTTGATGGGGGAAAACGGTGCCGGAAAATCCACTTTGATGAAGATTCTCGGCGGTATTTACCATGCCGATCAAGGCGATATCAAAATAGGCGGAGAAACGGTGCAGATCAATACTGTGGATGACGCCCGCCGTTACGGCATCAGCTTTATCCATCAGGAAATCAGCAATGTTCCCAGTATGACAATCGCTGAAAACTTTTTCCTTGGCAAGGAACCCAAGACCAAAGCGGGGCTGATCGACCAGCGCAGAATGCACCGCGAAACCCGTGCCGCGCTGGACCTGATGGGAATCGATCTGCCGACAAACCGTCTGGTCACGGGCCTGTCGATCGCAAAGCAGCAGATGCTGGAAATCGCGCGCGCCATCAATGAAAACGCAAAAGTGATTATTATGGACGAGCCTACCGCTTCGCTGGCCAACGCCGAGGTAGAGGACCTTTTCCGGCAGGTAAAAATGCTGAAGGAAAAGAACGTAGCCATCATATACATTTCACACCGTATGGAAGAAACCTTCCTTGTCTGCGACACGGTCACCGTGCTGCGTGACGGTAAATTTATCGGTACGAAAAACACGGCGGAAGCAACCGAAAAAGAGCTGATCAGCATGATGGTCGGCCGTAAGTTCGACGAGATCTACGGACAGGAGCGCGCTGTGGGCGGCGAGACGCTGATGCAGGTAAAAGGGCTGTGCAGCAGGGCCGTGAAGGATGTCAGCTTCGACCTGAAAAAAGGCGAGGTCCTGGGCTTTGCCGGACTCGTGGGCGCGGGCCGGACGGAAACGGCTCTCGCACTGTTCGGAATCGATAAAATCCACTCCGGCGAAGTATGGATCGAAGGAAAAAAAGTATCGATCTCCAATCCGACGGAAGCAATTCGCGCGGGCATCGCGCTGGTTCCCGAAGACCGTAAAGGACAGGGACTCTTTTTGGGCCACAGCATCGCGGTGAACCTTACTTTTCAGGTTTTGAAAGAATTTATCCATAATCTCAGAATCAATCGTAGAAAAGAAGCGAATTTGATCTCCACATATCAGAATAAACTTTCGATACGCATGGCATCCGTCAATCAGCTGGTGGGCGAGCTGTCCGGCGGTAACCAGCAGAAGGTTGTCATTTCAAAATGGCTGGCGTCTAAGCCAAAGGTTCTGATCCTGGATGAACCTACCCGCGGCATCGACGTTGGCGCAAAGGCGGAAATCTACAAGCTGATGAGCGACCTGAGCAAAGAAGGGGTATCTATTATCATGATCTCGTCCGAATTGCCTGAGATCATTAATAACTCCAGTCGTATTGCGGTTATGAGCGAAGGCAGACTTGTTAAAATATTAGACCCTGATGTAGACGAAATCTCTCAGGAGATTATCATGTCCTACGCAGTGGAAGGAGGAAACAAATAAAATGGGTAATACTAACCATTCGGAATCCGCGGCATTGAAAGGCAGCGCGGCGGGAAACGTAGCAGTAAACTGGCTGAGACGCAACCTGGCTGCTATTGCTGCGGTGCTGGGGCTGTGCATCGCGCTTTCCATCACTACAAATACTTTCCTTGTTTCTACAAATCTGCTGAGCTTGCTGCGGCAGTCCTGTGTAAACGTTTTAATCGCATTCGGAATTACCTGTGTCCTGATCTGCGGCGGAATTGATTTGTCCGTCGGTTCGTGCGCCGCCGCTTCCGGCGTTATCACGGTACGTCTGGCAAACGCCGGTCTGCCGCTGCCGGTATGTATTGTGAGCGCGCTCGCTTTCGGTGCGCTGCTCGGACTCTTCAACGGATATGTCATTTCACATACCACGATCCCAGCCTTTATCGTAACTCTCTCCACACAGATTATTGTGCGCGGCGTCGGCTACGTCGTGACCGGCGGCCAGCCCACCCAATGCACCAACGAGACCTTTAACCTGATCGGCACCGGCGATCTGTTCGGAATTCCGACCCCGGTATTTGTGGTCGCTTTTGTTTTCATCATCCTGTTCTTTATTATGAACCGTACAGGCTTCGGACGCCACGTTTACGCCACGGGCGGAAACGCGGAAGCCGCGAAATACGCCGGCGTCAACACCAAATCGGTTCAGATGCGCGTGTTCATGATGAGCGGTATTTTAGCTGCTCTTGCCGGTGTGGTTCTTGCGGCCCGTCTCTATTCCGGCCAGCCGTCCGTCGGCGAGGGTTTTGAGCGCGATGCGATTGCCGCGTCGGTTCTGGGCGGCACAAGCTTTAACGGCGGTATCGGTACTCTTGGCGGCACGGTTGTCGGCGCTTTGATTATCGGCGTGTTAAACAACGGCATGAATCTTCTGCGCATCAACAGCTACTGGCAGTTCGTTGTAAGAGGATGTGTCATTTTGGGAGCGGTCTATATCGATTTCCTGAAAAAGGCCCGTACCCTGAAAAAATAAGAAACGGAACAAGGTATTTAGATGAAAAGACTGGACAATCAACAACTTGTTTCCCTATGCACGCAGCTGCGCCGCGACATTATTGAAATGGTCGCCGGCGCGGCCAGCGGACATCCGGGCGGCTCCCTTTCCATGGTGGAGCTGCTCGCCGCGACATACTGCACACAGATGAGAGTAGACCCCAAAAATCCGGACGACCCGGCGCGGGACCGGTTTGTGCTCAGCAAAGGGCACGCTTCTCCGTGTTATTATGCGGTTCTGGGCGAAATGGGGTTTTTCGACAAGGCGGAATTCAAAAACTTCCGCCAGCTTCACAGCATTCTTCAGGGCCATCCGGACGCGAAAAAAGTCCCCGGCGTGGACGCTTCGACCGGCTCGCTGGGCCAGGGAATTTCCATCGCCGTAGGGATGGCGCTGGGAGCCAAAGCGGCGAAAGGCCCCCAGAAGGTGTATACGATCCTCGGCGACGGCGAACTGCAGGAAGGACAGGTCTGGGAAGCATGCACCGCGGCCGCCCACTACAAGCTGGACAATCTGACGGTGATGGTCGATAACAACGGGCTGCAGATCGACGGCACCAACGATCAGGTCATGGCTTTGGGCAATCTGCGGGACCGCTTCGAAGCGTTTGGGTTCGACGTGATCGAGCTGGCCGACGGCAACGAGATCGGCCAGGTGATCAACGCGCTGGAAATTCCCGCAAGGCCGGGAAAACCGAAATGCATTCTAGCACATACGGTCAAAGGAAAAGGTGTTTCCTTTATGGAAAATCAAGTGGGCTGGCACGGGAAAGCACCCTCTCCCGCCGAGCGGGATGCCGCGCTCGAAGAAATGAAGGGCTGATAGAATGAGTGAATTAAAAGCAATACGAGCCGCCTACGGGGAAGCGCTGGTCGACCTTGGCGCAAAAAACGACAAGGTCGTCGTTCTGGACGCCGATCTGGCGCACGCGACCATGACCAACGGCTTCGCCGAAAAATATCCGGAACGTTTCTTTAACGGCGGAATCGCGGAAGCAAACATGATCTCCATGGCCGCGGGACTTTCCACGATGGGATTCATCCCATTCTGCAGCACGTTTGCCATCTTTGGCGCGGGACGCGCGTATGAACAGGTGCGCAACAGCGTTGCGTACCCGAATTTCAACGTGAAGCTGGGCATGACGCACGCGGGAATCACGCTTGGCGAGGACGGCGGCAGCCATCAGGCCATTGAGGACCTTGCTCTGATGCGCGTGATTCCGGGCATGACGGTGATCGTGCCGTGCGACGCAAACGAAGCGAAGCGCGCCGTCAACGCGGTGGCCGCTATAAAAGGCCCCTCCTATCTGCGTCTTGCAAGGCCCGCGTCTCCGATATTCGAGCAGGAAATGCCGTTTGAAATCGGAAAGGCCAATGTTTTGCGCGAAGGCGGCGACGTAGTCCTGTTCGCCTGCGGCATCATGGTGGCTACCGCGCTGGAGTGTGCGGCGAGACTGTCGGAAAGCGGAGTATCCGCTTCTGTAGTCAACATCCATACCATCAAGCCGATCGACGAGGACTGCGTGCTGCGTTATGCCTCCCGGTGCAAAAAGGCAGTCACCATCGAAGAGCACAGCGTAATCGGCGGTCTAGGCGACGCGGTATCCGCCGTGCTGATCGGCAAAGGCGATTTCCGGTTCAAAAAGATCGGGGTGCAGGACCGTTTCGGCCAATCCGGAAAACCGGAGGAGCTTCTGCGTGAATACGGTCTGGATACGGAATCCGTACTGGAGCAAACAAAATCCATTTTATAAAAAAATCCCCCGGACGGCGTCATGTGGCCCGAGGAAATAAAGGAGAGATACCATGAAAATAGCACTGATAAACGAAAACAGTCAGGCTTCCAAAAATGAATTGATCTGCAGCGTACTGAAAAAGGTAGTCGAACCAATGGGTCATACGGTATACAATTACGGCATGTATACGGCAACGGATAAGGAATGGCTGACCTATGTGCAGAACGGCATTCTGGCCGCCGTATTATTGAACAGCGGCGCGGCCGATTATGTCATTACCGGCTGCGGCACCGGCGAAGGAGCCATGCTCGCGCTCAACAGCTTCCCCGGTGTGATCTGCGGCCATGTGGTCGACCCGAGCGACGCTTTCATGTTTGCACAGATCAACGACGGCAACTCGATTTCCCTTCCCTTTGCAAAGGGCTTTGGCTGGGGGGCGGAGTGCAATCTGGAATATATCTTTGAAAAACTGTTCGGCTGCGAGAGCGGCGGCGGCTATCCGAAGGAAAAACAGCAGGTCGAGCGCAGCAACAAGAAGATTCTTGACGCCGTAAGGGCAAACAATTTCCACGATATCATTACCTGCCTGAAGGGCATCGACCAGGAACTGCTGAAGGGCGCTCTCGGCGGCGCGCACTTTAAAGAGCTTTTCTACGCGAACAGCAAGGACGAGGCTCTTACCGCATTTGTAAAATCAGTCGTAGGCGAATAAGCATACAGCAGTCCATTCACACGGGATTCTTTTAACGCAATGCGGCCATCACTTTCTGTGATGGCCGCATTTTTATCTGCAATTTAAGGAAGATAAATTGTATTTACCTTGCATTGCTCCATGCCATTGCTGCGGTGACGGCGCGTTTCCAGCCTTTATAGTATGCATCGCGACTTTCTTCGCTCATGGATGGCTTGAACACTCTGTCGATCTTTCGGGTAGAGGCGACGTCGTCGAAATCTTTCCAGAAGCCCACCGCAAGTCCGGCAAGATATCCGGCGCCTGTGGCGGTGGTCTCAACGTTCTTTGGACGTTCGACATCACAATTCAGGATGTCGGCCGTGAACTGCGCCATCAGGTTGTTTCGGCAGGCTCCCCCGTCCACCTTCAGTATTGAGATCTTCTGGTCCAGACCGGCCAGCGCACAATCATACAGATCTTTCGTTTGATAGGACAAGGAAGCAAGTGTAGCACGTATAATATGATTTTTGTCGGAGCCTCTGGCAAGGCCGACGATTGTGCCACGGGCATAAGGATCCCAGTAGGGAGCGCCCAGACCCGTAAAAGCGGGTACCACATACACCCCTTTGCTGTCCGCAATCTTGTTGGCAAAAAATTCGGAATCGGGTGTTGCCTCAATAAATTTCATGTCGTCACGTAGCCATTGCACGGCCGCACCTGAGCAGTACACAGTAGCCTCTGCCAAGTATGTAGGCTGGCCATTCAGAACCCAGCCTAAAGTTGTAGTCATGCCGTTGTCGAAGGAAGGGATCGTGTCACCACAGTTTACATCAATAACTCCGGCGGTACCGTAGGTAAATTTGGACATGCCTTTTTTGAAAGCACATTGGCCGAATGTTCCGGCCTGCTGGTCGCCGGCAACACCGGTGATCGGAATCGGTTCTTTAAAGATTGCGGTAGCTTTGCAGAATAATCCGCTGTTTTCTTTAACCTCTGGCAGCATGTTACTCGGAACTTCCAGAATATCAAGAAGCTCCTGATCCCACTTCAGCTCGCGAATATTGAACATCATGGTCCGGCTTGCATTGCTGTAGTCTTCTATATGCTCTTTGCCTTCGGTCAGATTGTACATAATCCAACTGTCGACGTTGCCGAAAAACAGTTCTCCATTTTTAGCTTTTTGCCGTGCTCCGGGCACATTTTCAAGTATCCAGTGGACTTTTGTTCCGGAAAAATAAGGGTCCACAATCAAACCGGTTTTTTTCTGGAAGGTGGAGCCGTATCCCTTTTCCTTTAATTCGTCACAATACTCGGCGGTTCTTCTGTCTTGCCAGACAATCGCGTTATAAACCGGTATTCCCGTATTCTTATCCCATACAACGGCTGTTTCCCGCTGGTTTGTAAGACCGATCGCTTCGATCTGATCTTCCGTAACGCCCGCATCATCAATCGCACCTTTAATAACCTCAATCGTTGACTTCCACATTTCAACAGGATTGTGCTCCACCCAGCCGGGTTTTGGGTATATCTGGGTCAGTTCTTTTTGCGCGATGCCAATCCAGTCGCCGTCATGATTCAAAATAATTGCCCTGGTGCTCGTCGTACCTTCATCGATGCAAAGAATATAATCTTTCATTTGAACTCCTCCTAATAAAAAATAATATTGATAAACGGACCGCTCCGTTTTTTCACTAAATAATTAAGAAGGCTTCCAGATTGTTGCATGAACAGCACTTACAATCAGAAATACGAATCCGGACAGACGTAGTTTGCGAATTACCAGCCTACAGAACCACGCAGTATTTTAAGCTTTCAAGTCTAGTCTTCTGTACGTACGGCTTTCACAATATCATAGAACCTTGTGAAGATGTCGTCCTCCCATTGCTTATCAAACCAGCCGAGATAATAAACCAGGTCGTCGGAAGTAAAGCGCTTACGCATAAGATTGGCATTGCGCACAGCCCAGCGGACCCGCTCCTCAGTAATGGGGGCGTCAAGCTCGCTGAACAGCAGCGGATGCTTTGACCGGTTAAGCGCTCGGGCACATTCCAGCGCAGTATAGGGTAACAGACCGGAGAAAACGGTACGGTATGTGTCCCAATTCTTCAGAAATGCCTCAAATTTCGGACGGGCATCCGTCCAATTTTTAAGCTTGACCGCATAGTCGCTCCAGCATTCGCGGCCCATCTTTCCGGAAGGGTCCAGCGGCTCAAAAACACGAAGCACGATTTTTTCCATTTTATCGGCAGCCGGATAACAGCTGTCGATGTTGATCCCGCCGGAGGCGAGTTCCCTGTCCAGACGGCTGAAAAGCTTTTCCATGTTGATCAGTGACAGTATCATTGCCTCACCAACCTGCTGGCCGTGCAGCCCCGTCTTACGCTTGTCATAGGCGGCGCTCATATCTAACATGTGGCTTATGACATGTTCATAACCTGACATTGGCACGGAATCTCTGGCAAACATCATGGTTAGGCCGGTCAGATGCAGGCAATTGCCCAATACTTCCATGCCCTCGTATGTACGGTTCGCGATCTCCTCCATATAAGGGACCAGAAGTTCCTTGACATCGTCCATAATCCGCCAGGAACCGTCGACAAAATTTGACATGCCCATACAGTCGGCCAGATACCAGTCGGCAAATGCGCAAAACACCGGGAAGAGGTCGCCCACTCCGCCTACGGTATAATGTAACGGGCAGTCCATCAGCGTCTGAATGTCCATAACAATCATGTCCGGAGCGCGGGAAGGCCATGTGCGTTTGACATGATCCTTCATAATGATGGATGAAGGCGATGTGTAGGCAGGCACACTGTTGGCAGTCATTAAGGAAACCAGCGGGAGCGGCTTGATCCCTTTTTCATCGCAGTAACAGTAGCAGGAGTGCTTGGTTATGTCGGTAACTACGCCGGAACCGATGGATAGCACGGCACAGCGCTCATCCAAGCGGGCCATAACCCTTTCCACCTGGCTGAATTCCGCATGGACCACTCCATAGGAATCACCCTTTAGAACAAGCCGCTCGATCTTATAACCAGCGTTTGCAAGCAGGCCGAGCACCAGTTCTTTCAGTTTCTCGCCCTTGCGCAGCATGACCGTTTCATCCATTACGGCAAGTACGCGGCACCCTGCCTGCACTCCCAAAGACTGCAGTATCTGCGGAAGCTGGAATATTGCATCCTGTCCCTCAATAACGCCTTTCATTTCAATTTTGGGAATCTGCTCATAATCGGACCAACGCGCAATGCGCTGGTTTAAATCTTTCATGTTGCCAACATCGTATTTGTATACGAGTGGCGGCAGACGGTTTAACATAATGGCCCTTCTTTCAGATGTTATCGGCTCTAAAGGTGGATTCCAAACACTGTGAAAATATAGTACTAAATGTACATTTTATCCATCTCTTAACCGAACTATATTATTCATAATAACCTATTGCAATTCAAATAGACACATTGAAAAAAATTGCAAGGACCAATTATAGAAAATAATTTCAATATTAAGCGCAAGTCCACATTGGCGTTTGACGGATAAGGCGACGGAGGCATGTGAAAATATTTTCTATGTTGTTGAAAAGTGAAGGTTACCATATAATACGCATAGAATCACCAAATAAAAAAAACGGAGGTTTGTTAGTATGAACAGATTTTACAGTTCGGTTCTCAACCCGATGTACGAAGGAGTCAATCTTGATGAGTTATGTGTTGCAACATATCTGATTGCCTGTAGGAAGAATGAAGATCCTATCATTAAGGCGACTGCAATCGGAATCGAACAGACCACAGGCTCATGGGTCGATGTTCCCGAAGAGACAGAGGAAGTAAGGATCAACTACGCAGCCAAAATTCTTGCCATTTACGAAGTACCTGACTATGAAAATCAGTCAAATGTCAACGACGACATTGCCGAGGACGGCAAACGGTGGTATATCGTCAGGATGGGGTATCCGACCGTCAATATCGAAGACAACATCCCTCTGCTGTTCGCCACTATCCTGGGTAATGTCACCGCTATGCCCTATCTGAGAATTCTTGACATTGATTTTCCAAAAAGTTATGTTTCAAAGTTTAAAGGTCCCAAATTCGGTATCGCCGGCATCAGGAAGATCCTCGGCGCATACGGCAGGCCGTTGCTGAACAACATGATCAAGCCCTGCACCGGTTATACTCCGGATGTCGGCGCAAAGCTTTTCTATGAAGCCGCGGTCGGCGGTGTGGATCTCATCAAAGATGATGAATTGATCGGCGGCGACAGGTCATTCAACTCTCTTGAAGAACGCGTAAAGAAGAACATGGATGCCGCACACAGAGCCGACAAGGTCAAGGGGGAAGTCACCATGTATGCCGTCAACATTACGGACGAAATCTCTCGTCTTAAAGACAACGCATACAAAGCCATCAACGCTGGTGCGAACTGCCTTATGGTAGATACCTTTGGTATCGGTTTGTCCGCTCTGAGGGATCTTGCCGAAGATCCTAAGATTACGGTTCCGATTCTTTCTCATTGCTGCTTCGGTGCCTCTTGGACGGTTTCGCAGTATCAGGGCGTCAGCTCACTTGTACTGACCAAGCTGACAAGGATGTGCGGTGCAGATACGATGCTGCTGGAGCCGCCTTACGGCAAATTTGATATTACCAAGGCAAAATATATCAAGAACTGTATCGCCTCGGCTGCAAAATTCTATGATTTGAAGCCCACTCTGCCGATGGTTGGCGGAGGAGTCATTCCCGGACTTGTTCCACAGCTTGTAGACGACATCGGCCCCGATGTTCTGCTTGGCGTTGGCGCCGGTATACATGCCCATCCGATGGGCCCAGCCGCCGGTGCAAAAGCTATGAGAGTCGCTATGGATGCAACCACGAAAGGCGTCAACCTCAGAGAAGCCGCGAAATCCTGCGAAGAGTTGGCTTGTGCCATCAAAATATGGGGCATCTACGGCGAAACCAACGTGAAAGACAATTACGCTCTTTGATACATACGTTTCCGGTCCGTTGCCCCCATCACTCCACTTTTCTTACGGTGCGGACCTGTCCCCAAAGAGGACAGCGAATAAAACTGTCCTGATACAGAATTCCTTCCGTCAAAAGCAAACTGGCGTCGTTTTAAAGCGACGCCAGTTTGCTTTATGGAGGCCCATAAGCACCTCCAGTGCTCTTGTAAAGGGTATGGAGCCTTGAAAATATCAGTGTGAAAATATTTTCCCTCTTGTTAATAATTGAAAGTAGCAATATAATTTACATAACATACAAAATTAATACAAATTAAATAAATATTATATGCAATTATTATATAACAAATAGTTACTCGTATGCTTTCGATGCTTTCAAATCAAGAAGATTTGTTGTTTCAATATGCCGCTTGGAATTAAGACGGAGGTAGAATATGGAATCTGAAGTTTACAATCAATCGACTTTTATTATTCTCAAAGCCGCTTATCTCTACTACATAAAAGACATTCCCCAAAATGAGATTGCCGAAATGCTGAATATATCCATCACGACTGTTTCGCGACTTATTAAAAAGGCGAAAGAAGAGAAGATTGTGGAATTTGTGATTCGTGATCCTTATATAGACTGCATTCGTCTGGAAGAGGAGCTGCAAAAAACATTCGGGCTAAAAGATGTCATCATCGCACCCACCCCAATGGCGAATTCAGTTGAAAATAATATCTCCGGCTGCAATAACGTCAAAAAGTTGGTCGCTTTGGAAGGGGCCAGATATCTTCAGAGAATCATCAGAGAAAATGACATCCTCGGGATTACATGGGGAAGCCATATGTATTATTTGATTAACTATTTGAATCCCTGTCAAAAGGTTGACGCATCGTTTGTTACGCTTCACGGAAGTATTGCATGCTGCGACAACGAACTTGACGTGCGTACGCTTGTTTCAAGGATGGCAAAAGCTTTTTCAGGGAGAAAGTACTATTTGTTGACAGAAGGTCTTATGAGCAATAAAAACGTTGCGAATTCAATCAAAAATGAAAAAAATATTCAAACCGTATTTGAGATGTTTGATAATATTGATATTTCAATTAACGGGATTGGTTCCTATTATCCGACCTTGAGTTCGGTGTTGGCCAAAAAAGAGTATTTGAATCAGTTTGAGGTAGAAGATCTGCAAAGTAAAAATGTTGTGGGCGATGTTGCCCTTCGTTTTTTTGACATGCACGGAAAGGAATGTAACACCGATCTGATTGACAGGACAATTTCCATTGATTTTGAAAAGTTTAAAAAAATCAAAACAAAAATCACCATTTCTTCCGGGGAAGGGAAAGCTTTTTCAGTTTGGTCCGCTTTAAAGGGACATCTCATTGATGTATTGATTACGGATTACATGCTGGGAAACTCCATTTTAAAGCTAAACAGAAAAATGGCATCCCACACGCAAAAGCAAGGTCAAGCAATTTCGGTTTGAGCGATCTGCGAAGGGCGGCTTTATCAATGCTTTTTGCATAAGGAAAATATTTTCCATGTTGATAGAATTTCAAGGCGGCAATATAATACTGGCAGAATATTACTTTATCACATTGAAAAGAGGAGTAAATGATGAAAACGGATATTATCATTATTGGGGGCGGAGTCATTGGCTCGGCAATCGCTCATCAACTGGCGCGATATAATCTGGATATCGTGCTGGTCGAGAAAGAAAGTGATATTTGCATGGGGTCAAGCAAGGCTAATTCCTCCATGGTTCATGACGGTTACAATGTGGACAGTCAGAAATTAAAGGGTAAACTGGTTTTGAAAGCAAATCCATATTTTGAAAAACTGTGCAAAGATTTATATATTCCATATGTCAAAAACATCGGATCAATTGTCATAGGCTTTGAAGATGACGATATGAAAGTCATGAAAGAACAAATGGCCAATGGCCAAAAAAACGGGGTAAAGGGATTACGAATCGTCGGAAAGGAAGAACTCCATCAAATGGAGCCGAATATCAATCCGGAAGCAATGTTCGGGCTTTACAATCCAAACACCGGCACCATAAACCCCTTTGAATTGACGAGGGCTTTGGCAGAAAATGCGGTCTTAAACGGCGTCAAAGTGTTGCTAAACACAGAGGTTCAGGGAGTCCTTGTAAAAAATCAGAAGGTCGAAGCGGTACGGACCAATAAAGGAGTTATTGGAGCTAAGGTGGTAATCAATGCGGCCGGGCTTTTCGCCGATAAGGTTGCGGCAATGGTGGAAAATATCGATTTTGAAATCAAGCCGAGAAAAGGCCAGTATTTCCTGTATGATAAAAAGTGGGGCGATTACGTAAAGCATACCATTTACTCCTCACCGACAAAAATTTCAAAAGGTATGATTATCGTTCCCACTACAGAGGGGAACATTCTGGCAGGTTCCAACGCCCAATTGCTGGATGACAAGGAAGATGTTTCCACAACATATGAAGGGCTGGAAGAAATCTACGGAAAGATCATTTCCCGTATTTTCCCGAAACTTCCCCGCATGGGCGACGTCATTACCACATTTACAGGACTGAGAGCCGCCGCCACAGGAGAAGATTTTATAATCGGATACGCAAAGACAGTAAAGGGATTCATCAATGTAGCAGGAATTCAGTCGCCCGGATTGTCCTCCTGCCCCGCAATTGCGATGATGGTTGAAGATTTGGTCAGAGACCTTCATTATGACCTAAACTTTACGGAAAAAGGAAATTATCGAATCGACCGTCCGAAACCAATTGTACTTAGAGATCTTTCCTACGAGGAGCGGGATGAGTTGATCAAAAAGAATCCCGATTACGGAACCATCATTTGCAGGTGCGAAACCGTGAGCAGGGGTGAGATTATTGATGCAATTCATCGCCCCATTCCCGCAACAAATATCGACGCTGTCAAACGCAGGACACGCGCCGGAATGGGACGTTGCCAAGGCGGATTCTGCGGACCCAGAGTATTGGATATTTTGAAACATGAGATGAACATTTCTCCTCTTGAAGTCACAAAAAAAGGAAAAGGTTCCTATGTGCTGGCATTTAATAACAAAGATTTGTCTTTACAGGAAGCGAGGAGAGATCATGAAAAGATTGTATTATGATATCGTTGTTATCGGAGGAGGGCCGGCGGGCTTGTCGGCAGCTCTGGAGGCAAAGAAAAACGGTGTTGAAAAAATTCTTATCTGCGAAAGAGGATCCAGCCTAGGTGGGATTTTAGAGCAGTGCATTCACAACGGTTTCGGCCTTCAGTACTTTAAAGAAGAGCTGACCGGACCCGAGTATGCCGACAGATTCATCAAAAAGGTGAAAGCAACCGACATTGACGTTAAATTGAACACTATGGTAATCGACGTTCTTGATAATAGAAAAATTATCGCCGTTAACCACCTTGACGGATTGTTTGAGATCGATACAAAAGCAGTCATCTTAGCAATGGGCTGCCGCGAACGAACCCGCGAAGCATTGACGATTCCCGGAGAACGACCATCAGGTGTGATGACCGCCGGAACCGCACAGAGATACGTCAACGTGGAAGGATATCTGCCCGGTAAAGAAATTGTTATTCTGGGGTCGGGTGACATCGGGTTGATCATGGCAAGAAGGCTGACTTTGGAAGGAGCAAATGTAAAAGGTGTCTTGGAGATCATGCCCTATTCTACCGGCTTAGTCCGTAACAAAGTTCAATGTCTGGACGATTATAACATCCCGCTTTACTTAAATCACACGGTTATCGACATCCATGGCAGAGAGCGGCTTGAAGGAATCACGATTGCCGAAGTGGATAAACAGCTAAAAGCAATTCCGGGATCGGAAAAACGCATAAAATGTGATACATTATTATTATCCGTCGGTTTAATACCGGAAAATGAACTGTCTAAAAAGATCAATGTTCAGTTGGATCCGGTTACCAAGGGGCCGATTGTCGATGAAAAGCGCCGGACCAGTGTACCCTGGATCTTTGCCAGCGGGAACGTCCTGCATGTGCACGATATTGTGGACAATGTGACTGTGGAAAGTGAAATCGCAGGAAAAGCCGCTGCCGAGTACATAAACAGCCAACTCAATGCAAGAAAGAAAAGAATATCGGTCACTCACGGAGACAATATCGGCTATGTTGTTCCACAGTTCATAGATTTTGATGACGCAGCAGAGAAATCCGTCAGGCTTTATATGCGTGTAAAACATCCGGACAGGGACGTAAGCATTGTGGTAAAGGACAATGGCGGAAAGGTTATTGCAAATTTTTCAAAAGAAGCTGTAACACCGGGCTCGATGCTGGCGCTTCCTGTCCCTGCAAACCTTTTACGAAGTGACCTGGATAATATTAATATTTCAATCATGAAATAGGAGATGAGAAAGATGATTGAGAAAAAAACAATCATTTGCATCGGTTGTCCAAAGGGATGCAGCATCAAAATCAGCCATGACGGCGGGAGTATTCAAGATGTCAGCGGATATACCTGTAAAAAAGGATTGGAATATGCTCAAAATGAATTGATTTCGCCAAAACGGATTTTGACCTCCACAATAAAAATAAAAAATGGTGATCCCCCACTTTTACCGGTCAAAACAAAAGACGCGATCAGCAAAGGGAAAATATTCGACTGTATGAAAGAAATATGTAAAATCGAATTGCAGGCCCCGGTAGCATTGGGAACGATTGTCAAGTCCAATATTGGAGGAACCGGCGTTGATTTGGTAGCCACAAACAACATCAGCGTCAAATGTGCACAACTCGTATAAGTTTTGATTTTACTATTCCATAAGAGAGGAAATTTGATTATGAAATATTATGAGCGCCTTAAAGATATTCCAGCCGGCAAAACAGAGCCGTACATTACACATTACATGCTGAAAGAGGAAAACGGATGCGTAGCGGGATGCTCTGCAGGAATTAGTATTCATACGAAAACAGAATATCCGGCTCCTGGAAATCACGCAGATCAGGAGGGCTTTCTAGTGCTGGAAGGAACCGGCTGGGCCAAGGTTGGAAGTCAAGAATTCAAAATTGAGCCTGAAACATCTTTCATTGTTCCTGCAAATATGCCTCATACCATTAAAAAAGATATTGATTCCATTCCCGTCAAGGTTTTTTGGTTTCATGCCGCAATATAAAAAATGAGACCAGCTATTCCTTGCTGCAACACAGTATGGGTTCCTTTCTTTCTCAATTGGTGCCCGTAACTGTCCTTTATATATTGTGAGATTTCGGACTTCTGTATCCAAAATAACACCTTCCCTTTATAGCAGACGCCTTTGGTAAATACCCTAAGTAATTGCGGCCTTTCTGATATTTTCAGAAAGGCCGCAATTCTTTTTCAAAACAATATTTCAGCCGGCGATCGGACCTTGAAAACCAACAGCAGAGCCATTCGAAAGGGTTTACGCACAGAATTTTTATTTTTTCTTTTCCAGTCCGAGTTCCTTCAGCAGAGGAGAGAAATCATCGCGCATTTTGTCCAGATCGGTTTTCAGTTCATCGCCGGTTTCATACTTCAGATAATTGTAATCGCCGGTCTTCTGTACGATTTTAATAAATTCAGGGTCTTCCATGGTCTGTTTAAAAGCGTCATGAATTTTCTGAACAATGTCGTCCGGCAAACCGGCCGGTCCGCTGATCCCTTTGTTGACCTGTACGACCACATCGTAGCCGCATTCCTTGGCGGTTGGGACATCCGGGTAATCAACAAGCTTTTCATCGCTGAAAATTGCCAGCATGCGCAGCTTGCCGCCTTTGAGCTGCTCGCTGATTTCCGTGGGATGAAGCACGCTGGCGTCGATGTGATTGCCAAGCAGTGAAGTGGTCGCTTCGGAAGTACCGCCGCCGAACGGGATTTCATTGGTTTTGATTCCCGCCGTTTTGGTAAATCTCTGCCATGCCATATGATTGGTTCCGCCGGGCACGCCCGCCCCGGCTTTCAGCTTTCCTGGATTTTCCTTACAGTAATTCACCAGGTCCTCAAGGGTCTTCCACTGAGAATCCGCATTCACAACTATTGCCATAGGAAGAGATTCAATGCCGATAATATGTTTTACATCCTTGACCGGATCATAAGGGGCTCCCTGCACGATGGGAGTCGTGGTAAAGTTTCCGGAAGAGGTGATCAGCAAAGTATATCCGTCCGGCTTGGATTTCAGAACATAATCCGTCCCGATCGTGCCGCTTCCGCCCGGTCTGTTTTCCACCATAACGGTCGCGCCGATATACTTGTTCACCACAGAGGCAAGCGCGCGGCCGAGAACATCCGACGAGCCGCCCGCCGCGAACTGGTTGATAAGGGTAATCGTCTTTTTCGGGTAATCGCTGTTTTCTGTCGTTTTGGAATCCGCCGCGGTGCTGTTCGCCCCGCCGCCGGACTGGGATTTAGGCTGGCTCTGGCAGCCGCCTAAAAGCGGAGTCGCCATCAGAGCAACTGCAAGCAAACCACAGACTGCCTTTTTAATAGATAACATTTTTCAATTCCTCCCTAATCTTCTACTATGAAATCCGGCCGTAAGGCGGCCTTTCCGCCCTCATACGCCCGAATACATCGCCTTATGAAACGACGGGCCGAATCAGTCCTCAGAAATAGAAACCTTATATTTCTTCTTCACCTGTCCGACTATGACCCAAATAAGCACAGCCAGGCAAACCAGATACATGGAGCCGGCGATCGGCCGCATAAAGAGAGAAGCAAAATCGCCGCCCGCAACCAGCAGCGACTGGCGCAGGCCCTTTTCAAATACGTTGCCAAGAACAAATCCGACAATAATGGGAGCCGGTGAGATATTCACAATCTTTAGAATGTAGCCGATCACACCGAAAATCATCAGAATCAGGAGATCAAAGGTACTGTTGTTTACGCTGTATGTACCAATCATCATGACGGCGACAACAATCGGCATCAGAATCTCCGGCCTGACCTTGGTGAGAGACGCGAACACTCCTACCAGAGGAAGGTTCAGAATCAGAAGCATAACATTGCCGATATACATGCTGGCTACAATCAGCCAGAACAGGTCGGCATGCCCGCTGATAAACGTAGGTCCGGGCGCCACACCCTGCAGCATAAAGCCGCTGAGCAGAACAGCCGTAGCGGGCGCGAACGGAATTCCGAGCGCCAGCAGGGGAATCATCGTGCCGGAAGCGGCAGCGTTGTTGGCGGATTCGGGACCTGCTACGCCTTCGATCGCGCCGTGTCCGAACTCTTCTTTGTGCTTGGAGAAATTTTTCTCCATCTTATAAGAAACCAGCGAAGAAACAACCGCGGCGGGGCCGGGTATCAGGCCGATCGGGAAGCCGATCGCGGTGCCGCGCAGAATGGGAGCGACCGACCGTTTCAGTTCTTTTTTTGTGGGGTACAGATCCCTGAATTTCACCTTGATGAGTTCCCCGACCTTGTAGGGCTCTACCGCGACGGAGAACACTTCCGCCATACCGAAAAGGCCCATAATGACCGGAAGCATCTCAATTCCTTTGGACAGGTCCAGGATATCGAAGGACAGACGGTTGATTCCGGATATCGGGTCGATTCCGATCGTCGTGATAATCATGCCCAGAATAAACATTCCGAGGGAAACCAGAAACGACCCCCCGGTCAAATTGCTGAGCAGGAGCATTCCGAGTACAGCAATCGAGAGATATTCCTGAGGTCCGAAGGAAAGGGCAAAATTTCCAAGCGGCGGAGCAAAGATCATCAGCAGGACAACCCCCACCGTGCCTGCAATGAACGAACCGATGGCCGAAACGGCAAGGGCGGCTCCCGCGCGTCCTTTCTTTGCCATTTCGTGTCCGTCAATTGCCGTGACCATTGAGGCGGATTCCCCCGGTACGTTCAGCAGAATAGAAGTGGTGGAGCCGCCGTACATAGAGCCGTAAAAGATTCCCGAAAGCAGAATCAGGCTCGTACTGGTATCCAGCCCGAAGCTAAACGGCAGTAAAAGCGCCGTCGCTCCAACAGGGCCGATTCCCGGCAATACCCCGACGACGGTTCCCACGAACACGCCGGCAAAACATGCGATCAGATTCTGAATCGTAAGCGCCGACATAAATCCGGTACCTAATTGGTTCAATATATCCATATTTATCAACTCTTCTCCATAAAAGCTCTTGAGCCATTATTTAAATGAAACTAATTAACCCCTGCGGCAGCGGCACCTGCAGTACCATTGCAAACAGACAGTAAAAGAAAGCGGATGTAGCCAGACCCAAAACAGTGGATTTCCACCACTTTTTAAGTCCTGATATTTTGGACAACAGCAGAACCAAAATAAAAACGGAAATCAGTGAACCGAGAAAATCGAACATGGGCAGGAACGCAAAGCAGACAAGCACATAGAGCCCCAGCCGGATCAGGCTGGTCTTATCCTCGTCGTTCCCTTCCTTCTTTTCCAGCTTCTGCCGGAAGGCCTGTACGGTCAGACAGGACGACAGAACCGTACCGACCACCCCCAGAAAAACGGGGACGAAGCCCGGGCCAGGAGTGGAAAAATCGCCCACCTCAAGCTGCGTGCACAGGAGCGTATAAACAATGCAGAAAACGTTAAAAACAACAAAGAATATGCGTTTTGACAGGGTCATCATATTCACCTCTTTTACAGAAAACTTCGGATTTCTTTCTCAGGCATTTTGCCATTTCGGATGCCGGTAGACCTCAGGGTTGCATACGTTTGGCCACTTCTCCCCTCTCAGAACAGCCAGCGTTCCTTCCACGGCCATCAAAACCGTTTTTTCCGTCGTTTCCTGCGTCTGGGCCGCCATATGCGGCGTAAGAATCACGTTGGGCAGCTTCATAAGCGGATGGTCGGGCTTCATCGGTTCGTCCGCCAGCACATCCAGTCCGGCGCCGGCTATCTCATGATTTGTCAAAGCTTCGATCATATCCGGCTCGTTGACGATGTCGCCCCGCGCACAGTTCAGGAAAAACGCGGTCTTTTTCATCGCTGCAAACTGTTTCTGAGCGAACATTCCGCGTGTGGCGGGCATGGACGGCATATGGATGGATACGAAATCACCCTGTCCGACCGCCTCGAGTATATCGTCAGAGTAAGAATAATTCAGCGCGGCCACATCTTCCTTTTTGATGTACGGATCATAGACGCAGACCTTCATCCCTACAGCGCTGCACAGCCGGGCAGCTTCCCGGCCAATATTTCCGAATCCCAAAACCGTTATGGTCTTTCCAGCCAGCTCTACTGCGGCGTATTTACTGCGTATTGAGAAATTTCCTTTCCGTGTTTCTTCCACGCTTTCAAGCAGATTTTTGCTGAGGGCAAAAATGAGAGCCAGAGTGTGCTCTGCTACCGCATGGAAATTCGCGGCAGGGCAAATTACAACGGGAATCCCTCGTTCGGTGGCCGCGGCAACATCCACGGAATCCACCCCCACTCCCGGGCGGGTAATCACCTTCAGCTTCGGGCAGGCTTCGATCGCTTTCCGATCGATCTTGCCGATCCTTAAAATATAACCGTCCGCCTGTTTCAGCTGTTCAATGATTTCGTCGCTGTTTCCGTTGTCGGGAACAATCAGGTTTACTTTTCCGGCAAGGGCATCCATGCCGGGCCGGTAGAGCGCGTGCGACAATACAATGGTATCCAAAGCCTTAACACCCCTTTCCGGAACGGTTACAGATTTTTCTTGAATTCTTCGTATTTCCGATTGATTTCTTTTGTCTTATCGATAATTTTCTGTTCCTCTTGCGGAAGGATGGAATCCTGCGGCAAGATTACCCGTTTATCGGTAAATCCAAGCTGCGACAGCGCGAATTTATTGGCGGAGGTGGCATTTTTGGTCATGCCGAGAATTTCAGAGGTTTCGCACAGCAATTCATCATATTTCATCGTCAGATCGATATTTTTGGAAAGGCCCGCCTCGTATGCCTTTACAAACAGTTCGGTAAACAGCGGTGCGATGGAGGGGACGAATCCGTCCGCACCCAGCAGCATACTCGGCATCGCGTAAGCAGTCGTACCCTGAAGCACGGCAAAATCTTTATCCTTAAAATAATCCAGACATTTCATAAATTCCTTAAAATCGCCCGAACTGTCCTTCAGCCCTACTACATGGTCGATCTGTGAGATACGGATAATGGTGTCAGCCGACAGCTTTAAACCCGTAAACATTGGAATGTTATAGATCATCAAATCGATCGACGTTTCCTTCGCTATCTTTTCAAAATGGCGCACCGTTTCATCCTGAGAAGTATGGCGGGCATAAAAAATCGAAGTGACCACCGCGCATGTTCCGCCCATTTGTTCAAGGCTCTTGATGTTATCGATCACGCGACGGGTGCTGGTATCCATCACGCCCGCCATGACCGGGACTCTCCCGTTCGTCCGTTTCAGCACAACATCGATGGCATGGTCCCTTTCCCTCTGTGTAAGGGCCATTGTTTCCCCGTTGCTTCCGGCCACAAACAGCCCATGCAGGCCGCCGTCAATACAGTGGTCAATCAGTCTGCCGAAGCCTTCCTCATCAACGTTTTCCTTTTCGTCCACCGGCGTAATGATCGGCGGAATGACACCGTAATACTTCTTATTCATCGATTTACTCCTCCATTGTTTTGAATCTCTATTTTATGACAACCGTTTACAGGGCCGGTCCTTTCCCGGTCAGCCGTACGGCGTATTCGATTGCGTTGATCAGGCTCAACTCGCTCGCGGTCCCCTTGCCCGCCTGATCGAAAGCCGTTCCGTGGTCGACAGAGGTCCGGATAATCGGCAGTCCAAGGGTGATATTCACCCCTCTGACGGATTTCCATTTCCCGGCGTCGCGGTCGTAAACAAAGCCCAGAACCTTCAGAGGGATATGCCCCTGGTCATGGTACATCACCACCACAATGTCGTACCATCCGCCCCGTGCCTTCGAAAACACCGTGTCCGGCGGGAGGGGCCCGTCGGCATTGATCCCTTCTGAAACGGCCTGGCGGATCGCCGGCAGAATTTCTTCTGTTTCCTCGCTGCCAAACATCCCGTTTTCCCCGGCGTGGGGATTCAGACCGGCTACGGCGATCCGCGGCTTTTCGATCCCGAATTTCCGGCAGGCGCTGTCAGCCAGCCGAATCACATGGTAAACCCGGTCCTTTTTCACCCGGTCGCAGGCGGTGCGCAGCGACACATGAGTGGACACGTGTGCGACGCGCAAATCGCCGTCCGCCAGCATCATGGCGTAATCCCGGGTACCCGTAAGCTCCGCGTAAATTTCCGTATGCCCGGAATAGTGGAAGCCCGCAAGGTTCATGGCTTCCTTGTTCAGAGGGTTGGTAACGGTCGCGTCCACCTCATGGGACAGGGCGAGCTCAATGGCCTTTTTGACGCACTCGAACGCCGCCCCGCCCGACATAGCGGAAACCTTGCCGTATTCCAGCTTTTCTGTTTGCACATTATGTAAATCGTAAACGTCCATCGTACCGAATTGGAAACGGGAATCCTCCACCCTCGAAACAGGATGGACCGTGATTTGTCCGGTACCGACGATCCCGACCGCTTTTTTCATCACTTCGGCGTCTCCGATGATGATGGGGCGGCAGATGCCATACAGTTTTTCATTCATAAGGGCTTTTACCGTTATTTCCGGCCCGATTCCGGACAGGTCGCCCATGGTAATTCCCAAAATCGGAAGGCTGCTCATTTTTCTCCGTCCTTTCACACTACAGCACCTGCCGATAGATGTTTCTGATATCGTCAAGACTGAGTTTTTTCCGGTTATTATTCAGTAAGCGGGTAACCTGACTGCCCGCTGCTACCAAAAACTCAAGGTCCTCTACCGGAACCCCAAAGCTGCCGAGTGTCTTCGGGATTTCCGTAAACCTGCAGATCTCTTCGATCAGATCAATGAGATGCCTTGCCTTCCGGGTTTCCGTTTCTCCCGGAAAGTCCGGCTCCACGGCCTCACAGATATCCGCCAGCCGGTCTGCGCAGTCCAGAAGGTTACAGTTCATGACCGGGGCAAGCAGGATGGCGTTGGACACGCCGTGTGCGATATGATACGTTCCCCCCAGCGGATAGGACAGCGCGTGAACCGCCGTCGTACCGGAGGAGGTGATCGCCACTCCCCCATAGAACGCCCCGACCAGCATATTGGCTTTTGCTTCGCTGTCGTCCGGGTCCGAATAGGCTCTGCGGATACTGCCGAAAATCAGCCTCGCGCCTTCCAGAGCAAACGCGTCGCTGAACCGGTTCGCCTTGTTGGAGGTGTAGCATTCCACACAATGCGCCAAGGCATCGATGCCGCTGGACGCAATGATTTTTCGGGGCAGCTTCGCAATCAGATCGGGATCGAGAATTACATAGTCGGGAATCATCCCGTCATTTACAATGCCGACCTTCAGTTTTTCCTCGGGTAGCGCTACGATGGCATTGCAGGTCGCTTCCGAACCCGTCCCGCAGGTCGTCGGCACCATGACCGTCCGGATTTTTTTTACTGCGAGTGATGGGTCCTTTACCAGATCGCCGACCCGGTATTCAGAGCCTTTCAGTATGGACACCAGCTTTGCCGCGTCCATTGTGCTTCCGCCGCCCACCGCGATGATCAGATCGCAGTGCATGTCCTGTGTCTCATCAATCACCTTCTGCACGTCATCTACGCTCGGTTCCGGGACCAGATCATCGATGACCCGGTATTTTACTCCGCACTGATCCAGAACCTTCAGGGCAAAATCCGTCACTCCGGAATCTCGGACTCCTTTGTCAGTAAAAACCAGAACCTCCTTCGCATTTTCCGCAGCGACCATCTCCGAAAGCTTATGTACGCTGCCCACTCCTCCATATACGCAGGACGGCATTTTCATTTTGTAATTAACCACCGTAAAGTCTCCTTTCATTTTCATTCCGATTATCGTCAAGGTAATTAACAACCTGGATCAGGGCATCTCCGTTTCCAAACCCGCCGGATTTCGTGATAATCACCATTCCGTCGGCTTCTCCTCCTACCATCCGTCCAACCGGAATTCCCGCCGCAATCTCATCGCACAGCTCGATCCCTTTTGAACGAAACGCCCTGCATATCTGCAAGGAGGTATCTCCCCCTGTCGACACCACCGCACGAAGCCGGATCTTCCGGTATATTTTTTCCACCGTTTCCCCCAGCGCCGCGGCAATATTGACCGCCTCAGGATCTTTGTTTTCCGGTTTTGGTTTTTCCTGTGTTTCAGAAAACAGGCTGCTTACCGCCAGAAGAATCAGCTTATGGCCTTCCTGCACCGTCTGCAGGATTTGATCGGTACATCTTGTAATTTCCTCGCTGTATGACCGGCCTCCGTTTTCAACCTTGGAAACATCAATTTTGACGATCGGTGTCAAAAAAGCTTCTGAAATCTGCTGAAGCTGAACAGCGGTCTCTTTCCTTCTGGAACCGGCAACTACAAGAACCGCATTTTCGGATTTTTCACTCGTAACAAGCTCTTTCTGGAATCTTTTTTCGTTGCTGAGCTGTTTTGCGAAGCCGGCGCTTCCGCAAAAAATCATTTTTCTGTCGATCGGTTTGGCAGCGTTTTTGATCGTTTCCAATTCCAAATCGGAAGTAGCGTCCGCAATAAAAATCTGAAAACCTTCCTTTTGTTTCCGTTTCATCAGCTGTTTTAAACTTTCCGGGCCCTTCCCGATTTCCTCCAAGGAAAGCTTAAAAGTGGAACGTTTCGATCCTTCCCTGAAAATCTTTTCCACATTGATCCGGTCATCCTGCGTTACCATGATTCCATTGACAAGCTGCCTGCCGTTTTCAGGAAAGCTCGGCACAACAAGCGCCGTTTCGGCCCCCAGCGCGTCCATCACTGCGTCCAGTTCCGCCGCGGGATTCCCCCGAAGCAGGGAATCGATTTTTTTATAGACGTATTCCGTGGGGATTTCCCTGATCTGTCTGGTAAGATTGTAAACGCGTCTGTATGCTTCCTCCGGAGGCAGCTGCCGACTGTTTACATTAATGGAAAGGGCGTCATAGCAATCGCAGCATTGCAGATATTCGCTCTGCACATCGTTGTATTCCGTTTGAACCATTGTGGAAAATCCGTTTTTCTGAAACTGTACACCGGTATCATTGGCGCCGGTTAAATCATCCGCAATAATGATAATCATTTCATCAATCCTTTTTGCTTTCAGTACCCTATTGACTTCTGAATTTCGTAAAAATTGAATTTCAATTTGTTGCTGACCCCTATATTCCTCCCATCATCAACCATTCCATTTTGAAACAAATTATTCTATACCATTTACTTTCTGTTTCAAATTATAGTATGATATATTTTAAATTGCAATAGTTTTTTATAAATAATGATAAAAAATCCAGACGCAAGTTTCAAATTGCATCTGGATTTTTTGTAAAGGTAGGAACGCTAACTTAAATTTGTTTCATTTTTACTATTCTCTTCGCTTCATTCATTTTTCATACGTCTCCAGATCGTAGTGCGGCTGACCCCAAGCCGGTTGGACACGCGTGTTAAATTCCCATTCTCTTCATTCATCACGTTCCGGATGATATCCTGTATCTGTTCATCTAAAGTTTTATCCGATACATTCTTGTGTACGGGCTGCAGATCGGTTTCCGCTTTCAACACTTCGGAGACGCTTTCCGCACTGATATAAGGCTCTTCGGCTTCCATGACCAGCTTGAAAACAATACGCTGCAGTTGGTCAAGATTGGTTACCCAATGGAAATCCGTCAGAAGCTTCAATCCCCCATCGTCAACGGCAACAATTTGTTTTCCGTACTGGGAATTGGCAAGATTAATATAATTGCTCGTCAGGTCCCTCATATCCCCGCTTCTTTCCCGCAAGCTGGGAAGATGGATCCGGTATTCGCCGACCCGCTTGCCAAGCTCTTCTAACAAAGTACCGGCTGCCATCATCGTCTCCGGGGATTCACATACAGACGTTAAAAGCAAATGCGTACGGGTAAAATCCGGAGCAGCCAGCATTTCCAGTAAAATCCGCTGGTTCTGAAGGCTCAGCGCCTGAAGCTGCTTCAGATAAAGTGTTGAGGAAGGATCCGAATCAATGAGGGCGCGGCTGTTTTTCAGGCTGTCGCTGTCCGCAATTTCACCGTCGATGGTAATAAAGGGGTGCTGACGGTTAACGCTCATGGAGTGAATCATTTTTGCAAGAGCATCTTTCCCCGTTCCGATTTCTCCGGTAATAAGGATCGGAACGCAGAGCTTGCTGAATTTTTGTACTTCTTCATAGGTTTCCCTGAGATAAGTACTGCTTCTGCCAAATACCGTGATGGAAAAATCCGCGGTATTCTGGACGCTTTCGGCAGTGATCCCTTTCAACACCGATTTCTGATCGATACATTTCGAAAGGTAAAACACAGCATACGGATGATTGCCGCCGGCGTAAATCCTCGTCCCGGTTTCATTCCAGTAATGACCGCCCAAATCCAGCAGCGCCTGCTGTTCTCCGGAGCTCAGCACGATTTTTGAGTATTCAGCCAATTCAGCCGCCACTTTTTCGGTATCTTCTTCCGGCAGCTTCTGATACACTATATTGCCCGTACAATCGAAGACAGCGCAGTACTGGGGAATTTGGCGGAGCGTTTCCATAAGGAGCTCTGTTTTCAGGCTGTATTTTTGGATATACTCATAGATCTTCAAAGCATCGTTGAAAGCTTTTTTAACGCTTTCCTCACCGGATGTCAATAAAATTGCGTTAAAGCTCATTTCCTTGGCTTTTTCTACCGTAATGGTGTCGCCCACAATAACCAGATAATCTCTCCGCCGCAGTTCGGACAGCAATCCCGGCAGTTCTCTGGAATTGTCAATTGTAAAGATATCGATTTCGCTTCTCAGAAGGGTCTTGATCGCCTGAGCGCCTTCCGTAATGCTGTGGTATCCCACTATGGCCGCTTTGCCGGAAAAATTATGTGTAAGCGCTATTACACGCATATAATCGTAACCCGAAATATCAATACTGATAACCGGAATGGAAACCGCTTCCTGTATCATTTCGGCCGTACCGCCTCTGGAGATAATCATTTGATATCCGTCCTGCTGCGCACGCGCAGCAGCCTCTACGCCCTGATCAAGGTTGCCGACCTCCGTCCTGATATCAAACATCGGATACTGTCTGGCTATATTGAAAGTCAATTCACCGAGTCCTTCATAAGGAACTACAATAAATACTTTTATTTTCGGCATTCACCTTCATCCTTTCCTATTGCTATATTCCAATTGTGCAAGCCGTCGTTTTGTAGTTACATTATAACACAGGCTTATGCGTTATCAAGTAATATTGATTAAATTTGTAACAGTTCTTGAAGGCTTTTTCGATCTGAAAGCTAAGTGCTTTCTATTATGTACAGTTTTAGTGCCGTTCTCAGGGCGGAACAGTGATCGGTAAATATGTCGTCCGATTCATGACGGAAGACATGGCGCGCCGCGCAGCCCGGACAAAACGGAATTTGTGAGAAATGTGAGCTTTCATCTTTTCCCATGCTTGAAAATGTTTTGAACCCGGATTACAATGGAATTAATAGTATTGAGAACAGCTGTGACAAATTCGTCAAGGCAATCGGCAGCTCAAAAAAACAGGAGTGATCAGTTTTTAATGGATAATCCGCAGACGCTGCTGAAACGTTATTTCGGCTATGATGCGTTCCGCCCCGGGCAACAGGAAATTATTAACAAAATACTGCACGGAGAGGACGTAATGGCTGTTATGCCGACAGGCGCGGGGAAATCGGTGTGCTATCAGATTCCGTCGCTGCTTTTTCGCGGCATTACGATTGTAATATCTCCGCTTATCTCTCTCATGAAGGATCAGGTCGACGCTTTGTCGCAGTCGGGAATCCCCGCGGCATACATCAACAGCGCGCTTTCGTCCGGCCAGCAGTATGCGGTGTTTGAGAATGCAGAAAACGGAAGATACAAAATCGTCTATGTGGCTCCTGAAAGATTGGAAACCGAGAACTTTTGCGAACTGCTTGAAAAGCTTAACGTTTCCATGATCGCCGTCGACGAAGCCCACTGCGTCTCGCAGTGGGGACATGATTTCAGGCCAAGTTATACAAAAATAGCGGAAATGATTGCCTTGCTGCCGTCCCGCCCAGTTGTTGCAGCCTTTACCGCGACGGCAACTCCGCAGGTCCGGGCGGACATCGTCCGATTTTTACAGCTGCGGCAGCCCTTTACGCTGACGACCGGATTTGACCGGGCAAACCTTTATTTAGAAGTGGAAAAGCCCCGGAACAAAACCGCCGCGCTTCTTAAGTTCCTTGACAAACACAAAAATAAATCCGGGATCATCTATGCTTCCACAAGAAAAACGGTGGATTCCCTGTGTCAAAGGCTCAAAAGCAGCGGGCATCCGGCCGTGAAATATCACGCCGGAATGCCGGAAGCGGAACGAACCGAAAATCAGGACGATTTCATCTACGACCGCGTAAATCTGATGGTTGCAACCAATGCGTTCGGCATGGGAATTGACAAATCGAATATTTCCTTTGTTATCCACTACAACATGCCGCAAAGCGTGGAAAACTATTATCAGGAAGCAGGAAGAGCGGGACGCGACGGCGAAAGAGCCGAATGTATTCTCTATTATTCCGTATCCGACATTGTCACGGTTAAATTTCTGATTGAAAACGGCGCAAATGACAGCGATAAGGCGATCCGTTTTCAAAAGCTGAATGATATGGTTGATTACTGCAATACTGATAAATGCCTGCGTTCTTACATACTGAAGTATTTTGGAGAGCTGGACGCAGAAAACAAATGTGAAAATTGCGGAAACTGCAACAGCCAGGTTGAGAGCACGGACATCACGGTCGAATCACAGAAAATCATGTCGTGCATTGTCCGCATGGGCGAGCGGTTCGGGAGCGGGATGGTCACCGGCGTGCTGCGTGGCAGCAACACGCGAAAAATAAAGGAAATGGGCTTTGACCGGCTCAGTACCTTTGGTATCATGAAGGAATATTCCCCGGAGACGATAAAGGAACTCCTGTCGTTTCTGGTTTCGGAAAGATATATCGGGCTTTGCGGGGATCAATATCCGATACTGAAGTTAACGCCCTCAGCCCGGGATGTCCTGTGCGGAAGAACTGCCGTTTCCATAAAACGTGCCATCCGGAAGCAGGATTCCGCCCAAAGAAGCGCAGTTCATCCGGACGAGAAGCTTTTCGAAATTCTTCGCGGGATACGCGCACGCCTTGCGCAGAAGGAGAGCATCCCGCCTTTTGTCATTTTTTCGGACGCCACTTTAAGTGAAATGTGCGGGGCCTATCCTGTCGACCAGGAAAGCCTGCTTAGAATTTCCGGTGTGGGCAGCGTGAAACTGAAAAAATTCGGAAGCTGCTTTACAGAAGCCATTCAGACGTATGTCGAAGAAAACCATATTCAAGTTCCCCGGAATATTTCCGCGGACACCCCAAAAAAGCAAGAGCGGAAAGTGTCGGAAGCCGTCAGTGATACAAAGGAAGAAAGCTACCGGCTTTATAAAGACGGCCTTGATATTGACGAAATCGCAAAGCAACGCGGGCTTACCCCAGATACTGTGGAAAAGCATCTGCTGAGCTGTCTTCAGAACGGGCTGCAGATTGACGCGCGTCTGTTTGTAACCAAAGAAGAGGAACTGTTGATTACGGAAGCCGTAAAACGCTTCGGACGCGACAGGCTAAAGCCCATCAAGGAAGCTCTGCCTGAAAAGATAAGCTATGGGGCTATCCGGTACGTTCTATACAAAAGCAGGCCGGATTGACCCCCTGTTTCCTATTCGTCAGACGTTTCCCGCAACGAGCGCGCCTGAGCCTTTCTCCCTTTCGCATTTGACCCCCCGGGCACACAAAAAGGGATTGCGCTTTCACGATTTCCAGCTTTTTTCTTTCTTCTAAATTCAGTATTTTTGCAACACTGTCCTTTTTATTTTCCAATCCAACCGTTTTTAAAGCTGACATCGCAATTTGTTCGGCATCTTTATAGTCGGAATGTTTGCAAAACGTGCCGACCATAGCATTCTGAAGCGTCGTCATATTGCCGCCGCACGATCTGGTAGCTCCGGGCAATACCCGCTTTTGCAATCTGGTGGGGCTTATTACCCGAAATCTGCTGGCCCTGAAAAACTATTTTGCCGTACTGATCGGAATAGAGCCCGTAATACATCCAACCATTGTGCTTTTCCCCGAGCCGTTCGGCCCTAAGTCATGCACGCATTGAATACGCTGTATTTCTTAATTTTATTTATGAATAATGTTTAACGTTTGCTCAGTTTGTGATATACTAAAACTTTAGAAAATGTTATTAGGAAGTGGCAGAATGGCGGATCTGGAGCAAAATAGCGAATATGTTAAAGTAGCCTATTATTATTATAAAACCGGTTTGACGCAGGATGAAATTGCAAAGAAAATGTTCATGTCTCGCCAACGGGTAAATCGTATCCTTAAAAAATGTCTGGAATTAGGAATTGTTAAAATATCCATACAAGAATGTGAGCAGCGCGACGTAGAACTGGAAACCCAGCTCGAAATGATGCTCGGCATAAACGAAATGCTTGTTGTGGAAATTGCGCCCAACGACGATCCTTACGCTCCGGTAGGCAGCGTTGCCGCGAGCTTTTTGAACAGGGTCATCCAAAATGACTTTATTATTGGGTTTTCCCGCGGACGGGCCCTTTCTGCAGTGGTGGATCATCTTATGGCTACGGATAAAACCGATCTTACAGTAACACAATTAGTGGGCGGCCTGAACGCCGAAGAAACCGTAATTAATTCCGATTCGATTGTCCACCGCGCGGCCGAGACCTTGAATGCCAAGCCCCGCTTTATGTACGCCCCCATTGTTTTGGAAAATAAAGAGCTCCGGGATGCCTTGATAAAAGAAGATATTTATCAGCAGGCTTATCAATCGATGAAGGCGTGCACCATTGCTTTGGTCGGTATAGGCGACCGTTCACAGGTTTTCAATTCCAGCCACCCCAATTTTATATCCGGCGCCGAACTGGATTACTTAAACCGAAATCACGCGGTTGGAGAAGTTTGTACGCATTACTTTGATATCGACGGCAAACTGATTCAAAGCGGAATCGAGGACCGGGTTTTGGCGATTGACCACGAAAGCCTCTTAAAGGTCCCTTTCCGCATTGGCGTAGCCTGCGGTGTTGAAAAAGTACAAGCCATAATCGGCGCGGTCCGGGGGCGCTTTATCAATGTGCTAATAACGGATAAAGAAACCGCGCAGCAACTAAAGACAGCCCTTACTTCGAAATAAAAAAGCTTCACTGAAGCCGCCCTGTCGTTCTCAATGCTGAGGATGATGGGGCGGCTTTTCTATGTTGCACAAAAAACTGAACATACTAAAAAAAGTCTTGACAAAAGAAGACAGAGATGTTATAACGTATGCAGTTACATATGTAATATATATTGAGCATATGTAACGTTTAGCAATTGTCACTGCGTTGTGCGCGCAAACCAGTGGCAGCAGCGGAGCCATTCTACTGGATGGACAAATAAGGAGGAATCATAATTGAACAACACTGTACAACGTATGAATCACATCTTTCAGCCTGATCACAAAACTTTTATTCTGGCAATGGACCACGGCAGCAATTTTAACGTTCTGCCGGCACTGAAAGACGCTGGAAAAATAATCAGTGAAACGGCCCTTGCCGGAGCGGATGCCTTTTTATCCACGGCGGGAATGGCGGATAAGCTCGCCGACAATTTCCATGGAAAAGGCCTTATTCTTCGAATTGACGGCGGCGTGTCCTTTTTAGGAGACCATTCCAAGCCTATGCAAACGGTTATTACTGCTGAGGACGCCCTCCGGCTGGGCGCCGACTCTGTAATCACCATGGGCTTCCCCGGATCAAAATTTGAGAATGAGATTCTCAGCTCTTTAACCCGCAATGTTATGGCCGCTCACAAATGGGGACTGCCGGTTACGGCAGAAATGCTCCCCAGAGGATTTGAAGGCGGAGAGGATGCCAGAACCCCCGACAATATCACTTTTGCCTGCCGTCAGGGCGTGGAGCTCGGAGCGGACATCATCAAGACCGAGTATACGGGCGACCAGGAAAGCTTTCACAAACTGGTAGAGAGCGTTTATGCTCCTGTCGTTATTCTGGGCGGTTCCAAGAAAGTGCCGGAAAAACAGCTTCTGCAGGAAATCAAGGACGCCACGGAGGCCGGCGGCGCCGGTGTTGCGATGGGGCGCAATATCTGGGGACACGAGAATCCGGCAAGATATGCCGCGGTCATCGCCAAACTCATCCATGAAAATTGCAGCGTTGAAAGCGCCCTCAAAGAGCTTAACCCAATTTACTGATGAAATAAGGTGTTATTATGAGTAATTACAAAGTATGTGTTTTAACAAAGGAAAAGGCTTTTGAATTCGCTGAAAAAGAAATTCGGAAGCCGCAGGGCAAACAGGTTCTTGTAAAAGTAGAATATTGCGCAATCTGCACACTGGAGCAAAGAGTGTATCAAGGCATAATGAAAATGTACCCCTTTGCGGGCGGACACGAGGTGTCCGGAATCGTGGAAGCAGTCGGAGAGGGCGTAAAAAGCGTAAAGGCGGGCGACAAGGTCGCCGTTCGGATGCTCACAAGCTGCGGCGAATGCTATTACTGCCGTAACGGCCACGAAAATCAGTGCGTCATCTCCTTTAAAGCATCCGCGCACGAAGGACTGATGGGCCCGGGCGGATTCTCCGAATACATGATGGTCGACTCGAAAAGCGTTTATCCGTTCCCGGAAGATACCAATCTCCAATACGCGGCTCTTTCCGAACCGCTGGCCTGCTGTGTACATAGTGTGAACAACGCGCAGATCGAATTGGGAAACGACGTAGTGGTAATCGGTGCGGGCATTATGGGAGCCATGCATATTCAGCTTGCCAAGCTGCGTGGCGCTCGCGTGATTGTGTGCGAGGTTGACGAAAAAAGGCTTCAGATCGCACGTGAGCTGGGTGCGGATATCACCATTAATTCAAGGGAAACCGATGCAATCCAAAGAGTAAAAGACCTGACGGACGGCCGCGGAGCGGACGTTGTATTTTGTACCGCCGCAATTTCCAAGCTTGCCGCCGACAGTATTGCAATGACCGGGAAGAACGGCAGGGTCGTCATGTACTCCTCTTTCCATCCGGACAACCCGATCGACCTGAGCGCAAACAGGGTTCATTCCACGGAAATGGTCATTACCGGCTCGGTTAACCCGAAGACAAGCGACTTTCTTGCGGCTACCCGTTTGCTGTCTTTCCATTTGATCGACGTTTCGAAGTTGATCTCAGATGTAATCCCCCTCGAAAAAATCGGAGATGCCTTTGAGAAAGCAATTGATCCTTCCACCTACCGGATTTTACTGAAATGTCATTGATCGGAATACAGCCGAAGGACGGAAATGGCTTTTGGAACAAAGTCGTTCTCTATTGTATTTTTACACGCGCGATGAAGAAACGGAATTCTTTTTTAGCTTAAATAGGAGTTGGTGGAGCTTCGAGCTCCGTAGCGGTAAGCTATCATTATATTGAAAAGGGGAAACGTTATGTCCAATAACGATAACAGAAAAATCGGCTTATTTGATAGTGCAATGATTCTTATTGGCGGTATGATTGGCAGCGCAATTTTTTCTCTTTCGGGCGTGACCATTCTGAACGCAGGTCCGGCGTCCATCATTTCGTGGATTATCGCCGCAGTTGTTTTGTTTTTTTATGCTCTTCAAACAGCCGAGCTGTCCACAATTTATCCGCATTCAGGCGGCGTCTTTGTATTCCCTGAAAAAACGCTGGGAAAAAACGCAAAGCAGGGGCGCCTTTGGGGTTGGATTTCTGCTTGGGCCTATCTGTTTGGAAACATTTCGGCTGTTACATTCTCCGCAATGTACATCGGTATTTATTTGGGAGTGGGATTCCCGGCTTTGAACAACTACCAGCTAATCATCGGCGTTGCCGCCGTTATCCTTACGGGCGTTCTGAACATGATCAAGGTGTCCTCCATGAGCAAGGTCAACAACACCATTACCATCATCCACGTGGTTACCATGGGAATTTTTGTAGTTGTCGCCTTTTTCAGCGGAAAATGGGAAGCAAGCAACTTCGTGCCTTTCTTCTCGCAGGGAACCGGCGGCTCATGGGGCTTTTTGAGCGCAGTTCCTGTTGCGATGCTGGCATACGGCGGAATTGTGGCGATTGCTTTCATGGTGGGCGAAATTAAAAACCCAAAGAAAACGGTTCCGCTGGCAATGACCATCGCCATGGTGATCGTCGTCGCGACTTACCTTCTGATGATGATTTCCACCATGGGTCTAATCACCGCACAGTATCTGGTAAAGAACCCGGATATGACCTACATTCCCGTATTCGCTGCAGCGTTCGCGAAGCTTGCTTACATTCCGTGGCTGGTGAAGCTGATCGCTATTACGGCCGTGCTCGGTCTGTTTACAACGACAATGGTTTGCATGACCTTGACGGCCCGTACCTTTCAGGCATGTGCCGGCAGCGGACTGTTCCCTAAGGGCCTCGCAAAAATCAGCGAAAAATCAGGCGTACCGGTAAACGCCCAGATTCTCACGATTCTGATCTGCTGCATTCTTGCGGCTTTCCCGTCCCTGATCAACGTCATGGTAAATATGGGCGCTCTTTGTACGGTAATCGTAATCGCCATTGTCTGCCTGTCCGCTATTGCGGCCCGGAAGAAAAATCCGGATATGACGGATAAATTCGCGGCGCCGGGCGGGAACGCGGTTTCCGTTCTTGTCCTGATTGTATTGGTAGCCTGCTACATACCGAGCATCATTGAAGGCGGCTGGCAGTTGTGGGCATGGACCGGGATTTACTATTTATTTGGAATGATCATTTACTACTTTGCAACAAAAAAGGCGGATGAAGCAGGAGATCATTGACTGAAATTCATTCTGTTCTGCGGCAATCGGTCGCAGAACAGAATGACGAACATGAAACGGAGAGGATTTATTGTGATATATATTGACAAGGCTGATTTCCAAATCGACAGCGCCTGCGTCGCTTTCGGCAGCTTTGAAGGGGTACATACCGGTCACCGCGCAGTCATCAACAGACTGCTGGAAATATCAAAAAGCGGGCTGACTTCCGTGGTTCTCTGCTTTGACGGTCATAGCGACGAAGGACAAATTCTTACCACAAGCGAAGAAAAGCGGGAACTGCTCAGTGAAAACGGGCCGGAGGTTTTGATTTCCTATGAAATTGACAAGCAGAGCTTTTCTTTGGATCAATTTATAAAGGAAGTTTTAGCGGACAAGCTGGGGGCCAAAGTCATTGTAACCGGTAAAAATGATCCTCATCTCCCCGCACTGCGTGAACACTCCAAAAAATACGGCTTTTCCATTGAGGAAATCGAAACGGTGAATGTCGGCGGAGAAGCGGTGACCTCCCAGCGTATTGCAACTGAAATTACGCAGGGTTCGCTGGAAAAAGCGACCGAAATGCTGGGGCACCCTTACTTGATGATGGGGGAAGTAATGCATGGTAAGGCGCTTGGACGAACGGTAGGAATGCCTACGGCTAACCTTGGCGTCGGTGAAAACAAACTGATTCCAAAGCACGGCGTATACGCTACCCTGTCCATCATTGAAGGGGAAAGCTACAAGGGCCTGACAAATATCGGCCTCAGGCCGTCCGTCGACAGTTACCGGTACGTGACCATTGAAACCTATCTGCTCAACTTTGCAAAAGATATTTACGGAAAGAAAATTCAGTTGGAAGTTCGGGGATTTATCCGGGACGTTCAGAAATTCGACAATCTGGAACAAGTCAAAAACCAGGTGGAAAAGGATCTGGAATATGTTAAGAACAATGTAAAGCAATAAATAAAACCGTATCTGTTCAAACGCAGATACGGTTTTATTTCCAATCTTTAAAAACAATTCAGATATTTTTCCGCAACCCGTTCCATTGCGGCTTGGGCATATTCCATTGCCTTATCCATTCTGGCGGTTTCGCCCTGCGTGTCCAGAAACGTTTTTACCGATTTTGCCGCTTCCACCGCCATATCCGTATTGACGTTTATTTTCCGTATTCCACATCGAACCGCTTTTCGAATATCGTCGAATGGGATTCCAGAACATCCGTGCAATACCAACGGCAGATGCGCCGCACCCCTGATTTCAAGAATCCGGTCAAAATCAATGTGCGGCTGGCCCGAATAAACACCGTGCGCGTTCCCGACGGAAACAGCCAGAGCATCAACCCCGGTTTTGGCAGCGAACAGGGCCGCCTGACCGGGATTTGTATAATAATCGCTTTGAATTCGGGGACCGGTTCCGTCTTCCGGATTCATACACCCAAGCTCGCCTTCAACCGTCACGCCGTATTTTTTTGCATAATTCACGATTTCTTTTGTGTTCTGTATATTTTGTTCAAACGGTAAATGGGAACCGTCATACATCACAGAGGAAAATCCCAGCGTAATCGCCTGAAAGACTACCTCTTTGCTGCGGGCATGGTCAAGATGGAGGACAAACGGCATATCATATATCCTGTCAAAGATACCGGCGAGTCCGGCTGTCAGTTTGAGAGGCATATGTGACAAATATCCCTCTCCGAATGCCGCAATCACCGGTTTTTCGCTCTTTTTTGCCGCATTCAGGATGGCTGTCAGACTTTCTATATTATAAAAGTTAAAAGAAACAAGGCAAGGGCTGCTTTGGAAGGCCGACTCTAAATTTATAAGCATTTTTTACACCCGATCCAAAATTCAATTACATTAATTTCGATACAATCCGAAACAGGCTTTTCTCATTTCCGACATTACCGGGAAAAATAATATAAGCCATACCCGGGAACTTACTTTCCGGCCCGGCGAGCCAAGCAGGGATTCCCGGTTCGATTTGACCCATTATTTTCGCCCTCCAGATATGCAGGGCCTTTGTGGCAATGTCGCTGGATGTGATTCCGCCCTTCGCAATCAGGAAGCGAGGCTGAACATCCAGACCGGCAATCACCCGGACGATGGCATCCGAAATCTTCGTGGATACTTCAAGCTGCTTTTCAGAGTCGTCCGTATCCAGATCCAGCCGGTCGCGCCTTGTATAAACAGCGACGATCCTGCCCGCTCTGACAAGTCTTTCCGCCTCGGCGGCAACCTTCCGCGTCTCTTCCTGCAGTCCGTTCTTTTCTAAAACCCGGTGCTGGTCATACTGAATAAATTCCACCGGCAGATTTCCGTTTTTAAGGTATTCCAGCTGATCTGTCGTTTTTTGCACGTGTGAACCTACGATAATAATCCCGCCGTTTTGGCTGGTATTGGCAAGCTCCTTTCTGCAGTCCAGCAGCGGACGGCTCCGGATTCCGCCCAGCGCTTTTACAAGAGATGCGGCGCTCCGGAAAAGGAACTCCTTTCCGGCTTCCAGCGCGTTGAAATAGGCGTTTAAAAATACCGCAATATCCTCGTAATCGATCGCATTGACAATGACTTTATTATAATTGCGAATTCCCATTAGCTTTTCCGTAATTTTTTTGATATTACAGCTCCGCAGTTCCTCCAGCGTGATAGCCGTGACCGTATCGGCACGATATTGTCCTTTCGTTTTTTCCTCGCACCATTCTGTCAGATCCGAGGAACGGTACCCAAAGGTTTTATCCTTTGAAAACTCGGTTTTCCCGACAGGCACAAGCTTATTTTCATCTTGCGCATAATGGATATTGCCAATGGTGTATCTTCCGCCTTCCACAAAAAAAGGAAAGAGTATTTCCCCATCGAACCGTTTCGCCGATACCCGTTCAATCGCTTTTTTCAGCGTCGCGGTTTCCAAAGGATAATGACCACGGAGGGTGGAATCCCCCCGGCTGACCAGAATGTAATCACGTTTATATTCTTTGGAGATTTTGGCTATCCGTTCACCGATCGCCCTGTGTACTTCCTCCGTATGCTGTGAAGAAAAGCTGCGGGAATTTGTAAGGATAAAAAACATATTGGAATCTTCCTGAAATCCCGCGCGGATGCTTTCTTCTTCCCAGTCCGTATACACATTGATATCGTGAACCGTCTGTGTCCCAGTCGGGTCGTCATCTAAAACGACGATTTTCCGGTTCATTTTCTTTCTCTTCTGTTCCAGATTCTCATGGACCGTCTCCTGAAGGCTTTCCGATAACGGTACATAAGAAAGCAGCGTATCAATACTTAAGATATTTTCCTGCACAATTTCACCGCCTTTTGACTTTAAAGGGTATCGCTCCGCATTATTTCCAGCGGGTATGATGATAAACCTCCGGATTCGCCACCTTATCCCATTTTTCTCCTCTCAGTACCGCAAGAGTTCCCTGTGCCGTCAGACTGGAAGTGCGGGCGGAACTTTCCCGCGTAAGTGCCGCCATATGGGGCGTTGCGATAAAATTCCTAGAGGTAAACAGTTTGCTGGCGGGGTCCATCGGCTCACTTTCCAGAACATCCACGGCAGCGCCTGCCACCTTGCCGTTGTTTAAAGCCTCGTACAGCGCGTTCTCGTTTACGATATCCCCTCTGGCACAATTGACAAAAAAGCACCCGTCCTGCATGGCATCAAACTGCTTCTTCCCGAACATACCGCGCGTTTCAGGAGTAGAGGGCATGTGCAGGGAAACTACGCTGCATGCCGACAGGCATTCCTCTAATTGACCGTGATAGACATACCCGCACTTTTCCACAGTCTCTTGATTTATATAGGGGTCAAAAACATGGACCTCCATATCGTTGCGGGAAAACAGCCCCGCCGTAATGCGTCCGATATTTCCAAAGCCGATTACACCGACCTTGTGATGCTCCAGCTCAATGGCCCTATACTGATTGCGTATTCCAAAATTCCCTTTCGCCGTTTGGGCACAGCTTTCCACAACGTTTTTCGTTATGGTATAGGTCAATGCGATCGCATGTTCCGCAACGGAACGCGCATTGGTGCCCGGCGCAATCACGACCGGTATTCCAAGCTCTGTTGCGGCTTTCATGTCTACATTGTCAACACCAACACCCGGGCGGGAAATCACCCTGAGCTTTGGGCATCGTTCCATTAACTCCCTGTCTATTTTCCCTACGCGGATGATCAGGCCGTCACATTTCTGCAAATCGGTCAATACCTTCCAAAAATCGGAAGTATCCGCGACAATCACATCGGCGTGCTCCCGCAGAATCTGCATCCCGTCGTCATATAAAGCATGGGAAAGCATAATAGTCGGCATTCTTTCTTTCCTCCTGTCGCCAAAATAAAATACTCTCTGTCCGGAATCGTTTATGAAGGAGCAGAGCCGCCGCATAAGGCGGCCCTGTCCAAAGAAGGGGTTACCACATCTATCGGTATGCTGTTACGGCACATCCCGTTTCAGACGGCATACCCTCTTATCGTTTGTTTTAAACAAGGTATTCTTTTAATTCCTCAATCTTTTGATCGATGCTCCGTTCTTCTTCCGGCGTAATCGGTTCGGTCGGCCGGATCACCCGTTTATCAAGGAATCCCAGCTTGCTCAGGGCATACTTTGTGGACGCAGTCTGGCTCCTTGCCATCGGATAGATTTTGCAGGTTTCGTCCACAATTTTCCCCCACATCATGACCGCGTCATAATCCTTCCGCTGAGCCGCCTCAAACATTTCGACATACGGTTTTGGGAACAGAGGCGCCAGAGAGGGAATATAGCCGTCCGCACCCATTAACAGGCTTGGAATCGCCAGATTCGTTGCTCCCTGGAACAGATGAAAATCGGTACCCTGAAAATGGCGAAGGCATTTAATGAAATCGGGATAGTTTCCGGAAGTATCCTTATACCCAACCACTTTATCGATTTTCGCTATCTCAAAAATAGTCTCCGCTTTCAAAAGCTGCCCGGTAAAGGGGGGAATATTATAAATCAGCAGCTTACACTGCGTATTCCTTGCCACATCCTCAAACAGACGGACGGTTTCCTGCTGGGTGGCATGACGCGCATAAAACACCGGCGTGATTACGGCGTATTCCCCGCCCATGTCCTCGAACGCCTTGATATTGTCGATCACGCGCTGCGTACTGGAATCCATAACGCCGGCCATGACCGGGACGCGGTCGGCGGCCTCGTCCAGTACGATTTTGATCGCATGGTCGCGTTCCCTCTGGGTAAGGGCAAGACACTCGCCGTTCGAGCCGGCCACAAAGATCCCGTGAATCCGATTGTCGATACAATGATTCACCAGCTTCCGCAATGCCGCCTCGTCCACTTTTTCCTTTTCATCCACAGGAGTGATGATCGGCGGGATGACTCCCTTCAGTTTTTTTGCCATTTTAATTCCTCCAGTATGTATTTCTTATTTCTTATTATCAATCTCTTCCGGCCGAATATTGTCAACCTGGCCGTAAATGCAGAGAGCATCCAGGCTTCCGCCTTCGTTATACCCGAACACATGCCACTCCAGCTCCGCAAAATGCATGACGTCCCCGGAATTCAGCATCTGTTTATGAGGAAGGTTTCCTTTGGAATCCCCCCATTGTACAAAACTATCCCTGGCGGAAAGGACAACGACCGTTTCCTCCGCGTGATTATGCGGTTCCATCGGCCCGCTTTCCGCGGAATAGTGGGCAAAACAGATCGTCATTTTTGTGCTGGGAACGGGATAACCCTTTTGGTCGGAACCGACTGCGTTTTGTATGACGCGCCCGGGCAAATGATCCTGTTTGATTTGTTCTCTTTTTAAATAATCCATACCTAAAGATCTCCTTACTGTCTTAATTTTTCTTTTTTCCCAAACTGTCCATCAGAGTCCTTTTCAGATTTTCCGGCAGCCTTTTTGCGGATTCATGGACAAATCTCTCCTTCTCTCCTTTCGCTCCCGAAATGGGGATCACCGTGCCGTCGCGTCCTACAAAAACATAGGAGGAATGTATCAGGTCCGGAGGGCGGATTTCCTGGATTTCATTCCATGAGAGGAACTTTTTATCTCCGAAAGCGTTGATCTCGGTAACGCCTTCTTCCGTTACTGCCGCAAGCCTGTTGACCATATACAGAAGGGAAAAAGCGCCAAGCAGAATGTCGGCCAAAATGAAAAGCAGGTAATAAAGCTGCGCCTTTGTCTCCATACTTGCCTCTGCTGTCCGATACGTACCGAACATAAGCGCAGCGCTGCCCCAAAGAAGGGCGATCAGCAAAAGGATGCTTCTGCTTTCTTTCAGAAAGCAGACTGCCGCTTTGGGTCCCTTTTGTCTGCCGCTGATGATAAAGCAAACCGTCGCGGCTGCCGTTATCCCAACGCCTGTAAAGAAAATCCATTCCATAAATGATCCTCCCAAAACCGTATCGATCCATGTTCATTTATTCTGCGCAAATGATATTTTGAAACAAGGCAAGAGCCTTTTCTCTGTCGATTTTCCAAAGGGCAAGAAAATTAAAAAGCCACGGCGAGATATCCATTTTCAGAAGCTCTTTCGCAAACGACATGGCAAATATTTCGTCGAGGCAGGGCAGCAGCCTGCTTTTTTCCTTGCCGCTCAGTCCTTTTGAAATACGTACCATCTGCTGATAGCACTGGAGCGTTTGTCCGGTCACCGCCAGAAAGTGGGCATATTCATGCGCAAGGAAAACATCCGCCCAATCAATTCCGGGCAATGAAAACCCTTCCTGTTCCGCAGAACGAAGGATCGATTCTATCAGTGCTGTATTGACGCAAACCGTTGCCGGCTCCAGATAAAAGGCAAGCTCAAAATACTCCGGACTGAAAACCAGATCAGGACTTTCAAATTGGACGGTCAGGCCCTCCCGTTCCATCGCCTGCTTCAGCGATCCGTTCAAAGAAGGACGCTTCGCGCGGGCAAGAGAACGTCCGTTTTGTGCAGCCGTTTCGATCTCCGGCAAAAAATCGCGGTTTTCTCTCCGATTTTCCGGGCAGTATTGATGACAGCAATGCAAAAACCAGCTTCTGTCGTCGACTGTTTCAAGCCGCGTCACATAATCGTTAAGATTCATAGCCCATATCATATCTTGCGGCAACAAGGAACACGATATCATCGGGTTCCGCTTCCAGGAATTCACTCTGCATCAGGATCATCAGTTGATTCAAGTCCAAGGCGCTTTCGAAATCGAGCACCTTTCCTCCGATGCATAAGTACATGTCGGGACCGTGTTCCATTTCCGCTTTAAAGGAAACCATTTCCTTCCAAAGCTGCTCGACCGATTTTTCCCAATCCTTAACAGCGAATGAAATCACTTTCGCATCTTTTCGCTGCACTTTGACAAATCCCTTTTTATCCAGTATTCTGACCGAGTCCTTTCCCTTCACTTCTGATGTAAAGATAAAGAACAGGTCATTTTTTAAAGCGCATTTCACGGACTCTTCGGAAACATTCATTGATTTGGCTGCAATCTGTCCCGCTTCCTTTTCATCGCACACCTTCAGCAAATCGGTGGTTTTCACTTCTGAGGAACCAAGAGCAATCGCGGTGACTCTGTTGGTCTGGGAATCGATTTCTATCTGTACCTCGACGGAATCCGGGACTGCGCCATTCCGGACCGCAAGATTTTTGGCTTCCTTTTTGATTGCAGCGATATCCTCCTGCGTGGGGCTCGGAATGACGCGTTCCACAACATCGCGGATCATAGCCAGTGCCACGCCGATGGAGGAAATCACTTCCGCATTTTTTGGAATAGAATAATTCAGTTCCATTTTCTTAGCCGTAAACGGCAGAAGGGCGCTGGCGCCGCCGCCGCAGCCGACCAAAGACACCTGATCGCGTTCCAAATGATATTTTTCCACAAACCCGTTTACAACGGGCTCTATTTTTTCAAAGGCCTTCTGTAAAATCTGTTCGGCACACTGCTCAATACTGATTCCCAGATAATCGGCAAGGGGCTTGATGCACAATCTCGCCGACTCGATTATTCCATAGCTGTAATCACTTTCCGATACATATCCGAGGACGTTCGCCGCACAGGAATTAGTAATTGCCACACGTTTTCCGGAGGCCAGTTTGATTCGGACATAATCCTCCGGATCGCCCTCCTTCGGGGAGAAAAATTCCAACTGGGGTTCTTTGATTTCTGCCGTCGGCGTGTACACCGCATAATCCAAACCGCCGATATGGGCACTGCGGGGTCCAACATCAATCAGCTTATTCCCTGATGCGCGTACCATGGAACCGCCCGCAACTCCCAAAACGATGACATCCAGGGAACTTACATAAGTCGAATGACCACCGACTGTGGAATATTCTACCGCCGGGCGCCCATTTTTGATAACGCCGATATTGGTTGAGGTGCCCCCCACCTCAAAGTAAATCCCATTGGAAGCGCGCAGATACATCAGCGCTCCCACAATACTGGCAGCCGGCCCGGACAGCATCGTCAGAACCGGACGCTTTTTCATTTCGCTGATATCCATAACCCCGCCGTCTCCGCGCATGACCATGAGAGGGACCTTAATGCCGGCTTCGCGCACCGCCATTTCCGTGGAATAAGCCGTATTCATCATGGTGGGAAGAATAGAAGCGTTGATTGCCGCCGTGCGGGTACGGCGTTTCAGTCCGTACAGCTTGGAAATCGCAGAAGCGGCCGATACCATCACATCATTTTTTTCGGCGACCTCCCTCACCAGTTCTTCTTTTTTCATCGAATCAACGCCAAAAGCCTCAGAGGCCACCAGCACATCGGCCCCCTGTCCTTTTAAGCGGTCGATATGGTTCTGGACGTAGTCCTCCGTAAGCTGTTTTTCTTTCACGTAGCTGTTTACTACTTTAATCACTCTACCCGTTCCCAACGGGATATCTTCGAGCGTAGTCTGTTTTTTAGAAAGCCATCCTTCCAGGCCTCCCTTACCGATCCCAATCACGCCCACCTTGGCCACATCGCCTTCCAGTAGCGCGTTGGTTGCCTGTGTTGTCGAATGAGCAATGAATACGACATCATCGGCACTGAAGTCGTTTTCCTCAATGCACTTCTGAAAACACTCAATAACACCGGCGGCAACGCCCATCTTATGGCTGTGCGTTGTTTTAACAATGCTGGTGCCAACGATTTCATACTTTTCGTTATCCAGTGCAACGGCTTTCGTATGAGTGCCCCCAACATCGATGCCAACTCTGACCTTTCTGCCCATGAAACTACCTCCTGAAGGGAAACCGGACTGCCGCATTCCATAGGAAACGCCCATTGACTGCAGAATAAAATGCGGCAAACCTGTTTCCAACTGAAATTCCTGAATATTTTTGGCGTTTAGAACAGCAGTCAGCCAAATATCCGTACAAAAATACGTCCGGCATTTTTCCTGCTTGTTTCTAAGCTGCGAAGATAAAGAAAGCTATGATTTCCAAAACAAGATTCAGTATTAAGATCGGTACCAGCCCCGCCCTGAAGTATTCCTTCATATCGGTTTTCGTATAGCCGATGGCCCAGACGTTCCAGGACTGTGTCGGGCAGAAGGATTCGTTGACTGTTGTCGCGGGAATCGTGAACATCGGGAAAAGCACCTTTGGAGTGAAGATTCCACCGATCGACTGGAGCAGTGCCAGAATGGCCGTACCGCAGCCCCACAGGGTGAGCGGTCCTCTGAAGAGAGCAAGGAATCCGAAGATACCGAAAATGAGGAAGATAATCAGCAGATTCTGGGGAATAACCGGCGACAGGAAATTGGCAAAAATTTTCGCGCAGATTTTCGCGCTCTTCATGAACATTTGCAGGAAGAACAGGAAGGACAGGACCAAAGCGATATCGGTGACGCCATCCCGGAAGGTTTTTTGCAGCATCGTTCCCATTTCATTCCATTTTTTCATGTTCCCGGTGAATAGCAAGGCCCAGATGACCGCGACGAGAATGGATGTAATCGCTGAGAATTGAAAGAATATCGTAAGTACAACCGGAATGATCGGCGTGAGCATTGCCAATATGCCGACACGCTTTCCGCTATCCCCGCCGCTATTTTCGGACACCGCCCACGCGTGCTTTTTCTGCTGTTTTAATCCGCGGGTCCCCCAGATAACCAGCAAAACCACAAGAAGCATCTGCAAACCATAGGCGATAAAACTGAACATCTTCCAGTCCACCGAGTTGGCATAGTCGAACGGGATATAGATATCGATCTGTTTCCCTCTGCCGGTATTGATGTACAGCCCCGCCCCTATACTGAACAGATAAGAGAGGGTGGCGGTGGTTTTGGGAACGCCGATGGAAAGCAAAATCGGGAATACGATAACGCCGATGGCAACAACGGTGCCGGGGCCGTAGCAGGAAGCAAAAATAATGCTGGTAACAAAGGAAATCAGAATGGTCGTTAAGGCTTTGCGCTCTCCACCCATTTCAACGGCAAAGCTGATGATCGACCTTGCGATATTGGTTTCCACAAGAATACGGCCAAACCAGGAACCGAACATAACAATAACCGCTGTTCCACCCCATCCGGTAGGACCGTTACTGAATATTCCGGTGTTGATGTCAACCATGCCGGCGCCGGTCTGCTCCGACGTGGCTATCCACGTCGTAAGGCCGTCGGCAGCGCCCAGTCCGGCCCAGATTACCGCCATAACAAAAAAGCCCAGCATAAGGTTACCGCCGCGTGCAGCGTAAACGGCAAAAGCGATATACGTTGCCAACAGGACAATCGCGATGACTGTTTCCATAAATTCTCCTCCTAAATCTTTCTCTTTCTGAATGCACAATATTGCCGATCAAACAATCCCCGTATCACCTCATTTACATTTTCACCTTCCCATGTGTTTTAATATTTGATTGCCGTATCATGGGCAGTAATCTTTTAAAAAATGCTCTGACGGTATATTACCTTCCCGTTTTTGATTGTCATCATCGGCATAAAGCATTCTTTGGCCGTCAGCTTCTCTTTCATGCGGTCAACAAAGGTTATCTTCCCTTTGACCAGCCGGAACACGGATAAATCTGCCGAGAGTTCTTCTTTCAGTCCTTTTCCCGCCGTTCCCAGGTCATAAACCTCTTTCGGCGTAGCGGTAACCGCGGGGATTATTTTCTCCAGCGGCATACCGAGCGCATACATCATTGTCATAGTCGACATAAGGGAAAACGCCGGACGTATATAGCAATTCCCGGCACCGACATCCGAGCCCAGCATGTCCGGGCAGAAATCCTCCTTTAACGCCTGTGCGATGTTTTCAAAGGTAAAATTGAATCGCCCATGCGCCAAATCGAACTGGATTCCACGTTCCTTTGCCTCAAAGAAGCATCGCTGAACACGATGTTCCCTGCTCAGCAATGTCTCTCCGCTATTCTGGAACACATGGGCAGCCACATCGCCGGGGCGAAGGGTTTCCAGAACATCCTGAAGCGTAAGAGGCTCTTCCAGTTGGCCCAGATGTACTACAACCGGGCATTTGAGTCCCATATCCTCCACGCGGCTGGCAATTTCAACTGTTTTCTGCAGGGGCCTTAAACCAAATCCCTTTGTACAGTTGGCATGGTAACGGATTTTGATTCCCTTTAATTCATCCGGATATTCCTGAAACAGCCGGCATATCTCCGAAACTTCAAAATATTCCGGATCATCCGTCTCTTCGTACGGCGTACCGTACAGCTGCCCGCTGGACACAACATTGACAAGCGCCCTGACATCGGTAGTATAACGTGGGATATTGAAACGTAACAGCCCACCGATATTGGATACTCCGCAGGAACCCGCGTCAATCGCTGTCGTAACGCCATTTGGTATACAAACCACATCGGCGTTTGCTCCCAGAGAATCCGCAAACTGGTTGGCGTGAAAATGTGTATCAATCAGGCCGGAAGTTATCATGCAATCCGAGCAGTCGATCCATTCTGCAGAAGGAGGCGGGGTCCCGTCACTGACAATTTCGATATGCCCGTTGCGTATCAGCAGATTCCCATGTTCGCCGGAGTTCCCGAAGGGCTCCAGCAGTATCCCGTTGGCAAGAAAATAATCCATAAAAGCATCTCCCATCTGCGTTGATTATTCATTTATACTTTTTTAATATTTGGAATAATTGGAAACCACAAATATCGGCCTTTCTCATTAAAACACAAGCGAATTTTAAAAAATTTCAATAATATAATTTTGCTAATTAGTTGATATCATTTCGTATAATTTAAGGGATATTTATAAAATTACATCATTATTGAAATATATTGCCTATAATTTATTCTTTATTTCACTGTTTTTTGTGACAATATGATTATAGCACACGACCATGATTTGTATTTGCTGTAATATCACCGCAAGTTGCACTTTTCTCATATTCATGCTATAAATATCTTAGAAAAGTTTCCGTATCCAAGAGTGTAAAAAAGAATAGGAAGGTGATTTTTTGGATTATAATATTTCCGTGTTCCGTATAGTTAAAGAGAAAAAGCTTGCCAAAACATATATTGAACGTCATGAACACGAATATTTCCATTACATCTACGCTTTAAGCGGACACGCCATGATTGAAGTGGATTACAATCAGTTTGACGTGAAGGAGAGAGCGCTGATTATGGTTCCTCCCAGGGTTATCCACGCCGTTTACAGCATCGACGGTTTTATCGGGATTGATATAAAATTCCTCTGTGACGACCATTTAACCTCCCTTTTGGAAAATATCGGCTATTGTATTAACGGGGTCACTGATTACGAAGACACCCTGCTGAAGTCCTTTTTTTATGAGGCTCTTCAGAAGAGGGACTTTTATGAACATATCATCAATGCACAGATGCTTGAAATCATCTTCCATATTTTGAGAAGAAAACAGCATGGTTTGTTCATGATCCAGCCGGATGAAGTTTCCGGCAACTCAAACGTCAATTTTTACCCCAAGAAATATTTGCGGGAAGTCCTTGATTACATTGATAAGAATCTGGATAAGGATATTGCCATATCCGATCTTGCACAAATATGTAATTACAACAAAAACTATTTTTCCACATATTTTAAGGAATGTGTTGGATATACTCCTCAAAAGTATATCAATAAAAAGAAAATGGAAAAAGCAATCTCCCTGATTATGTCCGGTGATAAAACGATCACGCAGGTTTCCGAAGAACTGGGCTTTACCAGCATTCATTATTTCAGCCGTCTTTTTAAAAGAGAGCTCGGCGTGTCGCCAAGTGTTTATTTTGGAAGGACCAGTATTGATATAGGGATTAATATCCAAAAGAATAAATATACTCCTCAATCGGAATTTGAATTTCAGGCCCAAAAAATGTGTTAACGGCAGCTCCGCAAAGTAACGAAAACCGCATTTGTCTCCGATGACGCTCTCAAATCAGGAAATCATTGTAGCGGATTACGGTGATGGAATGGAAGTAAGATCGATCAATCGAGCAGTTGTGGGTAAATAAAAAAAGCCAGGATTCATGCTCTCTGATAAAGAGAGACGGAATCCCTGGCTTTTTTTTTCATATTATTTTACAGTATGCCACCCGTCAAAGCTATAGTAATTCCAGTTACGTTTGCGAGACAAAACATGTTCCCATCGGGGAGAATATTCTTCAGGAACAAAGGTCAATGATTGCCTGTGTGAAAATTTTTGCTCCCATAAGCAGTTCCTCAATGACTGCATATTCGTCCGCGCCATGCATACGGTTATCCGTTTCCGGCATGGAGCACCCAAATCCGACGCCGTTTTTCAGGCGATGTGCGTAAGTTCCCCCGCCAATCGCCATGCATTCTCCCTTTCTGCCCGAATACTGCTCGTAGCACTTCAGCAGCGTCTGAATAAAAGGCGTATCCTTTGGGACATGGTGAGCCGGCGAAACGCCCTTATCGTCCGGAGTCAAGCCTTGAGCCCTTGCTTTCGCACAAAAGATATCTTTCAAATTTTCATTAGTGGCGCAGACCGGAGTACGGCCGTCGAAATAGCCTTTCAGTCCCGTAAGTTCATACTCAAACAAGTTCAGACTCATCGTCAGAGGGCCGGAAATCTCATCTTCCATGGCTACTCCGGGAGCTTTTCCAAGCCAGTCACCATGCGGAAAAAGCTGATTTACGGCGCAAAGCTTTTCAAATCCTTCCGATTTTGCAAATGGAATTCCGACTAATAAATCGATGAGCCCGGTAATGGCGTTATTTCCGTCTCCCGGCGAAGAAGCATGCGCACAGGCTCCATGTGCTTCCACGACAATCTTTCCGTTATTCTCCTTCCATTCAAACGAAATGCCGGTTCTGACGGCAGCCGCGGCGGTGCAGGCGGAAAGCTCCTGCGCAGAAAGCCCTTCCACCACAGCCTCGGCAGTGTCAGGAACCACATTGCTCTTCACGCCGCCGTGAACGGAAAGGATGCGCGGCAACGCAAGGTCTTCTTTCCAACCGGCCTTCATCCAGATGCTGTAACGTCCTTTTTCAATATTAACCACAGGGAATGCGGCATCCGGCGAAAAAATCATGGGTGCTTCCGGTTCCTGTTCATAATAATAGGTAATGTCCGCGCTGCCGCATTCCTCATCGGTGCCGAGAACCAGACGGGCGTTCTTCTTCAGCGGAACATTCAGGTCACGAACCGCTTTTAATGCATACAGCGCAGCGATTGCCGGGCCTTTGTCGTCCGCGGAACCTCTGCCGTATAATCTGCCGTCTTTTACAAGCGGCTCAAACGGCTGCGTCACCGTCCAGCCGTTTCCTGCGGGAACAACATCCAGGTGCGCCAGAATATCAAGCTGTCTTGGAAGGTCATTTAAATCGACAGCCGCCGCATAGTTATCAACATTTTTTACTGAAAATCCCATGTCTTTCGCAATTTTCACGGCTGCGGCAAGCGCCTTTGCCGGATACTCCCCAAAAGGCATTCCCTCTTTGGGCTCCCCTTTTTCGCTCGGAATTCGAATCAGCGTACTCATATCGCGAAGCATCTCTTCCCGATGCGCCTCAAAATACTGTTCTATTGTTTTCTGATCCGTCATGATACGGCCCCCTATGTAATTTCAGCTCTGTGTGATACAAATTTTTAAAAGAAACAGTGTCAGAAGGATTTTATAATATTTTCCTCCAGCGATTCAATCACCGCGCTTGCCAGCTTTACGGCGTTCTGCAAATCGGACAAAGCCGCAATGCCGTAATGCGTGTGGATATAACGTACCGGAAGCCCCATCACGATTACCGGAACGCCTGCGTTGGACAAATGAATCGGGGCTCCGTTGGTAGAACCGCCTGTGCGGACCGATTCCTGCACCGGAATCCCAAGTTTTCTGCCCAAATCCAGAACATAACGCTGATAGCGGGGGTTGGTGATCATACGAGCATCAATATGACGCAGCATAGGCCCTTTTTTGATCGCCGTCTGAGTCATGTACTCCTCGGTAAACGTATCGTCCGCCGGGCATCCCTCAAAAACGATGGCAATGTCGGGGCGGATGGTGTTGCTGGTTACATAAGCACCGCGCGTACCGACTTCTTCCTGAACGGCAAAGCCCGCGGTTACGTCCACATTCAGGTTTTTCCCCTGCAGCGTACGCATGGTCTCCAAAATGGCCGCACAGCCCAGACGGCAGTCAAAGGCCTTACCAATCAGCAGGTCTTTCTGTTTCCTATATTCAAAATCAACATCCGGAACTACCGGTTCCCCAATGCGGATCTTAAAGTCATTGACAGCTTCTTCCCGGGAAGTCGCACCAATGTCAATCACCATATTGGACACGTTAGCCGGTGCATTGCGCTCCGCTTCACTCATAAAATGCGGAGGCTTGCTTGCAATAATACCGGGAATATAGTTTCCCTCCGCGTTGCGCACACGCACCTTATGCGCGGGAATGTTATTCGCGACCCAACCGCCGAGAGTAATAAACACCAGCGTTCCGTTCGGCTTAACCGCCTGCACCATAAACGATACTTCATCCGTATGGGCATCCAGTTGAACGACCGGACGACCGCCCCGGTTACCCGCGCGTTTCAGGTACAGGTTCCGCAGGGAATCTTCCGAAAAATCCCCCAGGCCTTCCCCTTGTTTACGCAGAACCTTTAATACATCGTCTTCAAATCCGGAGGCACCGTTCGCATTGGAAACCTCCCGGATCAATTGGAGTAATCTTTCCTCATTCAAAATAAATCCTCTTTTCTTCCTATAAAAATGATAATACAGCATTTCCAGTTGATTCTGCAACAAGATTGCGTTCCTCCCCCGCCTTTGACGGGGAAGAAACGTGTTTTATCTCACAAACTGAAATGGAATTGCTGCAGTGTTACTATTTTTCAAAAATTCCTTTTTTAATAAGACTGCCGCTTTTCATCATGATAGCACCGCCGGCCATAACGGTATCAATATTCAGCCGGTCGTCGAGCAAAATCAGGTCGGCATCGTACCCTTCCGCAAGGAGGCCCTTTCGATCGGCAAGCCCAAGCGCCTTCGCAACGGTAGCCGTGCCGGGCAGTATCGCCTGAGAAAGCGGAACCCCGCAATCCTGTACAAGCGACTTCACGGTACGGTGGAGAGTTGTAATCTGCCCCACACCCATCCCGACGATTTCTTTATTCTCATTCCACTTCGGCATACTGCCGTTGGAATCCGTACTGAGTGTAATGCGTTCGGCAGGGGCCTGCTCAAAAGCTTTTACGATCATTTGAGCTGATTTTCTGCTTTCTTCCTCGGCGGTAAAATCGATGTATCCGCCTAAATTGGCAAACCGCACCGCGTCATCAAATACTCTTCCTACGTGAGTCGGGCGAAATATTTGAATCGGGATGTCTTCGGTTTCTAAAATATCAAATAATAAACCCAGTTTACGCTTCCCGGTGCCCACGTGAATGTGAACCAGACCCGGTTTTCTGGAAAGAAGCCCGCCAAGCCTTGCTTCCGACGCAAGCCGAATCAAATCCTGCTTACACAGATTTGACGAACGGTGATCAGAAATCGCAATTTTAACGCCGATTACTTCCTCAATATACGCAATATCCTTTTTCACGGAACCGGTCAAAGTCGGGGAAGGATATTCATACGCTCCGGTCAGACAGTAGGCGGTTAACCCCTCGCTGCGAAGTGCCTTTGTTTTCGCCACCACATTTTCGACGCTGCGGGTGATCGAATCGGTTCCCAGCAAGCCGACCAGCGTGGTAACGCCGCCGCGAATACAGTCAGAAAGCTGAATTTCCGGTACGCGGCTGGAAAAACCGTCTTCTCCCCCGCCCCCCGTGATATGGACATGCTGATCAATATACCCCGGTATCGCTGTCTTGCCGTCCCCGTCAAGAACTTCAAGATTCGCCAGCGCAGGTTCCAGTTTGCGGCCTATCGCCTGTATTTTGCCGCCCGCGATGAACACGTCTGCAACTTCGTTCGGATGATTCAAATTAATTCTTACATTTTTTAAAAGCAGCATTGATACTCCAGTCTTCCACGCCGGATGGGGTGTGGCTGCCACATTTTACGTGTGTGGCCCACAATGATTATGAGAATGCCGGTTTTCGGCAGCTTATTCCAGATTATTCTTTTCATTAAAACAAGTTTAAGGTATAATCATTCATATGAACAAGTATGAAATGGGGGGCAGACAATGCCGGACGATTCTTTCCAGAAAATTAATAAAAATTATCATAACCTGACCAGAAAACAAAGGGAAATTCTGGACATACTTCTGTCCAATCCGGAGGATGTCTGCTATATCTCCCTGAAAGACCTCAGCCAGCGCAGCAGCGTTTCCGAAGTGACCATCCTCCGCATGTGTAAGAGGCTCGGATTTGAAAACTTTATTGAACTGAAAAAAGCGTTTCGTTCGCATACGGAACGTCTGGTGAAAAATTTTATGGAAACCAGTTATTTTTCATTGGATCTTCCCGTGGTGGAACGCGGAAATCAAGAAATGGTCATACAGCAGATTATCAATAACGCCCGCACGCAAAGCGCCGAATTTTACGATACAGTGCCGACAGAGCATATTTTAAAAACCGCACGGCTGATTCTTCAGGCCAAAACGGTACTGATTTGCGGGCAGGGCGTCTCGAGCGTCGTCTCCGAGTATTTTTACCGCCGAATTTCTCCGCTGATTCCCAACGCGATTCTGGTTCATCCGGAGGACCTGGACAATGTTCAGGCAAACCTGGTCAAGCTTCATCCCGGCGACCATGTGATCGCCATCTCGTTTCCCCGCTATTACGACGCGATGCGGAACATTGTGCAGTATGCGGAATATCGGGGTGCAGGCGTTACTTCGATTACAGACAATCTGGAATCCCCTGTGGTAACCCAGAACAGCATTAATTATTTGTGCGATACCGCTACCAGGGTTTTTTATAACTCCTATTCACTGCCGATTGAACTGGTTAATTTAATTGCTTCCGGAATTGTGCTGGAAATGGGCGAAGCTTACGACAAGCTGGTTTCCGATGCGCATGAAGTCATTCACTTTATCAACGAATCCAGTTCTGAGAAAAAATCTTAAGGGCATACAAGGCCTGGGTATCTGACCAAAAAGCTCGTAAAACTGCGGGTGGTTCTTCGCTTCGGAATTTCCGAAGCCCAAGGAACCTACCCGCTTTTTGTTTGATACGAATCCGAGTTATTCGGTCTCACCATCATATCTATAACATGCAACCCAATGGTCTTTTTCCACTTCCCGGAATACAGGGCTTGACTGTTTGCAAATATCCATCGCATATTTACAGCGCGAACAAAATTTGCATCCATTCGGAATATTGACCGGGTTCGGCACAGTCCCTTCCAGTACAACACCGCTGCGATTTCTTTCTGCTTTTGGGTCAGGCAGGGGAATTGCTGAAAGAAGCGCCTGCGTATAGGGATGCATCGGTTTATCAAACATCGTTTCGCTTGCGGTCAATTCCACCAGACTGCCAAGGTACATGACACCGATTCGGTTGCTGATATATTTTACCATTGAAATATCATGCGCAATAAACAGGTAGGTCAGCCCCAGTTCATTCTGCAATTTCTTCAGCAGATTGACAACCTGTGCCTGAATGGAAACATCCAGCGCGGAAATCGGTTCGTCGGCCACAACGAATTCAGGATGGATGGCGAGAGCCCTGGCAATGCCGATACGCTGCCGCTGGCCGCCTGAAAACTCGTGCGGAAAACGACCGATATGTTCTTTCTGAAGTCCTACCATCTCCATCAGCTGTATGACCGTTTTTTCACGCTCTTCCCTGCTCAGCGGGGTTTCCTGTGAATCCAGTCCTTCCGCAACAATGTCAACAACTTTCATGCGCTGGTCCAGAGAAGCATACGGATCCTGAAAAATCATCTGCATTTTACCGCAGCATTCTTTCGATTCCTCATTGGAAAGCGGTCCGCTGATTTTCTTTCCGTCATACAATATCTCACCGTCCGTTGGGTGATATAACCGCATAATGGTTCTGCCCAGTGTGGATTTCCCGCAGCCGGATTCCCCAACCAAACCGAGTGTTTCTCCTTTATAAATCTGAAAGGAAACATTATCCACCGCTTTTAAAGTCTGTTTATTTCCGACCTGAAAGTATTTTTTAAGATTCTTCACTTTCAGCAATACTTCACTCATCACGGCTCTCCTTTTCGCTCGTATTCTCTGCCTGTTTTTTCACAAGAGGATGCTGCAGCCAGCAGGCAGAACGGTGCGTGGAGGAAATCTGCGTGTATTCCGGCTGATACTGCTGACAGACCTTCCGCGCTTTTTCACAGCGCGGCGCAAACGGGCAGCCTTTCGGCGGGTCAATCAAGTCCGGTGGGGTGCCGGGGATTGTTTTCAGTTCACTGGCTGTTTCATGAACTTTGGGGATGGAAGCAATCAAGCCAAGTGTATAAGGATGCTGTGCATGGTAGAATATTTCATCTACCAAGCCGCTTTCCACAATTTTGCCGCCGTACATAACCGCGACTTTATTCGCAATACTGGCAACCACGCCAAGATTGTGCGTAATCAGGATAATCGAGGTGTTTACCCTGCTTTGCAGCGACTTCATCAAATCAAGAATTTGAGCCTGAATCGTAACATCCAGCGCAGTTGTGGGTTCGTCTGCGACCAAAACTTTCGGGTTGCAGGCAAGTGCGATCGCAATCACCACACGCTGACGCATTCCGCCAGAAAGCTGATGCGGATACTGGCTGAATCGCTTTTCCGGGAAAGAAATGCCGACCAATCCCAGAAGCTCCAGCGCTCTTTCCCTCATCTGCTGGGAACTCATTTTCTTATGTTCACTTAATATTTCAATAATCTGTTTTCCGATTGTCATGGTTGGGTTCAGGGAAGTCATCGGATCCTGAAAAATCATCGAAATTTCTGAACCGTTCAGCTTTCTCATCTGGCGATCGTTTAAATTGGTAATATCTTTCCCGTCAAATGTTACCTGGCCTGCAACTCTGCCGGTTTTGGGCAGCAGCTTCATGATCCCCTTCACCATCATGCTTTTTCCGGAGCCGGATTCCCCAACGATAGCCAACGTATCCTTTGGCTCCAGAGAAAGACTGACACCACGAACAGCTTTCACGGTTCCGTTTTGCGTTAATAAGTTTATTTCTAAATTCTCAACTTCTAATAAACTACTCATTTTTCAGCCTCTTTTCTGCACTAAACACGCATTCTCGGATCGAATGCATCACGGAGACCATCCCCCAGGATGCTGAAACACACCATAATCAAAACAATGATGACGGCGGGAATCAGCAGCAGGTATAACTGGCTGTTGATGACCTGAAAACCGCTGTTAATCAAAACACCCAGAGACGCTTTCGGTTCCTGAAGACCAATTCCGATAAAGCTGAGGAAAGCTTCCGTAAAAATAGCGGAGGGAATCGTAAACATCGTATTGATTACGATAACCCCAATCGTGTTGGGGATCAGATGCTTCAGAATAATCCGTTTATTGGAGGTACCGAGGATTCGGGCGGCAAGAATAAATTCCTGATCTTTCAGTTTCAGAATTTCCGCACGGACTAATCGGGCCATGTTCACCCAGCCGGAAATAGACATGGCAATAATCAGAGTTCCAATACCCGCAGGCATAACCATCATCAATAAGATAACAATGATTAAATTCGGAATTCCGATCAGCACTTCAATGATACGCTGCATAACAGAGTCCACTTTTCCGCCGAGCAAAGCGGAAATCGAACCGTAAGTTACGCCAACCACCAAATCGAGCGTTGCGGCAACAAACGCAATCAAAAGGGAAACGCGGGTACCGTACCACACGCGCGCCCATTGATCGCGGCCGAATTTATCCGTACCAAACCAGTGCTCCGCATTCGGCGCCTGAAGGATTGCACTATAATTCGTATCATAGTAATTATTTTTCGTAAGTACCTGCCCTAAAAAGGCAAGAGCGACCAAAACAAGAAGGATCACCAGGGCGATCACCGACCCCCTGTTCTGCTTCAGACGAATCCAGCCGTCCTGAAAGGCCGACCTCGTTGGCCGTGATATTTTTTCCCGGTCACCCTCGTCCATTTCAGCAGGAGCCATCAAGTCTTCCGTAAGTTCTATGTTCTGCAATTGTATCACTCCTTTGACGGCGCGAGCCGGATTCTTGGGTCAATGACGCAGTATAGGATATCAACCAGAAGGATAACAACCACGTAAAATGCACTGTAGAAAAGTGTGAGCCCCAGTATTGTGGAATAATCGTTTGCTTTAATGGTATCCACAAACAGACTGCCAATACCCGGAACACTGTAAATACTTTCCACAGCAAGAGAGCCGGTCAGGATATTGACGGTTATGGAACCAAGAATTGTAATGACAGGCAGCAGGGAATTCCGAAGTGCGTGGCGCAGAAGAATCTTTACCGGGCTGAGCCCCTTTGCTTTCGCCATTAAAATATAATCCTGCTGTAAAACCGTGAGCATTTCCGTACGTATAAAACGGGCGATCTGCGCAATGACGCCGAAGGACAGCGCAAGGGAAGGCAGGATGGAGCAGGCATAGCTCTCCCAGTAGGCAACCGGAAGCAGTCCCCATTTCAGTCCGAAAAAATATTGAAGCAAAGCCGCTACAACAAAGTTCGGGACGGAAATCCCCAGCACAGAGATGACCATCGTCAAATAGTCCATAGAAGTATTATGCCGGTAAGCAGCCACAATGCCAAGAATCAGTCCGATTACAAGGCCGACAAGGACAGCCTGAATTCCAACCAGAGCAGACGGCACAATGCGGGCTGCAAGGATCCCTTGCACCGACTGTCCGGAATACAGGGTGGATGTACCCAGATCCCCCTGAAAGACGTTTCCAAGGTATTTAAAATACTGAACATAAACCGGCTGATCCAAACCATAGCTGGCATAAACCTGCCGCTGCTGCTCCGCGCTCAGCTTGCTTATTTTATCTTCGTCAAACGGCGTACCGGGAAGACTGTGCATCAGAAAAAATGTTGCGGTGGTAATTACCAAAAGAGTGATCAAAAGGTAAACAAGCCGTTTGATAATATATTTTTGCAATTTACTTCCTCCCTTGGAGTTCGGATTGTGATTTTATAACAGGTAAGGCTGTTGCATGGCAACAGCCTTATCGGAATGCCTAAGCCGATTTTATTGTACAGTAACGTATTTCAATTCCAGAATACCACTGTTGGGTTCAATCAGATTGGAAACGTTGGATTTAATAAGATAGGCGGAACCCATGTAATACAGAGGAGCAACGACCGCATTGTCTGTAATCAGGCTCTTTTCCGCCTGTACCAACAGATCGGCACGTTTTGCGTTATCCTTTTCGCCATGCGCACTCTGAATCAATTTCGCGTAATCGTTGGCCGCATCGGTATCTTTAAAGTTTCCGCGGAACGCGTTCTTGTTTTCTGTCCAAATCTGCAGGTAGGTCATCGGGTCATTGTAGTCGGCGCCCCAGGCGTTGAGGCCCATTTGATAGGTGCCGGCCTTCATCAGATCTCTTCTGGCTTCCTTCGTTTTGGAATCCAGTTTTACATCGATGCCGAGTACGGATCTAAACTGGCTCTGCAGATAGGTGCCGACATCTTTGTTTTCGGTGTTATCATCCAGAACAAGAGTAAGCTGCGGAGCCTTTCCACCCAATTCGGCAACGCCCTTTGCCCAGTACTCTTTCGCCTTGGCTGCGTCATAAGACTTCAGAGTTCCCTGCATGGAGCCGAAGGTCTTTCCGGCCACGCCGCTGCTCATTGCCTTCGGCACAACACCGTTTGCCGCTTCGGAACCGTTGTTCAGGATGGTGGACATAAGCGTGTCATTATCGATCGCAAGGCTGAGTGCTTTGCGGATGTTGAGATTTTTAGTTCCCTCAGCCGTAGTATTAAACTGTATGAAGTTGGTACGGAAGATTGAGTGCGTCTTAAATTCCTGGTTGTCCTTGTAAGCCGGAACATCGGTTGAGGCAAGCTGTACACGGCTCAGCTGACCGGCTTTGTAAAGATTGAGCGCCGTGCTTTGTTCTTTGATGATTTTAATACTGACCGTATCAACTTTAACATTTGCAGCATCCCAGTAGTTTGGATTTTTTACCAGTTCCACACCTGCAGCGGCGTCATACTGAGAAATCATGTAAGGGCCGGAATAAACCAAATTATCTTTTCCAACCGCATAATCTTTGCCCTGTTCGTCGAAGAAACTCATGTCGACTGCATAGTAAGGAACGAAGGTTGTAAGAGAGAGGAAGTAAGGCGTCGGCGCCTTCAGCTTTACAACCAGAGTCTTGTCGTCCGGGGTCTGGATTCCGATCTGGTCAGCTGTAGCCTTCTTTTCGGAATACTCCTGAGCATTTACAATATAGTCAGTCATAATAAATGCATAGTTGTTCGGAGTATCGGCAGCCATTTGCTTAATCCATGTGTCCTTAAAAGTTTTAGAGGTAATAGCGTCACCGTTGCTGAACTTTAAGCCATCGCGAAGCGTAAAGGTATAGGTAAGCTTATCGTCCGAGATTTTGCAGTCCTTTGCCATAGCCGGCTGCGGCTCATTGTTCATATCAAGCCGGTAAAGGCCTTCCGAAATATTATTCAAGACATTAAACGCAATATTATCGGAAGCGGCAAACTGGTTCAGGGTCGGGATCTCATTTTCCAGATAAATATTGACTGATGTTGACTTTGTCTCTCCGGAATTTGTTTGACTGGCTGTTGTACCGCCTGACTTGCCGGTAAACGAGCCGCAGCCCGCTGCCGCAGACAGGATGAGCGCAGCGGATAGGAGTGCTGCAATTAACTTTTTCATACTAATCACCTCATAAAAATTGATGCTGGACAAATATTTTCATAAACCAGCCGCCCCGTAACTGCACAATCGGGCAAACTGACTTAGTGAAGATGAAAAGTTGTAAAAATCTTTGATGCAATCAAATATTTTAAAAACTTTCATTTTATAATATTTGAATAATAAATTAGCAAAAACGTCAAAATGGCTTTATGCCGATTTGACATCTTTGCCAAACTCAAATGAATTATTATAATTTAGATGTTACCACTTCGAAGCAGTAAAGTCAATAAAAGCTTTACAAAATTAAAATATTTCTCTAATTTATTACAAATCCACTATACAATTTACAAAAAATGAATCAAAATTTAAAATCACAGATAGAAGTCAAATTTCATTCCTTCTTTTTCGGTTCTTCTTTCTTTTCTGTGGAATTTTGAATAATTTTTATATTAAATTGCACAAAAGATGAGCTTCATCAATATATTTCTTAATATAAATCGGGTTTGATTATAAAAGTTCAGTCTTCTAAATATGCAAAAATCAGGCTACTGCAAGACGGATAAATATGCGCGCGAGCCAAAAGTCGCGACTTTGCTTGTAACTTAAATGAATGGTTTTCGATCGTGGTTAAAGTCCCGTCACAAACGTCTGAACAGCACACAAAGAAAAAGCCAGGGATTCCTATGCTCTCCGATAGACGAGAGCTGGAATCCCTGGCTTTTAATGATTAACCTTCATAAACGACCCTGCCGTCAAAAATCGTTTTCACCACCGACATTTTACTGATTTCACGCGGTGTTTTCTCTGTGATCCTGCCATCCAGGACAACCATATCGGCCAGTTTCCCCGCTTCAAGGCTTCCTTTGATATCTTCGTCAAACCCAGCGTACGCCGCGGAATAGGTATAGCAGCAAATCGCTTCCATCAGGGAAATCGCCTGGTTTTCCGCTACCTTTTCTCCGTTTGCATAGACCGTCCTGTCCATCGCGGATGCAATTCCCTGAATGGGCCGGATATCCGGGATGCACTCCCAGTCGGACGCCGCCGTGCAGACAATCCCTCTGTCGATCGCACTGCGTATGGGAATCAGGTATTCCTGACGGCTTCCCTGATAATACTTATTGAAGGAAACGCCCCAGAGATTGATGAATGCGGGATTGAACGTTGGGATGACCTCCAATTGCCTGATGCGTTCCAACAGATCCGGTTCTGCAATCATGCAATGTTCGATTCTGTGTCTGCAGTTTTCACGCGGAAATTCTTTCTGCGCTTTTTCATAAGCATCCAGAATCATCTCGACGCCTTTATCGCCGATACAGTGCGCAGCGATCTGAAAGCCCGCCCGATGCGCCCTTACGACGATGTCGTCCACTTCCTCCTGCGTCATGGAAGGCGGCATCGTCTTGCCGTTATGGCTCAGTGGCTGCCGTGTCGCACAGGTCCCGGACGCCCCCGATCCGTCGACCATGATCTTGACCGGCCCGATTTTCATATACTCGTCGCCAAAGCCGGTAAGAAACCCGGACTGAATCTGGGCGTTTACAAAATCGATGTTTAAATCCTTTCCCATCAGGGTAAACAGCATGGGGTACATCCTGACGGTAAGCTTTCCCGATTTCACCGCTTTCTGCATGGCCCGGATTGTCGTAGTCCCCGTTGCGCCCGCATCGTGAGCCGTTGTGATACCGACGCTGTTCATAAGCTTTGACGATTCCGCCAGAGTTTGAACGAGCTTTTCTTCCGTGACGGGAATAAATTGATCGATAACATCCAGGATCTTGAAATGACCTACTTCTTTCATGACTCCGTTCGGGATGTTGTTTTCATCCTTTATTACATGTTCGTCCGGATAGCCGATTTGGCCGTCCAGGACATGGCAAAGCTCAAAAGCCTTCGTATTATACAGGCCGGTGTGCCCGCTGGAATGAGTGATCGCTACCGGATTGTCCGGAGAAACGCGGTCGATTTCCCATCTGGTCGGCCAACGCTGTTCCTCCAGATTTTCAAAAGTCAGGCCGTGGCACAGCAGCCATTCCCCCTTTTTCAGGGCGGCCACGTTTTCTTTGATACGGCTCAGAAGATCCTCAATATTCAGGATACCGGACTTTCGGGACAAATCAATTCCCTTGGTCAGAACGACTCTGGAAGCCGTATGGATATGTGTTTCGATAAATCCCGGCAGAACGGTATTTCCTTTCACATCGATTTTTTGTGTCGATTCATCGCATCGCTTGAACGCTTCTTCATCGGACCCAACGAATTGAATTTTGTTTCCTTCGATCAGGACCGCTTGGGCGATTTCATCTTTCGCATTTACGGTAATGACTTCACCGTTATACAATAAAATTTTACTCATGATACTGCCTCCTTCATCTCCGTTATCGGGAACCTCCTAAAGCCCTTAATACAGTTCCTTATAAATTTTGTAAACCCTTTCCTGATTGAGCGCCACAAAGTTATTTGCCATCAAACGGCCTTGGTTTCGCATGACCGAGTCGGTAAACTCTTCCAGGTTTTGTTCCGTCACCCCATATTCATGAAGGGCCTTTTTCGGAATCAGGATATCCAGCAGCTTTTCCAGCTCCTCAAAGACATGACCGGCACCGCAGCCTAAAATATCCGCAAGGAACTGATTGAGCACCGCGATTTCCCCGTCGCTTTTCAGTTCCATGTAATTTTTCAGCACACCGGTGAACATGGCGTAATTGGCCTCGCCGTGAGGAACGTGATAGATTGCGCCCAACGGGTAGCTTAACGCGTGCACCGCCGCACAGCCCGCATTACCAAACGCGATACCGGCGTAATTGCTTGCCGTCAGAAAATCATCGAGCAGCGGGGTCCTTGCATCGGGTCCCTTATCCCGGATTTCCCTGTAACCTCTTAAAATCATATCAATGGCTTTATAGCTGAACATTTTTGTCGCGTCCGTCGCTTTCGGTGAAAGGGCGGATTCAACCGCATGAACCAGCGCGTCGATCGAACTGGTTGAAAAATACCGAAAGGGAAGACTGTTCAGCAATTCCGGAATCAATACGGCACTGTCCGCGTACAATTCGTCCGCGGCCAGGCCCTTTTTGGTGCCCCGGCTGTTGAGTGCAAGAATAGAGATATTGGTAACTTCGCTTCCGGTACCACAGGTCGCCGGTACGATCACCAGCTCCTTGTCTTTTACAAGGGGCAGCTTCCCGTCGAAAAGGTCCAGAACGGGCGATACGTCCTTGAGCGCAAACAGTTTGGAAAGATCAATAACGGAGCCGCCCCCAACCGCAATAATACGCTTATAGCCGCTCCCGATATCCCTGTATATGGCTTCGGCCATCTCATCGGACGGCTCGCCCGCGCCATATTTCTCTTTCAGGAGCACGTCGCACTGCAAGTTCAGCGCCGCCAGAAAGGGCTTGTAGATATATCCGTTCGTAATGAGCAGATCGCCCCGCCCGATTTTGAACTCCTCTATAAACTCTGCGCAGGTAGAATATTTGTAGATGGTTGGCCTGATAAAAAGTTGCTTCATGACTGTACACCCTGCTCTTCCTTGGTATCGAGCTTAATTTTAATATAGTTCTTAATCAGCTCCACACATTTTTTCCGCCCTATTCTGGCGCTGTTTAAGGTCATGTCGTAATTGATCGGATTGGTCCAATTACCGCCGCCGGTGTAATATTTATAATACTCCGCGCGATATTTGTCGGTCCTGTGTATCATCTGGTTTGCCTCGTCCTCATCGACCCGGAGCTTACTCACAATGGACTTGACGCAGTCCTCTCTTGGAGCTTCCACATACACGCTGATGACATTTTCGTAATTCCTCAAAAGGTAATCGGCGCATTTGCCGATGATCACGCAGGATTCCGTATTTGCAAGATTGCGGATAATTTCCGCCTGAATGTTGAACAGATTGACGTCCGAAATAAAATCCTTCTCGCTTGGTTCGGCCACAGTGGAAAAGGGGACCTTTTTCAGCATATTGGTGAGATAGCTGCCCTTTAATTTTTCGTCGACATCGTAAAACAAGCCTTCCGCAATCCCGCTCACCTCAGAGGCCATCTGAAGGATCTGCTTCTCATAAACCGGAATGCCCAGATCCTGAGAAAGCATGGTTGCAATATCTTTTCCGCCGCTGCCGAAGCCTCTCGCTATTGTAATCACATAATTTCTCATAGTGTTAACCCCTTTTCATACGGTTTCGTCACATACACTTTTGTATCGCGTCTTCCAGAATCGTAAGTCCCGCATCCAGCTGTGCATCCGTTATTACGAGCGGAGCCAAAAAGCGGACGACATTTCCATAGGTACCCGCGTTTTCAATCAGCAGGCCGTGAGCCGCACATTCCTTGATCAGGGCTGAAACAAGCGGAGCGTTGGGCTCCTTTGTTTTCCTGTCCTTGACAAACTCAATTCCGACCATGCCGCCAAGCCCTCTGATATCTCCGACCACCGCGTATTTTTCCTTCCAGTTGTTGAACGCCGTCCGGATTTTATCGCCGATTTCCACAGAACGTTCGCACAGATGATCCCTTTCCATGACTTCGATCACCTTCAGGGCCGCGGCACAGGCAAGCGCGTTCCCGCCGAAGGTTCCGCCGATCACGCCGGCCGGAACCGCATCCAGAATTTCCGTACGGGCGATGATCGCGCTCAGCGGCACGCCGCCGGCAATTGATTTCGCGGAGGTAATGATGTCCGGCTCACAGCCCGCTTCTTTCCAGTAGCAGCTTGCAAACATTTTACCCGTGCGCCCAAAGCCCGACTGAACCTCGTCCGCGACCAGAAGGATGCCTTTTTCATCGCAGATTTTGCGGAGCGCTTTTACCCATTCGATCGGCGCGGGGATAAAACCGCCTTCTCCCTGCAGGGGTTCGACCACAATAGCGGCGACCTGATCGGCGGGCGAAGCCTCTTCAAACACTCTGTAGATTTTTCCGATATAGTAATCAATTGCTTCGGCTTCCGTCATATTGCCCGGGCATCTGTACAGATAGGGGAAGTCGGCGCGATAAACACCGTCTGGGAAAGGGCCCATTCCCAATGCGTATGATTTCTTTGACGTCATGGCCATCGTCAGCATCGTCCTGCCGTGGAATGCACCCGAAAAAACGATGATATTGGGCCTCTTCGTATAGGCTTTTGCAATTTTTACCGCATTTTCATCCGCTTCGGCACCGCTGTTGGCAAAGAAGGTTCTTTTGACCGCGCCCCTTACGGGAACGATTTCATTCATCTTCTCCGCCAAAGCGACATAGCCTTCATGCGTTACAATATTAAACATTCCATGAAAATATTTTCCGGCCTGTTCCCTGACGGCCTCGACCACTTCCGGATGGCAGTGGCCGATATTCAGCACGCCCACGCCGCCGATCCAGTCAAGAAAAAAGTTTCCGTCCATGTCCTCTATGATGGCACCCTGTGCCCGTTTCATTGCGCAGGGGTAAACACATCGGATCGCTCCGGGCGTCGCTTTTTCCCGCCTTGCGATCAAAGCTTCGGATTTTTCACCCGGCACGGTTTTTGTAATAATCTTTGGCAGCTCATCTTTCAGCATTTCGATTCCTCCATAAAATAGATATCATTTATTCCAGGCGTTTTGTAAAACGTCGAAACCTGCGGTAATCTTTTGGCAGCGGTCGTCACTTTGTCCCGACCGCTTTGCCGGATTTTCTATTGAATCGTTTTTTCAGCTTATTGGTGCCGCTGGTAAATTCCGATTTGCTGTTTAAAACTCCTCCGGGAAGAAAGATCATTACCAGAATTAAAATACCGGCGTAAATAAACAGCTTATAATTGGCAAGGGATTTTAAGGATTCCATTAAAATGGTAATAAAGAAAGCGCCGAAAATGGGGCCGCTGATAATCCCTGTGCCGCCGAATAGGCTCATCGCGATAAATTCCGTCATCAGATTCTGACCGAACATGGCGTCCGGGGTCAGGATTTTCATATAGTGCGCATAAAAAGCGCCAACTACGCCGGCCATGAACGCGCTGACAACAAAGACCTTGATTTTGGTCCTGGCGATATTTACTCCGATTGCCTCCGCCGCTTCCTGCGATTCGCGAATGGCTTCCATGGCCAGACCCGTCGGAGATTTTACGATGTAAGCGCAGGCGCCTACAATCACCGCGAAAATAAGGAGGATCAAATAATAATAAGGGATTTTATCCATGCCGCTGAAGTCGATTCCGGAGATGTTTTCATACGAACGGATCTGCCAAAAGCCGCTGGAGCCCCTGGTCCAGGTCTTAAGGTTCGTAAAGACAAGCCTGACGATTTCCGCCAAAACCATGGTCGCTATGATAATATAAGGCGCTTTTTTCAGCCGAAGGCAAGGAACGGCAATAATGACACTGACTAACGCCGCGCAAACGCCGCCGATCAGAAAACCCAGCCAGGGGGATGTCCCTGCGTACAGGCCGAACATTGCCGTGGCATACGCGCCGATCCCGAAAAAAACCTGATGGGCCATGCTGAAAATTCCAAGATAGCCCGCCACCAGGTTCCAGGAGGAAGTAAGCGCCGCCCAATAAAAGCACATGATAAAAATGTTCAGGAAATAGTTCTGCTGACTGTTGTCACAAACCAGACGGATCAAGACCGGCAAAATGAGCAGCACCAGAAAAAACACGACGGAAACATTCCTTTTGGACTTTTTATGATCAAATAGTTTCATGATTGTTTCTCTCATATTTAATGTCCCTTCTTTTCAAAAAGTCCATTCGGCTTAAACCAGAACATGAGAATCAGCAGGCTGTAGGCCAGAACATTCTGCCAGTCCGTTCCGATATACTGTACCGCAAAGCTTTCAATCAATCCCAGCAGGAGTCCGGCTACGATGGAACCGCCGATATTTCCGAACCCCCCAATGACGCAGACCACAAAGGATTTCAGCTGAATGCTGGCGCCCATCCAGGGGTTGATCCCGTAAATCGGAGCGAGCAGGCCGCCGGACAGCGCCGTCATCCCGGCAGCTAATCCAAACGTATACATATAAATCTTTTTTGTGTCGATTCCCATCAGGGTCGCGGCGAAGGTGTTCTGGGAGGTCGCCGAAATCGCCCAGCCAAATCTTGTTTTCCGGATGAAAAGCATGGCGGCGAACATAGCAAGAAACGCGACGATCACAACGATGATCCGCTGAGCCGCCAGGGTAACGCCCAGAAATTTGATAATGGCATCGTTAAAGTAGGGAACGCTTTTATATCTTTCGCCGTAAATCAGCTGTACGAAATTCTGCAGCAGAATGGACATCCCGAGCGTAATGACAAAAGGGGAATTTCCCATGCTGTCCCGTGTCAAAGCCGGCGTAAGGATTGCGCGCTCCAGAATCATTGCCAGAACGGCGGCGACGAGAACGGCAATCATGACGGCGGGGATTACGGGAACTCCAACCATGGTTAAAAAGGTATATAACATATAAGCGCCCAGCATATAGAAATCGCCGTGGGCCACATTGATAATCTTTAAAACGCCCCAAATGATGGTCAGCCCCATCCCCAGAACCGCGTAATAGGAACCTGCAACCAGTCCGTTGATTAAATTCTGTAAAAAATTTGTCATAATGTCACCCCTTACAGCCCGAGATACAGTTTCTGTATTTCGGGGGACTCCAGCATCTCATGGGCGTTCCCCGACATTTTGATTTCGCCGGTTTCCATAACATATGCCCGATCGGCCGACTGCAGAGCCATATTGGCATTTTGTTCCACGATAAGAACTGTGATGTTTTTTTCCTTATTGATTTTACCGATGATGTCGAAAACAAGGTCGACAATATTGGGGGCCAAACCTAAGGACGGCTCATCCAGCATAAGAAATTTCGGGTCGGAAATCAGCGCTCTCGCAATGGCGCACATTTGCTGTTCCCCGCCCGACATGGTGCCCGCGAGCTGATTCAAACGCTCTTTCAGCCGCGGAAACATATCCATAATCTGCGTGAAGGATTCGCTTTCGGCAACTTTTCCCTTCTTTGTGTACGCCCCGAGCAGTATGTTTTCCTTTACGGTCAGCTCCGGGAAAAGATGCCTGCCTTCCGGTATCAGCGCGATTCCTTTGGAAACAAGCCGGTAGGCCGGAACCGCCATGATATTCTCGCCGTTCAGCTCGATGCTTCCGGAGCGATTTTTGATGACGCCGCAGATTGTTTTCATCAATGTCGTTTTGCCTGCCCCGTTAGAGCCCAAAATGGTGACGATTTCGCCATCCCGCACTTCCAGACTGATATCGTACAACACCTGTACATCGTCGTAAAAAGCGTTTAAACGGTCGATCTTAAGCATGCTTGACCTCCCTCTTATTCCCCAGATAAGCGCTGATCACATCGGGATTTTTTATGATCTCCGCCGGTTCGCCTTCCGCGAGCTTTTCTCCGTGGTTCAGGACCAGAATCCTGTGGGAAACGCCCATGACCGCTTTCATAACATGCTCGATCATCAAAATGCTGACTCCGGATCGATTGATGCTTTTGATGATCTCCATCATATCGACGACCTCCGTCGGATTCAATCCGCCGACGACTTCATCCAGCAGCAGCAGCTCGGGCTCCGTGCTTAACGCCCTGGCCAGCTCCAGCTTTTTTCTCTGGGATACGTTGAGGCTGCCGGCCGGATCATTGATTTTATCCGAAAGCCCGACCTTTTCTATCAGATCATAAGCTTCTTTTTCACAGTCCTTGATAGAGTTTTTCTTTTTCAGGCTTTTGCCATAATAAGCGCCCACCATGACGTTTCCAAGAATGGAAATATTTTCGAACGGCTTTGTAATCTGGAAAGTTCTGGCAATCCCCATGCAACACCGTTTGTCCGGGCGCATGCCCCGCACCGATGTTCCATCGAAAAGAATCTTTCCGGAATAAGTCTGGTAATATCCCGTGATGGTGTTGAACAGCGTCGTTTTTCCCGCGCCGTTCGGCCCGATAATTCCTAAGATACTGCCTTTCTCCAAATCAAATGAAATGTCATTGAGGGCCATAAAACTGTCAAATTTCATTGTTATATTGCGAACGCTTAATATCATATTTTCTGCCATTTTGTCCTCTCTTCCCATATCATGTGTCAGCATTGGGCGCCGTCCCACAACACTTTAAAGCCGCATCACACAAGTTCCCATACAGGCTGAACAAGTTTGCTGTCAAGCCCTTCCGCCGCCGAAAGAGCATATCTTCCTTGGAAAACATGCTCTTTTCAAGCAGCGCCGGGTCAAAATATTCTATTAATAAATTATCCCTGTGAGGGCCACACGACTTTATTGCTTCCGCTTTCGATCTTGCAGATTTTGATCGGAATGAAGTCCGCGCCGTCTTTGCCCGTGTGGGTCTCAGGATCGAACGAGTAGGTTCCCGAGTATCCTTTATAATCAAGGCTCAGCAATGCCTGCGATAATTGCTCCCCTTTTGTGGTTCCGGCCTTTTCCATTGCCTTCAGCACTTTCATCATCATATCGTAGCCCTGAATATTGTCGAGATTCACCTTGTCTCCGTTGTGCGCCTTAAGTTTTTCCGCAAATTCCTGAATGCCTTTATCTTCTTCATTGATCAAAAACGGAGTCCAATACAAACCGTTCGCCAGGTCACCGACCTGACTGACAAATTCCTTCTGAGACGGATAATAAATCGCGAAGTGAGTAGACTCGATGCCGTTTTCCTGATATTGCTTTACAAGCGCGGCCCCTGCGGCGGTGGAAGTAAAGCAGGAGACCAAAAGATCGCTTTTCTTATTTTTAATATTGCTCAACACCGAGTAAAAATCAGTTGTATCCATGGGCACATAATCTTCAGAGTCGATCGTATAGCCCGCCTGTGTCAGCAATTCTTTGCAGGCGCCCAGATTGGACCGTCCGTAATCGGAATCTTCTCCAAGCAAGGCCACCTTTTTATCGCCGGCATTCAGTTTTCCGGATTTGGCCATGTCTATGATCGAATTTGCGATCGCGTTGCCATACGCTTCGCTGTTAAACTCAAATTTGAAGAAATTTTTGTAGCTGTTCGGATCGGAAACATATTTTTTTGAGATTTCGGTACTTACGCATTCCAGAGTCGCAACACAGATATCGGTGGTTTTGGCGACTTCCATCGCCGCAATGCCTACGGAGCTGTTGATCGTATCGGCCCACAGAAAATCGACATTATCCACGGAAACCAGTTTCTGACAGTTGGAAAGTCCCGTCGCTGTATTCGTCTGGCTGTCGTAGAAAATCGCTTTCACCTGCTTCTTGGCACCGTCAACCTGAATGCCGCCCGCTTTATTCACGTCATCAATCGCCATCTGAATGCCGGTATTAATTGCAACGCCTGATTCGGCACTTGTTCCCGACGTAGGGCCGGATACGCCAATTTTAATCGTATCACCGCTTGAACCGCTGCCGGCCGCATTGTTCGCCGACGAGGAAGTCGTACCATTTGTTTGACCGCACGCACCTAAGCTTACGGACAGTGTTACTGCCAACAAAATAGATATGAGTTTTCTTTTCACTGTTCTTTCCCCCTTAGAGATGGTTGAGTTTTTGAAGTTCTGTGTATGATAAAAGCAAAGAATTCTCTGCTTCTATTTCAAGCTAAAAATGTGCTGACAGAAAAATCAAAAAAGCAAAGGGGCTTTATCCGATGAATAAAGCCCCTTTGCTTTTAACCGTGCTCGACAGTTCCCAATATTATAATTTCTGTTTTCTGTTGCTTACAGAATTTCCAGTTGATTCTGCAACAAGTTTGTGTTCCTCCCCCGCCTTCGGCGGGGGAGGAAGGCGTTTTGTCTTGCAAACTGAAATGGAATTGCTGTAGATTCTTTCTGAATTGAATAAATATGCAGACTTTAATGAATAAAAAAAGGGCAAGGAAACTCCCGTTAAGGAATAGCTTCTTTGCCCTCAATTTGTAAAATTTAGTGTATGTGTCTTATGTTAGGACGATTATAGCAGATCATATGCGGATTGTCAACGAACACGATTGCGAATTATTTTGTGCACATGCACAATTTATAAAAGATCATCCATAAAAATACTCAGATGAATTTTTAGCCTATCCTCCCAGTTTTCCAAATTTATATTACATATTTTTTCAATTTTTCTCAATTGGTAATTAATTGTGTTTCTATGGACAAAGTTTAAGTCGGCCAGTTTCTGAATACTTCCGTTCATTTTAAAATACTGCTTTAACAGTTCGCAGCAATTTGTATGGTTCGCTTTGTCATATTCGGCAAGCCGGCCATAGGTATTTTTGTGAAAGTCTTTGATTTCATTCTGTGAACCGACTGCCAGAATCAGTTTGTAAATAATTTCCTCGTCATATTCCGTCATTTCCCGATTCTTGCCGACGGCCAGCTTCAGCATTGCGTTCAGCCGTTTATAGTAATCGCTCAGAGATTCAACGGGTAAATTTCTCGGGGAAAAAACCGCATTCAGCTGAAATTGTTTCGAATACGTCTTTTGAAGCTTCTGAAGGCTCTGTTTGATTAAGTCAATTTCTCCCTCACTATAATTTGCAGAGACCATATAGATATGTTTATCCCTTGTAAAAAGGATAAAGGAAGTATTGACCCTATTTAAATTCTCGATGAGCTTACCGGTTACCAGATTGATATAATATTCTATTTTCTCTTTCATGCCGGCCTGCAGGGCCAAAGCGATCAGACAATATCTGGTTTCCTCGCCAAAGCCGTTTCTGGCCAGTATTTTTTTGTATACATCCTGTTCCTTCGGTGAAAAAATAGCATTCTGAACTGCTTCGGATAGGTTGTCTTCAATCTGCTCTCTCTTCAAAATGGAGCGGCCCATATCATGCATGATATCAACAAGACGGACTTCCCATGGTAAGACGAAAAGCGGGAACCCTACTTTATTGCAGTATTGAATGATTCTGGGAGATATATTTTTTATATAAGGTCCAATATTAATAATCAGCCCGCTTATGTTCCTGTCATATAGCTGTTTGCAAAAAGATATCAAACCTTCTTCGTCATGGTTTGCAACACCGGTTGAAATTACCAGCTCATTTTGTCTCTGGAAAGGAATCAGGTTGCTGTTTTCAACAATCTGGACCCAATCCACTAAATTAAAGATTCCTTCTTTTCCCGCGATCAGTTTCAGCTGATACTTCGGGCCGATTTCGGAATATAATTTCCCCAGTAAAACCGCCATAATGCGCCTCCTTTAACCATGAAGAGCGGAGGAGCTTCTCACCTTAACCATTCCCGGCAATCGGCAGATTTTCATTCCGCTAAGGCTTGGACATAATAAATTAGTATATCACAATTTTACCTTAGAAAGATAAAAGATAACGAAAAAGGGTATCGGCTTTTTTAATAAATCTTAGCGGCATTTCTGCATCCAATAAGGTAAAGGATCGCTTTGTCGAAGACACGTTAAACAGCCTAAGCAAAAAACGTCTTAAATGGGCTGTCGGAAGCCACTTTAAGACGTTTTTGCTCTTTTAAGGCCGTCGCCTTATGCAATGTGTTATTGTATGTTCATTTTCTAATTGATCCATAAATTAAAGATCTGCGGGCAGACCTGCCGATGATAAAGATTACCTCAGAGTCGGTGTTCGGCCGGGCCACCGGCGTTAGTGTGGCTATAGAAAACAATATCCCGTCAGCATTTTCCGCTCCACAAATTCCAGTGTTGACAGCCTAGACGCTTTTCTCTAGAAAAACCTTCAGGGAAGCGGCGTTTGCCTCCTCGCTGCCACCGGATACCGATATGGTGATAACGTTGTCCTGTTTGACGCACAGGCCCATGATTGCAAAAATTTTCCTCGCGTCAGCCTTTCTGCCATCCAGCGAAACGGTTACGTCGGAATTGAGGCTCTGCGCAAATTTGACAAGCTGGCCCGCCGGGCGGGCATGGAATCCTTCGGGATCCGTGACTTTATAGGTGAATTCCTTCATGGTATGTTACATGACCGAAAAGATGGGACACATGCCGATCATGCGCTCCTTTCAAAATATTGACACGAGAAGTACGGTTACCACTCTGCGAAAGTACCGTCGTAGTTCTTCCATTTCGGGTTCGTCCAGACCAGTTCGTCCATGGAAACCTTCTTAATTTTTTCTTCGTCCAACTCGATGCCAAGGCCCGGCTTCGTTGGCAGCCCGACATATCCATCCCTGTATTGAAAGATTTTCTTGTTCTTCACAAAGTCAAGCAGATCATAATCCTGGTTGTAGTGGATACCGAGGGATTGCTCCTGGATGAACACGTTCGGGGTGCAGGCATCTACCTGCAGAGTCGCGGCCAGTGCGATCGGGCCGTAAGGCGCATGCGGTGCGGCGGCCATGTCAAAGCCTTCGGCCATCGCCGCGATCTTTTTCGTTTCCAGAATTCCACCGACCAGCGCGACATCCGGCTGCACAATGTCGATGACGCCTTCGCGAAACAGGTTTTTGAATGCCCAACGGGAATTCAGGCGCTCGCCGGTTGCCAATGGTGTGGAGGTATGCAGCGCCACTTCCCGGAAGGCTTCTTCGTTTTCCGGCAGCACGACCTCTTCCAGGAACATCAACCGGTAGGGCTCCAGCTCTTTTGCAAGCACCTTGGCCATTGGCTTGTGGACTCTACCGTGAAAATCGATGCCGATCCCGAGATCATATCCGAATTTGTCACGCAGCGAACCGACGCGGTCGAGAACCTCCTGAATTTTTTTGAAGGAATCGATATAATGCAGTTCCGAAGTCGCATTCATCTTGACCGAGTCGAATCCGGCGTCAATACGCTCCTGCGCGTTTGCTACCACGTCATGCGGATGATCTCCTCCTATCCAAGAGTAGACCTTGATCTTATCCCTTGCCGCGCCGCCCAGAAGCTCATAAACGGGCACATTCAGCGCCTTGCCCTTGATGTCCCACAAAGCCATTTCGATGCCGGACACAATGGTGGAATTGATCGGACCGCCCCGGAAGAACGACTTGTACAGTTCCTCCCAGATACCTTCGATAGCGAACGGGTTGCGGCCGATCAGCGTATTGCCGATTTCATAGGCTCCGGCAACAACGGTCTTCGTCTTGGTACCGGAGATCATTTCGCCCCAGCCTTCAATGCCCTCGTCCGTCGAAATTTTGATAAAGATCCATCTTGGTTTAACAGTATAAACTTTGACCGCACTGATTTTCATGAAGCTTCCTCCATAATTCCTTTTAACTTCCTGACATGCCCGAAGTAGTACCAACAGGCTGCAAGCACCACGATCAGGATCGGCAGAGTAATCATTACGTTGGAGACGAACACTTCATAGACAAGATAGCTTACCGACAGGCTGGTCGCGGCAAAACAGGAAATTTGCGATCCGTTCGCAAGATTGAGGCCCGTGGATTTTGCAAGCGCGGTCAGAACCGGAGAGGTGGCAGTACCGGCAAGCAGGATGGCGCCCGTGGTAAAAATGCCCATGATGATGCTCTTGAACAGATTCCCGTTGCACAATGCGACAATCATCGCTACGCGGAACGTGATGACGGCGAGATCCGCGAACGGCAGCACCCTGTTCCCGGGCAGGACCGCAGCCATCAGGATGGTGATAGGCGTGACGATCAGCGCGGTGGTGATGACGGACTGGTCGCCGACAATAACGGCGGCGTCAAGCCCAATCAGGAACTTTCTGCCCTTGAAGCGTTCCTGGGTGAATTTGGTCGCCGCTTCGGAAATCGGCATCAAGCCTTCCACGAACAGCGCGGTCATCTTCGGGATCAGCACCAGAACCGCGGCCATGTAAACGGCCAGCGACAGCACCTTGTCGACGGGATAGCGCGCCAGCAAACCGATAACGGCACCGAGGATAAAGCCCAGCATGATCGGTTCACCGAAAATGCCGAATTTTTTCTGCGCATCCTTGATGGAAAAGTTAATCTTGTTGACGCCGGGGATTTTGTCCAGCAGCCAATTCATCGGGACCGCAATCAGCAGAGAGGACAACGCAGACATTGTCGGAAGCGAAATGCTGGGCAGTCCGAAATACTTTTCAACCAGCGGCGCAGACCAGTCCGACAGCTTGAAGGTTATGATCGCCATAAACAGGGCGGCTAACGAGGCGTAAATCAGGTTGTTTGTCACAAAATAGACCATGACACCGACGATCGCCATGTGGTGGTAATTCCAGATATCAACGTCCAGAGTATCGGATGCCTTCAGCACCAACAGCAAGATATTCGTCAGAAAGATCACGCCGATCAGGATCGGAATGATTGGCGACGACCACGTCACCGCCGCGATGGCACCCCAGCCGACATCCAGAATATCCAGCTTGATTCCGAAATTCTGGACCATTGCTTTGGCTGCCGGGCCCAGGTTGGTAGACAACAGGTTGATTACCAGATTGATACCGGCGAAGCCGATGCCGACCGTCAGGCCAGCTTTCAAAGCCTTTGAAAATTTCAGTCGGACAATCAGGCCGACAATGGTGATAATAATCGGTAGAATGACAACTGCGCCCGCGCCCATCAAAGCGCGGAAAGCAACGTAGGTTGCCTGAAGAACTTGATTCATAATTTTTCCTCCTGCCAAATTGGAAGCCATACTGTATGTAAATCCCGATGGCTCCTGTAATGGAATCCCGCGGAAGGGCGGCCGCGTCGGCCATCCACGCCCGGAATCCGCCGCCGGGTCCTAATGCCGGCGGACTTTGCTTTATTTGCTCAGAAAATCCGTGATCTTCTCAATGCTCTCTTTCGCACCGATTCCGGTCAGCAGGGAAATCGCGCTGAAAATCGGAATTTTAATGGATGGGTCCTGAAATTTCCCCGTGGTGACGATCAGATCATAATCCTCCGCCTTGGAGGGGACCTCCAGGATTTTGCACTGCGTAATCGCAACAGGGATTTTCTTCTCCTCGCACGCCTCTCTGATTTTGACGGCGGCGATGGTAGAGGTCGCGATTCCGTTGCCGCAGGCAACCAAAACTTTTTTCATTCTCGACATTCCTTTCGTTTGGCCGGCGTTTATGGCGTCGGCCGTAATTATTTCAACGCAAAGATGCGGTCAGAAATATTTGCTGATAATACCGTAAATATCTTTGCGGGAGGCGGCTTCCGTGATTTTCTTCAGGGCGCCCTGTTCCTGTATCAGGTCCGTAACCCGTTTCAGAACATCGGTGTGCCCGTGGGGATCCTTCAGGGCCAGCAGAATCACCACAGAAACCGCTACCTCTGCGTCGGGGTCACTCATCTGGCGGAACGTCACCGGCGCATCCAGAACGCCGATAATAATAGCGGACTCATTGACCAGCCTGTAGTCGGCGTGCGGCATAGCCACGCTGATGTCTCCGGTGTAAAGGCCCGTCGGATACTGGCGCTCGCGGTCCAGAATCGCCTGCACATATTCCTTTTGCACCCGTTTACCTTCAACGAGCCGACCGGTGAGAAAGCTCAGCACCTCCTCCCTAGTCTTGCATTTCAAATGGATATAGACATCCTCTGGGGTTATCACAATTTTCTCCAAGTCAGATCACTCCAATTGCTTGTTTGTATTTTTCAATGCTCTGCGCCAGATTGGCGACATTCCCCGCAATGATATCCTTTTTCTCAAACATCTTGCTGCCGATTCCGAGATAGTCGATCCCGCTTTTCAGCAGCACGGCGGCGTTGGAAAGCCCCACGCCGCCGACTCCCATCAGTGGGATGTTTCCAAGCGGGGCCTTGACGGCTTTACCGTAGCCAAGTTCCAGCGTGCTGACCGGGAAAACCTTGATGATATCGGCGCCGGACAAATACATCTGGTAAATTTCACTGGGACTGAAGGCGCCGGGAATCGCAAGCACATTGTTTTCATGGGCATATTCAATCATTTCCCGCTCCATGATGACGGGGGACAGGAGGAATTTGGCCTTCGCGCGGACGGCGCCGACAGCATCTGTCATGTTGCGCACAGTACCAGCACCCACCAAAAGGTCTCCGTCGAATTCCTCCGAAATCTTTTTGATGATCTCCAGCGCGTCCGAAGAGGTCATGGAAATCTCAACGGAGCGCGTGCCGGTCTTTTTCATGGCCTCAGCCACGCAGCGGACCTGATCATACGGGCTTCCCCGCATGATAATAGTCATTTTCGGAAAATCTTTTAAAATAGACATATCTTCTCCTTTCGTCAGGTCAGGTTGTATTCATAGCCTGCAATCACTTCAGAAGCTTCTTCCGCCGTCTCGGCATGCAGCAAGTCCTGCTTGAACCGGCTGATGGCGAGCAGATTGACGAGATGGAACAATGCATTCAGGTGAGTCGTATTGTTGATTGCACAAAGGCAGCAGACAAGCTGGACAGGGTCCAGAATACCCACGTCGAAGCAAACGGGCTGTTTTAAGCGGATCAGACTCATGCCTACCTTCCTGACCCCGTCGTCCTTGCCGCTGTGTGGCAGTGCAAAGCCCGGCGAAATGACAATATAGGGGCCGTTTCTCTCTACATTTTGGATCATGCTCTCAATGTAGTTGGCGGTAATGTATTCATGCTCCAGCAGAATACCGCCCGCCTGCCGCACGGCATCCCGCCAGTCCTTGCAGTCCACGTCAAGCCGAATAAAATCCTGCGTCAGGAAGTCGGACAGCATGCATTCCCGGTGAAAACCCGACGGGATCTTTCTGAAATACTCCTGTACGGTATCCGCGACTGCCCGCTCCAGTTCTTTGTTGCTACTCAGATACGGGGAAATCTTCTCCATAATTTCCTTTGGACTGCTGAACGATATGCTGCGGCCGCCCCGGTCCGCCGGCGTGCCCCGGTTCTTGATTTGTTCTATTTTCCGGCCGATCTTCATATAATCCTCGTCGTTCAGGAGCGGCGTTACAGTCACGCTGTCCACGGGGCTGTTCCGGACGGGCACGGTGGAAATAATCAGGTCCACCTCGCCGTGCCGGACCTTGCCCAATTCGTAGGAGGTGATGACTCCCACGATGTTAAAGGTAAACAGCTTTTTGATGCGCACCTTCAGCAGTTGGGAGGTTCCGATCCCGCTATTACAGATCAGCACGACGTTGATGCCCGTGATATTGTGCATTTTTTCTATGGCTGCGCACAAATAGACCGCGATATATTCCTTTTCGGTATTCGACAGGTTCCGATTGATATATTTTTGAATGATATGTGCATGCTCGTCGATCACATCCCGAACCTGCGGATATTCCACCAAAATATCATGTCCCTCGGGAAAATCCGGTAAATTCTGGTCCCGTTCAAAGGCCGAGCCCAAATGGTTGGAAAGACCTTCGAACAGACTGTAATCCGTGTTGAGATTAACTGCCAGTGAGCCCGAAACAGCTTCGATGAATTTTCTGGTGATGGTCTGCACTTCCACGATATTGGAATTGTCCGCCTGTCTTTCAATGTAATGCAAGTGCGCCATCTGTTCATTGAGCAACCGCAACTCGCCAGGGCTGTAGTTCAACTGAAAATACTGGATGATGTTTTTATATAAATGAATCGCGACCCGCCTCCGGTCTTTCTGTTCCGGCAGAGAGTCCGGTCCGCTCAGAAAATTACCGTTTTTCGTCCTGAGCACGGAGAAAAGAAGGATATACTGGATCTGTGTGAAGGAATCCTCTGAAAGAAAAACGGTGTGCAGATTTTCGGATTCCGTAATCAGCTTGCGGATGACCAGCATCGTGTCGTCCAGACTTTTTCCGAGGGCAGGCAGGAACTGCTCCACACTGCCCTGATTGAAAAAAATTCTGACAAGCAACGGATCCTCCCGCATTAGCCGGAAAAACAAAAGCCGGACTTTCTTCTCATCCCCGATGACCCGGACGCCCCTGTTCGGGTGCGAAGACAGCACCAGCCCACTAACAGCGAGGCTCTCATGCAGCGCCTCCAGATCATTCGCGACCGTCGAACGCGAAACATTCATAAAAACGGCCACCTGCTGCAGTGTAATGAAATCGGCATGACAGATCAGCAAAAGAGAAGAGATCCGGAGCCGTTCTTTACGGGAAATCGCATAATCGTAAAAATCAATATGGGAAATCAGTTCCTGAACCGAAAACAGCTCCGCCTTCAGATCGAACAGACCGTCCTTCTGAACCGTGATTTCTGGAAAACTGCTGCGCACAAGGTAGTCGTTGATAACGCCAAGGTCCGTACGAACGGTACGCTCCGTCCTGTTTTCCTTCTCCGACAGAGTAGACAAACTGTAATGTTTCTTTTTCAATGCAATATCTGTCAGGATGTCAATCGCTCTTCGATTAATGAAAATCACCCGCCTTTCCTGCCGTAAGCGCTCTCAGCACTGATATTCGCCCCATTGGCTCTTGCATACCGACTTCTTTATTACGTTTTTAGTATAAACCCTAAAAAAATGAAATAAAAGTTGAGAACTCTTCTATTCATTTGAAAGAAATTGTTCTATTAGCATAACAAAATTGAAACGCGGCTCACAATTTATTTCTTTAAAAAGGATAGAATCCAAACAACATGAATAAGAGAAACTTTGCCTGTCCTAGTGTGGAATTATAAGCCAGAAAGTTCCTCACGAAATGCATTTTACAGTACGGCAGAATCAAAAAAGCTCTCCCGAATGATGATGACTATAAACCGACGTGATCGTAGGAAGTGATCGAAGGCAGAGGATAAAATCCACGTTTTATCGGCTGTGGTCAGACAAGGAAAAAGCCAGAATTTCTGCACTCTCTGATAAATGAGAGCCAAAATTTCTGGCTTTTGATCATGAATTTTGCAATTATAATTTGATTTAAGAAATTTCTTTTCTTTTCAACATTGATTTGAATAATGCCTACTATTACAAGCTGTCCCAGCTTTCAGGCACAAATCAACGCATCACTTGATTAATTATGCAAGATGGATCATCAATAATATGCTGTGCGGCAATAGCCCCCGCCCCCAACAGGGCGGGGCTTTCGGAAAGCGGATTGATTTCTACAGTTAAGTCTCTCTGCACCAAAAGCTGAGTACACTGCTGTATTTTATCATTGACAATGGACAACAGTAAATCAGGCTCTATTTGTGTTAACTCATCTCCAAGCACAATGATCTCGGGGTTGAATTGATTGACTAGATTTACAATTCCAATTGACAGCAGGGAACATACTTTTCTGTATTCCTCACAGGCTACAGGATCTCCATTCTTCACGGCTTCAGAAATTGTCTCCGTAGTGATATCGTCAATGGAGAGGCAGGACGGTTCTTTTGTTCTCAGACGGTTTCTAATATTTTCATACAAAACCAACAGGGAACAGTATTTTTCAATACATCCATGATTTCCACACGGGCACTTTGGTCCATTAAAATTAATCGTAGTATGGCCGAATTCGCCACCAAGGCCAGTGCTGCCGCGTGCAAGCCTTCCGTCAACCACCAGTCCGCTTCCAATCCCCTGACCGGCCAAAACGTATAACAGGTATCTCTTATTCCGGTACCAGTATTGCGAAAAAGCGCTTGCGTCCGCATCGTTGACAAGGTACAGGGGGATTTCCAAATCCTTTGTCAGAGCTTCTTTGATAGGATAGTTCTGCCATCCCGGCAATTCCGTGACGAAAAGCAGACGATCTATGTCTTCCCGGTAAGGTCCTGGAATCGCCATTGCGGCAGAAAGAATCGTGCAATCCCTGTTTTCATCCAGTGTCATTTGAATCGCAGAGCGAATCCGGGCAATGGTGACTTCAACATTTTCCCCATGGGAAACAGCATATTTTTTCTTACGATATATCTGACCGGACAAACCGAAAAGACCAACATAAAAAACGGATCTGGTCATCCGTACGCCAACAACTTTATATTTGTCATCGTTCAGCTTCAGGCCGATGGATCTTCTTCCCCTACTGCCGCTCATCAAACCCGTTTCTACTACCAGTCCGCAATCCATCAGTTCATTGATTATGTTTGTAATCGTTGTCTGTTTTAATCCGGACAGGCAGGCAAGAGTGGATCTGGAACATATTTTTTGTTGCCGAATGAAGTCAATAACCAGACAACGGTTGACAATTTGTATTTTTTCCTGATTAAAACTTTTTTTTCGTTCCATATTATCGCCCATTTCTCTTATTATAGTTTGAATGATACACGCGGCTAATACTATTATTATTATATCACAGAAGTATAATAAAGAAATTTGTCGATTCAAAGGGAAAAGTTTTATGTATAATATATCTATATTTTATTGACATATTTATTTTATTTTGCTTTAATTTATTTAATAATAAATTCAATGAAATATATAATTCGATGAATTATCGAAAATCTAAATTTTTGTTTGTTCTAAGATGCTTTCAATCATGAGAGCATCTTTAAGAATAAAAACCAATAAGGAGGTGTAAACACAGCAACTACACTTTGGAGGAAAAAACATTTCGGAAAGAGGTAGAGTGTATGAAAGGGATTTCAAAATCTGCATGTGCGCTTATGCTGGTGCTGACACTTGTTATGAGCATATGCACCGGTACTTATGCAGCAAGCACGTCTAGTGAACCATCAAACCGGGAAAAGACGAACGCAGAGCTGTCTAGGCAGGCAGCTGCACAGGGAATGGTTCTACTGGAAAACAAAGACAACGTTTTACCGATCGCCTCCAAAACTAGGAAAATAGCTCTATTTGGGAGTGGTGCCCGCCACACCGTCAAGGGGGGGACCGGCTCCGGCGATGTAAATCAAAGGTATGTAATTTCAATTGATAAGGGATTAAAAAATGCTGGTTATGAAATTACTTCCAACGCATGGCTAGATGCTTATGATGCCGCTCTTGGAAAAGCGACCTCCTTACCGGATATAGCTATTACAGATGAACAACTTAATTTATCTAAAACAACAGATACAGCTATTTATGTGATATCAAGGATTTCCGGGGAGGGAGGAGACCGAACAAATACTAATGGCGATTATCAGATAAGCGAAAACGAAACAGCAAATATAACCAAATTAGGTAGCAATTTTAAAAATGTAATTATTTTGTTAAATGTTGGCGGAATCATTGATACAAAGTTCTTTACTGAAATTTCCGGATTGGATGCTCTGGTGTTAATTTCTCAGCCCGGAATGGAAGGTGGAAATGCTGTCGCGGATATTCTGACCGGGAGTGTAACACCATCGGGTAAATTATCTGATACCTGGGCAAAAAATTACAGCGATTACCCATCTGCGGAAAGTTTCAGCACAAATGATGCCGATACCGACTATGAATATTATGACGACGGCATCTATGTCGGCTATCGCTATTTTGATACTTTCAATGTTGCCCCAGCTTATGAATTCGGCTATGGCAAGTCTTATACCACATTCAATATTAATACAGACTCTGTTACAGCAGATGAAAAGAAAGTTACAGTTAAAGCTACGGTTACAAATACGGGCACTACATATTCAGGCAAAGAAGTTGTTCAGGTTTATTTCTCAGCACCGAATGGGTCCCTTGAGAAGCCATACCAAGAACTTGCCGGTTACGCAAAAACTGATTTATTAGCTCCTGGACAAAAACAGACTTTGACAATTACTTACGAAACAACAGATATGTCCTCTTATGATGAAGATTCTGCGTCTTATATCATGGAAAAAGGTGACTATATCATCCGCATCGGTAATTCGTCAAGAAATACGCATGCGAAAGCAATCCTTCGTCTGGACGATAATGCAACAACGGAGCAACTAAGCAATCAGTTAATGGTTAAAGACTCCGCATTAGAAGAAATCACCTCCAATGGGATTGAACCTTATTCCTATTTGACAGAAAATGCAGAAATAGCTTCCGCGAAAGTTCTTTTATTAAAAGCAGAAGATATTGTAACCATCGACAATTCCGAAACAGAACAATCCGTTACAACCTATCTGCCGACCGGACAGGTTAAGGATTCCAGCGAACATTCCTGCGAAGATTATGAAGTAACTAAAACGGTTCCCAAAAACAATAGTTTGACTTTAAAAGATGTATACGACGGAAAAGTTAACATGCAGGAATTTGTTGCTCAGCTATCTCTGGAGAATCTTGTAGCAATAACGACCGGAAGTAACAGCAAATCACTTTCCGGTGACAATATCGGCGCCCAGGCAAACAGCGTGAAAGGCGGAGCAGGTGAAACTACCTCCGTTCTATTTGGTAAATATAAAGTCCCCAATATTGTTCTTACCGATGGACCTGCGGGGATAAGAATCACTCAGTCATATACCGACAGCGGCGTCAATTATTATCAGTATTGTACCGCTTGGCCTGTAGGTACTCTTTTGGCTATGACTTGGGATGTTGATCTACTAAAAAATATAGGAAAAGCTATCGGTACGGAGATGCTGGAATATGGTTCCACGCTGTGGCTGGCTCCAGCACTGAATATTCACAGAAACCCTTTGGGCGGACGCAATTTCGAATATTATTCGGAAGATCCGCTAATATCGGGTTTGTGTGGCGCTTGGGAGACACTTGGCGTTCAGTCGCACCCGGGCATTGGTGTTACTATAAAGCACTTTGCTTTAAATAACCAAGAGGTCAATCGCCTCAACCAAGACAGTGTTGCATCTGAAAGAGCAATCCGTGAAATCTACCTCAAAGCATTTGAAATTTCAGTAAAATCTGCGCAGCCGATGGCAATTATGACATCGTTAAACCAGATTAATGGTGAATATGCTGCGCAAAGCAGAGACCTACTGACCAACATCTTACGGGATGAATGGAAATACAAAGGTCTTGTTATGACCGACTGGGGTTCTCCGATGGATCGGGGAAAAGCCATGCATGCCGGAGTGGATGTCTTAATGCCTGGTAGCGCTGCAGACAGATTAGAAATACAAAAGTCCGTAAATCCAGCCCCGTTTGATTATACTCCTCCAAAGTTTAATGCTGATGGTACAATTAATATTACGAAGGGCTCAAACTGGAGTGCTACCAGAGAAAATTGGAATGACTTTGTCCCGACCTTACAAGAAGGCCACACCATAAATGAGCCTTTTTCAGCTGACAAGTATGTTTGGCATAGAAATATGGCAACTGGGAAGATAGAATATGAAGGTCATCCAAGAATTTCATCCATTTATCTGGGCGATGTCCAGAATAGAGCGATCAACGACCTCAGAATTATCATGCAATCTATTCAATTCAAAAAGATGTTCCCAAATATAAAAATCACTTCTTATTCCGCTCAGTTTAAACTCGAAAACTTTGTCCAAATACAGAAATCCACTATTTCATCCTCGAATGGAAGTGATAATAGTTCCGGACATCATTCAAGCGGAACCAAAACTTCCGGAACGGGTTCAGCTCCCTCTACCGGTTCAGCAATAACCGGATCTTTAATAACAACCAGTATGGGTACCTTCATCACCGATACGACAACCGATGTTCGTGTGAAGGGCAGCTACACCGTTAAGCTTACCAGCGAGAATGGTCAGCCGCCAAAGGTCGTCGTGGGGACTCCGGGCGTTTTGGAGGCTCAGCTGACGACAACCAATGGAAAGGATTATTTTGTTAAGCTGATCCCGATTGGTCAGCCTGGTACGCAGGCCGGTATTTATTTGGACGGCATTAAACTCTTCGTCGCAACTGTTGAGACTCCGGTTTCCACAGTAAAAAGCGACACAACTCTTCCGTTTAAAATAAAATCCGGCGCTTCCTATGTCATGAAACTGACGGCCGGTTCCCGTCCAACCCTAACTCCCGGAACGGCGGGCGTATTCAGGGTGGAATTTGTTAAGTCTTCCGGGAACGATTATTTCTTCAGGATTATCCCGGCCGGCAGAGTGGGGGTATCTTCTGGATTTTATATTAATTCCGAGAAGAAACCAGTAACAGTCGTAACAATAGCGTAAAATATTAAAAGCTTATTTAAACTAATACGCACCCCTCCGATGATATTAACATCGGAGGGGTGCGTTGCATCATCTGCGACGCTGAAGATCCGGCCGCTTTATTTGTGATCTTGTCTTGTCATCCATAGCGACGAAATGGCTGATACAAAAGGGACGGCCAGAATGACCCCGATGGAACCGGAAATACCGCTTAGAATTTCTATTCCGATTTCATACCCGTTCATATATTGCAGGTAAGACATGCTGTAGGAGTACAGAATAATCAGCGTATTGATGGAACTGCCTGCATACGCCAGAATCAGCGTGGTGGACATGGTACCCATCATATCCTTACCGACACGGATTCCGGATTGGAAAAGCTGTTTTGCAGTAAACGAGGGATTGGTTCCGTGAATTTCCTCTATTGTGGAAGCGATGGACATGCTGACGTCAATAACCGCTCCCAACGAGGATATTAGGATGCCGGAATACAGAATCCCGCTGACATCCAGTTTGCTGTTCTGGCTGATATAGGCCAGGGTTTCAATTTCTTCAACGTTCAGTCCGGAAATGTGGCCGAAGTATCCGAAAAGCTGTGCTGTAAGCCCTGCCATCAAAATACCGGCCGCAGTCCCCAAAATAGAGCAAAGGGACTTGATCGACCAGCCTCCAATCAGCAGCATGCTCACAAATGTTACCAATACTGCCGTGAGCGACGCTGCGAAAAAGGGTGAGACGCCAATGTACATCATTGGAATATATAAAAACATAATACACACGAAGGTAAAGATCAGAGCGGCGGAGGAAGTTACTCCTTTTCTGCCGCCGATCGCACATAGAATCAGGAAGAACAGCCCGATCAGCACCCACAGCACCAATCCCCTGTCATAATTATAAACACTCGCCACCAGGTCCCCGTCGGCGGACAAATTAACCAGCGCGATCACCTTCAGGCCGGGAACACAGTACGCTCCGGCATGATTGGCGTGCGGGCTTTGTGCCTCGCATACATGCCCTTCATACGGGCCCGAAGTAATTTTCAGCTGAACGACCTGGTTCCCCTGCATCTCCCCATTTTCATCCTCACCGATATTGCTGCTGATTACCTTCACGACCGTCGCCTTGGCAAATTGCGTGCTTCCGTTGGGTCTGAGGGAAACACGTTCAATCTGTGCATTGAAAACAATCAGTGCTCCGATAAAAACGACCAGAAATAAAGACAGTCCGATTGCCGTACGCTGATGTGGAGTCCATTTTGTCCTCAAAGGTCAACCCTCTTTCTTTTGTTTCATACAAAAGTGTCCGCTGTGAAGAATCTTTCTTCACAGCAGACACTCTTCCTCCAAGTTTGTTTGTGCTTTAACCGACTTCTACTGTGAAAAGTCGATAAGTTTTGCCTTTAACCTTTGCGTAAACCCCGTAAGAGCCTTTTTTCTTTGCCGTAACCTTACACAGCAAGCTGCCGTCTTGCGCCGGATAACTCCCCTGTACCTGGGAAGTCTGAAGAGATTCACCGTCGGCGGTTTGGAACGTATAATCCGCGCCTTGTAGATTTGATATCTTAAAAACATAGCTGCCGCCTATTTTTAGGGGCACATCCTTCGTTGTATCGCTCTTAAACGGAGGACTCGGATTCACCTGAACAGTTCCCACCTTCGTGACAACCCCGTCAATGGTAACATAGATTCCCGCTTCACTTCCCGCCAGCTGAGAAGAAGCCGTACAGGACAGAGAGTAGGTAATCGTTTTTGTCACCGGGTCCCATTCCGTCACAGGCGCGTTCACACTGACAAGGAGGCCGTTTCCGCTGACAACCGCATCCGGTTTCTTTTCGCAGGTGATGGTGAACAGCAGCCTGTTCCCGGATTGTACCGGGGTCTTCTCCTTCGGACTCAAACCGGAGGACACAGCGGGATGGGATGGCGCGGGAGTTGCTGTTGTGGGGACGGTTTCATTCTTATTGTGATTTTTGCTCTCTTCCCCGCCGTTCTGTCTCGTGGTAAACGTCAATACCGGGGTGTATAGAGTTTCACCACTCGCTTTCTCTACCTTTGCATACCAGCTATAGGATGTACCGGCGCTCAGCCCCGTCCAGCTCTGCCGGATCGTCCCGGATACTCCCTGTTGGCTTCCGATGGACTTGGATGTCCTTACATTAACCTCGCAGCTTTCTGTCTGCAGCGTCTTTGCCTCGTTATTGAAAGCAACGTCCAGCTCCGCAATGTCAATATCCACCGCTTTTGTACCGGGTCCATACGAATCCAGACGCGGCGTATCAAAATAATTGTAGTCCTGCCGATAAGGCGAGTACGAGTTAATATAGATTTTATTGTTCTTCAGATCAAAATACAGAAATTTGATGTATTCAGAACCGCCCTCCGGATCCGATTGGTAATCGGTACAGATCTGGTAGACCGTACGGTCCGGTGTCCCGTCTTTATTATCGTCAAAAGAATCCGTTTGAATGGAAGCACCATGGTAATGGCCATTTAGTACCGCAATCACATTTTTATTTTTTGCAACGACTTCCTGTTGGATCAGTTTACCGGTATAATCCAGCAAGTCATCGGCCGCCTTTACATTGGTGTAGCGATGCAGGGAGATGATCGCCTTACGGTCCGGATACTGGGCAAGCACCTGATTCATCCATTCGATTTCATTGGTATAAATATCCCAGCTCATATAAAGGACGATAAAATCCTGACCGTTTTCCGTCAGCAGGTCGTAATGCCCTAAATTATTTTTATAGGAGCCTCCGTAATACGGTTTATCTTTGAAACGTTCCTCACCAAAGTACTTCCAATAATTCCCGTATCCTTCCGCCCCCGCGAAAACATCATGGTTTCCGCCCAGCACACCGTACGGCATATCGGCGTCGTCGAAAATTTTCATGGAATGGTCAGCGTTGACCCATTCTCCGGTCATATCGACATCATCCACAATATCTCCTGTATGAATCACATACCGGATATCCAGTTTCTCGCGGTTATCGACAATCCACTGGTTCATCTGGTCGTAATGATAGGGGAAGCTTTCAGAATAATACTGCGTATCCGTTTCCCAGGCAAAGGAGAAATCATAATTCTCCGGGACACCGGTACCATCCCATTCCGAGGTGTTCGACGAAGCGTCTTTTTCCGGGATGTGGCTGGAACCGACCGACAGCTCCGTACCGTTTGTACGGCACTGTACCAGCAGTACCGCTTTTCCGTTTGTTGTGTGGTTTTCCGCCGGAAAAGAAGCTTTTATTCCGCCCTCCTTCTCCGTTCCAACCTTTTCCCACTCATCGGTTGACATATTCCTTACATACAGAGAAGTAGCATGGCTGGAATCGGCGTTGCTTGCGCTTCCTTTCCAGTTGACCGCGACAACGTCTCCGTCCTCAACCGCCCCAGTGCTGACGGTAAACAGCTCATAGGGAAAGTCCCCCTCGGGCGCGCTGACATTTACCGACTGTCCGTCTCCCAAATTCAGGGTGGAGGGTCCCCCGCTTTCACTGCTTTTGACGGTAATGCCGCCGTTTTTCAGTGTCAGAGATTTCCCCTGCAGAAATTCGACATCTGACTGCTCGTTTCCCACCTGAACGGAAAGATTTGCAGAATTCGCGGTAATCGCGCTCTGACCGGCCGTCACGCTTTCCTCATCTGTGGAACCCGCTATAAACTTTACTTTCTTTGTCGCAATATTGTTTGCCTCGTCCATCGCAACAATTTGAATCGTATGCTCTCCGGAAGTCAAGTCCGCGGGAACAATATCAGTCGGCATTTTGATTTCCTGACCGTCGAGTGTTGCCATTTGCTGGATGATTTTACTGTTGTCCTTTACTTCTGGCGAAAGGGTAAACGGCTGATATTGAACGGAGTTTTCCTCGATTCCAGCCTCAATAACCGGAGCCGTATTGTCTACCTTTACTTCCGCGGCGACGGTTTTTCCATTTGCGGCGGCCTTAATGGTATGAGCACCGTCGGATAGCTGGGTGGTATCCACCGTCGCGCCGACAGCATTGATATCCGTATCCGGTATTTCAAAGTATACGTCCATATGAGGCTCCATGCCGGAGCTGTCCCCGATGGTATGCACTGTCTCTAAAGCCGTACTGGTGTTGGTCTTGGCGTTATCCGGTTCAATTTTCACAGGCAGATAATCCTTCCCGTTTGCGAGCCGGAGCTGTATATTGGACGCTGTGTAATCTTCGTGATTTTCATCGGCGACCTCCGGATAGATTTCCTCGAAGGGTGTGCCGCTGTCACCAGCCCACATGGTCAGCTTCAATTTGTATTTGCCGTCTTCATGGGTGAAATATTTATTGTCGATTCTTACCACGCGGGAAGCCGGTAATTCGCACCAGGGTGAAAAAATGGTAATGATATCGCGTTCGTTCTCTTTATAAGCCGCAGTCAGGGCATTTTTAAAGTAATTATTTAATCCATCGCACTGAACGGAAAAATAGGCCCCGTTTTCCAGCATTGGCGCAGTGGGAACCTCTTCCCCGTCTACAAAAATTTTTGTGTCCGTGTTCTTGGACCCGTCGTTTGCGGTAACGGTCGTTTCGCCCGAAAGAACGGACCCGTCGCTCACGTTGAGGCGCACACCTTCCACCTGATTCAGGCGGTTGATTTTTACTTCCTTTGGGTCCGTCTGATTGACTCCGTAAAGGGTATAAGCCTGCACATAAAACTTGACGGAATCGTGACCGAACAAAATATCGGACGGAATCTGGGCGACGAATTTTCCCAGCCGCCACTGCGTCTTTTGATTAATCTGGTACCAGGCCCCTTCTCCGTCCAGCTGATAATTAATCGTTGTGGCGATCAGATACGGACGCATGGGCTTCCCCTGGTCTCTTTCAATAGCCGCGATCCGTTCGGCGGAACTTGCCCCCACCAGGTAATCCACATCGTACATCACATAAAGCTGATCGCCTTCATTTATGGATTTAGGCACGGACCAGCCTTCCGAAAGCTGAAGGGTCGGCGGGTTTCCGTCGTCGGCCGGATAATCCCGGTATCCCGCAAACGGAATCAGGTCCGATGGAACCTGCCATGTCTCAACGGCTCCGGGCGTACTGTTGCTGACTGTAACAGGAATTGCAATATTCTCTTCTGTTCTGGGATAAGAATATTGCAGAGAGTTCTTTGTGCACAGCTGAGTGGAATCTTCATTAAATCCGGCGACGGTGAACGCGTCTTCCTCCGTAGTACCAAACCGGATCCAGCGCGGCAGGGTAGCGTGCAGTCCCGCGTAATTGATGTTGACGATATCCTGATTTTCCACCAGACTGGTTCCATAATTCTGATTGAATTGGTCTACTGTCGTGCCATTGCTGCTAAGCCACAGCACCATGGTTTTACCGGGCTTGACAAACACTCGGGGATTGTCAACTGTGAAGGTTTTTCCCGACTGTGCCGCCGTTTTGTTCGGATAGTCGTAATAGTAAAAGAATTTATAATAGGATAAATTGATATCTTTATTGGTACGGTTATAAATTTCAACATAGGAAAACTGTCCTGTGGTAGGGTTTGGACTGACCTCCGTAACAATCAACGGCGCAGCCTTATCTTCCGAAATATTATCCGGCTCTTCGATTGCAGCAATCTTGTGCTCACTCTCGGCAGTACCGCCGTACTCATAGCTTGCTTCCACATACCATTCGGCCTCGCTGCCCCAAAACAGGCTGCGGTCGACCGCGGCACTGAATGAGTTGTCCTCAGCTTCCTGCATTGGGACCTTCGTGTAGCCGGCAGGATAGTCGATCGCATCGTTTTTCTGGCGGTAAAACAGGTTGACCTGCAGGCCTTCGGTTGTACCCCCATCCGGAATCGACAGGTCCGCACGAACCGCCAGCCCTTCATTTTTCAGGCTGTCCTGAGCCGTCGCGCTCCGCACCACCGGAGTAATTCCCGCGTTCGGAATATGTACTCTCTGTGCTGGGACCTGCGAAGGATCCACGCTGCCGGGAGTCGCTATGGAAATGGAGGTTTTCTCGGACAGGCGCCCTCCCGTGTAAGTATATTGGATTCCCAGCTTGTCGGGGTTTCCAGTAGGAAGATCTGCTACGTTATCCGCATTGCACCAAGCCTCGGCTACAATGGAATCTGCGTCCTTACCGAACAGGAACCCACGATTCTGAGTCGCGTGGATCCCGCTGTAATCAATGCGGAAAATGTCCTCATCCTCCACAAGATTTACACCGTAGTATTCATTAAACTCAGCTACCGAGTTTCCTCCGGCGGTCGCGTTTCCGTCGCTTTGCCAAAGCACCAGCGTCTTCCCGGATTCAATATAAACATCTTTTCCTCCGGTCGTCCAATCTTTTCCCGTTCCACTGGGATACCGGTAAAAGAAATGGTAATCTTTGAAATTGAGGGTAATGTCTGTGTTGTTGTAAATTTCAGTATAGGTATAGCGTGACTTTGTCGGTCCCGTAGAAACAACTTCCGTTACGATCAAAGGCGCATCGGTCGAAGCATTCCCACTGTCGGTATATGTTTCCATATACCCGCTGTCCTGATTGGAATCCTCTCCTGTTTGGCCTGTCTGTTCCGCAAAAGCAGAAAGCGGCGACACCGCCAAAGTAACGGTCAATACAAACGCCAATACTGATTTGCTGATTCGCTTCATATTTTTCCTCTCTTTCTCATCAATCATATTTTTTCCAATGTTTACTAGTCTACCTCTATCCTCTCTTTCATTGGTTAGAACCGCCTTGGTTTTTTGTAAACCAGTATTAAAAGAATGTTAACTCCTTGAAAATTTTATCTGTTTTAAGTTGTGTCGACACATCCGCACCAAAATGCCAAGACTATATTTTCAGCAACGAAAAAATTTTATTGATAGAAGCATTGACATCGGCATAACAACACCCTATAATAATAGTTGAAAAATGATTCAACTATTCAACAATTGGAGGTTATGACTATGTGCGCGTATGCAGCTGATATTGACCGTTGCGATTGCAATACGATCCACGAAGAAGTCGTAAACGATGTCCGCAAACATATGCCGGATGACGATACCCTCCTGGATTTGGCTGATATATTTAAAGTCTTCAGCGATTCAACGCGGGTGAAAATTCTTTGTGCCTTATTCCGTGCAGAGATGTGTGTCTGTGATATTTCCGTTCTTTTAGGCATGACCAAATCCTCTATTTCTCACCAGCTTCGGATTTTAAAACAAGCGAAACTGGTAAAATACCGCAAAGACGGACGCGTGGTCTATTACTCGCTTGACGATGAACATGTCAAGTCCATTTTTGATCAGGGATTGATTCATGTTTGCGAAAAGTAACTTTTGCAAACATACCTGGTTCTCCCGAGTATCTTTCATTAGCTTTCGCGGCCTGTGGCCATAGGCTTTGGGACTTTTTGCATTTATAGTTGAATGTTTAAACAACTATTCAATCAAATAATATTTTAATTTGAAAAGGAGAAATTAACTATGGCAATCAACAAAAAGCAATATATTCTGGAAGGACTTTGCTGCGGCAACTGTGCCGCAAAAATTCAAAACGATATCCGGCTTTTGAATGGTATTAAAAGCGCAGAAGTAAATGCTGACACCGGAATCATTTCGCTTGAATTGGATACAGATATTGAAACACTGGTTAACGATATTACCAATATAGCCGTTTCCCATGATGAGGACATCGTTGTGAAAGAAATATAAAGGAAAGGGACGGAGATCAGAAAATGAACGCAGCTATTAGAAAAGAGTTTACATTAGAAGGGCTCTGCTGTGGAAACTGCGCCGCCAAGATCGAACGGGACATTGGAAAACTCAACGGTGTGTCTTTCTCTGCCGTCGATTTTGTAGCTAAGACCCTCACCATGGAAATAGAGAACAGTTCTGCGGAAAACAATTTGATTTCCCAGGCGGAGGCAATCGTAAAGCAGCACGATTCCCAGGTGATTATGAGCGAAAAACCAATTTCCCAGCCGGGTCAGAAAACACTCTATTTACTTGGGCTGTGCTGCGGAGAATGCGCACAGAAAATAGAATCTCAGGTCAAGCGCATTGAAGGCGTCAAGACAGCTTCGCTGGACTTTGTTTCACAGAAGCTGAGCATTGAGGCAGTCGACCGGAAAGACCTGCCCGCTATCGTACGCCAGGCGTCCAAAATCGCACTGGACATCGAACCCTCGATCCAGATTTCCTTTACCGATCAAAAACCGGCTGAAAGCGACGGCTCCGCGAATCTGAGGAAATGGGCGTATCGCTTCAGTCTCGGTATAGGAGCAGTTCTTTTTGTGGTAGGCATCGCGTTTGACTTTCCGCAGCCGGTCGGGTTTCTTGTATTTCTTGTAAGCTACCTTCTGGTGGGCGGCGAAGTTGTTCTTCAGGCTTTGAAAAACATCGCAAAAGGGCAGGTATTCGATGAAAACTTTTTGATGAGCATCGCTACCATCGGCGCATTCGCGATCGGCGAGTATCCGGAGGGCGTGGCGGTCATGCTCTTTTATCAGGTGGGAGAAGCTTTTCAGAGGATGGCTGTCAACCGTTCCCGAAAATCCATTTCCGCACTTATGGATATCCGGCCTGATTTTGCGAACCTGAAGGTGGGCAATGAAGTCCGTAAGGTTTCCCCGGAGGAAGTGGGAATCGGCGACGTTATCGTTGTTAAGCCCGGCGAAAAAGTTCCGCTGGACGGCCGCATTACAGAGGGCGTCTCTGCTCTGGACACCTCCGCGCTCACCGGAGAGTCCCTGCCCCGCGACGTGGAACCCGGCAGCGAAGTACTGTCCGGTTCGATCAACAAAAACGGAGTATTGACCATAGAGGTCTCAAAGGAATTCGGTGAATCCACAATATCCAAAATTTTGGATCTGGTACAGAACGCCAGCAGCAAAAAGGCTCCTACCGAAAATCTGATTACAAAATTCGCCAGATACTACACACCGACCGTAACCTTTGCCGCACTCGCTTTGGCGGTGGTTCCGCCGCTCGTAATTCCGGGAGCCTCTTTCAGCTCATGGATTTATCGCGCGCTTGCGTTTTTGGTGGTATCGTGTCCCTGTGCCTTGGTAATCTCCATTCCCCTCAGCTTTTTCGGCGGTATCGGCGGGGCATCCAAAAACGGAATTCTTGTTAAGGGAAGCAACTATCTGGAGGCACTGAACAATATTGACACGATTGTGTTTGATAAGACCGGGACCCTGACTAAGGGCACTTTTAAAGTGACGTCTGTTGTGGGCGCAAACGGCTGGTCAGAGCAGGAATTGCTCTCCTATGCCGCCCATGCGGAAAGCTTCTCAAATCATCCCATTGCTCTTTCCATACAGAAAGAGTATGGCAAGGATGTTGAAACCCAACGGCTCACAGAACAGGAAGAGATTCCCGGACAGGGAATCCGTGTAAAGATTGATGGAAAATCCGTGCTGGCCGGTAACGGCAAGCTGATGGAATCCGGGCATATTGACTGGAAACCTGTAGACGCGTTGGGCAGTGTGGTGTATCTTGCGGTCGATGGCAATTTTGCCGGCTATATCGTAATTTCCGATGAATTGAAGCCGGACAGCAAAAAAGCGATCTACGACCTGAAAAAGATTGGTGTGAAGCATACGGCGATGCTGACCGGAGACAGTAAAGCCGTAGGAGAAGCCATTGCCCGCGAAATAGGGCTGGATACCGTCTACACAGAACTTCTTCCTCACCAAAAGGTCGAACAGCTGGAGCAGCTGGACAAAAGCAGAAAAGGAAAAGGCAAGCTGGTCTTTGTAGGCGATGGAATCAATGACGCGCCCGTATTGGCAAGAGCAGATATCGGGATTGCCATGGGTGCGCTGGGGTCTGACGCCGCTATCGAGGCGGCCGATGTCGTACTAATGACCGATGAGCCCTCCAAAATCGTCTCCGCCATCCGCGTGGCACGGAAAACGCGGTCTATTGTCTGGCAGAACATTCTGTTCGCAATGGGTGTAAAGGTTGCTGTCCTGATTCTCGCCGCAGTGGGTATTGCAACAATGTGGGAAGCCGTGTTTGGCGACGTTGGCGTTACGGTGATTGCCATCTTAAACGCTATGCGGGCGATGAAAACAATACGATAAAGAAATCCGGCACAGGCACGGGACCCTATTCCCAATTTTTGGGCCGGATAAAGACAGATAAACAAAGAGCAGGCACATTTGCTGTACAAATGTGCCTGCTCTCATTTTTTGTCTTTTCCATCTGCGCTTTTAAACCGATGATTGTGTGTGGTATTTTGGGCGGAAAAATCACCAGATCGTCCTTCCGCATGATGTGCAAGGCCTCCACCTCCAGCCCGGGTTCTATAAAACAGGTGGGTACGATTGTCACCTCATCGGTCGGAAATACCTATTGCTATCTGGACTTCTTTGCTTACGACGACGAAGCCTACCGGCTCGTGTGCAGAGAGGCATCCGGCGCGGAGGGTACTGTGTCCGTCTTGGATTTGGGAACGTTTCAGGCGCCATCCTGAATTTGACGCCGTGACCGTTACAGGAGCATTCCGCCTGTTTGTCTGGTGCGCTCCGACAGCGTGAATTTACCGACCAGCGCCTTCATTGCCTGCGCCTGCCCGGAGAGTTCTTCGCTGGCGGCGGCACTTTCTTCGGCTGCTGCGGAATTTGCCTGTACAACATTTGAAATCTGCTCTATTCCCGAGGTTATCTGACCAATAGAATTTTCCTGCTGAATCGATGCCTGTGAAATCTGATCGACAGTATCCGATACGGTTTTTATACTGCTTACAACTTGAAAGAGGGATTTGGCAGTTTTATCCGCAATTTCAGTTCCCTTTTCCACCTGATTTACGCAATTCTGAATCAAAGCGGCGGTAACTTTTGCTGCCGCCGCGCTTTTACTGGCCAGATTTCTTACTTCATCCGCTACGACAGAGAAGCCTTTGCCCGCCTCCCCCGCTCTGGCCGCTTCAACGGCCGCATTCAGCGCCAGTATATTTGTCTGAAAGGCAATATCTTCAATCGTCTGAATGATTTTTCCGATTTGACCGGATGATTCGTGAATCTGAGATATTGCTAAAACCATATCGCTCATATCCCGGCTGCTGATTTCTATTTCTGAACTCACCTGATTTACATTTTTACCGGCTTTCGCCGCATGCCGCCCGTCCTCCCTGACCTGTACCGATATCTCCATAATAGAGGCGGACAGCTCTTCAATAGAGCCCGCCTGTTCGGTTGAACCCTTTGAAAGTGCCGCTGCACTGATGGAAATCTGCTCTGAACGTAAGGAAACCGATTCGGCCGCAGTGCTGATATCGTAGAATGCGGTATTCATGGAATCAATGATATTTTTCAGGGCGTTTTTTATTTCAACAAAATCGCCGAAATATTGCCTGTGCGTTTCTACCGTCAAGTCCCCTTTTGAAATCTCGCTCAGTACGCTGGAAATTTCGCCTATGTACATTTGCAGGCTGCGGACGGTGTTTCCGAGAGCATAAGCGACCTGCCCAACCTCGTCACCAAAATATGCGTCGTGAACAGCCGTGTCTCTTCCTGTAAAACTGATTTCACCGTGTTCCATGCTGTTGGCAAGGGTCACGACCTCATTCAGCGGTATTTTGATCCTTTTCTTGATAAACCGCCTCAATATTATGGTAGAAACAAAAATCATCAGTACCGCGATTCCGTTGGAAAAAAGCACGGTAACGTTCAGTGTTTTTTCCATTTTGGTGATATCTTTTCCAGCCATCAGCGCACCGGCCGCTTTTCCATCGGGACCTAAAACCGGAGCGTAAGACACCATCAGACTGCTACCTGATACATTCATTTTTTCCTCATAATTCTGTTTGCCGGCAATCACTGTCTTTGTGGCCGCGCTGCCCATTTTTGCGCCGGTCCGGCGTTTTCCGTCTTTTCCGAAGGTCGTGTTGATTTGTTCATCACCGAGAAAAACGGAAAAATCGCATCCGGTATTTTCTTTGAGTTTGTCAAGGAAGTTTGGGGTATTCAAAGAACGTACGGCAGAAACCGTTCCAATAATTTCATTGTCCTTTTTTATCGGTACACCGTAACAAATACAAAGGGTCTTCCCGGCGATGACCTCGCTGGTAAGACTTTTTTTATTTTTGAGGGCCGACTGGACATGGCTCAGCTTTGAAAAATCAGGGAAATCAAGGTCCTTGGCCGTTGATACAACCACTCTGCCGCCGGAATCAGTCAGAAAAGCATAGCTCAGACTGTAGGCGCTTACCTGGCTGTTCAGTATACTTGACAGCGTGTAATGATTATTTTCAGCTGCGGCATCAGCCAGGTTCCGGTCTTCCGCCATCTGGTCGCCAGCCTGCTTCACATTGATCTGATAGCCTTTTATGGTGCCGGTCAGATTCTGTAAAGCAACCTTGCTTTCCTCTTCAAAAGAGCTTTCAAACGCCCTGCCGGTAAATATGGAATTAATCGATACAACAACAATCAGAATCGCTGTCAGAAATGCAACAAAAAATATAGACAAAATTGAGCTAAGACTTTTACAACTCTTTTTCAAAAAGCTCACTCCCTTTGTTTGCATTGCCAAATCATCATTTTTACGAGTATCGTCCACTTTGATCTATATAAAATTTACGTCATGCGCCGGTTACATTCATCAGGCACAGGATGGAATCTCACCATGTTACAGCCCATCAGGAAACAAAACAACAAGGTCTACAGCGAAGAGAAGAAGCTATAGATCTTGTTGTTTTCCTTAATAGTGGGGGATTTTGTAATACAACTTAAGCGGCCTTTTTATTCTTACGGGTTGTGATATCGAAAACAACGGCCAGAACCAGAATAGCGCCTTTAATAATGTATTGGAACGAAATATCCACACCCATCAGATTCATGCCGTTCGTCAGAGAAGACATTACAAAGGCTCCTACGATCGTACCCGTAACCTTGCCGATGCCGCCGTCCGCGGATACACCGCCAACATAAGCCGCCGCGATCGCGTCCATCTCAAAGGCGGTACCCGCGGTTGTTGTGGCTGATTTGGATCTTGCCGTAAACAGGATACCGGCGAGTGCCGCAAGAACACCCATGGACGAGAACACCATAAAGGTAATCTTCTTTACATTTACGCCGGAAAGCTGTGCCGCCTGGGCATTGCCCCCCACCCCGTAAACATGACGCCCGAACGGTGTTTTGTTCAGCGCAAAATTATAAATCGCAACCACCGCCGCCACAATGACGAGCGTCCAGGAGATACCCTTGAAGCCCGCAAGAATGTAAACCACGTAACCGATGATGGCGGAAATGAAAGCGAGCTTGATGATAAACATTGGCATGGATAAAACCTCAAAGTGATATCTGATCTGATTGTTTCTGTTTTTCACCTGAGAGAAAACCAGGCCGATAATCGCCAGCACACCGACCAGCAGGGTCAAAAAGTTATAGCCGCCGATCTTGGTGATTTCCGGAATAAACCCGTTTCCGATCGCATTATAGGCATCATCGGGAACGATAATCGTACCGGTCCCCTGTGTTACAAGCATCAGCAGCCCTCTGAACACCAGCATTCCCGCCAGAGTCACGACGAAGGAGGGAACCCCTACCTGTGCCACCAAAAAGCCTTCGAACATACCAATACAAAGGCCTAGGGCCAGCGAGGCAAGGATTGTCAGCCAAGCCGGAAAATGCGCCTGCGTCATTAAAATGGCCGAAAATGCGCCGATGAATCCGCATAAGTAGCCAACCGAGATATCGATGTGCCGGATAATCAGAATCAGTGTCATACCCACTGCCAGAACAGCGATATATCCCGTTTGATTAATCCAATTGCTGATATTTCTGGAGGAAATAAAATTTCCGTCGGTACCCAATGTAAAAATGATAATAATGACTCCAAGCGCTATGTACATTCCGTAGTCACGGATATTTTTCTTCACCAAAGATTTTGCTTCAGCAAAAAGGTTCATAATTCTATCACTCCTAACCAACTGTTGCCATTCCCATAATAATTTCTTCTGTTGCGTCCTCTGTTTTGATTTCTCCGGTGATTTTGCCTTCGGACATGACATAAACGCGGTCGCTCATACCCAAAATCTCCAGCAATTCCGAAGAGATCATAATGATGCTCATGCCAGCCTCTACAAGCTGATTCATGATCGTATAAATTTCATATTTCGCGCCAACATCGATTCCCCGTGTCGGTTCATCCAGAATCAGGGTGTGAGGGCCGATAAACAACGATTTCGCGATGGAAACCTTTTGCTGATTGCCTCCGCTTAGATTCCCCACGATCTGATCCACCGACGGAGCCTTGATATTGATGGATTTCAAATATCCATTTGCGACACGCACTTCTTCGTTCTGATTGATAATCCCGTTGCTGCAGATCGCCTTCAGGTTTGCCATCGTGATATTTTCTTTAATATCCTTAATCAGGACAAGCCCGTTGCCCTTTCTGTCTTCCGTTACATAGGCAAGGCCGTCCCGGATCGCTTTCTCAGGATGTCTGTAATTTTTTTCTTTCCCATTGACCAGAAGCCTGCCTTCGATTTTGTAATTCTGCGGATTTCCGAACACACTCAGCGCAAACTCTGTGCGCCCGGCTCCCATCAATCCCGCGATCCCCACAATTTCCCCTTTGCGGACATTGAGGCTCACGTTGTGCAGAATCTCTCTGCCGGCGGCCGGGTCGAATACGGTCCAGTCCTTTACTTCAAAGCTCACATCTCCGTACTCGTGCTTTTCCCTCGGCGGGTAAACGTTATCGATCTCACGGCCCACCATATACTTAATGATCTCGCTTTCGGAAATCCTGCGTTCTTTCGCATCCATAGAGCAGATTGTTTTTCCGTCACGCAAAGTTGTGATGGTGTCGGCGATTGAAATGATTTCTTTCAATTTGTGGGATATCATAATGCAGGAAACGCCCTGTTTTTTAAGCTCCCTTAATAAGTTCAGCAGATTTTCGCTGTCTGCTTCTGTCAAAGCCGCCGTGGGTTCGTCCAGAATCAGCAGCTTGACATTTTTACTGAGCGCTTTTGCGATTTCGATCAGCTGCTGCGTGCCCACGCCGTATTCCTTCACCTTGGCGACCGGATTGGCGGAGGAACCCACCTGTTTCAGAACTTTCTGCGCGTTAATAATGGTCTGGTTCCAATTAATTGTTTTGCCGCTCATAATTTCGTGGCCAAAATAAATATTCTCATACACGGTCAGCTCCGGAATCAACGCAAGCTCCTGATAGATAATTGCGATCCCGGCTTTTTCGCTGTCCGCAATGTTGGAAAAATGCTGTTCCACTCCGTTTAAGACAATGCTTCCGCTATATGTTCCGTGCGGATATACACCGGATAGCACCTTCATCAAAGTTGATTTTCCCGCTCCGTTTTCTCCTACCAGACAGTGAATTTCTCCCCGTTTCACTTTGAAATTCACCGTATCCAGGGCTTTTACTCCCGGGAATTCCTTTGTGATGTCATTCATTTCGAGTATGTAGTCTTCCATATCCATAGTTCCCCTTTTGAACACTTTAAGAAAACAGATGAGATGCTCGGTTTTTTTCACCAATATCCCATCTGCTTTTCTTATTGCGGTATGTATCAGTTATTGAAAAACATTTGCTTTTTTACTTCAGGTTTGTAAAATCGGAAGCCGGATAGTAACCGGATTCTATAATCGCGCTTTTCACATTCTTCGCGTCGACAACCTGAACCGCCGTCTGCTTGGCTTTTACGTCGATCTTATTATTGTTATAAGAACCGGTTGTTTCGGGAGTTTTTCCTTCCAGCACGGAAACAGCCATTGCGATGGAATCCTTCACAAGAATGCGGACGTCCTTAAATACGGTCATGGTCTGCTTGCCGTCGATGATATACTGGATCGACGCCTTTTCGGCATCCTGTCCGGTAATCACATAGGACTTGATGTCTTTATCAGCCTTGAATTCGTCCGCGATGGAACGTGCGGTACCGTCGTTCGGGGCAAGAATGCAAACATCCCCTTTGTCGGCTTTGGCAGCGGAGGTCAAATGCGCCTGCGCCTTGTTTTTTGCCTCGTTGAAATCCCAGTTTGTGGTAACCTGTGCAATGATTTTGCTTTCTTCATCACGGGTGAGCTCCGCCTTGTCTTTTAAGCCTTCCGCTGCACTGGAATTCTTGATCACAAACGTTCCGTCTGCAATCTTCGGCTGCAAAGTCTCCCACGCGCCCTGGAAGAACAGGAAAGCGTTGTTGTCGGTCGCAGCACCTGCGTAAATGTAAAGCGGAACATTTTTCTTGCCGGCGGCGTTGTCGATTAAGTACTGGCCCTGCGCTTTTCCAACGGAAACGCTGTCAAATGTAACATAATAGTCAACCGAGCCGGTATCCGTAATCAGTCTGTCGTAGGAAATAACGGTGATTCCTTCTTCTTTGGCCTCGTCAACCGCCGCTGCGGCCGCGGCGCCGTCCTGCGGGCAAATAATCAGAACTTTGATTCCCTTGGCGATCAAAGCTTCCACATTCTCTTTTTCTTTTGCAGACGAGCCCTGACTGAACAGTACCTCTGAAGAATAGTTTGTCGACTTCAGCGCTTCGGTAAACCTCGTCTCATCCTGTACCCATCTCGGCTCATCCTTGGTAGGAAGAACAATACCGACGTCCACCGTGCCTTTTTTTGCTTCGCTGACCGCAGCTTCGCTTGCCGTATCCGCCGTACCGGAAGCTCCCGTCGTGCTTCCGCAAGCGGCCGCACTTATGAACATCATAACGGAAAGGACTATTGCGAAAAACTTTTTCAATTCATTTCCACCTTTCAATATCACGTCCAGAGGCAAATGTACCACATTTATTCACATCATTCGCCGTCTTTTGTTGTATTTATGATACTATGGCGGCAATTCCTTTACAATGGAACCAATTGCTGTCTGTTATGACTATATTGTTTAAAATGCTTACGCGATCATAGCGAGGTAAAATATTGTCCTGAATCAGGAGAGGAAAGCCTGACCGGACTGCCCTTGACACAAAAAAGCCCCCCTTTTGTCAGTCCTGTCTCAATGAAACTGACCAACAAAAGGAGGGGCTCCTATTATCCTGCGCCCGCCGCTGTAAATAAGCGGCAGCACAACCTATTTTGATGTTCTGTAAACATCCTCCTTTAACTGAAAGCCGTCTTTAATCACGGTAGCGTCAATATTATCGATGGTCACCGGAATTACATCGCACATCAGATAAGGGACATCGTAAGCGCCGTTGTTGATTGTTTGCTCATAGGAAATCTTTTTCTTCTGCGCTAAAGTTCTACATATTTCCACCGTTTTCTCTACCAGTTTATCAATCGGCTTATAAATGGTAAGATCCTGCGTACCGTCTACAATGCGCTGGCAGGCGGCCAAATCGGCATCGTGACCCACCACAATCACCTTTTTGGTGAGCTTTGCCTCGGAAAGAGCGTCGATGGCGCCCCAGGCAAGCGAGTCGTTGGCGGCCAGAATCGCATTGATTTGGCCGGCATTGTGTGTGAGCTGTTCGGAAACAAAGCTGTACGCGTTTTCTCTGAGCCAATCCTGCACCCATGTTTCCGCGATAATTTTAATTTTCCCGTCCAGAACAGACGGCTGCAGTTTATCGAAATACCCCTGATGGTACATTGTACTGTTGTTGTCAGATTTTGCACCGTTTAAAATAAGATACCCGCCCGTGGGTACCTTTTTCAAAAGCTCTTCCGCCTGTAGCTGCCCCACTTTCACGTTGTCGAAAGAAACGTAAGCGTCCACTTTGCAATTGCGGACCAGACGGTCATAAGAGATGACCGGTATGCCCGCATTGTTGGCAAGCTGTACACAGTACGCCGAACGCTCACAATCCTGCGGGACCATGACCAGCAGATCGATCCCCTTGTCTATCATGCTTTTTACTTGCCGGTACTGCTCGTTGATGTCATTGTTGGCATTGGTGACAATGACGTCAATGTTCTCCTGTTTGGCCTTGGCAGAAAAAATATCCCGGTCGCGGAGCCAACGGTCTTCTTTGAGCGTGGCCATAGAAAAGCCGATGGTCATTTTTTTCGTTCCGGAAGGAACCGGGGCAAAATCATTTTTACTGGTGCAGCCCGCGATGGTTCCACACAGCAAGCTGCAAATCAAAAGACAGCAAAGGCATCCAATCGAACGTTTTGGGGTAAATTTTTCTGACACTGTACTCATCTCCCATATTGTTCTTTATATTCAGTTGCTGTTATCCCGGCAATTTTTTTGAAAAGCTTGGAAAAATAATTCGGTTCCATATAACCAACCTGTTTTGAAACTTCCTTGATCGACGCATCTGTTTCGGATAAATATTCTTTTGCCTTTTCAATGCGGATCGTCATCAGACGATCGATGAAATTAACGCCTGTCTGCGCTTTATAAAAGCGGCTGAAATAGTAGGGACTGAGATTGACCTCCTTGGCAATTGAATCCAGCGTGATCTCGTCGCTGAAATGTTCCTCCATGTAGCGATTCGCCTTTTCAATGATACTGTTTATTTTTTTCTTCTTTCCCGAAACGGTCCGGTTTACTGCCGACGCGATACAGCAGCAGCATGCCCTGCGAAGCTCGTCCGGTTTCTGAGCCTGTAAAATCTGACCGAGCATCACAGAATGATTGCTTCCCAGGTTCACCCACAGCTTGCTGAAGCCCAGGATGAGAGAAATGCTTTTATTCTTCAGCTCATCGAAATCAGGCATTATCTCCGAGCACATACGTGAAAATATGCTTTCAAACGCAAGCTGGGCTACCAAAGCGTCCTCCGTATCCACACTAAGGTAATAGCTTCGCATAAACTGCTTTTCATAGCAGGTTTCCACTCCCCCCTCTTCCGCCAGAACATCATCAAAGTGTAAAATATTGCAGTCGATTTTCGAGATGGAAAGCATAAGCAGCGCGCGCAGAGCCTGCTGGTAGGATTCGTGCGCATTGTCAACGCTCTTACAGTGTCCTCCTATTCCAACAGAGATTTCGATGTCCAGCTTTTCCGCGCGTTTATAGAAATTCTGTACTGTTTTTTCAGCGGAAAATTTTTGCTCAAATCCATTTTCCTGCTCGTCCAGGATATAAACAATCAGCCGGTTTAACATCATTGGTCCCACAACGCAGACACAAATCGACTTTAAAATACTGTAGTAATGCTGGTATAGCTTTTGGCTTTGCACCCCCGCGCCGATTTTGTTTTTTACCTCACCGCCCTCCTTTTCGCCAAACTGGATCGCAATGACATACCCGCTGGTACTTTTGAAATCAAAGATACGGCAATAATTGTTAAGATCCGTACCGGCGTCGTCAAAAATGCAAATGGCGTTGATAAAACCTGTTTCCAAAATCGGCATGACCATCTCGAATTTCTCTTTCAGCTCCATCTCCCGCCGTGTTCTGTCGCGCCGGGCATCAATCTGTTTCATTACCTTTTCGAGCGTTTCCACCAGCGTTGCCTCTTTGACAGGCTTTAAAAGATAATCATCTACATTGAGAGCGACCGCCTCCACCGCATAATTAAAGTAATCGAAGGCAGAAACTACGATAAAACGGACATTCGGATTTCCTTTTCGAATCTGGCGCATCGCCTCCAATCCATTGATTCCCGGCATATTGATGTCCATAATTATAATATCGGGGTAGGTACTCTCCGCTTTTTCAATGGCCGCTCTGCCCGAGCGCTCTGTACCTTCCACTTTCAAAGACGTAAACTTTTTATTGATAATGTACTCTATAAATTTCAGCTCAATCGGTTCGTCATCCACAATCAGCACACGATACATGCTCCTCCCCCTTCTCTATTTCTGTCGGCAGTATAAAAGTAAATCTTGTTTCTCCGTCCGTACACTCAATTTTCATCACATCCTGTTTCCCAAAGAAAAGGCGCAGCCGTTTCATCACATTGTCAATGCCGATGCCCGTAGTGTGGCCCCTCTGCCTCGGTTTCTCCTCCGCCGATTCTTCCGGTTCTCCGTTTATAATGGCAGCGATCTTTTCCTCCCCAATTCCCTTCCCGTTATCGCTGACGGTCAGATAAACGTATTGAGCATCCCGCCGGGCAATGAGCCGGATGGTTCCCCCTTCTTCGATTTCTCCTATCCCGTGAATATACGCATTTTCAACAATCGGCTGCAGGATCATACGGGGCACCACAAAACCGAGCAGTTTAGAATCGGACTCATCAAGATCAAGAGAAAACTGAATTCTGTCGCTGAACCGTGTTTTAAGAAGATACATATAGGAAACCACATTATCAATTTCTTCTCTTAACGTTGCGTTGGAATCCAGCCCGTTCAGATTGTAGCGGAAAATATCGGCGGCGTTTTCAAGGTAGGTACAAGTGGCCGCGTCTCCCTGCAGCATTGCGATCTTTGCACCGATATTAATGGTGTTAAATATAAAATGCGGGTTGACCTGCGACTGCAATGCTAAAAGCTCCGATTCATGCAGCGCATTCCTCATCTTCAAGTTGTTCACTTTCTGTTCGCTGATCGTTCTTTCCAGTCTCCTCTTTTCTTGCAGCTCGTTCACATATTCTTTCACATTGACCGCCATGGAAGAAAAAACGCTGTAAAGCATATTTACTTCCCTGCTGGACTTGACGGGGGTAATTTTAATTTCAAAGTTCCCTTTTGATATTTCAGCGGCATAGGAAGCTAGCTTTGTAATCGGCTTGGTAATTTCAAAGCTGAAAACAAAAATCATTACGATAACGTAGATCATAACAAACAGAATAAAGATATTGTTGAACACCGTTGCCTGCAGCTGCCGTTCGCTGATTGCCTTATATTTTTCGGCACTGTCCACAATATCCTGACTCATGATTTCTTCCATATATACCGTTATATAGTTACATTCCTTCACCGTGATTTCATAAGCGGTCACATAAGCGTCTATATTCCTGCCGCGCTTCGCGTTGATTGCGTTTTCCGCTTTTATCATATAATCCGTAATCATGTTGGCGACATTTTTGATTTTCACGCCCCGCGGCGTATAGGTTACTTCATCCATCAGCTTGTTTACGTTATCAGTAATGGCGTTGCCATCGTCATAAAACGCCAGCAGACTGTCCGAGCTGCCGGTGGAAAGATACAGCTCTATGTCATTTTGAATTTTTCTCAGCCGGCTGTATGCTCCGGTAAGCTCTAAATTTTTCCGGAACATTTCCGATGTATCCTGCATCAAAATCTGGGAAGATATGTAAGTGTACACGCTTGCCAGCATTATAATGACGGCAGAAGACAGGAAAAAGGTGATCAGCAGTGTACGGAATTTCATATCACGGGATTTGACCGCATTATATTTCATCTTATCTTTCATTCGTTTTTACCATAAATTGATCAACATTGGTCTTATTAATCGGAAACAGCTCGGTGTTGAGACTTTCGCTCACCTGGTTGCCGTTTAAAATGGCATAAAGCTGAGAAACCGTATCGTAACCGATATTGTACGCATCCGGGCACACCGTGCCGTAGATCACCCCGCGCCCCCCAATGTACTTCAGAGTCTGCGGCATGGCGCCATACCCGACAATGGATACATCGCCCACCCGGTCGGCGTCAACAATGATCTGCGCGATACTCGGCGTGTTGCGCTCGTCGGTGCAGACGATCAAATCGATTTTCGGATTCTGGGCCAAAATTTTACTCATTAGTTTTTCTGTTTCAAACATGCCGGCACTCAGCGTATAAACCGCCTGTACGGAGATTCCGGCATGCTTTGAAAAAACATCCATAATCCCCTGTAGCTTGAGGCTTTTAAACTGACTGCTTTGGCTCCCTGCTCCGTTTACAATCAGGACGGCGTTTCCCTTTCCCTTGCAGGCCTGTACCCCCAGTTCTCCTTCTTTCTGACCGATATCATACAGGTTTGAGCCAACCGTCGGCACATCGGGAATATAACTCAGCTCATTTTCAAAAGTGATCGCAGCAATGTTTTTTGATTTTGCAATTTCCAGCACGGCAGATGTCTTCGTAATGTCCTGTCCCTGCAAGGCAATGCCATCCACGTTGGAGTAAATCGCTTTTTCAACCGCCTGTACGGATGAATCCACATCTTTTTGAGTAACATCGACAAATTCTACATAGGTGTTCAATTTAGCTCCTGCGGCGCTTGCACCTTTTTTAAACATCGTCCAGAAATGCTCATCCGAATTCTGCGTAATAACCTGTATGTGATATTTCGGCTGTTTTCCCGCCTCATTTTCCACTGTCCCATCATTGACGGTTCCATACAGATCATAAAATAAAGCGGCAATAATCACCAGCGCAACAACCAAAGATGCAAAGATCCTCTTCATTATGACCCTTCTCTTCTAAATAATTGTAGTAGAAATATTGATGAATAAATGGCCGGCGCTCCTGTGCACGGCGTAAATTATAAATTTGAGCGGTCTGATAATCATTGAATTTCGACTCTATAATTTTGAAAATTAGGTAAAAATAATTATATATAACTTCCATTTTTATTTAATCTATTTGACAGAACTTATGCAGCATTTAACAAAATGGATGAACAAAGAGGTACCCAAACCACCGATTTCCGTGATTCAAGTACCTCTCCGTCTGGAATTTTCCGAGAGGTCTTTTTGCCTCTCCGCGCTGCCGTATTATGCTACTTGACTACTGAGATATAGCACAGGATTACCGGCTGCTGTCCTGGCAAAGTGCTGTAGACCGCAGTCATCGTACCAACTGACCCAACCGCTTTTACGGTGAAATAGTACTTGTTTCCCTGACGCTTTACCATACTCGTAAATGCCTGGCCGTTCCCCACGCCGAATGACGGAGTCGAATTTTCGCCGGCTGTCATCATAAAGGTATAGCTTTCCCCATGCTTCACCCCGACGGGGTAAGTGCTGTCTGATTTTACAGGATACGGATTTACCGCGGCTTTCGGCAGCAGCACGTAATCGGAACAGTGGATAATATCAATTTCCACATACCCGTTTGCATCCACCGTGTACTCGCTCCTCGGCAATTGCTCCAGAACCTTTGTTGTTCTGTTTAGATAATAGAGGAACACCTGTGAATTCGGAGCACATCCCTGCTGATTTCCCACATACACCCTGACTTTTGCGAGTCCGGGTATAAGTCCGTGATTGTTGAATTGAATCAAAGTACCTAAAGAATTTTGATCCGCAGCATTTTTTGCCACTACTTCGGCAGCTGATGTGTCATTTTTTACCGCGACAACGTTCAGTGCAAGATTCACGTTTGTAACGGGAGCAACGGAACTGCTCAAGTCTGCACCGGAGAAGGTCCATGAATAAGCTTCACTGCCCATGTCCGAATTGGTCACTGTAAGGGTAATGTCCTTCTTCGCATCCTTAGCCGCCTGCAAAGCCGCTTGTGATGCCGTTATGGATATATTTGCATTTGCATTGGTATTGTTTGCCACAGAGGAAGGGACCTGCATGTTCACAGTAACGGTTTGAACCGTACTGCTGCTTAATTGTTCCAGTATTGTTTCGGTAGGCAGAGCGATCGTTACCTGGGCGGGTTTTTCCGCCGTTGCATTGGAGATCACGGACGTGATCTCTGTCGGGATCGAAACGGTAACGCTTGACTTGCTTCCCAACACAGCCGGTGCTGTATCCGGTTTTGTTGTTACCTCTGCCGCCGTGCCTCCGCCTGCGGTTGTTGTGGCAGACATCGTACTTTGCGTTTTTGGAGTATTGCCGGTACTGCTTGAAGAAGAGCTGCTGCTTGAGTGATTGCTCTTTTTCGGTTTAACGGTTACTGAAATGCTGGGAAGTCCGGCGTTATCTTCCAGTACATAGCCGCTGTCCAAAACCGGAGCAAAGCGGTATGTTTTGGAAGCCAGCGGGTTGTAAGTGATGTCGCTGACCCATTTGGTTATGCTGACCCAGGTATCCTTTATTCCGTCGACTTCCGCCCTGAGCTTCTGAGGCAGATTCAGGGAAGAGAACGGCGTTCCATAGGCAACTGTTTGATTTTTCACCGACGGATTCAGCGGATTAAATGAATTGATGATTTTATCCGTGCCGGGGGAGGAACTGTCCTCTACCGTAATCTGAATGGACGCCTGTATATTGCTTGTATTGGTTATGCCATCTTCCAGAATCAGCGAGCCCTTTAGGGTATAGGTCCCCGCACGATTGCCGTTGTAGCCGCCCTCTATCCAGTTGACGGAAAGGCTGATATCGGTATCGTCGCTGAGAGTCACGTCCACAGTTTCGGGCAGCTCTAAGCTGTCATAATCGGTACCGTACTCAACAGTCAACGGATCAGGCTGCTGAACGCTGCTGATATTCAGTGTATCAGGAGTTACATCCTGCAGTTCCACATCGACGGTAACAGACGACGCGGGCATGACAAATGTATATTTTTTGCCGGCCGTTACCTCCGCAGCATTGACGGGCTCACCGTCCGCATCGGTTACAGAGATCGATTTGAAAGCTTTTCCCTGCACGATATCTTTAATGGTAACGCTCACGACTTCATCCGCCTGTGCCTGCGATTTGTCTGCAGTAACCGTCGCACCGCTGACCGGAGTCACCGTTATGCTGTTCGCGGAGGAGGCCTGAAGATCAAATCTGATGGAATCCAGATTAAAGTTTCCGGAATTTTCACTGCCTTCGGAACGAATCTTGAAGGTATGGATGCCCTCTTCAATGGGGATACCCTCAATGACATGTTCAAACCATTCGCCCCATGTTTCGTGTACTTCGAGGCCAAAATCCGCGGCCTTTACGCCGTCGATGTAAAGTACACCCGTACGAGGAGTATCATCATACTGCGAAGCATTCTTCTTGCCGTTGGCGACGTTCAGAATAACATCATAGTTCCCCGTCTGTGCAACGTCCGCCTGGAATTCCACATAATGCCCCACGGACTTCCAGCCCGCGACGTAACCGGTTCCGGTATATCCCGGCCACTGATTGTCGACCCGTACGGTCCCGCTGCCGTCACCGGCCGCGCTGGTTGTATCGCCTTGTGCATCTTCCGCCTCAAAGGTATCGCCGGAATCAATTCTTGGAATGAAGCGGAACCAATCCATGTCGCAATCCAAAACTGATGCAGAGTTTGCGACGAATTCGAAGAAAATATTGCTTGTATCCGCGTCTGTGTCCTTGGACTTTTCCGTAAGAGTCGTCCACTGCCCGTCCTCCGGCAGGTCAAAGGTGGCAAGCACCTTATCGCCCACACCGTTTTCATAAGCTATGATACGGCCGCCAGTCGTACTCTTTACCCGAAGCTGGAGCCCGCCTTTGTTGGAACCTCTCACTTCATTAAACTGCGCCCACGCTCCGTTTGTGGATGTGCTCAGGACATTGGTTCCGTCTCCCAGAGCCGCCTTCGACACATTGGTGAGTGTTCCGGCCGACTCCGCTTCAATCCGGCTAAAGGCGTTTACCGTGGTATCCAATCGATTAAAGGTAAGCGAGTCCAGATTGTAGTTGCCGGGGTTGGAACCTTCCGCCTGGATTTTGAAGGTATTGACGCCCGCGTCCAGCTTGATGCCCGGAATGGTATAATCGACCCAGACTCCCTGTTTTACACTATTTATGGTATTTCCCCAGACATCCGTCACCGCAAAGGACAGATCGGCCGCTTTTGTTCCGTTGAGGTACAATCCGCCTGTACGGGGTGAGGAATCATATTGGGGATCGTTTTTCTTTCCGCAGTTTACGCGTATTTTCAGGTTGTAGGTGCCCGCCTTTACAATATCGGCGTCGAACTGAACCGCATCTCCGGCCACCTTAAAGCCTTTTGCAAAGCCCGTTCCCGTATAGCCTTTCCACTCCGTGTCGGCGATTACCTGACCGCCGGACTGCGGGAGGAATTTTCCCGTTTCCAGTTCAAACGTGTCTCCATCGTTTACCTGCTTGGCGGGAATCCCTTCGTTTTCATTGCCGAGCGCCGGTTCAACAATTCCGCCGGAAGCGAGTTCCACATTGATTTCCTCTCCGGTGTCGGGAGTTTTGACATAGACAATGTTATTTGTTGAATCAAGCCAGTAAGCCTCCTGCGAAGCATTGTACTGCTCCAGTGTCGATACGCCGGAGATGTTGTCTCCGTTTACGGTCACGCCGTTTATCTGAGCGATATGGTTGAACTTCAGATTGTAGGAACGGTCGGCCGGTTTGTAAACAGCCGCGTTGTGATCTTCCCTTGCAAAGATTTTAAAGGAAATATCATTCCCGTTCTGTACACTTTCGTATTTTGTCGTGCTGTATGCATTTTCAGTTATGTATTTACGGCTTACCCCATCGTCTTCATAAAGGGTAAAGTCCGTGGTTCCCTTCGGATAAATATCCAGTGTAAGGGGATCCAAAGGTTTTTCATCCGCATAATCCATATCCGGACCCATGGGAACAATGGCACCCGCTTTTACGAACACGGGTATATCCGTCAGGGCTGCCGCGACGTTGATCGTTTTTCCGCTTGCGCCTCCCTCATAGCGTTTCCCTGTGTAATAATTGTACCAGGTAGTCTGCGGGGGAAGCCAGACCGAAACCACGGTATCGCTGGTATCCTGTGCCGGGGCCACCAGGAACCAATCTCCAAAATAATACTGTTTGTTCAGATTCCATGCCGCCGGGTTATTTTGGCTGCCGTCTTCCAGCAGCATGGCGCGCATGATCGGTGTCCCCTGGCTGTAGCCCTGCCATGAAAGAGAATAAATATACGGATACAGCTCATAACGGGTCTTCAGATTCTTTTTCAGCGTATCCTGAGCCGTCTGGCTAAATGTCCACGGCTCGCGGCCATCGTGACCATGGGTTCTCATAATGCCGTTCCATGCGCCGAACTCCGAGACCCACCGGGTATACAGAGCATCGGTAGGCCGCGACATAAATCCGCCGAGGTCATGCGAGGTCGCCCAATAACCGATCAGGCCGGTATCAATGCTGAAACCGATCTGGTTGCCGATTTCCGCAGAGGTGGGATTAATATCGCCCGACCACGCGGTCGCAAAGTGCTGTCCCGCGTAACCTCCTCTGGCCATAAACATCGGCCGCGATTCATCGGTGTATGCCTGCCAGGCTTCATAAGCGCCTTTGGAGGAAAGCGTAGGCGCCGTGTTGGAGCCAAGCACATCAAATTCATCGGGCCAGAAAAAATCCCCGAACCCGGTGGTAATGACGCTGTCCATATAGGATTTTACCCATTTCTGTTCGTTTTCAGGAAGGTAAAGCGTCTTGCCGCCCGAGGCTTCCGGAGTACCCGCGTTGTTGTGAAGTCCTACATGGAACCCCAACTGCCGCGCTTCGTCAAACATTGCCGGAATATCCGGGAACTTCGCGGTGTCGTTGCTCCACATCTGTTTGCCGAATTTTTGGCCTGCTCCGGTTTGGTTGCCGCCGTTGTCCGCAACATCGCCGCGCCAGCCGTAGTCAAAAACATAGGCATCGCTGGGATAGCCTTCATCTCTCAATTTGTGGAGCCATTCCAGGAATTCTGCCTGTGTTGCATTGTCATTGCCGTATTTCGACAGCATGAAGCCGTTTGCCCATTTGCCGTAAAGCTCCATCCTTCCGGTAATTTCCGCGTATTCATTCAGAATTGTTTTGAAATCAGGGCCATACATAAAATAATAATCCAAATAGCCCTGTGTCTGAAAGCCGCCGCCCTGTTTAAAAAACTTCGTGTTTGTCTCGATGGTGTTCAGGAAAATCCCATAGCCAACGGTACTCATGAAAAAAGGAGCGACCACTCTGCCGTGTGACATAGTGAATTCACTGAAATCTGTGCTGTATCGGTTCAAATCCGCTCTGCGGCCATGATCTCCGGAGCCAAAGCCGAAAATGCCTCCCGCATTTTTTGTACCCTCTGTTTTCTTGACGCCGCGGATTCCCGTATCATCCCAATACATTCCCTGGTCATCGGCATCCTTACTCAGCAGGTTGCCGTCGAGATCATACATTGCGATACGCAATGGACTTTTTTGTACATGAATATCCATCTTGCTTGTCAGAATCCTGATGTATCCGCCTTCGTCCGTAACGGTTCTGCTTACAGGATCCCAAATATTTTTTTGCACCATGTAGTATTGAGGATCGCTGGGACGGTATCCGTCCGCGCCGTCCAGTGACAGCTCAATATGCGCCGTCTGTGGAGTACACAGTTCGACCTTAACTTCCTGCTCCCCGCACGTAAAGGTCAGAATATTTCCATCCTCCGCCACCGACGTGTTATCCCCGATTTTTACTATTTCCGCCGCCTGTACTTCCGTCTGGAAAGTATCCGGCAGAATCAGTAATGAAAACACGATGGAAATGGAAAGCACCATACATAAAATCTTTTTCTTTATCATTCTTCTTCCTCCCGAAATCTCAAAGCCCCGTATCATCCGCCGATTCTCATTTTCAGTTCTATGGCGAACCTCCTTTTTTAGATTAAATGTTTCGTTTTTTTTAAGTGTTTCTAGTATATTGATGTTTTTAATCATTATCAATAGAATATATTGCTGACCATTACATCTTTTTTGCCATTTTTTATATAACGCACCCGTATTGAAACTTCTTGCTTCCTCACTGTCTTTATAAGCAAAAAAACTCAACACCAGACTCGATGAGCCTGGTGTTGAGTTTTTTTGCTTATACTTCTTCTGCGGCGAAATTTTTTCTGGTGTAAAGGCAAATCCCGCTGCAATCCGATCGTTTGTCTTTCTGGACAGCGAACCTTCCGGTCAGTCTGTGCTCAGAAGTCAGGCATGGTTATTGGAACCTAACAGCAATATTTTATCCCGGACAACCTTCTTCATCGCCTCAACCGGTTCCTTATTTGCGGTGCAGGGCCAAATGGACATGTTTTCCGTTTCGTTTAACTCTTTTTTCATGGCCGAATAGAAAGCAGCCAGCATCTCTGAAAAGATATTCAGCTTGCAGATGCCGAGCTGAACGGATTTTCGGATCAGATCGTCGGGCGTACCGGAACCGCCGTGCATGACCATCGGGACCGTGGAGAGGCTGTTCAGTTCTTCCAGGCGGTCAAAATGGATTTTTGGCTTATGAACATAAACGCCATGAGCTGTCCCGACAGCAACAGCGAGAGCATCCACCTTTGTTTCCTCAATAAAGCGGGTCATTTCCCCGGGATTCGTGAGATAATCGTCGGGGTTATCGAATGCCGCGTTTTTGTCTTTTTTTACTCCGGTTTCCGAATTTCCAACGATGCCGTCGCCCACATGCCCAAGTTCCGCCTCAACCGATACATGGTGGCGGTGCGCGTATTCAACGACTTCTTTGGTATTTTTGATATTTTCTTCCAGGGGAAGAGTGGACCCGTCATACATAACGGACGAGAAACCGCTGTCCACGCAATTCCGGATAAAGTTCGGATCGGTCGCATGATCCAGGTGGATGCATACGGGGACCTTTGCTTTTTTCGCCATCGACTTGAGTCCCTCGATCCAGTACTCAAGCTTATCGCCCTGCAGGTCCACCGTCAGGCCCATCAGGATTACGGGGGATTTCTGTTCCTCCGCAACATCCAGCACAGCCAGCGCCATATCGTGATTGCTTACGTCAAATGCTCCGACCGCATATTTGTTTTTGCGTGCATCCTGAAGCATTGTGTTTAAATTTACCAGTGACATGAAAGGTTACCTCCAAATCAATCATTTTTTCGTTGTTTTCTTTATCGCATCAGCATTCCGCCTGAAACGTCAATGGTTGCGCCGGTGATATAATCCGCTTTGTCGGAAGCCAGAAACAGCACCGTGTAGGCGACTTCGTTCGGCTCTGCAATCCGTTTGAGGGGAATCCGGTCTTTGTAATATTCTTCTCCATTCTCCGAAGACAGCGCTCCGGACATCAATTTGGTCCGCATAATCCCGGGGGCTACGCAGTTGCAGTTGATCCCGTACTGGGCGACTTCCCGCGCAAGGGAAACGGTGAAAATGACCAGGCCGCCTTTAGCCGCGGCGTAATGCGCGTGGCCGGTCGTGGAACCATGGAAGGCCGCCTGCGACACAATATTGATGATTTTCCCCCTGCTTTTTTGCTCAAGCAAATGATTTACCATTTTTTTACTGAGCAGAAACGGCGCTTCCAGATCCACCGCGAATGTCTTTTCAAAATCTTCTTCCGGCATGTCTTTGACGTAAGAGGAGAGCCAGACTCCCGCATTATTGACCAGGATATCCAGTTTTCCGAACGTTTCGCAAGCCGTATCAAAAAGAGAACTCAGATCCTGCTTGTTCGAAATGTCCGCTTTCACGGCAATGCTTCTTGTGCCGTACCGGCTGTTGAGTTCCTCCAGAAACACTTTGGTTTCCTTTTCTTTTGAGCGGTAGCTCACCGTAACATTGACGCCCTCCCGGGCAAATTCCTCGGTGATCGCTCTCCCCAGGCCGCTGCCGCCGCCAGTGACAAGAGCCGTTTTGCCTTTCAGGTTTAAATCCAAAGTCTGTCACACCATTTCTCTGTTAAAATTACATTTATTACTTCTTTTGAAACTGCTGACGATAAACATCGGGGTTCAGCACAAAGCGCGAATCCGCTCCCTCGAGGAGCTTGATCATTTCCGCGGCCAGCAGCTTGGGGGAGCTGGTAAAAGCGTCCCGCGTTCCGCCGGCAAGGTGCGGAGTAACCGTTATGTTCTCCAGCTCAATGAGCGGGTAGCCCTTGCGGGGAGGTTCTTCGTCAAATACATCGATTGCCGCCCCCATTATCTTTTTCTCTTTCAAGGCTTCGCAGAGGGCATTTTCATCTACCAGACCCGACCGTGCCGTGTTGATGAGGTAAGCGGTCGGCTTCATCAGGTCCAGCATCTCTGCGCTGACCAAATGCTCCGTTTCCTCGGTAAGTCGGGCGTGGACGGTGACAAAATCAGAGACCTGCATCAGTTTTTCCAGCGGCAGCATTTTCACGCCGTCCGGGGCCTGCTGTACAAAAGGATCGTACGCAACGATTTTCATATTAAATCCGGCAAGTCTTTTCGCCACCCTTCTGCCGATTTCGCCGAATCCGACAATCCCGGCGACTTTGTCCGCTAAATCCGGTACGCTGTCCTTATTATTATAATCCCGAACCCATTGCCCATTTTTCAAATTTAGATGACTTTTGGCAATATTTCGGCATTCGGCAAGGATCATACCCACTGTGAAATCGGCAACCGCGTTGGCATTGCGGCCCGGCGTATGAAAAACCGCAACTCCCCTTTCGCTTGCATAAGGCAGATTCACATTTTCAATACCGCCCCTTAATACTCCGACCGCTTTCAACCGGCTGCACGCATCCAGCACCCTCCGATTGATCGGGCAGAACTGCGTAATGATGATGTCTGCGTCCCGTACGGCTTCCAGAATATCGTCCGGAACCTCGTACGCTTCGCTTCCTCTGGTCTCAATCAGCAGGTTGATGTTTTGCAGCTCTTCATAATCCCCAAGTTTCCAACTGACGGTTTTCAGGGAAGCTCCTGCCTGTTCGAAATTGCGGAAACCTTCCCGAATGAAATTTTCGGGGATCAGCAGATCTCCAATGCCAACAATGTTCAATGTGCTAACTTCCTTTCCCTAGTTACTTGTGTTTTAATTGCTATGTATTTTATAAAAACAGGCCCGCATATTTTGAGCGGGTCAATGGAACAGCTTTCCCAGTTCAATAAGAATCCAAGCGAAGGGAGCATTATAAGGCGATACCAGGTTGCCGATCTGGGTCCCCTGCGCGCTTGCGGGAAGTTCGACCCCGGACAGCACCGCTGCCTGCGTGTAGAGAGGGGCGAGGAATGTGCCGCCGTACAGCGCGATGGTCACCACAAAAAGGCCCGTGATGAAAATACGGAACATATTCTTTTTGCAGAACGGGGCGACCATGGAAATCAGAAAAACAATGGAAGCCAGGTCGGTAAAGGGCAGCATTTTATTCCCGGGCAGAATGACGGCCAGAAGCAGCGTGCAGGGAATCAGCAAAAGGCCGGTCGCCAGAATGGTCGGTTCGCCGATCAGCAGCGCGGTATCCATGCCGATGTAGAACTCGCGGTCTGGGAATATCTTTTTCAGCCGGATTTCCGCGGCCTCACGCACGATGGTCACACCTTCCACAACAACCCCGACCATATAGGGCAGCAGCTTCATGACCGCTGCCATCTCCACGGCCAGCAAAACGATCTGACCGGCATTCCAGCCCGCCAAAAGGCCCAGTACGGCGCCCAAAACCGAAGAAAGTACCAGCGAATCCCCCAGGATACCGAGTTTTTTGCTGATTTTATCCGGGTTCAAATCGATTTTATTCAGTCCCGGCGTTTTTTCAATCAAAAAATTGATGAGAATGCCGATCGGCACATACGCCGTACAGGTAGCATGCGGGAAGGACACGCCCTTCATATCGTAGCTCTCCTGAATGATTGGAGCCGTCTTATCGCCGACGATCAGCGCGACGGCGTAAAGGATCAGGGAGGTAGCGACCGCTGCGACCAGGTTCTGGTTGACGGAATACACCATGCACCCCGGGAGCAGCAGCAGCCAGAAGTTGAAAATATCCAGGTTCACCGTTTTGGTCAGTTTCAGCACCAGCAGCAGAAGATCCACAGCAAACGCGCCGACAACCACAAACGGAACCAGTACGGATGACCAGGCAATTTGCGACGCAGTGGGCCACCCAACGTCCAGCACGGTAAATTTGAGGCCGAACCTTGTGACCATGTCCTGCGCGGCGGGTCCTACGCTGTTGAGAAGGAGACTGACAATCAGATTAATGCCCTCAAATCCTACGCCCACCAGAACCGCACATTTAAACGATTTCCCAATTTTCACGCCGAAGATCAATGCCAGAATGAAGAATATGATGGGCATCATTCCCGGAGCACCCAATTTGATAATTTGATTGAACCATTCCATAACAAGCATCCTCCTAAAATTATTAAGCTTTCTCCTCAAACTTAAGAACGGTGTTTCCGTATCGCTCCCTTCCAAAATAAAATAAAAAACGACTAAAAGCTGTTTATCAACAGCTTTTAGTCGAATTCTTTACTACCATTCAACCTTTTATTTTGTTTTATAGCTCCAAAGTTTGTTGTTGCTGAGGGTTACTGCCTTAAACTGGAGCAGCCGCGCTTCGTCTATAATTTTCTGGGTATTGATAAAACCGGCGAGAAAATACGGAATATCCGCCCGAGTCTGACGCAGACGGCTGATATATTTGATCCCGTAAACAGAGGGCCTTAATTCCACAGCGTCGCAGGAAGTTTCAGAAACAATCCGCAAAGAATTTTCAAGGGCAAGAGAATCCATCAGCATAATCCGCTGAATCACAAAAAGGTTCAATCCCTTCAGGTAATTCGTCCACATGGGATTGGATACGATGACGACATCCACATGGAAAATCTGCTTTAAAAAACGGGCACCGTCCCTGTCGAGATTAAATCCGCCGATCAGTTCCACATTCACAACCGTTTTCTTTCCCGCCTGATGCACCGCATCGACCATCGGTTTTAAATTACCGATATGCGTATTGCTCAGATGAATATACGGTGCTTCTGTAGTCAGCGCATAAGACAGGTGCTTGATCTCCCGTACAGAAGGAATTATGTAAAACTCATTTTGAAAGTCTATGTCTTCACTTCCCTGTTTTGGCTTTGGGTAATTTCTGTAGTTTTTATCTTAATCGACCTGGAAACGTTTTGTCAAGGATTAAACATACAAAAAAATGTATACTTTTTTGTATTTATTGTTCATTGACAATGGAATTGTATTGCCATATAATGCAGATTGTAACTTGCAGCGGCTGCTTGAAAAACAAAATAAAGTACCGAATAGTAGTATTTTTGAATTCGGCTGACGGCTATGAAAAATCATAGCCGTCAGCCGAATTTTTGTTTTCAGCGCTTCCCGGTCGGCTGAACGGAAAGGGAAGCAATATGAAGGAGGCTACGTATTGAAAAAGTATTTACTTGGTATTGACGCGGGTTCTTCCTCTGTAAAATCCGTCTTGTTTGACACAAAAGGAAATGCACTTGCATCCGCTTCCGAACAGAACCGACGTGTAGAGGTCACCGAAGAAAGCCGGCGGCTCGGGTTTGAAGAAGTGGACGCCGACGGAATTTGGGATTCCACGAAAAACTGCATTCACGAAGTCATCCGGAAATCCGGGATCGACGCGTCTGAGATTGCGGCGGTTGGAATTTGCTCCTTTGGCAACGGGGTCCTCATCGTCGACGAAAACGGGAGGCCGAATGCAAAGGGCGCGCTGTCACAGGACTACCGCGCTGCGAAGATTCTGGAGAAATACCAGCAGGAAGGCTCCTTGGAGAAAATCAACAAAATTATAGCGGGAACCCTGTTTGCGGGCGAACCGGGTCCCATACTACGCTGGTACAAGGAGAACCGGCCCGATATTTACAGTCATATCGGGAGTATCTTACTGTGCAAGGATTATCTGATCTACAAGCTGACCGGCGAACTTTCCGCCGACATCAATTGCTTCGGCGGGTCCGCTCTGCTGGATTTAAGCACCTTCCAGTATTCGCGTGAACTGATGGACCTGTTTGGAATTCCGGAAATGTATGACAAACTTCCGAAGCTGAGGGAAAGCGCCAGCATTGCCGGGACGGTCACCGAAAAAGCCGCCGGATACACCGGGCTTTCCGTCGGCACCCCGGTAGCCGCGGGCATGATGGATATTTTGGCCTGCCTGGTTGGAGCGGGTGCGGCGGATGAGGGTGTCGTGACGATTGTCGCGGGTACCTGGTGCATCAATGAGACCCAGTCCATCAAAATCATTCCGGGCGCTTCTGCAAACCAGCCTTCCCTTGGAAAGGGGCTGTATTTAAACTGTTCCTATACCGGCGCGTCTGCCATTAATTTCGACTGGTTCGGCAAGGCGCTGGGCGGAACCGCACAGATGGAAGCAGTGAAACGTTCGGTATCCCACTACGATGTACTGGATGAGATGATCGGGCAGATGTCGCCGGACCAGACCGAGGTCCTGTTCCATCCCTTTGTCGCCCAGCCGAGCGTTCATCCCAATGCAAAGGCGAACTTTTTTAATATTGACCAGAACACTTCCTACCGCGAGGTGGTTTACGCAGTGGCGGAAGGCATCGTATTTTTACATAAATGGCATATTGATTTCCTGCGAAACGCCGGCTGCAAGATCACTTCTGCGCGGCTTACCGGAGGAATCGCAAAAAGTCCTGTATGGGCACAGCTTTTTGCGGACATTCTGCAAATTCCTGTTGAGGTGGTCGACTGTGACGAAGTCGGAGCTTTGGGTGCCGCGATCACTGCGGGCGTCGGCGCAAAGACCTATCAGGATTATCAGGATGGATTCCGTCAGGCGGTAAGAATCCGGGCAAGATTCAACCCCTCCAGCCGATATCTGCCGGACTTTGAGGTCCGCTACCGTGAGTGGGAACATCTTATGCGCTGTCTGAAACCGTATTGGGACGCAAAATAGAAATTTGTCTTTCTATCCTGTTGCGGTTATCTTCTTATTTGATTATTTTTGAAAGGGACTAAAAAATGAAAAAAACAAAGGTGCTGCTTGTATCAGATGGCGGAGTGACCAAGGATCTGATGCAGAAAATGTTTGAACTGGAGGCCTACGGGGCGGAAATCACTCTTATAGAAGACAAAGAAATGTCCGCAATGGGGCCGATCACGGACCGCATGGGCCTGATTGAACGGGATGGCATCGACGCGGCGCCCACCTGCGGCGCTCTGCTGGAAAACTGTGTCGATAAGGAAATCATTGCCGTACACGTAGCCTCCATCAACCGGGAGGTAATCAATGCAAGCAAAAATCTGAAGGTCGTCGCCGTTCTTCGGGGCGGCATTGAAAACGCCGACGTTCCCGCGCTAACCGAGAAGGGAATGAAGGTTATTAACGCCCCGTGGCGAAGCGCGGACGCCGTAGCCGACTTTACAGTTGGAATGATGATTGCAGAAAACAAAAATATCGCGCGCAGCCACAGGCTTCTGTTTGAAGGCAAATGGTGTAAAAATTATGGCAACCAGTCTTACATTCACAACATGAACCACTGTACGGTCGGAATTATCGGGTTCGGCTATATTGGGCGCCGTGTTGCCGAACGCCTGAAGGGCTTCGGCTCCAGGATTGTGGCGTATGACCCGTTCCAAAACGCGGATGCCATTGAGAGTGCGGGCTATACCGCCGTTACGCTGAATGAACTGCTGAAGCAGTCTGATTTTGTGACCGTGCATCTGCGGCTTTCTCCAAAAACAGAAAAATTTATGAGTGATCGCGAATTTTCTCTGATGAAGCCGACCGCCTATTTCGTCAACACGGCGCGTTCCGGACTTGTTGATACCGACGCTCTGCTGAAGGCGCTGCAGACGAAAACAATTGGGGGAGCCGCCATTGATGTTTATGACAGCGAGCCACTTTCTCAGGACAGTCCTTTCCTGAAACTGGATAATGTGACCCTTACCCCTCATCTTGCGGGTACTTCGAGCGACACCATGCGTAATTCGGTGGATATCTGCTTTGAGGATTTAAAAAATTATCTGCAGGGAAAATCCATGCACAATCTCTGCAACTGAGCGACCGTTGCGGTTTGTCTGTATGCTGTTCTGCATACCGCACGGTCCCGTGACAGAACGCTGCCCCTGCGCTCCACCAGAAACCGCAGTAGTTTGATCTCCTTTGGCGTAACGCCGATTGGCCCGCCCACGCCCAGCGCTGAGTAGCCGATGAAATCTACAGTAACGTCTTGATACCGCTATGTAAGGAAAATCGCCGGATTTTCCCCGGCGTAATAAAGCCTCCACGCGCTTATCTAAAAGGACGATGGAAAGCGGCTTGGTCACATAGTCGTCCGCCATCCCGTCAAAGCTGGAGATCTGCGTATATTCATCGCCAATCGCCGTAAGCATAATGACGGGAACATTGCTTGTCTTTTGAAGTTCATGAAGTACGGCCAGCCCCGTAAGCTTCGGCAGCATAACATCCAGTAAAATAAGGTCATAAGGAATCTGAGCGTCAGAGCCTGCTCACCGTCGTAAGCAGGAATAGCTTCATATCCTGCCTCTTTAAAATATTCGCATACCCCTCACTGGTATCCGTGTAATAAGTATGAAAGCTCCATGGATTTACGATTGATTCTGCATACGGCAAGCAACCGAGGATTCACCGACCACAAAGAGCAAAATCGTGGCGGCTTCTCCATTGTCAAAGACACAGTAAACATCTTAAGCAAAAAAACGTCTTAAATGGGCTGTCAGAAGCCGCTTTAAGACGTTTTTTGCTCTTTTTAAGGCCGTCGCTTTATACAATGTATTATTGTATGTTCATTTCTTATTCTTCTGAACTACGATCATAATTCTTCTCCATTTGTTTCAATGACTTTTTTATACCAGAAAAAGCTGTCCTTGCGGCGGCAGCTCAAATTGCCTGTTCCGTCGTCATATTTATCTACATAAATAAAGCCATATCGCTTGGCCATTTCACCGGTGGAGGCGGAAACCAAGTCAATGCAGCCCCATGGCGTGTAGCCCATCAGATCCACACCGTCCTTAACGGTTTCGGCCATCTGGATAATATGCTCGCGAAGATAATTGATACGATAGCTGTCATGGACGCTTCCGTCCGGTTCCAGCACATCCTTGGCACCCAGACCGTTTTCCATAACGGGGATATGGTAGCGGTCATAGATCTCGTTCAGGCTGTAGCGCAGGCCCATCGGATCGATCTGCCAGCCCCAGTCGGAAGCTTTCAGATAGGGGTTTTTGTAGCCGGAGGCGATGTTGCCGTTTGACTGTGCGGCATCCTTGTGGGTGGTAATGCAGTTGCTCATATAGTAGCTGAGGGTATAGAAATCGACCACGCCCTTTCAGCAGCTGCTCATCACCGGGCTCCATTTTTAGTTTAATGCCGTTTTCCGCCCAAAAACGCTTTGCATAGGACCCCTGCGGATCATGTGGATAGCCGCATCCGGAGAATCTCCCCAGAAACCCTGGCCACCGCCAATCGCTACTTTCTTTATTTTTTGCCTCCATTTTACGCTTTTAAAAACATATAGTTAGTACAACGATTTACTACATCGTTGTACTAACTATATCACTGCTATTGGGAAAGTTCAATAGCTATCAAAAATTTTGTATTTTATATATGATTCCTTTTTCAGCAATAATGCACTATAATATAATTGTTAATTGATTTGAAGGGAATGTTACTCATGGCCACTATCAAAGAAATGGCTTTACAATTGGGGCTTTCTCCAAGCACAGTTTCCATCGTGCTGGCCGGCCGTGGGAATGAGCGCAAAATAACGCCGGAAACTCAGCAGCGTGTTCTTGCTCTTGCTCAGGAGCTTTCCTACCGCCCAAGTATTGCGGCACGAACACTGCGCAGTGGCAGTGACGGCGAGAAATCGCTCGTTGTAGCTGTATTCTGGGCCGATGACTTCCGCGCGGGCATGATGGTGCGCTTCCTACGCGGCCTGCGTCAGGGCATCAACAGCTGCAAACGTCCAATTCGTCTGCCGCTGTTCACCTACACCAATGGACAGCTTTGTCTCGAACAAGCTTTGCAAAGCCGCACAGAATGCCACGCGGCCATTGTATGTAATGCTTCTGCTAACGATCAGGAGTTTCTGGAGCAAACCGAGCTTCCCGTCCCTATCGTGCTGTACAACCGCCACAGCGAAAAATATGCCACCATTAATGTCGACGACTTTGACATGGGCGCAAAGGCCGCACAGGCTCTGGCAGATAACGGCTGTCAAAGAGTCTCCGTCCTGACCAGTGAGCCGGTCTACTCCGGCATGTCCCTTCGCACCAAGGGATTTGAGGAGGTCGCCGCCCGCCGGGGCATGGAAATGGCAGCTATGTGTTATTGCGAAAACTCGCTCCCCGGCGGCTTTGATGCTTTGATCAGCTTAAAGCCCGATCAATTGCCCGACGGCCTGTTCTGCGGCTCTGACGTCATTGCACTTGGCGTGCTCCGCGCATTGTGGGAAAAGCATGTTTCCATTCCTAACGATATCCGCATTGTTTCGATAGGCAACAGCGACCGCGATACGGAAGAATATGCCATCCCCTCTCTATCAACCGTTTTCCTGCCGATGGAAAACATGGCTGCCGAATGTCTTTATATGCTGCTTCGTATAATAGAAGGCAGTGAAGTACCTCCCTGCAGCCGTAAACTTCCCGTTCATTATATCCAGCGCGAAAGCTGTGGCCCATTAAAACCGCCAACCTGAAGCATGAACACAAAATACTTCCCGCTGTGTGAGAAAACCAATAGAAAGATAGAAAAAATCGGGTCTGGAAGAAAGACCTTTTCGCGAACATCTTCCTATCAGATTCTAAAAGAAATTCTGGCCATAGTGTCCATGCTGCGAATCCCTGATGCTCCTGACTGTTTCGGATACTTTCTATCTTCGCAAAACTTATTTCACCTTATCTGGCATAGTATTTTTTAGCAAATTATGTCGAATTATCTGTACATACGGTTGTAACTTAAATGAACGTTTTTGCATTGTGGTGAAATAATGAAATAGCAAGGGATTCTGGCGCTATTCGATAGCAAGAGGCTGGAATCCTGGGCTTTTGTATAACTTCTCCTACAATAACTTATTATTTAATTGAATAGTGTACGAATGGCATTTGATTATGTTATAATATGTGCAATAAAAGTCTCCAAGTCCATAAACCATAACTATGGAGTGAGAGAAAGGCAATGAAATGGAACGAAAATTATGTTCGGTTGTTATACCAGTGTATAATTGCTCTGAAACGATAGGACAGACAATTCAGTCTGCGCTTAACCAGTCTTATAGCAATTTAGAAATATTAGTGATTGATGACCAATCTACTGATAAATCATTAGAAATAGTAAAAGACTTGGCGGAAAAAGATGAACGCATTCGTATTATAAAAAATAGAAAAAATCTCGGGGTTGCCCAAAGCCGCAACATAGGCTTTGAAAAAGCCAAAGGAGAATATGTTGCTTTATTGGATGGAGATGACGCTTGGGAACCAAGAAAATTAGAACAGCAAATCGCTGTTCTACAAAACACCAATTTTGATTTTTGCTATTCCTCATATTCATATATAAACGACATAGGAAAAGAGGTTGGGCTTCCTCATATCGTACGGGATTCATGTGCTTATAAAGACCTTTTAAAAGAAAATTATATCTGTTGCTCATCAGTTATCTTACGTTCGGATTTGACTAAAAATCACAAAATGATATCCGAGTTTTTTCATGAAGATTTTGTCTATTGGCTCGAATTATTAAAGGTCGGTTATTCTGGAATCGGATGTAACCAGGTTCTTGTAAAATATCGCGTCTCTCAACAAGGAAGATCTTATAATAAACTAAGCGCTGCGAAAAATAGATGGTTAATTTATAGGAAGTATTGCAAATTGAATACGATAAGTAGTTTGTATTATTTTGTCCATTATACAATTAATGGACTTTTAAAATATAGAAAACTAAGGACATAAATCATTCCAACAAGATTTATGTCCTTAATTTTAATTTTATATCATTAATCTATGATAAATGTCACAAATTTGTTTCGAATAAGCTATAGTAGTGAATTTTTGAAGCTGAATACGGGAAGATTGCAGTTTATTGAAACAATCAAAGTTGTCCAAATTTTGTATCAGAGACTGAATCGCACCTGAATCTTTTGGATCGAATGTCTGCCCCAATCCAAAAAGTTGTACTAACTCTTCCATTCCACCGATGTTAGATACGAGAGGGATCAATGACCAATTAATTGCTTCTACAATTGATACTGGGCTGTTTTCGTACCACACAGATGGTAAGATAAAATATTTTGCAGAGGAGATCGTATTAAATAGCTCGTTGGTTTGCATAAATCGATGAACAAAACGAATTTTCTGTGATTGTGATTTCGAAATTATTTGCTCCAATTCAGAAGATAGCTTTCCATCGCCAACAATTAATAACTGATAATTTGTTGGGATTTCTGCAAAAAGCCTCGCAAAATTAACAATATTTTTTTCACGGCTGATTCTCCCGAAATATACAATTGTATCCGTCTTCTTTTGATTGGAAACAGGTAGCACCTCATCAATACAAGGATTGTGAACCACTTGTACAGAAAGATTTTTATCTGCCTGTAACAACTTCTGTTTTAAGAATACACTTGGCGATATATGCAGATCTATCAATCCATTCCAATAAGAGGTAAAGCACTTTTTCTGTAGGTATTTCGCATAGGCGGTCGTTAGTTTTCCGCTACATTTTTTGCGTATGATTGTTGTATCTAGTTTACCAATACACTCTTCACATAGTTGATTCGAAGAGTAGTTGTATAAAGAATCATTTGTACATATGTAAGAATAGGTATGGTGTGTCAGAACCACCTTACAGCCACTTTCTGCCTTATACTCATGAATGGCTTTTAAAGTACTAGGGGTCATCGGTATAAAATCGTGAATATGAATAATATCAGGTCGAAATTGGCGCATACATTTTAAAGCTATGTAATAATTCGAATGATATCCGAACACAGCTATGCCCTGGGTGAGTTTGCCGTCAAGTTTTTTAAAATCCTGCAGAAGATAGGATTCTATAGTATATTTTTTTGCAGACTCAGCGTCGCATGTCAGAACTCCAACCTGAAAATCCGTATTGTCCAGCAAACATTCGAGATTTTTGCGCGCCACGTGCTCAGCTCCGCCACCGGATAAATAGGAGACGACAATCAGAACCTTTATCATGAATAATTCATCCCAATTAAAAATTATTAAGACACATTTTTGTAAGTTTCTTCACATTTGTATTAAAAATCTATATTATAATCCATTCCGAATTTTTTCAATTAAGTGCCTATAAGTATATATTAAACCATTCTCTTTTATGCAGCGAAAAAAACCGCGCAATTTGCGAGGAAACCATGTTATTATTCTCCCGATTCGGTATGAAGGTGAACTGGATAAATTTATGATATTTTGTTTCAATATAGCAATCTGCTCATCGAATTCTTTTTGTTTAAGATTATATGATTGAACGTTAAGTTTAATTTCATCCTGAATCTGTTGTAAAAATAGGGACTCCCTTTGCAAATCATTTCGAATTGAGCAACTTATAATATCAAATTTTTCGTTAGTGGATTGATCTTTCGCCGACAAACGCTCTATGTCCAGTTTCTGGCTATTCAGTTTTTCAGTTAGTTTGTCGCAACGATCATCCAAAATGTCAAAAGTACTAATTGTTTTTCGTCCTGCGGGTTTTTGCAGGGCACTTGACAGCCATTTCAGTGAGCGAATCCGTTCCTGCTCAATGCTTGCATACACAGCTTCGTAATCAATTGTATTGTTGGTCCCTAACCTTTCTGGTATTTGTGCCGCTGAATTCACAAGTCTTTCCATCAAACCAAATTGCGATGCAATTGATGTAAATCGTCCTGCACCACGTTCCGTATTTACAATAGCAAAAAAAGGTTTACGAAATAAAATTGCAAAACACATACCATGGAAAGAATCTGTTATTACCAAACTACTATCTCGAATCAGGGCGATCCATTCCTCGTTATAAACTTCTTTCAAAACTTCAAGTGACCAGATGCTTTTGGTAGCATCTGGATCATTACAACCATCGATAGCTATTCGGTATTCTAATGCATACTGTTTACAACATTGTTGAATAGCTTTTTCTTTTTCCTTACTAGGGTCTAGAATATAGGCAAAGAGAAAGTTACCTTTAGGCTCGCGCTTAATCCCCTTTTCGGCTAATTGGTCAAAATATTTGCGACCGCATAAAAAGACGGGGTCAAGTACCCATTCAGCGTATTTACCGCATTCCCGCCTGAGCAAGTCTACTCCAGACTTTTCACGAACCGATATGTCATTGAATTGATTGATAAAATGAGCAATCCAGTCCTTTTCATCTTGGCTGCCTATAAACTCATCGTGAGCAAAGGAAGCTGCATAAGCTATCTTACGTTTATTCGAATGTACCCATTCCATGGCGGAATATTCCCCAATAATGTGATAAACAGATGGATTCCAAAACTGATCCGACCCGAGTAAAAAAGTATCACATTGCCTGTTGAGAACCTTCATGGATGATTTGTCAGAATAAACAGGCGCCATTTCGTAGGAATGGTAGGGAGCATTCATAAATTGGCAGTGATCCGATTCAGCTTTCCAGATGGAATTCTCTGGCTGGCTGATAAGAAGTGGATGGTAACCGAGATCCTTTATCAGATGGTAAAGAGCATAGTAGGTGAGTTGAGAACCATGATTCTTTACATACCAGACCCCAACGATGCCAATATCAAATTGTCCCTGCAAAACCCAATCAATTGCCTGATTGAACGGAATGTAAGGATATAAATCAAGAAAACGTTTCCGTCCAGGATGTTCATCAATTTTAGCACTAATTCGGTTGCAAACGGCCGAAAGAGGGGTTTGCTGGCATAGAATAAATTGATCTTCTATAGATCTAAAAAAAGCAATTCCTTTCTCATTATTTAGTAAAACTAAACTCGTCCCTTGATTATCCGTTAATTTTGCAGAATACTGTTCAATGCCCCAAAAGTCACCAATGGTAAGATCTCCCTGACGCGGATACTCACTAAACACACAATTATAACAGGACTCTCGCAAACTAATATTGCAATGGAATCCCTTCTCAAAGGCATTGTTGGTAACATCCAGTTGTTTTTCGAAATTACCGCAGTCTAATTTCATGATTTGGCTGCTTGCTGCCCATAAGTTCATTTTTTCATTATAATTCCAGCCGTTTTCCTTATTCCTAAAACTAATAGAACGGATAGAATCCAGTGGTGTCTGTTCACTAACAGAATCAACGAGCATCTGGTAGGATGACACGCCATGGCACATCAGATCCACCGTAATGAGATTCGCATAATCTTCATCCAGATAGCTCTGTAGGGCTGCAATTTGGCAAGGACAACCAGTAAACAACACCAGTCTACCTGTCTTTAGATAGTCTTTCGCTTGTTTGTAGGTGGTTCCAATTTCACTCTGAATATACTTGCTCTTTTGTAGGAGATGGAGTTGCTCAGGCCGTTCGATGAAAATGTGGCGGACATGCAAGTCCGATTCCAGCGCCGCGCCGCAGACAACACCGCCCTTTGAAAGAACTTCTAAGGAAAAGACAGAAAATGCACCCCCGCTTGAACTTACAGCACGCAATGAATCGTTCGCCATACAGGCATAGCAGTACGGTTCAGAGGCGTTTTTTCGGATTGGATGTAGGATAGGGCAAGCCGAAACGCACTTGGCACAAGATGTACATAAAGCAGAATCAATTATAGGCTTAGAAAATCCGTAAGAATCAGGCTGCATCTGAATTGCATCATTCGGACAAATATTTGCACAGCAGGAGCACCCAATACACGTTTTAAGCATATTCTCAGGAAATAATTTCATGTCTGGCCACATCCTTTAATTATAAACAATTTAGAATGCTGTTTTGTCTGTAGTTCTTAGTAAAAATCAGCGAAAAAGCACATTATATTCTGGGTTCATGAAAGACAAAATTTTTTGTGTTTCGCAGCGTACGATATAAATTACCAAAATGTTTCAGCCAAAAAGGATGTTTGGATAATTTTTGTTTCATAATATATTTAAGCTGGCGTCTGTCATGTAGTGCTAATTTAACATAATTACATATGAAATGAATAAGCCCCTTTTTAGCTGGTAACATAGTTGGATTCGGGATGATTCTATTCTTTTTAAGGAAAGTATTATATTCCTGTTGTGTATTGATATCTTCAATGAGGTAAGCATATTTCCATAAATTAACGGCTGTTTTCTGCCAGATTGTCCGTGCATGCTTCTTGACTTCCAACTGACTGTATTTTGTGACATATGGCTTGTTTGCAGTATTAAATGATACAAAGTTATAAACATTATAAAATTCTTTCATGTCTTCATACCGTTTGTCCATCACAAGACGCCGGTAAAGATCCAGACAACTGGCAGAAGAAATCCCGGAGATATATTCATCAAATGCTAGAAATTCCTGTATTATGTCTATAGCACTTTCCTGAAACTGACAGATAAATTCTTTGTTTTCAATGAAATCACGGAACAGCGGCTGAATTTTGGCATCACTTTTTTGGAAACCAATGAGCTGTGGCTGCGGACAAGAAAAGATGTATTCAAACATCATAATATTATCAAGGCAGAAACCGCTGTGTTCGGGGGGGACTGAACAGTCAAAATAATATCCAAAAGTATTGTCTACAATTTGTGGGTAAACATATTGATTCGTTCCAAAGTAATAACCGTAAAGATCATTTTTTTTCACGTTATTCTTATTATGATTTTCAATAAACAAAGACATGGCATATTGAATACTACCGCGCCAGCCTATGTCGAAAATATTGATCTTCTTAAATTTTAAAATTCCACTTTGTTCCAAATATTCTTCCACAAGAGATGCTTTTTCACCTAATGCCTTCATGACGTCATCATAAAGAAATGCAACTAATTTTTTAGCTTGGTGCAAAGTATTAAAATAAATCCTGTCCTTTGGTCCTTCAAAACCGAATTGTCTAATTACATCAAGATATTCTTCTATATTCAAACCGACATTTTCAAATAATTCTTTGATCGTGTATACATGACCGAAGGGTTCATTCCATGCAGTAAGAGATAAAATAACTTCACATTTGTCCATGTGAATTATTGCAGGCAATTGATAGGCTTTCCGTGAAGTATAAAGGTAAATAGATTCTATCTTATCAAGATGCCTTTTTTGTTTGATTAGATCAAACACCTGTTTTACAATGTATCCGTCGCGCGACAAAAAAACAATATTATTGTGGTTTCGATTCATTCTTGCCACCCAATCAGCAAGGCCATAATAAATAGGAGCAATGTATTCCATTCCAAATCTTTGCCAATAAGAAAAATCATAATAGCCACAGTACAAGCGGTTGTATTGTATAGCGCGCATAATGGAAGCTGAGATAGACAGTGTTTGCTCGTTTTCCATATATCTTGCCCGCTCGCGTACAGCTTTATAATGGATTGCCTTGATTCCGAAGCTGCGGGGATTCTCAACGTCTGAATGTATATTATCACCGATATGTATCCATTTTTCCGAAGCTAAATGAACTTCTTTCAGCAAATATTCATACATCGTTTTCGTTGCTTTTGTCCTTTTGATATCCCCGGAGATCAAAAGCTGTTCATATTTGCTATATCCCAACCCAGCTAATACATCCTTTACAAACTTTGTTGGTAGATACATATCTGAAATAATATAAATCGTTTTATGAGTGTTCAGCGCATAGTCATAAACCGCTTTCATTAATGGATTAACTACAATGAATTTCTTTTCTAACTCCAACTCTTTTTTCTTAATATCAATTAGATCAAGATTTAACTTTTCATATTTTGCTATCGCCGTATAGATTTCGTCTAATGTAATGTCTTCAAGGTCTGTATCCTGACGGGCGCGAAATTCATTGTTGATACGGATTTCGTAAAAACAATCGACATGATATTTTTTCTTCACATACTGTGCAAGAATCTTAAAAATATCTTTGGGGTAGAGCACATTTCTTAAAACCAAAGTGTCAAAAATATCAAAAGAAACTATGGAAGAATCTTTTATTTTATTAATAATCTCCGACAATTCATTATCATAAGCAACATCCAAATTGTGCTTCTCGTTCATACTTGTCATCCTTCCAATATTCAAAAGAAATCGTTCTCTTCACTAACCAATATTCAACACATTCTACATGTTTTTCTATATTGTAAACCGGAATAATTACAGAAACTAACGATTGCTTATCGCTTATTGTTTACCATCTCACAGCTATTCATATTTTGCCGATTTTTAAATATTTCAAAAAGCTGTATATAAAAATCGATAACTTAAAATTTACATTTAGCAATTTTGTGCACGGATATTTGTACCTTGCCAATGTTCCCTGAATCCAAAACGATTCTTTATAAGTTTTTGCTGCTTTTTTAATTTTAAATTTCCGAATAACCTTTGTAGAAATTAATTGTTGACGAATATCCTCCATACTGAGCCTGTCGGCAAGAGGAACCATGTATTTTTCAGTTGAATCATCACAAAAAGAAATGCCGCCGTAAAAATCGGCTTCCGCGCGACATGGGTACCCCATAAAGCTTTTCAAAAGGAAGTGAACCATAGAAATATTGTTTTCAGAAAGCACAGAATTGTTTTCAACAAAACGAACGGCAAAATTTTGAAGTACTTTTAACTGCAACTCCGTATTTTGGTTAAAATGAAATAAATTCAGGATCGGAACAATTCGGCCTTCATTATTTTTCTCATATCCGATTGTCATACCATGGTTCGCGCTGCAAAGACATTCAAAAAGATTATTGTTGAAATTGATGGAACGAAAATAATGTTTGCTTGAGGAAAAATAATAGCAGTAATATTGGCCGTCTTCCGGTTTACCCATTTCATACATTCCGAAATAAAAGCCTTGAAGGATATCCTCTTTCCCGGCATATTCCAGTATTCTCCTAATCGATCTTTGCATGGAGCCGGACCACCCGCTATCAACAATTGCAAAGTGGATGGAATCAAAAAAGCCTTCCTGCAGAAAATAGCTGTATATCATGGAATATGATTCGTTTGACCTTTTCAATGCCAGTTTTAAAAAAGTATCGCTATGCTCCAGACGCTGCCGTAATTCCGCTAACCCAGCCTTACTTAAAATTTGCTTTTTGCTTTCTATTCCCAGTTCGGAAAAAACTTGTTCCTTTTCCCACTTGTCAAGTCCAACGCGATCCAATACGATCTCCGCAGTGACACAATATCCATTAATGCAAACCTTATCCAACGCTTCTTCCCTGTCAATTAAAAAAAGAGGCATTCTCAATGCATATCGGCTACAATAAAAATATCGGCAATCTATATTCAAATGATACGCTCTGCACAAAGTCAGTGCGATTTGATACATGATGTAACCATCCCGCGCGAGGAAATAAAGACGTCTGATCCCTTTTTTTCTTGCGCTGTCCAAAACCCATATTACGTAACTGACCAATACCGGAGCAGTCATAAATGCAGTCGTCTCGTATAGAAATTTATTATCAGAATGGGTATTAAAATCTTGAATCATTCGTTCCGCAGGGGTATGAAAATCCATGCACTTATTTTTCCGCAATACACTGTCGTAATATCTGATTTTATTCCGCACAATTTTCGACCTCCCTTACGGCATAAAATAGCCGTATAATTTCATTGGTTCAAATAATTATTGACAATGTATTCCGCTTCGCCCATATCCACAACACAGCCATGCTCAAGCCATACCGCCTTGTCGCACATGTCGATGATGTCCCCGGCGGAATGAGATACGAACAGAACAGTCGTGCCCTTTCCGGCTAATTCCCGCATCTTGGCATGGCATTTTTTTTGAAATTCAAAATCCCCGACTGATAGAATCTCGTCAATAATGAGAATATCCGGTACATGGCAGGTTGCAATCGCAAAACCTAATCGAGCAACCATACCTGAAGAGTAATTCTTGATTGGAACATCTTCGAATTCCTGCAATTCCGAAAACTCAATAATATCGTGATAACGATTCTCCATTTCTCTTTTTGGATAGCCCAGGATTGCTCCGTTTAGAAACACGTTTTCCTTTGCAGTTAAATCAAAGTCAAATCCTGCTCCAAGTTCGATTAATGGCGCTATGTTCCCACTTACGCTAACAGAGCCTTCGGTCGGTTTCAAAACGCCTGAAACAACTTTCAGCATAGTGCTTTTCCCGGAGCCATTTAATCCGATGAGCCCGACTTTTTCCCCTTTATGAACATCAAAGCTGACATTCTTCAATGCCCAGAATTCCTGAAACATTAACTGCCGTTTTATCAGTTTAATGATGTATTCTTTTATACTGTCAACTTTTTCGCTGCTTAAGTTAAACATCATAGAGACATTTTCTATATGAACCGCGATCTCTGGGTTTGGATAGCTAATTTCCGTATAATAGTCGTTGATTTTTTTTGCTTTTTTCATAGAGAAAGAAAGCGTATTTTCTTCCGGTTTTTCTATTGTGATATCTTGCCCCTGTTCTTTTAGGCGTGCTTCATTCTTTGCTTTGTCAGCATAATATCGATCCCGGAGTGGTTGGTAAAAATACGCGGTAATACCCGTATGTCTCAAAATATCAAAATCTGACTGCCGATTATCCCCAATATGCAGCCATGTTTTTGGATCAATTTGTTCTGATTTCAAAATGTGATGATACAATTTTCCGGTTGCCTTAGAAAGACCTACTTCACCGGATGAATAAATTCTCTCAAATGAATTAATTCCTTTTTCATGCATAAGATTTGAAAGGAACTCTGTGGAGTAAATGGAATCGGCAACTATAAAAATTTTCTTCTTGCCTTGTACTGCATAGTCATAAATCTGTCTCATAACGGGATTTGCAAAGGTATGGGCCCGAACCTGCCGCAACTGATGTTCCGCGATTTCTCTGCAATCAATACCCAGTTTTTCCTGGATCTGCTGATAAAGCTCAGAATAGGATACGTCGTCTTTCCGATCAGCCTGTTGCGCCCGCATCGATTGTAATATCTCAGAATAAATATAGGAAAAACCCGCTATATTACAGTTCTGCTGTACATAGTCCTCGATAAGCTTCATCACATCACTCGGATACATCACATCATAAAGGAGCAAGGTATCATCAATGTCAAACGAGATAACGGAGAACTTTTGAATCTCGTTTTTCAAAGTCTCTATCATATAATAGTTTTTTGTTCTGTAATCTTCCAATCCCAAACCCCTCTCGCGGATCAGCGTTAATCTTCATATGTGTAAAATAAATTTATCCTGCAATTCTTGGAACATATAGACCCCTATTACCAGCGTAATTGCCCCGAGTCCAAAACAGAATAAATTCGTCCGCCATGCAGGAACAATTCCATCCATGATAAGCAAGCGAAAATATTTAATATACTGATACATCGGATTCCAATTTATAATAGCCTGTATTTGCGGTGGTAACATATCCATAGGATAAAAGATTGGTGTCAAATACATCCACGCTGTGATAAAAACGCTGTACAAATGAGCAATATCACGAAAATAAACCGTTATAGAAGAAAGGATTAAACTCAGACCGATTGAAAAAAGCAACAGGTAAAATAGCGGCACAAAGGAGAGAATCATTTCAAAGTGAAACTGAGACTTGGTTACAAGCATAACAATAATCAAAGCAATAAGCGAAAAGCCAAAATTTACAAGGCAGGACAGCACTTTCGACAGCGGAAATAAGTATTTTGGAATATACACTTTTTTAATCAGCCCAGCACTGCCAATAATGGATGTCAGCGCCTGAGAAGTGGAATCAGAATTCATTGAGAAGACAATATTACCGATAAGTAAATAGACCGGAAAATTTACAATACTTGATTTAAAGAAAGTAGAAAAGACTATCGTCTGGACCGCCATCATTAGCAGTGGGTTCAAAACTGTCCATAGAAGGCCTAAAAACGACCTTCGATAGCGTACTTTAATGTCCCGAACAACCAGTTCGCGGAGCAATCCACTGTAATGAAAAAAAGTGAACGCCTGAGTTTTCAATCTTTTTACCATATACATTTCCTTACACTCTTTATATAAATATCTTTTTATTTTATGTAAATCATTTTACCTTAAATTAGAATGAATATCAAGTAAAGCACATTAAGTACTCCAAATTTAAACATGTTCTATACTCCAAATACGTATTTAAATATTATTGCATAGAACAAATTGCCGATATTTTTATTTCTTGCGTAATCGTTCCCCTCTCATCATTATAAATTTCGATACAGCGTCGCCTTCTTTACCCCAGTCAGCTCTTCAATCTCTTTGACGGAATACTGCTTTGTGTTGTAAAGCTTCACCGCCTGTTTTTACCCTCATCAATTTTCGGCCTCTCGCTCATACGGCCACGGGCTCGGGCTGATTTGAGCCCTTCCTTTGTTCGTTCGGCGATGACACACGTTCAAATTGAGCCAGGGCACTCATTAGAGTAAAAAGTAATTTCACGGTTGGCGTACTGGTATCGATGGACTCTTTTAGGGAAACCAGATGCACCTTTTTCCGTTCAAACAACTCCACCAACTCAATCAGGTCTTTTGTGCTCCTGCCAAGACGTGATAACGATTCGATCACAATCGTATCACCCTTGTCAATACGATCCAGCATTTTCATCAATTCTGGCCGGTCATTTTCTCGTTATAGATAAAGTCTACCCCGTACCGTTTCAAAGCATCAAGCTGACGGTCAAGGTTCTGTGCTTCCGTGGATACTCTTGCGTATCCAAAAATATAATTTTTGCCTTTTCCTCCGATGACATAAAAACAACGGAACATTGTTAGCGTCCCGATGGAATAACCCGTTCCAAAACCGTATGGATATTGCCCCATAGATTTTGGAATGCGTTTGACACGAAAATGCCCCGAAACAACGTGTTTCGGGGGCATTTTGCTGATCCAGAACCATCAGATCCCGCCGTTCTGGCTGGGCGATAGCTGTGGAGGATCCGGAAAGACAGCCTAGTAGCGCATAGCTACATTTTGAATGAATGATTAATCTTTGACCAGAAAAAGCCTCCCCTTGAACTAAAAAACTGAGAGGACACTTTTTATTGATATTTGGCAGTATATAAAAAACATGCGCATCATTCACGGGCGATGATTCCGTACCTTTTCAGAGATTTTTCTGGCAAAATTCCTTCAGCTTCGCACAATCACTCTGTTCGTCCTTACCCTGTATATGAAAAGTAATGGTATCGTTCTGCTGCACGCAAAGGCTCATAATGGCGAAGAGCTTTTTTGCATCCATCTTTTTTTCCCCCAGTGAAATCCTGACGTCTGAGCTGCAACTCTGCGTACATTTTACAAGCAAACCTGCCGGTCTTGCGTGCAGACCATCTTCATCTCTTACCTTATATTGAAATGTTTGCATTATTCTAACCTCACTTGATGATTTCTGTCAGCTTCATGGCGACCCGATTACTTTAAAAGCGCTTTTGCACATTCGGCGACTTTTTCTCCGTAAATCCCATATTTTCTCTTTAAATCCGCTATTGCGCCCGATTCCGTAAAAACATCCTGAATGCCAACCTGTGTGAATTTGACACTAATACCAGCATTCATCAGGACCTCGGCAACAGCGCCTCCCAGTCCCGCCATCACGGAGTGGTTTTCCACGGTAACAATGCCTTTGACTGTCTTCGCTATGGAACATAATGCATCTGCACCGATGGGTTTCAAGCAGGAAATATTAATTAGTTTGCATTGAAAACCTTCGTGCTTTAACGTGCAGTACCCTTCAAACGCCGCCTTCATTGCGGTACCTTCATAAAAGATTGCGAGATCGTTTCCATCATCATAATTTACAATCATTTTCCCTATTTTCACCGGTGTATGCGGGATGTCCAAAACGGGAACCGCATCACGCGCGACACGGATATAAAACGGGCCATCTGTGTTAATTGCAAGCGCAATGCTGTCCCGTAAATCTTCAACGCTTGCCGGAGTGAGTATGGTAATCCCGGGAAGAGCCCTGGTAAGCGCCAGGTCTTCATTTGCATGATGGCTGGCCCCATCCGGTCCGTCGTCCAGACCGGGGTGTGTTCCGATGACCTTCACATTTAAATTCGAGTAGCAGGCTTGTCTGAGCTGCGTCCATGCGGTCCCGGTTGTGAATAACGCAAAGCTTACGTAAAACGGGATTTTCCCCTCAATGGCAAGGCCGGAAGCCACCGACATTGCACTTTGCTCCGAGATTCCCATTTCCAAAAAACGATTCGGATATTGGCTGAGGAATTCAACGGTGGTCGTCGACTTTGCCAAATCGGTGTCCAAAACAAAAATGCGTTCGTCATTTCCGAATTCACATAAAATCCGACCCACTTTTTCTCTTAAGCTGATTAAATTTTCAATCAAGGCGGATTCCCTCCTTCTCCCTTTGGATGTCCTTCATCGCGGTCGTGTATTCTTCATCGGTCAATGCGGAGCTGTGCCATTTGGGATTATTCTCCATATAGGAAACTCCTTTGCCTTTGACTGTATTTGCAATAATGGCAATCGGTTTTCCGGTTCCTTTGCGTGCAATGCTCAGTACCTCAACAATCTGATCCATATTGTGTCCGTCAATTTCATATACGTCCCAGTTAAAAGCTCTGAATTTATCCGTGAGGGGATTCAGATTAATTACTTCGTTCACAGGTCCGCTGGATGAAAGCTTATTGTAATCAACAATCAGCACTAAATTGTCAGTCTTAAACTGAGGTGCTTCCAGTACTGCTTCCCATATTTGCCCTTCATGGAGCTCTCCGTCGCCCACGATAGCATAAACACGATGACCATCATTGCTTGCTTTCTTAGCAACGGCAATCCCTACCGCAATGGAAAGGCCCTGTCCAAGCAATCCTGTGGTCGCGTCCGATTCGGGGATATCCACAATGTACGGGTGGCCTTGCAGCCGCGAATTAACAGAACGGAACGTCCCCATTTCCTCATCCTTAATAAGCCCTTTTGCATTGAAAACCGCATATTGTGCCGGTACGGCATGGCCCTTTGAGAGTACTACCCTGCTGCGCTGTTTTGCGTTGAGATCCACATCCATTTCATAAATTGCAGTAAGGATATCGATAATGGAAAGTGACCCGCCCGGATGTCCGGCCTTTGCCTGATAAATCATTTTAATAATGCGTTCCCGATTTTCCATTGCCAAAAACGATAATTTTTGATTTGTTCCCATAATACCTCCAACTTCATATCAGACCTTCATAACTATGCCGCAAAAGCGAGCAAACTTTTGCGGCAATAATTTTCTTATATAACAGCTAAATTTGCAGTATGTTTACGCTGTCAAACCAAACAGCTTTCCTATGTTGTAGATGATCAGGCCGAGAGCATTGAAATCGGTTTCCGGGAAAGCTGTGCCAGAAAGTCCGACGGATTGCATAACCGGATACATAAGCGCAGGACCAACGGCGATCAGAATGCCCGTCGCCACGCTTGCAAGCACCGCACCTTTCCATCCGCCCGTCGCGTTGCCGAAGACAGCGGCGGTACCGCCGATAAAGAAATAAGGGATAGCAACCGGAATAATGACCGTCATACCAACTGCTGAAAAGAAGAACATGCATACGATTCCCGCAAGATACGCGCAGATAAAACCAAGAACCGTTGCAGTCGGCGCATATGGAAATACGACCGGGCAGTCCAAAGCAGGTTTGGAATTTGGAATAAATTTTTCGGAAATCCCGACAAATGCCGGGACAATTTCTGACAGAAACATCCGGACGCCTGTAATGATGACGTACAATCCGCCTGAAAACGCCAAAGCCTGCAAAAGCGGATACACCAGCCAGTGTACTCCCCCCGACAACGCTTCCACATTGGCTCTGCCGGCTGCTATTGCTGCGACATAATAGAAAATACCGATAGAAAGCGTAACGGAAACGATATAGTCCTTAAAGATGGAAAGCCAACCCGGCAGTTTTAAATTCTCGGTACTGTCTTCCGGTTTACCAACCCTGCTGCCAAGCCAGCCCGACAGCGCGTAGGCAATGGTGCAATAATGGCCGATTGCGATCTCATCATTGCCCGTAACTTTTCTCATATAAGGCTGTGCCAGCGCAGGGAATATTGCCGCCGAAAATCCGAGGAGCACCGCGCCGGTAATAATAGTGGCCAAATCGTTGAAACCAAGGGCTTTAAACAAAATGGTCAACATAGCGGCAAGGAACAGATTATGCTGGCCGGTCAGGAAAATAAATTTGAATTTCGTGAATCTGGCAATCAGAAGGTTCAAAGCAAACCCGCACACCATTACCAGAGCAATGACCATGGGAAACTTCGTCTGCGCCTGTCCTGTTACGGCTTCGGCCAAAGGAAGGACCCCCTGTACGTGAAAGCCCTTGGTAAAAAGGGTTTGAAAAGAGGAAAGCGCCCCCTGTGCCGCTGTTGAACCAATGCCGAAAATCAGAAAGCCGACAATCGTTTTAACCGTGCCTGTAATTACCTGCACTGGCTTTTTCTTTTGTAAAATCAATCCTACAAGAGCCATAAGCCCGACTAAAATGGATGCCTGTGAAAGAAGATCAAAAACAATAAAGTTTAATATTGCCGTTATGATAGACATTAAAGAACCTCCCCTGTTCTCAAGTTATTTTATTAGCTTTTCTCCGCATTTTTCAAAGAACTTTCTTAGTTCCTGTTCCATATACTTGGTATCCATGATATCCTTGATTCCGATTACATACACATCCTTTCCTTCAAATTCCTCAGCCAGGTCATTCATAATGATCACAACATCGGGACGATGCATACCCACCCCGCTTAAAACATCGTGCTCCAACTCCAATGGAAAATGATTCTTCTCGATGACACTGTTAAGCTTAATACAAAGCATCATGGAGCTGCCCATGCCTGTTCTGCAGACAACCAATCCCTTTTTCATCATTCACGCTCCTTCTCCATTTCAAAATTTTTGATATAAGCTATAATATCTTCTGGAGTTTCAGCCTGGTCAAGAACCTGGAAAAACTCCGGATGATCAAACAATGACACCAAATCCTTTAAAGCAACCAAGTGCGAGGAAGAGTCTATCGTCGCCAAGGTGAAAATATATTTAACAGGATCATTCTCTTTGTTGCCGAAACAAACTGGTGTTTTTAACCGAACAAACGATATTGCGGTGCTGTACACCCCGAATTTCTTACCCGCGTGCGGAATTGCCACTCCTTTTGTAAGCACAATATAAGGGCCTAAATCCATAACATTCTGAATTGCCGCCTCAATATACGACTTTGCAACCACTCCGTTACGGAAAAGAATTTCACCGCCTGCCCTTACAGCTTCCTTCCAATCCTCCGCCAGGACATCAAGTTCAATATAATCAATTTTTAATACATCGCTCAGCATCGGTTGTTTTTTCTCCTTTAAGTGTACGTTTTTTTGATCTTTTTTGTATTGATCTAATGTATTCTGAACCTGATCCGCCAATTGCAGTTCTTCCCCTGAATCATATTTTTTTAGCAAAAGCCGGATGCTGTCCGCTAAACTTGATTTCAAACAAAGTTTGGAATCACCCCCGGAGGATTCCAGGGCCTGATCAGAACTGACAAACCCCAAATTGATCATCATCTGATTGATTTTCTCAATATCCGGCCGGCGAATAATAGGACTTACCAGGACAAAAGGCAAATCTGTTTTTAGTGGAATGGTGGTAATGGCAAAATCAAAAATCTGTTTTTTCTGCACCCTTGCCAACTGATGGGCGGCAAGTACATATTTAATGTCAAAGCTAAAGTATTGCTTTAATTCCTCAACCACCAGCTGCGCTGTGCCATGGCCCGTATTACAGAGCACCGCCACCGTCGGGTTCCGCTTTTTTAAAGTCTGGCCTGTACTTTCCATAGTGCTCGCAAAATAAATCAATAAATAGGAAAACTCATCATCTGAAATATCCATTCCAATAAATTGCCGTAACGGTCCGCTGCTTCTTTTAATGGCTTCAAAAAGCGCAGTGTTTTCCTGAATCAGCGTCTTTTTCAGCGGGTTATCCATGGTAATTCCATTTTTCACTGAACGTATCGCGGAACAAAGATGTTTTACAAGCCTGTTATAAAGCGTTTTATCACAGTGAAAATCAAAATTCAGCGTTTTTCCTACACTTACAATCATTTGCTCCGCAATAATCTGAATGTACGGAAGTTTTGTTTCTTCATATTCTATCAGCGAGTGCAGGGCTTCGCCGTTGATGTGTTCTGACAGATAATCGACTGTATCCCGGGCCAACTCTACATGAAGCCTTTGGTTGATCTGATCAACAATAAACTGCGCCATATCGTATTCCAACCGGCTCGATGGTATGGCATTTTTTGCCCTCTTTAAATGTAAAGGATGAGTTTTGTCCCTGATAATGGAAAATGCTATCTGAACGACCAGTTCTTCATATCCATCGTCTGAAAGAATATAGTTGAATTTTTCTTCAGCAATCAGTACGCTTTCTTTGATAGCGGAGATATCAATGTCTTTAAACATCTTATGGTACAAATTCATTGCTTCCCAATGTCTGTCATCAAATCCGCCTATGTGCATGTGGTCACTGATTAGCCCCGTTAAGATCTCACGTTTCTTTTTTTCGCTTTCTTCCATCCGGATGCCTTTGCTTTTGATAAACTGAATATTGATGCTATTGTTTTTGCACCATTGCTTAATCCGGAGCAGGTCTGAATTGATCGTTCCCCGGCTGACATACAGCTGATTTGCTAGCTGATCTATCGTAATATAAGAATCGCTGCAGATCAGCTGGGCGATAATCATAAATACCCGTTCTTCTCCCGAAAGTTTGTAAAGATAATAATTATCAACGGCATCGTGCTGCCTGATCGTCATTTTAGAACCTTCGTCACCAATAAAAGCAACCATTCCATCGGAAATTTCAAAACACAATTGGTTATTCTGCTTTTTCATGTAATCATTGATCTCCTGAATATCATTGCGAATTGTCTTTTCGCTGACAAAAAAACATTCCGCAAGTTCACTGAGGTCAACGCTGCCCATTTGATCAATTTTATCCAATAAGAGTTTTTGTCTCAGCTTCATTACCATTCCCCTGACTTTTATTATACTGATCATTGCTTGAATATAAAGTTCAAAAGCTTTCTGCCATTTTTCAATTTTTTATACTTATATACGATGATAACTTAATCCGTTAACAATTAATGTGGATTATAACTAAATCTTTAATCTGAAGTAAACTTCCATCTTTAAATGGTTTTCCAGAAAACAAACTGTCATAAAGACAGTCTACCTGCTTTCAGCCTGTCTTTGATCTTCCATAAGCAATTGGAAAACTGGTACGCAAGGAAAGTCTTCCTTCCTGTTCTTTTTTTGCCGTTGTGTCGAAACGATTTCTGCCAGCTCATCTATTTGCCGATCTTATCGAATTGGGGAATTTCCTGTCGCCCATTCTCATAAAATTGAATATACTCCTCTTTTTCTCCCGGTGACGTCCTCCATAAAGAAATATCCTTTCATTAAGTTTCTTTTCATTCCCCCTCTTTGTACTAATTCTTCTTCTCAAAGCATAATTATTTACCAATCGGAATCGTTTGGAGGGTGGAACAGTGAAAGGTATTGTTGAGGAGCGCGCCGTAGAGCTCGGCGAGTACATAATCAAGAACAGAACCACCGTGCGCGGCGCAGCAAAAAAATTTGGTGTCAGCAAAAGTACCGTACATAAGGATGTGGCGCAGCGTTTGAAATATGTCGATCCCCAGTTATACAGACAGGTCAAGCAAATCCTTGAGATCAACAAAGCGCAGCGTCACATCCGCGGCGGAATGGCCACAAGGTTGAAATACAAAAAGACATAATGAAAACCCGCATGCATGGAATTGAATTCCGTGCACGCGGGTTTTTATTTAAAATCAGTGGAATCGCATAAATTTCTCATTATTACAAATAGTAACAAATGTATTGTTTTAGCCGGGAAGGTGAAAAGATGGAAAAGAAAAACACGGACCAAAAAGAAGAAAAAGTTGCCTTTACCGGCAGGATCAGCGTCAACAAGGAACTGCTGCAGGGCATTTTTAAAAACGATGAAACGCTGACCTTCAGGCCGGTCGAAAATCCGGCGTTCCCGTCCATAGGGTTCTGCCTTGTTTATATTGACGGGATGGTCAACAACAAGCTGGTAAACGAGGACGTTATCAAACCGCTGGTGGAGTACAGGCCAAGGCAGAAAGACGTTCTGTCACTGGATATCATTGCGAAGCAGGTAATGCTGTCCGACAGTGTGGAACGCACGTCGGATACGGACAAAATTCTTCAGGGGATCGTCTACGGAGACTGTGTCCTGATGATGGACGGCTTTTCCGACTTTCTGATTCTGAATACAAAGGGCTGGAACAGCCGCTCTATTTCCGAACCGGAAAATGAAAAAGTCCTGCGCGGCCCGCGAGAAGGATTCAACGAAGCGCTGATGATGAATCTTTCCATGCTTCGCAGAAAGCTGAGAACACCGGATCTGAAAATGGAGTTCCAGAGTTTTGGGACAAGGTCCAACACAAAGGCCTGCATCTGCTATCTGGACAAGGTCGTCAACAAGGATGTCCTTGCAGAACTAAAGAAAAGGCTTCAGACCTTTTCCATCGACGGCACGCTGGACTCAAACTATATCAATGAATTTATTAAAGACGCCCCGTTCTCTCCCTTCAAAACGGTGGGAAGCACGGAAAGGCCGGACGTCGTTGCGGCAAAGCTGCTGGAAGGGAGAATCGCCCTGTTTCTGGACGGAAGTCCCGTCGTGTTAACGGTGCCGTTCCTTTTCATCGAGAACTTTCAAAGCGACGAAGACTACTATCTGAACTATTTTTTCGCGTCCATCGGACGCATGCTGCGATTAATCGCCTTCTTTGTCGCCACCAGCATACCTGCGATTTACGTCGCCCTCACTACCTTTCACGACGAGATGCTTCCCCTCGCCATGACAATGAGCATTTCGGAAGCGAGGCAGGGCGTTCCGTTTCCCACCGTACTGGAAGCGGTCTTAATGCTGGTGGTTTTTGAAATGCTTCGGGAATCCGGGTCCAGAATGCCCGGAATGATGGGACAGGCACTCAGCATTGTCGGTGCACTGGTGATCGGGCAGGCTGCCGTGGAAGCAAAGATCGTAAGCGCCCCTATGATTATCATCGTAGGAGTCACGGGAATCTCCGGCCTGATGATTCCCCGTGTAAAAGGAGCGACCATTATACTGCGCTTTACCCTGCTTGCCATGGCGTCCATTCTTGGACTGTACGGTTATATGTTTGGCACACTGGGACTGTTGATCCATCTTTTCAATCTCAATTCTTTTGGCATTCCCATTATGAACAGCGCTTACGCAAATACTCTACAGGATAAAAAGGATATCGCAGTCAGAGCGCCGTGGTGGTTTATGAAAAAAAGGCCCAAATACCTTTCCCCAAACGAAACGAGGGAAGCTTCGAGGAGCGAAAAATGAAAACCGGTAAACGACTTTGCGTCCTTCTATTAATCGTGAGCATGCTCCTTTTAAATGGTTGTTGGAATTATCAGGAAATAGAGCGCTTTTCCATGGTCTCCGGCTTCGCAATCGACAGAGGAACAGAGGGGCATAAATATCATTTTACCTTTGAATTTTTGGACCTGTCCGGAGACAATCCGGGTTCCAAGCTGCTGGAAACCGAAGGGGACACCGTGTTCGATGGAATCAGGAACGCCATCAGCAAAAGCCAAAAAAAACTGACGTTCAGCGAGTGTAAAGTGGTCGTAATCAGTAAAGACCTCGCTTCGGAAGGAATCACCCCTCTTCTGGACTTTGTTTCCCGTGACGCCGAGCCAAGGCTGACATTGGTCCCCATGATTTCAGAGGAAAAAACAGCCGGAGAAATCCTTCAGCAAAAACCGGTAACTGATCACCTGATCTGTCTAGAAATCGATCAAATGCTGGCACAAAACGTAGCCAGCCTCTCGAAAACGCCCAGAACCAAACTGTATCAGGCCAACAATATGCTTGCCGGAGAGGGTACCTCCCTGGTCCTGCCTTCCATTAAAGTTGCAGAACAGCAGACGGCGACCACTGTTGAACTGGCCGGTACGGCCATTTTTAAAAAGGACAAGCTGATTGGTTTTCTGGACGTCGATCAGTCCCAGCTTATGCTGTTCATCAAAGACCAGATAAAAGGGGGATTGCTGCTGACAAGCCCTGATTCCGACGGCAGAAACATCACTCTTGAAATTGAGGAAAGCAGAACAAAAATCACTCCCATCCTTACCCAAAATCCTCCGGCAGTCAAAATAGATATCAAAACCGTATGTGCGCTCGGCGAAAATCAGACTACCAAGAAGCACATCCCAACCGAAAGAATACAGGAAGTTGAAAAAAGTGCGAAAAGCGGGCTGGAAACCAGCGTGTCCAATCTGATAAAAATGGCCCAGAAACAATACAAAACCGATATTTTCGGATTTGGGAATCTGATTTATCAAAACGATCCCCAGCTATGGGAGCAGGACAAAGCAAAATGGGACGAAATTTTCACTGCGATGGATATCGCCGTAACAGCAGATATTAAAGTCAATAACACAGCGAGAGTTGGTGACTGATATGAGCTCTATGATTGTTTTTCTTGTTCTTTATACGATCCTGATTGTCTTTGACCTTATTCCTGTTTTTAAAAAGAAAGACAAAAAGGCTCTTTGGTTTTCCGTTCCCGTCTACCTGATTACTCTGACGGTCAATATCATGACGAGCTTCGGCGTTGATATGATGAGCCCTAACAAAATCATCAGCCAGATCATTTCGTCTATTTTTCATTAGAGGTAAAAGATGAATCCTAAGATAACGGAAAAACAGATTCAGGCCACGATCATTATGTTCTGGCTGGGCAGCCTGGTGGTCATTGGTATCGACCCGCAGTCCAAACAGGACTCATGGGTTGCCAGCCTGCTTGCAGGGATCATGATACTTCCCCTCCTTTTTCTTTATATCCGGCTGACGTCCCTGTACCCCGGAAAAAATTTATTCGAAATCCTGATACAGATTTTCGGCAGGGTTTTCGGCCGGATACTGATCTTTATTTATGTGTTTTTTTCCATTCATCTCGGCGGTATCATATTAAAGGTGTTTTCCACCTTTGTTCATATTCTGAATATGCCGGAAACACCCGAACCGGCAATCCTGTTTTTTATTATTCTTCTCTCTGTCTGGACCGTAAAAAGCGGGCCGGAAAATATCGGCAGAATGTCAAAGTACACCTTTCCGATTATCGTGGTATCCGTTGCCGCCACTTTCATGGCCGGCGCCAAAGATATGGATATTGGCAATCTGAAGCCAATCATGAATACCGATCTGAAGACGCTGCTCGGCAGTGCTTTTTCCCTCTGCGTTCTGCCCTTGGGCGAGGCCTTTCTCTGCCTCTCCTTTTTCTCTTCGCTCGATCCGCAGGCGAAACCCTACCGTTTTTTTTTCAAAGCCCTGATATGGACACTGGCGATCGTGATCGTTGTCAATCTCAGAAATATTCTGATCCTGGGTTTTCCCTCTGCGACCATGTTTTATTTCCCTTCCTACGAAACCGTCGGCATCATTTCAATAGGCGACTTTTTTTCCCGTGCCGAGGTTCTGATCGGCATCAACCTGATGCTGGCGGGATTTATTAAGGTCGCCGTCTGCCTGTATTCCTCTTCTCTGGGCCTCGCCAAGCTGCTGGACGCAGCCGACCAAAAGTTCTATGTTGTTCCCTGCGCTCTGCTTATGGTGACTCTGGCAGGTATCCTTTACGAAAACACGGTGGAATGGGTGGAATGGATTCCGGTATATGAAATCTACGCGATTCCCTTTCAGATCATCTTCCCCATTATTATTCTGATCGGCGCGGAAATAAAGGCAAGAATACACCCGGAGACAAAAAATCCCCCCGCTGCAAACAAAGAAGCGGGAGGATCTTAAAAATATTTATTTTACGGCGGCTTCCCGTTTCAGCACCGTCTTTGCGCTGACCGGAATGTTGATCACATGGCTCAGCGGCTTCCACACAAACAGGGCGATCCCAAAATCGACCATGCTGTGAACAATGGTGCCGACCCCAACCAGCAGAATCACGGACATAAAGTATCCGTTGGCATAATAATTTTTCGGCATATTGTTTCCAAAATAAAACAGCGTAACGACGGTCACTTCACTGACCGCGTGAATCAGCGCCAGAAGAAGCCCAAACATCGTGGATTTTCCAACGGAAGCGAGCATATTCTCTTTTCTTTTCAGAATGAACGCGCCTGTCAGCGCAAAAAACAGATGGCTGAACGCACGCAGCACAATCACGATCGGAAATCCGGCAAATAAAAAGCCAAACGAAGTTCCGATGGAAACCGCAACGGCCACCGGCGGGGAAATGAACAGGGCGATAAAAATCGGGACATGGCTGGCAAGGGTAAAGGACGCCGGTTCCAAAATAATTTTAGGGGCGAACATCGGAATGACGATCCCAATGGCGCAAAGCAGCGCCGCAATGACCATACTGATTAATTTTGTTTCACGATTCCTCATAATATCCCTCTCTGACAATCCTCATATTTATCTTTACATATGTCTTGACACCTGTAATTAGTATTGTAAAGAAGATTTTCGGATTTGTCAAGAGGATTTACCGGGAAAACAAAATTCCCTTTTCCTCCAAAGCGGTGAGAACCCTTTGATACGCGTCCTCCGACCGGCAGGAAATCGTGTGCAGATGCACTCCGCCCGTCAGGTCGCACAAGGGCGACGCGTGATCCTTCGACAGCTTTTCCAGAAAACAGTCGGCGTCGTAGCGGGAAAAAATATGCAGCTGGCCGGAAATCTGGCCGTAAACCGCATGCTCCACGATCACGTCGATCAGGCCGCAGCCATTGTCCACAATCGTATACAGCTCTTCCGCAAGGTTTTCCCTGCTGTGCCTGCAGGCGATTGTCCGGATGATCTGGTTCTTGTCACAGGCGCCGTCCGTCAGGATATATCCCCGCGGCGTGGCGGAAATAGCGACGTTCGCCGCCCGCAGGAGCGCGATGTCTCCTACAATGACCTGCCGGCTCACCTGGAATTGTCTGGCAATGGTACTGGCGCTGACAGGCTGTGCGCTTTTTTTCAGAATCTCAAGAATCTCCCGGCGCCTCTGCGCTGCATCCATCAGTATCCCCCTTCCTTCCGTTTTTCAGTATGGTATCATTTTATCCGGCGGTTTTCCACCGTTTCTTTATTTTGTCCGGAGCGTTTCCCTCTTACGCTTCTTGCCAGAACCCTGTTTTTCAGTTTTACATAAACAAACAGCCCGCCCGCCAAAAACAGACACGCCAGTATTTTCTGCTGGGTGAAAATCTCACCGTCGGAGAATATTCCCGGCATCAACAGTGGCAGGACCTGCAGCAGAGCCAAAAACAGCAAAATATGGTTCAGGTGGGAAGAATCGCGTCTGTCCAGAAGGTCGCGCTGGGTATCGAACACGCGCTGGAGCTGATTCTGGTTTCGCTCCAGACGCTGCAGCTGCTCGTTGATGCGGAACGCGTCGCGCAGCATGGCCAGCGATTTTTTGGAGGATGGGTAATTGACCTGAATATCCCAGAATTCTATCGTCCGGGAGTATTCATCGAAAATCTGATGTGTTCTGAAAAGGACCTCGTTTGGCGTAGGATCGCAGCCGGGCGAAAGGAATTCCACAATTTTCTCATTGGTCGAAACGATGGCGGATTCCTCAAACATCAGAAGCTCGATATAGAACTGGGTAATGGATTCAAACTCGATGCGGTCCGTAATTTCAAACGGAAATGTGTCCGATATCTGAACGAAAATATTGGAATAAGCGTACCCGTGGGCGTATTCATACTGCGCCATTCCATGCTCGTTCTCTACGATTTCCACAACGTCCCGGTCTATGACCCTGCCCATGTTTTCTCCCTGCTGATAAATGGTCTCCATAAACAGCAGGGAAGCAAGCTCGTTATTTTTGATCTGACTGCGCCGATTTGGGATAGTGACAAACGCCTTCGGCGTTCCCCTTTTGAGGACCTGATACCCGCGCTCAAGATATTCGTAAAAATTCTCGGTATTCTCGTTGTCCGTCTTAACCGTAAACTGGTTCCGGACAACGCTGTCCAGAAAATGGCTGAGCAGAAAAGGACAGGAGAGGGACACCACCGACACAACGCCGCAGCTACTCTGGCGGTCGACGGAAAGAATCAGGTCCACATAAGCGGGGCAGCCGATTTCGCCGCCCCCGGTCAGGTAGGTGTCCGGCGTCGTCTCACAGGTGACGACGATCTTGATCTTCCCAAGGTAGTACCGCCGAATGCGTTCCTTGAAGCTGCCGCTGTTTTTAGGGAAATCGTTCTGCTTCGGAACTCCCGACTCGAAATGCGTGCGGAAATCGAGCAGATCCAAAAGCTGCGCCATGGTTTTATCGTATTTCCTCTGCCCCGCGTTTTCCAAAACGGAGAGATCACGGTACTCAATCGGAAAGCTCACATATACATCCGGAACGATGCTCCACTCCGACTGTCTGGCAGGGAGCATTTCCCTGAGCAGGCCGTTATATAGGACCGGGCCGTCATAGGGATGGGTTCTGTAATAAATAAAATAGCCCGTATCGCCTTCAGTGCGAGATTCCTCCGTATTGTTGGCAAGGCAGATATATTTCTGATAGGAAAACAGCTGCTCCCGGGTCACCTGCGCGATGACCGCCCGGCAGCGCTCCGAGGGCTTTTTGATAAAGCTGTAAACAGCGCTGTTTTTCTCTATCCGAAAGCCCTGTATTTCCGCCGCACGGTGCGGAATCTGCTTTTCACCGAACACAGTTGAAAGCGTTTCTTCATTGGGAACCGCCAGATAAAGCTTTTCCGCATTTTCCGAGCCGAAGCTTTCCGTCAGCGGACTTCCCTTGACCAGATAATAATCCCCGCTGATCCTGTCAATGCGAAACCCCAGCTTTTTGTAAATGCCGAGGGATTCCGGATTGGAGATATCGCTCAGCAGGGAATGGTTCGGGAAGCTTTCGCGCACAAACTGAACCAGGCGGGTAGCCAGACCCGCACGCCTGTGTGCTTCGTCGACGCCCAGCGAAAGAAGATAGGTAGTGCGGACGCCGCATTCCTCCGCCTTCAGCTGAATAAATTTGCGGTCCGACATGGTGGACGGATGGGTCAGCTGGAAACGGGACCTTCCGCTCGCCTCATACCCGAAAAACCGGGACAGCTGCCGCGGATTGGATTTGTTCAGCCGGTCGTAATCGAAAAAAAGGACGAAAGCGATCAGGCATCCGTTTTCGCGGATGCCGTACGCCCCATCCTCCGCGCCGCAGTAAGAGACGGCGTCCAGAAAATTTTTCTTCAGCTCCGATTTTCTTTCCTCTTCCTCCGGGATCATCTTTTGAAAATATAAATCATTGATAAAACAGGAAACCGCCAGATCGGCGGCCTGTTCCCGGTCGGATTCGGAAATTTCGGCTATTTCCATGCGGATTCCTCCACTGTCACGAAATACTTTTCCAGTATGTGAACGGGGTGATAAGACAGCTTGGAGGTTCTGAGCCCCAGGTCGCCGATATCCTCCTCGCGGTTAATATAGATCACTCTCTCATCCGCCTCATGTACGGCAAATTCCTTTACCATTACCTGATAGGAGCCTTCGTATTCCTTCAGCGCTTTTTCAATATGGACAAACAGGGTATCCCCCACGATTTCCCCCACGGAGAAGGCAACGATTTTCCCCTCCACCTCGATAAAACCGCCGCACAGCCCAAACTGCTCAAAATACGGGAGAATTTCCTTCGCCCGAAAGGATTCTTCTTTGGCGATGGGGTTGTCCTTGACGTGCTCTTCCGCATAGCTGCCGAAAAATTCGACCACTCTGTCTATATTTCCGTTTTCAATGGGAACATATCGGTAATCGGGATAAAGCTTTTTAAACTTATTGATATGGTTGCGCTGGCCGCTGAACCTTCTTCCGGCAAACGTCTGCATGTCGGAACACAGGTACAGATAGTCAAACCAGTCGCGGTTTTCCGTGTGGGTAATTCTGCCGCCGTACCTTTTTTCCAGTACGTCAAGCGCGTTCAGCGGCACCGTACAAAAATAAAGGGGGATGTCCTTTTCCCTTGCGTAATTTTCCAGCTGCGTCAGCGCACCGTCAACGGAGCCGGGGCCGACCGGGAAAGTAAACGCGACCGCCCCGTTCAGATATGTAACTTTGAAAAGCAACATATTTTCATAGATATCATACTCGCTGTAAAAAAATTTCCTCCACATAAAGATTCCTGCGATAGAATAGTCGCAGGTCCTGTACTGCTGGTACTCGAAATACTTGGATAAAGCCAAAATATTATCGGCTTCGATTGGTTTGAATGAAAGCATACATTCTCCTTAAATTATCTCTTACTTTTGAGGATCATTCCTATTATACCACAAAACTCAAAATTTCAGCCCAGGGGCAGCAAATTTTTTGCAGGGCAGAAATTCCGCTTCCGCAAATAAAAAGAAAACGGAAAGAGCATATGCGGAAACCGCCCGTTTCGCGGGCTTTTCCGGATATGCTCCCTGATTTTGAAATCGGCCTTTCTACGCCGCCGCGACTTTGATACGGCTACGCCGCCGCAATCAGTCTGGCGCTCACGCCGTGCGGCTTGGCGCCGTTTTCCACAGTGATCTGTGCCTGTACCGACTGGCCGCCGACAATTTCAAAAATAACGGCTCCGACCCCGGTCTGCCTGCCGGTCACCACATACAGGTCCAGCCCGCTTTTATTTTTTCCGGCGTAATCGACCGAGGTGCAGGCGTTCTGGGAATGGACATTGAGGTTCTTGCGGTCGATCCCGCCGATTTTAACGCCGATATAGTATTTTCCGCCCGGGTTCAGAGTGTAAGAGGAGGTATCCACCACAATGCTGCCCGCGGCGATGGCCGTAATCATTTTTTGCCCGCCGATATCGATAGTCACACCGCCCTTTGCCACGCCGGTAACAGGATACACCCAGCCGGTTTTTCCGTTTTTATTATACGCGGCGGCCGCTCCCACTTTTGCCACGGACGAATTGTAGGACATGGCGACCGGCGGCGTTTTGGAATCCGTAACGGCCAGAACCCAGTAGGTGTCGCCCGCCCCGATGGTGACGGCATAGGTATCCAGCGTCAGCCCGGAGTCGGAGGGCTGCGACGACTGCGTACCGTAGGTCAGGATACAGGAGTCGGACCGGTAATCCGCCAGCCTGTCACCCCTTTGATCTACAAGGTAAGCCACCAGCGTGGCCTTATAGGACTCGGACGACGCGCCCTTTGCGGACACCTGGCAGGAAAGCCCGCTTTGGCTGATCGTGAAGCCGCTGGTTTCCCCGTGCAGTTCCCAGACGACCTTGGTTCCATCCGCAAACTTCGAGAAAGAAGGCTTGACGCTCGCTACGACCGTGACCGGGTTTTTGCCGTCCAGCGCAACGGAGGATTTGCTCAGGGTAATTCCTTCTTTCAAGTTGCTGTCCAATACAAATTCATCCATATCGCCGTCGTCCGACGTTTCTCTTTCCAAAGCAAAGTCATATAGGACGACTTCGTCTTCGCCCACTCTGCCTCTGTCGGCTTTAAAGGCCGTCTGGCCGTCTCTGGCAGAATTGTTGAAATTCAGTAACGGCTTGCCCGATATCCCGTCGTGAATCGTCAGCTTTCCGGTATTGAAGGAAAGTGTCCCGGGTCCCGTCAGCGTATCCAGTTCCAGCCACGAGGTGGTGACAAATTCCCCTTTCTGGGCAATTGTCAAATTGCCCGCGTACACACTGCCGTTTGCCGTCACCGTGCTGCTGGCGTCCACCACAATGGAGTCCATATCCGTAATATAGGGAAGCTTTCCGCTGTAGCTCTTCAGATTGAGCGTCGCCGTATCCTGTCCGTCCAGTTCTTTGATCTTCAGTCCGTTTCCGGTCAAAGTAATGGTGCCGTCGGCCTGAATGGAGCCCGAAACCGTACTGCCCGTGCTGCCGGAAGCCGCAACTTCATTGCCGATGACGGATCCGCCGACGGTAACTTTCCCGCTGATCGTCACCTTCTGGTAAGACCGGACATCGCGCTTAACGGTGCCGCTCCTGAGCGTGATATCCCCGTTTGCTTCCAAAGAGCCGACGGTTCCGTCCGAAAGCTGCACCGATCCATCACAGTCGACGTCACCCACGGTGCCGCCGGAAATGGTCACCTTACTGCTGCTGCCGGACACCGTGACGTCCTTGACTTCTCCCGCCTTGATGGTCAGGTTGCCGCTGGCAATCACGTTGGAATTGGTCACTTCCGTAAAATTGTCCTCATTCCATGTAGTGCCCCACGCAGAAGTAGTTCCCTGGTAGGTTTTTGCACCGTGTTTATCGATAATTTCGTCACTGGACGCCGCCTGTACGGCTACCGGGGCCGACAAAACGATCACCGCCAGCGACAATAAAACGGAAAGTATCTTTTTCAATCAAATTCCTCCTTCTGTGAGCAAAGAAAACCCGTTTCGGCTTCTGTCTTTCCTTATTATAGAATATATCGTCCCTTTTCCCAATTAATGAAGAGCGTTTCCGCTGACCCCGGGCAATGTGGGGATATTTTCCATATTCCCTATTATAATGAATCAATCTAAAAACCGCAAGCTTAAAACAAACTTATAAGAAGCTTTCGTTTTTACGCCGAATATCCCGCAGCCGGGCAAAGCACGCTTTCCGGAACGCCGGACTAAGCCAGCAGATGCCGGACGGCGGCCCAGAGCAGCGGCACCGCTTTTTCAAAAGAGTACGAAAGGCACAGCCTCTCCGTAAATTGATGCGCGTCCCTGCCGTGGGGCCCGATGTTCAGAAACGGGATGTTGAGCTGGGCGATCGTTTCCAAAGGGATTTGGTACCCGGAACCCCATACGGGAAAATCCTTCGTCAGGCCGGAAATGTCAATCCGGGCGGACAATCCCAGATAGCTCATGTCGGACAGGCCGGGAAAAAACGGTTCCTTCAGCAGGGTTTCCCCGTACTGCGTCCGGGCCGTCTCCACAAGATACCCCGCCGTTTCCACCGCTCTGCTGTCCGGAGACGGAAGGTCGGAATGCGGATAGAACGGAGGCGCATAGAAAACGATCACCATCGGCCCCCGGTACGGGTAAAAGGTATGGGCTTCCCTGACAGCCGCGACCGACAGCTCCCTCAGGTCCTCGCCGGGATTTTCCGCCTGCAGTTTACGAATATATTCCTTCAAATGCCGGTCAAATTCCTGCCCGTGCGCTTTCAGGCAGCAATCGTACAGCTCCTGAAAGGAAACCGCTTTTGGTTCCACGAAAGGCAGCGGGGCGGGGTTCCCGGCGATCCGCGCGTATTTTCCGGCGTTATTCCGAATATCTTCCAGAGCCGCGGAAAAAGCGTCCTCCGCTGCGTGAATCATGCGTTCCATCACCTGTTCGGGCGTCTGCGTCAGGGTCATGTAGTTGAAATACGCATACGCTGCAGTCGGCGTCTGTACGGAATAGGCTGTTTTGACATCCGCCTGCTTTAAGCAAACCGGCGGCGGAACATGTGTCCCCCCGGCAAAATCGCACAGCTCCGGGTTCGAGTCCACCCTTTCGATGATTTTGGAGGTCAGAAGGTTGGGGTTCAAGCCCGCGAACGGCTCACAGGCGTGCGTTTCCCTTCCGACGCAGTAGAATGCCGGAAGCAGCTTTCCCACCGTCCCGGTATAAAGATACTTTCCCCCATCCCCCGGATATTTGGGGAAATGGGGCTCGGATACGAGGCAGCAGCGGTAATCCAGCCGTTTTTCCTTTTTCATGGACAGCAGCAGCTCCACCGCGGCCAGCATACCGGCTGAATTTGCCTCTTCATCCGGGACGGAAAGGAACAGCAGGTTTCCCTCAAAATCAGGCAGGTGCTCCCCGGCCCTTCTCAGCATTTCCAGATCGGCCGCAATGCCGAACTTCATGTCCATGGTTCCCCTGCCGAATAGATAATCGCCGGATTCCAGATCCCTTTTCGCTTCTTCGGGCAGCCGCACCTCGGGATGGGTCCTTAAATAATGCGTATAAGCCACCGGGTCAAAGGCAAGTTCTTTCAGTACCCCGAATTCTTCAACGCCCACCACATCAAAATGGCTGAGCAGGACCACCGTTTTTTCGCTCTTTATCCCACCTTCCAGAAGCGCGCACACAAAGCTTCTGCGGCAGGGGTCGCCCGGCACCGGGCAAAGCCGCACCTGGTGCGGACGGGAATGAAAATACGGAATTTCTTTCAGCATCGCGGCGATTTTTTCAGCCATCTTCCATTCGCCGTCGGTTTCCGAAACGCTCGGCACCCCGCATAATTCCAAAAAATTCTGATAAATTGTCTCATTCGGCATGAAATATCCCCATGGTCTTTCTTCCATTTTATTTTGTCTGTACTTTCCATTATATTCTCGGCCGCCGATGTTTTCAACGGCGGAATGGATGGATTTCAGAAGAAGTCCGGAACAAAANAAATACGGAATTTCTTTCAGCATCGCGGCGATTTTTTCAGCCATCTTCCATTCGCCGTCGGTTTCCGAAACGCTCGGCACCCCGCATAATTCCAAAAAATTCTGATAAATTGTCTCATTCGGCATGAAATATCCCCATGGTCTTTCTTCCATTTTATTTTGTCTGTACTTTCCATTATATTCTCGGCCGCCGATGTTTTCAACGGCGGAATGGATGGATTTCAGAAGAAGTCCGGAACAAAACCGCCCCGCCGGAAGCTCTGCCGGCGGGGCGGTTTTCTATGTAAACTAGAGATCAACAGGAAAATAATGGAAGTCAATGAATCAATCTCATAAATTTGTTTCATGTTTTATATCGTCACATTTCATGAATTAATTAATCTTATTCGACAAAAATCGACTTAAAATTGTACCAAAGAGTAAAGCTCGTCCTTCTGGTCCTGGCTGACCCCGATATAACGCAGCGTTACATTCTGAGAGCTGTGATTGAACATTTCCATAATCAATCCAATATTGTATTTGGAAGCCTTATAGGTCCAGTATCCCCATGTCTTTCTCATACTGTGCGTCCCGAAATTTTCAACATTGCAGACGGTCGCCGCCTCCTTCAGCACTTTGTAGGCCTGCACGCGCTGAATATGACCGCCGCTCTTTTTGCTGTAAAAGAGGTAAGAATTACCGGAAAGCCTGTATTCCCTCACATACTCGTAAAGCATTTTGCGGATTGCGTTATTCAGTTTGATCTTTTTTACCTTGCTGGTTTTTTTCTCCCTGATGACAAGATACTCTCTGAACTTTCCGCTTTCATTAAAAATATCATCTACTTTCAGCGGCAGGATATCGCTGATTCTCAGCCCTGTATTAAGGCCGTATTTAAACAGAAGTCCATATTTTCGATCTCTCCCGTTCAAATAATAAAACATCTTCTTGATATTCTCTTTGTCCCGGATCGGTTCCACCGTCATTTTTTTCACCCTGTTCCTAAAATTTTCATTCAAGCAATCAAATATAGAATTTATGAAGAAAAAGTTTCCTCTGTATTATGGCATTTTTGAAAATGAAATAAAGGAATGAAAAGAAATATCCCGATATAAAGCCAAATTTTATCAGCCCAAGATGAAACAAATTTATGAGATTGATTCATTGGTTTTCTATCGAAACTGAAATCGAATAACGAAAATGATCAATGAAAAAAGCAAACCCGCCAAAAGACGGGGACGCAAAGCTTCGGGTCTAAGGCTTTTGCTAAGACAGCCGGGTTGCCATGCTGAATTGCCGTGGTACATTGTGCCACGGCTTTTTATAGCGCCCAAAACTTGCAGAAAGGAGAAAGATGGATGAAGGAAACGCTCACAAAGATCATACAGGAGGAACAGGATACACAGCACGGAAAATTCCTCACCTTTGCACTCGATGAGGAATTGTACGGAATTGAGATCTGTTATGTCACGGAAATCGTCGGAGTGCAAAAAATCAGCGTCCTTCCCGGAGCGCCGCCCTATATCAAAGGGGTGATCAATCTGAGAGGAAGAATCATACCGGTCGCGGACATGCGGCTGCGGTTCAGAAAGGAGGTCGTCCCCTACACCTCCCGAACCTGCATCATTGTTGTGGAAATCGGGGACTGCACGGTGGGCCTGATCGTCGACGAGGTCCGGGAAGTCACCATGATTCCGGACGAATGCGTCGCCCCGCCCCCCGACATGAAAATCGGCTATCGGAACCGGTTTATCAAAGGGATCGGGAAAGCGGGAGACACGGTTCAGCTTTTGCTGGACTGCGAACAGCTTTTTAAAGAGGACGAGGTCCGGGTGTTGGACCAAATTGAAGCATAAGGAGTTAGAAAGATGGAAAAAAACAGCGAAAACAGCCATACACAAAGATGGAAAAAAGCCGTCATGAGATTGAACGTTTCCTCCAATCTCGTAATCGCCGCCGCGGCGTGCATCCTGCTCGGTATTTCCACACGGGAAAGCACGGGAGGATTCTCCGGCATTTTTTACTTATCCGTCACCGCCATGATCGTTTTGGTTCTGGTGTGCGCGGGGTATGCATCCCAGAAAATCACCGCGCTTTCCCACAGTGTCGGCAATCCGATCAGCGCGCTCACCCGGACAGTCGCCGCCCTTGCCGGGGGAAACTTCAGCGCCGAAGCTCCCGAAATCCCCGATGAGACAATGAACGGCCTGACCCAAGCGCTTCAGGAGCTGACGATTTCCCTGCGCCGGCTAAAAAAAGACACCGCCCTGTATACGGATTCCGTGTCGGCGGGGCAGTTTGATGCCAGGGCGGATTTGAGCCTGTATCAGGGCGACTGGCGGGAAATTCTTGCGGGGATCGACCGTCTGTCGGACTCCGTCAGAGAGCCCGTCGATCTCTCCTGCGCTTTTGCGGCCCGGCTGGCAAACGGCGAACATCAGGAGGATATGCAGAACCATTATCAGGGCAGATACTCCGTGCTCATCGACAACCTGAACAGCGTGCGCCGTTCGGTGGCTTCTCTTGCCGGGGAGACCCGGCGGGTGGCCGCTTCGGTTGCCGAGGGAAACCTTTCCGAACGCGGAAGCCACGGCGATATGGAAGGGCTGTTTGCCGACGTGATCGGCCAGTTCAACAATATGCTCGATTCCATTGCCGTTCCGCTGAATGTTGCTTCCGCATACATCGACAAAATGTCGCGGGGAGAAGAACTGGAAATACTGGACAATTCCTATAAGGGATATTTCGCCCAGCTGATCGACCACCTGAGCGCTGTGAGGACCTCGCTGTACGCTCTGCTCGGCGAAGCCGGAAAACTGGTGGAAGCGGGAACCAACGGCGATCTGACCGTAAGAGGAGACGTAAACAAAGTCCAGGGCGGCTACGCAGAAATTATCGAAGGATTCAATAGGACGCTGGAGACCATTACCGTCCCGCTGAACGAAGCGGGTCTGATGCTGGGAAAAATGGCGGTAAACGATTATTCGCTGAAAATGTCCGACGATTACAAGGGCATGATGAACGATTTCGCCAAATCCGTCAACCGGGTGCGGGAAAGCCTGTTAAATGTTCAGGATACCTTTATTCTGCTTGCAAAGGGCGATATCAGCCCGCTTGAAACCTACCGGAAAATCGGCAAACGGTCGGAAAACGACCAGCTTCTGCCGTCCGCGCTGGCCATGATGCAGGCCCTCCACGACTTGATCGGGGAATCCAATACCCTCGCCGAAGCAGCGCTCGCAGGGAATCTGGACGCGCGCGGCGATGAATCGGAGTTTGAAGGCGGCTACCGCGAGATCATTTCCGGCATGAACAAGACGATGGAGGCCTTCTCCGTTCCGATCGGGGAATCCGTAGACGTCCTGTCCCAGCTGGCGCAGGGCAACCTGACGGTGGAGGTAACCCGGGAGTATCAGGGAAAATACAACGAAATCAAGAGCTCCCTCAACCACACGATCCAGTCGTTCAACGAGCTGCTCAGCGAGATCAACAACGCCGCCGACCAGGTCTCGGTAGGCTCCAAGCAGGTCTCCGACGCGAGCCAGTCACTGGCGCAGGGCGCCACGGAGCAGGCAAGCTCGGTGGAGGAGCTGACCTCCTCCATCATGGAAATTGCCGCCCAGACAAAAGAAAACGCCGCCAACGCGACGCAGGCGAATACTCTTTGCTCCCAGGTGAAGGAACAGGCCGCGGAGGGCAACCATCAGATGTCCCAGATGCTGGACTCCATGCAGCAGATCAACGAGTCCTCGGCCAACATCTCCAAAATCATCAAGGTTATTGACGACATTGCCTTCCAGACGAATATCCTCGCCCTGAACGCCGCGGTGGAAGCTGCAAGGGCGGGTCAGTACGGCAAGGGCTTCGCCGTGGTCGCGGACGAAGTGCGGAACCTTGCCGCAAAGAGCGCCAACGCGGCAAAAGAGACGACCGCGCTGATCGAGGGCTCCACAAGCAAGGTCGAGCTGGGTACGAAGTTTGCGAACCAGACGGCCGAAAAGCTCGAAGTCATTGCGCAGAATGTAGAGAAATCCGCGGCTATCGTCAGCGAAATCGCAGCCGCTTCCGAAGCGCAGGCCGCGGCGATTGCACAGATCGACCAGGGGCTGGAGCAGGTTTCCTGTGTGGTACAGACAAACTCCGCCACAGCGGAGGAAAGCGCCGCATCCAGCGAAGAGCTTTCCGGACAGGCGGACATGCTTACGCAGATGGTGGGCAAGTTCCTCCTCAGGGACAGCCAGGGACTCGCCTCCCAGGCACTTACCTCCCAGAGACCCGCTGCCAAGACGGGCAAAGCGGCCCAGTCAAAAACGGCCGTGGCTGCCGAAACGGGAAAGTACTGATTTTTTCCTCCCTGAACAAAAAAAGGATTCACGGCAATCTGCCGCGAATCCTTTTTACTATGTACGTTTTTATTTCTTTTCCAGTGAGAGGTAGATGCCGAGTAAAAATCCCCCCGCCAGCATTTCAAGACAGGCGGCCTGTTTCAGGCTCGTATCCGCCGTAAAATCGCCGTGTATCAGCGTCGGTGTGGAGATGTCGGCGCGGATTCCCTTCTCGGACAGATCCGTACAGGCCGTCGCGGCGAGCATATTGCAGAGCTCGGACACCGCGCTCTGCACCATTTCATCGAACTGGGAAACCTCCATCCCGCCCATCATGGCGGATGCGATCGAATTCGCGCAGTCCTCCTGCATGGTAAAATACACGTTTCCGTGGAGGTCGCCCGTGATGCCGACTACCACTACGACTCCGGGCGAACGGATCAAACGGCCGCATTCCGTTTCCCCTTTGTACTGAACGTCCGGTATCCCGAGCTGTGGCATTACATTTAGAAAAGCAGTGGAAAACGATTCTATATAATCTTTATTCATCAGTTCACGCCCCTGTTAAACCCTACATTGAAATAGACTTCCCCGAAATCGGTCGCCGCCTTTGCGGAAGAAACCGTATCCAGCACCGATTTGGATATTTTAATACATTCGCCGTAAACAATCGTCGGGGGCGCTACGCGCAGCCCGAAAAGCGAATTGTTTTGATTCATCAGCGAACAGGCGTTGCCGGCTATAATATTGGAAAGCTCCCCCATTACATTGATGATCTGCTCCTTGGTCGGCTCCTCTTTTTTCAGCAGAAATTTCGCTATCTTCCCGGCGGTTAACTCGGACATATCCAGAATCATCCTGCCGCCGTACTTGCCGATAATCCCCATGACGACCGACATGCCCCTTGAAACCTGTTCTTCTCTGGTGGTTTGCTTTTCCTGAAAGTCGGGAACGGATTTGAAAAACTTATTGAACGTATCGGACAGCGCTTCCTGAAACACATTGTAATACAGGCCGTCAAGCTGTACGAACAGTTCGTCGTCGGACACCGCCCTCTGAACCGCCAGACAAAGCTCCTCTTCATCCACGGGCTTCTGCACATAACCGGATATTTTCGCCTTTTGCGCCCGGCGCACAATTTCGTCGTCCATCATGGAGCTTACAATGATTACTTTTACATCGGGGTCAACCGCGCGGATCGCCTGCGTACATTCAATCCCATCCGCGCCCGGCATCGTCATGTCCATCGTAACAAGGTCCGGTTTCAGCCTGGAAACCGCCTCTACGGCTTCCTTCAGGGTATTGGCGCTTCCTTCGACAAGAAATCCCCCGGAAGTAAGGGTGTTGGTCAGCATAGCAACCGAGAAGGGAGAGTCGTCAACCACTACAATTCTGATTTTTTTCACATTCATCCCAGCTTTTTATATGATTTAGTTGATGGGGGGCTTTCAGAAATTGGAAATCATCTGTCACAAATTTTGTCATACAAATGAGTATAAGGTATTTTTTTGCAATTATCAATCTGGAATTTAACCATTCTTTTTCCTGTTCCCACCACAAATTCTAAAACAAAAGCACAGAGACCGGTGCCCCTTGCTGGCCGTGTCTCTCTGCGAGCCTGCTTGCCGGTCAGCGCTCCATCCCGGAAAAGTATCCGCCATTACGTGCTTATTCGTAAAATCTTACAGCAATTCCATTTCCCGTTTGAGAAAAAAATGATTATTTTTTTGCTTCAGGTACTTGCAATCGGAAGAAAAAGGGTGTATATTAATAGCAGTAAAACAATAACAGTTATTATTATTAAATTATAATTATTGGGAGGACAATCAAATGCCAGCTTTTGCAAATCCCTTTCAAGGGAATGTCGAACGGAAATTGACAAAGGAGGAGCTGATTCAGGCAATCCGGCTGGATATTGCCGGTGAACTGGAGGCGATCTACCTTTACGACGCACATGTTCAGGCCACGGACAATGTAATGGCCAAGGAAGTGATCGGCGATATACGCGACGAGGAAAAAGCGCACGTCGGGGAATTGATGACGCTGCTGCGGAACCTGGACCCGAAAGAGGCCGAATGGTTCGCTTCCGGGGAATCGGAGGTAAAAGAAATGCTGGAGGGACTCGGCCTTTCCGGTCCGCCCGCACAACAGAACGCCGAAACACACGCAGAGCTTACCGTAGGCGGCCTGCTTAACCAATAGAATATAGGAGGTATCATCATGAGTTACTTATCCAGAGAAAATGCTCCGATCGGATCGGAGCTATGGAAAAAAATCGACTCCGAGGTAATCAGTGCGGCACGCTCCGCGCTGACGGGAAGAAAATTTCTGCATATCTACGGCCCGCTGGGAATCGGAGCGGAAAGCATCCGGGTGGACGATTCCAAATCGGCTGACGAAGCCGAGGCGGACGGCCTGATTACCACGAAGGGCAGAAGCTACGTTCAAATCCCCACGCTGTACGAGGACTTTACCCTTTTAGCGAAGGATTTGGAAAGCGACGGCAAAACCGGTTACCCGACCGACCTTTCCGGCGCGGCTTATGCCGCGGAAACCTGCGCAAGGAAGGAAGACCGCCTGATCTTTTTCGGCAGCGAAGCGAACGGATACGAAGGGCTGCTGACGGCGTCCGGGATCCACAGGATTAAACGGTCGGACTGGGCTGCTGATGAAAACGCGTTTTCCGACCTTGCAGCCGGCCTGGAATGGTTCACGGCAAACGGTATTTACGGCGCCTATGCGCTGATCGTCAGCCCCGACCTCTATCTGAAGCTGCAGCGGATTCAGCCGGGAACCGGTCTGCTGGAAATTGAGCGGATCAGTCGGCTGCTAAAGGGCAATGTGTTCACCTCGCCGGTGCTCGGCGCTGAAAAAGCGGTTCTCGTCTGCTCCGAACCCAGATACATGGACCTGGTCATCGGACAGGATCTGGCGACCGCCTATCTGGAACAAAAGGACCTGAACCATCGTTTCCGCGTTCTTGAGACGGTGCTGCCGCGCATCAGGCGCAAAGAAGCCGTTGTGGCTTTTGAATAAATCCACTGTGAAATCTCTGCAGGTCGGACCTGTATGATCAATTAGGATTATAAATGGATGAATGAAGGAGAAATGTAAAATGTCTGAAGTTGCTTTCTATCGTTGTGAATTGTGCGGAAATATGGTGGCCCTGATCAAGAAAGGCGGCGGAACGCTTACCTGCTGCGGTCAGGAAATGACCAAGCTGGAAGCCAACACCACGGACGCCGCACAGGAAAAGCATGTACCGGCCGTCACGCGCGAGGGCGGAAAAATCAAGGTCTCCGTCGGTTCGGTGCTGCACCCGATGCTTCCCGAGCACCACATTGAGTGGATTGCCCTTGTCACGGACGACAGGGTGGAAATCGCCTATCTGAAGCCCGGCATGGAGCCAAAAGCGGAATTCAACGAGGTCGCCTCCGGCACCGTCTACGAATACTGCAACCTGCACGGCCTGTGGAAAGCGGATTTTTAACACTTTCCGGGCTTTCACATACAACCTCAATCGGAAAAGAACCTTGCGGTTTCGCAAGGTTCTTTTCCTTTTTGCACGAAACAGACGCTGTTACCAAGTCCCGCGTCATCCCGTTGCAAAGAGTAAGAAGCGGTGATACAATGAAGATATCCAGTTAGCAATGCCTAACCACCAAACGGAAAGAGGGAGCCAGCCATGGAATACGTTATATTGACAGCTGCTTTATTAACGCTTGCAGGAAGCGGCTATTATTGGTATCAAGACAAAGACGACAGCGAAAGTGTGCGGATCTATCGCACAATTTTCATTATTTCTCTTATCATAGCCGTGTTCAGCGGCATTTCAATCGTCCCTGAAGATTTTATGGAAGCTCACGCAAAATGGTTTCATGTCATCGCGGATACCGTAATGGCATGCGGTATTGCGGGCATGCTGATAAAAGTGTTCCGGCAAAAAAAGCCCGGTAAGAAAGCTGCTGTCGCCTTTTCCGCGGTGGTTTTGGCAATGGCGTTATCTCTGACCGTATTCTCTTTTTACAGACATATCACAGCCGATCAACCGTCCTCGGAAGGGATGCAGGAAGCCACCAACCGGGCCGGCGCCGCACTGCAGTACGCGGAGCAGAATTTGGTTCAGGAGCACGGGATCGCACGGGACTCCGTAAACGGCCGCTTCTACGGATTCGTTACCGCCGACCCGGTTTATTATATCGTCGGATTCACATACACCGTGCCCGGAACCGATACCGAAAAATCCTATGGTTATCATATTTCAGTAGACGACAATTACCATTTTGAAATTCTGGAACAGAGCGAAGAGATCGGGAAACAGATGATTTCAACAGAGGAAAGCAAATAATCCGGATTTTCCCTCTCCGCTGGAAAAATCCGGACGTTGACCGCGCCCCCAAAAAGGTGATGGACTGCCGAGTGTAAGGCAGTCCATCACCTTTTTCCTTCAGATTTGGAATTTTTACAGATGCAGTATCCCTGCACAGCAAGTCAAAATCAGGCGTATTTGTAGAATATATACAAATCATTCTTAAATTATTACTGCAATTTTTCTCAGAAAACACTTGCAATGTTGAGTAATAAAGAGTATATTATAAACAATAAAATAATAACAATTACTATTATTAATTTTAGGAGGGTTTTCTCATGACAAACAATTTCAGCATCACCAATATGAACGGTATCTCGAACAAGGACGAAGTTCGTTTCGGCATCACCAACATAAACGCACTCACGGATAGGGATGACATTTCCTTCCGCTACGACAATCAAAACGGCGTATCCGAGCTGGACTCCGTCATCTACCACATCAACAACATGAACGGCATCTCGTTCACATCCGCGCATTCTTCCCCGGCGCTGACCCTGTTCAGAGTTTTAAGCTCTGTGGCAAAGGGAGATTCTTACCGCCGTCGTCTGCAGCCCGCAGAGGCCAAGTAACGAACCGGATATTTTAAGAATTATCAAAATTAAGGAGGAACAAAGCAATGCCTGTAAAAAATGCAATGACTTTCGATTTTCTTCATTCCGCGTACGGCGGGGAAAGCATGGCTCACATGAGATATCTGATCTGGGCGGATGTGGCCCGCAAAGAGGGCTTTCCAAACATTGGAAAGCTGTTCGAGGCAATCGCCTATGCCGAAAGAGTACACGCGGGCAACCATTTCCGCGAAATCGGCGGCAGCACTGCGGACGCCACAGTGACCGCCGGAGCAGTTTTCGGAACCGGCAAAACAGTGGAGAACCTTCAGGGCGCGATCAACGGCGAGCTTCACGAAGTGAAGCAGATGTATCCCGTTTACCTGAACGCCGCAGAATTTCAGAAGGAATCGGGCGCGCAGCGTTCCTTCCACTTTGCGCTTGAAGCGGAGAAGATTCACGCCGCACTGTTCCAGAAAGCACAGAACGCCGCAAAGGAAGGGAAAGATGTCGAACTGAAATCCGTTTACGTCTGCCCGGTCTGCGGCCACACGATTCTGGACGGCGCACCCGACAGCTGCCCGATCTGCGGAGCAAAAAAAGAACTGTACGTAAAGTTCTGACTGTAAATACCACACCGAAAATTTGATCCGTATCAAAAAACAGAACAGCCGCTCCGATGAAAGGAGGATGCCTTATTGTAAGACATCCTCCTTTTTTCGTCAATGTGCGGTTCCGCCCCGCTGCGGGGAATACTGACGGAAAAACGGAAGTATGGTATAATAGCCACAAAGCAGCTATGATACCGGCAGGTTGCAGCCAGATTGCGACAAATCGTGCAAGTCAAGGCGGCAGGCGCCGCAAGAGCGCCGCGCGCCTGTGGAATAACAGCTCCCCCGCCGGTGGAAACGGCCGACGGGAAAGAAGGGTATACTATATAAATGAAAAACAAATTGACCGCAGCCATCTGCGTTTTAAACTCCAAATATATTCATTCCTCCCTTGCTCCGTGGTGCCTTTCGGCGGGTGTGGACGCCTACTGCGGGCCGGAAATTGCCGCTGAGGTTGTGGAGGGCACCATCAACGAACGGCTGGAGGACGTCGCACAGCGCATTCTGGCGCTGAACCCGCGGGTGATCGGCTTCAGCTGCTACATCTGGAATATCTCCGCTACAAAGGAACTGATACGGCTTGTGAAGAACCGCCTGCCCGGCGCCGTCGTCGTGCTGGGCGGCCCGGAGGTAAGCTACTGCGCGGAAAAGCTGCTGTGCGGGGAGCCGGAGGTGCAGTACGTTCTCTCCGGGGAAGGCGAAAAGCCTTTTGCCCTTCTGCTGAACGCAATCAGCCGCGGGGAAACACCCGAAAACATTCCCGGAGTCTGTTACCGACGCGGCGGACAGGCGGTGACCGTTCCTCCCTACACCCCGGAGGAAGACCCGCCTTCGCCGTACACCTCAAAATATCTGAACGCGCTGAGGGGGCGCATCGCGTACCTGGAAACCAGCCGAGGATGCCCCTATTCCTGCGCTTTCTGCCTTTCCGGGCGGTGCGGCAGCGCGCGCTTCTTTCACCTGGACAGGGCCAAAAAGGAATTGCTGCTGCTGGCCCGCAGCGGCGCAAAAACGGTAAAGCTGGTCGACCGCACTTTTAACGCGAACCGCAGACGGGCCATCGAGCTGTTCCGCTTCATTATCGAGAACTACGGAACCGAAATTCCCGCCGGAGTGTGCTTTCATTTTGAAATCGCGGGCGATCTTCTGGATGAGGAAACACTGAGCCTTCTGGCGCAGGCACCCGTCGGCGCCATGCAGCTGGAAATCGGGCTGCAGAGCTTCAACCCCAAAACGCTTGCCGCCATCAACCGGAAAACGGACGTGGAGCGGCTGAAGGAAAACATCCGCCGGCTGATTTCCAGCGCGAATATGCATATTCACATCGACCTGATTGCGGGCCTGCCCTACGAGGATTTCGCCAGCTTCGCCGAAAGCTTCAATACCGCGTATTCTCTGGGACCCAACATGCTGCAGCTGGGCTTTCTAAAGCTGCTGTACGGCGCGCCCATGCGGGAAAATCCGGAGGAATTTCCCTGCCGGTATGACAATCAGCCGCCTTATGAAGTAACACGGACTCCCTGGCTTTCCGAAGAAGAGCTGCTGCGGCTGCATCATACGGAAGACGCATTGGAGCGCCTGTACAACAGCGGCCGCTTTCGCAGGACCCTGCCCTATCTTCTGGAAAAGAGCGGAACGACGCCGTTCGGGCTGTTTGACCGGTTCGGCGAATTCGCCGCCCGAAAGGGAACGGATAAAATTTCGCTGGACGATTACACGGCCCTGCTTTTCTCCTTTTTCAGCGGGCAGAACGGCATTGACAGGGAGGCTCTGCGCGACAGGATGGTCTGCGACCGGCTGTCCACCAACGCTTCGGGCAGACTCCCGCCCGTCCTGCGCGTTCGCGATCCCGCGCTGGGAAGGGCAATCCGCGAGCTTGAGGATACAAACCGTCCCTCAAAAGGGATAAAGAGAGGCTATGCCCTGCTGTACGCCGGACACCGCCTGGTTTATGCGGATTATCAAAACCGAAATCCTGTCAGCGGGGAATATCCTCTCTTTGAATTCCGGCCCGAATTCTGGAAAGATTCCACTCGGTCCGCCGAACGTTAACACCGTCCGGCGGACCATTTTTATTCGTTATATACAATTGAATTTCCTTCTATTTTTAAAATAATTCTTATAACAGCCTTATAGTAACAAAATTGCTCTTTCAATTTTTCCATAATCTGCACTTTTTTAAATTTACATAAAATCCATTCCAAAATCCGAAGAAAAAGGGTAAATATTAACCTTGCACATCCGAGAAATTTTGATTATCATAGGAATGCTTCTGTTATAAATGCAACATTTATTTGCCACACAGGGGAAAAGTGTTGTGGAATTGGTGTAGTGGACAGAAAAGTTAACATGGAGAAATGGTGGTTTTATTGCAATGATAGTTACTCTCATAATCTTTCCTTTTATTGCAGCTCTGATTCTATCCATGGTCAAACCAGGAAAACTGCGGGATATGATTGTATTTTCAAGCTGTGCCGTCCTCGTCGTGATGGTGGTCGCTTTTTCCGTAAGTTCCCTGCTTGGCGGGGCGAACCAGTCTTACCTTGCGGAAACCCAGCTGCTCGACAAGGCGATGCTTTTGGCGGAATTCGGGCTGATGGGTCTTGTGTTTTACTATTCCTTCCGGTATAAGCAGTATTATTGTGCCCTGCTTTCGGCGGCGCAGACCCTGCCCGTTGCATGGATGGAGCTTACCGGTCATTCTGCGGAAGGCGGAAACCATATTATTGTAGACGACCTCACGATTATCATGTGCATGGTGGTCGGTATCGTGGGGTGCCTGATCTGCGTATACGCGGTGGGATACATCAGGGAATACCACAAACATCACACCGAGTACAAAGACAGGTCGCCCTTTTTCTTCGCCATGCTTTTCGTGTTTCTGGGCGCGATGTTCGGACTGGTCTTTTCCAGCAATCTCACCTGGATTTATTTCTTCTGGGAAATCACCAGCATTTGTTCGTTCCTGCTGATCGGCTATAATCAGACTCCGGAGGCTATTCGGAACTCTTTCCGCGCGCTCTGGATGAACCTTTTGGGCGGCCTCGGCTTTGCGGGGGCCATCCTGTACTGTTCCCTCCGGCTGGATATCGCCAATCTTCAGGATCTGGTCACTTTGGGCACAGGGAACCAGGCAGCACTCATCCCGGTCATTCTGCTGGCTTTCGCGGCGCTGACCAAAAGCGCGCAGATGCCCTTTTCCCGCTGGCTGCTGGGGGCTATGGTCGCTCCGACGCCTACCTCCGCCCTGCTGCATTCCGCAACGATGGTCAAGGCCGGCGTTTACCTTTTGATTCGCCTTTCCCCCGCGCTCAGCGGCAACCTGGCGGGAATCATGGTCACCACCATCGGCGGATTCACCTTCTTTGCCGCTTCGCTGCTCGCTATTTCGCAGAGCGACGGCAAAAAAGTGCTTGCGTATTCCACCATTTCCAATCTGGGCCTGATTACCGCGTGCGCGGGCGTCGGCCTGCATGAAGCGGTGTGGGCGGGCGTCCTGCTTCTGGTGTTCCACGCGGTTTCCAAATCGCTGCTGTTCCTTTCGGTCGGCGCGGTGGAAAACAGCACCGGCAGCCGCAATATCGAAGATATGCATGGCCTGATCATCAAGCTGCCGAAGCTGGCTTTCGTGATGATCGTGGGAATTTGCGGGATGTTCCTCGCGCCCTTCGGCATGCTGATTTCCAAATGGGCGGCGCTCAAGGCGTTTGTGGATTCTAAAAGCGTCTTGCTGGTACTTTTTCTGGTGTTCGGAAGTGCCAGCACCCTGTTCTACTGGGGAAAATGGCTGGGCAAGCTTGTCGCGGTGATCCACCGCTCCGAACGGCTGCCCGACAAGCTGGAAAAAAGCGACTGGTTTTCCATTTACACGCTGGCGATTCTGGTCATTGCCCTGTGCGTCTCCTTCCCGATGCTGTCCACCTATCTGGTGCAGCCCTTCCTGATTCAGACGTTCCATGAGCCTTTAATGACGCTCATCAGCAGCAGCGACCTCAAAATCATGCTTTTGATGTTCTGCACCATTCTGGTTCTGCCCGTTATGGTGCGCCTGCTGACCTTCGGCAAAAGGAATAAAATCGTCATCTCCTATATGAGCGGCGCCAACAGCGGCGACGACCGTCATTTTACGGATTCCTTCGGGCAAGAATCGTCCATGTATCTTGCGAACTGGTATATGGAGGATCTTTTCGGGGAAAAGAAGATATTGAAGCCCTCGCTGGTTCTCGCCTCCGCCGGCTTGATCGTCCTGATGGTCGTTGCAATCGGAGGTGTGATTTAAGATGCAGATTTTACTGAAAATCATATTGTTCCTGATTCTGGCGCCCTTCCTGGGCGGCCTGCTTTCCGGGATCGATCGAAAAATCGGCGCCCGGTTTCAGGGCCGTCAGGGTCCGCCGCTGTTACAGCCCTTTTACGACCTGCACAAGCTTTTTTCCAAACAGTCCGTCGTGGTAAACGGCGTACAGGACTTTCTGGTAGGCGGTTTCTTTGTATTCGTCGTATTTACGGGATGCATTTTCTTCGCGGGCGGCGACCTTCTGCTCGTCTTCTTCGCGCTGACGCTGGCAGAGGTGTTTTTGATCCTGTCCGCGACCTCGGCGAATTCCCCCTACAGCGCCATGGGCGCACAGAGGGAACTGGTACAGATGATGGCCTATGAGCCGATGATGCTTCTGGCGGCGATCGGGTTTTATATTGCCGACGGCAGCTTTAACGTAAGCGATATCGTACATACCGGATCCTCCGCCATTGCCGTTCTTCCGGGTATGTTTTTGGGATTCCTGTATATTCTGACGATCAAGCTGCGCAAGTCGCCGTTCGATATCAGCACCTCGCACCACGCCCATCAGGAGATGGTAAAGGGCCTTACGACGGAGCTGTCCGGCAACGTTCTGGGGCTGGTGGAGCTTGCGGGCTGGTATGAAGACGTGCTTCTGCTCGGTTTCATCGGACTGTTCATCATCAACCTGCAGTGGTGGAGCATCCTCGCCGCGGTGCTGGTATGTGCTCTGTCCTTTGTCCTTGAAACTTTTATCGACAATCTTTTTCCCCGTGTCAAATGGGATAAAATGCTCGGTTCCACCTGGCTGGTCACACTGGTCGCAGGCGGCATTAACCTGCTGATCCTGACGCTCATTCATTAAGGAAGGTGCTTTAGCGAATGATGAAGATATCAAAATCCCCCTGGCTTCTACATTACGACGGCTCCAGCTGCAACGGCTGCGACATCGAGGTTCTGGCCTGCCTGACGCCCGTTTACGATATTGAACGCTTCGGCGTCGTCAACACCGGCAACCCCAAACACGCCGATATCCTTCTGATTACCGGCGGCATCAACCACCAGAACGAGCTGGTGGTAAAACAGATTTACTCCCAGATGCCGGAAATCAAGGTGGTCGTCGCGGTCGGCATCTGCGCCTGTGACGGCGGGATTTTCAAGGAGTGCTACAATATCCTGGGCGGCGTGGACAAGGTGATCCCCGTGGACATTTACGTTCCCGGCTGCGCCGCAAGACCGGAAGCGATCATTGACGGCGTGGTCAAGGCGGTCGCGCTTCTGGACAGAAAACGCGAGCTGAAAAAATTCGGCGCGGCGGCGCTGCACAAGGAGGCTTAATCATGCCGGAAAATATTATCATCCCCATTTCTTCCGAGGTCCTGCTGGAAGAGGTCCTGAAAATGAAAGGCAGCAGCTGCCGCCTGGTGCAGATCTGCGCCACAAGAATCCCCGACGGCTACGAGCTTTCCTATTCGTTCGGAAAGGATTTCGATCTGTACACCCTGCGCTTCAATATCGGCGAAGAGGTCGAAATTCCCAGCATCAGCGGTATTTATCCCGCGTCCTTCTTATATGAAAACGAAATCCACGATCTTTTCGGCGTACCGATCAAGATGATTTCTCTCGACTATAAAGGTACCCTGTACCGCACCGAGAAGAAAACGCCTTTTAAATAAATCTAGGAGTGATACCAGATGTCTAAACGCAGCATTGTACCGTTCGGTCCTCAGCATCCGGTCCTTCCGGAACCGATTCATCTTGACTTGGTGCTGGAAGACGAAAAGGTGGTAGAGGCGATCCCTTCCATCGGCTTTGTGCACAGGGGTCTTGAAAAGCTGGTGGAGAAAAAAGACTTTAACGAATATGTTTATGTTGCAGAGCGAATCTGCGGAATCTGCAGCTTTATGCACGGAATGGGCTACTGTGAATCTGTGGAAAATATCATGGAAGTGGAAATTCCGCCCCGCGCCAAATACCTGCGCACCATCTGGTGTGAGATGTCGCGGATTCACAGCCATCTTTTATGGCTCGGCCTGCTGGCCGACGCGTTCGGCTTTGAAAGCCTGTTCATGGAAACCTGGAGAATGCGTGAAAAGGTGCTGGATATGTTTGAGTATTCCACCGGCGGCCGCGTGATTTTCTCGGTCAATAAGATCGGCGGCCAGCGCAAGGATATGGACAACGACATGATCCGGGAGTTTCTGGGTGTCTTCGCCGACATGGAACGCGATCTGAAGGAGCTTGTCAAAACCTTTCTGAATAATTCCGCGGTCAACAGCCGCCTGCGTGACGTCGGTTTCCTATCGAAGCAGCAGGCGTTCGACCTCGGCGCCGTGGGACCGTTTATGCGTTCCAGCGGCATCAGCCGCGACACCCGCAAGCTCGGCTACGCCGCGTACCCCTTCCTCGATTTTGAGCCGATCACGAGCGACGTGGGCGACTGCTACGCGCGGACCGACGTGCGTATCCGGGAAATCTTCCAGTCCATCGACATCATCCGCCAGGCGGCGGCAAAAATTCCGAACGGCGAGGTTTCCGTCCCGGTCAAGGGCTTCCCGCAGGGGGAATATTTCATGCGGGTGGAGCAGCCGCGCGGCGAAGCGATTTACTATGTGAAGGCAAACGGAACCAAGTTTCTGGACCGGATGCGGGTGCGCACCCCTACGTTTGCCAATCTGCCGGGAATGCTGGAAACCATGAAGGGCTGTCAGCTTGCCGACGTCCCCATTTTAATATTGACGATTGATCCCTGCATCAGCTGTACCGAAAGGTGATGAAATAATGAGTTTACTGACTTTTGCAAAAATCGAACTGCATAATTTATTTTCAAAACCGGCCACCCGGCCTTATCCGGAGCAGCCGAGAGAATATCCTCAGCGCACAAGGGGCCATATTGAAAACGACGTGGACGCCTGTGTTTTCTGCGGACTTTGTTCCAAAAAATGCCCGACCGGCGCCATTCAGGTGAACCGGGGAGAAAAAAGCTGGTCTATTCAGCGCTTCAGCTGCATCCAGTGCGGCTACTGTGTGGAAAGCTGCCCCAAGAAATGCCTCTCCATGCATCAGAGCTACACCGAGCCCGCTCAGCGCAAGACCATCGATACCGTTTGCCAGACCCCCGTGGAGAATCAGAACGCGTCCTAAAAACCATTAAGAACAAAAAGGAGCCGTTATCATGCACGATTATCATAAAGCCGCCGATTTTTTGAAGGAAGCCTCCGAAAAAGCGGAAGCGGCGGGAAAAAAGAAGGTCACAGTCATCAACATTGCGGTAGGGGAGGATTCCGGGTACTCGGGAGAAAGCATCCAGATGTACTTCGAGGATTTATCCAAGGGCACCGTCTGCGAAGGTGCGCAGATGAATGTCCGTTCCGTCAAATCGAAGCTGCGCTGCCCCAAATGCAACGAGCTGTTTGAACGCAAGCGCTTTGATTTTTCCTGCCCCACGTGCGGCACCCAGGGAGAGCCGAGCGAAGTGGGCAGAGAAGTAAAGATAGAGAGCATTGAAATGGAATGAATGTTTTCATTACCGTTTCCGGCATCGTACAGGGCGTAGGATACCGTCCCTTTGTAGCCGGACTGGCGCACAGGCTGGATATTTCCGGCAACGTGCGCAACAGCGGCGGGATTGTTGAAATCGCCGCCTCCGGGGAAAAACAGCGGGTGGAGGAATTTTTGCATTCCCTTCGCACCGAAGCACCCAACGGCGCGCTGGTGACGGAAATCAGGACAGAGCCGATGCCGGAACAGCGCTTTGACGGCTTTTCCATTCTGAAAAGCGGCAAGGCCGCGCAAAACGAGGCCGGCACGCCGATGATTCCGCCGGATCTGCCGATGTGCGACGAATGCAAAAAAGAGCTGTATTCGCCTGAAAACCGGCGCCGGGGATATCCGTTTATCAGCTGCGCTTCCTGCGGGCCTAGGTTCAGCATTATGAACGCCCTGCCGTACGACCGTGAAAGCACCACTATGAAGGACTTTGCCATGTGCCCCGACTGCGAACGCGAGTATGCATCCGGGCGCAGACGCCACGCGCAGACGATCTCCTGTCACCGCTGCGGGCCTCAGCTGCAGCTGCTTACCGGCGGAATCACGCTGGAAAAGCAGGAAGCTCTGGAACGGGCGGTTACCCTTCTGAAAAACGGGGCTGTGCTCGCTGTAAAAGGCGTGGGCGGATATCAGTTTGTCTGTTCCCCCAGCCTTGAAGACGCGGTGGAGCGCCTGCGTCTTTTAAAGGGACGGGAAAAGAAGCCTTTCGCCGTTATGTTTCCCGATCTGGAAAGCATCCGCAAAATGTGCGGTGTGAATCAGGAAGAAGAAGCCATGCTGCTGTCCGCGGCCCGCCCCATTGTCCTGCTGAACAACCCGTCGGACGGGTTTTGTTCCGGTGTCTGCGGGGAAAGCCGTTTCCTCGGCGCGTTTCTGCCCTGTACCGGTCTGCACCAGCTTCTGACGGACGCCTGCGGCCCCTTGATTGTCACGAGCGGGAATTTTACCTCCGAGCCAATGATTTATAAGGACGACGAACTGCTTCGGTCAGACATTCCCTATCTTGCGGGAATCCTGTACAATACCCGCCGGATCGTGACCCCGCTGGACGACTCCGTCGGGCGGGTCGCGTGCTCGGTACCACAGATTCTCCGCCGCAGCCGGGGGTATGTTCCCCTGCCCGTTCTGCTGGAGCAGCGGACGGAGCATCCGGTTCTGGCCATGGGCGGGGACCTGAAAAGCTGTTTCTGCCTGCTCAGCGGCGACCGCGCCTATCTGAGCCAGTATTTCGGGGACATCGAAAATTACAAGGTCTATGAGAATTACAAAATCGGCCTGAAGCGGATGGAACAGCTCCTGCGGATTTCCCCGCAGAGGATTGTGTGCGACCTGCATCCCGGCTATCAGTCCCACGCGCTGGCGCAGAGGATCGCGCGGGACTTCGGTCTGGAAAGCCCCATCCTTATTCAGCACCATCACGCTCACGCCGCCTCCGTCATGGCGGAGCATCGTCTGGACGGCTGTATCGGCGTGGTTTTCGACGGCACCGGCTACGGCACGGACAAAACGGTCTGGGGCGGGGAATTTTTGCTTTGCCGCGGCGCGGACTTTGCGCGCCGGGCGCATTTGAGCCCTGTTCGGCTCTGCGGCGGCGACGCGGCGGCAGAAAACGCCGTGCTGACCTCCGACTGCTACCGGTTCGCCGCGGGCGAGGAATCCGGCAGCGAGCGCTTCCCGTTTGTCAAGGCCGCCCTCCGGCATCAGGTCAATACACAGGAAAGCTCCAGCGCGGGGCGGCTGTTCGACGCGGTCTGCGCCATACTGGGCATTAAAGAAGAGAATTCCTACGAAGGGGAATGCGCCATCGCGCTGGAAAACGCGGCTTCTGCGGCAAAAGAAGCTGGAGAAGAGCCGGTGCCGTTCCACTTCGCCCTCAGCCGGAATCCCGCCGGGGAACTGGAAGCAGACCAGGCCGATTTTATCCGCCTGCTTCTGCAAACGGCTGCAAAAGGGGAAAACAGGAACCGCATTGCGCTTGGGTTTCACCGGGCGCTTGCCGAAATGATTCTGACGGTCTGCCGGAGCATCCGGGAAGAGAGCGGCGAAAGCCGCGTAGCCCTGAGCGGGGGCGTTTTCGCAAACCTTCTGCTTCTGCAGGACTGCCATGACCGGCTGACCGCGGACGGTTTCCAGGTCTATTTCAATTCCGCCGTACCGTCCAACGACGGCGGAATCTGTCTGGGGCAGGCGTGGCTCTGCGCGCAGGCAGAGGGCGTTCGCAAATAAGCCACCGACGATTCGGAAGATTCCAACCAAAAGGAGATTGCTATGTGTGTTGCACTGCCCGGCAGGGTTGTTAAAGTAAACGGTAGAAAAGCGACGGTGGATTTCAGCGGAAATACGCTGGAAGCAGAGGCCGGCCTGGTGAAAATCAAACCGGGCGACAGCGTTCTGGTTCACGCCGGATGCATCCTGCAGGTGCTGACGGAACAGGACCGCGACGCGCTGGAGGAGCTTCTGAAGGAAATGGAAGAGCTATGACGGATATCCAATCGTATCTGAACGCCTACGACGGGCCGCCTCTGCGGCTGATGGAGGTCTGCGGGACCCACACGGCGCAGATTTCCCGCTGCGGCATTACCGGAATGCTCTCCCCCGCCGTCCGGATGATTTCCGGGCCCGGATGCCCCGTCTGCGTTACGGTCACCGCCTATATTGACAAGCTTGTCGCACTTAGCATGGAACCGGAAAATGTGGTCGTCACGTTCGGCGACATGCTGCGCGTACCGGGCGGCAGCCGGAACCTGAACGACGCGAAAGCCACGGGCGGCCATGTGCGGATGGTCTATTCCCCGCTGGATACGCTGAAGCTGGCGGCGGACGACCCCGCCCGCACCTACATTTTCGCGGCGGTCGGATTTGAAACCACCGCCCCGGTGTACACCATGCTGCTTGAGGAAGCGATTTCAAACGGCATCTCCAATGTAAAGATCCTGACCTCCCTGAAAACCATGCCCCCGGTGATCGACTGGATCTGCAAAAACCAGGGCGGCGTGGACGGCTTTCTCGCGCCCGGCCACGTCAGCGTGATTACCGGCAGCCGTATTTTTGAGCCTTTATCCGAGAAATACGGCATTCCGTTTGCGGTCGCGGGCTTTGAAGGGCCGCAGATTCTGGCGGCGATCTACGCGCTCGTCCGAAAAAACGGAAAAGCCGGGGTCATGAACCTGTATCCCGGCGCGGTAACGGAGGAAGGCAACCGGACCGCGCAGAAAATGGTGGACAAGTATTTTGCCCCCTGTGACGCCGCATGGCGCGGAATGGGCGGCATCCCGGATTCCGGCCTGCTTCTGCGGGAGGAATACGCCCGCTTCGACGCGGGCAGCGCGGGCCTGAACGACGACCGCGGCGCCAACGCCCACTGCCGATGTGCGCAGGTGCTGACCGGGGCGGTCTCCCCGAACGAATGCCCCCTGTTCGGTTCCTCCTGTACCCCGCAGACGCCGCAGGGCGCTTGTATGGTGTCGATGGAGGGCAGCTGCTACACTTATTTTACAAATATGAGGAAACGGTAATGAAAATAACCATGGCGCACGGCAGCGGCGGAAAAGCCACCGCCGAGCTGATCGAAGATATTTTTGAAAAAAGCTTTCACAATCCCGTTTTAGCCAAAATGGAGGATTCCGCCGTTGTTCCCGGCGCGGAAAAAATCGCCGTGACGACGGACAGCTTCGTGGTAACGCCCCTGTTTTTCCCGGGCGGCGATATCGGCAGGCTGTCCGTCTGCGGGACGGTGAACGACCTTCTGATGAGCGGGGCAAAGCCCCGCTACCTTACCTGCGGATTCATTCTGGAGGAAGGCGCCGACACGGAGGAGCTAAAAAAAATAGCGGCCCCCATGGCGGAAACCGCCTCGGAAGCCGGAGTCAGTATTGTGGCGGGCGACACCAAGGTCGTGGAAGGCAAGGGCGGCATCTACATCAACACCGCCGGTGTGGGCTTTGTGCCGCCGGACGCTTCGCTCAGCGCGGCCTCCTGCGAAGAGGGCGACGTGATCCTGCTTTCGGGCAATCTGGGCGATCATCACGCGGCTATTCTGAGCGAACGGATGAATATCCGGAATACCATTCAAAGCGACTGCGCCCCCCTGAACGAAATGGTGAACGCGCTTCTGAAAAGCGGTGTAAAGGTAAAAGCCATGCGTGACGTTACCCGCGGCGGCCTGGGAACGGTGCTGAACGAATTTGCCGGCGCCTCTTCCTGCTGTATGGAGCTTGAGGAAACAGCGATTCCCGTTTCCGCACAGGTGCGCGGTTTCTGTGAAATATTGGGCCTTGACCCCCTTTATATGGGCAACGAGGGTAAAATGACCGCCGTCGTAGCCGCCGGGGACGCACAGAAAGCCCTTGCCTGCATGAAAAAAAGCCGGTACGGGAAAAACGCGGCCATTATTGGAAAGGTCGTTTCCGGCGAGCCCGGCACCGTCCTGCTGCGCACTCCCATCGGGGGCACCCGTATTGTCACTGTTCTTTACGGCGAGGGATTGCCGAGAATCTGTTAATGGGCTTATAAATGATAGGAAAGGCAGCCGCTGAGCGGCTGCCTTTTTGATTTACGGTGATTCTTCTGCGTTTTGCTCCGCGATCCGGTCGGCCAGCTCGTTCAGGTATACCCAGCGTTCGGTTTTGGCGTCAAGCTCGGCTTCCAGCGCTTCCTTTTCCGCAATCAGTTCGGAAAGCAGGACGTAGTTGCTGGACTGCTGTGCAATTTCCCGTTGTGCGGCGGCGATTTTTTCCTCCAGCCCGGCGATGACCGAATCGATTTCCCCGTATTCCCGCTCCTCCTTAAAGGAAAATTTCAGTTTGGCCGGTTTTTCCCGGTAAGCGGCTTTCGGCCTGCTTTCCTTTTCCTTCGGCGTTTCCTCCGCCTCGGGCTTTTTCTGTTCCAGATAGTCGGAATAGCCGCCGGTATAATCGTGGATTTCCCCGTTCTCAAACGCGAAAATATGCTCCGCGACCTTATCCAGAAAATAACGGTCGTGGGACACGACGACAACGGCGCCCGAAAAATTCTGGAGATAATCCTCCAGAATGGTCAACGTTTGGATGTCAAGGTCGTTTGTGGGCTCGTCAAAAAGCAAAACGTTCGGCGCCTGCATCAGAATGCCGAGCAGGTAGAGCCTGCGGCGTCCCCCTCCCGACAGCCTGCCGATCACCGAATACTGCAGATCGGATGTGAACAGAAACTTTTCCATCAGCTGGGAAGCGGTCAGCATCCCTTCCGGGGTCATGACCTCCGCAGAGATATTCTTAATATAGTCGATTGCGCGCAGACCAGGGTCCATATCCTCGCATTCCTGCAAAAAGCAGCCGATCCGTACGGTTTCCCCCACGGTGACCGTGCCGCTGTCCGGCGCAACCTGTCCGGTAATGATTTTCAGCAGCGTTGATTTACCGCAGCCGTTTGCGCCGATAATGCCGATACGGTCCCCGCGCAGCAGGTTGTAGGAAAAATTCCGGATGAGCCGCCTGTCGCCGTAGCGCTTTTCAATCCCGTCGATTTCAATGATTTTCCTGCCGAGCCGCATGCTCACGGAGCTCATTGCCAGCTTTTCCTGCTCCGTTTTGACCTCCTGCGCGCTCATCTGCGCAAACCGTTCCACCCGGAAGCGCTGCTTTGTGCTGCGCGCCCGCGCGCCGCGCTGAATCCACTCCAGCTCCTTTCGGAGCAGGCTCTGGCGCTTGCGCTCACTCGCGGCCTCCATGCTTTCCCGCTCCGCTTTCAGTTCCAGATATTTCGTGTAATTTGCCTGATAGCTGTATAGATTCCCGTCCTGCAGCTCAACGATCCGGTTGGTAACGCGGTCAAGGAAATAACGGTCGTGCGTCACCATGAGCAGAGCGCCCGGGTAACGGGCAAGGTAGTTTTCCAGCCAGTCGACCATGTCGTTGTCCATATGGTTGGTGGGCTCGTCCAGCACTAGTACCTCCACAGGGGTTACCAGAGCGCTGGCAAGCGATACGCGCTTTTTCTGTCCGCCGGAAAGCCGGCTGACCGGTTCGTCAAAATCCGTAATCCCAAGACGGGTCAAAATCGCTTTGCATTCATACTCCTTCGATTCCCGCTGCTGCTGTGCGATCCCCTGTTTGACCTGTTCCAGCACCGTAACCCCTTCCGGAAAAACCGGGTTCTGCGGCAGATACCCCACGCGCACGCTCCCGAATTTGGTGACCGTGCCGCTGTCTGGGCTCTCTTGTCCCGCGACGATTTTCAAAAGCGTGCTTTTCCCGGTTCCGTTCACCCCGATCATCCCGATTTTATCCCCCTCCTGAATCCCTAGGGAGACATTCTTCAGCAGTATTTTCTCACTGTAGCTTTTCCTGATTTTTTCCGCAGATAACAACAGCACAATTCTATCCTCTGTTTCCATATCGTCAATATTGGAACGGTATCCGCCCATAGAGCAGGCCGTTTATTTAGATATTTTTTCTATGGATTCCATCATAACATAGAAACAGCCGGATGAAAACCGCGAAACCGTATTCTATCAAATTATTTGAGGGATACCATATATTGTCAGATAAATTGTGCTAAAATATAAAAAAGGCTTTTGAAAGCAATCATTTTCTATCGGTACGCATTATGGTATAATGGTCGCAAGTGATAATGATACCCGCTTCGTCAATTGATAAAGATATCATAACGGCGCGCTGCGCCAGCGGGTTCACGCAGTGAAATGGGACAACCTGCGAGGTTTCAAAGGCCGCCGGCAACAGGTTGGAAAGGAACGGAAAATGGAACTTAATAAAAGCAACATGAAAAAGATCGCCCTGCTCATTGCTTTCAGCATTGTGCTTTACCTTGGGCTGAAAAATTTATACCGGTTTTCGGAGCTGACCGGGATCATTGCGGGGATTTTTGAGCCGATTCTGCTCGGTCTTGCCATCTCCTTCATTCTCAATGTCCTGATGCGGAATGTAGAAAGCCGCCTGCTTGCGCCGATCAACCGCCGCTATACGAAAAACTGGCCGAAAGTGAGGCGCGCGGTCAGCATTCTGATCACCTTCCTGATTGTCATCGGGATTATCGCCCTGATTATGCTGATCCTGATTCCGGAGCTTGTCCGCACGATTACCAGCCTGACCAACAATATTCCGAGCTTTTTCACCGAGCTTCAAAACAACCTGATCGCAGTCGGAAACAAGTATCCCGCGGTCAGGGAATACGTCAGCAATCTGCAGATCGACTGGACAAACCTCAGCCAGATGCTGGCCCAGTACGGGCAGAAGCTGGCCAACACGCTGGTGGGCTCCACCGTTACGGTGGCTACGAATCTGTTCCACGCTGTCATTACCATGGTGCTCGGCCTTGTCTTCGCCATCAACATTCTCGCGCAAAAAGAAAAGCTGGAAGCACAGACAAAGCGTTTCCTGTACGCTTATTTCCCCAAAAAGCCGGCAGACACCATCGTACGGGTGTGCAGCCTGACCGACCATGCCTTTTCCAATTTTATTGCCGGACAGTGCACCGAGGCCTGTATCCTCGGCTCGCTCTGCTTTATCGGAATGCAGATTTTCAGCTTCCCCTATGCGCTGCTCGTCTCTGTGATTGTGGCGTTTATGGCGCTGATTCCGATTTTCGGCGCGTTTTTAAGCACCTGTATCGGCGCCCTGCTGATTTTGGTCGTCAACCCCATTCAGGCGGTCTGGTTCGTCGTATTTTTCATCGTCCTCCAGCAGCTGGAGGGCAACCTGATCTTCCCGCGCGTGGTCGGCTCGAAGGTCGGCCTGCCGGCGCTGTGGGTGCTTGCCGCCGTCACCATCGGCGGCAACACGTTCGGTCTGGTCGGAATGCTGGTCAACATCCCTCTCTGCGCCGTGATGTACACGCTCCTGCGGGAAAACATCAACAAGCGTCTGGAAGAGAAAAAATTGAACGGTCAGCCTCCGAAGGAGGAAGAAAACGGAATGTAAAAGGGAGGTTAATTCCGTCTTAAAATCATTGGTAAATTCTGTATGGCGCCATAAATAATGATATACTGAAACCGTTGAAAAAAGATCCTATTAAACGACGGGAAGGGTATCTTCATTGTGCGTAACAGACAGAAAACGATCAAGAATAAGCTTGTTCAATTTACTGCAATTATTATTCTCTGCACAGTCAGTGTTCTTTGCATTTTTTCCGCTTTTTTTATTGTCCGCTCTACGGAGCAGTCCCTGCAGAAAACGCTGAGCAAAACGGCCGGCATCGTCTCTTCCGAAATCAGCGCTCAGCTCAGGCAGTACGAAATCATGGCCCAGTCGGTCTCAATGATCAAAAACACCGTCGGGGCTGACTATGGAGCCACCAGACAGTACATCAACAGCCTCGTCAAGGAAAACGGGCTGGTGAAGGTAGACATCGTCAAGGAGGACGGAATTTCGGCCCTGAACGGCGATAATTATCAGGAAAATCAGGCCTTTGTACAGGCAAAGCAGGGGGCCCCCTACCTGAGCGACCCTGTCACGGAAAACGGAGAAGTGCATTTCGACTACGCCTATCCCTCCGCACCGCATATCATTCTGATCAGCATTCCGTACCGTTCACTGGGCGACATTGCCGCCAAAGTGAAAGTAGGCAATCAAGGCAACACCTATATTCTCAACCATTCCGGCTCCAGGGTGGTACAAAGCGATTCCGCCGCTGCCGCAAAGGAAAAGAACGGCAAATCCGATCCTGTCGTCACCAGAATGGAAGCCAACATGGTTCAGGGAAAAACGGGATTTTCCCTTTACAAGTGGAACGGCCGGCAGTATTTCGGCGCATACGCTCCCATTTCGGGAACGGACGGATGGTCCGTCAATGTTTCGGAAGCGCATTCAGAATTTATGTCCAGCGTACCGGCCGCCATCTCGCTGATGATCGGCGTCGGAATCCTCTCCTTCCTCATTGCCCTTTTCTTTGCTTTCCGGATTGCCGGGAATATTACCAGACCGGTTTTGCAGGTAACGGAGGGCATTGAACGGATTTCCGGCGGAGACCTGGATATCCGTCTCGAAGTAAAATCTCAGGATGAGACGGGCAGAATTGCAAATGCCCTCAACGCAACGTCGGAAAATCTGCGCCGGATGATCACAGACCTCTGCATGATCTTGAAAGCGATTTCCTCTGGCGACCTGTCCCTGCAGAGCGGCGCCGCCTATCCGGGAGATTTTCATGAAATCCTGACCGCGATCGACGGAATCCTTTCCGGCCTGAACCAGACGCTTTCCCAGGTCCGTCTGGTCGCCGTTCAGGTAGACGGTTCGGCGGGTCAAATGTCCGACGTGGCGCAGGCTCTGGCTATGAATGCCTCGGAGGAAGTGAGCTCCATTGAAAAGCTTTCCTCCTCCGTTCACGAAATCTCCGGCCACGCACAGACGAGCGCGGAAAACGCCCAGCAGGCAAACGTCATGCTGTCCGGGATCGTGCGGGATATTCAGGACGGAAACAGGAAAATGGATCAGCTGATTACCGCCATGAAGGATATCTCCCAGACCTCACAGGAAATAGAACGGATTGTCAAGACGATCGACGACATCGCGTTCCAGACAAACATTCTGGCTCTGAACGCCGCGGTAGAGGCCGCGCGGGCCGGAGCCTACGGCAAAGGCTTTGCGGTCGTGGCAAACGAGGTGCGCAATCTGGCCGGCAAAAGCACCCGCGCCGTAGGGGATACCTCCGCTCTGATTGCCAATACCGTTCATGCGATTGCAACCGGCGCAAAAGCAGTGGACGAGGTGGAAAGGTCCCTGCAGGTGATCGTACAAAAGTCGGAATCGCTTTTCCGGCTTGTCGGTGAAATCGCGCAGGCCTCCGACGCACAGGCCGCTTTCGTAACGCAGACAACGGGGAACATCACGCAGATTTCCGACGCGATCCAGAACATTTCCCTCATGGCCGAAAAGAGCGCTGCGGCGGGCGAAGAGCTCTCCTCCCAGTCCAAGGTGCTGACCGACCTTTTATCCCGGTTCCAGCTGAAAGAAGAAGCAGAGGCCGTGGAAGAATGATGTGCAAAAAACATACCGGCGGCCGAAAACGGCCAAACCGGTATGTTTTTTGTTGGGAACTTGAGGGGGAGTCGTGCTGCAGTTGCCTTGCGGCAAAAGCCAAATTTATCATAAAAATTATTCTAAATTTGCGTGGTTATTTTTTACTTCCTCTTCATCAGATTTCTTCTTATCCATAATAGTATAAGCAATCACATCACCCAGAATATAGAGCACCTGCTCAAACAGGGTGGACATCGGCTGGAAGGACGGAAATTCGCCGGGCAGTCCCAGCTTCGTTTTACAGGGGATTTTCATTGCAAAGTCCGATAACAGGCCCGCTGTACTCTGGGGATTGCAGCCGATGTAGACGATTTTGACCCCGTATTTTTTCGCAATCTTCGCAATCTGGACCGGAACCGCGCTTTCCCCGGAGGAGGAAGCTACGATGAGCAGATCCTTCTCATGGACCGCACCCTCGGTCTCACTGCCGACAAAATTGATATCCACGCCGATATGGCGCAGACGCTTCACCCACGCCTTGAGGGAAATCAGCACGCGGCCGACGCCCACCACCAGAACGCGGTTTGCTTCCAGAATCATATCACCAACCCGGTCGATGTCTTCCTCCCGGATCAGGGAGCAGACCCCGTTCATTTCCTTGATGACTTCTTTTCCGTAATCCATATCCGCTCCTTACTCCGCGCTGTAAATAGCCTTGCAGATAGTGATTTCATGCGTATAAATCTGGTCGAAGAGCTTCTTTAGGTTCTGAAGATCGGATTTGTGGGTAATCAGGTCCGAGACCTTCAGTTTTCCGGAATCGATATTCTCAACGGTAAATTTCCATTCGTTGACCGGGACGTTCAGATAGTAGGAATTCCAGACGCCGGAAACGGTGATTTCTTTTCTCAGTATATTGCTGTGGTTCGCAAGCTTGATCGTCGTATCCTGATGCGGGTTGCCCAGCATGGCGATATGCCCGAACGCGCGCACGCACTCCACCGCGGTATTCATGCCGCCGGAGCTTCCTGTCCCTTCGATCACCACGTCTGCGCCGCGTCCATCCGTCATATCCTTAATGATCTGAGGGCAGTCCTCTTTGACGGAATTGATGACTGTAAAGCCTCTCTGCTTTGCAAACTCCACCTTAATGTCAGCAATGTCTACGAGAATCACCTGTTTTGCTCCGAAAATCCCGGCCCACCTTGCGGCCATAATGCCGATGGGGCCCGCCCCCAGAATCACGACCGTATCCCCGGCGGCTACGCCCCCTCTGCGAAGGGCGTGCTGTGCGACGGTCGCCGGCTCCACCAGCGCCAGGTCCTCTTTGGAAGTGGACGGGTTATTGGAGAACACAAGGTGCCACTTGCTGGGAACAAGGCAGTATTCGGCGAATCCGCCATCGCTGCGGGAACCCAGATAATTATAGTTGCTGCACTGGGCATAGTTGCCGGTCTGACAGCTGTCGCATTTCCGGCACGGAATCAGAGGGAACACGGCGGCGGTCTTTCCGATCAGATCCCGGTTGCTTTCGTTCCCCACCTCGCAGATGGTTCCGGAAAACTCATGGCCGATCGTCACGGGAAACACGCGGGTGCCCAGTTCGTACACCCGGGGAATGTCCGACCCGCAGATTCCGCAGGCCGCTACCTTTACAAGGACCTCGTCCCCCTTTGGAACCGGCTTCGGAACTTCGTCCAGTGTAAATTCATTGATTGCGTGTAATCTCATTGCTTTCATATTCATTCTATTTCTTTCCTTTCGTTGACGGCGCTTTCCCTTTCAATTCCAGCGGCTTTGCCGGTCACCGCCATGACCGGCAAGAGTCCCTACAGAATATTTTTCAAATCGATCACCTTTTCGGCCGGGATGATCTGTATTTTTACATCAATGCCTTTTTGAATAAAATCCTTTAAAATTTGCCGTTCCTCTTCTGTGACGGCTATATTTTTATAGAGGGTTTTCCGCCCTTCCTTCATGCCGATTCCGCCGATATTGATCGCCTTGAGTTCTATTCCACCGTCAATCAACGCTTTCAGCGTAAGGGGCGTTTTTGCCAGCATGATCGTCGGCACGGAAAGGCCCTGATTCAAAATTCCGATTGCCTGCTCCACGGAACAGATATTCATTTTCACCCCGGCGGGCGCCGCCATTTCCAGAACTTCCTTCATAAAATCATCTGCGGCGACCTTATCGTCTACAATAATGATTTTTTTGGCGGGCATCACCTTCATCCAAGCCGTCATCACCTGTCCGTGAATCAGTCTGTCGTCTATTCTGGTTAAAATCAAATTTTCCATTTCTAACTCCCTTTTCCCAACTGTGTTTCCTTTTTTCTGAGCAGCTTTACTCCTTGCTGTGCGGATTCAAAGGCCATGTCGGCCAACTGCGTCAGCGTAGAATCTTTTTCCCGATTCAGCGCCAGGCTCATCAGCATCGGCATATTCATGCCGGTCACTATCTGGACGGGGAGGTCGCGCGCAAGCGAACCGATCTGGTTGTACGGGGTGCCCCCCAGCATATCGACAAGCACGAGCACCCCCATGCCGGTATCGAGCTCCAGAATCGCTTTTCTGATTCTCTCGCCGTAAAGATCCGGATTTTCCCCCGCGCGCAGCGCAACGGAACCGGCCTGTTCCATCGGCCCGGCTATCATGGCATTGCTCTCCAGCAGCTGCTCGCAGAGTTTTCCGTGGCTGATTAAAAGTACGCCTACCATTCGTTTGTCTCCCTTTCCAAATTGAATACCGTGAAGCCGGTCATTGCTTCAAATGCTGATAATAACGGCTGTAATCCTCTTCAAACGTGTCGAGTGATTTGATGATGCTTGAAGTGCCCACGACGAACCCGTTCGCACCGGCGTCCCGCATTTTGATGCTATTTTCGGGCGTCGTATTTCCATCGACAAACACATCGATCTGTTTTCCGTGCTGCCGGAGCAGGTTGACAATTCTGGTGATTTTGTCCGGCGCAGTAGGAACCATCTTCTGCCCTGCAAAGCCCGGATTCACCGTCATCACCATGATATAGTCCACCAGCTCGACGCACTCTTCAATATAAGAAACGGGGGTGCCGGGATTCAGCACCAGGCCCGCCGAACAGCCCCGGTCCTTAACGGACTGAAGCAGGCGGTACGGCTGGGCCGTGGTTTCGGGATGAAAGCAGACCCTGTCCCCCTTCTGAACCTGATAATACTCGATGAATTCCTCCGGTCGATAGGACATAAAGTGCAGGTCCACCGGAAGGTCGGTGAGCCGCTTGATATCCTGATAATCCGTCGTACCGAGCATGACATTTTTTACATAGTGTCCATCCATTACATCAAAGTGGATGGAGTCAAGCTTTACCTTTTCAAAAAGCCGGATATAAGGCTTGAACTCTTCCACCCTGCAGCACATGATGGACGGGGATATTTTTATTTGCATGATAAATCCTTTCTTTATGAACCGGAAACAGCCAGTGCGCCGATCAGCGAGGTAACAATACCCACGGCAAACAGGATCAGAATGATATAGGTCGGCTTTACCTTCTTCGACACCAGCTTCCAGACCAGCAGCGTCGCCACAAGCGGAAGCAGCCCCGGCAGCAGGGAATCCAGAACGCTCTGGATATTCACGGCGACCTGTCCCACGTTGAAGGCGATCGGCGTAACGATGTTGACCCGGCTGGCGGCCATGTTTCCTACGACCATTAATCCGATAATGCTGAATACATCCGTAATTTTGTTGAGGGTACCGGCTTTGAGGAATTTCAGGATCGCACTTTTCCCCTGCTTATACCCCATCATATACATGCTGTAGCCCATGGTAAGCATGATAAGCTTATAGGCTATTTCAAAAATCACCGGGCCCATGATATTGCCCGCCAGCGCAAGGCTGCACGCGAGGCCGGCCAGAATCGGATAGACGATGCCCTGGGATACGGTATCGCCGATACCGGCCATCGGCCCCATCAGGCCGGTCCTGACGGAATTGATCTCCTCCGCCGATATATCCTCGCCGTTCGCAGCCTGTTCCTCCATGGACGCCGCGACACCGTGGATCACCGTGCCGATATAGGAGGGCTCCGTGTTGAAGAAAACCATGTATTTTTTCAGTGCCTTAGCCTGCTCTTCCTTTGTCTTGTAAAGTCTTCTCACAATCGGGACCATGGCGTTTGCGGTACCAAGCGCCTGAAGTCTTTCATAGTTATAGCAGGTCTCGCTGGAATAACCCAGAAGCCAGTGCTTGACAAGGTCCGATTTTCTCAGCTTCACCGTCTGTTTCTGAACCGCCGTTTCTTCCATTCCTTTTACTTCTTCCGACATAGCCTTAAACCCCCTCTTCCAATTCTTCTTTGCTCTTAGAGAACAGATAAATGATCACACCGATTGCCGCGGCAAAAATCGTAATCGCCATCGTGTCCAGCTTCAGGTAAACAGTGGCAAAATAGCCGATAAAGAAGAAGGCGATCAGTTTCTTTTTGCCAAGATAGCTGAGCAGCATGGCGATTCCCAGTGCCGGCATCAGCGCGCCGACAACCTTGAGCGCCTGAATCATGGGATTCGGGATCGCGGCCAGCGCCGTTGTTGCAAAGCCGCCGCCGAACTGCACAAGAGCAAAGGCGGGGATTCCATACAGGATCAGGCTCAAAATACCGGACGGGACATAGTTCATCAGCCGTAAGCCCGTGATATTTCCTTCCTCCAGATACTTGTCCGCCCTATGGATCCATAAGCTGTTGATCGTCATGTACGCCTGATTAATCAGGATTCCCAGCAGACTGAAGGGAACCGCGAAGGTCGGAGCCAGACTCGGGTCCGCGCCCGAAACAAGCGTCAGCGCCGTACCGAACACACCGGCAACCATCAGGTTTCCCGGCATCGTGCCGCCCGCCGTGATCCATCCCAAATAGGTAAGCTGGATGTAAGCCGCCGCTTTCATTCCCTCGATTGGCTGCCCCATGGCCAGAGCCACCAGAAAGCCCGCCCAGATCGGATATAACCAGGTCCTTGTGACTGTGTGGCTGACCCACCATTGGCTCAGCGTAGAAATAATCCCCACAAAAATTGCCGAAATTAGCATACTTTTCCACCCCTTATAAAATATTGATTATCTTAAATTAATTGCCTGCAATTAATTCAATTTCCTTGTTCAATACCAGTTTTTATACTCCTGAGAAACTGTATCTTTCACCAGAGCGAGCACCTGCTGCGGCGTTTCCGCCTCGACCGCTTGTTCCGCAAGAACTGCAAGCCTGCTTTGGTCCGACAGCCCGATCAGGTTTTTCATCAATAAAACGGACGGCGGGTTCACGCTGATATTTTTCAGTCCCATCCCGATCAAAATCGGAAGCGCGGCGGGATCGGCCGCCATTTCCCCGCAGACGCTGCAGGTTTTTCCGTTTTTATTTGCCGTGTCGATCGTGTTGCGAATCAGTCGGAGCACCGCAGGATTCAAGTGGCTGTATAAATGGGAGACCCTCCCGTTCAGCCTGTCCGCGGCAAGCGTGTACTGGGTCAGGTCATTGCTGCCGATACTGAAAAAATCGGCTTTCCCGACCAGCTTATCCGCCAGAACGGCGGCGGACGGGACCTCGATCATAATCCCGACCGAAACATTTTTGTCAAACGGAATCTCTTTCTTTTCCAGCTCTGCTTTTACATCGTTCAGAATTTCGAGAGCGCGGTCCAGCTCCTCCGTTCCGGATATCATCGGAAACATGATTTTGATTTTCCCGAACACACTGGCCCTGAGCGCCGCCGCAAGCTGAACCTTCAGGATTTCCGGCCTGTCCAGACAAATCCGGATCGCCCGGTATCCCAGAGATGGGTTCTCTTCCTTTTCCATCTTCAGGCAGCTCGCCGTCTTGTCGGCCCCAATATCCATTGTGCGGATGGTGAGCGGTCTGCCCTTCAGCTTTTTCGCCACATTCTGATAAATGACGAACTGCTCGTCCTCATTGGGCATGGTCTCCCGGTTCATATAAAGAAATTCCGTCCGGAAAAGCCCGACGCCGTCCGCACCATTCTCCATTAACTGGTCGGTGACGGATGCGTCCATAATATTGGCGAGCACATGAATTCTTTTCCCGTCCTTTGTAACGGACTTCCGGTTTTTCCATACGCTGAGCCGGTCCAGTTTACTCCGGTATTGTACATCCTCGCCGCGCGCCCACCGGATTTTTTCATCGGACAAGCCGCTGTAAACCGTCCCGGAAACCGCGTCCAGAAACACGAATTCACCATCGTGAAGATTTTCGATGCTTGCGCAGCCCAGCACCGCCGGAATCCCCATGTTGGCGGCAAGGATGGCAACGTGCGAGGTTTTGGAGCCTTTTGCCATAATCAGTCCCTTCACCTTCCCGTTCGCGCTGGTCAGCATGGACGGAAGAAGGTTGTCGGAGACAATGATCGCTTCCCCGCGCAGATCGGACAGGTCGGGATAGGTCTGCCCGGTCAGCCTGCAGATCAGCCTTTTGCTGACGTCCTTGACGTCCTGCGCGCGTTCCTTCATTAAGGTGTCGTTCAGGGACAGCAGCAGCTTCTGCTGCCGGTAAGCGGCGCGCGCGACGGCGGCCGGCGGGCTGTAGCCCCTGTTGATTTCCTTTTCTATCTCTGTCCGAAGAATCTTGTCCGTAAGCATTGCAGCATGCATTTGGACCATCGCTGCTTTCATATCGTCGCCCGCCGTGGAAAGCCTTTTGCTGAGCGACTCCATTTCACAGTTTAATTCATCAATTGCCTCATCCACCCGGCGGATGGATTCCTGCGCCGCCGCTGTGGATTTCTCCTCACGGTCGTATTCGGGAATATCCTGTATGACAAGAATATTGCCCGCTGCTTTCCCGGGAGAAGCCGCAACGCCTTTGAGCACCATAATCGCTATTCCTCCAATGCATCGATATACTCACATATTTCTTTTACCGCCAGTTCCTCATCCTCCCCTTCCGCCCTTACTTCCACCCGGGTGCCCGGCCTGAGTTCCCCGGACAGCAGGCTCAGGATACTTTTGGGATCCACTACCACATTGTCATGAACGATCTCAATCGTGCTTTTATATTTCTTTGTCAGGATCACCAGCCTGGTGGCGGGGCGGGCATGAAGCCCCGATGGATTTTTGATCAATATTGTTTGAGAATACATGGTCTTCCCTCTTCCTTAAAGTAAGTGTAATGTTATGACTCCATCGAAAATTCGGCAATCGTTCTGTAGAGGTCCTCTTCTTTTGTACACCGGAGCATTTTTTCCACTTTGTTCTCATCCGTACAGATTTTGACCGCTTCCTTTAAAACCGTGAAATGCTCGTTTTTGTCGGTGGACGCCACCACCAGAAGGATTCGGACCTTGTAATTAACTCCAAAATTGACTCCTTTTTTTATGGTGAGTACCGCGACGCCCGATCTTTTGACATTTCCCCGGCTTTGCGTATGGGCAAGATAAACGCCGTTTCCCAGATAAGTGCTGCAGCCGTACATTTCGTTATCGGTAATCATGCAGTCCACATAGCTTGTTTCAATGTTTCCGTTTTCCAGAAGCGGAAGCGCGGCCTGTGCAAGCGCGTCGCGCCAGTTTGAAATCTTGTCGATGCACTGGACGTTCCCCTTCTCCAGAAGCTGAAGAAGGTTCGGTACGGGGGCCAGAAAATACCGGTTGATTTCCATACGGACTTTGCCCTGGTTTTCTTTCGGAATATATTTTTTGATATTTTCAAACAGGTTTTCCCCAATATTTTCATTTTTGAGCATTCGGTATCTCAGGTAGACTTCCAGTACCTTTTTCTTGTCTTCCGCTTCCAATCTGTCGGAAATATAGGCATAGAAGCCGTCATACTTCAAAAGCTGCGTGGAAATGACGATTTGATATTCCCCCTGAAAGGCGCTTAACTCTACAGGAGTGACGGTTCGTACCACATGGAACATCGGGAACTCATCGTCCACTTTTTTCTCAAGTTCGCCGTTCGGGTCAGTTTCCTTGACAACCAGAAGCACTTTGATCTTACCGATCGCCACATTGTTTTTTCTCATGTGGGCCCCAAAGTGAATCGTCAGAAACGCAACTTCGGAATCGTTAATGGGGTACCCGATATCGCGGGAAAATTCTTTTGCCGCCAGCTTTACAAGCTCGAAAAGCTCTTTCGGGTTCGCCTGAATTTCTTCTTCCACCCCGCAGGAATCGATCAGTCCGTATTGATAGCGGTAAATCGAACGGTTGAGATGTCTGGCAAGGTTAAAAATCAGCAGTTCCTTATTCTCGATTTCGATTCCGACCAATCGCTGAAAATAGGCGACCAGTTTCCCCGCCATATTTTTAAAATTGCCAATGCTGTCATCCGGAGTGTTGGCTTCGTCCCTCAGCCTTGCGCCCAGAAGCTGAATGCTTACATAAATACGGTCGTTTTCGCTGAGGGACGGATAATAGCGGCTCACAATCCGGTAAACCGGGTTCTCCCGGATATTCGCCTCCTGGCGCTCCCAATTAAGGGGGATTTCTCTTTTGGTGAGCTTCAGCATGATCGCTATTTTATCAATCGTTTCCGCCGGATAATTCACATCCAGCTCCTGTTCGATTTTATGCAGCCTGCTCTGGTGCTCGCGCACCTGCGGATCGGAGAGAAAATTGATGATTCCGTCACTGATCAGCGGATAGATGGCTGAAATAAAATACATCAGCACCGAACGGATTTTCAGACCGTCCCCCGATACCGTATAGCCGGATTTGGAAACATACTCGAACCGGATTCCGTAGTCGTTCAGTTTTTCCTTCACGATCTTCATGTCCAGAAAGACGGTATTTCTGCTTACCTTCAGTTCCTCGGACATTTCTTCAATGGTATTGATTTCATTGGAGAGGAGACTTTCGCAGATGATCAGCGCAACGCGCTCATCCTGGGTGAAAATGTAGTTGAATTTCCTCCCGCCTTCCAAAGAAAGGTTCTCCCACCAGGTTTTCTGCTCATCCAGCAGCTTGATTCCTCTGTTTCTTCTGCTGCTGATCGTGGAAATCCCCGCCAGCTTAAATGCATCGTTGATTTTGCAAAGATCGTACTGTGTGTTTCGCCTTGTCTGTCCTAATTGCGCAGAAAGGGAATCAATCGTAACATAATCGTCAAATTTCGCAAGTGCGTCCAGTACATGCCCGCATCGCCTGTCCAAACTAAAAAACAACCGTTACACCACCTATCCAAGTTTCCAATCCGCTGGCTGTTTCTGTTTCGCAGTTTATGAAATTAATGACCGGCTTCTTAACAGCTTGGGTCAATCATATCATTCCGGTTTATCTTCGAGAAGTCCTATTTTTGTGCTAATTGCAGCAAAAACAGACACAATCCAGCAATTGTTTTTATCTTTCTTCCAACAACAGCATTTTTAGTACTCGCCGTTTTGCAACCCTCCGGATTTTATTGTATTGTAAATATCCGTCCCCGTGGTGGAAGGAATAGAAGAATATCAAAGGACGGGCAGCACAAAATGAACAGAAAAAGGGAGAGTCCCGGGATTCAGTAAATCCCGGGACTCTCCCTTTCGATATCAATAAGCTTTTTCTTATCAGACCTCGCCTGTGGATAAGCAGACCAAGGCTCCTGCCGAAATTACCGAAAACAGACGTTTGACACCCACACAAAACCCTTTATGCCTGCAGTTCTTCTGGTTCGGAGCACCCGTCCTCACTGAGCGCCTCTTCAGGTCCCGGTTCCTGCCACAGCAGCCTCTCATCGGCAAATCCGGCTGTCCGTTCCGCTTCGTTTTCCTCTCTTAACCGGAACCTTTTTACAAGCGCATTGAGCGTCTGCGCCTGACCGGAAAGCTCTTCGCTCGACGCGGCGCTTTCCTCCGCCGTTGCGGAATTGGTCTGCACCACATTGGAAATCTGGTCGACTCCCGTGGTGATCTGAGCGATCGCGTCGGATTGGCGTCGGGATGCCTGTGATATCTTTTCCACCGCGCTTGAAACCGTTTCCGCTCCTTCCACAACCCTTTGCAGAGATTTAGCAGTTTCATCCGCAATTTTGCTGCCGTTTTTGACCTGCTTTATAGACTCTTCGATCAGGGAAGTGGTATTCTGGGCCGCCTGTGCGCTTTTGCTGGCCAGACTTCGCACCTCACCGGCCACAACGGCAAAACCCTTCCCCGCGGCTCCCGCTCTGGCTGCCTCCACCGCGGCATTCAGCGCAAGAATATTGGTCTGGAAGGCGATGTCCTCGATCGTCTTGATGATTTTCCCGATCCGACCCGACGAATCGTCGATCCTTGCCATGGCATTCATCATCTCCTGCATATGCTCATTGCTGATCTCGATTTCCCTGCTGACATCCTTGACCGTCAAAATGGCGTTGACCGCGTGCTCCGCGTTGTCCCGGATATGCGCGGATACCTCCATAATGGACGCGGAGAGCTCCTCGACGGAGCTTGCCTGCTCCGTTGCGCCCTGCGCCAGCGCCTGGGCCCCGTTGGATATCTGCTCCGCGCCGCCCGTAACCTGTTCGGAAGCCTGACTGATCTGAAGCAGGACGTCATTGAGTGAAGCAGCAATGCCGCCAATGGATTCCTGCAGCTCCACAAAATCCCCCTTATACTCCATTTCATTTACGATACACAAATCTCCTTTCGCCATTTGCGCAAGCTTGACCGATATGTCCGCAATGCATTCCTTGATATATTCGACGGTTTCCGAAAATGCGGCGCCCAGCTGCCCGATTTCATCATGGGAATCGACCTGAATCTGCACATTGAGGTCGCCCTCCGCCATTCTCCGGGCCGCCGCCGCCATTTCCGTTACCGGTTTGCTGATTCCGCGGGAAATCCGCAGCGCAACGATGCACGAGACAACCATCGTAAGAAGGATCACCGCGAAAATGAACACCGTGGCCCCTGTTCCCTGAGCGGACAGGCTTGACGACACCTGGTTCCCGGTTTTGATTTTTCCGCTGATCAATGCATTGGCTGAAGCTTCTATTTTATCCGCAATGGGCTCGACCTGATCCGACAGCATCGTTCTTGCCTGTGCGTCCTTATTTTCTATGGCCAGGGTGACCACCTGATCGGCCAGGGTTTTATATTCATCGATGTTTTCCTGAATAGTCTTAAAATCCTGCAGCTCCTGTTCCGTGGTCATTCTGCCGTTGAGAGTCGCAAGGTATTGATTGAGCTTCTCGTTGGATTGGGAGAGCAGATCGGAATCGGTCATCATTTTCTGAACATCCGGATCAATGACAATATTCCTTACAATCACGCCGTTGCGGTTAAACTCTGAATTGAACAGGCCGATATCTCCCTGAGAAAAGCCGTAATCGACCAAAGCTTTTTTGTAATTGGTGTTCATATTCGTCATGACGCTGAGTCCCACGATCCCCGCAATACTGGAAATAACCGCCACGCACAGAAAAGACAGAATCAGCTTTTTACCGATCTTCCTATTTTTCAACATTTTCATCCTCCCCAAATTTATTCCGGCCGGCGCGTCGGGTGCCGGACCGGGAACACTGAACTGCGGCTTGCAATGGATACGCCGATTCATGCCGCTTTCCGCTTGACCGGAAACACAGCAAAGCCGCGGTACTGTCTTGTGCCGCGGCTTTCTGGAATGGCAACCCGGCTGTCATAGATAACTTTAGACCCGTGGCTTTGCGTCCCCGCCTTTTGACGGGTTTGCTATTTTCATCGTTTTATTCAGACGTATGCTCCTCAGCTCGGCGGAAGCTTCCTGATTTCCCTGATCAGGCTGCTTACCGCCGTGCCGACATTTTTCGCGGAGGTCGCAAGGTTCATGCGCACATGGGTGTCCGCCCTGTTTTCATAGAACCACTCCCCGTAATCCAGGGCGAGACCGCAGCGGTTCTGTATAAAATCGTGCAGCTGTTCACAGGGAACGTAAGCACCCAGATCGATCCACACCAGATAGGTTCCTTCCAGCGGAGAGACCGTAATTTCCGGAAACTCGCGCATCAGCGTGTCACGCAGATAGCGGTAGTTTTCCGCGATGATATTGAGAACCCGCTCCAGCCACGGTTCCCCGTTCCGGTAAGCGGCCTCCACCGCGGCATATCCGAACACGGAGCCTCTGGTCACGCGGATGGACTTGGCGTATCTGTCAAACCGTTCCCTGACTTCCCTGTCGGGAATGACCGCGAAGGAGTTTTTGCACCCGGCGAGGTTAAAGGTTTTGGAGGCCGAAGTCAGCGTCGCCAGCATGTCGTCGTAATCCCCGGCGGCTGCCGCGGGGATATGGCGATGGCCGCCAAAGGTAATGTCCTGATGGATTTCATCGCTGACCAAAAACACGCCTCTGTGTTTGCAGATATCCAAAATCCCGTTCAGCTCCGTCCTGCTCCAAACCCGTCCGACCGGGTTGTGGGGAGAGCAAAGAAGAAATAATTTTACATGATTAACCCGGATAGTATCCTCAAATTTTTTCAGATCAACGGTATAATGCCCGCCGGTGTTCACCAGGTCGCAGCAGATGAGCTTTCGTCCCGTGTCCCTGACCGCGTCCATAAACGGATAATAGCACGGAGTCAGAATCATGCAGGCTTCTCCCGGGAGCGTCATTGCGTTGATGAACCAGTACAGACCGGAAACGACCCCGGGCGTATAACGAAGCCACTCTTTTTTGACCTCATAGCCGTGTTTCTTCTTTTCCCAATCGATAAAGGACTGATAATATCCGTCGCCCACAAAAGAATACCCGTAAACCCCAAAATCAATGATCTTCTTCAGCGCCTCATGGACGCAGCCGGGCGCCGGAAAGTCCATATCCGCTATCCACATCGGCAGTAAATCATCCGCACCGAATTTGGCCGAGGTACCGTCCCACTTAGTGCTGTTTGTCCCCCGCCGTTCTGCGGCATCAACCCTATCAATATCCATTTTTCTCCTTCTGCTATAAAGCGGCCGACGTTTCTGCCAGCACATTTTTCGAAAGTCTTACGGCGGCACAGGACGCGGGTTTAATCCATATTGAGTTCCGAAAGTCTCTTTAAATGCTCGTAATTCTGTTTGGAATATTCTTCGGCCCTTGTAAAAAGCTCCTCGGCGCGCTGCGGGAAGGCACGTGTCAGCGAATTGTATCGGACCTCTCCCATAATAAAGTCGCGGTAGCTTGCCGTGGGGGCCTTACTGTCGAGGCGCAGCGGATTTTTCCCTTCCTCCGCCAAACGCGGGTCATAGCGGAAAAGATTCCAGTAGCCGGCTTCGACCGCCCTTTTCTCCTCCGTCTGGGCAAGGCTCATCCCGCCCTTGATCCCGTGGTTGATACAGGGTGCGTAAGCGATGACGATGGACGGACCGCGGTAGGACTCGGCCTCGTTGATCGCCTTAATGCACTGATTTCTGTCTGCACCCATGGCCACATGAGCAACGTATACATAACCGTAGCTCATAGCGATTGCGGGCAGGTCTTTTTTCTTCATCTTCTTCCCGGTCGCTGCAAACTGCGCAACGGCGCCGGCCGGAGTGGCTTTGGAAGCCTGACCGCCGGTATTGGAGTATACCTCCGTATCAAACACCAGAATATTGACGTCTTCCCCGGAGGCGAGGACATGATCCAGGCCGCCGAAGCCGATATCGTAGGCCCAGCCGTCCCCGCCGAAAATCCACATGGATTTTTTGGCCAGATAATCCCTGTCCTCCAGCGTCTTTCCGGACAGCTCGCAGCCCTGCGCGGCGGCCTTCTCCAGTTCCGGAATCAAAGCGTCGGCTGCTGCGCGGTTTTCCCGGCTGTCTTCTTTTGTGTTCAGATACTGTCTGCAGGCAGCCTTCATTCCTTCGGATGTCTGATCGGAAGCTTCCAGTTTTTCTATGTACCCTGCAAGTCGGCTGCGGATCGCTTTCTGGGCAAGGGTCATGCCCAAGCCGAACTCGGCGTTATCCTCAAAAAGGGAATTTGCCCAGGCGGGTCCAAATCCCCGTTGATTGGTGGTGTAGGGAGTAGCGGGCGCGGAAGCGCCCCAAATAGAGGAACATCCGGTGGCATTGGCAATATACATGCGATCCCCGAAAAGCTGCGTGACCAGCTTCGCATACGGAGTTTCCCCGCAGCCCGCGCACGCGCCGGAGAATTCGAGCAGCGGCTGTTTGAACTGGCTGCCCTTCACGGTCTCCGCTTTAAATTTCTCAATGACTTCCGGTTTTTCTCCCAGGGCAACTGCATAGTCGAACCCTTCCTGAGAAGCCATCTGCGTGTCTATTGGCTTCATGGTCAGCGCCTTCTGCCCTTTCAGGCCGGGGCAGACCGTTGCGCAGGAACCACAGCCGGAGCAGTCCAGAGCGGAAACGGCAATGGCAAACTTCATTCCCGGCATTCCCGTCATATCCCTGCTCTTCTGGCTTTGCGGGGCGGCGGCGGCTTCGTCCGGCGTCATAGCGGCCGAGCGGATCACCGCGTGCGGGCAGACATAGGAGCAGAAATTGCATTGGATGCAGTTATCCGGATTCCATTCCGGCACGTCGATGGCGATCCCGCGCTTTTCATAGGCGGAGGAACCGTTCGGGACGGTACCGTCCTCCATGCCGAGCTTTGTAAACGCGGAAACCGGCAGTTTATTTCCTTTATATTCGTTGGAGGGAATCAGGAACTCATTGACATAATCGGTAAGAGCCTGATTTTTCCCGGTAACTTTTCTCACCGGACCGGCATCCGGCACATTTTTCCAGCTGTCCGGAACCTCGACCTGATGGAACTCCGCGGCCCCGCGCTCAATGGCCGCATAGTTCATATCCACTACCTTCTGGCCTTTCTTCGCGTAGCTGTGCAAAGCGGCGTCCTTCATATACTGAATGGCCTGCTCTTTCGGGATCACCTCCGAAATGGCAAAGAAAGCGGATTGGAGGATCGTGTTGATCCGTCCGCCAAGGCCGATTTCCTTCCCCAGTTTTACTCCGTCGATGGTATAAAAACGGATATGATTGTCCGCGATATATTTTTTCATTCTGTCCGGCAGCTTTTCGCCCAGCTCCCCGTCGCTCCACTGGCAGTTTAAAAGAAAGCTTCCGCCGGGCTTAATATCCTGTACCATGTCATATTTCTCAACATAGGACGCTTTGTGGCAGGCGACGAAATCGGCCTTATTAATGTAATAGGTAGATTTGATCGGCTGATCGCCAAAGCGCAGATGGGACACTGTAAGCCCGCCCGACTTTTTGGAGTCGTAGGCGAAGTAGCCCTGCGCGTACATGTCGGTGTGGTCGCCGATGATTTTAATGGAGTTCTTATTCGCGCCGACGGTGCCGTCGGCACCCAGTCCCCAGAATTTGCAGGAATGAATGCCCTTCGGCGTCGTATCCGGATTTTCCTTCACCTCAAGGGACAGATGGGTGACATCGTCCTCTATGCCGACAGTAAAATGCTTTTTGGGGAAATCGCTTCCCATATTGCGGAATACCGCGATGATCTGGCCGGGAGTGGTGTCGTTTCCGCCCAGACCGTAACGCCCCACCAACACCTGTACGGAACTGAATTCCGTACCGTTGATCGCGGCCAGCACGTCCAGGTACAGCGGCTCTCCGATAGAACCGGCTTCGCTGGTGCGGTCCAGCACGGTGATTTTCCGGACCGTCTTCGGCAGTACCCGGAACAGGTACTTTGCGGAAAACGGACGGTACAGGTGGCATTTGATCAGGCCGACCTTTTCACCGGCCGCGTTCAGGTAATCGACGACCTCTTCGATGGTCTCGCAGGAAGAGCCCATGGCCACAATGATTTCCTCGGCGTCGGCTGCACCGTAGTAATTGAACGGCCTGTAATCGGTGCCGATTTTCGCGTTGACCTTTTCCATGTAGCTGTTCACAATATCCGGATAGTCCTCGTAATAATGGTTACCCGCCTCAATCTCCTGGAAATAGGTATCGTCGTTTGAGCACGTACCGCGCGTGACGGGATGTTCCGGATTGAGGCTGCGGCGGCGGTAAGCGCTCACCGCGTCCCAGTCCAGCATGTCCCCCAAAGCCTGATCGTCCCATATATGGATTTTCTGTACTTCATGGGAAGTACGGAAGCCGTCAAAGAAATGCAGCATGGGAACACGGCCCCTGATTGCGGACAGATGCGCCACGGCGCCCAGGTCCATGACCTCCTGCGGGCTGTTGGAGCAGAGCATTCCAAATCCGGTCTGGCGGCACGCGTAAACGTCGGAATGATCGCCGAAAATACAGAGCGTGCTTTTGCCGAGGGTCCGGGCGGCACAGTGAATGACGCCGGGCAGAAATTCCCCCGCGATTTTGTACATGTTCGGGATCATAAGCAAAAGGCCCTGAGAAGCGGTGTAGGTCGTGGTGAGGGCACCTGCGGTAAGCGCCCCGTGTACGGCGCCCGCGGCTCCGGCTTCGGACTGCATCTCGGTGATCCTGACCTCCTGGCCAAACAGATTTTTGCGATTAGCCGCGGCGTATTTATCCGTTTCGTCCGCCATATTGGACGACGGAGTGATGGGATAAATGGCGGCGATATCGGTGAACGCATAAGAGACATACGCGGCCGCCGCGTTGCCATCCATTGTTTTCATTCTTCTGGAATCCATACTTTTATTCTCCTTCTCTGGGTTGGTTAATCAAAAGGGCGCCCGAAGCCGTACCGCCGCGGGCGGGCCCGCGGCTTCTGCGCCCGACACGCCGCCGTGCCACTCCTTCCGGTAAAGCAGCGGAAATAGGACCAGCTTATTGCCTCCGTTTCCAAAAAGGGAGCATGGCGTCTTTCAGAAAACAGAATTCCATATAGAGCTTTTTGTACTGTTCATGCTTTTCCATATCCGGAAAAAAAGAGTCGCGCTCCGCCGCCCCGGACAGGATAGGGAAACCGCACGCTTTCTGCAGCAGGCGAACCACGCCGAGAATTCCCAACTCTTTTTCCCGACAGCGGACGGTTTTTTCTCCCATACAATCACACACCATCTGACAGACCAAATCGCTTTTCGCCGCTCCGCCTGCTACGGCAAAGACCTCTTCCCCGGGCGGCAGGCTCCGGTAACAATCGTAAAGGGACAGGGCGACCCCTTCAAAGGCGGCCCTGGCCATGTGATATCTGGTATGGCAGGCCTGCAGGCCGAAAAATCCGCTGCTGGCGGTTCCCAGCCGGAAGGGGGCCCGCTCCCCGTACAGATACGGATGGAAGAAAACCCCCTCGCTGCCGACCGGCAGCTTGTCAATTTCCTGCTCCAGCTGAGGATAGGGTTCGTCGGCAAGAATTTCACGCCGTACCCAGTCCAGGGCGGAAGCGCCCGACAGCGCCGCCATCAGCCGGATATAAGTCCCCGGCTGTGTGTGGCAGAGCACGCTGCCGATTTCCCCCGCGTTCACGCGCGCCCCGTCCTCATCCAGAACCACATAGTTGCAGAGCGTGGTGCCGATAACGGTTCCTTTCTGCGCGGGTGCGGTCACACCGCAGCCGGTCGCCGCGGCCAGAACATCGATGGCCCCCGCGATCACCGGCGTACCTTTTGGGATTCCGAGCAGTTCCGTCGCCCGCCCCGTCACGGTGCCGACCACCTCGTCGGAAGCCGCAACGCGCGGGAAACACTCCTGGCAGGAGCCGATTCCCAGCATTTCCAGCAGGGAAAATTCATATTTTTTTGTATAAATATTCATTAGAGAGGTGGAAGCGTCCGACTGGTCGGTAGCCAACTGCCCGGTCAGACGGTAATTCAGCCAGTCCTTGCAGTGAAGCACCGCGGCAATGCGCCGGTAATTTTCAGGCTCGTACTCCTTCAGCCAGCGCAGAATCACGGGGCAGGCCCCCGGAAAGAGCGGGGAAGCTCCCAGAGCGACACAGGTCTTATTGATCGCGTCGTAATCGATCAGGCCCTCCGCGCGGGTATCGTTCCACAGAACGGCGTTGCGCACCGGTTTCCCGCCGGCGTCCACCGGCCACATGCCGTCGCCCTGCGCGCAGATACCGACCGCACAGATATTCCCCCATACCGTGCCGTTCTTCTCCCGAAGCGTACCCACTGCTCCGCATACCGCCTGCCAGACAGTCTCCATATCCATCTCGCACCAGCCCTGCCGGGGCATCAGAATCTGAAGCTTCGCAGCGGCGGTATCGATAAATTCACCGTCGGCGCGGGTAAGCACAGCCTTTATCATGGTCGTACCCGCGTCGATGGCGAGAAAGAACCTTTCGTCAGGCATTGAGGCCCTGTTCAAGGTCCGCGATAATGTCCCTTGCGTCCTCGGCGCCAATTGACAGTCGGACCATGCCGTCGTCAATACCCATGGACATCCTTTCCTCCCGGGACATCTTGCCGTGGGTCTGGGTGGCGGGCTGCTGCACCATCGTATCCAGATCGCCCAGGCTGACCGCATATTTCGCAAGCTTCAAATGATTGATAAGATTCTGAGCGCCCTCCAGTCCGCCCTCTACCACAAAGGAAACCATGGCCCCGTAGCCTCTTCCGCCGAAAATCCCGGTTGCCAGCTCGTGCTGAGGATGGGACTCCAGGCCCGGATAAATCACTTTTTCTATTTTGGAATGGCCCTCCAGCCATTGCGCGACCGCCATTGCGTTCTCACACTGGGCCTTCATGCGCAGATGGAGCGTTTTCAGGCCACGCAGGATCAGCCAGCAGCTGAAAGGACTGGGAACCGGGCCGAGCTCCTGATAAATGGAGCCGCGGACATTGTCCACAAACGCAAAGGGTCCGCAGATGGAACCGGCGATCAGGTCGCCGTGTCCGTTGATATATTTCGTATCGCTTTCCACTACGACGTCAATGCCGAAATCAAACGGATTGAGCAGGTAGGGGCTGCAGAAGGTATTGTCAATCATGGATTTGATGCCCTTGGCTTTCGCCCAGCCCGCAATCAGCCTGAGGTCGGCGATTTCCAGCGTAGGGTTGTACATGCTTTCCCCGTAAATCAGCTTCGTGTTGGGACGCAGCGCCTTGTTAAGGCTTTCCTCCGACAGATTCTGAAGGAACGTCACCTCGATTTTCATTTCTTTAAAGATTTTGGAAAACAACCCGAAGGTGCCGCCGTAAATGGTTTTACAGCTGATGATGTGGTCGCCGGGATGGACAAAGCTTAAAATGGCAAGGGAAATAGCGGCCATACCGGAGGCGGTGACCAGACAGGCGGGCGCATCGTACAGCGCGGCGATCTTATCCTGCAGCTCATTCTGGGTTGGATTGCGGGAACGGCCGTAGGTGAAGATCCCCTCTTTGTCCCCGTTCTGATAGCGCTCCATTTTCTCCGGTGTCCATACGTACGTGCTGGTCATAAACATCGGGGAAAGCAGCGCCCCGGTAACGGGGTCTCCATGCTGTCCGGCGTGAACGGCCTTGGTTGCGAACTGTGCATTCTTGTGATCCATTTTCATATCCTCCATCTCTATTTCATTCAACCGATTTTGATTGCAATTTTAATATGTTTGGATGGATTCCTCAGCAATTCCTCAAATCCGTCCTCTACCAGGGTGTCCAGCGTGACCTCCCGGGTAATGAGCTCGTCGGCGTTGATTCTGCCGTTGGACATATAGTCGAGAGCCACACCGATTTCGTCCAGATGCGCCTGGGAGGTCAGGAGCATGCGCTCCCCTTCCTGCAGCAGGTTCATGTCTATCACCGGCTGCTTTTCATAAACGCCCATCACCATGATTTTGCCGCCGGGGCGGACAATATGAAGCGCGTTGTCCAGCGTAGGCTGGATGCCGACGCATTCATACACCACGTCGGCCAGCTGTCCGTCCAGCAGTTCCTTCACATATTCGTCGATGGGCTTGCTGCCGGTGTCCAGATACTCCCCGCCGTAGCTCTCTACCAGTTCCTTCCGCTCGGTACCCAGTCCCGCAACCAGCACTCTGCCGGCGCCCGCGAGCTTAGCCGCGAGAAAGCAGGCCAGGCCGATGATGCCGGGACCGATGACCACAACCGATTTTCCCGCAACGTCCCCGACCAGACGAGTGGCGTGAATGCCGCACGCAAGCGGTTCCGCCAGAAGTGCCTGCCTCTGGGTGACATTATCCGGAATTTTAAACAGGCGCTCCGCTTCAAACGTGACGTATTCGGCAAAGGTGCCGTCGTCGCCCACCCCCTTGAAGCCAAGCTTCTCACAGACATTGTAGCGCCCCGATTTACAGGCCGCGCACTCTTTGCAGCAGAGAGTCCCGTTTGCCGTGACACGGTCGCCCGTGCGGTAGCCGGTGACTCCTTCCCCGACCTCCGTAATCACGCCGGAAAATTCATGCCCGATAATCAGGGGGGCCATCTGTCCCGTCAGGCGGTGCGGCTTTTTGGTGGGGATAAAATTCGGTCCCACATATTCGTGCCGGTCGGTGCCGCAGATGCCCGCATAGTCCACCCTGATCTTCACGGAACCGGGGGGAGTTTCGGGCTGTTTGACTTGTTCGATCCGAACATCCTTGTAACCATGCCACACGGCAGCTTTCATGAAATTCCCTCCTGTTCAAAAATCTTTTCAAATAAGCCTTCCAGTATTTTGGACGGCGCATCGGACTGCGCCGTCTCAAACGAATAATCGCCGAGCTTGCGGTCGATCAGGCTTTCCACTCCCCGGATAAAGGTTACGGAAGCTCTGGACGCCTCGTCGGCGTCATCGCGATACGGGTACATATCCAGAGAGTACCAGCCCTGATAGCCCATCTTTTTCAGCCAGTAAAACAGTTCCACAAAATGCAGGAAATGGACGCTGCCGATCGGCATGTCGTCGTCCGCAATGCGGTAGTTGTCGTTCAGATGCAGATGGAACAGGCGGTTCTGCGAAAACAGAATCGCTGCGATTTCCGCCGGGTTTTCCCCCGCGTTGATCGCGTGGCCGATATCCATCGTCACGCCCACGTTGTCCATGCCGGTACACTGGGCGACCGCCAGCGCCATTCCGCCCGAATTCACCATGCATTTCAGGCGCGGCTCGGAGACCTTGTATTCCATCCCAAGCTTAATCGCGGGATTATGCGCGGCGCATTCGCGGAGGCCCTGAATCAGGAACTCCCACTGCTGCCGGTAATCCGACTGCATCAGATAATCAAAGCCGTCCTGTCCCATCCAGAGGCTGACCACCTCCACGCCGATTTGCGCGGCGAAGTCCATGGCCTTTTTTACAAGCGCAACGGTTTTTTCACGGACTTCCCTGTGCGGAGAGGTAAAGGAGCCCGTTTTCCACTCTTTGTCACAAACGATCTCCACACCCATGGAAGAAATCCGCAGACCATATTTTTGAAGCAAAGGCGCATATTCCGGATAGTTTTCCTCGTTGATATCCACGGGATAAGTAATTTCAATTCCGTCGACTCCGCCGAGTTTTCCAATATGTTCGATCCTTTGAGCCAGAGGAAGCCTGGATTTGTAGCCGTCACCCACGTAACGGTCGCTGCAGGCTCCGTAAGCCCAAACGCCCACGCTGATATTATTCATAGTCATTCTCCTTCTTGATCATCCGAGGTAGGCCTGGGTCAGGGTCTTGTCCGCCAGCAACTCCTCGGAGCTTCCCTGTTTGACGATACTTCCCACCGACATTACGTACGCGCTGTCGCTGATAGACAGCGCTTTGAAAGCGTTCTGTTCCACCAGTAAAATGGAGGTGCCGTTGTTGCGAAGTTCCTTGATAATATCAAAAATCTGCGTTACAATGATGGGAGCCAGCCCCAGAGAGGGCTCGTCGAGCATAATCAGGCTCGGCCTTGCCATCAGTGCCCGGCTGATTGCCAGCATCTGCTGTTCGCCGCCGCTCAGGTGGCCGCCGAACTGCTTTTGACGGTCCTTCAGACGGGGAAACAGCGTATATACGTACTCCAGATCCTGTTTGACACCGGCGGAATCCTTGCGCAGATAGGCCCCGGCCATCAGATTTTCCAGCACGGTCAGATTTGCAAGGATCTGCCGTCCTTCCGGCGCGTGGCTCAGCCCGGCCTTGACCACTTCGTGAGGCTTTGACGGCATCGGCTTCCCCTGAAAGGTAATACAGCCGCACGTCGGCTTCATTGCCGCGCAGATACATTTCAGAAGCGTTGTTTTCCCTGCTCCGTTGGAACCCAGCACGGATACGATCCTTCCCCTGCTGATTTCAATGGATACATTGTTCAGTGCCTTAATCCCGCCGTAAGCCGCGGATATATTTTCCACCTTCAACAAACTCTGCTCCATACTATTTCTCCTCTCCCAGGTACGCTTCCACAACCAGCTTGTTGCATTTTACATCGTCGAGCGTGCCTTCCGCGATGGTCTTGCCGAAATTGAGCACGGTAACATGGTCGCACAGTCCGGCGACGACATCCATATGGTGTTCGATCATCAGCACCGTTAGATGGAAACGGGTCTTGATCTCCTTGATGAATCCGACCAGCTCAACCGACTCTTCTCCGTTCATGCCCGCCGCGGGCTCGTCCAGCAGAAGCAGAGCCGGGTTAAGGGCCACGGCCCTGGCGATTTCCAGCTTGCGCTGATGCCCGTAGGGGAGCGAGTTCGCCCTAGCGTCCGCCAAATCCTGCAGCCCCACAATTTCGAGCAGGTTCATTGCCTTTTCGCAGAGCTGCTCTTCCTCGCGCTTATATTTGGGAAGGCGCAGGAACGACTGCATCATATTGTAGGTGATATCCATGTTGCTGGCGATCAGAACATTCTGCAGCACGCTCAGGTTGGAAAACAGGCGGATATTCTGGAAAGTTCTCCCGATTCCCATCTGCGCGATCTGAAACGGTTTGCTGTTTGTAATCTTTTTATCCCTGAACAGGATATCTCCGGAGTCCGGCTGATAGATGCCGGTGACGGTATTGAAAATCGTGGTTTTTCCGGCGCCGTTCGGACCGATCAGGCCATGAATCTTTCCCTCCTCCAGCTGAAGATGGAACGAGTCGATCGCCCTGACGCCGCCGAAGTTTTTATTCAATCCGCAGATCTTCAGAATTTCACTCATTCCGCGACATCCCCTCTCCGCTTTGCGTCTCCGGCTTTTTTGCCCAGTTTTTTGAACCACTTCCCAATCCGGGTAATGGAAAACTCCTTATAGCCGTAAAGGCCGCTGGGCCTGACAATAATGATAACGACCACCGCGATGCCGTACAGCAGCATCCGGTAAGAGGAAAGGCTGCGGAAAATCTCGGGAAGCAGCGTAACCACACAGGTTCCCAGGAACGAGCCCGTCAGGCTGCCCAATCCGCCGATGACCGTCGTAATGGTCAGCTCGGAGGATTTTGCCAGATTGAAGATTTTCGGCTCCAGAAAGGTCAGGCTGTTCGCATACAGAGCGCCCGCCCATCCGGCGTACACCGCGCTGACGACAAAAGCCATCAGCTTGTTTTTCGCGGTATCCACGCCCACCGCCTGCGCGGCGACTTCCTGCTCGCGGATAGCGGTCAGGTTGCGGCCGTATTTGGAGTGCGTCAGGGTCCACGCAAAAATAAACGCGAGAATAACGCTGATCAGGACGATCCAGATATTGGTATAGTGCGGGATTCCGCTGAAGCCCTTCGCACCGCCCGTAACCGGTGTGATATACTCAAACAGAACTCTCACGCATTCGCCGAAGCCCAGCGTGGTAATCAGGAAATAGTCGCCCTGAAGCCCCAGCGTCAGCGACCCCAGCCCATAGCCCACCAGACCGGCAAACGCGGCCCCGGCAATAATCGCCACGATAAACGGCACGTTGTACCTGGTTGTCAGAATCGCACAGGTATACGCGCCGATCGACATAAACCCCGCGTTGCCAAAGGAAAAAAGCTTTGTAAAGCCAGTTAAAATGGAAACGCCCAAAACGGCGATAAGATTAATTCCGACCAGAATAATGATTCCCTGTAAATAACCAGACATCCACTTTCCCCTCCCTATGCTTTATCTTCAATCGTCACACCCATCAGCCCGGAGGGTTTGACAAGCAGAATTACGATCAGAAGGCCGAAAGTAACCAGATCGCGCAGTCCGGAGCTTAAATATCCGGAAACCATCGTTTCCAGAATCCCGATGATCAAAGCTCCGACAATCGCGCCGCGCACGCTGCCCAGACCGCCGAGCACGGAGGCGATAAACGCCTTCAGAGAAACGTTGCCCATGGTCGGATAAACGCTGTATTTCAGGCCGAGCAGCACACCGGCGCTGCCGGCCAGCATGCCCGCCAGCAGAAACACAAGGGCAAAATAACGGTCGATATTGATTCCCATCAGACTGGCTGTGTAGGAATTGGAAGCAACGGTCCGGATTCCAAGACCCATCTTGGATTTGTTGATGAGTAAGTCCAGGACCACCAGCGCGACAATGGTGGTAAGTAAAGAGATTACGTCCAGTATTCCGATGGAAATGCTCCCGAGCTGAATCGTGGACGTTTCAAACATAGACGGGAACATCTGGAATTTAGGCCCGAAGGCAAGCATGGCCCCGTTCTGATAGGTAGTTGAAATCCCCATGGCCGCGATCATCAGGAACATGGTCGGCGAGCCGTGATCGCGTATACGCTTATAGGCCACCTTTTCATTAAAAATACTCAGCAGCCCCGCGCCCAAAATACCGAATACCAGCGCGCCCAGAAAAGGGGAATTCGTTCTTGTGACCAGTGTCAGCGCCATATAGGCCCCAAACATCGCCACTTCGCCGTGAGCCCAGTTGGAAAATCCCAGCAGACTGTAAATCAAAGCGTAGCCTGTTGCAATCAGGGCATAGATTCCGCCTACGGATATGCCGTTGACCAATTGCTGTAGAAACACCTGTATCCACCTCCTAAAAATGCAGGGAACCCATGATATCCGGATGTGTCGTTTCCGCCGTTAACATGGATTCCCTGCAGTCAGATCATTCTTTAATTAACGGAATAGTTTTCAATATACTTGATTGCGCCGTCTTTGATCTGGAAAATAGCTGCGTCGCGGGTGGGATCGTGTGTTGCCGGATCGACCGACATTGTCCCCAAATACCCCTTAAAGTCCTTCGTATTCTCAAGTCCGTCCCGGATTGCTTCAGGGTCGGCTGAATTTTTTTCTTTCATAACCTGTACCAGCCACATGACGCCGTCGTACCCGAACAGGCACTCCGCCTCGGGAACGATATTATAGACTTTTTTGTAGCGTTCACCGTATTCAATTGCTTCCCTGGTGTTAAAGCCAGGACGTGAGCAGTAGTAGCTGTTGTCGATCGCGGTGCCCGCCAGCTTCGGAAGGTCCTGGGAATCCCAGCCGTCCGCGCCGACAAACTGACAGGTGATGCCAAGCTCTCTCGCCTGTTTGGTAATCAGCGCGACGTCCTTGTAAATCCAGGGAATAAACAGGACATCCGGGTTTGCGCTCTTGATTTTGGAAAGCTGAGCGCGGAAATCGTTGTCGCCCGATCTGGCCTCTTCCTTTGCGACAATGGTGCCGCCCTTTGCGGTGAATTCCTTCGTCAGATACTGGGTGATGCCGGTGGAGTAGTTGTCGCCGATGTCGGTGATGATCGCGGCCTTTTTGAAGCCGAGCTTTTCATAAACATAGGAACCTAACACACGGCCCTGGAACGGATCGGTAAAGCCGATACGGAAAGAGTAGGGATGAAGCTTGCCCTGCTCGTCCACTGTAACCGACGGGCTGGATGCCGCGGTCGCGACCAGAGGAATCTTTTTGGAATCGGCCACCGGCGCCATCGCGATGTTGCAGCTGGAGAAATTCGTCCCCACAACGGCAACCACTTTACTTTCATCGATCAGCTTGTTCAATGCGTTTACGGAATCCAGAGGCTGCCCCTGACCGTCATAGCCGACCACTTCGATCGGCCTGCCCAAAACTCCCCCCGCCGCGTTGACATCCTCTACGGCGAGCTTCATCCCGTTGAGTCCCGCCTGTCCCCAAAGGGCGGAATCGCCGGAAAGTGCGCTGACATAGCCGATGCGGATCGGTTCTCCGCTGGGACCGGACGCGCCGCCGGCTGCCGACCCTGCGTCAGACGCGGCGGTGCTTGCCGCAGCGCCTGCGGTACTGCCGGTTTCCCCACCGGAACATCCTGCCAGACTTGCCACCAGGGACAATGCCAGCAATGCGCTTAAGACTTTCTTTAACATACAACTTTCCTCCTGCTTGATAAATTTTAACCGAACAGCATACTGTTTCGATTATTTTCTAAAGACAGCCGCTTTCCCTTGTGAAAAACGGCTCCCGTTAGTGCGTGTACTCAAATTCGAGAGGCTCCCCATCGATAAAATGCTTTACATCCTTTACCAGCGCGATGGTATGATTGATTATGGCATCGTAAGTGGCGCCCGCCAGATGCGGTGTGACAACGATATTGTCGCACTGGGTAAGAAAAGGATGGTCTTTTGCAATCGGTTCACTTTCAAATACATCTACCGCCGCTCCGGCGATTTCATGGTTAAGCAAAGCCGAGATCAGCGCCTGCTCCTCAACAAGTGCTCCCCGGGACGTGTTGATAAAATAGGCAGTTTTCTTCATTTTGCCGAACGCTTCCGCGTTGACGATCCCGCGCGTTTCCGGCGTATCCTTGCAATGCACCGTTACAACATCGGACTGGGCCAGCAATTCGTCGAGGCTGACAGAACGTGTATCCTCTTCCAGAGTGTCCGGGTCGACAAAGGGATCATAGATGAGAATATGCATTCCAAATCCCCGGCAGAGCTTGGCGACCGCGCGCCCGATGCTGCCGTAGCCGATGATGCCGAGATTGCGCCCGGAAAGCTGACGGCCTTTATACAGCACATACGGGGAATTGGAGTCCAGCGCCCAGGTCACATCGGCGCGGAGCCCGTCCCTTACCGTATTGCTCCGCTTTTTCTCGGACACATGCTGTCCGCTGTGAAGAGCGGAATACGCGATCGGGATTTTACGCATGATGGAAAGCATAAGAGCAACCGTAAATTCAGCGGTACAGGTGGTGTTCCTTCCGGGGGAATAGCTTACTTTAATCCCCTTTTGCCGTGCATAGCCGGTATCCACATTCACCGGGTTCGCGCGCGTGCATACGATCAATTTCAAATCGGGCGCCGCATCGATCACTCTCTTCGTAATCGGATCATAGCTGGTAATCAGAATCTCTTTATCTTTCACCAGTTCGACCATCTGATCTTCACTGAGAATCTTTTTTGTTTCGACCCAGCCCGCATACTGCAGCTCCAAGAGCTGCTCGAGTTCTTCAATATGCGGTCTGCTGATTTCTGCTGTTAATAATGTTTTCATTCTCTACATGTCTTCCTCTCAACGCATTTCACAATCTCAGAAACCTATATTTCTTCATGCTCCTCAATCCGTTTTCCGTAATTTTGAAAGCGTACAATCATTCGCTTCATTTCGTCTTCCGCAAGAATGACCGGTTCGCCGATACTCTTGGTTCTGTACATCAGTTCGCAGCAGAATTCAATTTCCTCTGTAACGGCAAAGGCTTCCGCCAGATTCGCGCCTCCCGCCAGCAGCCCGTGATTGGCCAGCAGAACCGCCTTTCTGTCCTTCATTGCCTCAAAAGCATTTTTCGCCAGACGGACAGTACCGTAAGTCGCGTATTCCGCGCATCTGACGTCGGTACCAGCGTATGCGACCAGATAATGTACCGCCGGAAGCGATTGGCGAAGGCAGGAGAGAGTGGCGGCAAAAGTGGTATGGGTATGTATCATCGCCTGAATATCGGTGCGGTACTTGTAAAAAATGCGGTGCATGTCGCATTCGCTGGAAGGAACGGCATCGCCGTCGACTATTTTTCCGGTCTGCACATCGATCAGAACGATTTGCTCCGGCTTGATCTCAAAATAATCGATCCCGCTCGGTGTAATCGCCATAAGGCCTGACTCGCGGTCGCAAACGCTGAGGTTTCCTCCCGTTCCCTTTGTCAATCTGGATTCAACCGCTTTCTTTCCGTAACAGATAATTTCGTTTCTGATTTCCTGTAGAAGCATCCCCTTAATCACCTTTCATTTCATAAATTTAATTTGACTGGGGCTGGCCAAGGCTGATCGGTTCAGGTAGTTTCCTCGAGCATGTCCCCAACATCCAACGATAATTTTTTTGCAATGGAAGCCGCGATCGACTGGTCGATAATCAGCACATCGACACACCCGGTATTGATCGCCCCCAGAACGGCGTCTGTCTTGTTGTCGCCGCAGGCCATCACCGCCACGCATGGAATCTGGGCAAGCGTTTCCGGCGACACGCCGATGACATTATTTTCCTGTTCCCACGTACCGTCCATTTTGAACGGCTGCATGACCAGATCGCCCACATATCCCCCGTCCACCAAACGTTCCATCCTTTCCTGTGTCAGGAAACCCTGCTGGTAAATGGTGGAGGACTGGCTCAGCTCGCCGACGCCCAGTACCGCGATATTGCATCTGTGGATAAGGTCAAACGTTTCTTCAAAAGCATTGTCCTGCAAAATCACCTCTCTGGCCTGTGCGTTGTCCACCATGGCCGGCGCGTATAAAAGATGATAGTCACAGGAAAGCTTTTTCGCCATCGTCCGGGCTATTTCGTCGGGTTTCGCCATTTCACTGTTTGAATTCAGCCCGCCGACCATCTGCACCACCGTGCATCTGCTCAGGCTTTTCTGCTGCATTTTCATGACCGCGGCCCCCAGGGTAACGCCCCAGGAAACCCCTATGATCTGTCCGTCACGGATTAAATACCCCAACGCCTCAGCAGCTTCCTGCCCAAACAAATCCAACGGATCATCGCTTTCGTTGACATTAAAAATGAATACCCGGTTTAATGAAAAATACTGTTCAAATACGCTCTCGAGTCTTACATTATCTTCGTGAAGACCGTTGATTTTGATTTCCACAATGCCATCTTCCACTAATTTGCCAATAATCTGATTTACCCGCTGTCTGGTCAAATTCAGCCGCTGGGCGATTTCAGCCTGTGTCATGTTCAGTTTGTAATACCAATAAGCGATTTTTAAAATATAGTTGCTCTCTTCAGGCTGTGATCCCCTCATTTCAATTTGTGCCCCTTTCTATATGACATTTGTAAAGTAAAATTACAAATGTAAGATTTGTCCCTATTATAGCGTGCCCCATTCGATAAGTCAAGACAATTTATAACAAAATTTGTGATACTTGGACACATTTCTGGCACTAATCACCTTATCCGTGTCTAAATTTATTCTCTTTTCCACTCCCGGCGGCTATTCGGCCCGAAGCGGCAGCCGGCCACAGATAAAAAAGGCGACAAAAAACCGTCCCCCACCATTGAGTGAGAGACGGTTTCTTCTTTTCTTAAAGGGAGGAAACGCTATTCTGCGCTGCTTTCCCGGTACCCGCCGATCGTCTGTCCGGTAAACTTTTTGAATACGCGGCAAAAATAGGTGGGGTTGGAATATCCGGTGCGCTCCGCTATTTCCTTGATGGAAAGGCGGGTCACGCCCGCCAGCTTGATGGCCTCCTGCATTCTTACCTGCGTGAGATAGCCGATAAAGGTCTGCCCCAGCTCCTGTTTCAGCAAACGGCTGAGATAAAACGGGCTGATGCCGATCTGGTCGGCCACCGCCTCGAGGGAAAGGTCTTTTTTATAGTTTTCCTCTATGAATTTGCGCGCCTTTACGACATAGGGATTGGAGTCACTCTTCCCGCCGGTGCGTAAAAGCCCGGATAAAAGCTTTAGGTTCTCTCCGATCTGGCGGATCCGGTAATCGGGATTTGTGCCGGATTCCAGCTGGCGGGAGGTCATGGCGAAAAAACGCTGCAGTTCGGCGGTATTGGCCTTGGGCAGTTTTAAAGCGATGTCCTGACAGGAACGCCAGAGGTACATCGGAATCGACGCGTCGGACTTCAGAGCGGGCATTTCCGCCATCAGCACGGCGTCCAGGTTCTGAAAATTCCCGGACTGCGCGGACTTTACAAGGTCCGAGGCCAGCTGCGTCAAATAATCGGCATCCACATTCGAGGAAGCGGAGCGGTAAAAGCTGATGGGAACATCCGTTATGCCGCGCAGGGCGGCAATGCTCTCGCGGTAAGAATCCGGCATCTTTTCAAAGGCCGGATAGCACCGCCCGACCCCGGCCCGCAGCAGAAGGTTGGAATAGCTTTTGAGCTTGTCAAACAGGACCTGCAATACATCCGTAAGCCACGATTCCCAATGATCCCCATCCTTGGACGGAATAAAGAACAGAATGCTGATACTGAAATCGTTGATGGTTGCAAGCAGGGTGCACACGTCCTGAAGCGCGCTGTGCAGATAGCCGCGCAGCTTCTTTTTGTCGCAGGACGCCAAAATGCCGTCCGCGCTGTCCACGGGAATCAGGGAGACCATCAGGCCGCCCGAAAACTGTACGGCGTTGATTTCACACCACATAGAAAAGCTGGAGACGGCCGGTTCGCCCATAAAAATGGAATAGATGATCTCACTTTCGATGACCGGCTGAATATTGCTGAAGAGCTCGTCAACCTGAATACGGCTTTTCCGGCTCGCCCGCACCTTATCGATGTCATCGCAGAGCTTTCGGATCACCGCCACGGTATCGGTACGCTTCTGCGGCTTCAGAATATAGTAATCCACCTTCAGCGATAACGCCCTCTGCGCATATTCAAAATCGCTGTAGGCGGTATTGATGATAAAACGGGTCGGTACGTTTAAACTGCTGACCAGCTGAATGGCATCGATCCCGTTGATTCCGGGCATATTGATGTCCACAATCGCGATGTCCGGCTTGTACTGGTCAATGAAAGAGACCATCTCCGCACCGTTGCGCGCGAGGCCGACAATCCGGATATCCGTAAATTCCTTCTTGATTAACAGCGACAGGGATTTCAGCTCGATCTCCTCATCGTCGGCGATCACCATTGTATGCATTTTTTCACCACCTTCTGCATAAACTCCCTCAATTTCTATCTGTCCCAGGGGATTCCGATATGGACCAGCGTGCGGTGCGGCGTACTGTCGATCAGGAAATCAACGTCCCCACCGAAAAACAGCTTTAAGCGCAGATAAACATTTTGCAGCCCGATATGCTGGTCCGACAGTTCGCCGTCGCTTTCATAAACGGACGAGCGAAGTTCCTTCAAGGCTTCGGCGGGGATGCCTACCCCGTTGTCTTCCACCTCCAGGCAGTTCCACCGGTCCCTGTGGAACGCGCGTACGGTGACCCGGCCCCCGTCGATCAGAGAACCCAGTCCGTGCGTAATCGCATTCTCCACCAGGGGCTGCAAAATCATACAGGGAAGCTGCTGCTGCTCACAGGTAGGATTCACGTCGAAATGGAACCGGATACGGTCGCCAAAACGGCACTGCTGGATATAGACATACTCCTGCAGATTCGCAAGCTCGTCTCCCACGGTGACGGGCTGGGTGGATTTTCCGAGATTATACCGCAGATAATTGGCCGTACATTCTATCAGGTGCGAGGTTTCTTCGGCATTTTCCATATAGGCCGTCTGAGAAATCATATTGAGCGTATTGAATAAGAAATGCGGATTGATGCGTGCCTGCAACAAGCTGAGCTGGCTGCTCTGCAAAGCGCTGGTCATGCGGATGTTTTTCATTTCGATTTCCTGGAGCTGTTCCCGTATCCGGGCCCCTTTTTCAATCTGTGAAATCTGGTTCTGTATGGTGTCGAGCATCTTATTGAAGGCGGCGGCGAACAGCTCCAGTTCATCATTCGTCTGAATCCCGATATGCGTCTGCTTTGTCGGATTTTCCGTCACCTGAGCCGCAAATTCGGTCAGCTTTGCGACGGAGCGGGTAATCCCCGTAACCACCTTCCTGTAAAAGACCAGGAAGACACAGAATGCGGACCCCAGCAAAATCAGCTGCAAAAGGGTAAAAACAATGTTCAGCCGCTGCATCTGCAGCCGTTTCGCCTGTGCCGACACCAGCTTGACCGAATAAATATCCTTAAAGCTGACGTTGATGTAGGAAACGATATCCTGTGTCTCGGAATAGAGGCGGTTGATTTCGGAATCGCTGCCGAACCCCGGCGAAGAATGATTTTTCTGAAGCTGCTGCGTAAGCTTCCCGCTTTTGTCAAGGTAGGTCTGCACCATATTGCACAGGTCGGCGACCTCCCTTGACCAGCTGCCCCGGAGCCCCTGTTCCAGCAAATCCGCACAGGCCTTCGTCTCCGCAGAGGACTTGAGATAATCGTCAAAGCTGGAAGACCTCAAATAGGTGTAAATATCGAACAGATGCGTATTGGTGGTCTCCACCCCGGCAAACAGCCGGTTCAGGCTCAAAAGGGAGTCCATCTCCCTTTCGTACTGCCGGTTACTATATTGGTTGCACACAAAAGACACCGCAAAAAGCAGAAACATGACCAACAGGATCATGATATAGCCGCAGCTGTACTTCCGGCTGATGGTCCCGGCAGAAAACCGGCGTAGAATGGAAAAACGTTTTTTGGATTTTCTACTTGTCATACCGGTAATGTCCTTCCTGGTCCAGATCAGCAGAGGTGATAAATTTGGTCTGTGTGTAAATCATATTGGTGCTGTATTGCCCCGTCCTCACGAAACGGTCGATTTCCTGAACACAAAGGTAGCCCATCGTATGGATCTGCTGCAGGATCAGGCCGTCGACAATTCCGCGGGACAAACCCTTGATGGATTCGTTGGAATAGTCAAACCCAAGAATACACTGAATGCTCTTATCCTTTTCCGAAAGCATATTGCCGAAGGTCAGAGCCCCCGTTCCCTCAATACATACGACAGCGTCAATGTTCTGAGGCGACGAACAGATCTCCTTATATTTCTGCAGGACGGTGATGGAGTCGTAATTTCCGTAGTCCACGCGGAGGATTTTCACCCCCGGATACGCGGCGGCGGCGTCCCGCAGCCCGGAAAGGCGCAGCTCCAGATTAGGGTATCCCTCCGCCCCGCTGATTACGGCAACTCTCGCCTTTCCTTTGGTGAGCTGCACCAGCTTTTCCCCCATCAGACGCCCGGCGGCGTAGTTGTCCGTCCCGACATAGAGCCTTTTTCCGAACTGAGGAAGGTCGGTGTCGATAAAAACGACCTGTACTCCGGTACTGCGGGCATCCTCCAGCGCCTTTATGTAGTCCTGATTATCGATTCCCTGAACGATGACGGCATCCACCCGCGCGGCGGTGGCGGCTTTAATCAATTCGGTCATCTGCGGGATATTATAATTCAGCTGCGGCGTACAGATTTTGATATCCACGGGGAAATCGTCCTTCGCCGATAAAATGCCGTCCGAAATATCCGTCCAGTACCCGTAATCCCTGTGGGGAAGAACCGCCGTGATGCGCAGAGGTACCGAAGCGGAGGAGCTTACGCCCGAAAAGCCGGCCCGGCACCCGAAACAGAAAATCAGCAGAAGCAGAGCCGCCAACGATAGAGAGAACCTTCTTTTCATTTCTCCATTCTCCTTTATTGCCTAAAAACAAACTCGTTTTGACAAGTATTATTATACATTATGAATAACGATTGTGAAGGCATAAAGAGAATAAACAGTTCAATCTTTCCTGGCATATTTGCGGACGTCCAGTGCCACGGCCCCGATAATGATCAGCCCTTTTACAACGTTCTGCCAGTAGGGGCTGATTCCGATAAAGGTCAGGCCGTAGCTGATGACATTGAAAATAATGACGCCGGCAAACACCCCGCCGACTGTTCCTACGCCGCCTGTAATCGAACATCCGCCGACGATGCAGGAAGCAATGGCGTCCAGCTCATAGGCATTTCCGTACGCGCTTGTCGCGGAACCGGTCCGCGCGGCTTCCATGCTGCCGGACAGGCCGTAAAGCAGCCCCGCAAGCGTAAAGGTAATCATCTGCATTTTGAAAAGGCTGATGCCGGACACCCGGGCCGCTTCCGGGTTGCCGCCCACCGCAAAGATATCTTTTCCCATGCAGGTTTTTGTCAGCAACAGCCACACAGCCACAAGGCAGACAGCGGCGACGATAATCAGATAGGGCACCTCCAGAACAGACCCGCTTCCGAAGCTGCTGAACCCCTCGGTAAAGCTGCCCAGCGGCTGTGAGTTGTTCGGCGCCTTATTGAAATAAAGGCTGGAAACACCGAAAAGGATCATCTGACTGCCCAGGGTGGCCAGAAACGCGGGCACGCGGAGCTTGGAAACCGCCCACCCGTTAAAAGCACCGAACGCAACGCCGACCAGCATGGAGGCAAGGACAGGGACCACCACCGGCATTTCCGGCAGCTGCGGCCAGAATTTAGCCGTATAGGAGGCCTGCTGCGCCAGAGAGCCGGCGACGAGCGCCGCGAGTCCCAGCATCCTGCCGCCCGAAAGGTCCGCCGAACCGGAGATAATAATAAACATACAGCCAAGCGCCATCACGATGCGCACGGAGCTCTGCATAAAAATGTCACGGAATACGTCAAGGGAAAAGAAATTGGGAGAAATGACCCCAATGATAATGATAAGCGCGAGTAAGATAAAATAGATTGCGTTATTAATGATCAGTTCTTTGGGGTGAAATTTTGTTTTTTCGTTCATACGGCTGCTCCTCCTTCAAGATTGCTGTGGTAAGTGCTGGCAAGCAGCATAATCTGCTCGTCTGTGGCGGTTTTCCCGTCCAGAAGCCCGGACAGCCGTCCCTCGCACATGACCATGATGCGGTCCGACATCCCCATCAGTTCCGGCATTTCCGAACTGATCATGATGACGCATTTCCCTTCCGCGGCCATTTTCGTCATAAGGGTATAAATTTCATATTTCGCACCGACGTCGATCCCCCGCGTGGGTTCGTCCAGAATCAGAATGTCCGGGTCGGTAAGCATCCATCTTCCAAGCAGCACCTTCTGCTGGTTTCCGCCGGAAAGATACTGGATCTGCGTTTTCATCGTCGGCGTCTTGATGGACAGCGACTCGATAAACCGCCCCGTGTCGTCGCGCCGCTTCTTTTCATTGAGAAACAGCTGGCCGCCGGTATACATTCTGCGGTGTGACGTCTGATTTGCCAGAACAAGATTTTCCTCCACCGAGAGCATCGGGATGATGCCGGTCGCCCGGCGCTCCTCCGTAAGGAGGGCAACCCCTTTTTTGATGGCGTCCTGCGGGCGGCGGATTTTCACCTCTTCGCCGTTGATGGACACTTTTCCGGAAGCAACGGGCCTCAACCCGAAAATCGATTCCATCAACTCGGTGCGCTGCGCCCCCACAAGCCCCCCGAGGCCGAGGATTTCGCCCTTTCTCAGTGTAAAGCTGATGTCTTTGAAGGAGTGGGCGGACGCGGAGGTGAGGTGCTCGACCACCAGATATTCCTCGCCGGGCTTGTGTTCGCGCGCGGGGAAACGGTCGGTCATCTGTCTGCCGACCATCCTGCTGACGATCAGGTCCTGCGTCAGTTCCGAAGAGGGCCAGTTTCCCACCAGCTCACCGTCCCGCATAATGGTCACTTCATCGGATATCTGGAGGATCTCTTCGATCTTGTGTGAGATATAAATGATCGCGACACCCTGGTCGGTCAGTGTTTTGATGATCTTAAAAAGCAGTTCCACTTCCGAATCAGACAGGGAAGAGGTCGGCTCGTCCATAATGATCACCTTGGCGTCGTACGATACAGCGCGCACGATTTCAATCAGCTGGCAGTGGGCCGCCGCGAGCTCCCCGACCGATTGCCGCGGGTCCAGCCTGATACCCAGCCTGTCGAAAAGGGCCTTGGTGTCGCTGTACATCTTTTTCTGATCGACCCATTTAACAGCCAGGCGCTTTTGATAGGGAGTACGCCCGACCCACAGATTTTCCATCACATTTTGAGTGCGTATCGGATGCAGCTCCTGATGGATCATGGCAATCCCGTTTGCCATGGCGTCGCTGATGCTTTTCAATTGAACGGGTTTCCCCTCCACGAGGATTTCCCCTTCATCCGGGTGATACAGCCCAAACGCGCACTTCATCAGGGTGGATTTTCCGGCGCCGTTTTCCCCCATCAGAGCGTGGACCGTGCCCTTCCGCACCTTCAAAGAAACCCGGTCCAGCGCCTTTACCCCGGGAAACGACTTGCTGATCTCCCGCATTTCAAGGACAATGTCCGAAGATTCCACAAAATTTCCTCCTTTCTGAAAAAGCAGCCGGATTCTCTCCGGCTGCTTTGAGACATTGCCTTAATAAGATGCATCCTCGGTATTTTCTGCCGTAATGCCGACATAGTTGATGTAAATATGATGGTCCTTTACGGTGATGCCGTCGATGCCCATGTTCTCCTGCGTAACCTCTTTTCCTTCCTCCAACAGCGACATCAGCTTATAGATGGACTTTCCGAGCGTAACGGGGTTATTCAGAGCGGTTCCCAAAAGGGTTCCGTTCTTAAGGGCCTCCACCCCGACTTTGGTCGCGTCAACGCCGACCACGGGGATGAAGCTGTTTTTATCTTTGAAGAAATTACTGGCTTTCAGCGCCTCGATTGCCCCCAGCGCCATATCGTCGTTGCACGCGATGACCGCCTCAACGTCCTTTTTACGGGCCTGAAGGATAGACGCCACTTGGTTCTGTGCCTCCCCGCGCTGGTAGTTGCAGATTGCTTCCTGTATCAGATTCGTCTGGATTCCGGCGTCCTGCAGCGCCTGCACGGAATACTTTGCGCGGACCTGGGTATCGTAGTGCTGCTGAAGTCCGAGCAGCATGATATAATCCAGTTTCCCATTTTTATTGCGGTCTGCTTCCGGGTGCTCCTTCCAGTACTTGGCAAGCTGCTCACCGATGATTTTACCGGACTGATCGGCCAGGCTGGAAACATGGTAAACCTTGTCGTAAAGTTGGAACTCCTCGTCGCTCGGGCTGTCCGTGTTTGCGAAGATCAGCGTTGTGTTCTTTGCCTTCGCCTGTTTGATAATGTCCGCTTTGGCGTTGGTATTGATGTTGTTCAGTACCAGATATTTTACGTTCTGAGTATAGAAATTGTTGACGTTGTTCGTCTGGGTCGCAATGTCGTTCTGGCTGTCGGCATCGATCACCTTGATCTTCCCATCCTGTGCGGCGGCCTCGTTCAACGTTGTGCGGGCATTGGCGATAAACGTATCGCCGAAGTTGTACCACGCGACACCGGCAACCGGCTGCTTCCCGGTATTTTCCGCCTGTTGGGACGCGGCCGAACCCGTATCCCCGGAGCCGGAACTTGCAGGGACTGCGGAATTGCCGCCGGAGCTGCCGCATGCCGTAACGCCAAGCATCATGGAGAATGCAACAAGGACTGCCATTACTCTTTTCATCATACTTACCTCCTGTATTTTTGAGAATTTCTCTCTTGCTGTACTGATTATATCGGACAAATCGGAGGTAAGAAATGATAAATTTTTATAATGACTGCACAATCATGCTGTATCACTGCAATATTTTGCTGCCGATTGCACTTTCTTGCTATTTGGAAGAATAGGAATCCAGCGCACGCATGTCTTTCGCGATTTCACGCAGGATATCCTCCACCTGAGGAGCATAGCCGAGCCGGTCGAAGGTCCCGTGAAAAATACCACCGTAGCGGATTGCCCGGAAATCCACACCCGCCGTTTTCAGCATTCCGAGGTATGCGTCGCACTCCGCCCGCAGGAAATCATATTCCGCCGTAACAAGCAGGGTTTTTGGAAGACCCTCACATTTTGCAGCAATCGGGCAGTAGTGGGGAGTATATCGATCCGTTCCCTCCGGCAGGTACCAGCTGTTCACTTCTCCGCTCATTTTTCCCGTCAGCCCTATCTGTGCCCGGATCATGGGATCGTTGTCCGGATTGTCATATAATTCCTCTTTCCAATAATAATAGGGTTCCTCGGAAGACAGCGCGCTGCTCAGCTTCGGATAGATCAGGCACTGGTAGCCGATCCTCCCCTTCCCCTCGTCGCGGTCCGCAACGGAAAGGGCCGCCGACAGATTTCCGCCCGCCGAATCGCCGGCAACGCCAATCCTTTTCCGATCGATTCCAAACGTATCGGCGCCGGAATAGACCCATTCCAGCACAGCCTTGCAGTCGTCGAAAGCAACCGGATAAGGATGCTCAGGCGCAAGGGGATAATCCACCGAAAAGACCACGCCGTCCATCAGCTGCGCCAGCAGCTTGCACTGATTCTCCACCGTCTCAATATCTCCCGCCACAAAAGCGCCGCCGTGAATGAAGAGGATGCAGGGACGGGATTTCCCCGTACCCGGTATTTCGTAGCGCCAGACGGAAAACGGCCCGTGCTCGGACAGCAGGACATGCCTTTCAGAAACGACACGGGAACTGAGGTTGCTGCTCCGCCAGCCGAATGTATACCGGATCTGTGACAGCGCGCTGTAATTTTCCGGCTGCGGCGGACCGAACAGCCGGTCCGCGTTCGCCAATAATTCGTCATCGTAACGCTCGGGATGGCGGATAAAATCTTCCCGCACGGCATGGCTGGCCAGCGCGGTCCGCGGGTCCATCTTTCCCCCCCTGCGATCATAGCAGCTGCGAATTTCAACCGCCGCCCCATTCTTTAATATTTCTGTTTTGGCATCTTTCTCCAAACTGACCAATAACTGCCGATACCTTTCCTTTTCCATCAGAACTGCCTCCTTTAATGATCCGGCCCTGTGCCCCGGACTGATTCTATAGAATGATCATAACATCCAAAACGAGAACCGTCGATTATATATTTCTGCACTGATTCTCTTATCTTGCAATGTTAGATGAGCCTAAAGAATTCATAATGGGGAAAATTCAGTCATAAACCGAGTTTTGCTAAATTGGACGATAAAAACAGCGCTCCATACATGTTAGTATGGAGCGCTGTTTTATTCGGAAGAATTCCAGAAGCCGCGCAACGGTTGCTGAATACAAACCGGCCTGCTGTCATCAAACCGCTTCCAGCAGTTCTGACTGCCGATCTTAAGCGCGTCTCCGGATGACGAAAATAAAGCATTATAACTCCTCGCTTTGGTTAATGGATCCCTTAAAAACTGTCAGAAGTAAAATTTTGATATCGAGCAGGAATGTCCAATTTTCAATATAATAAATATCACATTTTACCCGTTCTTCAATGGAAGTATCCCCCCGCCATCCGTTAACCTGCGCCCAGCCGGTGATCCCGGGCCGGACAAGGTGTTTCAGCATATAGAGCGGAATCTCTTCCCTGAACTTGTCCACAAAGAAAGGACGCTCCGGACGCGGCCCGACCAGGCTCATATCTCCTTTCAGAACATTGATGAGCTGAGGCAGTTCATCTATGCTGCATTTACGGATCAATGTTCCAAATTTAGTGCGGCGGCTGTCGTTTTTGGTCCCCCACGTGACCATGTCGGAAGACCCGCCATCCACCCTCATCGAACGAAATTTGTACATTTTAAAAGATTTCTTATTTCTCCCAACCCGCTCCTGATGATAAATGACCGGTCCGGGAGAAGTCATTTTCACTCCGATCGCGGTGATTAACAGCAGCGGAGAAGACACAATCAGCGCAATCAGTGAAACAACGATATCAAAAAGCCGTTTACTGAAACTGTTCAGCATATTGTCAAGAGGGACCTTGCGAATATTGATCAGCGGCATACCCTCAACTTCATCAATATAGGGTTTCGTAGGGAGATATTTTGTATAGAACGGCAGTAAATTCGATTTGACACCTGCCTTTTCGCACGCTTCAATAATCCCACCCAATTCGGAAAATTCGTTATAATCCAAGGAAATAATCACTTCGTCGATGCCCTTTTCTTCAAGCAGGGAGGACAGCGTCCCGAAACCTCCGGCATATCTGATTTTCCTGTCAGCAACATTCACCCTGCTGTGGCTGAGATATCCTATGAAATCATACCCCAAACCGCGATTAACCGTCACCCGGTCATAGAATTCGGCTGAAATCTCATTCCATCCAACCAGAAGAAGGTGCTTGATATTGTATCCTTTTGCCCTCATCCGGCGGAGCAGTTTCCTCAGCGCCAATCTGCTGAAAAAAGACAACACCGTATTGATGCCCCCAAAGAAAAGAATGACCATTCGGGAAACATGAACTTCCTTAAGGAAAAAAACCAATACAAAGATAAAAATGACTCCCACAAAATTCGCCTGAATGATTTTACCTGTTTCAGAAATAATGGACTTATGACGAAAAGAATCATGTAAGCTCAGATAATGATAGAAAACAAAATAGGCCGGAACAACATACAGCATGATTTGGAGATAGTAATTCAGTCCAATGTAGAAGGAACCCTGATAATTAAAAAAGTGCAGGATAAAGGCAATCACCATGGATAACACACAAAAAACCGCGTCGCTGACAGCAAGTATGGCATTGAGAATTTTCTGATTTTCTTTTATCATTTTTATTCCTCTTAATTTTTTATGTAATTCTATTTTCATATTCTATAGGATTCTGGTTAATGATACAAGACTAATTTACATAATTCTCCAAAAAAACGCTGCTGAGTGTTGTATGTCCCCTCAGCGAATGCTATAATAATAAAATCCAGTTGTTAATTTAAAAGGAAAGCAGGTCTGTCATGTTAGCCTACAACTTACTTTTGCTGTTGATTTTGATTTTAGGGATTTGCTTTTGTGAGATTAAAAAAAGCAAACAAAACAATATGGTCTTTCTGTTTCTTGCTTCCGCAGCAATGATTATTCTATCTTATCTCAGAGCCGACACCGTCGGGATCGATTATAAGCAATATGCAACCTATTTTTCACAGGTAAGAAATGGCGGATGGTCGTTCCTGATCAGCAGTGCGAACGGATATCGCATTGAACCGGGATACAGTCTTTTGAATTACCTCGTGTCTCTATTCACCGGTGACGTACATATCTATATGCTGGTTGTTGCCATTATTACCGTAAGTCTGACCGCGGTTCTTTTCTATCGCTATTCGCCCATTCCCTCGATCGGGATGTTTGTATACATCAGCTTCGGATTCTTTGGAAATTCCCTGAGCTTCATCCGGCAGTCCATTGCAATCTCTATCTTTTTGTTTTCCATCCATTTTCTGAAAAACAAGAAGTTTCTTCCTTATCTTCTGATCGTACTGCTGGCGGCCTCTTTCCACAAATCGATTATCATTATGGTTCCGGTATATTTCATCGCACACATCAAGGTAAACTGGAAATCGCTCACGGCATACGCCGGATTGACTGCTCTTGTGATGGGACTGTCCTGGCCGTTGTTTAATTTTGTAACGAAATATGTATACCAGTATTATGCCACCCAGGAAGGTCTCTATTACATGATGGGACGTGACTGGCAGACAGCGGCAATACCGGTGATTACAACTGTAACCGTATTGATTTTGAAAAATTTTATTTTGAAGCGCGATTCCAAAAACGTTGTGCTGATTAATCTTTCCGTTTATTCGGGTCTGCTTTACATCATGACCTGCCAGCACTTCCTGTTCCAGCGCTTCGGCATGATGTTCTTTACCTCTGCGATTCTTCTCATACCGGAACTGCTTTCCAGCGTCGGCACAGAAAGCGTACAAGCGGACGCGCTGAATCACACAGAGGCATTAAAAGTCAAAGGCAAAGAGCAAAAGAAAAAGGTCCTGCAAGAGCGCCGTCAGGCAAAGAGCCAATGGAATATGCACAAATATATTTACTATTATGCCACTGCGGCAGTTGTGTTTGTCGGATTTCTCTATCATGTCTGGATCTTATTGCAAAACCGTATTAATTTGACGCCTTATATAACATTTTTCACTCAAAAATAATTTCAGAAAATTCTTATGTTCTTACTTTACAGCAGAACCTTCTGACCTGGAACTTTTTTGTTTTTGAGCGGCAATTGCTGACAAAAACGATAATTTATAAATAACCATACATAACCGAGAGCATCAGGAAGCATTCCTGATGCTCTCGGTCTTACTGCACAAAGAAACCCGTCCTCATTTATCGTGAAGGACGGGTTCCATAACGAACCGAAACTGCAGCCTCTACAGTTCTTCTATACGCTTAAGGTCCGACGAGCACCCCAATATTTGCAGCATTTCAGCATGGGAACAGCTTTGTCTTGCTTTGACCGACAGCAGGACGGAGGTTGCTTTTTTTTCAGTTGTTTTATTTTTAATCACCTGAATATCCGATATTTCCATGTCTTTTTCTTTTGCCAGATTAATGAAAGCGCCCAAACCTACAGGGGCGTCAAACTCCAGATATAAATCAAGCTGTTTCGAATGATATCTCAATCGTTCATCCAATTTGTGCAAAACCGTCATAACGCAGAAAATTGCGATTCCGCCGACGATCGCCCCCTCGTAGAATCCTATCCCAATAGCGAGACCTACGCAGGCAGATGCCCAGAGCCCCGCCGCCGTGGTGAGTCCTCTCACCTGATTTCTGCCGGTAATGATGATTGTTCCCGCACCAAGGAAGCCGATTCCGCTGATCACCTGAGCCCCTAGCCGGCTAACGTCGCCTGTATGAAAAGTAGTAAACACATACTGGTTTGTCATCATTACCAGAGTCGAGCCGAGACACACCAATATATAGGTCCTGAACCCCGCGGGATGCCTCTTTCTTCCACGCTCAAATCCCAGCGCTCCACCAATCATCACCGACAGAAATATTCGCATGGTGATTGAAAAAAAATTTATGTCCTGAAGCAATTCAAATCCCTTTATGATAATCTCCTCCTGCTGCTGTAGAATTTTTGCCGAAAAGAAGGCATCTTGAACTGCAGGGCCGTACAGCGCGTGCCGGAAATTAACTATCCCGCAGCCTGAGAGCAACATCCGGCTTGTTGGTAATAATTCCGTCTGCGCCCTTTGCATATACGAGACGCATATCGTCCGGTTCATCTACGGTCCAGACATTAACCTTCAGTCCGGCCTCATGAGCTTTATCCACCTGGCCCTCCATGAGACCGAAGCGAAAATAAGGATGCAGGCAGTTCGCTCCGATTGACCTGGCATAGGCCCACGGATTTACCAGCCCTACGTGATATAAAAGGCCGATACATGCTTTTGGCATTACCCTGCGCAGAGCCAGAAGGCTGTAATGATTAAACGAGCAATACATGGTTCTGTCTGCAAGCCCAAAGTCTTGAATCAGCTTTGCGAGCTGTTTAGCCAATATCGGATTTGGCTTTCGTTCCTCCTTGATCTCGATGTTTAAGCGAAGAGAATTGCTCCGCATAAAATCAAGGACTTCCGGTAAAGCCGGAATTTTCGCCCCTTTATATTCAGGATGAAGAATGCCTGCGTCCAGGATTTTCAGCTGGGCCATAGTGCAGCCTTCAACCGGTCCCGTCCCGTTTGTCGTCCGTTCCAGTGTCTCATCGTGAAAAACCGCCAGCTGTTCATCGCTGGTAAGGTGAATATCCAGTTCGATTCCGTCCGCGTTTTGTTTTGCCGCAAGAGCGAAAGACTCCAGGGTGTTTTCCGGCGCCATAAAGGAGCTGCCCCGATGCGCCCAGACTACTGTTTTCATTATTAGACCATTCTCCTCTCAATCAGTTGATTAATTTCTCTGATTTTTTTCGGATCATATTTAAACTCATGCATTTTGTTCAACAGGCCGTTGGTTTCCTGCTGGACATCAGCTAATTGTGTGTAACAAAAGCCGCAGAGAATTTCAGAATCATTCAGGACGGTAATCAGGCGTCGGTATACTTCCAAAAATTCCTTTTCACTGTGGGCACAGGTATAACCCCAGCCTTCTTCCCCCTCAGCCCCGGATATTCCTCCGAATTCCGTCAGAATTACAGGCTGACCCTGATAATGATAGCCTTTTGCAAAAGGCAGGTGACTGACAATTTTTCCGCTTTCGATTCCCGGCCAGGTTTTTACACACTCTGCAAACACCAGTTGCTGCCGGCGGTCGTCTTCCGTGCCGTGGCTGTAGCTATGTATGGCGCAAACATCGGTTTCCGTCATTTCCCACCCATCATTTGATATGACCAGGCGGGTACTGTCCAAGCTGTGAGCCAAATGATAAAGCGAGGCGGCATAATGCTGCTGCATAAGATTGTCGTAGATCTGTGGTACGCCCCAGCTTTCATTGAGCATCCCCCAGACAATAATAGAGGGGTGGTTATAATCCCTGTGAATGACCTCTTCCCATTCCTTTATAAATTGCGCGGCGGCCGAAGGAGTATAGCTTATGAAACTCGCCATTCCCTCCCAAACCAAAAATCCCAGCTTGTCGGCCCAGTAGAGGAACCTGGGGTCTTCCAGCTTCTCATGCTTCCGGCAGCCGTTAAAGCCCATTGCCTTTGCACGCAGAATATCCTGTTGAAAAGCTTCGTCATCGGGAGCCGTCAGAAGACTTTCTTCCCAGTACCCCTGATCCAGCAATAATTTTTGGTAGCACGGATGATTGTTGAGGTAGAGCATTCCGTTTTCCACCGAAATTTTACGCATTCCAAAATAACTGTTTACGGTATCCGCAGCCTTCCCGTCTTCCAGCAGCTGAGCGGTTACATCAAACAATGTGGGGCTGTCCGGGCTCCAGCACAAACCATCGGAATGGAAAGGACCGGAAAGCACATGGTTTCCAAAAACCGTAACCGTGAAGCTGTCCTCATATTCACGGCATAACAGTTCTCCGCTGAAAAAGATTTCGCCCTGTAAAGTGATCTCCCATTTGGAAGAGCATGGCAGCGGGGTGCCGTCCCCTAAACGATAGGAAATTTTCACCTGTCCGTTATCAATATCCGGTGTAAAGTGAATCCATTCAAAGCAGGCCTTTGTTCTGGGCTCTATCCATACGCTCTGCCAGATACCGGTCGAACCGGTATACCAGATATACTCGGGCTTCTCCCGCCAGAACTGTTTACCGCGAGCAATGGTTTCATCGGTGGGAAAATCCTCGACTATAACAAGAATTTCTTCCTCTTTCCAATTGACATCATCCGTGATGTCCAGTTCAAACGGAGTATGACCTCCCACATGACCGCCAACGTATCTGCCGTTGACGCAGACCTTGCACCGGTAGTCTGCTGCGCCGAAATGCAGTACAATATCCTTCCCCCGCCATCCGGGCGGGACGGTAAATTTTCTCTTATAAGTGACGGTGCGGCATGTCTTCTGATCGTTTATACCGCTTTTTTTACACTGATACACAAAAGGCACCTGTATTTTACATGCCGGACCGTATTCAAAAGAAAAGTCCCACTCCCCATTCAGTGAAAGCCAGTCTTTACGAACAAAATCGGCGCGTGGATATTCGTTTCTCAATTCTTTCTCCCCCTATTTGATTCCCGACTGAGTAAAGCCGCGTACAATATATTTATTCAGGAACATGAAAATCAAAATAGTGGGGATAACCGCTACAACGGTCGCCGCCATCATCAGACCGGGGTTCACGTAGTTTTCGCCGAGGACAAGAGATGCGATCCCGAGCGTGATCGTGTTCATTTCGGTACGGCTGACCACCAGCGACGGCCACAGATAGGTATTATACAATCCCAGAAATACAATAAATCCCTGAGTAATCAAAATAGGTTTAACGGAAGGAAGCACAATACGCAGCAAAATTTTCACAAGGGAAGCGCCGTCCACAAAAGCGGCTTCCTCCAGTTCTCTTGGAAATCCCAGCATAAACTGATAGATCAGATACACTGTCATTGCTCCGGCACCCGAGGGAAGGATCAGCGGAAGATAAGTGTTAAGCATTCCTGTGTTTTTAAAAATATAAAAAAGCGGAAAATAGGTTACAATTTCAGGAATTGCCATTGCCCAGATCAGTCCGATAAGAATCCCCTTTTTAAATGGAACATTCAGCCTTGCTAAGGAATATGCCGCAAGAGTGCTGGTGATGAGTCTCAGCATCGTTCCCAGGACAGTGACCACAAGCGTGTTGAAGGCCCATTTCAAAATTGGGGCGCTTGAAGTCTGATTAAACAAATCGACATAGTTTTTGAAAGTTACCTGCTGCGGCAAGAGAGAGCTGGAGCCCAAAGCATCCGAGAGTCCCTTAAAACTGGTGGATACCATAAACAGCAGCGGAAGTAAAAACGCATAAGCAACAATGCAGGCAATGATTGTCAGTATGATGTTCGGTATTTTTTTTGTTATCACTTTGCGATCTCCTTTTTTCCCGATTTCCTATACCCGCTGAGCAGAATTGCCATCAAATCGACGGATGTGCGGTTATGCTCATTTTATCCTGATCTTCTCTTTTTCTTTTGTCATAAAATACTGCCCTAAAGAGACCGCCATAATGATCAACCCCATTAAGATCGCCATGGCGTTGCCTATCCCCATGTTATTTTGGTCCATAATGGCGGAATTGATGACCATAATAAGGGGCTTGGTTGTTTGTCCGGGTCCCCCCGCGGTCATTAGCCGAGGTTGCCCATATACATTAAAAGAGGCAATGATTGTCGTCATTAACACAAAGAAGAAAATATTTTTGATATTAGGCATCGTGATCGACACGAATTTCGTCCAGAAGCCCGCGCCGTCAATGGCGGAAGCTTCGTAGATACTGACGTCAATTTCATTGAGCCCGTTGATAAACAGCATCATATTATAACCGATAGTCCACCACACCGTCGCTATGGTAAGGGAAATCCAGACAAAGGGCTGTGACTCCAACCAAGGGATGGGAGCCGCCGTTATTTTCAGGTTCATCAGAAGATTGTTCAGATAGCCTCCGTTCCCTTTGAGCATCCAGATAAAAATAGACGCAACCGCCGTGACGGACACGGAATATGAAATGAAATATATTGTACGGAACAGCCCTTTCACTTTGTTTGGAAGATTGTCTACCAGCAAAGCGAGCGCAAGGCTGAGCAATACCAAAGGCGGAACGCTGAGAGCGACAAAAATCAGCGTATTTTTCAGGCCCAGGAAGAACGAGCTATGGTACATGGAAGAAGAAAACAAAATTTTTATGTAATTGTCAACTCCAATAAATCCCCGATCGCCATTGATCAGTGAAAAATTGTGCAGACTCATATAAAAGCCATAAAAAAACGGAACCAGCCAGAACAATATAAAAAACAGAACAAACGGTAAAATGAAAAAGACGGAAACCTTTTTGCCCGCTTTCATGCTTAACTCCCCTCTCAGGATATCTAAAACTTTTTCAATTACAGGCGGGGGATAAATCCGCCCGCCTGTCTGTCTTTTATTGCTGAGCCAACTCGGCTGCGGACTCGGTTGCCTTCTTCAGTTCAGGCATCAACTGTTCCTTTGTCAGATTCGGCGTTTTAATAACCATATTGTAAACCGTCTCATTTGCGTATTTAATTTGCTCGCGCACGTTGTAAAGCGGGGGTAAAATCTCACATTTGTCGAGGATGTCGAAGGTTACCATGGATACAGGATACTGATCGGGATTTTGTTTAATATACTCAATTGTTTTAAGATGAACGGGGGTCTGGCCGGCATCCGCCCAGATCTTCATGACCTCCGGCTGATAGGCGTATTTGAAGAATGCGGCAATGCCGTCCAGTTTTCCCTGATCCGTCACTTTGGAGGAAACGGCAAAGTTGTGTCCGCCGGCGGGAACCTTCAGCTCTTTTCCCAACACAGGGATTGCCGCTATGCCTAAATCGTCGCCATATTTTTCCTTTGCCGCGGTGTAGTTCCACGGGCCCATCAGCGCGACCGCCGCCTGCATATTGGTCTTGTCCTTCACATTTTTCATGAAAGCGTTCAGATGATCATTCGCGCCCAGATTTGCCGGGCTAAGCCGGTCATTATAAATTAATTTGTTCAGAGCAAGGAAAGCGTTGCAGGCTTCCTCGGTATCAAAGTTCAGATGCCCGTCTTTTACGAAATTAACGCCGTACTGAGTCAGAAATGTCATATACAGCCACTGATGGTCGCCGGTAAGCGGCACGGCCATCGGATAAATGCCGCTTTTTTCGGGATCCAGCTGATCGCGCAGCGAAACGAGGTCCGAATAGGTTTTAGGCGCGGTTTTCACCAGCTTTTTGTTGTAAAACATGGTATTGGCATATAGCCCCAGCGGCACGGCGTAAATACCGTCGTCATATTTTGTGTAAGAGGTAGTGATGCTGTGGAAATCATCGAGCGAAATACCGGCCGCCTTGTAAACATCGGACAATTCGCGAAGCAGTCCGTCCCCATGATAAGTCGATATCCAGTCCGAGTGAATAACCAGCATATCGAAGTCGTCCGATTTAAACTTTACATATTCGTCTGCCGTCGTCAGCTCATCGATTTCGTATTTGTCCTGCGACGCATTAAATCCATCGATGATTTTCTTCATGTAAGCGCCGTCGCCGCCGGTAAAGCCGTCAATAAAAGAAATTTTTACTTTTTCCCCGTTACCTGCCGCGGATCCTGCGGAATCCGCTGAAGAACCGGACATGCTTTGACCAGATGAGCCGCTCTGACATCCCGTCAGGAGAGAACCTATTAATGCGAGTGCCGTAACCATAGAAATTAGCTTTTTCATTAACATCCTCCCATTCTCATTGTGCACGGCTTGCATTTTTCGGGCTATTATATTACAATAATTATGAAACTAAATGCACTCCGCGCATCTTTTTTGAATTTGTTACATATTTTATGTAACTTTTACTATCTATATAGTACTTTTATATTTCAAAAATGTCAAGTTATATTCTAAAATATTCTTACTATCCTGAATAATTTTATCAGTATTGATAAATTTCAATTCTTTTTTAAACATATAATTACATAATTTAAAAAACAATCACAACAGGAGGCGAACCGCCGTGTCCAATAAAACAAAAAAGGCGATCAAAATTATTGGCGAGCGCGACATTTCTTTAAACCTGGACAACCATCAGCATCAGGAACAGATCATCAAAATTGCCAAAGCGCTGTCTATTCCAGCCCGCCTGCAAATTTTGAATCTGCTTAAGTTTAAAGCGCTCTCCATACAGGAAATTGCAGGCACACTGGATTTACCCGTTTCCTCTGTCGCCCTGCACATCCGTTTCTTAGAGGATGCCAAAATGGTGATAACAGAGTCCCAGCCCGGACTGCGCGGTTCTATGAGGGTCTGTGTTTCCAGCGTGCAGTCTATCCACATTGATACTGCGGAAGAAGAGTTTGACCCCTCAAAAAAAGCGGTTACCGTAGATATGCCCATCGGGAACTACTATCATTGTTACGTGGAACCCACTTGCGGACTTGCGGACGCGAACGGAGAAATGATGGATAACTACGACAGTCCCAAGGCATTTTTTACACCGCGGCGGGGGCAGGCGCAGTTGATCTGGTTTCAGCAAGGTTATGTAGAATATCGCTTTCCGAATTACGCGGAGCCTCAGCTCTCCATTAAGGAGCTTTCCTTTTCCCTGGAGCTTTGCTCCGAAGCGCCGGGTTATATGGAAAACTGGCCTTCGGACATTACTATTTCCATAAACGATCTGGAGCTCACCACCTATCGCTGTCCCGGTGACTTTGGAGCACGGCACGGGAACTATACCCCCGCCGGCTGGCAGAACGGAAAAACCCAGTACGGCATACTGAAAACTTTTTCTGTTCGTCAAAGCGGCGGTTTTTTAGACGGGGATCTGGTAAATCCTCACATTTCTCTCACGCAGCTGAATATTCAGGACCGGCCTTATATTTCTATTAAAATAGAAATCAAGGAAACGGCACAATATGTTGGCGGAATCAACATCTTCGGTGAAAAATTCGGGGATTACCCACAGGGAATTCTCATGAGAATTATTTACTGAGCCGGTACCGCTGCTGAAAACCCCGGATTTCAAAAAAGCCGCAGGAGCTGCGATCAAACTTGAAATCCGCATCGACGAAATTACGACAAAAAATCTACAAAGGCTTTATAACGCCTGAAGCTCTTGACAAAACCAAAACCGGGATGCATAATAGTTGAAAACGCAGCGGGGCGTATCAGGGAAATTTCCCTGATACGCCCCGCTTTTCGGAAATCTTATAGACAGAATCCGACGGCACCGTTTGAACAAAGGAAAGCTAGGGTGTTTTTCACGGCTTAAACTGTGGTAAACGCCCTTTCTGTACATTGATCCACCAGCAAACGACACGATTTCCAACTTCGTATTTTAGGAGCACTCAACATGATCGTCCACAAAACTTCATTTTTCAAGAAAGGATTTTTTTAGAATGCTGAATTTTAAATACGCTATCCCGACAGAAATATTTTTTGGAAAGGGCCAGATTTCCGCTCTTCCCGACGAACTGCTCCATTATGGAAACAGCGTGCTGCTTGTTTACGGCGGCGGCAGCATCAAGCGGACGGGACTTTACGACACTGTTGTACGGCTGCTTTCCGGTGCCAAAATCGCTTACTGGGAGCTTGGCGGCGTTGAGCCGAACCCCAGGATCGACACAGTGCGCGCCGGTGCAAAGCTGTGCAAAGAGAATGGAATCGATACCGTCCTTGCAATCGGCGGCGGCAGCAGCATAGATTGCGCGAAGGTTGTGGCGGCCGCGGCAAATTATGACGGCGACGCATGGGATCTAGTGCTGCATCCTGATAAGATCGGCAAGGTTCTGCCCATTGCCGCCGTGCTCACCATTGCGGCGACCGGCTCGGAAATGGACCGGATCGCCGTGATATCCAACATGGCTACGAATGAGAAGCTTGCTACGAGCCATGACGACCTGCGCCCGCGCTTCGCCGTCATGGATCCGGAATACACCTACACGGTTCCGAAATACCAGACCGCTTCCGGAACGGCGGATATTTTCAGCCACGTACTTGAAAGCTATTTTGTAAAAACCCCCGGCGTTTATCTTCAAAGACGGTTTTGTGAAGCCCTGCTGAAAACCTGTCTGCATTACGGACCGAAAGCGATGACCGATCCGGAGGATTATGAAGCGCGCGCCAACCTCATGTGGGCTTCCTCCCTCGCGATCAACGACCTGATCACCTACGGAACGGAACGCAGGTGGACGGTGCATCCCATTGAGCATGTGCTCAGCGCGCATTACGATATCACGCACGGCGTCGGCCTCGCCGTATTGACGCCGAGCTGGATGCGCTTTGTGTGCGGATTTTCGGAAAACCTCCCGTATTTCGCGGAATACGGGGTCAATGTATGGGACCTTCCTTCCAGCCTTCCTCAGGAAGTGCTGGCACAGCAGGCCATTGAAAAAACGGAGGGCTTCTTCGAAGCGCTGGGCCTGCCGAAACATCTGAGTGAGCTGGGGATTCCCATTGACCTTCTGGAGCCAATGGCGGAACAGGCGGCCAGCAGCGGCCGGGTAGGAGGGTTCCATCCCCTTTCAAAAGAGGATGTATATTCCATTTTAAAAATGTCGTACTAATTTACCCCACAGTGAATACTATAAAGTTAAATGAATTTTTTTCGTACTGATCTTTCATTTACAAAAGGCGTTTTGTTATCTTGCATTATTTTCAAAAACAGACATCCTACTTATTTGTAAGCATTACCACCGGAAACGCTATTGACATAATCCCGTGTACCCGCTATAATAATCACATATAAAACACAGTGATGAATAAAAACCAAGAACAAAGGCGTTCTGACTTTAACCGTCAGAACGCCTTCGCTTATATGCAGGAAATTATCAATTGTTATTCAAATCGACCCTAAGCGACTGCATATCGATCCGGGAATTTTTCAGCGGCCTAATAAAATCGGAGGGAAATGAGAAGCAATGAAACTGAGTGAGTATGGTAAAACGGCGGAAGATGTGAAGGCTCTGGTCAAAAAGTATATGATTGACACCTACGAGCGCTATAACTTCGTTTGTGAGCGTGCGAAAGACATGTACCTTTACAATGAGAAGGGCGAAGCGTACCTCGATTTTTACGGCGGAATCGCGGTGAACAGCGCGGGCAACTGCAACGAAAAGGTAGTGGCGGCCGTTCGGGACCAGGTCGGCGACGTGATCCACACCTTCAACTACCCGTACACCCTGCCGCAGGCGCTGCTTGCCGAAAAGATATGCACCACACTGGGTTTTGACAAGATTTTTTATCAGAGCACCGGAACCGAAGCAAACGAAGCGATGATCAAGATGGCAAGAAAATACGGGGTCGAAAAATACGGAGAGAACAAATATCACATCATCACCGCGAAAAAGGGCTTCCACGGCAGGACCTACGGCTCCATGTCGGCAACCGGCCAGCCGGACAACGCCTGCCAGATCGGGTTCAAGCCGATGCTTCCGGGCTTTACCTACGCGGATTACAACGACCTGGAATCGTTCCGGTCCCAGGTAACCGAGGACACCATCGCGATTATGGTCGAGCCGATTCAGGGGGAGGGCGGCGTCATTCCGGCAACCCCGGAGTTTCTGAAGGGGCTGCGTTCCCTCTGTGATGAAAAAGGGCTTCTTCTGCTGTTTGACGAGGTGCAGACCGGCTGGTGCAGAACAGGGGACGTCATGGCCTTTATGGGATACGGGGTAAAACCGGATATTCTCTCCATGGCCAAGGCGATGGGCGGGGGGATGCCGATTTCCGCCATCGTGACCAGTTCCGAAATCGCAACCGCCTTTACCGCGGGCTCCCACGGAACCACCTACGGCGGAAACGCCGTCTGCTGCGCGGCCTCGCTCGCACAGGTAACCGAGCTGATCGACCGCGACCTGGCCGGCAATGCAAAGAAAATGGGCAATTACCTTACGGAAAAGCTCCGCACGCTTCCCCATGTGAAAGAAGTCCGGGGCAAGGGCCTCTTGATCGGCATCGAGTACGACGGACCGGTCGGGCTGGAAATCAAACACGGCTGCTTTGACCGCAAGATGCTGGTCACGCTGATCGGCGACCGCGTTATCCGCCTGATTCCGCCGCTGATTCTGACGGAAAAGGACTGCGACGCAGCCTTTGAAATTCTGAAAGAGGTCTCGGAAACAATCTGAATTTATTTGAATCATCTACGAGTTGGCAAGGGCGCTTATGAACAAACCGTTCATCTGCGCCCTTTTTCTATCTCCTCGGCGGCCCGGCGGGCCGGATGCAGGATTGCCATATTTGATAAGTCAGGAGGTATCGGACAGATGGGTGCCAATATCAGAATGGAAAACATCGATAAACGCTATAAGCTGGCAAATGTCATCAGGGACGTCAATATCGAAATTCAGGACGGGGAATTTCTGACGATTCTGGGACCGAGCGGCGCCGGAAAAACCACGCTGCTGAAAATGATCGCCGGATTTGAGGACCCCTCCAAAGGAAAAATCCTCATCAACGGGAACGACATATCCAGAACGCCGATTCATAAGCGCAACATCGGGATGCTGTTCCAGAACTACGCGCTGTTTCCGCATATGACGGTCTATAAAAATGTGGAATACCCGCTGAGTGTGCGGAAAATGTCAAAGAAGGAACGCAAAGAAAAAATCGACGCCGTTCTCAAGCGGGTACGCCTGTCGGAATACGCGTCGCGTTACCCCCGGGAGCTCAGCGGCGGTCAGCAGCAGCGCGTCGCGCTGGCCAGGGCGCTGGTGTTCGACCCGCTGATCCTTCTGCTGGACGAACCGATGGCCGCGCTTGACAAACAGCTGAGAAAGCAGATGCAGCTGGAAATCAAGGAAATCCACCGGGAGTTGGGCATCACCACGGTTTCCGTCACGCACGACCAGGAGGAAGCCCTGACCATGGCGTCCAAGGTCTGCATTATGAAGGACGGCATGATCGAGCAGGTCGCGACGCCTGTGGAAATATACGAAAAACCGGCGTCCGTATTCTGTGCTAAATTTATCGGAGAAGCAAATGTGATCCCCTGCCCGGTGGTTTCCGTCGATGCCGCCGGAAAAGGAAAGATCAGTGTTCATGGGCTGGTGATTCCGGCCCCGGACCGAACGCGGAGCTACGCGGCGGACGACACGGTCAACATTGTAATCCGGCCGGAAAAAATCAATCTGGTCGACGATTCCTACGGCGGACTGAAATTCAGCGGGACTGTGGAACAGTGTGTTTATATCGGAGACTGTCTGAAGCTGAAGGTCCGCCTGACGAACGGGCACCATTTGAAAGTCAAAGTATTTACCAGCTATGCGCTGTCCTTAGACGTGGGTGACGAAGTGCTGCTCGGCATTTCGGAAGAGGATATTGTTCAGGTAAAGCCCTGAAACAGGTCTTTTGCGCTTAACTGTCTATGTTCTATATAGAGGAGAACCACATTCTGTCGAAACAAGAGGAGGCTACAACGATGAAAAAGAGTGCAAATGCGAAAAGAGGAATCCGGGTCCTTTCCGCTGTGATGATCGGAACCATTTTCCTTTCCCTGACCGCCTGCGGCGGCAGCCAGACCGCCACATCCTCCGCAGCGGGTTCCGCATCCGCCGCCGGAGCATCCAGTGGGAAGAAATGGGCCGGAAAAACCCTGACGGTCTGCAGCTGGGGCGGCGCGATTCAGGCGGCACAGAAAAAAACGATCTTCGATAAATTTGCCGAAGAGACCGGCTGCACCATCGTGGAAGATACCGATCCCAGCCCCGCAAAGGTAAAAGCGGCCGTCCAGGCGGGAAAAATGGAGGTCGACGTATGGGACGTTGACACGGACTTTGCTTTTCGCGGTGAAAAAGAGGGCTTATTTGAAAAGCTCGACTTTAACGTCATCAAAAAAGATGGTCTGGTTGAAAACTTTATAACGGAATATTCCGTGCCGTCGGAAATGTCCGCGATCTGTATTTCGTGGAATACGAATCAATTCTCCGAATCGAACCGGCCGAAAAACTGGACGGAATTCTTTGACACTGCGAAATTCCCCGGCAGCCGCACGCTGTACTCCAACCCGATGTCCATGCTGGAAGCGGTGCTGATGGCGGACGGCGTTTCGATCGACAAAATGTATCCGCTCGACGTGGACCGTGCCTTCAAATATCTGGACGCGCATAAAAAAGACATCCAGACCTTCTGGGATTCCGGTTCCCAGTCCGTCCAGCTGGTTTCCAGCGGCGACAATCCGCTCGGCGAAGTCTGGGCAGGCCGTATCATCAAGGCGAAGGAAGAGGGCCAGCCGGTGGAATACGACTGGAATCAGGCGATCATCACCAGCGATTCCTGGGTGATCGGGAAAGGCTCTAAAAACGTTGAGATGGCAAACGACTTCATCGCCTTCGCGACCTCCGCGCAGGTTGTGGCAGACTACGCAATCGAGTATCCCGGCAACGCGCCCTGCAACACGGACGCCTACAAGCTCATGACGCAGGAGCAGATCGACAAGCTGGCGTCCTCACCGGAAAAAGTAAAGAATCAGGTTTACTACGATGTAAAATGGTGGGTCGACAACTATGACGCCGTTTACCAGCGCTTCCAGGAGTGGAAATTAAGCTGATCGACGATGGTCTTTACGGTAAACCGCCGCAGTACAGCACTGCGGCGGGCTGCCGTTTCCGTACGAAGAAACACAAACCGACTTTACAGCTTGGCAGGAGGGCTTTCTAATGGTAAAAGATTTTGAAGTCGCGATGGACGGAATCCGATATAAAAACACAGCGAAGACGGTGAAAGACGAGAAAGCGGAGCGGAAGGGTCTGCTCGGAAGAAATTTATTCAGGCCGTGGATGCTGATTATCCCTCCCGCGCTGTTTTTTGCGGTTTTCTTGATTTTTCCGCTGCTGCAGATTCTTGCGCTCAGCTTTACGGGCGCCCAAAGCGCCCTGACCGCGGACTCCTATGTCAAATTTTTCAGCAGCGACGTCTACCTGAAGGTGATCGCGACCACCTTCCGCATCAGCATTGTCGTAACCCTGGCCTGTCTGGTTCTGGGCTATCCCGTGGCATACGCTATGACGGTCTGTTCCAAAAGAATCAGCTGCCTGATTATGATCGGCGTGATGATTCCCTTCTGGACCAGCCTGCTGGTGCGCACCTACGCGTGGATGATTTTGCTGCAGACCAACGGTGTGATCAACGACATTCTGAAAACGCTCGGCCTGATCCGGCAGCCGCTGGAGCTGATGCACAATGAGCTCGGCATTTATGTCGGCATGACGCATATCCTTCTTCCCTATATGATTCTTTCGCTCTACCCCGTGATGCAGGGAATCGACCGTAACCTGATTCTGGCTTCCCGCACGCTGGGTGCAAAAAAGGGCTATACCTTCTTCCGGGTTTTCGTGCCGCTCAGCATGCCCGGCGTTTCCTGCGGCTCCATCATCGTTTTCGTCAGCAGTATCGGCTACTACATCACCCCTTCCCTGCTGGGCGGAACCAAAAACGTGATGATTTCGCAGACCATACAGGCACAGATCAACAAGCTGATGAACTGGCCGTTCGCTTCCTCTATCTCCGTCGTGCTTCTGGTTCTGACGTATATCATTCTGTTCCTGTCCAAAAAAATCATGCATGTGGAAAAACTGTGGTAGAAAGGAGGAGCATCGATGATGTTATGGATTGTCGCAGCTCTGATTATGCTTTTTCTGGTCCTGCCGGTACTGATTATCGTACCGATGTCATTCAGCTCGTCCCGGTATCTGGAATTTCCGCCCCCGGGCTTTTCCCCGCAGTGGTACCAGGCGTTCTTCGGCAACGCCCAATGGGTGAATTCCCTGAAAATCAGCTTTGAGCTGGCGATCCTTACAACGATTCTTTCGCTAATTCTGGGAATCCTCGCCGCGGAGGGGCTTTCCAAATCGGAATTCAGGGGCAAAAACGCCATTATCGAAACCTTCATGATGCCCATGCTGGTGCCCGGCATTATCGTCGGCATCGCGGTCTACCGGTTCGAAGCGGGAATCAACCTTTCCGGCACCTTCAGCGGGCTGCTGATCGCCCACGTCCTGATGGCGGTTCCGTTTGTAATCCGCACGGCGCTCGCCAGCCTGTCCGGCCTGAACCCGAACTATGAGCTGGCGTCCCGCAGCCTGGGAGCGAACAGCTTCCTCACCTTTCTGCGCGTGACCGTGCCGATGATCAAATCCGCGCTGTTTTCCGGCGCGATGTTCGCTTTCGCCACATCGTTCGACGAGATCATCGTGACGCAGTTCCTCTGCGGCGTACAGATCACGACCCTTCCGAAGAGAATCTGGGACGGCCTGAATCAGCAGCTCGACCCCACCATTACCGCCATAGCGGCGATCGTGATCGTTTTCATCACGGCAGTTATGCTCCTTTCCAACGCGAAGACCCTGTTCGGCCGCGAGCCGAAATACCAGATTCAGGAAGAAATCGTACTGGACGACGACTGACCGATAAAAATTTGCAGCAAGGGCGGAAAAACAATGACAGATTATAAAGCGGAAATTTTACAGAAGAGCAGAGAGTACTGGAACCCCAGCAAGGTGGAGGATTTCCATAAAAAGGGGATCGACCTTGTAATGGGAAAACGGGAGGGCTACCGCTTCTGGGATATGGACGGCACGGAATTTCTCGACATCCATCTGAACGGCGGCACCTACAATCTGGGACACCGCAACCCCGAGGTGATCGGGGCGATGATTCAGGCGACGGAGGAATTCGACGTCGGGAACCATCACTTCCCGTCCATTGCAAGGGCGGAGCTGGCGGAACAGCTGGCGAAGCTCTGCCCCGGGGATCTGAATTATTCCGTTTTTTCCACCTGCGGAGGCGAAGCGGTGGACGTCGCCATTAAGAGCGCCCGTTACGCGACCGGACGGAAAAAGGTGATTTCCATCAAGGGCTGCTACCACGGACACACGGGGCTTTCCGTCTCCGCGGGAGACGACATGTTCAAGCTGCCGTTTCACTGCGAGGGCGAGCCGAACGCCTTTGTGCAGGTTCCGCTCAACGATATCGGCGCCATGGAAGCGGAGCTAAAAAAGGAGGACACCGCCTGCGTTCTGGTGGAAACCATTCTGGCCACCTACGGCTTTCCCCTGCCGGAGACGGGCTATCTAAAAGCGGTAAAAAAGCTTTGCGAACGGTACGGCGCGCTGTATGTCGCTGACGAGGTGCAGACCGGCCTGATGCGCACCGGCAAGTTGTGGGGTTTTGAGCACGAGGGGTTCGTACCCGATATGCTGGTGACCGCAAAGGGCTTCGGCGGCGGAATTTATCCGATTTCCGCGACGGTCATGAACCGGACGGCGGGGAAATGGCTGTTTGAGATCGGGCGTCTGCACGGCTCCACCTGCGGCGGCTCCGAAATCGGCTGCAGGGTGGCCGCCAAGGTGCTGGAGATAACGACGCGTCCCTCTACGGTCGAAAATGTCGTTCAAAATCAGGCGGTCCTGAAACACGGCGTTGATGATCTGATGAAAAAATACCCCGGCTTCCTGACCGGGTACTCCCAGCGCGGGGTCATTCTGGGACTGGATTTTGACTGCGAGGACGCCAGCGTATCCGTATCAAAGCCGCTTTACGACCACGGCGTATGGGCGCACAACGCCCGCCTGCACCCAGGGACTCTGCAGATGAAGGTGGGGCTGCTGTGCGACCGGGCATTTATCGACGAGCTTTTTGCCAGAATGGACGAGGGGCTAAAAGAAGCTTACCAAAATTACAGAGGAAGGTGACTGCAATCTTGAAACGGATAGACACACCGGAGGTGCTTTTGGAAACCGTGCGCCGGGAATTTGAACGGATGTTTCTTTTCCCGGACCATACGGAAATCGGACTTCTTAAGAATTCGGAAAATCTGACCTTTACGGTCGCTTCTCCCGTACGCAAAGCCGTTCTGCGCGTGAACCGGCCCGGATATCATACAAAAGAGGAACTGCTCGCGGAGCTGCAGTGGATGGAACAGATACGCCGCGGCGGAAAGCTCACCGTGCCGCAGGCGTTCCCCGGCAGGAACGGCAGCCTTCTGCAGTCCTTCCGTTCCCCGGAAAGCGAAGTGGAATACGACTGCTCCCTGTTCTCCTTTCTGCCCGGAAAAGCGGTCTGCGAGCTGCACGGTCAGCAATTGCTCGACAGGGTAAGCCAGGTTGGAGCGGCGGCAGCCATCCTTCACACACAGGTGCAAAAGGAGGCGGACACCGCCCGCTTTCGGCGGTTCACCTGGGACTTTAAAAGCCTGCTGGGCGAAAACGCCCGCTGGGGCTCCTGGAGCGATTATCCGGGTTTAACACAGAAGGACAGGATTCTTTTCCGACAGGCTTCTACGATCATTGAAGGACGGCTCTCCGCCTACGGCAAGGAGCCCGACCGCTACGGCCTGATTCATTCGGACCTGCATCTGTCCAACATTATTATGGACGGCGAAAAGCTCCAGATCATCGATTTCGACGACTGCGGCTTCGGATGGTTCCTGTATGATCTGGGATGCAGCCTGGTGCAGTACAGCGACGGTCTGGAGGAGCTTTGCAAGGCGTGGCTGCAGGGATACCAGACGGTGCGCTGCCTCTCTTTACAGGATTTCGCGGAAATACCCACCTTCGTTCTCATGCGCCGCATTGTCAGGCTGGCGTGGCTGGGCAGCCACGGGGAAAGCGACACGGCGAAAACGGTCGGTACGGAATATCTGGAAAAAACACGCCGGATGGCCTATGAATTTGTCCGTCGGAACGTGCAAAAGGCGGCGGCGGTGTGCTGAACGGAAAAGTGGCGCTTGTAACCGGCGCGGGGTCGGGAATCGGCCTCGGCATCGCGCGTGAACTGGCCGCGAAGGGGGCTTTCGTTCTTCTGGCCGGCCGTTCCGGGCAGGCGGAAGCCGCGGCGGCGGAACTGAACCGGCAAAATTTCCATACAGCCGCGGTCAAAATGGATATTGCGGACCGGGAAAGCGTAAGTGCCGGGGTGGAAAGCGCGCTGATGCAGTACGGACACATTGATATTCTGGTCAACAACGCGGGAATCGCAAAGCTGTCCCGGTTTGAAGCATTTCCGGATGAACTGCGCGACCGGCATATCGACATCAACCTGAAGGGCACGTGGAATGTGACAAAGGCGGTCCTTCCCTGTATGCTGAAGAACCGGTGGGGACGCATCATCAATATCGCTTCCGTGACGGGCCCTTATGTCAGCGACCCGGGATACACCGCTTACGCCATGACCAAGGCGGGACTGATCGGTTTTACCAAATCGCTGGCGGTAGAGCTGGCGAAGGACGGAATTACGGTCAACGCCATCTGCCCCGGCTTTATTCTGACGCCGAATGTCCGCAGGAGCGCGGCGGCAACCAATCCCCAAAATCCCGAACTCGTGCTGGAAGGCATCGCGGCCGGAGTCCCGATGGGCCGTCTGGGCGCGCCGGAGGAGGTAGGAAAGCTGGCGGCCTTTCTCGCCGGCGAGGAGTCCTCGTATATTACCGGCACGGAAAACGTGATCGACGGAGGCAATCTGCTGCCGGAGACAAACGTGATGGGGATCAAGGAATCCTGATGAAAAAAGCATTTCCTGTGTCATGCCCTCTGTGAACGGTCTGCGCTAAAAGCGCCCATAGAGCCGAATTTCGGTTCTATGGGCGCTTTATTGTAAAGGGCGCTGCTTTAACACTTAACGTTCAATTCGGATTTCCCTGATTTTTTTCCTCAACGGCAACACACAGGGCGCCGATACCGAAAGTTCGTCGATTCCCATCCTTAAAAAAGTTTCCGTCAGGGAAAGATCCGCCCCGAGTTCACCGCAAATCCCTACGAAAATTCCGTTATTACGGGCATTTTCAGCTGTAATCCGGATGAGGGTCAGCACCGCTTTATGATGTGCGTCATAAAAATGCTCCAGACCCGGATTCTGCCTGTCGATCGCCAGCGTGTATTGAGTCAGATCATTGGTACCGATACTGAAGAAATCCACTTCCTTCGCAAGCTCATCGCTAATAAGAGCGGCCGCAGGAGTTTCGACCATGATTCCCAGCTTTGTTCCCGAATTGTAGGCTTTCCCTTCTCCGGAAAGCTCCAGCTGAACAGCCTGCGCAATTTGCTTGATCGCCCTGACCTCTCCCACGGAAATGATCAGGGGAAACATGATCGCGATGTTTCCAAACGCAGTAGCCCGGTACAATGCTCTCAACTGTGTTTTAAAGACATCCTGCCTGGTTAAACAAATGCGTATGGCACGGCAGCCCATGGCGGGGTTTTCTTCCTTTGGCATTTCAAAATAGTCCGCCTGCTTGTCCGCGCCGATATCCAGAGTACGGATAATGACCTGTTTTCCCTTCATTTTTTCCGCAACCGACCGATACGACTGAAACTGTTCTTCCTCGGTCGGATACGTTTCTCTGCCAAGATAAAGGAACTCGCTGCGAAACAGTCCAATGCCTTCCGCGTCATTGTTCAGGACTGCCTCCACGTCCTGCGGCCCGCCGATATTTGCAAAAACCTTGATTTTTCTTCCATCTATCGTAACGCTGTTTTTCCCTTTCAGGCAATGCAGCTGTTCGTATTCCGCTTCTTTCGCTTCTTTCCTTTCAGAAAACAATTTCAGCGTCGCAGTGTCCGGCTCAATATAAATCCTTCCGGAAGCGCCATCCACGATTGCGTTATTCCCGTTATATTTCAGGCCCAATTGCTCTCCGACAGCGACCACGGCGGGAATATTCATGCTCCTCGCAAGAATCGCAGTGTGAGAATTAACCGAACCGTTGATGGTAACAAAGGCAAGTATTTTTGATTTATCCAGCTGCACTGTTTCACTTGGCGTGAGGTCGTCTGCGACGATAATAACAGGCTCATCCGATGTAAAAGCATCCAATTCGGCATTGGCAAGGATTTCAATCAGCTTTTGGGATATATCTTTGATATCGGCGGAGCGTTCTTTCAGATAAGGATCGTCAATAGCGGAAATTGTCTGAATGTATGTATCGCATGCCTTTTTCACGGCATATTCCGCATTGACCCGCTCCGATTGGATCGTATCCGTTATGGCATCGCAAAAATCAATATCCTCCAAAATCATCTGATGGATCTCAAATATCTTGGCGCTTTTCTCTCCCGCTTCCTGAAACGCCTTCTCATACAGCTTTTTCAGTTCCTCTACTTCCCGCTGTTTTGCGTCCCGGTAACGACGGAGTTCCTCCTCCGTATTTTCCGCATGCCGTTTAACTGCTTCCCTGCCCTTGCGCTGATAGAACACAATTTTTCCGATTGCGATCCCATCCAATACGCCTTTTCCATTTAGAACCGTCATCCTGTTTCCTCCTTAGAATTGATATATGAAAACAAACGGGCAGGGCTGTATGAACCCTGCCCGTTATATGAAAGCTCTGTTATTCTCCGAGGCCCGATTGAATCGCATCGACCAATTCACGCAATGCTTTCTGCTCATCTGTTCCATTGCAGATCAGTTCGACCTCCGTGCCGCATTTTACTCCTGCGGCGATCACGCCCATGATTGATTTTATATTGAATATTTTTTCATTCGACTGCATTTTTATATCGCTTTGATACTGCTGCGCCAGTTTCGCCAGCGTACCGGCCGGCCGGGCATGCAGTCCGTATTTTAATTGAATTCTTACTTTTTGACTTACCATATTGATTCCTCTCATTATTTAAATAAACAGCCCATACGGGTCTCTCTTTACTTCAGCCGTATGAAACAGACATTATGAACTTCGTACTTTCCTTATCCCATTACTTTAAATCATTTAAAAACTCTTTCAATGAATCCAAATAGCGATCTGCAAGTACTTGAAGCATTTGCTTTTCGTCCTCAGCCGTTTCATCATAGACTGCGTATACTGTAAACCCGTCTGCCTTTGCAGTGCGGACCGCCTGAATATTATCCTCTACAACGACGGTATTATCGCGTGTCGTATGAAGAATGGCAAGGCCCTCCCGCCAAATGTTGGGATGCGTCTTATTATATCCGACTTCTTGGCAGGTCAATATGCCGGCGAACATCTCATAGATTCCTAATCGTATAAGCGGCTTCTCTATTAATCCACGGTCCGTAGCAGTGGCTGCGCAAAATCCAACGCCCATATCAGTGAGCTGCTGCAGCACTTCCAGCACTCCGGGCTTTAGACGGATACAGTTTTCATACCGATAGGTCATTTCCCGATCAAATTCATTTTTTATCTCCTCCGCCGACTCCACAAGATTGAATTTCATGCGGAGATATTCCGCGGATTCCATAGAACCCATTTTAACCAAGAGATGTTCCAGTCCCGGTGGAAAATCGATTTTCTTCCTTTTTAAATATTCCACGCGTAAATTATTCCAATAACCCATCGAATCAAGAAGTGTTCCGTCCAGATCAAATATTACGCCTTTTATTTTCATACCCTACTACCTCTTGAAACATACCCTGTTTTTGGGTCTGCGTACCTTTATGTACTCGGTTCACACGTCCGTGTATTTCTTGAAACAGCTTTCCATCGGCTTCTCAGGCGTACCGCCAGGAAAACGCCTTCCGGAATTTTTCCTGGCGGCATTGCCGGGCATACCTGCCTTTCAGCAGTCTTTATTTGATATTTTACTTACAGATCCTTTTGTTAATAAAGTCCGAAACTAAGAAGGAACGCCACCAGTACCGCTATGGGACCCGTGATAAGCCGGGAGAAAAGCATTGCTGGGACACCGGTTTCCACTGTCTCCGGCTCCGCTTCTGCCAATGTCAGCGCGACCGGCAGGAAATCGCAGCCTACCTGAGAATTGATCGCGAACAGCGCGGGCAAGGCATAGGATGGCGGAATCGTGCCTTTTCCGATCTGAACACCCAACAACACTCCGATAACCTGTGCGATGACCGCACCCGGTCCCAATACGGGGGACAAAAACGGGATCGCACAAAAAACGGACAGCCCCAACAGCCCCGGCAAGCTTCCGGCCAGCGGCTTAATAGCGTTAGCAAGCACATTGCCAACCCCTGTGTAGTTGATGATGCCGACCATGATGCTGACAAATACCATAAACGGAAGGATGCTCTTCAATACGATTTCAACGGAGTCACGGCCGGCCTGATAGAAGATGTTCACAACGCTTCCGATTGCTCGTCCGGAATTTGTTATAAATCCGACCATTCCCTTTGAGGAGGCAGCCGGCGTTTCCGCCGCCGCTTTTGTTACAGGAGCAGCTTTCGGAACTTCCTCTGCAGCGGTATCGGTTTCCGCGCTCTCCACGAGAGTGATGTTATCCTCGACGACCCCCGATACAAAATTGCCTTCGTTGATGTAGCGGCTCAACGGGCCCGACGGTGAGATCGGATGAGTGTCGATCGTTTTGACCCCGAGCTTTGGGTATACGCCGCACCGCAGTGTTCCACCGCAGTCTACGATAGCAATAATCATGGTATCAGGCTCGACCTTTTCTTTAAAACCGTCTACGGCCGGAACATGCAGCATATCCGCGATTTTCTGAGCCAGCGGATGAATGCCTCCGCCTGTAATTGACGCCACGACTTTGCGGGTCTCGGTCTCCTGCACGGTAAACGGACCGCCCCAGCCGCCGGGTCCTCTCGTTACTTTTACTGTCGTCTTCATTTCGCCGCCCCTTTTCTCTTCATCATCAGAGTCGTAATAAGCTCAGTTACGTTGCCGCGGATAAATATGACGATAACACCCACAATAAAATACCGTACCGCCAGAGGCATAGCCGATTGCCCCAGCGCGGTAATACCCGCGGAGATCCCTGCCCACACAAACAGTTCCCCTGGGTTAGCGTGCGGGAAAATTCCGAGTATCGGATGCGCAAACGAGAAACAAGCGTCAATAAAAGCCGGCTTCTCCTTCTCCTCGACAAACCGCCCCATTGTATAGCACATTGGATTTGTCAGGAAAAACAGCGACATGATTGGCAAAAGCGTATAACGCAGCAGACGGAACCGAGTCAGCTTTTTCGCGAAATTATTGACACGTTCTTCTCCGATCAGCTTAATCAGCGCGTTGATCGTCGTCAGAAGCACCAGCAACGTGGGCAGGATCCCCGTGATTAGCCCCGTCAGGTTTTCGCCTCCGGCCTGAAACACACCGGTAAATACTTCTGCAAATTTTACTAAGAAATCCATAAAATGCCCTCCTAAATCCTAATCAATTCAATTCCCTGTTACAACGTGACAGCCTGCCTGCTGCGCTGCTCGTCAATCAGCTGGACCGCCTTTTTCAAGGCCTGCACTCTCATTTTCTCAGCCACCCGGCTGACTGCCGTCTCCATTGTCAAGCCGGTCAGTTCCGCCCGCCGTTTGAATTTGGCAAATACGGTTCTGCCCTGCATCTCACGGTATTCCACAACAACTCCTGTTTCATCCACCACGATAATAACAGCTACACCCTTACAGAAAGGAATCTTTGATTTTGCACTCCCCATTGCCAGATATCCCGATCCGGCATGCTCACGCTTCATCTGCCCCAGCGTACCGTACACGGCCTTCAACTGCATGTATGAAAAAAATGCCTGCAGCACCATAGCCAGAAACAGACCGCCTAATACTATCGTCATAGAATCACCCCCTTTATCACTCGCTTTCTCCTTTCTCACATTTGTCAGGTCATGTAACGACTTACTCATCTTGCTCATTGATGTTATATTATTGCACATTAAATGTCAACATAATATTAAAAATTTGCACATATTCTACAGTTCTATTCCGCAACATGGCGGATACGCAAAATAGTTATCACATATGTTCCAATGTATCGCAAATAATTGACAATGCAGATAAACTGTCGTTATTATATTAATGTCATCAGGCACTCACAACCATTCCACCAAAGGAATCGAAATATATCTTAATGGAGGTACATACATGAAAACAAAAGCAATCAGGCTTCATGGAACAAAAGATCTGCTTGTAGAGGAATTGGAACTACCTGAAATCGGGGAGGATGAGATTCTTGCAAAAATGATGACGGACAGCGTCTGTATGTCTACATACAAGCTGGTTCAACAGGGCAGCGCGCATAAGCGCGCACCGGACGACCTGTCCAAAAAACCGGTAATCATCGGCCATGAAATGGCCGGTGTCATTATATCGGTGGGCGCCAAGTGGAAGGACAAATATCGGGCGGGGCAGCGGTTCACAATCCAGCCTTCCCTGAATTATAACGGAACATTCGACACCCCGGGTTATTCGTATTCTTATTTCGGCGGAGACTGCACCTATTGTGTGATCCCGAACGAAGTGATGGAGCTCAATTGCCTGATTCCAATCAGAGGGGAGTCCTTTTTCCAATCTTCGCTGGCTGAACCGATTGCGTGTGTAATTGCGGGATACAACCGGATGTACCACACCTCGGATGTCAATCACGAGCACACGATGGGAGTAAAACCCCAGGGAAACCTCATTATTTTCGGAGCCTGCGGCCCAATGGGGCTCGCCGCTATCGATTATGCTCTGCAGTTGGAAAACGGTCCGGCACTCATCGTTGCCGTCGATGTCTCCGAGGAACGAATCGCGCGCGCCCAAACCGTTTTGACTGTGCTAGACAATAAACAGCTTGTGTTTTTCAATGCGGCGTCAAGCAGCGATGTCGTGCAGGATCTTAGAGATCTCAGCAATGGAGCCGGATACGACGATGTCTTTGTATATGCGCCCGTACAGCAATTAATTGAACAGGCCGACAAGGTGCTGGCAACCGACGGCTGCCTGAATTTCTTTGCCGGTCCCGTGGACAGGGGCCTGTCCGCAATGATCAATATGTATAACATACACTATGCAAAAACCCATTATGTCGGTTTCACCGGAAGCACCAACGCCGACCTGCTTGACGCAATCCGTCTGTCGGATGAGGGACGCATAAATCCCACCGTCATGCTGACACATATTGGCGGATTAAACAGTGTAATCGAAACCACCTTAAACCTGCCAAAGATTCCAGGCGGCAAGAAGCTGATTTACACGCAGATCGATCTTCCGCTGACCGCAATTGAGGATTTTCGCAAATTGAGCGCGGAAAACCCGCTGTTCGGCGAGCTTGCGGACGCCTGCGACCGTGCAAACGGCTGCTGGAGCGCAGAGGCGGAACGTATTCTGCTCGCACATTACAACGTCGATACAACAAAGTAGGAGGGTAAAATCATGCTGGCCAATCTAAAAGATGTTTTAGCCGACGCCAAAGCGCGTCAATACGCAGTAGGTGCATTCAACGGTACAACATTAGAAAGCGTGCGCGCGATTATTGCAGCCGCTGAGGAACTGGGATGTCCCGTTATCCTGCAGCATGCTCAAAGCCATGACGGTATTGTCGACATGCACGAGATCGCACCATTGATGCTGCACTATGCCGAACGCGCGTCCGTCCCGGTTGCGGTGCACCTGGATCACGGAAGTTCATTTGAACGCTGCGTGCAGGCCATCCGGCTCGGTTTCACGTCCGTAATGTATGACGCATCCGGAAAAGACTTTGACACAAACGTCGCTCAGACAGCGGAGATCGTTAAGATCGCACACGCTGCGGGAGTTTCCGTGGAAGCAGAGCTCGGCCATGTTTTCACATCAAAAGTGGTCGTCGGTGAGGGTACAAACGCTGACAGCGCCGACGACTACAGCAATCTGGATGATATATACACCGATCCGGATATGGCGCACCGTTTCGTGGATGCCACCGGAGTCGACTGTCTGGCCGTTGCTTTTGGAACTGTGCACGGCGTGTATCTCACCGAGCCCCGCCTGGATCTTGACCGTGTCAGTAAAATCCGCGACGCGGCAGCCGTTCCGCTTGTTATGCACGGAGGGTCCGGTGTTTCCGATGAAGATTACAGGACCGCCATCCAGAACGGTATCTGCAAAATCAATTACTACACCTATATGAACAAGGCCGGCGGTGAGGCCGTCAGGCAGTATCTGGCCACAGATCATGACGCGCTGTTTTTCGATGCTGTCTCACTTTACGCTACGAGCGCCATGAAAGCGGATGTTCTGCACGCAATGCGTGTCTTTTCCGGCAAGTAAATTCACGCTGAGTTATGGAACGCTTTCTTTTTTCGAAGCATTGCGCTATAATGTACAAAAAGGAGCATGATGCAAATGTTCAAGACAACCGTGACTGCAATTGGCAGCGATGCCATATTTGACGAAAGTCCGGTGCTGGTTCTTTTCGGCAAAGATTGTCCTGAAGAATTACAGGATGCCTGTATTATCCACGAGTTCAAGGGTGAACAGAGTGATGAAATGCTGCGCCCGGGCGGGCGTATGCTGTTTGACGGCAAGGAGTACACTGTAGAAAAGGTCGGCGAGGTGGCGAATGAGAATTTCAGCCGCTTGGGACATATGACATTAATATTCGATCCGTCTGAAGACGTACTGCCGGGGGCGGTCGTGCTGTCGCCTGCCGGTGTTCCGGAGGTCAGAATTGGGAGCTCAATTGTATTTATGTAAGCTGTGAGGGATTAGAGAATGGGTACTTCCGATGATACGCAATTGCTGGTAGAAATCGCACACCTTTATTATGACGACTACCTTACACAGGATCAGATTGCGAAGAAATACAATATGAGCCGCTCGCTGGTCTCGAAACTGCTCACAAAGGCGCGCACCGTCGGTATTGTGCAGATTATCATCCACGACGCCGGTATGCGGCCTTACCATGTGCTGGAGAACCAGCTAAAATCCACCTTCAAGCTGCACGATGTCATCTGTGTCAATGTGGATGAAAGCAACCAGCCCAAGAAAAGGCTGGGGCATTTGGCGGCGAAATACCTGTTCCGGCGCATGTACTCGGCCAAGCTGGTCGCCGTATCTTCCGGCACGACCAATTTTGCGCTGGCCAACAGCTTTTCCTCCCCTGTCCCATTTCCGGATGTTACCTTTGTGCCGCTGTCCGGCGGATTGCTGCGTAACGACCGGGACACCCAGGCGAATGTTATCGCCGAGATTTTTGCGCGTCAGTGCGGCGGCGACAGCTTGCAGCTCCATGCCCCTGTAGTTGTCGATTCCCCGGAGGCAAAACGGATCCTTATGAAACAGCATTTCATCAAGGATGTGCTGGACAACGCCAGAAAAGCGGACCTTGCCATCGTCGGTCTCGGCAGTTCCCCCATCTATTTTGAAATGACGGAGGCCTACCTGCATGGCATTGATAAGTATACCGACAATGTCAGCGATCTGATAAAGGGTGATATTTCATTTAATTTTTTCAATGAACACGGTGAGCTGGTGGATTGCAAATGGAACCAGCAATTGATGTCGCTGAGTCTGGATGAAATTAAGAAAATACCGGAAGTGATCGGGGTCGCCGGCGGGGACGAAAAAGTTGAGAGCATTTATATCGCCATCCGCTATCGACTGATCGACACGTTGATCACCGACACGACCACTGCAAAGAAGCTGCTTCATGTCAGCGCCCAGCAATTTACAAAAGATCATGTTGACAGGATATGAAAAATGCAGCTTTCCCTTTTTCCCGGTCTGTATCGGAGATTTCCGTATCCCTTAGAAGGGGGCACCCATTCAATCCATGAACCACAAACGCCCACCGAACGGAAAATTTCGTTCGGTGGGCGTTTGTATTATCATAATTTTAATAATCAGGACGCTTTGAAGCTCAGGTGCAAAACGTTCTGATAAAACGCCTGAATTGCTTTGATCGGACTCGGTACCTTGACATCGAAAGCCATAAGCGTTCCAAGTACGAACACCAGCAGGAAAATGACCGAATAAATGGCAAGATCGCGCCACCGCTTGTTTTTGATCATATCAGGCAGATCGAGCAGGGCGATTCCGATAAAAACGATGATTACCAGCAACAGATTCATGCCCTCACCTCCTGCGCTTTGTCAATCTTCCGCAGGCAAACTACCAGCAGGGATACGGCCGGAAGCAGGAACTCAAAGGTCAGAGAGAAAAAGGGAGCCGTCGTTGCGCCCCAGTTCATATTTTCCATCACGGACTCGAAAACAAAGAGCGAATAGAAAAACACGAATGCCACAGAGATAAGCACAAGCGGCGGGGCGCTGCGTCGCCCCCGCCGCTGTTCCGCTTCGTAGGACTGGCCCGCAGGATCAGGATTTATCCGCGGGGAACTTTTCCCGCTCAGCATCTGGGTTAATCCCAGTACAAAAGCATACAGCAGAATGCTTACCTTGAATAAAAACAGAATCACAAGGACCACCGCATAAATGCTCTCCATCCGGGTGAGGATGCCCGCAAGGCTTACATAACGCATCGACTCAAAGGACGGCAGGGACACGATCGCAACAAGAGGGCCCAATGTAATAATATCGCGTATGATGACAAGCGCCATGGACGTAGCCGACAAAGCCAATCCCAACAAAAGGGGCTTTCCGACTTTCTTGTCCTTTCCCAGCATGGGAGTGATCATTGTGAAGGCCAAAATCTCTCCCATTGGAACCGCTGCCACAGAAACCGTCCCCTGAACGAATTCGGAAAATTTCAGTTGAAAAAACGGCCTCAGAAATTCCGGCTGCACGTCCTTTAGCAGCAGAATGGAGTTGACGGCCAATGCTCCCATGGCAATGATACTAAAAAGAACGGACAAATGCATCAGGTTCTCGATTCCCTTGCGGAGCGTATAAGCGCACCCGACCAGAAAGATGAGAGTAACCGCCGCAATCGGAGTCTCCGGCATCATATAGCCCGCCACAAAGTTTCCAAGATCGCGGGTATTGAGCGCGGCAAGTGAGACAAAAAAGAAGAGGTAAAAAGCGGACAGAATTTTCCCAAAAACCGGGCCGAATACAATATCGTCGATCTCGATCAGGTTCTTTCCGGGAAATCTTCGCAGCAGACCGGTATAAACAGCCAAAATCGGGAGAGTGAGCAAAAAACCGGTAATGGCCATCGCCCAGGAGTCCTGACGGGTCACACTGATAATAAACCCGGAACGCAACACGGTACCCTGCATAAAGCAAAACACCGAAAACATCAGCTCTTTCGGGGATATGCTCCCCTTTTCCAGTTTCATTGCGCACCTCCCGGAGTCACCGGCTTTACCAAGCCGCCTTCAGAACTCAGCTCGGCATTTATCTGAACGTCCATACCGATCTTCGGGAACTCCTGGTCCCAGTTTCCTTTCATCTTCTCCCATTCTTCCGGATATTCCCGGTGGATTGCTTCGCCAAACCCGAATACATCCGCGGAAAGCGTTCTTGCCTGCACAAGCGCGCCTTCGACATCCGAGCGGACATCATTCTTCATTTTCCCTTTCAGCATTGCAACATTCTCTGGGATTGACATGTTTTCGGTGGTCTCATTGCCTTGGATAGCCCCCTCCACGTCAATTGTAAGCTTCATCCGGATCGTTCCGTCCTCCCCTTTAACGGGCTTTAAGTCGCTGCTGGAATGGAGGACTTCCAAAGTGACCTGTCCCCATGGTGTATCTACAGTCTTTTCTCCGCTTTGGGCCTTGTTCGTCACCCACAGGATCCCTCTTGTCTGTTCCTTATTCAGTTCCCCGATCATTTTTCCCTTTTTAAAGACCGCGGTTCCCTCAAGCTTTGCGTACTTCTTCCCGTCGGATTCGTACAATTCCACCATCGGGGCCACAGGAGCTGAAGAACCACTTAAGGTCGCAATTGCAAAATCGCGCAGGGTTACAACCACTGTTTCCGAATTGGATTTCTGATTTCCCATCAGCCTGGAAATATGAATAGCCGGAATTTTTTCCAATTCAACATTTTCATCCAATATCTCCGATGCCTTGCCCTTTGAGATCAGGAGATTGACATTCATACGCGTCTCATAATCGCGCATAAATACATCCAGCCCTTCCGCTATGTCCTTTTTGGCCAGCTCACCGCTGAAAATAAGCACTTCATTATGCGCAAAGTACAGCCTTCGGTTCTGCATGCGCGTTAATTCCCGGACGGCGGCAAGCACGCTGTTATCCGTATAACTGACGTTTACATAGGCTTTTCCCCCGGAACTGTTCCCCTTCGTGGTTGTTCCGGAGCCAAGCTCCGACGCTTTGACCACCTGTGCGGTCAGCGTCAATGTATCCGGCTGATCGCCTACGTCCAGAGTGGTGCCGAGTACAATGGCCAGAGTGTTGAGTTCCCGTTGGCTCCAGCAGGAGCAAAGGCATAAAATGAGCAGAATACAGAGCAGAAACACGCCAGCGCGACGCGCCCCCTTTCGGCATTTCTGAGAAAAGGACACGGATAAAGCTCGAAGAACTCTCCCGCCGGTCTTAACAGCCTGTTTTTTCATGGATTCCCCCCCTGTTTGTCCCCGCTGCCAACGGACGGGTCATTTGGGGAAGGAATATTCTCCCTCTTCACGTCCTGTGGTTTTATTTCTTTGGGGCGGGTCCGCATGGCCCAAAGCGGAGCACGCACCACGGTATCCTTGAGATCAGCCGTTTGAAACGGCGCTACGGGCGCCAGATAACGGGAGCCAAAAGATCTCAGTGAGGAAAGATGCATGAGTATTATCAACGCGCCTATGGTAATCCCAAAACTCCCCAGGGTGGCCGCCATGATTACCAGGAACCATCTCAGGAGCGCTATGGCGTCAGTGATAAAGGGAATCGCAAAGCTCGACACAGCGGTAATTGCGACGACGATGACAACCGGAGCACCCACGATCCCGGCCTGCACGGCTGCTTCTCCCATCACCAGGGCACCCACGATACTGATGGTCTGCCCGACCGGCCGGGGCATACGGATACCGGCTTCCCGGAGGATTTCAAAAATAACCATCATGATACCTACCTCCACTACCGCGGGAAAGGGAACTCCCTCAGCGGATGCCGCTATCGTAAACAGCAAAGTGGTCGGAATCAGCTCCTGATGAAAGGTAGTGAGCGCTATATATACGGCCGGAGCAAACAGGCTGATAAAAAATGCCACCAGACGCAGTATGCGCATCATGGTTGCATAATAACTGCGCGTAATATAGTCCTCCGCATTCTGGAAGTTCTCTACAAACAGCATCGGTACCGTCATCACAAACGGGGAACCGTCCACGGCAATGGCAACCCGGCCTTCCAGCAGCTTTCCGGCGACCGCGTCCGGTTTTTCACTGCACCAGATGGTGGGAAAAGCCGTGTACGGAGAGTCCTCGATATATTCTTCCAGATAACCTGAAGCAAGCACCATATCGGTATCGATTCTCTTCAGCCGGCGCTCGACCTCGCAAACCAACTCCGGGTCTGTAATTCCATCCATATAAAGGATGTTCACCTGCGTGTGCGTACGTTTTCCAATGACGGTAGCACGGATTTTAAGCGCCGGATCTTTTATCTTCCGACGGATCATGGTCGTGTTCGTCCGCAGATTCTCAGTAAAACCCTCCCGGGGTCCGCGGATAGCGGTCTCGCTGGTCGGCTCGGAAACGGCTCTTTTCTCCCAGCCTTTTGCACCTATGTCAAGGGCCTTGCACGAACCCTCGGTCATAAGCACGGCATCGCCCGACAGACAGGCCTGTATCACTTTGTTATAGGTATAGACCGTTTTTACTTCCCCGACTGTCAGCAGTCTGTCGCGGATTTCATCCATACCCGACAGGTCGGACGTTTCCCCTCTGCGGGAAAGCCAGCTCTGACGCATAAGCGGCTCTATGATGTCATCATTTATGGTGGAGAGATTTACCATTCCGTCCAGAAAAACCAGTGCGGCCTTCTTTCTCCCGTCTTTCTCTTTTCCGAAGGAAAATTCACGGATAATGAGGTCGGAACTCTCTCCAAACCTGGCTCTCACGGCGTCGAGGTTATCTTTGAGCTCCGGAGACAGGACCTGCGTGCTCACCTTCTCACCCTGTTTCCCCTCTCCGCTCCGGTTATTCCCGTCCGCTTCTTTGCTTTGTTCATGCTGTTGTTTGAGCAATCGGACCAACTTTGTAAGAAAATGCATTTTCGTCGACCTCTTTATTCCACTTGATGGCTTACACCCTCGATCTTGAGAAACATCCAAAGCAAACTCCCCGGGCCGGATCAAGCACCCTGTCGTTTCACAGGCACAGCAAAACAGTACTGACATATCTTTCTCTGAAGCTGTAAGAAAACGGTTGTCAGCCCTCATTCTTTGATATGAGATTTTTCTTAGAATTTACATATTATGTAAATTTATACAAATTTGAATTCAGGAAGCGGAACCGGAACACTGAGGCAAACAGAACCTCCCCCTAAAATCTGGTATTTCCCTGTTACCGTCCTTCTATTGAAATCCGTGTCATTGTAGAATATAATGAAGCATAGATTTAGTAATGTGCTGTTGACGGTCGAAATACGAAAAATATTCCGTTTTTCCCCGGCTTTTTGGCACGGCGTCCGCATCCTTCCGGGAAGCGGGTGCTTCACAATCCATGAAATAGGTAAAGGAGAAATGGGAATGGGCTTTATTCTGATTCCGCTGTATATTCTGGTTGCTGTCGCAGTGCTCTATCTTTTGATTTTTAAGATTCTGGGCCTGCGGATTATTGGCTCCAACGAGGTCGCTGTGATTGAAAAATGGTGGAGCAGAAAGGGCTCTTTGAAGGATTCCATCATCGCCCTGCACGGCGAGGCCGGCTATTCGCCCGACCTTCTGCGCGGCGGCATGCACTTCAAATCCGCCCTGATGTATAAAATCCACAAATACCCCCTCATTACGGTTCCGCAGGGACAGATCGCCTATCTGTTCGCACGGGACGGCCTTCCGCTTGCTCCGACGCAGACGCTGGGAGAAGTGGTGCCTCAGGCCAACAATTTTCAGGACGTGCGCGGGTTCCTACAGAACGGTGGCCAGCGCGGCCCGCAGCGCGGTATCCTGAGAGAAGGTACATACGCGATCAATCTGGCGCAGTTCATTGTGATTACTCCCAGCGACATTAAGGCGATCGGCAATTCCCGCAGCGAACGCGCGGAGATCGCCAGCATGCAGCAGACGCTGCTGGAACGCGACGCGTTCCGCCCGGTGGTCATCATGGCCAATGCAAGCGATACCAGCGATATCATGGGTATCGTCACCGTGCATGACGGCATGCCGCTGGAGCAGGGCGAAATCATTGCGCCGAGCGTGGGCGAAGGGCACTCCAGCTTTCAGGACCCGGAGCAGTTTCTGGAACTGGGCGGCCGCCGCGGCAAGCAGCTGCAGGTGCTGACGGACGGCACCTATTACATCAACCGCCTGTTCGCCACGGTGGAGTTCCGCCCGAAAACGGTGGTCCCCATTGGATTTGTCGGGGTCGTGGTTTCCTTCTTCGGAAAAGAAGGCGTCGACACGACGGGCGAGGATTACAAGCACGGCGAGCTGGTGGAGGCTGGCTGCAAGGGTGTGCTGGAGAAGCCGCTGATGCCCGGAAAGTATGCGTTTAACACCGACGCCGGACGCGTGGTGCTGGTTCCCACCACCAACATTATTTTAAAATGGAATAAATCAGAGGTCGGCGACCATAAATACGATGAGAACCTGACCGAGGTCGATATCATCACCAAGGATGCGTTCGAGCCTTCGCTCCCGCTTTCCGTCGTCATGCATATCGACTACAAGCAGGCGCCGTGGGTCATTCAGCGCTTCGGCGACATCAACATGCTGGTCAACCAGTCCCTTGACCCGCTTGTAAGCGCGTACTTTAAGGATGTGGCGCAGACCAAGACCCTGATCGAGCTGATTCAGGAGCGCAGCGCTATCCGTGAACGCGCCGTAACCGAAATGCGCAATAAATTTCAGAAATACAACCTGCAGCTGGAGGAAGTGCTCATCGGTACGCCGAGATCTTCCCATGCGGATGTGCAGATTGAAAACATCCTGACGCAACTGCGTGAACGCCAGATTGCGGAGGAAAAGAAAATCACCTATCAAAAACAGCAGTCGGCGGCGGAAAGTGAAAAATCCCTGCGGGAGGCCCAAGCGGTCGCCGAGCAGCAGAATTTCCTGACCAAGTCGAAAATCCAGATTGAAATTGAAGGGAACAACGGTGCCGCCATGGCGAGCAAGGCGGAACAGGAAGCTAATCAGATCATCGCACTGGCAAAAGCCAACGCATCGAAAGTACGGCTGGAAGGCGAAGCCGAGGCTTCCAAGGAGTCCAACGTCGGCCTTGCCAAGGCGCAGGCCATTGACGCTCAGGTACGGGCTTACGGCGGTGCGGAATACCGGGTCATTCAGGAAATCGCCGACAAGCTGACCGACGCGATCAAAAACTCCAAAGTGGACATTGTTCCGAAAACAGTCGTCAACATGGGCGGAAACGACGGGCAGTCTTCGGGCGCCAGCAACGGCAGCGGCAACAACACGGTCATGGACACTCTGCTGAAGTTTCTGACGCTCGACAAACTGGGCGTGTCGCTCCAGCATATCTCAGAACCGTCCACCACGGCGCAGGCTATCCAGGCGGCGGTGGAAGCGGCTAAAACCGGGCAGACAGCCCCTTCTGAGGAACAGCCGGTCTCGGCGGACGGCGGGCAGCCGAATCAGCCCGTACAGCCTGCTCCGGAGGAAACCGCGCAGCCGACCGCACAGGAGAAAAAGCAGCCGGTGCCTCCAAAAGAGAAAATCTAGGGATTCTCACCCCAACTGCAAAATAAAAGAGCACCCTTGCGGGTGCTCTTTTATTTTGGTGAACATCGGGGATTCGAGTGTCGGTACGCTCTACCAACGCTCCGAGGATACACCGTATTGGTGCTGCGAGAAGGCCAATGCAGCCGCCCCCAGCAGAGGGGCGTCATTCCCCAATGCCGAGCGCACCAGCTTGATTTTCTTTAAATGCGCGCTGCTTTGTCTGTCGTATTCTTTAACAAACTCATCCCACCAAAGCGCAGAGGTATCAAGAATGCCGCCTCCGAATAACAGCGCCTGCGGATCGTAAAGATTGGCGCAGGTCACTGCGCACAGCGCGAGATTTTCAATAAATTCACGCAAAACACTCAGCGCAGCAGGATCGCCTTGCCGTGCGCGGCTGAAAAATTCATACCCCGAATCAATGGCTTCCTGTCCGCTCATCTCATTGTAACGCTGCCAGAGCGCCGTTCCGGAAACGTATTTTTCCACACAGCCGTGCTGACCGCACAGGCACTGTTTCCCGTTCGGGTGCAGAACAGCATGTCCGATCTCCCCAAAACCTCCCGCCTGGCCGCTGATGCTGACTCCGTCCAGCAGCAATCCGCCGCCTACCCCTGTTCCGATGATGATGCCGAACACGCTTTTGAAGCCGCGAATCGCCCCCATCCAGTTCTCACCGATAAGGGCCATCTTGCAATCATTGTCCACTGCCGTGGGCTTTTGATACTTTTCCTGCAGCCTGCTTTTGATCGGGGTTCCAATATACCCGCTGTAGATATCCACCGCGTACAGCACCTCGCCTGTACGCGGGTCAATACGCCCGCCCGCGCCGACGCCGATTGCATCAATGGCATATTTCTTCCCAAGCGTATCGATGATTCTGAAATAGGAATCCAGAATAAACGCGCCGGTTCTTCCCGTATTGTCAACATGGATCTTCTCCAGTATGTCGCCACGCTCATTTACGGCCGCACCCATGATTTTGGTGCCCCCGGTATCAATTGCCGCCGCAATCATAAGACCTCACGCTTCTTTCCCGTTGTTTAAGTAAGGCTTCAAATTGTCTACAATTTTTCTGGTTATAATCTGCGGACGCGTAATGCCGGCTCCTATGACCACATTGTGCGCACCGGCCTGAAACGCTTTGGCCGCCAGCTGATCGTCCCAGTAACGGCCTTCCGCTACCACCGGAACCTTGAGCTTTTCCGCCAAAGACGCAACCAGGCTGATATCGGGCGCCTGCAGCTCCATGATCTTGTCGCCGTCATTGTGGCGCGTATATTCCGTGTAGCCGGCCAGCGTTGTCGAAACCAGGTCGGCGCCTGCATCAACAGCCCTCAATCCCTCGTCACATGTTGATACATCAGCCATCAAAAGAATGTCGGGAAACTCTTTTTTTATTGAGCTGAGCAGCTCGGCCGCCGACACGTTTCCGGGTTTTGACAGCTTGCACGCATCAACCGCGACAATTTCAGATCCCGTCGCATATACTGCCTCCACGTCGCGGAGAGTAGGCGTAATGTAACACCAATATCCGGGGTATGTATGCTTAATAAGACCGACCGTAGGGATTGCGATCAACTGGCGTGCCGCGAGAATATCGGCCACGCCGTTCATACGCACGCCAACCGCACCGCCTATCTGTGCCGCCAGTGCGAACCTGCCCATGATCGCGCTGTCGCGCATCGGCTCCTCTGCCGTCGCCTGGCAGGATACGATCAAACCTTTTTTTAACTCTGTAATTTTCATAAATCGGCCATCTCCCTATTCAGTAAATATATTGTAATATTGATTGCTTTATATTTTTTTGCTCAGTCGTTTCTGGCTCATCATATCGGCGCTGATCGCAAGCAACAGTACGGCGCCTTTCACCACGCGCTGGTAATAATCCGGTATGTTCATAAGAATCATGCCATTGAGCAGCACTCCCATCACCAAAAGGCCCGCAATGACCCGCGTGATTTTGCCTTCTCCGCCGGTCGTGCTTACGCCGCCCAAAACAACGGCTGTAATGATGTCCATTTCATACATCTCGCCCGCTTTCGGCTGGCCGCTGTTTACGCGGCTCAGCAGCACCATGCCCGCAAGCGCCGCAAGCATGCCGCACAAACCATACACGCTGTACATGACTTTTCTTACGCTTACGCCGCTTAGCCGGGACGCTTCGCGGTTGCTGCCTATTCCGTAAACGTATCGTCCGAAGGATGTCTTCTCAAGTGTTATGTAACCGACAGCAAAGCAGATCGCCATAATAATCACAGGGATGGGGATCGGTCCCAGGTAGCCTTGCCCAAGAGCGGTAAAGCTTGCCGGAAAACCGTAGACAGGGAGACCGCCCGATATGATGTACGCCAGTCCACGCAGGATGCTCATTGCCGCCAAGGTCACAATCATCGGAGGAATCCCTACTTCATAAGTAAAGAAACCGTTCAGCAGCCCTACGATCAGCCCCACAATCAGTACGATCAGCATCGCCAGTATGGGATTCAGACCCGCCACCATCAGAGAAGCGCACCCCACGGAAGCCGCGCCCATCATGGAGCCAACAGAGATATCAATCCCCCCGGTGATGATCACCATCGTCATCCCCACCGCAGGAATGCCATAAACGGCAACCTGCCGCAAAATATTAAAGAAATTTGTTGTCGTGAAAAAACCTTCCGCAACGATTGAGAAAAAAGCGGTCAGCGCCAAGAGCACAATGTAAATTGCATACTTCGATATGCTTTTCTGTTTTTTCACCTTTACGGCAGTGTCCATATGCAGAATCTCCTTCTTTCGAATCCAATTATTCGGTGGCCAATTCCAAAATGCTCTCCTGCTTTACATCTTCGGATGAAAGCATCCCTGTTATGGCACCCTTGCGCATGACGAGAATCCTATCGCTCATTCCGATCAGCTCCGGCATTTCCGAAGAGATCATGAGAATCGATTTCCCTTCGGAAACCAGATCGCGCATCAGCTGGTATATTTCTCTCTTTGCGCCTACGTCAATCCCGCGCGTCGGCTCGTCAAAGATCAGGATATCGCATTGTGTGGCAAGCCATTTGGCTAAAACCACTTTCTGCTGGTTCCCCCCCGAAAGCGTCTTTGCCAACTGGGCGGAGGAATGCGCTTTGATATGCATCGCTTCAGAAAACCTGCTTACTGTCGCGGCTTCCTTCTTTTTTTGTACAAACCCAGCCCTGCTGACACTCTTCAGGCTGGCATAGACAACATTGAAATCGATTCCTTTATTGATCAGCAGTCCCTGTGACTTTCTGTCTTCCGTTATCAGACCGATACGGTGGCGGATGGCATCCTTGGGCGTCCGTATTTCAACAATCTCCCCATTGAGCCGCATGGTTCCCCTGCTGATCGGATCCGCGCCGAAAATCCCCCGGGCAAATTCTGTGCGCCCGGCTCCCACCAGTCCCGCAAGACCCAATATTTCCCCTTTATGCAGCGTTAAGCTGCAGTCGTGTATCGCGGCATTGGTATATCCCTCGACCTCAAGCACCGGCGGGCCAATGGGTGTGGTCCGTTTCGGGTACTCCTGCCCTATTTCCCTGCCTACCATATGTTTGATCAGCATCGGCCGGTCCGTATCCGCCGTATTCATCGTAATGACATGACGGCCGTCCCGCAGCACTGTCACCCTGTCGCTGATCCTAAAGATTTCTTCCAGTCTGTGGGATATGTATAAGATCGTAATTCCTTTGGCGCGAAGCTTTTCAACAACGGAAAACAGCTTATCGATTTCTGTGTTGGTCAGCGGCGCTGTCGGTTCATCCATGATTAAAAACTTGATGTCTTCCGAAATGGCTTTGACAATTTCCACGACCTGTTGTTCAGCGATCGACAGGTCGCGCACCAAAGCGTTCGGATCAACAGAAACCCCCAGATCGTCTATCATTTTGAGGCAGTCCCGATACATATTTTTCTCATCGAGAAAAATACCCTTTTTAATCTCTTTGCCATAAAAGATGTTCTCCCTGACGGTCAGTTGCGGCATCAGGTTTAACTCCTGATAAATAACACCGATACCGGCAGCTTTGGAAATCGCAGGAGAATTGTTCGTCATTTCTTTATCATCAAACGTCCACTCTCCGAAGGTCGGCAAATGGGCTCCCGTAATCACTTTGATCAGCGTTGATTTGCCCGCTCCGTTTTCTCCGACAAGCGCATGAATCTCTCCCCGGCGCAGCTCAAGTGACACATCGTCCAGAGCCAATACACCCGAGAACCGTTTTGTAATATGCTTTAAGGCAAGAATATTGTCGTTTGTGGTCATCGCTGCACCTCACCATAAAATCTGCATCTGTACCGGTCCTCTGCAAAAAGAGGACCGGCACAAAACAACGTCGCTCTAGTTTTTAAAGTAATCTGCAATATTGCCTGCATCCACAACCTTCATCGGAATCTCAATCGTATCTGCGATCGAACCGCTTTTCAGGACTTTCAGCGCGGTATCGACAAAAAGCTTACCCGTCTCATAGGGCTGAATATCAACCGTGGCGCGGTAGATGCCGCCCTCTTTGATTTTATCCAGCGCTTCCTTTGTGGCATCCAGGCCGCCAATGTAAAATTTGTCGCTGGCTTTGCCGGCAGCCATGACCGCTTCATATCCACCCAGAGCACCGGCATCGTTCACGCATACAAGCACATCCACATCGGGGTTCGACTGTAAAATGTTCTCCATGTTGGTCATCCCTTTTTCCGGGTTGTTCGCACTCTGGCGCGCCACGATCTCCGCGTTCGGCGCTTTGCTCAGTATCCCCTCTTGAATGCCGTTGCCGCGGGCGATAATCGATTTGAGCTCGGGATAATCAAAAATCGCTACCTTCGCCTTACCGCCCATCTTGTCCGCAATCCACTGCCCGGCATTCTCGCCGATTGCAAAGCCGTACTCGTACTCAGGGACTGTGATGAACGCATCGCTGCCCTCTACGTTCTGATTTCCAGCGATCACGGGAATCTTTGCCGTATGCGCCGCTTTCACGGAGGGAACCAGGCCCTGCTCGTCGATAGGGCTGACGATTACCGCGTCTACTCCCTGCGAAATAAAGTTTTCAAATGCGCTGACCTGATTTGCAAGGTCGGCTTTCCCGTCATTGATTGTGACTTTAATCCCCAATTCATCACACCGGTCCTGTACGCCCTTCGCCACTTCAACGAAATAGGTATTTGTTAAATCCGGACATGTAAAGGCAAGCTTGACATCGGACGCCCCCTGCTGTGACGCGGTTTCGGAAGAGGTATCCGCAGTTTTTTGACTGGTTGATTCTGCAGGTCCCGAAGGGGAACAGCCCCCAAAGCCGATCACCGTCATTGCCAGAACGAGAACAAACGCTAACATCCTTTTCATTTCAATTTCCTCCCTGTGTTATTTATACCTTTCACGAAGGCGCACTGAATAAAGCCCCCGCGCCTTCGATAAAGCCGGCAGACGAAACGAACTCATTTGAGTTCAATGGAATAGGTGTAACAATCGTTCTTATAGTACCTATAATTGTATTCCACAGCTTCTTTGCCGTGAAATGCATTTCTGGTTACTTTTAGGGCTGCTTCGCCCTCCTTCATACTCAGCAGCTCCGCCTCCTCTTTCGATAAAGACGCGGCCATAAAAGACTCGACTGCACGGTCGGGTCTAAATCCGTTTCTTTCAAGGATTTTATAAAGCGAATTTTCTAAAAGATCCTCTTTGTCAATTTCCCCATAGAACTTTTCCGGAATAAACGAATGGTCAAGCGCGATCACCCTGTTATTCGCCAGACGTTGGCGCCTTATGTATATTACGTACTCATCATTCAGGTTCAAGAGCTTATTCAATTCCTTACCGGGTTTTATCCTTTCCAGATTCAATATATGGGCGGACGGAATCATATTCAGTCTTTTTACTTCTTCGGTAAAAGAGTAAAACTGCGACAGGGCATGTTCGATGTGGGTATGGCACACGAAGCTCCCCCGGCCGGGGATTCTCTCAATATACCCTTCGTGAACCATTTCATCCAACGTGCGCTTGGCCGTGATACGACTGACTTGAAAGGTATTACAGAGTTCTGTTTCAGACGGCACTTTATCTCCTAATGCAAATTCTCCATCTCTTATCTTTGAAATAAGTATTTCTTTCAATTGATAATAAATTGGAATGATCTCATTATTAACAGCCATAAAATCCTCCTTATAATTTCGTAATTGATATATTGATATATCAGCTTGGTTGATATATCAATATATTAACTTACTTTGTCTCAACTGTCAATCCCAAAATTTGTTTTTTTGAGAGCTGCCGTTTTTAAGGAGCTCCTGATGTACCCCGTAATTCAGCCTCCGTTCTTTCCCGACGTGTCCGCCAAAAGGAGCCGGATTCCTTCGCTTCCGATCAATATAACCCGCTGTACCGGGACTATCTGAGATTTTACGAATACGCCCGCAAGCTCTATCAAGGACAGTAAAAAGAAGCCGCTCCGGTTAAGGAGCGGCAGAGAAACCAAAGGCAAATATTTATATTCTAAGGAGTAGACAATGACTATATTTATTTCTTGCGGCTGCAAACCAGGCGCTCAATGATATCATCCAATATTCGCAAGTCCTGACTGTTCAAATCATCCAGTAAGGAAAGGATTCGTTTCAATGCTTTCGCGCTTCCGCTGTCACAGCTGTCGTTACAGTTGCCGCGATCCGATGCTGATTCGACGGCATCAAAATCGTCATTGATATAACGATTCAGACTCAATGCAATACCTCCTTCATGAAAGATTAATACATAATATTCAAATCACTAATGGCTTGTCAATATGACTATTAGGAATCCCAAACAGACAGAAAGAACCGCCGAAAAGTGGTGAGTTTAAATTTCCCCCGGAGCCCCGTCGTTCAGGGTGTCTTTTAGGATACGGATGAACGCTTTCGTCGCATTAGTCAAATAACGGTTCTTTTTAAAGGAAACGGCCAACTACCTTTTCATACTCCCGCCTGATTTTCTGTTCGATTTTTCAAATAAAGCATTCCTTTTTCCAGACATACAAAAACCTCCAATCGCAGTTCTATCCTACGGCTGGAGGCTCTTCCTTTCATCTGCTAAAATTTCCCCGGCGCGCAGGCAGCGTGCCGGGGAGATTGTTTTAAACGGAGATCTTAACCGTGAAGGACTCCGCCGCGTTCCGGGGATTCGCGATATACAGGTTCCGGTGATGTGTGTTTTCCATGACGTATCCGGAAGAAATTCCGCTCAGTACCACCGGGTCCTTACCGGTTCTGTCGGCCTTGATGTCGAAGACGATATCGGCCGCTTCCCGCTGCGTCGGCTCATCGTAATCGTAGTACGCACGTACGGTGAGCCTTGCGTCCTCATGAAAATCCGCAAGGGTAAAGTTGTTGCTAGACCGCTCCTTCTGGCCGCTCTGCGGCTGCTTTTCACTGACGATAATAACTGCCTGATTCATAAAGAACACCCTTTCTTTTATGGCTGTTTTCAGCCTGAATTCATCGGTTCGGCGGACGAATGCGTTCCGTGCGGACGGGCACTTTAGAAAACGCTGGTCTGCCGGGTGGAATCGCCTTGCGGCTGGAGTTCGTTTCCAACGTCGACGCGAACAGAGACGTGCGATAGCAGGCCGTTTTTCGAGTCGTATACGTCGAACTGAATCCACGCCGTACCCTCGCCTTTGCCCGTGACCAGATAATTTCCGTTCGCAAGCTTTGCGACCGCTGCGATTTTGTCGTCGGTGGAGGAAACCTTTACCGACGCCGCCTTGGTTCCGGTCAGCTTCAGGCCGATCTGGTATTTGCCGTTTGCGGGCATCCGGTAGCTGGTCGTATCCAGCGTAAAGGAATCTCCGACTCCCGCAATCACGTAGTAACTGAAATGGGTCGTGCTGAAAACGAGGAATCCATCGGCCACGGCCGCGCCCATGTCGGTAAAGGTTCCGTCGTTTTCATAGCGGAACACGTGAGGCGTACCGGGCAGCCCCGCCGGAAGCGGAACCCTGACCGTGACGCTGCCGGTGAAGGAAGAGATCGGATTGCCGCTCTGGTCCAGCAGATTCAGGTTGTAAAGAAGCGGCGTGCCGATCATGTTCAGCCAGGGGGCTGCCGCGGCCGCGCTGTAGACCGCCGCTGCCTGCGGGTCCGGGATCGCGGCCCCCTGTGTTCCGTTCTGAGCGGCAGGAAGTCCGGCCGGGGTCAGCTGCGTGGCGGCAAGGACCGCCTGGGTCACGCCCACCGGCAGCGACGCGCCGGTAAGGTTCACGGCCGGCTCTGTGGGAACGCTTGGAGCTGTGGAAGAAGGTGTGTCTTTCTTCGGACGGTCGGGCTTGGGAGAAGGGGAGGCACTCCGTGTGATGATTACGGAATAAGTTCTGGTCGTATCCGTCACAATTTGATACGTTACCTTGAGATAAAACACGTTGCGTCCCTCCGCGAGGGAAAGCGTGTGATCGGCGATTTCCTGCGTGCAGGCTTCGTCGCGGTAAAGCTTCCAATCGGAGCTGCTCGGGACGGTCGCCGAAAGAGTGAACGAACTCGTACCCGCCGGAACCGTCCCGGAAACGGTTCCGTTTATCAGGTCGATGACCGGGGAAGGCAGGTTGATGTCCAGTACGTCGGTCGGGGCCGATTGGATGAAGAGCGTGCCGGGAACATGGTTCAGCGTGTAGTTGACGCTTCCTCTCGCGTTTAACACCGCTTCCTGTGCGTAGTAGATGGGATAGTTTCCCACCCGGCTGCTGTCTGCGACATTCAGACGAACTGCCGCCCAGGTTTCAAGGCAGTTCGCCGCTGTGTCTGTTCCGCAGAATCCCCAGTAGCTTGTATAAAAATTCAGCTCGTCATCGGCGGGAAGCGGGTCCCCGCGGTTAATGTGCCACTCCGCCAGTGTTACGGAAACCTGTTTTTTTGTAATGGAAAAATCGGCGGAATCCGACCCGGTGTAATGCGGCTTGTTTACCACCGATACGGTCACCGTATAATCCCCGGCGTTGACCGGCGGGTCGTCGCCGTCGTACACGGTCGTGCCGCGCCCTGTATAGTGGCAGGCAAGCTCATTCTCCGACAGCCCGGGAACCGGCTCCATATCGTAGCCCCTCTGTCCGTTTCCGGTGTAAACCGCGTCCTCTCCCGTTATGGAAATCGGGAGTGTCAGCGGGTCCCTGGCGGTCACCGTCAGTATAAAGGAGCTGTCTTCATAGAAACCTTTTCCGTCAATGCTCAGAGTAATGTCTTCTGAGGTGTTGACCGCCCGGTCGGCAGTGCTGAATTCCAAGTACCAGCCACCTGCATTCGTATCCCAGCGCACGGAAGGGCTGGAGGCAATCAGCCCGCTGCCGTAGTCTCCGGTTACGGTATAGCTCATACCTCCCGGACCGCTGATCGGCAGATCGGACAGACGGTACGATATATTATCCGTAGCCTGACCGGCCATCACGTCGTAGGTTCCCTGCGTTTCCCCGTCATAGGTCGCTTTACTGACCGTGAGTGCTGCGGATTCACTGGTTACAGGATCGCAGCCATCCGCCGTGAGAACGCAGTATATCTCATAGCTACCGGGGGGCTGATTTCTTAGGGTAAAGGATGGATCTCCCTCTTCCGCCCAACCTGATCCGCCGTGGACTACGTGCCACTCATAATGCACCGTGTTCTCGTTGGACGCTTCCGCAGTGACGGAAAACGTAACCGTATGCTCCAACGCGTATGTGACGCTCTGATCCTCCGGCGGCTGCGTAACGGTAATGGTTCCGGAGCCGGTCGGGACTGCCGTCGTGCGCGCCATTGGGGCGGCTTCCCCGCCGCCGGGTACGGGGACCTCCCCCGAGTCCCGCACATCCCCCGTCTCCGGGCTTTCGGGCTGTTCGGTGTCCGTTGTTCCGGAACCGGACGCACCTTCCCCGGCAGATACCGGGGCGGGAATCTCTCCGGCATCCTGTGCGCCTTCGGCGGCGTACGCCGCGGAAGACAGCAGGTTCACCACCATGCATGCGGTGAACAGAACACTCAGAAATTTTCTCATCGTCAATTTCATGTTGATCGCTTCCTCCTCAGTCAAGATAATCCTGCCGATTCAGCAGGTCCATAATTGCTTCAAGCGAAAGCCGGGGGCCCCCGCGCCAGAAAACACTTTGGCCGTCGGTGTCCGGGCGGGGAAGAACCTCAAGATTCCGCAAAGGACCGTAGGAGCGGTCGGTTTCCATCAGACGCCGCATGTCGAACAGAATCAGATGTCCGTTGCTCAGCTCAATGTCCAGCGTCTGACCGTCCAAAATGTCCACCCGGATGATTTGCGCCACAGAGTATCACCTCATTTCCGCCGGGCTTTATACCCCGGTACAGTTTAAGAGTAGCAAAAAGATTTCCCTCTGTGCGAAAGGTCAAGAAATCTTATCCGTTTTCCGAAAAAAAGTCTGCGGTATTTCTTTTTTACATAAAATATGGTAAACTCATCATAACTTCAGGGGGTGGAATAATGAAAAAGGCAAAGCTTTTGCTGATAGAGGACGAAGCCGACGTTCTGGAAATCAACCGGGAATATTTTGAGGGAAAGGGTTATGCGGTCGTCTGCGCACCCACGCTTGCCAAGGCGCGCTTTTTTCTGGAGGAGCACGCCCCCGACTTGATTTTGCTGGATGTGATGATGCCGGACGGCTCCGGCTTCGCCTTTTGCGCCGAGCTGCGGCAAAAAACAAACGCCCCCATCATCTTCCTGACGTGCAGGAACGAAAATGAGAGCGTGGTGAAAGGGCTTTTACAGGGCGGGGACGATTACGTCACCAAGCCTTATGATTTGAATGTGCTGAGCGCACACGTGGCGGCGCAGCTTCGCAGAAACGGCGTGCTGTCGGCCGGTAAAATCGAGCTGCCGCCCCTGACGGTTGATTTTCTTGCGGGGGAAGCCGTGCTGGACGGGGAGCATATTCCCCTTACGCTGAAGGAACTGCAGCTGCTCGGCTGCTTTGCCCTTTTTGCCGGGCAGCGGCTGAGCTTTGAAGAGATTTACCGCCGGGCATGGGGGGAAATGTCGCTCGGCGCTGCCGGAACCATCAAGACCCACGTGGCGAATCTCAGAAAAAAGCTGAGGCTGGACGATAACGGCTGGTTTGAGCTGGTCAGTACGGGAAAAAGCGAATACATTTTCAACAAGGTACGGTATTAGCCGTTCAATACGGCAGGGTGAAGAAAACGGAGGTGCCTTTGCCTTCTTCGCTTTCCAGCCAAATGGTTCCGCCGTGCTGTTCCACAATATGCTTACAGATATATAATCCAAGTCCGGTGCCGGTATCCTGACCGCCGCCGGATTTTTGTTTTCCGCCGTAGCGTTCAAACAGGTGGGAAATCCGCTCCGGAGCGACGCCGACGCCGGTATCTGAAACACAGACAACAAGCTGATTTTCTTTTTGTTCCGCAGATATGGTAATAACCCCTTCCGTGGTAAAGCGGACCGCGTTGGAAATCAGGTTGACGATCACCTGTGAAATTCGCGCGGGATCGGCGTAAATATCGGGAAGTCCCGGTTCAATCCGGATTTCCAGGCGATTCTGATTCTTGTTGAGCATGGGATAATGGGTTTTTACGGCGGCATGAATGATTTCATCCAGATGGCAGCGCACCGGCTCCATGACCATACGGCCTTCCTCCATCCGGGTCACGTCCAGAATCTGCCCCACCATCAGCGAGAGCCGCTCCGCTTCGGAGGAAATCAGGGTCATCCGGCGGGATACCTCGTCCGCCTGGGGTACGGACATCTGCTCGGTAAGCTGCTTAGAGGTCTGCGCATAGCCGGACATGACGGTCAGGGGCGTTTTCAGCTCGTGGGAAACATTGCCCAAAAACTCCGTTTTCATCCGGTCAAGGCTCTCCAGCGCGGTCTTTTCCGCAGCCAGCTTCTGCTCCGATTCCTTGGACTCCGCCAGCACCCGGTTGTTCATCAGAAACAGGGATACCGTCTGCGCCAGCGCAAAAATCAGCATGGCTGCCTCGCTGACCGGCAGGTTTGTTTCTGTGCTTCCGAATACATCGAGGTACATCAGAATATCCGCCACGGCGGAAAGGAAAAACACGGAAATTCCATACAGTGCCGTTGTCTGCTCTCTGGTGGGACGACGCAGATTCCAGAACACGCCGGCAATTCCCGGGACGATACACAAAATCAGCAGGAACTGGTAGTATTTCAGTATGGAGGTGTAGAAAGTCGAATCTCCGAACAGGATGCACAGGCCGTAAATGCCGGAGCCGATGAGGGCGGCGGCCTGAACGACCTTCAGGCGTTTCCCCAGCGCGTGCTGCCCCAAATACAGGGAAAGGAAGATGGTCAGCAGCACCACGCTTAAATATTCCAGCATAAAGGAGAGGTTGCCGGGTATGGGGAAATACGTCCACGCCTGACTTTGAACGCACTCCCGCAGGGCCATGGCGACGCAGGCCAGCGCAAAATACAGGGTCGCCTTGGTACGCGCCAGCAAAAAATAGATTCCCAGCAGCGAGCCTGCCGCGCTTAGCAGCGCGCCCATAACCAACAGCCCCTTGACGCGGTCCAGAGCAAAGAGATCGACGGCCGCACTCTGTTTGCTCAGATTGATTTCCGCAAGGGACGCTCCTCTCTTGGCATGATAAAACTGGGCGCTGTGAAGGATGATATCCATTTTGCCGTTCACGGCGGAAGCGTGAACGGTGATGTTGTTTTCCCAGACCTCCGTATCCTGTTTTGCGGTTCCGAGTGTGCCTGTCTGTCCGGCCGGCCGGCCGTTTACGTAGACGCGCATGGCATGGCGGCCGGACAGCTTGAAGGTGAGCGTGTAGGTGTCGCTGGTATCCGGCATCAACAGGACGAAGCGCTGGGAAAGATAGTCGGCCCTGTTCTGCTCATACCCGGCAATGCTTTTGGGAACGGCGGTGTCCGCGCTGTCCGGTGAAAGATAGAAGTTCGGATAGTATTCCGAGGGCGCCGGAAGGCGCACAGAGGAGTTTTTCAGCGCGGAAAGCTCCCTTAAGTCGTATACGCCGTTCTTTTCCGGCACGGTCACGACGGTAGCGGTTTGGGGAATCCGGGCCAGCACCATCATGGCAAGAACGGTGAGCAGGGCTGCCAGCACGATGAAAGAGCACTGGTATCTATGGATGATACCCCAAACGTGATGAAAGGTCTTTCCGTTGTTTGGCATGGCACGCCCTCCTCTGCATCGTTTTCCGCTATCAGTATACCATAGAGGACGGCAAAAAGAAATTTCGATTATTTTTGGTTTTTTAATGCGATTTCAGTAGATCGTGCGGTTTTGCTTTCACTGCAGCATTTCCAGTTGATTCTGCAACAAGGTTGCGTCCCTCCCCCGCCTTCGGCCGGGGAGGGACGTGTTTTGTCTCACAAACTGAAACGAAACTGCTGTAGAAAGAATCCATTTCATAAAACGCTAATCCTGCCAATGAATATTTTACAGAATACAAATCATGAGCCCCTTAACCTTTGCTCAGGCCAGTTCCCATCCGATTGCTTCCGACCGCATTTTCAGGAATTTCCGGTAGGTGCCTTGCTGCGCCATCAGTTCGGTATTTGTTCCGCGCTGGGTAATCCGGCCGTCTTCCACCACCAGAATCTGATCCGCATCCCGCACGGTAGTCAGCCGGTGAGCAATGGAAATCAAAGTTTTCCCTTTCGTGAGCTCCCGGATCGCGGCCAGCAGTTGGAATTCGTTTTCCGGGTCCACGCTGGAGGTGGCTTCATCCAGAATAATAATGGGAGCATCCTTCAGAATTGCACGCGCTATGGAGATTCTCTGCTTTTCGCCGCCGGACAAAGTGGAGCCGCCTTCCCCGACCATTGTATCATAGCCCTGCGGCAGGGCGGAAATAAACTCATGACACCGGGCGCGTCCGGCCGCTTCCACCACTTGCTCGTGGGTAGCGTCCGGATTGCCGAAGCGGATGTTGTTCTCGATAGTATCGTGGAATAAATACACGTTCTGGAACACCATGCTGATGTACCGTATCAAGCTGTCAACCGTATAGCCTTTTACGTTCTGACCGCCGACCAACACCTGTCCTTCCTGCACATCCCAGAATCTCGCAATCAGATTGCACAGGGTCGTCTTACCGGAGCCGGACGGCCCGACGATGGCACACGTGGTTCCCTGCGGAACCTTCAAAGAGACATCGTTTATGATCCGGCGGTCGTCGTAGCCGAAGGAGACATTCCGAAGCTCGATATCAAAGTTTCGGGGTTGCAAAACTTGTATACTGGTATCCATCTCCGGCATATCCGTCACAGCTTCCAGACGGTTCAATTCGGTTGTGATTTTCCGGGCAAGAAACGCACCGTCGCCCATCTGTTCCATCTCGGAGTAGACCAGGAAGGCGCTGACAATAAACATCAGGCAGTAGGTCAGTGTGATGCTGCCCGCCAGATATAAGGCAGCTGCCGTGAACATCAGCGCACAGCCGGTCACTTTGTAGACCGCCTGATAAATTTTCAGAAGAGGAAGGGACGCGTATTCCTGGTCCAAGTCGGCCTGACGTTTGCGGTCAAAGGATTCATATACCGCGCCCTCGCTTCCGTCCGCCTGGGAAAAGGCGCGCAGCACCGATATGCCGCGCACATATTCCAGCGCCTGTGTGGTCATGTTTTCCTGTGCCGCCAGGACTCTGGGGGTCTGTTTGCCGGCTACGGACTGAATGATGTGCAGTACCAGCATGCCGACGCAGAGCCCCGCCAGCGTTACCAGCGCAAAGATAGGGTTGTAAAACAGGAAGAATATCATCATCACCAGCGTCATGAGAACCCCGCCGGTCAGGTCGGTGATGGCCAGCATGGAATACTGCTCCAGCTCCGTTACCGTGGAAGTCAGCACCGTCTGGATGCTGCCGAGGCGCTGCTCGGAGAAATAACCCAAGGGGGCCTTGCGCATCCGTTCCCCAATCGCCAGACGGTAATCCCGGAACATATCAAAGCCTTTGGCGCTCATGCAGATATCCATCAGCCACTGGAACAGGAACCGTCCCGCAACGCTCCCCAGCAGAATCCGCACCGCGGTCCAGATTACCCGTGGGGTCAATGCGTTCAGATGATCCACGACCACGTAAACGGCAAACAGCATCATGGCCATGGAGACGCTTTTTAAAAAGTTCAGGAAGATACCCAGTAGAATTTTTGACTGATGGCGGCCGGAAATTTTAAGAATCCGTTTGATCATGTTCAGCATAACGCCTCGCTCCTCTCCTGCTTGAAATCCGCAGCGCCGATATGTTCTTCCCACATGGTTTTGTACAGCGGGCAATTCTGGAGGAGCTCGGACTGCGTCCCCCGTCCGACAATCTTTCCTCGGTCCACAACCAGGATCTGATGGGCGTTTCGGATGGTGGACAGCCGGTGCGCCACCACGATCAGCGTTTTCCCCCGTACCAGCCGCCCCACCGCCTGCTGGATCTGAGCTTCGCTTTCCGGATCGGCATAGGCGGTGGCTTCGTCCAGAATGACCACGGAGGATTTCTTCAGCATCGCCCGCGCAATGGTAATACGCTGGCGTTCCCCGCCGGAGAGGCGATCCCCCGCATCCCCGGCCCGCGTATCGTAACCATGCGGAAGCTGCAAAATAAAACTGTGGCAGTTGGCCGCCTTTGCCGCGGCCTCCACTTCCGCATCGGAAGCCTTCGGATTGCCGATGCGGATATTTTCCCGGATGGATTTATCAAACAAAAAATTATCCTGCGCCACATAGCCGATTTCCTCCATCATCTGGTCAAACGGTATTTCCTGAATGTCCTTGCCGCCGTAGCGCACCGTACCGCCCGTAGCGTCCCAGAATCCGGCCATCAGCTTGGCAATGGTGGATTTTCCCGAACCGGAGGGCCCTACGATCGCAGTCATCGTTCCGGGCTGTGTCCGGAACGAGACGCCGTGCAGCACTTCCTTGGAAGCGTCATAGGAAAAAGAGACATTTTCAAACGAATAGGAGTTGTCGCAAAGCGCCACGCGTTCTTCGGGGCGCACCTGCTCCGACGCGGCAAAAAACTCCCGGATCGGCTTCAGGTTCGCCGCGATGGTGGTCAGCTGTTCACTGCCGAAGGCCAGCTTCATGAACGGCGCGATAAAGCCGATGGGGATTACGATACAGGCGATGAAAACCGGCAGCGTAATCTTACCGTGCATATACAGCAGAGCGCCGACCGGCAGGCTTCCCAGCAGCGTAGAAGGGAGAATCGCCTTGACCACCGCCATCCAGAACCAGCACTGGCGCCACCAGTCCAGCGTGCTGTCGTGGAAAAAGTCCACCGCATCGGAGAATTTGCCAAACGAAGTCCCGGTTCTTCCAAAAGCCTTGATTACTTGAATGCCGCCCACATATTCCACCAGCGCCGCATTCATCTCGTTGCCGGAGCGCAGGTATGTTTTCATCTTTTCACCATATCCGCGCATCATTCCGAAAATGGAAGGGACGGAAAGCGGCAGGGTGATAAGGGACGCAAGCCCCATCCGCCAGTCCAGCACGAAAATTAGAATCAGGCAGGATGCCATTGCCGCAACCTGCGAGGGCGTTTCCGGGATGATGTGGGCGATGGAGTCCTCCAGCTTGCCCACGTTGTCGACCATCAGGGTTTTGTAAACCCCGGACGGAGTCTCCAGCATAATACCAAGCGGTACACGGCGCATCTTATCGGCAATGGAACGACGGATATTCCTTAAAATAGTGAACGCAATCCGGTGGCTTTTTGCCGAGGATTTGGTGCATAAAAATGTGCGCATCATAATCCCCAACGCGGCGCCTCCCGCCCACAGCAGCGCGCTTTTTACGGTTGCCGTGCCGGCGTACACCTCGTTGGCAAGCGTGGCCGCCGCCAGAAACGGCAGCATCCCGAACAATTCCCCCAGGGTTGCCAGGATTACGGAGATTGTCATCCTTCCTTTTTCCTCTCCCACAAACCGGAAGAGGTATCTGATTGGGTTTTCCTGTTTTTCGTTCATGTAGCACCTCCAATTCAGTTAGCAATAGCTAACTTGTATGTAAAAGAAATAGGGCTGCGGGTTACAGCCCCAGAACAGCCCGCCAGCCGGGATAGAAAAATGCCTGCAGCGTTAAAAGATAATGCGCAGCTTCTTCTTTTGAAAAATCGTGCACAACTACTTCAAAAATCGCGGCGGCATAGGCGCTGAGCAAAAGATGCAGTTCCCGCGGCTCTATTTCACGGACGGGAATTCCCCTCTTCCGGGCGGCTTCCATGTATTCCAGCGTTTCTTTTTGTTCAAGCATTACAAAGTCGTGAATGAAATTTTCGTACTTTGTCCCGGAAGAGCAGCAGAGCAAAAGCTTGAATTCCTCAAAATGGCCGTAAATCAGATCCAGAAAATAACGGATTTCAGCACTGTCTCTCCACATTTCGTCCAGAGAACCGGCTTTCAGGTATTCATAGTCCCGCTTCCGGATAGAGTCGTAGACCCCATCAAGCTGATTAAGCAACGGGTCCACCAAAGCGGCAAACAGCGCTTCCTTATCAGCAAAATGCCGGTAGAGCCCTGCTGCACTCATGCCGGCTTTGGCAGCAATGTCCCGCAGGGACGCCTGCTCAAAGCCCTTTTTCAGGAACTCTTCTTTCGCAGCCAAAATAATTTTAGGGTGGCTTTCCGCTTTGCTCTTCGGCATAATTTTCTCCTTGTGAACACTGTTAGCTAACAACGTTCACAGTATATCATATCCAAAATAGTCTGTCAACCATAAGCGTTCAGGCTATAAGAAGAGAAGCAGCTGCTGCTGCATGTCCTGACAGGCAATTGGAGTTTAGCAGTGTTTCATCATTTTATAATTTACTAATGTAATGCCATTTCGGATAACTTTATTCTCTGAGTCAACTGTATAACCTTGCTTTTCAAAAATAGGCTTGGCAGTAATCGATGCACAGGTTTCAAAATTGAATAAACCGGCTGTTCCGGCACGCTGTTCCAACTCGTTTATCAGCGCGGTGGCGATACCTCTTCGCTGATAATCCTTATGGACATAAAGCCTGTCCAGATAACCGGTTTTCTCCATGTCTGCAAAGCCCACAATTTTACCGTCTGTCTCTGCAATCAAGGTGTCATGCTCCAAAAAAGAACAATTCCATGCTTCCAGATCAATATTTCCTGTCGCCCATGCATTAAGCTGCTCATTTGTGTAATCCCCTGCATTGATGGTGTGCACAGTATTATAAAACAGCTCTGCCATAGTCACGCAGTTAATCGGTTTATACTCTCTCAGTATCATAATTACCTCATCAAATTCCTGTTTTTGATACTTCTCATGTGCGTTTTACTCCCCTGCCTTTGCCGGCACAGCGTTTCCTTCCGGTTCCGTTTTTATTTTGAATCAATGACCGTTTTATCCGCCGTTCTATTCTGCGGCTTTGTTCTCCCGTACATACCCGTCTTATCTCCTGTAGCCTGCGTCGGAATATTTGAAGCGCTGCAATCTTCTGTGGTGATTCCGATCAGGTTGCATGGTACGACGGTCAGAAAATTCACCATCTCTTTTGCCAAAAACGACGGTGAGTACTTCATGTCGTGATTCAGCCACCATCTTGCCATCGAAATATAGAAAGAGGCCATCAATTCAAAGAACAAATCTCTCGAAACCTGAATCTCTCCTTCAAAGCTTTCTTCCAACCTGGTTTTCAGGACATCTTCGCACTTTCTGCAAAGTCCCAAATGTTCGTTATCATTTAAAATGAGTTTATAGAGCAAAGAATCTTTTTCAATCGAATGAAAGATAGCATTCAGATTTTCCCGAAAGCCATCGTAATTCAAATTTCCGTGGACAATATGCTCTTCAGGCTCCACCAGGTTTAATATGGATAAGATCGCTTCATCCGTCACTTTATTCAGCAGTTCATACTTATCGGCATAATGCAGGTAAAAAGTGGAACGGCTGATCATTGCTTTGTCTGCAATATCATTTACGGTAAGATTGCGGAACCCCTTTTCATCCATCAGCTCTATAAAGGAGTTTCTTATAAACGTCAGGGTTTTCGTTACACGCAGATCCTGTTCACTGGACATTTTCATCCCACCTGTCTATCATCTTTTATCGGAATCTACACTTTCCGCCTGTATATCGTATAAGCTACATTTGCATACGGATCAATCATTGCGGCGACCCGATTTTACGCTTATACTTTGGATGTAAAATTTTAAAGGAGGCCGATATTATGGATAAAAAATGGACGACTAAAGACTTTCCTGTCGGAGTTTTTCAGATGCATCCGGACGTAAGCGTCAATTTTCAAATGAACCGGTTTTACAACTGGTCAAACGACGAAACGATGCGAGAGGAAATGCAGGCCGCAAGTCCGTCTATCCGTTCTTACGAAGATCTGATCGCGTCGTTTACACGCCTTGGTAATCAGGCGCTGGACCGGGACGAAAAGCTGAAAGCCGCCCTGTATTTCCGTGGAGCCGAGTTTTTCGTCCCGGAAAGCAATGCACAGAAGCAGGAGCTGCGCCATCGGTTTCTTTCACTGAACAATGCTTATTATGGCATTACAGATGATCAGCAATACCGGATTCCTTATAACAGCGGTTATCTCTCAGCCTATCGTTTTACGCCTCCGTCCCCCAAAGGGACTATCGTTGTCTGCAACGGGTTTGACGGTTATATTGAAGAGTTCATGCGCATGCTTCTGATTTTGAGAGACGCCGGTTATGATACGATTGCCTTCGACGGCCCCGGCCAGGGAACAGTGCTGGAAGAATGCAGCATGCCGATGATTCCCGAATGGGAAAAGCCAGTCCATACCCTTCTTGATTATTTCAAACTCAATGATGTCACCCTGATTGGTGTTTCCCTTGGCGGATGCCTGGCGCTGAGGGCCGCCGCCTATGAGAAAAGGGTAAAAAGAGTGATTGCCTTCGATGTTCTTGCGGACTTTTTTGAAGTGCTGCTGCGCCAGATGGATGATTCCCTGCGCGAAAAAGCACGATACGCCGTCCTGCACGGCAGGCGTTTGGAAATCAATACAGCCGTCGGCCTGATGATGAAAAAAAGTCTTGTAGTGGAGTGGGGCATCAGGCAGGGGATGCACGTGATGGGAAGCGACTCCCCTTATGATTTTCTCCGCAAGACCCTGTCTTATAACACGGCGGAGATTTCGCCGCTCATTACACAGGATGTTCTTCTGCTCGCAGGACAGGACGATCATTATGTGCCTGTTCACCAGTTAACTGAACAAATTGCCGCTCTGACAAACGTCCGCTCTTTGACGGCGCGAATGTTTACCGCAAAAGAAAATGCAGGGAATCACTGCCAGCTCGGGAATGTCGGACTTGCAGCGGAAGTGGTACTTAATTGGATCGGTCAGACGGCGCCGGTGGACGGGCTCGAACCGGCACGCCCAATCAGCGCGATCTTCCCGGCATGATTCAGCTTTTTCAGCACAGCTTCCCGCCTGAGAGCTTCGCTTTTTGTCGCAAAGCTTTCCTGATAGACCAGCGTAACCGGCAATCTTGAACGGGTATATTTTGCGCCTTTTCCACGGTTATGTACGGCGGCGCGCCGATACGGGTCGGTCGTATAGCCGCTGTAGATCGTACCATCCGAGCAGAGCAGCATGTATGTATAATATTGATTTGCTTTTCTGTTTTCCATCGTCAGCTTACGGCCCCCCAGACAAAAGGATTCTCATTGTGCGGTAATAATCAGACTTTCTGTTTCCGCTTCCATTTTTTCAATGTTGGATTCTACCTGGGATTCCATTGATTCAAGCCGGTGTACGGTGTCATGGACCTGGCTCTGTACACGGAAAACGCTTTCCTGCGACTGGTTGATTTTCGACTGCATAAACCAATCGGAAATCAATCCGTCAAAGAAAAAGTCCGCAAATTTTGCAAAGCCGCCCGTTTCAATATGAATGTCGGAATGGATTTGAACGTCGGCCAACTCGGCGTGAAATTGCCGTAACAGCCGCTGCGCGTTTTCGGTTTCCTCTTTTGCGTCGTCAATATGGGAATGCTTCGCAAGGTCGGAGATCAGCCCGCCGCCAAGAAGGTCCCAAGTTCCCCAGCCTTCGGCATGGTCAAGACTGCTTTGAATCCGATCCAGGCTGGCCAGCGCTTCCTTACCGGCGGATATTGCTTCCTTGATTTCTTTCAGATTGATTTTTCCACTGCTTATTTGGGTTGACAGTTCCAGAATCCTTTGGGCGGATTTACCGCCGTCTTTCATGATCTGTTCTTTTTTATCGGCATAGAGAGTATCGAAATCGTGCTGACAATTCACATAATTCAGCCGTTCCATGGAAAGTTTTGAAATCTGATCTTTTATATTCTCCAGATCTCTGATGGCCTGATCATATTTGAGCTTCGCAGCAAGAGCTTCCGCCTGCTCTTTTTCAACATGCTCTTCCAGCTTTCCGAACAGGGAATAAAATACAGAGGCAATCCTTCTGTCTTCCAGCTTAACGACATCGTAGTTTTCTTTTTCCAGAGCAGCCTTAAGCCCGGCAACTTTGAGGCCTAATTGGGACTGTTCATTTTGCAGGTCCTGCAGCATGGCGTCAATCTTATGCAGCCGCGCGATCCCTTGCTGAGCCAACCGTATTTTTTCGTTTATCATAGAATCCATACTTACACCTTCCAAGTCTAATAAAAGTTGAGCGTGCTCGGACCTGTGCGCCGCAGGCGGCCGAGATATTTTCCCTTGACGCTGCCATGGGCATCTCAGGTGCCTGTGAGCACGAATGAAATGAACTGCTTCTCTGAATTTTTATTTTATTTTCCTTATAATTATATCATGTTTATGGTGCCGACACTATATTTCCCCTGATTTTTTAATACGACACTTTTACGATATAAAAGTGGGTTTTAACCACTTGAAAGGAATAAAAGCAAGCAAAAATAAAGAAGCACCCCTGCGGGTGCTTCTTTATTTTGGTGAACCATCGGGGATTCGAACCCCGGACACCTTGATTAAAAGTCAAGTGCTCTACCGACTGAGCTAATGATTCATAAACAGCTTGTATATTATATCAGCTTTGGAAGCTAATGTCAATAACAAATGCCTGTCCGCGTACAACGCCCGCAGACAGGCCCTATTGGCTGGGCTGGCAGGATTTGAACCTACGGAATGACGGAGTCAAAGTCCGTTGCCTTACCCCTTGGCTACAGCCCAATATGAAGCGCGGAACGACTCAGCTCTGCTCCGCGCCAATTTTTAAATGGGGTGGAAGATGGGATTCGAACCCACGATCTCCAGTGCCACAAACTGGCGCTTTAACCAGCTAAGCTACATCCACCATATATGGCGCGCCAAAAGGGACTCGAACCCCTGACCTACTGCTTAGAAGGCAGTTGCTCTATCCAGCTGAGCTATTGGCGCTTATACCCATGGAGCGAGTGATGGGAATCGAACCCACACGACCAGCTTGGAAGGCTGGAGTTCTACCACTGAACTACACTCGCATTTTAGCGACGGCTATTATTGTAGCATAGTTCAGTGGCAAATGTCAACACGTTATTGACCGTTCCTCCAAATTTTTAGAATTTATTTCAAAACATCCAGAATAATCCCATCTTTTTCATCCGCCGTCACGGCAATGCCGGTGACCGTATCGCCGTAATTTTCCACGATCAGCGAAGCAATCTTATCCTCCACCTGGCGGCGGATCAGGTTTCTCAGGTCCCTGGCGCCGCTCTTGCCGCCAAAGGCGTGCTGCGCAAGATAATGGGTGGCCTTATCGTCATAAATCAGCCGGATGCCGCGTTCCTTCAGGGAATCGACGTACTCATTCAGCATCAGGTGGGAAATGGCCTCAAAATCGTCCACACTGAGCGCACGGAACACGATGATCTCATCCACCCTGCTCAAAAACTCCGGGCGCAGAAAGTCCGAGAGGGCTTTCATTGCCTTTTCACGGGTGACGTCGGAGGCACTCTTCGCAAATCCCAGCGTACCTTCCTTCTTTTCGCTGCCCGCGTTGGAAGTCATGACGAGGACGGTATTTTCAAAGTTGACGGTGCGGCCGTGCGCGTCGGTAATGCGGCCTTCATCCAGAATCTGCAGAAGGATGTTCATTACGTCCGGATGCGCCTTTTCAATTTCATCAAACAGCAGAACCGAGTACGGACGGCGACGGACCTTCTCTGTGACCTGACCGGCCTCGTCGTAGCCGACGTAACCCGGCGGCGAGCCGATAATGCGGGACACCGAATGCTTCTCCATAAATTCGGACATATCCAGCCGAATCAGCGTCTCCGGCGTGTCAAAGAGCTCTTTTGACAGCACCTTGACCAGCTCGGTTTTTCCCACGCCGGTGGGACCTACAAAGATAAAAGACGCAGGCCTGCGGCGGGGACTGATCTGCACCCTGCTGCGGCGGATCGCCGCCGAAACAGCTTTTACCGCTTCCTGCTGCCCGATAACCTTCGAATTTAAAACGCCCTCGATATCCGCCAGCTTTTTCAGCTCGTTTTCCTGAATTCTGCTCGCGGGGATACCGGTCCAGAGCTCGATCACGCGCGCGATGTCTTTTTCCTCTACCTCGGCTCCCAGTGCCAGGGGGGCCAGCTGTCTCGTTTTATCTTCCAGTCTGGAAATCTCGGTGCGCACCTCAGCCAGCTTTTCATAATCCGGCTGAACGTCGTCCGCCGTGAGCTCTTCCTCACGCTCCTTTAGCTTTTCCAGTTCAAAGTTGGCCGAATCATAGTCCGCCATGGGAATATTTCTCAGCGCGGCACAGGCGCACGCCTCGTCCAGAAGATCGATCGCCTTATCCGGCAGAAAACGGTCATTGATATACCGCTCGGAAAGGACCGCGGCCTTGCGCACAATCTGCTCCGGCACACGAACCCGATGATACGTCTCATAATAGGATTTGATGCCCATCAGCACGTCTACGGTCTCCTCTACGGAAGGTTCCGCTATGGTAACGGGTTGGAAACGCCTTTCCAGGGCGGCGTCCTTTTCAATGTATTTGCGGTATTCCACAAACGTTGTCGCGCCGATTACCTGTATTTCGCCTCTTGAGAGCGCCGGCTTCAGGATATTGGCGGCGTTCATGGAGCCCTCCGCGTCGCCTGTGCCGACAAGGTTGTGCACCTCGTCGATAAACAGTATAATATTTCCTTCCGCCTTCACCTCGTCCACAAGGCCCTTGATGCGGCTTTCAAACTGGCCGCGGAACTGCGTTCCGGCAACCAGAGCCGTTAAATCCAACAGATGGATTTCTTTCCTCATCAGCCTTGCGGGGACGGTGCCCTTCGCGATACGAAGGGCAAGGCCCTCCGCCACGGCGGTTTTTCCGACGCCCGGTTCCCCGATCAGGCAGGGATTGTTTTTTGTGCGGCGGCTCAGGATCTGAATCACACGGGAAATTTCCTTGTCGCGGCCGACGATGTTGTCGATCTCACCCGCCTGCGCCTTCGCGGTCAGATTGGTGCAATAAGCGTCCAGATGCTTGCGTTTGGTCTTTCTTTTTTCCCGTCTGTCCTTTTTAACCGGTTCGTTATTCTGAACCTTTTCCGGGCTGCTTTCATTGCCGGAGAAAATATTCTGAAGAAAAGGAAAAGTCGCGGCCCCGCCCGGCACAAAGCCGTCGTCACCGCTGTCCTCCTCTTCCGTGCCATCCGCATTGGCGGCCATCAATTCATTCAGTTCCGACTCCATTGCCTCCATCTGTTCCTCGGTAATTCCCATTTTCTCCATCAGATCATTGACCGGCTTAATGCCGAGCTCCTTGGCACAGACAAGGCAGAGACCCTGGCTCTCTTTGGAATTTACCGTCGGTGAGATAAACACAACCGCCGGCCTTTTATGGCATCTCGAACACATCATAGGCATCCATCACTTCTTCTCTTTCAAAAATAAATATATAACAATCATCAAGTTGTTTTCCAAGTTATTTTCTGGTTGATTTCTTATCCATCAGCTCATCCAGGTTCATAGTATCCTTCGGATCGTTGGAATTCAGGATGGAAAGATACATTTTAAAATATTGGACAAAAGCGTAGATCATAAACGCGGCGGTAATGGAAAGAAGGATAATCGTCACGGTCAGGTCCTGAATTTTCCAGATTCCCTTCATCGCCACGATCACGGCAAAGGAGACATAAAACAGGGTGGTCGCAACCTTGCCGTACCATTTGGAACCGCCGGGCCTTTTGTTCTTCTTAATTAAGAAACAGGCGGCAATCACCATGACGGCTTCCTTCAGAACGAAGATGCCCAGAAGCGGAATCAGAACCGGCTCTTCAACGGCAAGGCAAATCGCGACCGCGCCCTGCGTCATCTTGTCGGCAAGGGGGTCAAGCATCTGCCCCAGCTCCGTGAACTGGTTGAATTTGCGCGCGATGATTCCGTCGAACATGTCGGTAAGGCCGGAAACAATCAGCACAACCGCAGCCTGCAGCAGTTCGTTCCGCATAAAATAATAAACGAACGGAGCGATCAAAATGATACGCAAAACCGACAGTCCGTTTGGTATATTAATATTCTTGTTCCTATTTTTCATTCATAGTTACCTCGTTCTAAATTTCCGCCTGGTACAGTAAATATACCGGATTATGAATATATACATACTTGTAAATATTGGACTGTGTGATTTCCTTCTCGTTAATCTGCGGGAATTTTGCCGTAAGGAACGGAAGGGAAAGCTGCAGAACGGCACAAAGAACCACCACGGCCACCGCGCCCTTGACCAGTCCGAATACGCCGCCGAGCAGGGAATTGACCCCGTGCAGGAGTGGCAGGCTGAAAACGGCGTCCAGCGCGCGGGAAACCATTTGAACCAAAAGCTGAAGGATCACAAAAAGTACCAGGATCGATATGATCTTGACGGCCGCGCGTCCAAACACCGTCACCGGGCTCAGCTTGGCAAGATAAAGGCAGATTGCGCCCGTCAGGTAATTGGACAGCACAATCGCGGCGGCAATGGCAAAAACGGAACCAACCAATCCCACCAGCGACCGGACAAACCCTATTTTAAAGCCTGAAATCACAAAACACAAGGCTATTATACAAAAAGTCACATCCAATATTGTGCCCAATTTCTGCCTCCATGACCCATATGGTTTTTCATATGAAATTTAATATAACACAAAATGCCGTCAACTACAAGGGGACTCATTTGCTGTTAGCCAGACGAATCTCCGAAACACCCAGAATATAGGCGGAGGTCTCGTCATGAAGGGCAATTGCCCTGGCGTCGCTCCCCGCGTCGCAGGTTCCGGTCAGAGTACCCGCCGTGGCGGAATAAAAGTGTACCTGGCCCTGTGAAAGGACGGCCATTGCGTCCGCGTAAAGCGAAAGGGATTCGACCGGCTGCGCAAACGGAACGGAGGCCGCAGCGCTGCCGGTGTCGTCCAACACAACCAGCTTGCCGTTTCCGGCGCTTCCGTAAGGCGTCAGTCCCAAAGCGGTCTTTCCGCTATCCATACTATATGCTGATAGATGCAGTCCCTGATAATCAAAATTTGTTTTTGTTTTTCCGCCGGCGCCGATTACCGCTGTCAGACGGTCCCCGACCGCCGTCACCGTGCCGTTGCCGCTGTAGGAAATATCCAGCAGCATATTCTCCGGATAGACCGCGAACGGCTCCACCGGCTTGCTGTTGCCGAAATCGAGCAGGTATACGGCGGAGGTCATCGCCCCGTCCTTCGCGCTCACCGCGGCGACCGCCGCCTTTGTGCCGTCCGCGCTCAGCGCGACGGCGGTGGGGTAGTAATCGGAAAACCAGTAGTGGAACAGGACCTTGCCGTCGGCGGCGTAAGCCGTGAGGCACCCTAAGTAGCCGTCCGCCTGCGTAATCAGCGCGTAACGTCCGTTTACCGCCAGCGCCCCGGCGAGGATGTTCTGCTGTCCGTCCTCTTTCACAAGCGTTTTGCTCTGGCTTTCCACCCGATAGCCCTTTCCCCCAAGATTATAGATCAGGATCCGGCTGCCGCTGATCTTCATAACAGGCCGGGAAAAGCTGTGCTGGCGGCTGACGACGGCCTTTGCCGTGGAATTCAGCACCGTCAGCGCGGTATCGCTGACGACGACCGCCTCTTTATTCATCGATTGGAAGTTGCCCTTTGAAACGGAACTCCCCGCAACCTTGGACGGAAAGCCGTCGCCGATTCCCATGCCGACTACGCTGTTCTGCACCCATTCCAGTACGTTTGACGGAGTCAGATTATAGCGGTTGAACCAGATCAGCATGGAAAACACGCAAAGAATCAGGATCAGAATAATTTTATACACCCAGCGTGGGACGCGGCTTTCCCGCCGTTCACGGCGCTTTTTCCTGCGCTTTTCCATCTTTTGCTGGTATTTGGCTGTGTCTATTTCGGTTGTGTCGAACCGCTGCCCCCTGTCGCTCATGTTATTTCACATCCTCATAAAAAACACGGTTTAAAAACAGTCCGTAAGGCGGCGCGGTGGGCCCGGCCGCGTTGCGGTCCTTCGCTTCAAGAATCCGTTCCACATCCCGCGGCTCCAGCTTGCCCTGGGCCACACGCAGAAGCGTACCGACCATAATCCGTACCATATTATATAAAAAACCGTCCGCCGCCACGGTAAAGGTGACGAGGTCGCCCTCTCTTTTCACCTCCGCTTTGGTGACGGTACGCGTCATATTGCCTCGTTCGCGCGCATCCATTGTGCAGAACGAGGTGAAGTCATGCGCGCCCACAAAAAAGCCGGCGGCTTCGTTCAGGCGCGTTTCGTCCAGGCTGTACCAGTAGTGCAGCGCGCGGCGGTTCAGAAAGGGGTCCCGGACCGGATGGTTCCATATCTGATAGATATATTCCTTGCCCTTGCAGGAATAGCGCGCGTGAAAATCGGGGGATACCTCCCGGCAGCCCAGCACCGCGATGTCCTCCGGCAGAAAATGGTTCAGCGCGCCGACCAGACGCTCGCAGGGAATGGCATGCTCCGTTTTCAGGCTGACGCAGTACCGGCGGGCGTGTACAAACGAATCCGTGCGGCTGCAGCCCTTGATGTCCGGCCTTTCCCCAATCACCCGGAAAAGCGCTTCCTGAAAAACCTGCTGTACGGAAACGGCGTTCTGCTGAATCTGCCAGCCGTGGTACTGAGAGCCGTCGTAACAAATGGTCAGCAGAAGATTTCTCATTGTGCCGCTCCTTTCTATAAGCAGTTCGTTTTCTTTCTCAGTGCAGGGACGCCGGGAAATAGATCCCGCAGAAAATCACCGCGGCGCAGACAACGAGCGTCAGCGCGGCCGCGACCGCGTCCAGGCCGGACACATGCAGAACCTTCATTTTCGTGCGGCCTTCCCCGCCGTGGTAGCAGCGGCACTCCATCGCCATAGCAAGGTCGTATGCCCGCCGGAAGGAGGAAACGAACAGCGGAATCAGTACGGGAATCAGCCCCCGGATTCTCTGCATCAGGCCGCCGCTTTCCATATCGGCTCCGCGCGCCTTCTGCGCGCTCATGATTTTATCGGTCTCTTCCAGAAGCGTCGGCACAAACCGGAGCGCGATCGTCATCATCATGGCGATCTCATGCACCTTGACGTGGAACAGCTTCAAGGGCTTCATAATCCGTTCCAGCGCGTCGGTCAGCTCCGTGGGGGATGTGGTAAAGGTCAGAACGGAGCTGAAAAGAATCAGGCTGACAATGCGGATGGTAATAAAAACGGCATTGGATACGCCGCCGGAAGTAATCTGAACAAAGCCCCAGCTCCACAGGACCCGGCCGCCGCCGTAAAACAGGTTCAGCACGGAAGTGAAGATCACCACGAACAAAATGGCCTTCAGGCTTTTAAAATACTGTTTCAACGGAACGCCCGACAGGAGCAGCACCCCCAGAATCAGCGCCGACATGGTGAGCAGGCCCTCAAAATTGGAGGCTACAAAAATAAAAACGATATAGACGAAGGTAATGACGATTTTCACGCGCGGGTCAAGGCGGTGAATGAAGGACTTTCCGGGAAAATACTGCCCGAGCGTAATATCTCTAACCATGCTTCCTGCTCCCCCTTTCCAAGAGCGGCATCAGCTGCCGCAGCGCCTGTTCAATCGTCAGGACAGTGGTAACAGGGTAGCCCTTTGCTTTTAAAACAGCCATGATTTTCGTAATCTGCGGCACGCGCAGGCCCATTGTTTCCAGCTCCGTGTCGCGCGCGAACACCTTTTCCGTTTCTTCGAACATGGAGACCTTGCCGGAATTCATCACCAGAACACGGTCCGCGGTGCGGGCGATGTCCTCCATACTGTGGGACACCAGCAAAATCGTGTTATGCCTGACCTCGTGGTAGCTGACGATCTGGCTCAAAAGCACGTCGCGCCCGCGGGGATCAAGTCCCGCCGTAGGCTCGTCCAAAATCAGCACCTCCGGGTCCATGGCAATGACGCCCGCGATGGCGGCGCGCCGTTTTTCCCCGCCCGAAAGCTCAAACGGGCTTTTTTCAAGCAGCTCCTCGCTCAGGCCCACAAAATCCGCGGCCCAGCGCGCGCGCTTGAGGATTTCATCCTGACCGAGCCCCATGTTGCCCGGACCGAACGCAATATCCTTTAGGACGGTTTCCTCAAAAAGCTGATGCTCCGGATACTGAAAGACCATGCCGACCTGAAAGCGCACGGAGCGGATTTTTTTCGGCTCCGCCCAGATATCCTTCCCGTTGAGCAGCACGGTGCCGGAAGTGGGGCGCAGCAGGCCGTTGAGCTGCTGGATAAAGGTGGATTTTCCGGAGCCGGTGTGCCCGATGACCCCAATGAATTCGCCGGGTTCGATGGAAATGTTCGCGTCGTCCACCGCCGTCTTGCGAAACGGGGTTCCCTCCCCGTAGGTATAGGTCAGATTCTTTGTCTCAATGATCGGCATACGTCTCTCCTAAAGATGCTTTATTTAAAAGCGGCTCAAGCGCCGCGACACATTCCTCAATGGTCAGCGCGCAGTCCGGCAGGTCAAACCCGCCCGCTTTCAGACGATAAATCAGTTCGGTAGCCTGCGGCACGTCCAGCTGATGCTTCTTGAGCAGCTCCACCTGGGAAAAGACCTGCTGCGGAGTCCCTTCGGTCAGAATGTTGCCGCTGTCCATGACGATCACACGGTCGGCCTGTACGGCCTCGTCCATATAATGCGTGATCAGGACGATGGTGATCCCCTGTTCCTCATTCAGCTTATGAATGGTATTGAGGACCTCGGTGCGCCCGCGGGGGTCGAGCATCGCGGTGGGCTCGTCCAGCACAATGCAGTCCGGCTGCATGGCGATGATGCCCGCGATGGCGATGCGCTGTTTCTGCCCGCCGGAAAGCTTGTACGGAGCGTTCAGCCGGTAGTCGTACATTTCCACCGCCTTCAGCGCGTCGTCCACCCTCCTGCGGATGTCAGCGGGCGGCACGCCCAGGTTTTCCGGGCCGAACGCCACATCCTCCTCAACAATACTCGCGACAAGCTGGTTGTCCGGGTTTTGCAGCACCAGGCCGACGCGGCGGCGGATTTCATAGAGCACGCTCTCATCCATCGTATCCATATTGTCCACATACACCTTGCCGCCGCTGGGCAGCAGCATAGCGTTGAAGGTTTTGGCGATGGTGGATTTTCCGGAACCGTTATGGCCCAGAAGGGCTACAAATTCGCCTTTTCGGATACCGAGCGACACGCCCTTCAGGACCTCGTGCTGTTCTTCGATTTCCGGCTCGTCATAGCTGAAGGAGATGTTGTCCGCTTTGATATAATCCATTTTTGTACCTACCTGTTTATCGTTCATATACTTTCCCATATCGCGGTGCTGCCGCAGGGCAGCACCAGCCCGCTCCCGGTCACCGGCAGTCCGATTTCGTCGGAAGAAACACGGCCGCCGAATTTTTTCTGAATCAGCACGCCCAGAAGATATTCCATCACCGCCGGGGACAGCCCCGTCGTATAAGAATTCAGGATAAAGAACAGCGGATGCTCCGAAAGAATCGGCACGCACATTTCCACCAGCGGATAAAGCTGTTCCTCCAGCTTCCACACCTCGCCGCCCGGACCGCGCCCGTAGGACGGGGGGTCCATAATAATGCCGTCGTAGGTGTTGCCCCGGCGCTGCTCCCGCTGCACAAATTTCACGCAGTCGTCCACCAGCCAGCGGACCGGTCTGGACTCCAGCCCGGACGCGGCGGCGTTTTCCTTTGCCCAGGCGACCATGCCCTTCGACGCGTCCACGTGGCAGACCTGCGCGCCCGCTTTCAGGCAGGCCAGCGTCGCCGCGCCGGTATAGCCGAACAGGTTCAGCACCTTCAGCGGACGGTTCGCCTCCGCGATTTTTCCCATTGCGAAGTCCCAGTTCAAGGCCTGTTCCGGAAAAATGCCCGTGTGCTTGAAGCCCATGGTTTTCAGCTGAAAGGTCAGTTCCCCATAGCTGATTTTCCACATGGGCGGCACTTTTTTCAGCTCCTGCCAGTTTCCGCCCCCTGTGGAGGAACGCAGATAGCGCGCGTGGGCCGAATTCCACAGGGGATGCTCCTTCGGCGTATTCCAGATGATCTGCGGGTCGGGCCGGATAAGGACGATGTCGCCCCAGCGCTCCAGCCTTTCCCCCGCAGACGTATCCAGCAGTTCGTAATCTTTCCAGTTTGCAGTTCTCAATTTGTTCCCTACTCTTATCTTACAGCATTCCCTGCCGGGCCACTCTGTTTCGCGGCCCGGGGAAACGTCTGAGTAAATTCATTTCTTTATACGAAGCCCGTTGATCGAGCTTTTACGCCAGCCTGTCGCGCACGGTATCGGCCACGGAATTGGCCAGCACGCTGATATATTCGGGGTCCTCTCCCTCGATCATGACGCGGAGCAGCGGCTCCGTGCCGGAAGGCCGGACAATGATGCGCCCGCTGTCCCCCAGCTTCTGCTTCGCCTTTTCGATGGCGTCCTTTACCTTGTCGTCGGTGTAGAAACGCAGCTTGCCTTCCGCGCTGACCTCCACATTGACGATGATCTGCGGATAGCGCGTCATCAGGGTGGCAAGGCTGGAAAGCTTCGCCCCTCTGCGGTGGACGATGCTCAGCAGCTGCGCGGCCGTCATTTCGCCGTCGCCGGTGGTGGCAAAGTCGAGGAAAATAATATGCCCGCTCTGCTCGCCGCCGAAGTTATAGCCCTCCAGCAGCATTTCTTCCAGCACATAGCGGTCGCCGACCTTGGTGGCGGCGAACTTGATACCGTTGTCGTCACAGAAACGGTTAAAGCCCATGTTGGTCATAATGGTTCCGACCGCGGTGTTTTTGCCGAGCTTTCCGCGGCTTTTCAAATCCGCGGCGCAGATAGCCATCAGAAAATCGCCGTCCACCAGCTGTCCCTTGTCGTCAACCGCAAGACAGCGGTCCGCGTCGCCGTCAAAGGCAACGCCGGCGTCAAGCCGGTTTTCCTTGACGAAGGACATCAGGCTCTCCATATGGGTGGAGCCACAGTTCTCATTGACATTGACCCCGTCCGGGCGGTCCGCCAGCATGTGGCATTCCGCGCCCAGCTCGGTAAACAGCTTTTCCGCCGTGCGGCTTGCCGCCCCGTTCGCGCAGTCGATGCCGATGCGCATACCGTCGAGCGAAAAGGGAACCGTACTCTTGATATGGTCAATGTAGTCGCGCGCCGCGTTTTCCGCGCGGGAAACGCTCCCTACATTTCCGCCGACCGGACAGTCCGGCTTCTGCGCGTGGTCGAGCACGATCGCCTCGATCTGCTCCTCCAGCGCGTCCGGCAGCTTGTAGCCGTCGCCGCTGAAAATTTTAATCCCGTTGAATTCACAGGGGTTATGGCTGGCGGTCAGCATTACGCCCGCGTCCGCCTTGTATTTTCCGACCAGAAACGCAACCGCCGGGGTCGGGATGACGCCGAGCTGCACCACGTTGGCCCCGACGGAGCAAAGGCCCGCAGTCAGGGCGTTTTCCAGCATATCGGAGGAAAGGCGGGTATCCTTTCCGATCAGGATTTTCGGGTGTCTGTGGTTGCCGTCCGTGAGCACCATCGCTGCGGCGCGGCCGATATTCATAGCCATTTCACAGGTCAGTTCGCTGTTCGCGATTCCTCTGACACCGTCCGTACCAAAAAGTCTTCCCATTATAAGCAACTCCTAATATGTTTTATTGTTGATTTCAGAACAGTTTCTGCTGACTGTCCTCCTGCCCCGGCGGGGTCAGGCCAAGGTGCAGGTACGCCGCGTGAGTGGCGCAGCGCCCGCGGGGGGTACGGCTTAAAAAGCCGATCTGCATCAGATAGGGTTCATAGATATCCTCAATGGTCACGGCTTCCTCGCCGATAGCGGCGGCCAGCGTTTCCAGCCCGACCGGCCCGCCGTTGTAAAAGCGGATCAGCGTGCTCAGCATCCGCCGGTCGTTCGCGTCCAGCCCGATTTCGTCGATTTCCAGCCGGTCAAGGCCGACCTTCGCCGAATGAAAGGTGATTACGCCGTCGCTGATGATCTGCGCAAAATCGCGCACACGCTTCAAAAGCCGGTTGGCGATTCGCGGCGTGCCGCGCGAGCGCGAAGCGATTTCCAGCGCGCCGTCCGCCTCGATCGGAATTTCCAGTATTTTTGCGCTGCGGGTCACGATCCGGGCAAGCTCCTGAGGGGAATACATCTCCAGCCGGAGCACGACGCCGAACCGGTCGCGCAAAGGCGCGGAAAGCTGCCCGGCGCGGGTGGTCGCCCCGACCAGCGTGAATTTCGGCAGCGGCAGATGATAGGAAGCCGCCATCTGGCCCTTGCCCGTAATGATATCCAGCGCGTAATCCTCCATGGCGGGGTACAGGATTTCCTCCACGCTGCGGGAAAGACGGTGCACCTCGTCGATGAACAAAACGTCGCCCGGGTTCAGGTTGGTCAGCAGCGCCGCCAGATCGCCCGGCTTTTCGATCGCAGGTCCGGACGTGATGCGCAGGCTGACATTCAGCTCGTTCGCGATGATTCCGGCGAGCGTCGTCTTGCCGAGCCCCGGCGGGCCGTAAAGCAAGACATGGTCCAGCGACTCCTTGCGCTGCTTTGCCGCTTCAATAAAAACGGAAAGATTCTCTTTTACCTTATCCTGTCCAATATATTCCGAAAGCACCTTTGGCCGGAGCGGATTTTCCACTTCAGCGTCCTCCGGCGCGTACTCCGGGGCTACCATACGGTTTTCAAAATCATAGTCGTTTGTATTGTCTTCGTAATTCAACTTCCGGTTCTCCCTCCTTCTGCATTTCGGGGATTCCCTTATTTATTCACTTATTTTTTATTTCATTCCGCCGCCCATCGCCTTCAGCGACTGGCGGATGAGCTCCTCCACCGGCAGGGCGCTGTCAAAGCGTCCGACCACCGCCGCGGCGTCCGTGGGCGAATAGCCGAGCACTGTCAGCGCGTTGACCGCCGCAGCCGCGTTGGACGAGGCGGAAACGATTCCCGCGGGGGCAAACGCCGCCCCGCCGGTCTGCATTCCCTTTACCTTGTCTTTCAGCTCCAGCGTGATGCGCTGTGCGAGCTTCGCGCCCACCCCGCTCGCGCGGGTAAGGGTCTTGCTGTCCCCGGTGGCGACCGCCATGGCGACCTGTTCCGGGGCAAGCTCGGAAAGAATCGCAAGGCCGACCTTCGGGCCGACTCCGCTGACGCCCGTGAGCATTTTAAAGCAGTTCAGCTCGCCCAGGGTCGCAAAGCCGAAAAGGTCCAGCGCGTCCTCGCGCACGTTCAGGTGCGTGTACAGCGTGGTCTGCTCCCCAAGGGCGGGCAGCGTACGCTGGGTGCTGAGCGTCGTCAGGCACTTGAAGCCGACTCCGCCGCACTCCACCACCGCGAGCCCCGGCTCCATATGTATTAACTTTCCCTTTAAACTGTAGAACATTTTCCTGCTCCTGTTTTTCCTTTATTTGAAACAGTCCGAACGGGTCAGCATCCGCCGGCGGAAAACGGAACCCGCCGCCTGCCCGTGACAGATGGCCATGGCAAGCGCGTCCGCGGTATCGTCCGGCTTCGGCACCTCTTTCAGGCAGAGCAGCCGTCTGGTCATCTCCATCACCTGCGGCTTCATCGCCTGCCCGTAGCCGGTGACCGCCATTTTCACCTGCAGCGGCGTATACTCAAAAATCTCGATCTTTGCCTTCTGCGCCGCAAGAAGGATGACGCCCCTGGCCTCCGCCACACCGATGGCCGTTTTCTGATTGTTTTGAAAATACAGCTTTTCGATAGCTACGGCTTCGGGCTTCCAGTGAGCGATTACCTTTTCCAGCGAATCGTAAATGATTTCCAGACGACGGTTAAAATCCTCTCCCGCCTTCGTGACGACCGCGCCGTGCTCCAGCGGCTGGAACCTGCCGCGATCCGCGCGGATGACTCCGTAGCCCACAATGGCGTATCCGGGGTCTATTCCGAGTATGATCATGCTTTCCGCGCCCCCCGTTCCGCCGGTTTTCGTGCCGCCGGCGTATACTGCGCCATTGCCGGGGCAACCCATAATATCCGTTTTATTATACCACATACGTACTCAATAGTGAAGAGCAGCCGGGCACTTTCCGAGCGTGTGTTTATCGGTATTTTCGTCAAAGTTATATTTGTTTTTGATGAATTTTAGTATATAATCAGTAGAAAGGCAGGAGGTGTCCCTATGCTGGAAAAAGCAGACAAGAAAACGGAAATATCCGAAAAAGACGGCAAACAGCGGGCAAAGGAACTGAAAGCGGCGCTGGCCGCCCTGCAGCAGCCGATCAAGCAGAACAAGCTGCCGGTCATCATTCTTTTCGAGGGCTGGGGCGCGGCCGGAAAAGGCAGCCTGATTTCCAGCCTGATTTTAAATTTCGACCCCCGCGGATTTAAGGTGCACTCCGTTACGGAACCGTCGGAACGGGAAAAGCGGGAACCGCTTTTGTGGCGGCACTGGCTCAACATTCCCGAACAGGGCAAAATTTCCGTGCTTGACCGGAGCTGGTACCGGGACGTTTCGGTCGCAAAGCTGGAGGACAGCGTCGGCGACGCGGAAAACCTGCGCCGTATGGACGATATCAAGACCTTTGAGCGCCAGCTGACGGACAGCGGATATCTGATCATTAAATTTTTTCTCCATATCAGTAAGAAAGAACAGAAAAAGCGGTTTGAACAGCTGGAAAACTCCAAAAACACGGCATGGCGTGTAACGGAAACCGACTGGAAACGCAACCGCCGGTACGAGGATTATTATCAGGTGTTTGACGAGATGCTGGAATACACCTCCACGGAAAACGCGCCGTGGCATGTCGTCTCCTGTATGGATAAAACCGCCGCCGAGCTGGAAATCTTCCGCACCGTGGTGGTCGACTGCATCAACGCCGCCCTGAAACCCCAATCAAAAGCCGCGCTGACCGCTCCCGCCGAAAATCCGGCCATCGAGCCGGGGGATTTTCCGCTGCTGCCGATGCCGAAGCTCGCGGAAATCCCCCTTGACAAAACGCTGGATGAAAAAAGGTACAAGCCCCGCCTGCGCGAGCTTCAGGACGGGCTGAGCGCGCTGCACGGAAAGCTGTACCGGAAAAAAGTACCCGTCGTCATCGTCTACGAGGGATGGGACGCCGCCGGAAAGGGCGGAAATATCCGCCGCCTTGCGCAGGCGCTCGACCCGAGAGGCTACGAGGTGGTCCCCATTGCGGCGCCGAGCCGGGAGGAGTCCGCCCGCCACTACCTGTGGCGTTTCTGGAAAAACCTGCCCAAGGACGGACACATCGCGGTGTTTGACCGCTCCTGGTACGGGCGCGTCATGGTGGAACGGATCGAGGGCTTCTGTACGGCGGAGGACTGGCAAAGGGCATACCGTGAAATCAACGAGTTTGAGGACCAGCTTCACGACTGGGGCGCGGTGATCGTCAAGTTCTGGCTGCAGATTGACAGGGACGAACAGCTGAAACGCTTTCAGGACCGGCAGAACACGCCGTCCAAGCAGTGGAAAATCACGGACGAGGACTGGCGCAACCGCTCCAAATGGGAGGAATACGAAACCGCCGTCAACGACATGCTGCAGTACACCTCGACGGAGTTCGCCCCGTGGCACATCATTGAATCCCAGGATAAAAAATACGGGCGCATCCAGGCGCTGGAAATCATCACCGACGCGATACGGGAACGGTTCGAATAAAAAAGAGAAAGATGTGATGGAAATAAACTGCATACAGACCAATGTACTGACCGAAGAGCAAATCCAAAAGGTACGGGAGCTGGAAACAATCTGTCAGGAGCACGAGGGGCTGAAACGCCCCGTATTCCTGTCCGGTGAACTCAACCTTGACCCGCGCGCCGACTGCTTTTATCTGTCGTACGAGGGAGACCGGCTCATTGCTTTCCTGTCCCTCTTTATGATATTGGAAGGGGAAGCGGAGATTTCGGCGTACACGCTGCCCGAATTCCGGCAAAGGGGCGCTTTCACTCTGCTGTTCCAAAAGGCCGCACAAACACTTGCCAAACAGGGAATTCACCGGGTGCTTTTCGTACACGAGCCCCGCGGCGCGGACGCAAAGCGCGTATTGGAAACGCTTGCGGCCGTCCCTTCCCATTCGGAATATTTACTGGCGTTTGACCGCGCCAGATTCCGCAGACCGGCCGGTACTCTCCGGCTGGAGACTCCCCATGAAGCGGACATCCCCCGGCTGGCCGCGCTGGACTCCGAGCTTTTCGGCAACAGTCCGGAGGAATCCGCATCCATTTTGAAAAAAGCACTGGAACACCCCGCGATGAACGTTTATTCCGCTTTTTTGGGAAACGAACCGATCGGGCTGTGCAACGTCAGCACGGAAAACGGAAACAGTTCCATTTTCGGACTCGGCATCGTACCGAAATACCAGGGCAAAGGCTACGGGCGCGAAACGCTGAGCCTGCTGCTGGAACGGCTGATGCGGCGGGACGGAAAAATTACGCTGGAGGTCGCCAGCACCAACCGCGCCGCCTGCCGGCTGTACATAACAAGCGGATTTAATACGGAAACGCAGTATGATTATGATCTGCTGACGCTCCCATTAAAATAAGAAAACAGGACGCGGCGGGATGAATGGACCAACATCCCGCCGCGCCGTATTTTAAGCCCTTTTATTTTGCGTTACCACCGTCGTCCACAGCCTGACAATGGAGGAAACCAGCAGGATCCCCATTGCCAGCGCGCCGGCAATACCCAGCGTGTGCAGCCCGGTTTCAATAAACATGGCGTTGTTCCCGATGACGCAGTATTCCATAGTATAATAAATGCCGCCCCCCGGAACCATGGGAAGAAGCGCGACGAGCAGAAAACCCGTCACCGGCATTTTGAGAATCCTGGCCATCATCTCCGCGTAGATGGAAATCGCGATCGTCGCGATAAAATACTGCATAATATCGCTGTGGACGGGGCTGCTCAGCAGATAGAAAACCCAGCCGATCCCGCCGCCGACCGACGCGAAAATCAGGGTTTTCCCGCGCAGGTTCATCACGGCCCCGAAGGGAACGCAGGCGCAGAACGCCCAAAGGCACGGTAAAAAATTCATGATGCTATACCCCCCATATCATGCGCGTCATCGTGAGCGCAATGCCCGCCCCGATGGCGATCGCGGTGGCGACCAGCATGCTTTCCGTAAAGCGGATCAGCCCCGCCATCAGGTCCCCGGCGATCAGGTCGCGCATAAAGCTGGTAATGGCGATTCCGGGGACAAGGTTCATCAGCGCGCCGATGATGACCTTATCCGTATCCAGCGCGAAATTGAACTGCGCCGCAAGCATTGCGAGCGCCGCAGCCGCAAAGCTGGCGACGATATTGACGAAAAAGGGGTTGGCATGAAAACGGTTCATATGATGGCACACGATTTTAATGACCGCGCCGCAGAGCATTGCCCAGTACGCGTCGGTAAAATCCCCGCCGTAAAACAGCGTAAAGAAAAACGCAACCATCGCAAACGCGAGAACCTGAAACAGCAGCCCGTAAACCGGGCGGTGCTCGATCTGATCCAGCTCGCGGCGCACCGATTTAAAATCCGGACGGTCGCGGCAGATCCGGCGGCAAAGGTCGTTTCCCCTTTCCACCTTGTCAAGATTGGTTCCCCGCACGGGGATACGCCGGATCAAGGTAACCGGCTTGCCCGCCGGCGTGGTGATGGTCACATTGATACAGGTGGGGATGGCAAAAATTTCACCCGTATTGACCCCGTAAGCGCGGAAAATACGCTGCATGGATTCCTCCACACGGTAAATTTCGGCGCCGTTTGCCAGCAGAAGGCAGCCCACGTCGGCGGTAAGCGTAATCAGATCGTCATAATTCATTCACAACACCCTTTGAAAATATCTTCCCATTTGAAACCGATTGTATTCTATCATATTTTCGGGGACCAAACAATATGAACAAAGGGCGGCCGGAAAATTCCGGCCGCCCTCGCACATTGATGATCTGACTTCGTGTTATTTCTGAAGTGCTTTCTTTGTCACCTCGACAATATGGTCGGCGTTCAGGCCGAACTCGTCAAGCAGGTCGGCCGCCGGGCCGGAATGGCCGTAGACGTCGTTCACGCCGACCTTGATCACCGGAACGGGGAACGCTTCGCAGACAGCGCCGCACACCGCGTCGCCCAGTCCGCCGATGACGTTGTGTTCCTCGACGGTGATGATTTTGCCGGTTTCCTTCGCGGCCTTGATGATCAGCTCGCGGTCAAGCGGCTTGATCGTATGGATATTGATGAGCCTTGCGTCAATGCCCTGTTCCTCCAGCGTCTTTACCGCTTTCAGCGCACGGGAAACCATCAGTCCGGTGGCCACGATGGTGATATCCCTGCCGTCGCGCAGGGTGACGCCCTTGCCCAGCTCAAACCGATAGTCGTCGGCGTTGTTGAAGCTCTCCACCGCCAGCCTGCCGAGACGGAGATAGACCGGGCCGTGATGCTCGATTGCCGCTTTGATGGCGGCCTTCATTTCATAATGATCGGCCGGATTGAGCACGACCATACCGGGGATCGTGCGCATCAGCGCAATATCCTCGTTGCATTGATGGGTCGCGCCGTCCTCACCGACGGAAATGCCCGCGTGCGAACCGACGATTTTGACGTTCAGCTTCGGATAACCGACGGAATTGCGCACCTGCTCAAAAGCGCGGCCCGCCGAAAACATGGCAAAGGAAGTGGCGAACGGGATTTTCCCGCAGGCCGCGAGGCCCGCGGCCACGCCCACCATGTTGCACTCCGAAATTCCGCAGTCGATAAAGCGGTCCGGACAGACTTTTTTGAACACGCCGGTCTTGGTCGCCGCGGCAAGGTCGGCGTCAAGCACGACCACCTGCGGATATTCTTCAGACAGCTCCGCCAACGCTTCGCCGTAGCTTTCTCTTGTTGCCTTTTTTACCATCTCAGCCATTTATTCCGCCTCCAATCCGGACAGTACCCTGTTCAGGTCCTGCATTGCCGTTTCATACTGTTCCGCGTTCGGGGCGGTGCCGTGCCAGCCCACCTGATTTTCCATAAAGGACACGTCTTTTCCCTTGACCGTCTTGGCAATAATCGCGCTCGGCCTGTCTTTCACAGTCTTTGCGTGGTTGAACGCGGCTTCTATTTCGTCAAAATCGTGTCCGTTGATAACCTGGACGTCAAAGCCGAAGGAACGGAATTTTTCATCGATCGGCTCCGGTCCGCCAACCTCGGCGACGGAACCGTCGATCTGCAGTCCGTTGTTGTCCACAATCAGGCAGAGGTTGTCCAGCTTGTGGTGGGCCGCAAACATGGCCGCTTCCCAAACCTGGCCCTCTTCGATTTCGCCGTCTCCCAGAATGGAGTACACGCGGTAGTCCTTATGATCCATTTTCCCGGCGGCGGCCATGCCGCAGGCGGCGGAAACGCCCTGCCCGAGCGATCCGGTGCTCATGTCGACACCGGGGGTTCCCTTCATATCCGGATGTCCCTGAAGCATGGAGCCGATATGGCGCAGCTTCTTCATTTCCTCCATCGGAAAATAGCCCCTCAGAGCAAGGGTCGCATAGAGGCCGGGCGCGCAGTGTCCCTTGGAAAGCACAAAGCGGTCCCTGTTTTCCTCCTTTGGATTTTTGGGGTCGATTTTCATCTCCTTAAAATACAGGTAGGTGAAAAGGTCGGCCGCCGAAAGGCTTCCGCCCGGATGCCCCGATTTCGCGTTGTATACGCCCTCGATCGCTCCCATCCTCACTTTGCACGCCAGTTTCTGCAATTGATTTTTTTCCGTTTTGTTCATATATATTCCTCCCTTAGGTAGTCTCGCCAAGTAACCCGATTCAGCGGTTTGCCATTTTGTAAATCTGGAAAACGTCGTCGCGGTCCAGAAGCCTGAACCCTCCGACCTTACGCTTGCCAAAGAACACACAGCTGTCCGCCAGCTGTCCCAGAACCTCGTCGCTCTGCACGCCGATTCCAAGCTCCGTAAAGCAGGTGGGCATCTGCAGCGAAGCAAAGAAGGCGACGGTTCTGTCAATCGCCGCGTTGGCCGATTTTCCAGCGCTGTTCCCATGGATTCCCCATACCTTTTCCGCAAAACGCACAAAGCGCTCCGGCTTTGTCCGATAGCAGTATCTTGCCCAGGAGCCCCAGATCGCAGAAAGGCTGGCGCCGTGCGCCACGTCGAATTTCCCGCTCAGCTCATGCCCAAGCTGATGCGGGGCAAAATCAATCACCGCGCCAAGGCCGGTCAATCCGTTGTGGGAAAGGCTGCCGCACCACATCAGTTCGCTCATCGCGCCGTAGTCGCGGGGATTCTCCTTCGCGGCGGTTCCGTTTTTGATCACTACGCGCAGAAGGGCTTCCGCAATCTCATCCGTAAGCTCGTTTCCCTCCGTCAGCGTAAAATAACGGTCCATCGTATGCATCATGATATCTACAATTCCGCAGGAAAGCTGGAAAGGCGGAAGCGTATAAGTCAGCTCCGGATTCATAATGGCGAATTTCGGCCGGTTGAACGGCGTATTCAATCCGCGCTTTTCCCCCGTCTCCCCATTGGTAAGCACCGCCGAGTCGCTGGTTTCGCTCCCCGCCGCGGAAATGGTCAGGATCGCGCCGACGGGACTGCTTTTGGTAACCACGGACTGTTTTGTCCAGAAAAGCCAGAGATCGGTGTCCGGATTCGCAGCGCCGTGGGCAATTGCCTTCGCCGTATCGATCACGCTGCCGCCGCCGATACCCAAAATAAAGTCCGCGCCGAACTCCTTCGCCTTCCTGACGCCGTCCCTGGCAAAAGAGAGGCGGGGATTCGGAACGACCCCTCCGACGGAAAGGAACGGAAGGCCCCCTTCTTCCAACGTTTTCTCCACGCGCTCCAAAAGGCCGTTTTTTACCACACTGTTTCCGCCGTAAACAACAAAGACGCGCGTGCCGCCGTGCTTTTTGATTTCATCAGCGGCCTGCAGCTCGGCATCTTTGCCGAAAATTACTTCGGTAGGAGAATAGAAAGTAAAATTTTTCATTGCTTCATCCTTTCTCAGCAATTTAAAAAGGAAGTAATGCCAAACGCGTTTTCAGCGTTACTTACCCATTTTGATCTATCCTATATTTTACACGATTTCCCCGTTCTGTCAAATGCTTTTCCTGCCGGAACGGCGCGGTTTTCCGGCAGCGGACAGGCACGGAGCCGTGTGAAAATAAAAAACAGTCACCCCGTAAACTTTCGTTTAAAGGGCGGCTGTTTTACTGTTTAGTATTTCCACTTGACCTTACTTTCCGCCGCAATACGTTTCCGGCAGCACCGTGGACGGCCGGTCCTTCCGACCGCTGTTGCACGGCTGAGCGCGGTCAACCGCAAAACCGGCTGAAAGTTAATCCGCTACCGCAAGGACGCTGAGTACCGCGTTGCCAACCGTCGCACCCGGCGTTACATCGATAATAGAATTCGTCGACAGTTCAACGGAATAGGTGTAGAAGCCGGGCTCCACCGCTTCATCCAGGAACTGGAAGCTGAAGGACTCCGCCTCAAGAATATCGACAATCGTCGAGAAGGTGTACGTGGAGCCTACGCCAATAGAACCATCCCTGCCGGAACGGCGGATCTGGAAGTTCAGCGTTACGGAAATTCCGAGAGGCAAATTGATAATGCTGCTGAAATGCAGCAGATTGTTTGTAGGACCCATGCCGCTTGTATCTATGGTGGTGGACACCACGTTAAGCGGCTCGGCAAATAATGTGGTGATAATCGGCAGTGGGCCGACCCCTCCGCTTGATGCGTTTAAGGCAACTTGTCTTCTTTCTACGGAACAGGAATTCCAGGAACCACAAGCGCCACTCTGAAAGTTATACATATAATCCACCTAACATATAGTTTTGGGGAACGTTCTCCGCTTTATACTATGCTACTTTCAGGCAGTATGTACATTCCCGGGCATACATTTTTGCGGGGAACACCCGTTTTCCCCCGCCCCGCTCAGGCGGCGCGCCCGCCTTGGCCGGAGGCGTAGCCCCGCAGGAATTCCAGCCCCGCGACCCAGTCGCACAGCCTCTGAAAAGCCGCGCTCCCTGTAAACGGCCGCAGGAAAAGCGCCCGCACCCGCTCCAACAGCATGCTTGCTGCAAAAATCGCCAGAACAGAGGCCGGAATGATATAAAGAATTTTCGCCGAATCAAAATAGAGAGAGGTGTGCAGGATTCCGGTGTAAAGGACACCGCGCACCCAGATGTTGTCGCTGATCAGATAGACCCCGAACGTAAGCGGCGACACAAAAGAAATCACCCTGCTTACAGCCCGGTTTTCGACCGTAACCCCCCGGAAGAAAAGGAACAGAAGAATGGAGGCAAGCGTAATCGGTACGGAAACGTAGGACAGAAAAGCGTCGCTGCCCGTACATTTTTTCCACGCGACAAACACACAGCACAGAACGGCCCCCGCAAGATACCAATACGGGCTGATCTGACGGTCCCAGTATAGCCGCAGATATGCCGCAAAGAAGTACAGGCACACCATCCATACCACATGATAGCCGCCGTTGGTGCTCATAATGGTAAGCGGCGGAAAAAAGGCGTTCCACGAGCAGAACATGGCGCTCAGCAGAACCACCAGGATCTGCATCTGCTGTTTTGTCGCCGTTTTTACAACCATATTCAGAAAAGGAACCAGGCAGTAAAGCGCGACGTAGCTGGTTGCAAACCAGTATTTTCCCGTGATGACGGGGAAGAAGGCGCCGAACAGATGCCCCTTCGTAAGGGGCGCCAGCCCCATCGCCACAAAAATCAGATAGATGGCGGCCGATGTGGAAACGATCTGTACCAGCAAAGCAATCAGCTTTTTGATCTTAAAATCCGAACCGGCAAGATAATAGCCGCTGATGAGGACAAAGCCGTTCACGCCTATGTAAGAAAACGTCTCCAGTGTCCAGACGAAAACATATCTTCCGCCGCCCGCGGGAACCGCGTCCAGCATGCCCCCGTGCCCCAGATAATGCAGGGTCACGATCATCAGCATTAACAGAATCCGCAGCAGCTCAATGCTCATATTCCGATTTTTTCTTGTATTCCCTGAGACTTGACTCAATACGGCACCCTCTCGTTTTTTACAGTCCTGCAGATGCTAGCGCAGCCAGATGATCGAAACCACGGCGACGCAGATGCCCAGAACAACGCCCGCAAAAACCTCCAGCGGAGTATGGCCGAGCGATTCATTCAGCTGACTGGCGGTATCCTTGAGGTATCTCCCCCCGTCCGGCAGATTGCATTTGTTTTCTTTCAGATATTCCGCAATGTCATTGATGGCCTTCGCCTGCTGTCCCGCCGCGCGCCGGACCCCCATGGCGTCATACATGACGATCACGGCAAGGGTAAAGGCAAGGGAAAAGTACGGGGAGCCAAATCCGTATTCGTGCGCCGTGCCGACGGCAACGGAACATACCAGCGCGGAATGGGCGCTCGGCATTCCGCCGGAGCCGGAAAGCGTTTTAAAATCGAGCCGTTTGTTTCTGCAAAGAAAAATAATCGATTTGATCAACTGCGCCAGCATCCACGATACAATGCCGATCATAATTAAATAATTATAGGTCAAGAACCTTAATACCATCTGAAATCCCCGTCTTTCAAAATATTCGTATATCCGGAACGCCGCTCCCGGCGCAGGATATTTCTGCTCTTTACAGTGATTATTTAATTATACCATCTACCGCATTATAAAGCAAAAGCTTTTCACAAAAAAGAACATCCGGCGGACACTGCCGCGGGATGCTCCCCTGCTGCCGTATGAATTGATCCGATTTACTCCACCGGGTCCGCCGGGGCAATCCCCCTGTGCGGAACTGGGGTGGAAAAAACGATCTGTGTCTGCGTATGCCCGAACTGCTGAATCTGGCCGATAAAGGTATCCAGTTCAATGGTACTGGGAAACGCGACTTTTATCAACATGGAATAATTCCCTGTAATGCAGTTGCATTCGATCACGTTGGGACATTGCCGGATAAACGGATAAAAGACGGGCTTTTCGCTCGGAGCCACCTCCAGATTGATAAACGCGAGGATGTGATAGCCGAGCTTCACATAATCGACCGTAGCCGTATAGCCCTCGACCACGCCGAGCTTTTCCAGCCGTTCCAGCCGGGCCGACACCGCCGGGGCGGACAGAAAGACCTCCTGCGCCAGCCGCTTCACCGACATCCTTGCATTGGACTGCAAGAGCATAATAAGTTTTCTGTCAATTTTGTCCAACATTCCACGTCCCCCCACAGCAGAAACACAGGTGCGCCGGCTTGAATCCGGCCGCCCTACAGGCTCTGTAAAATATCCCTCACCTTTGCGATTTCGCCCGCATCCGTGCGGTAAATGATGAATTCGCTCATCAGCGGCAGGCCCATGCTGACGTCCTCCTTGCGATAGGTCATTGCGCTCTCCACATTGACCTTACCGGAAAGATGGAACGATTTCGCCTTGGTCACGGCGGCCATTTCCGAAAGCTGCGCGCTGTTCACCCCGCTGCCGACCAGAATATCGATCTCCCCGGCTGCCTTCTCCACCAGCTGTGCGAGCAGCTGCCGGCCCTCATAGCAGGTATTCTTCTGGCCGGAAGTCAGGATCGTACCGATATGAAGATTCTTCGCGTCCTGCAGTGTCTGGAACGGGTCCCTGCTGACGTCGAACGCGCGGTGCAGCGTGACGCTCATGTCCCCCGCGGCTTCCATCAGCTCTTTCATCCTTGGAAGGTCGAGGCTGCCGTCCGCTTTCAGCACCCCGATGACGACACCGTCCGCGCCCTGCTTCCGGAACAATTCAACATCCTTCTTGATAATGCCGAATTCGTCGTCCGTATAACAAAAATCGCCGAAGCGGGGCCTAATCAGCACATTGATTTTAATGGAAACCTTTTCTCGCACCGCAAGGAACAAATTGATGTCCGGCGTGGTGCCGCCGATAATCAGGTTGGCGCACAGCTCCAGGCGGTTCGCGCCGCCCGCCTGCGCGGCCACGGCGGATTCCACCGAATCGACGCACCCCTCTAAAATGTAATCCTTCATTCCGGGTCCTCCATCCATTTTATGATACGAAATTTCTTTTCTCATTCTAACCCCGGGCGGATACCGCGTCAACCTTTTCCCGCCATTCTTAAAAAGAATTTCCGTGCCAGACAGGGTGAATCCCTTTACATTCTGGGCTGGGTCATCGTGTTCGGATTGAGGATGCTGTCCAGACTCTGCTTTGTGAGAAGTCCGTCCTCGAGCGCGATCTCCTCCACCTGCCTGCCGGTTCGCAGCGCCTGCTTAGCGATTTCCGCGGACTTTTTGTAGCCGATATACGGACAAAGCGCCGTCGCGATCCCTACGCTCTGCCCCAGCAGCTCCCTGCAGCGGTTTTCATTGGCGGTGATCCCCGAAACACAGTTGTCAACAAAGGTGCCGACCGCGTTTTCCAGAGTCGTGAGCGACTCGAACAGGTTATAGAACAAAACGGGCTCGAACGCGTTCAGCTCCATCTGCCCGGCCTCGGCGGCCATGGTGATAGCCATGTCGTTCCCGATAATATTGAACGCCACCTGAGTCACCACCTCGGGAATGACCGGATTGACCTTTCCCGGCATAATGGAGGAACCGTTCTGCTTGGCGGGCAGGTTGATCTCCGCGATCCCCGCCTTCGGCCCGCTGGAAAGCAGGCGCAGGTCGTTCGCCATTTTGGAAAGGTTGACGGCGCAGGTTTTCAGGGCGTTGGAGACCGAAACAAACCCGTCCAGATTCTGGGTGGCGTCGATGAGGTCGTGCGCCTGCTCCACCTTGATCCCGCTCAGCCTGCGGATATTTTCCGTAATGCTTTTCAGGTAGCCGGGGCTGACATTGATGGCGGTCCCGACCGCCGTACCGCCCATATTGACGGCCTGCATTTCCTTTTCCGCTTTTTCCAGCCGCCTGATGTCGCGGTCCACCACCGACGCGTACGCGTGGAAAGACTGTCCGAGACGGATGGGAACCGCGTCCTGCAGCTGTGTGCGTCCCATTTTGACAATTCCGTCGAACTCGACTCCCTTTCTGTCCAGCACTTTCCTCAGTCTGTCCAGCTGGCCCGTAATTTTCGGCATCAGCTTCAGCACCGTCAGCTTTGCCGCCGTGGGAAACACGTCGTTTGTCGACTGGGACATGTTGACATGGTCGTTGGGATGAACCAGCGAATAGTCTCCTTTGACCCCGTGCAGCAGCTCAATAGACCGGTTTGCGATGACTTCGTTGGCGTTCATATTGGCCGACGTACCCGCGCCGCCCTGAATCGGGTCCACGATAAACTGATCGTGCCATTTCCCCGCGAGAATTTCATCGCACGCGCAGACGATCGCTTCCGCGATTTTTCGGTCCAGGTTTCCCGCGTCGCGGTTGGTGACCGCCGCCGCTTTCTTTATTTCCGCCAGACTGTTGATGAATTCGCCGTTCATCCGAAGTCCGGTAATATGGAAATTCTGTTTTGCGCGCAGGGTCTGTACGCCGTAATAGGCGTCCGAAGGGATTTCCATGCTGCCTATGGAATCGCTTTCCATTCTTGTGTCCATCCTGATTTCCTCCTGTTTCCCTATTGCATTGTGATCTGTATTCTTCACAGCATTTCCAGTTGATTATGCACCAAGGTTGCGTTCCTTCCCCGCCGAAGGCGGGGAAGGAACGCGTTTTGTCTCGCAAACTGAAATAGAATTGCTGTAGGTCTTGTATGAGAATAGCACCGAGAGGACATTGAGTAAACCGGGAAAAGCAAAAGGAAAATTAAATGTCAAATTAGCGGTCCGCGAGTTTATTTAACAAGTTTGTCAGCCGGATTCCCTTATGAATGAAAAGCAGGTCCAAAACAAACTGTTCTGAACCTGCGGTGCAAAAGTGCGGCCGGATTATCCTGCCGTACCCTCCGTTTTATCCTGATATTCCTGCTCGCAGTAAATGCACCGGTACCGTTGGGTGTTGCCGTCGGTGAGGCGGAAAACATGGTCGATTTCTTCTTCCACGCTTGTGATGCACCTTGGATTTTTGCATTTGATCACATTTCTAAGGATTTTGGGAAGTACCAGCTGCTTCTTTTCTATAATTTTTCCATTGTCAATGATGTTGACGGTAATGTTATGGTCGATGTAGCCCAAAACATCCAGGTCGATGTCGGCCGTACCCTCAATTTTGATAATATCCTTCTTTCCGAACTTGCTGCTCTTTGCGTTTTTAATCACGGCGACACAGCAGTCCAGATTGGCCAGATGCAGCAGATCATAGATTTTCATGCTGCTGCCCGCGCGGATGTGGTCCAGAACGATCCCTTTTTCCAGGCTGTCAATGTTAAGCATGTTCCACCTCCAGAAGCGTCATCATCAGCGCCATCCTCACATAGACCCCGTTTTGAACCTGATCGAAATACGCTGCCCGCGGGTCGTCGTCCACCTCCAGCGCAATTTCATTCACGCGCGGCAGCGGATGCAGAACGGCCATGTCCGGCTTCGCGTTTTTCATTTTCGCCGCAGTCAGAATATAGCTGTCCTTTAACCGGATGTAATCCTCTTCGTTGAAAAAGCGCTCCTTCTGTACCCTTGTCATATAGAGAATGTCGAGCCCGGAAATCACGTTTTCTATATTTTCCACTTCCCGGTACGGGATATTCTGCGCCTTCAGGACATTGTCGATGATGTAATCCGGCACCCGGAGCTCTTCGGGGGAAATCAGGATAAAACGGATGTCCTCGTATCTGGAAAGCGCCTTAATTAAAGAATGAACCGTACGGCCAAATTTTAAATCGCCGCACAGTCCAATTGTTAAATGATTCAATCTGTGTTTTTTCTCCCGGATCGTCATTAAATCGGTCAGCGTCTGCGTCGGATGCTGATGCCCGCCGTCGCCCGCGTTGATGACCGGGATCCTGGAATAGCCGGAAGCCCTTAACGGGGCGCCTTCCTTTGGGTGGCGGATCGCACAGATATCGGCATAACAGGATACCGCACGGATGGTGTCGGCTACGCTTTCGCCTTTCGAGGCGGAGCTGCTGTCCGCAGAAGAAAAGCCTAATACACTGCCCCCCATATTAAGCATTGCAGCTTCAAAGCTTAACCGGGTGCGTGTACTAGGCTCATAAAATAAAGTCGCTAATTTTTTTCCCGAACAGACCTGAGAATATTTTTTAGGATTTTCAGCGATTCTGTCCGCCAAATCCAAAAGCCGGCCGATTTCAGCGACCGATAGATCCAGAGGGTCGATCAAATGTCTCATAAATACCTCCATGCTTCCAATTTACCCGGATTTCCCAAAAGAAGCACACCTTGAAGCGGATTCAAAGTGTGCCTGACAAAGCATACGGATAAATTTTATTTGTTAGTATACACTACCGTTTTGCCCCTGTCTATAGAGACAATCCATAAACATAGCTCATTCACGAATCAATTTGTTATAAAATGTATCCAATCGGCGGAAAGCCGAAATTGTTCCGCTCCATCCCGGCGGAATATTTTGCAAAAACAGGGCGTTTTCCGGCTGATTCTCTGGACAAACGAGCGGTGATCGAATAAAATAAAGTCACGCACGGCGTCAAAAAAACACCCCGCGTGACTTTTATAAGCTGGAATGGACGGAAATTACTTTTTGTTTTTCCTTGATTTCTGATTCAGCTGTTTTGCTTCTTCCGTGCCGCTTGTCCCGGAGTTGCCAGAGTTGGAGCCGGAACCGGAATTGGCAGACTGCGAATTCAGCTGTCTGGCTTCCTGAAGAGGATCAATCGAATTGGAATAGCCAGACGTACTGCCCTGCTTCGCTTTTTGATTTGCCTTTTTGGCGTCCTGTATTTCTTTATTATCGTTATACATTTTTTTGCATCTCCTGTTTTATTGAACTTTTTAATGGAAAGTCGGAAAAATATTGACTTCCGAAAGTATTTTGTCCACTGAACGGTTTTTTACAACAGGAAATGGGAAAATTTTTAAATACTGAAATCTGAATAAAACAGGATGGCTATGATCCCATGAGCTTTTTCAGCCTATGGAAAGCCTGAAATTTCAAAAAAATCTATCAATTGGAAAATAAAAAAACGGAGGCTGTCATTATGAGAAGAAAAGAAAGGGAAATCACAGATTTGCAGAAGATCGACGGGATCATCATGGCCTGCGACTGCTGCCGGCTGGGTTTTGCCGATGAAAACGGAGTTTACATCGTTCCCCTCAACTTTGGATACGAGGTCAAAGGGGAAAAGAGAAGCTTCTATTTTCACGGGGCAAAGGAAGGCAGAAAAATCGACTTGATCAACCGGACCGGCCGTGCCGGCTTTGAGCTGGACACAAGCCACGAGGTAGCCGACGGAGAAACGGCCTGTAATTATTCCTTCCGCTACCAAAGCGTGATCGGCGACGGAACGGTCAGTATCGTCACGGACGACACGGAAAAAAGAGCCGCCCTGCAGCTGATTATGGGGCATTATTCCGAAAAAAGCGACTGGAGTTTTCCGGACGCCGCTGTCAGGGCCGTCGCCGTCTTTAAGCTGGAGGTCAGGGAGCTGGCCTGCAAGGAGCATTTATAAATTTATACGCCGCCAAGCTTTTCCACGGCATCCTCTTCGGTCGGTACAAAGAAAATATCTCTCCCCTGATTGCTTTCATAAATAAAATCCCTGAGCGGTTTGCTGGTGTATTTTGAAAAATCGCCGTAGACTGCGAATTTGATATGATAATTGATAAATTTCTGCAGAATTTCTCCCGCCACACCGGAACTTAAAATAAAGAAACCGTCGGCAATCGCTTCTTTGTTGAGCGCAATGCGGCTGCATCCCGTTTCATACTGAACAGACATCATCCAGTCCAAAGCGGACTGGCCGTCGGAAATCAGCGTTTCCCCGCTGCTCACCGCCGCTATTTTAACGCCGTTTTTTTCTTTGATCTGGGTATTCATATACTTTCTCCTTAAAATGTCTGTTTTGGTAATCTTTTTCCAAGCCAGTATACCACAGGAAGACGGATTTGGCGATGTTGAAAAATAGCTGAAAACAAATATAGCAAAGCTCCCGATAGTGTTCTATCGGGAGCTTTTTTGCGTAAGATTCATCCTGCAGAAACCGCGTCGGGGAATACCGTCAGGCCCGGATCATTCTTCCTTCCCGCTGTCGGGGGCAATGTTCCCTTTCGCTCTTTCCTTTACGATGACAATTGTCAGATAGCCGCTTTCCGGGTCGAGATTTTCCGCCCCGATGCGGACGGTCTCGTTTTCCATTCCACAGTTGGAAACGGAGAAAACCTCCAGCTGATCGGCTTTCGGACATTCCACCAGCATTTGCTTCAGCTCCGCCAGCCTTTTTCCGGATTTCATGTAAATTTTCGTTCCCTGAAGGCTCAGGGTATGTCCGAGTTCGTAGGAAGCGGGAATAATATGGATTTCATCCCGATTGCCGCCCAGAGAAATGCCGAGCGCGGCCGCGGCCGCGCAGAAGGAGGGCACGCCGTTAATAAGGACGGCCCTGCCTCCGCTTTCCAGAACCCTGCTGTGCACATAGCTGTAGGTGGAATAGACGCAGGGGTCGCCGATGGTGAGAAAGGCGACTGTCTTGCCCGCACGGAGAAAGCTCTCAATTTTTTCATATATTTCATCATGCGCCTTCTTTAACAGCGCTTTTTCCTTGACCATCGGAAAGGGCAGACAGGAAATTTCTTTTTCTTCTATCTTAGGGCAGGCCTGTTTGACGATCTGATAGGCGTAGCATTCTTCCCGTCTTTCCGCCGGAAGAACGACGACATCGCTTTCCCCAATACACCGCAGCGCCTTGATTGTCAGCAGTTCGGGGTCGCCCGGACCCACTCCGATTCCGTATAAAATTTTACTCATTTCTCCCTTTGCCTTTCCTGCTGTTCAAAATAAAAATGCTTTTTTCCCTCTTGATCCACAAAGCTCTGCGCCGTGATCTGAAAAACCCTTTCGATCATCCCGCTCGACTGGATCTCCTCCGGGGACCCCGTTTGGACGATTTTCCCGTCCTGCATGACAATCATGGAATCCGAAACCCGCATGGCGATATCCAGGTCGTGCAAAACCGTTACCACCGCTTTCCCCTGCTCTTTCAGCTGTTCCATGAGCTGCAGCAGCTCCAGCTGATAGCGGATATCCAGATAAGTGGTCGGTTCGTCGAACAGAAACACGTCCGTTTCCCCCGAAAGAGCCATTGCCAGATAGACCTTCTGCCTCTGTCCGCCGGAAAGCTCGTCCACCTTCTTGTCCCGCAGCGGCAGGATGCCGATTTTCTCCATCGCTTTGCGGCAGAACTCATAATCCTCTTTGCCGTAATGCCTGGGATAGGAAAGGTAGGGAAACCTGCCGTGCAGCACCATTCTGCCGACGGTAATCGCCCCGGCGGTGTGGCTTTGCGGCAAATACGAAACCTGCTGCGCAAACTCCCGGCTGCCGATTTCCTCCCTTTTTTTCCCTTTCAGGTACACTGTCCCCTCCTGCACCTCGCAGAGATGGACCGCCGCCTTCAGCAGGGTGCTTTTCCCGCTTCCGTTCGGCCCTACGATGGTGGTGATCCGGCCTTTTTCAAACTCCGCGTTAATTTCTCTGATCACAGGCACCTTTCCGTAGCCTGCGGAGACGTTCTCCAGCCTAAGCATTGCGGCTCCCCCTTTTCCGGCGGAACAGCAGCCAGACAAAGAACGGCGCGCCCACAAAGGATAAGATAATCCCCACCGGCAGCTCAAACGGGGCGAAGCAGGTCCTGGCTATATAATCGCAGATCAGCAGGAACAGCGCGCCCAGAACGGCGGAGGACAGAATAAAGTACTTCGATTCCTCCCCTACCAGGAATCTTGCGATGTGAGGAATAATCAGCCCCACAAACCCCAGAAGCCCGGCGAAGCTGACCGCCGCGCCGGACAGAACCGCCGCCAGCATCAGGAACAGAAAGCGGTAAAAGGAAACCGGCAGCCCCAGCGTTTTTGCCGTTTCTTCCCCCAGCGACAGCACCTCCAGCTCGTTGTGGAACAGCAGCACCGCCAGAACGGCGACCACGACAATGACGGACGCATATTTCAGAACCTGGGCGTTGACTCCGTTTAATCCCCCGATTTTAAACGCGTTGGCCGAAATCAGAGATTCCTCGCTGAGCGTATTGACCGCGTCCGTCGCCCCGTTCAGAAAGCTGTTGATCGCGACACCTGCAAGAACCAGCGTTATTTTGGAGGAACCGGTCTTTTTCCCGAGGTAAAAGACAAACAGAACCGTGACGAAAGCCCCTGCGAACGCGGCTGCCGGAAGAGCGGCATACGATTTCGGCAGCAGAATGCCGCACAGGACCACCGCGAATCCGGCGCCGGAGTTTACGCCGATAATATTCGGCCCGGCGAGCGGATTGTTCAACACGGTCTGGATTACGGCACCCGCCACAGCCAGAGCCATTCCCGCAATGACGGCGCCCGCCACCCGGGGCAGACGGACATAAAGAATAATCCGTCCGGCAGCCGTCACCTCCTGCCCGGAAAGCAGTTCGCGGAAATCCGCAAGGGATATTTTTGCCGACCCGCCCAGAATGCCGACTCCCGTCATCAGCAGGAGCAGAAGCAGCATGATTGCTATTCTTTTTTGCGCCCTGATCGATTGTCTACTTTTTTCCATATAAATCGTCCGCTAATATCTGATAGCTTTCTCCCCAGCGCTTATTCGGCTTCAAATGAAACAGTTCCTTCGGCAGAACATAATAATGCTTCTCCTTTACCGCCGTCAGCCCGCTCCACGCGGGATTGGAAGTCAGAAGCTGATCGACCATGCCGAGTGCGGCTTTCTGGGATTCCCCCATGGTCGTCACAAAAATAAAGTCCGGGTCCGCGGCGACAATCGCTTCCATGCTCAGATTATCCAGCAGGCTGCCTTTTTGATCGGCGATATTCACACAGCCGAGGTCCTTCAGCATTTTTCCCGTCATGCTGTCGCTGCCTTTCGCCTTTACCCCGGTGGAATACGCCCGCAGGAACAGCACCGTGGGATGGCTTCCATCCGCTCTGGCGGTCTGTTTCTGAATCTCCGCCTGCAAATCGGACACATTTTTTTTGTACAGGTCCGCCCTGCCGGTGATGTCGGTCAGCGTTTTCATCATTTTTGCATAATCCTCAAAGGTTTCCACCTTGAAATAAGCGGTTTTAATCCCCGCGCTTTCCAGCGTGCTTCTCAGCTTTACATGCTCCGAAATCGCGCCGGACAAAACAACGAAATCGATTTTATCCGCAATCATGCTCTCCACATTCGGGGTGTTGAGTTTCCCCAGATTGAGCATGTCATCTTTGATTGTAATCGTACCCTTGGCGTCGTCCGTATAGGCCGCGACGGTTCCGCCGGCCAGCTGCCAGGCGTCCGCATAGCTTGCGGACAGCACCGCCGTCTTTTTCGGATGGTCCACCGTCACCTGAACCCCCAGATCGTCGGTGAACGTAACGGCGCTCGCCGCCGAAGACGGGGACTGGGAGGAACTTGCCGTATTGGGCTCTGTTTTTCCGCATCCGTAAAGAAGGCATAAGCCCAACACGAACGCCATAATTTTCCCTGCTGTTTTCATACTTTTACCTGATTACCTCTCTTAAATGGTTGATATAAAGATCGCGGATGTCTTCGTATTCGCCGATTCCCTTCCGGATACATTCCGGCTCGTAACCTGCTGCTCTCAGATTTGATGCAAAGGAATCCTCTTCCCCCGCCATATCGTTGACCGCATGGTCGCCCGCCACCAGCATCAGCGGCAGCACCAGCACGCGCTTTCTTTTTTGCGCGGAGGCGTCCAGCTTTTGAATAACATCCGCGATGGCAACGGAGCCATCCACCGTGGCAATGTAGATTTCCTTGCCGGAACAGTCCCGCAGCTGTTTTTCCAGCTTTGCATAGCTGCCGTCCGCTTCATGGGGGGTGCCGTGCCCCATCAGGATCACGGGGTCATTCCCCGCCGCTTCCCCGATTTCCCGCCACAGCGCTTTGGCGACGGCGGCGTAATCGGCTTCGCTGCCCAAGAGCACGCGGGCCGTTTTTATTTCGGAAAACAGTTCCCTGCATTCTTCTATTGTACACTTCATTTTGCCATTTTCAATACCGTCTATCAAATGAGTCGGCAAAACAGCGGCGCGGGTAATTCCGTCCCGCTTCATCTGCCGCAATGTTTCCCTGACATCGCGGATGATAATATGGTCCCTTTTTTCCAGGATACTTCTCACAATATTGCTGGAATACGCCTGATAAACGCTCCAGTCCGGGAAAGCTTCCCGGACTGTCTGAGCGATTGTTTCAATGTTTTTCTCTCTGGTTTCCCGATAGGTGGTCCCAAAGCTGACGATCAGAATTCCCCGCTTCATTCGTTCTCCTTACCGTTCGTCCATTTTTTACGTTCGACCAGGCGTCCCATCAGGAAAGCGATGATTCCGACGCCGATGCCCGTCTGCAGGCAGAACAGAAGGCTTTCCACTTCGCCCGGCAGCTCCCCGTGAATCGCGGTTTCCAATACCGGCGTGAACCAGGGCTCATAGTTCCCCGCGATTTGCTCCACCATGCCGCTGCCCGCATCGTCGGAGCCGCCGAATTCCGCGCCCTTTAAAGCGAACAGCGGGACAAAAGCAATTAAAACCGCTACAATGATTAACGCGACAACCGTTTTTTTCGTCTTACTCATCTTATTTCTCCTCCATGTTCAGCTTCAGCATGTTCAGTTCCGGAGTAGCGTATGTCTTCAGCGCGATCATGATCAGGACGGTAAGGATGCCCTCCAGAACGGCAAGGGGCAGCTGCGTCGGCGCAAAAACGCCGAGGAACTTTCCGACCGACGCCATAACGCCACCCTCCGCGGAAGGATAGGCGATTGCAAGCTGAAAGCTCGTGACGCAGTAAGTAAAGAGGTCGCCCAGAAACGCCGCCAGAAAAATGCCGACATAACGGTTCACTTTCAGCTTTTTGCACAGCAGGAAAATTCCGTAGCTGAGCAGCGGGCCGGCAATGGCCATGGAAAAAGTGTTGGCTCCCAGCGTGGTCAGCCCGCCGTGCGCAAGCAGAATCGCCTGAAAAAGCAGGACGATAATGCCCAAGATGCTGACAGCCGTAGGCCCGAACAGAATCGCGCCCAGCCCCGTGCCCGTCATATGGGAACAGCTGCCCGTTACGGACGGAATTTTCAGGGAGGAAATCACGAAGATAAACGCCCCCGCCATGGCGAGCAGTGTGATGTTCTTTCTGTTTTCTTTCAGCTTTTTGTTAATGGACAGGTATCCGGTCACTAAGAAGGGAATACACAGCACTCCCCAGGCAATACAGTACCGGGGCGCAAGGTAGCCCTCCATAATGTGCATCGCGTAGGCATTCGGAGTAATTCCCACGATTACCGACAGGACCGCCAGCGAGGCAATCCATTTTTTCTGTTTCGTTGTCATTGTTATTACCCTCTCTTTTCGTTTTATCTGGAACAAATATCAATTTGTTTACCATTCTTATAACAGCGCGGCAAAATCGGAAATTTTTTTGGGACACGCTCCCGGTTTTCCGATTTTCCCCTTTTCTTTCAGCAGATCGTAAAGCTGCATCAGGACCGGCTTTTTCAGGTTTGCTTTTCTGAGCAGGGACTCGTCGCGGAAGATTTCTTCCGCGGTTCCGTCGCCGATCAGCTCCCCGCCGCAAAAAACCAGCACCCGCTGCGCAAAGCGATAGGCAAAATCCACGTCGTGCGTGGAAAGCAGGACGGTTTTTCCCTTTTGCTCGATCTGATCCAGAACCTCTTCCAGCACCTGCGCGTTGACCGGGTCCAGGGAAGCGGTCGGCTCGTCAAAAATCATGACTTCGGAATCCATGGCCAGAATATCCGCGATGCTGACCCTTTTCTTTTCCCCGCCGCTCAGGTAATGGGGCGGCCGCATAACGTGGTCCTCCAGCTTCATTTCCCGGACGGCGCGAAGGGTTCTTTCCTCCACCTCTTCCCGGGGAAGCTTCATATTCAGCGGCCCGAAGGCCACCTCCGCCTTTACCGTGGAAGCGATGATCTGGCTGTCCGCGTCCTGAAAGACGATTCCCACATTCCGTCGCAGCCGGTTGATGTTTTTCCTGACGATCGTTTCCCCCCGGTAACGGATTTCCCCGTTCGTGGGCTCCCTCACCCCGTTCAGATTCAGAAAAAAAGTGGTTTTCCCAGCCCCGTTTGCCCCAAGGACGGCGATTTTTTCCCGCTGATAGATCGCAAGGCAGATATCCTTCAGCGTATCGCGGTCCCTGTCATAGGCAAACGAAAGATGGTCCACCTCCAGAATTTTTTCCCTCATTCAGCCCCTCCTCCCTATTAAACAAAAAGTTCCCAAAAGCAGTGCGAGATACAGACCGGCGTACAGCAGCTGCCCCGCCGTCAGCGGTTTTGTTTCTTCCCAGAACAGGGCGTTTCCCTCGTAGCCCCTCGCTTCCATCGCGTCGTAATACGTTTCCGCCTTCTTCATGGACAGGACCAAAAGATTCGCCAGCTCCCCGCTGAAGGTACGGAACGAGGTTTTCAGATCGCAGTACCCCAGCCTTGACCCCGCGGAGTCCTTCTGGCGCTGATTGGTTTCCGACAGGATGAAAATATACCGGTAAATCAGGTGCATCAGCTCCAGAATCAGAACAGGCACACGGATTTTTCTGAAAACGGAAATGATTTCCCCCATCGGGGTGGAGAGCGTCATCAGGTACAGCGCGCTGACCGCCGAGAACGCTTTGAGGGTCACGTGTATCCCCAGCGTCAGGCTGCTTTGGGTCACGTACAGATTCGTCAGAAAAAACCGGGTGCGAAAAAGGCTGTCCGCTCCGCTACCGAACTGGGCCGTAATCGCCGCGCCCCCCAGCAGAATAAAGGCCAAAGGGATTTTCATCAGGCGGAAATAGTCTCTTGCGGGGATTTTCCCCACCCCCACGCTGAGAAACAGCATAAAAAGGAGGGTCACGGCGGAAACTCCGACGGAATCGGCGGCGATGACCGTCACCAGCGCCCCCACCGAAAAAGCGACTTTATAGGTCGTATTCCACTCCCTTAAAGCGGAAAGATAGGAATAGGTATCGGCGGATATTTCATGACCCCTGTGCATAGCTTTCAGCCCTCCCTAAAAAATGGTACGCGTAGGCCGGGTTCGCGTAATAATACAGATGCGGAAAGCCCCACCAGTGATTTTTTCCGGCGTGGACACAGCGCCACTGCCGCCCCGACACCGGTTTTCGTGCCAGACAGTCGTTTCCGTTGTCCGTGCTGTCAAAATAGTGGAACTCATGCCCCCGGATTTCCGTCCCCTTCGGCAGAAAGCTTTCCGTTTCCGCGCAAACGCCGATATACCCGAAGCGGACGAGCTTTCCCGTATACCGGCAGCTGCCTTTCACCGTGCCAACCATCGGGAAGGCATTCCCCTCCTGATTTTCCATCATCTCGTGCAGGTACAGAAATCCTCCGCATTCCGCAATGGAAGGCATCCCGCTTTCAACAGCCGCCTTCACGCTGTCCCGCATCCCTTTGTTTTGGGACAGGGCGGCCGCGTATAGCTCCGGGTACCCGCCGCCCAGAATCAGCCCGTGCAGGTGCGCCGGGAGCTTTTCTTCGTGCAGCGGTGAAAAGGGCACCAGCTCCGCCCCGGCTTTTTGCAGCAGCCGCAGATTGTCCTCATAGTAAAAGCAGAACGCTTCGTCCATGGCGACACCGATCCGTACGCCGTCCGCTTTCGCGGGAACTGTCACCGGGGCTGCTTCGAGTTCTTCCGCCCGCGACGCGATCGCCACGAGCTTTTCCAGATCGACGGCAGTCCTGAAGACCTCCGCGGATTTTTTCAGCTGCTCGCGGAGTCCCCGGATTTCCTCCGGCAGCCGCAGGCCGAGGTGGCGGCTTTCCAGCCTGATCTCCGTATGAACGGGAAAATACCCCAGAACCGGAATCCCTGTTTCCGCTTCTATTTCCGGTTTGATCGCGTCATAAAACATCTTTCCGGTTCTGTTCAGGATCACGCCCTGGATCAGGCGCGCGGTGTCGTACTGCAAAAAACCAGCAATCAGGGGGATGACCGACCGGCCCATCCCGCGGGCGTCCACCACCAGAATCACCGGCGTTTTCGTGACCTTTGCCAGATGGTAGGAGGACGCTTCCTCTGTGATGCCTCCCAGACCGTCGTAAAGCCCCATGACGCCCTCGATCACGGAAAGGTCCTTTCCTTCGGCATCCTCCAGAAACAGAAATCTGGTCGTGTTTTCATCCGTAAAAAAGGAATCCAGATTTTTAGAGGGGACGCCGAGCACCTTGCGGTGGAACATGGGGTCGATAAAGTCCGGTCCGCATTTAAATGCGGCCGCCTTTTTCCCGCTGTCCAGCAGAGCCTGTAAAAGCGAGCAGGTCAGCAGGGTCTTTCCGCTGCCGCTGCCGGCAGCCGCGATCATGATTCTGGGTGCTTTCATTCGTCTTTCTCCCCATTTTCCCGAAAAGTAAAAGAAACGATAAAAACCGGATTCTCCGCGCGCATCATGCGGTACCTGCCCACCGGCTCGGCTCTGCTGACCTGTAGCTGAACCACCTCTTCCTGCTCCACCGGCAAGGTTTTCAGCAGGCCGGTGATTTCGCCGAGGGTTTCCAGCGTGACGGCGTTCGCGACCACACGGAGCCGCGGGTTTTTCCGGTAAAGCGCCGCAAGGATTTCCTTCATATTGCCGCCGCTTCCGCCGAGAAACGCGTGGGTCGGGGCGGGAAGCCCCTCAAATGCCTGCGGCGCTTCGCCCTCGGCCACGCTCAGGTTGGCCAGGCCGAATTTTTCACGGTTTTTCTCCGTCAAAAGCGCGGCTTCCTTCTTCTTTTCAATGGCATATACCTGTATGCGGTCGGACAGCGCCGCGCACTCGACCGCGACGGAACCCGTGCCGCTGCCGACATCGTAAAGGACGGCGTCCCGGCAAAGCCGGAGCTTGCAGACGGATACCGCACGGATTTCTTCTTTGGTCATCGGCACCCGGCCCCGAAGAAAAGCGCTGTCCGGCAGTCCGTGCGTCAGACGTTTCTTTTCGGCTTGCGGGTTTTCGATCAGGCAGACATAAAGCCCTTCCTTTTCGAGCGCCGCGCAGTCCGCCGGGTTCAGGCGCAGAATCTGTTCCTCCGGGTAGGAGAGCTGATAGCCCGCTGTGATTCGGATATTCTCCATTTCCTGCTCCAGAAACAGATCGCCGAGCGCTTTCATATCCGCAAGGCCGGACACGAGCAGGAACGTTTTTTCATTCGTTCGCACCGTATCAAGGACATTGGCGCTTTTTCCGTGGATGCTGACGATCGCCGCGTCGTGCCAGCTTTTCCCGAGCCTTGCCGCAAGGCAGGATACGCTGGAAATCCCCGGCAGGACTTCCACCCGCGCATGCAGGATACCCGCTTCTGTTTCTTTTTGCAGGGCGTCGTACAGCTTTTGTGCCCCGCTGTAAAAACCGGTGTCCCCGGAAAAAAGGACAGCCGCGTTTTGAACCGCTTTCCCCTTCAGATACGGAAGGATGTCCTCCGCCAGATAGCAGGGGATTTTTTCGGCCGGGCCCGGGATCCCCGCCAGGAGTCTCCGGGCCCCAAAGAGGAGTTCCGCTTCCTGTATCCGGCACTCTGCCTCCCTTGTCAGTAACGTGCTGCCTCCCATTCCCATCCCGATCAGGGAAATCCGCATCCGGCTGTCCCGCCGCAGCTTTTTCCCGGTCAGGTCTTCCAGCTTTTCGCATACTTCCTCAAAAGAGTCCCCGTCCGCCCGTTCCGGGTTCCCGATCACCAGCACTTTCGTCCCGGTGCTGCGGGCGGCCTGTATTTTTTCCGGAAAGCCGCCGTTTTTACCGCTTTCCTTCGTCACCAGAGTGCGGATATCGTACTGACGGATCATCGCCTCGTTCATTTCCACCGAGAAGGGACCCTGCATGGCGATGATATGTTTTCCTTCGATCCCGTTTTCATAGCAGAGGGAGAGGCTTTCCAGCCCGGGCAGGACCCTTGCATACAGGCGGGGAAGAAGCTCCTTCCGCCCGCTGTAAAGCGACAGGTCCTTACTTCCCGTCGTCAGAAGGATATTGCCGGGCATATCTTTCAGCGCTTCGGCGCAGGCTTCATGAGTGGGATAGCGCAACCCGTTTTTCCGCCCCGGGGGCAGAATATCCGTGTCCCGCTGCAGGCGCAGGCAAGGGATACCGCTTTCCGCCGTGCTGTTTCTGATATTCTCCGAAACGGCGGTCGCAAAAGGATGGGTGGCGTCCACCACCGCGAGGAAATCCTCCGAACGGAGAAAGCGTTTCATTTCCTCCGGGGTCATCCTGCCCTGATGGACGGTCAGCCCCGGCCTTTTCTCCATGACCAGCTCCCCGTATTCCGTCGCCACGCAGACCGTGCATTCCAGTCCATTTGCGCACAGCAGCTCGGCCAGGCGACGGCCCTCCGTTGTCCCTGAAAAAATCAGTGTCTGTTTCATAAACGGTATCCTCTTTCGGTGATCAGCTTCCCGTCCAGAAGCCGCGTCTGGGAATTCCCGATAAAGACGGTGGTAAACATATTGACCTGCCGCTCCCTCAGTTCCTTTAAGGTGCAGACGAATGTCCGGGTGCCCTCTCTGCCGATATTTTCCACATAGCCGCAGGCCCTGCTTTCCTCCAGCTGCTCCAGCAGGATGTCGCACGCCTTTTGCAGGTAATCCGCGCGCCTGCGGCTGGAAGGGTTATACAGCGCAATACAGAAGTCGCCCTGCGCCGCCGCCCGCAGTCTTTTTTCAATCAGCTCCCACGGCGTCAAAAGGTCGCTCAGGCTGATAACGCAGTAATCGTGGTTGAGCGGGGCCCCAAGGCACGCGGCGCCGCTGTTGGCGGCGGTGACGCCAGGAATCACCAAAAGCTCGCAGTCCGGGTAATCCGCCCCGATCCCGTACATCAGCGACGCCAGCCCGTACACTCCGGCGTCCCCGCTGCAGACCAGCGCCACTGTTTTCCCTTTCAGGGCTTCCTGAAAGCACATTTCGCACCGTTTTGCTTCCTGCGTCATCGGCGTGGAGAGCAGCTCTTTTTCCTGAAAGCGCTTCTCCAGCAGATTCAAATAGACCGGGTACCCGACGATCACGTCGCTTTCCTCCAGCGCCCGCACCGCCTGAAAGGTCATCATTTCTTCCGCTCCCGGTCCCATTCCCACAATATAAATTTTATGTTTCATCAAAGCTTACACTCCATTTTTTCTGTGCTATGGCCACTGTGATTCCGTTTTCGGCGTATTTTTCGATAAGGAGCTTTCCGTCTTCCCCGCAAGCCGCCATCGCCGCGCGTTCACAGACGTTGTCCACGCCCACCTGCTCCTCCACAAAGGCGGAGGAAGCAAAATCGCCGCCAACTGCTTTCAGCCTGTCCGCGGAAAAAATCAGGAAAGGAAGGCCATGTTTCTCCGCAAATTCCAGTAACCCCTGCTCGTCCTTTTTCCGGTCGACCGAAGCAACAGCAGCCAGCGACTCCCACCGCAGCCCGGCTTTCTTCATCTGCTTTTCCACCGCTTCCTCTATTTCCGGAAAGGATTTCCCTCGCCTGCACCCGATTCCGAGCACACAGGCCCTTGGACAAAGCTGTAAATCCGCCTTTTCCGCATCCGCCATATAGGGGGAAACGATCACCGACGCCCCGCCGTTCACGGGGTAGGGTACCGGGGTCAACTCCTTCGGCCAGCTTCCCGTACAGGAACCCGCGACCGCCATTGTGACGGGCTGCCCGGCAAGGACCGCGGACGAAACGGCGGCAATCCCGCTCCGGTTACAGACGGCCAGCCGGTTCCTGCGGGCAAAGACGTCCGCCGCAAACAATCCGTTTACATCGGTGGCGGTCGTGACGACCGGAACCGCGCCGGTCTTTTCCGCAATCCGTTCGGCCAGTTCGTTGGCTCCCCCGAAATGCCCGGACAGCAGCGGAATCACAAACCGGCCCGCTTCATCCATGACCAGCACCGGGGAATCCTCCAGCTTATCCCTTACGGAAGGCGCAATCGCGCGCACGGCAATGCCGCAGGCCCCGATAAAGAGCACCGCACTGTGTTCCCGGAACCGCTCCCCCGCCCACCGGGAAAGGCTTTCTTCCACATATACAGCTTCCAGATCATCCGGCAAAGCCCTGTGCTTGGCAGAAAGGGTGATCTCCATCTCCCGCGCAAGGCTGTTTCGGACCGTCTGTGCAAGAGCGGCTCCTCTTTCGGTAAAGCTGATGATACTGATTTTCATTCCCGTTTTCCTCGAAATTCCGTCTCGAAATCCGGCGCGTACAATCTGGAGCGCTGGTAATTCCGATGCGCAACGGCGTCCCCGACCAGAATCAGCGCCGTTTTGGTGATTTGGTTTGCTTTCGCCGTTTCCTCCAGAGTCCCCACGGTACAGACACAGGCTTTTTCTTCCGGCCAGGTGGCCTTGTAAACGATGGCTGCGGACGTTTCGGGCCGGTAACCGCCCTTTTGCAGCCTTTCGCTTAATTCGCGCAGCATCCCGGCGCTCAGATAAATCGCCATGGACGCTCCATGCGCCGCCAGGCTTTCGATGCTTTCCCTTTCCGGCACCGGGGTCCTCCCCTCCATGCGGGTAATGATCAGGCTCTGGGAAACGCCCGGCAGGGTATATTCCAGATTTAACGACGCGGCGGCGCCGAAGCAAGCACTGACCCCCGGACAGCTTTCATAGGGGATTCCGAGCGAATCCAGAACATCCATCTGTTCCCGCACGGCCCCGTATACGCTGGGGTCCCCCGTGTGGAGACGCACCGTGGTTTTCCCGCTTTGCTCCGCCCGGCGCATGACCGCAACGACCTCCTCCAGTGTCATTTGCGCGCTGTTATAGACGGCGCAGCCGTCCTTTGTATCCCGTAAAAGCTCCGGATTAACCAGCGAGCCCGCGTAAATGACGACGTCCGCCGTCTGAAGCAGCCGTTTGCCCCTCACGGTGATCAAATCCACCGCCCCGGTTCCGGCCCCCACAAAATAAATCATAGTTTCCCTCCCGTTTCCATGATTGTTTGAAGCAGTTCCTGTGCCCCTTCGCTTTTCGCCAGCTCCCCGAATTCGTTTGCGTAAAGAATGCATTCTGTCCGAATTCTTCCCGCCGCGCGTTTATTCAGGTAAAAACAGATTTTTCCCAGAAGGATTCCCATCGTTTTTTTCCGTTTCCCAGCGGTTTCCAGTATCCGCAGCGCTTCCTCCGTGGTGACGCAGTCGAGGATTTCCCCGGCGGTCTTTGCGGAAATGTCCGCCCGGATTCCGGCCGACGCCATCAGTTCCATCCGGCAGTCCCCTTCTTTGGAGTGGGTGTTCATCATTCCGCCGGAAAGCTTCACCAGCTTCCCGATATGCCCGGTCAGGAGCATCGCGGTAAATCCCGCCTCCGCCGCCATATCGACGGTATTCCCGATAAAATTACTGCACTTGACGCTTTGGTCCAGATCATACCCGTAGGCGGTTTTCATAAAGGACTGGCCGTAATTCCCCGGCGTCACCGCCACCGCCCGGCAGCCCTCTTCCTTTTTGACATTCAGCTCCACCCGGATGGTGTCGAGCAGCGCCTGGCTGCTCATCGGCTCCACAATCCCCGTTGTGCCTAAAATGGAAATGCCCCCGGTGATCCCCAGCCTGGGATTAAACGTCTTCTCCACCAGCTTTTCCCCGCCGGGGACGAAGATTTCCACCCGGAGCCCGCCCCGGTAATCGGTCAGGCGGCAGATTTCCGCCACTTCCTTCGCGATCATTTCCCTCGGTACATGGTTGATGGCCGCGCTGCCGACCGGCTGGTCCAGACCGCGCTTGGTGATCCTGCCGACTCCTTCGCCTCCGTCGATCACGATTTGGCTTTCTTCTTCCGGCGAGCGTTCCCGCCCGTTGAAAGTGACACAGGCAAAAACCAGCGCCCCTGTTGTAATGTCCGGGTCGTCCCCGCCGTCCTTTCTGACCGCGCAGGTGACCGCGGATTCCCTGCGGGTGATCTCCTCCACCGCCACCCTGTAGGGAATCCCCTTGGGCGTGTCGATGGTGATGGTCCTTTTTTCTTTCCCGGTCAACAGCATGTAAGCCGCCGCCTTTGCCGCGGCAGCCGCGCAGCTTCCGGTCGTAAATCCGTACCGCATCTTTATCTCCCCAGCTCGTAAAGAATCGCGTTGCAGACAGCCGCCGCCACATTGCTGCCGCCCTTTCTGCCGCGGTTTACGATAAAAGGCACATCCGTCCCCAAAATCAGTTCCTTTGCCGCCTCCACGTTGACAAAGCCGACGGGAACCCCGATGATAAACGCCGGGCGGAAGGTGCCGTCCGTCATCATTTCATAGAGCCGGATCAGCGCCGTCGGCGCGTTGCCGATGGCAAAGATCACCGGCTTTTCGATTTTAGACGCCATTTCCATGCTGACCGCGGCCCGGGTGATCTGCCGCCGCTTTGCCAGCTCGGCGACCTCTTTGTCCGCCATAAAGCAATGGACACTGCCGCCGTAACGGGCCAGTACGGTTTTGTTGATTCCGGCCAGCCCCATATTGGTGTCCGTCACAATATCGGCGCCGTTTTGAATCAGCTCCTTCGCTTTTTCCACCGCTCCCGGCGAAAAGGTAAGCGTGTTTGCGTACTCAAAGTCCGCGCTGGTGTGGATAACGCGTTTGATTACCATTTCCTGTTCCGGTTTTAATTCGATTTTTCGCTCGCTCAGTTCCCTTGAAATGATTGCGAAGCTGTGTTTTTCAATTTCCTCCGGCAGTACAAATTCGATCTCATCCATCCTGTTTCACCAGCCTTTCGATCTCCCGGATCAGCGTTTCATTTTCCCCGTGCTGTTTTACCGCAATACGGTAGTAACCCTTTTTCAGGCCCCTGTAACTGCCGCAGTCGCGAATCAGAATTTCCTTTTCCAAAAGCAGGTCATAGAGCGGCACAGGGGTATCAAACAATAGATAATCCGACGCCGACGGATATACCCGGAACCCCAGCCGCCTGAGCTCCCCGCTGAGATATTCCCTTTCCGTTTTTACAAACCGGACGGTCTTTTCCAGATATTCCTTTTCCCGGCACGCCGCCGCGCCCGCGGCCTGCGCAAAAACAGACAGATTCCATTCCGGAAGCTGATTTTTGATTCTTTCCGTTAAATTCCGATCTCCGCAAAAGAGGTAACCCAGCCGGACGCCCGGAATGGCAAAAATCTTGGTAAACGCGCGGACCACCAGTACATTCGGGTACTCTTGCAACCGGTTCTTGAACGAAAGCCGCTCCTCCCCGCCGGTGAATTCCAGAAAACATTCGTCCAGCACGACGGTAATCCGCTTCTCCCGGCAGACAGCCGCGATTTTTTCCAGCAGTGTGCCGTCAAGCAGGTTTCCCACCGGATTGTTGGGATTGGCGAGAAACAGCAAATCCGTGTCCCCGGTCAGCTGCTCCAGAAGCCCTTCGTCCAAAGCAAACCCCGCGCTTTCCTTCATTTCGTAATAACTGATTTCCGCGTCCGACGCCATAGCCGCTTTTTCGTACCCGAAGAAGGACGGAACCGGGATAACGATTCGTTTGGGTCCGACGGCGTGAATGATGGCAAGGAACAATTCCGACGCGCCGTTTCCGAAAAGGAGGTGCTCCGTACCGACCCCCGTCATTTGGGAAACGCTTTCCTCCAGCTTTTCCGCCCGGATGTCCGGATACTGTTCACAGTGCCCGACCGCTTCGTGCAGCGCGTCTTTTACAGAATCGGGAATTCCAAGGGGATTGCTGTTGACCGAAAAATCGATACGGACCTGATTCCGATAAATATCACCGCCGTGAATCATAAACTCCTCCTATTAAAAAGCAAAATCGGCAAGAAACAGAAGCGCCAGACAGGCGCCTTCGCAAAGGCCCGCCGTGAGATAAAGCAGGCGGTTGGCGCGGACGATGTCCTCGTACTCCACCGCCCTGAGCGCGTCCCCGAGAAACGGCTTTTTGACCAGCTTCCCGAAATAGCTGGCGTCCCCCGCAAGGCGGATACCCAGCGCCCCGGCGCAGACGGCTTCCGTATGGGCGGCGTTGGGACTCTTGTGTTTCCTTCTGTCCCGTTTGTAAATTTTCCAAGCATCCTTCCCGTGATACTCCTTTCCGGCAAGGGTACAGGCGGCTGTCATCAAAACCGCGCTGATTCTTGCGGGCAGAAAGTTCACCGCGTCGTCCAGCTTGGCGGCGGCCCTGCCGAAAAACGAATACCGGTCGTTCTGATATCCCACCATGGAATCCATGGTATTGACCGCCTTATAGAAAAAGCCGAGGACCGGCCCGCCAAGGGCAAGAAAAAGCATCGGCGCGATCACGCCGTCCGAGGTGTTTTCCGCCACCGTTTCAATGGCGGCTTTGGCGACCCCGGTTTCGTCCAGCGCCGCCGTGTCGCGCCCCACGATCATGGACACCGCGCGCCGCGCGCCCGGCAGATCGTTTTCCTTCAGCTTTGTGTAAACCTTCATGCTCTCCTGCTTCAGGCATTTGGTTGCAAGCACCTGATAGGTCATGACGCTTTCCACCGCGATTCCAAAAACGGTGGAAAACCGGTAGGCAAAATACAGAATCAAAGCCGATGCCGCAACGGTCGCGGTCAGGACCAGAAGCACCAGCAGGATTCCCCTGCGAAATTCCCTTTTCCCGTCCCTTTCCCGCCCGTCAAGCTTCCCCAGCAGCACGCCGTCCAGTTTGGCGATCAGCTTTCCAATCAGCCGGACGGGGTGGGGAAGCCAGTGCGGGTCGCCCAGCAGCAGGTCCAATAAAAACCCGGCAAAGAAAGCAGTGATATGATTGATCATTGTTCCATCCTCTACAATTTCCTTATCCATTCCAATGAAAAACAGTCGGTACCGGAGAAGGACAGGCGGCAAAGATAGCCTTCTCCGTTTTTGCACTGATAATCAAAATAATCCCCGCCGCAAAAGGTGCTCAGCAGCGCCATGACGGTTCCGCCATGCACCACGGCGGCAACGGAGGCCGGAAGGCTTTCTGCCTTTCCAAGTTCCTTTACCGCCTGGCCCAATCCCCGGCGGCACCTTGCAAGAAAGTCCTGCCTGCTTTCTCCGCCGGGAAAAGGCAGTTCCCCGCTGCTGTCTATCCACGCCTGATACTCCGCGTTTCCGCTCAGCTCCCGGTAATTCTTTCCTTCAAATCGCCCAAAATCCATTTCCCGCCATTCTTCCACCACAATCGGGTTCATACAGCCGTAAAGAAGCTCCGTGGTCTGTAGACACCGTTCCATCGGGCTGGAAAAAACGACGTCGGCCTGTGGGTATTTTCCCGACTGCCTGTTTCGCAGCAGCTTTTCCTTTCCCGTATCGGACAAATCCTCTTCAGTTCGTCCAAGGTACCGGCCCAGCGCGTTGGACGGGGTCTCCCCGTGGCGGATCAGCGCCAGGGTTATTTGATTTTCTGTCCGATTCCGCATACAATCCGCTCCACCCTGTCCGCTTTTTCCGCCAGCCCGCAGAGGATTCTTCCCAGACGTTCCCGGTATTCCCTTTCCCCGGCGTCCGTGGGGACGATTCCGTTCCCGACTTCGTCGCTGATCACAATCACTCCGGGGTTGCGTGCCAGAATTTCCCGAACCCGGTCCTCGGGGGATTTGCCTTCCTTTAAAAGGGCTTTGACCAGAATATGAAAATGGTTGATAACCGCGGCTCCCGTTTCAGCGCAGTCCGGCACAGACGCCACGGGATCGTATACTCTTTCGGGCGGGATGCCCGTCTTTTTCAGCACATAAGTCAGTTTTCCCTGTGCGTATCCTCCAATGTAAAGCTCCATGTCCTTCCCTCTTTCGGTATTGATTCGCGAATTCTAAACCAGCCCCGCGATACAGCAGATCGCGGCGGCCGCCGCGTTGACCCCCTCGCAGACCGTCACAAAATAGCCGCAGGTGTCCCCGGTAATGCCCCCAAGCTCCCGAAAGCAGCGGCGGCGCCAGTAAAAAAAGGTCAGCAGCGCGCCCGCCGCAACGGCGATTCCCGTCCACAGCGACAGCCACAGCATTGCCGCCAAACAGAGCAGAAGCTGAAGGTACAGGGAAACTTTCACCGCTTTTTCATGGGCCTTGCTGGAAAACAGGTATAAAAGCCCTTCGTTTTTTGCGTTCGGAAAGGTCACTACTCCGATTCCGCTCAGCGTACGGGAAAGAAAAAATCCCGCGCCCGCCACTGCCAGAGCCCTTGGCTGATTGATTGCGGAATACGCCCCGAAATAAAGCAGGGTATAAATAACCAGCTGTATCACGGAAAACGCGCCAATGTGGGAATCCTTCAGGATTTCCAGCTTCTTTTCCCGGCTTTGATAAGAATGGAACGCGTCCATCGTATCCATGAAGCCGTCCACATGAAACCCGCCGGATACCAGGATCGGGATCGCCGTCCCGACAGCCGCGTACAGCACCGTACCCAGCCCCAAAGAGCGGCAGAGCGTCCCCCACAAAACCGTGAGGACGCCGATCACGGCCCCGACCCACGGAAAAAAGCAGAGGACATATTTCATATCCCGGTCCTCCCACTCCAGCTGCGGGACCGGGATCTTGGAATAAATGGAAAAGGAAATCATCAGTGATCTTAAAACAGGCATCTTTTTTCTCCTATCCTAGAGCAAATCTCCTTTGATTGGAACCGGAATCCCGACCACCACTTCCGTCACCGCGTCCGCCCGGGCGGCAATAAACGCATTGACCCTGCCGAGCGCTTCCATATAAGCCCGCGTTGTCTCTTCATAGGGAATGCCGTCCTCAAAGACGTTGTTGGTGACGATCACCAGATGCTCCGTATGCTCCGCAAGGGAACAAAGCTCCGCGCAGAGCTGATCCGCGACCTCTTTCTCCCGCCGGATTTTCTTTGAAGCAAACATTTCATTGGCCACAAGATTCGACAGGCATTCGAGCAGCACCGTTCCTTTTCCCCGGTTCATCTGGGAAACGGCCAAAAGGATACCGGTCGGCTGTTCAATGGTCAGAAAGCCTTTTCCCGCCCGCAGATTGCGGTGCCTGTCCACTTTTTTTCTGCCCTCGCCGTCGTAAACCTTCATGGTCGCCAGATAATACAGCGGCCCTTTCCCGGCAAGCGAAACCGCCGTTTTTTCCGCGTACGCGGATTTGCCGCTGCCGCTGCCGCCCGTAATCAGTACCATCATTTTCACTCCCTGCCGTTATGCGGCGCCGTATGTTTTCTCAGCTTGAAGACAAATCACACCGAAATTTTGCGGCCGCACGACTTTACCGTCAGTTTGAAGGCTATTCATAACGGACATATTGTTCCGTGCTGATATCATGAAAAGTGGTCTGGTCTTCATATACGGAAAGCGCGACGTCCAAAAGGGCAAACATCATCACCGCGCCCGTTCCTTCCCCCAGAGCCAGTCCGGCGTCTATGACCGGATGGACTCCGAGTTCCTCAAAAATCCTTTTTGCCGCGGGTTCCCTGCTGATGTGGGACGGGATAATGTATTCCCTTACCCCGGGAACAAGGCGTTCCGCCGTCAGCGCCGCCACCGCGCTGATAACACCGTCGACAACAACGGGAATATGATAAAGAGCCCCCCCGATAAAAACGCCGACGAGTCCGGCGATGTCGTATCCCCCGACGCTTGCCAGAATCCGCAGCGCTTCGTCTTTTTGGAACCGATATCTTTCCAGCGCCCGCCTGACCACTTCCTGTTTATGCTCCAGCTTTTCCCTGTTCAGGCCGGCGCCCTTTCCCGTGACCTCTTCGCCGCTGCATTGCAGCAGTGCCGCAGCCATCGCGCTGCTGGTCGTAGTATTGCCGATTCCCATTTCGCCGGTCGCCAGAATCCGGTACCCTTTCTCGCCGCATTCCGCCGCGAGCTCCATTCCCTCCGCGATCGCCTGTACGGCCTCCGCTTCCGACATCGCCGGTTCCTTCAGGAAATTTTTCGTTCCGGGGGCGACCTTGCGCTGAATCAGCCCCGGGATCTCTTCTTCGCAGTTGATACCCATGTCCACCGGCAATACGTCCGCCCCTACCCTTTTCGCCATCTTACAGACGGAGGTGGTTCCCAGAACCATGCTGGAAGCAACGGCGGCCGTTACCTCCTGCCCGCACTGGCTCACCTGCTCCTCTACGATACCGTTGTCCGCGCATAGGACGACCACGGCTTTTTTAGAAAGGTCAATCTGTACGGTCCCGGAAATCGCCCCGATCTGCGCAATGATCGCTTCAAACTGACCCAGCCCGTCCAGCGGCTTTGCAATTCCGTCCCAGATTTGCTTTACTTTCTGCCGGATTCTTTCGTCCGGCCTGTCGATTTTTAATTCAGCCAATGCTTCTTTTGTCATAGGTTCCTCCGTTTATAATCCGGTAAATCCCGTCCAGATCGAGATGCTTTCTCAGGGTATCTGCAAGCTTGTCGTACTGGGATTCCTTAAAGGCTCCATAGTCCATGGTCAGGCCGCTTTCCATGGAGAGGCCCTTCCTGTGGGCGAGCGCCCTCACGACAACGGACGCGATTTCCCCTTCGTCAAAGATTCCGTGCACATAGGTTCCATAAATATCCTCGCCGGAGATTCCATCCTTCTTTGCCCCGCCGTCCAGCACATTGGTCAGGGAACACAGCGGCGGGCAGCCCGGTTCCGCGCTGCTGACGCCCATATGGATTTCATACCCCTTTATTTTCCTGCCGGACAAACCGGAGAAAATCCCCGGTACTCGTCCAAAGGCGCCCTCCACACGGGTGCGGACCTTTTGGGTCTCCAGCCCGGTGTCCACGGGGAGCAGCTCCATCCCTCGAACGGCGCCGCCCTCTTCCACTTCGTAAGGGTCCGAAACAGTGCGGCCAAGCATCTGATATCCGCCGCAGATGCCAAAAATCACGCTTTCGCCCTTCCTCTTTTTGACCGCCGCTTCCAGCCCGTTCTGCCGCATCCATTTCAAGTCGCCCATCGTATTCTTACTGCCCGGCAGAAGAATCATATCCGGACGGTGCAGCTGAGCGGAGGAATCCACATAGCGGACGGAAACACCCTCGATCTGCTCAAAGACAGAAAAATCCGTAAAATTGGAAATCCGGGGAAAACGGATGACGGCGATGTCGATCTGCGCTTCTTCTTTTTGATCAAACCGCCCGGTCAGGCTGTCCTCATCCTCCACCGAAATGTCCATATAAGGAACGACCCCGGCGACCGGCACGCCGCTTTTTTCCTCCAGCATACGGATTCCCGGGTCAAGAATCGAAGGGTCGCCCCGGAATTTATTGATGATCAGGCCCTTTACCCTTGCCTTTTCATGATCTTCCAAAAGCATCAGGGTACCGAGCAGCTGGGCAAAGACGCCGCCCCGGTCGATATCCCCGACCAGAAGCACCGGGGCATCCAGCATGTCGGCCAGCCCCATATTGACGATATCATTTTCTTTCAGGTTGATTTCCGCCGGACTGCCCGCGCCCTCTACAAGAATGATGTCCGCCTGCTTTTCCAGCTCGTGAAATGCCCTTCTGATATCCGGGATCAGCTTCTTTTTATAGGCAAAATATTCTTTCGCGCTCATATTGCCGATGACTTCCCCGTTGACGATCACCTGGGAGCCGGTGTCGTTGGTGGGTTTTAGCAAAATGGGGTTCATCAGAACGGACGGTTTGATTCCCGCTGCTTCCGCCTGCATGACCTGCGCTCTGCCCATTTCCAGCCCTTCGTCCGTAATATAGGAGTTCAGCGCCATATTCTGGGATTTAAAGGGAGCAACGCGGTATCCGTCCTGCTTCAGGATTCTGCACAGGCCGGCTGTAAGCAGGCTTTTCCCCGCGTTGGACATGGTCCCCTGAATCATCAATACTTTCGCCACAATAAAAATACCTCCATTGCCACAAAGGCATGGAGGTATCAAAAGGCATGGTCAGACCTGCCTTATCCATTCCAAACCAGTTACTCGTGGCTGTAGTGCTCTATTTAAGGCAGGTCTCCTGGCTGAAAGATCATCGTTTACGGCCGCCTTCCCAATTCCTAATCAGTGGCTTTTTGCCGCAGCTCCCTTATCACAGTGACGAGTTCGTACAGGATTTGCACCTGTTTCCCTTTTCATCAGAACCAAGCTTTCGCTTTTCTGACACCTTAAACCTATTTCATTTTTGATAGACTTTATTATAATATAATTCCGATCGTTTTACCAGTGTTTTTTACGAGATTGATGAGATGCCGTCATTGCCTGTTCTTCCCGGCCCTTGCAGTCAAATGTCCCTTATTGTTTCTTGCAGGAGACGATCCGCATCATCAGATCCTCCGAATCCTTCCGAACCACACGGCCGTTTGGTTGTGCACAAGGATTTTCCCATCCGCGGAAAAGCGGCTGATGAGTTCTTTCAGTTCGTCACAATACGCGGGATAACCGGCATCGCCCGGATTCGGGGAGAAGGAGGAAGAAATGCAGCGGGATAAAAACTGCTCATTCGTATAAACCAAATCATGCGGAATGATTTTCTTCGTATATCCTGCCGTGAAAAAATCCGACAATACGGATTCCACATACTCCGCGCCGTGATTGGCGCCGGTAAAGGACGGGCAGAAACGCTTGCAGATTTCGTGATGCGCTTTTGTGAATTCGTCGTTATACGGACGGGCGTTGGTAACGATAAACACCCATCCATCTTTTTTCAGAATCCGCTGACATTCCGCCAGAAACTTCGGGGTATTGAACCAGTGAAAAGCCGAAGCCACCGTAATCAGGTCCAGGCTGTTATCCGGCAGGCCGGTGTCCTCCGCCTGCGCGCCGACGGAATGAAAACCGCCGTAGTGGCAAAGCCCGGCTTCCGCCTTTCGCCTCATGGCTTCGGAAGCCTCCACGCAATCGGTTTCGTAATTCCTTTTTAAGAGCTCCTCGGAAAAAATTCCTGTTCCGGAGCCGATATCGGCAATCCGTATGTTCTCCGACGGGGGAACGACGGAAGCAATCAGGTCAAAGACCTCCTGCGGATACCCCGGTCTCCCCAGGACATATTGATCCGCTTTACTCTGAAAAAGCATGGAATTCAGGATTTCACCCATTTCGGTCACTCCTTCTGTAAATGATTATGCCTGTCCGGAACCCCGCAGCAGGCGGCAACAGCTGCAACGATTCCCGGCATCAGCCGATCAAAAGTCCCATGCTCAGGGAATCGTAAAACACTCCGCCGACGCAAATGTCTCTGGTGATGGTTCCTTCTTTTAAAAAGCCATATTTTTCATACAGACTGACCGCCTTTTGATTATCCGCACGGGTCAGCAGATTGATTTTTCTGACGATTTGAGTCTGCTTTGCCCATTCGATCAGGAAATCCAGAAGAAAGTTTCCGATTCCCAAACCCCAATAATCTTTTCTGACGGCGATTCCCATCTCACCCGAGTGCCGTTTTCTGGCTTTGGCACCGCCGCTGAAAGTGACGAAACCCGCAATTTCTCCGCAGCACAAGGCGATGATAATCACCGAATTATCCTTCGCGTTTTCAGACGAAATGGCGTGCTCCTCCGTCTCCGCTGAAATTTCTATCTCATTTTCTCCGTACGAGAGGAAATCTGATTCTCCGCTGATGCACCTTTTAAACCGGGCCATTAATTCGGCATCCTCTGCAGCTGCTTTTCTGATCAAAAACTCCGAACCGTTTTTCAGCGTTACTGTTTTCATTGATGTTTTACCCTTCCCTGTATGTTCTGATTTGTACTGCAGACAGGCCGTTCTTAAATGGCGCTATCCATATGATTCATTATACAATACCTGTCCATGATTTGAAAAGACAGCGACCTCAAATATCCGTCAATTTTATTCCTGCGCACGCGTCTCAGCCCGACCGACCGCTTCTTTCATAGCCCGCACATAATCCGCGACAAAGGGGAGGGCTTCCCTGCCGTGCTGCCCGATCAGCTTCACAATGGCGGAGCCGACGATAACGCCGTCGGCTGTTTTTGCCATCTGCGCCGCCTGCTCCGGCGTTGAGATTCCAAAGCCGACCGCCGCCGGGACGCTGCCGGATTCATGGACCAATTTTACCATGGAACCCACATCCGAGGTAATTTCGCTTCTCATGCCCGTAACCCCGAGAGAGGACACGCAGTAAACAAAACCCGAAGCTTCTTTTGCAATCTTTTTGATGCGGTCGTTCGAGGTCGGGGCAACAAGGGAAATAAAATCAAGGCCGTGTTTTTGGCACACCGGGGCAAATTCCTCTTTTTCCTCATAGGGCACGTCTGGAAGGATCACCCCATCCATGCCGATCCCGGCGGCGGTTTCCAAAAAGCGCTCGGTTCCGTAGGAGAACACCACGTTGGCATAGGTCATGAAAACCATGGGGACGCCGACGGTCTGCCTGACCCTGCGCACCATGTCAAAGATTTTGTCCGTCGTTGTGCCCGCGGCAAGCGCGCGCAGGTTCGCCTCCTGAATCACAGGGCCTTCCGCCGTAGGGTCGGAGAAGGGTATCCCCAGCTCGATGAGGTCCGCGCCGGCATCGGCGATTCCTTTGATAAGCTGTTCGGTGGTTTCCAGATCGGGGTCTCCGCAGGTCAGAAAGGCAATGAAGGCCTTCCCCTGTTCAAATGCTTTTTTGATATGGCTCATTCAAAAATCTCCTCCCCTCTGTACCGCGCGATGGCAGCGCAGTCCTTGTCGCCCCGTCCCGAAAGGTTAATGACGACGATTTTATCCCGGCCCATTTGGGGCGCCAGCTTTCTGGCGTAAGCCACGGCATGGGCGCTTTCAATGGCGGGGATGATGCCCTCCGTACGGGAGAGGTACTCAAAGGCATCCACGGCCTCGTCGTCGGTGACGGCCACATACTCCGCCCGCCCGATATCGTGAAGCCAGGCGTGTTCCGGGCCGACGCCCGGGTAGTCGAGCCCGGCAGAAATGGAGTAGACCGGCGCGATCTGGCCGTATTTATCCTGACAGAAATAGGACTTCATCCCGTGAAAAATCCCCGGCCTTCCGGTCGTCATGGTCGCCGCCGTTTCAAAGGTATCGACGCCCCTTCCGGCCGCCTCGCATCCGATCAGGCATACCGACGGGTCTTCAATAAAGTGATAGAAAGCGCCGATGGCGTTGGAGCCGCCGCCCACGCAGGCAAGCACCGCGTCGGGCAGGCGGCCTTCCTTTTCCATGAGCTGCTCCTTGATCTCTCTGGAGATCACCGCCTGAAAATCCCTCACGATGGTGGGAAACGGGTGCGGCCCCATCACCGACCCGAGGACATAATGGGTGTCGGCGATCCGGCTCGTCCATTCCCGCATGGTTTCGGACACCGCGTCCTTCAGGGTGCCCGTGCCGGAAGTAACCGGATGAACCCGCGCCCCCAAAAGCCGCATTTTGTAGACGTTCAGCGCCTGTCTTTCGGTGTCCTCCTTCCCCATAAAAATCTCGCATTCCATGTCCATCAGCGCCGCAGCCGTCGCGGTCGCCACGCCGTGCTGACCGGCCCCGGTTTCGGCGATCACGCGCGTCTTGCCCATTTTCTTAGCCAGAAGGACCTGGCCGAGCACGTTGTTGATTTTGTGCGCGCCGGTGTGATTCAGGTCCTCCCGCTTCAGATAAACCCTGGCCCCGCCCAAATCCTTCGTCATTTTCTCGGCGAAATAAAGGCGCGACGGCCTTCCGGCGTAATCGTTCAGAAGGCCGGTAAGCTCCTCCTGAAACTGCGGGTCGCATTGATAGTGACGATAGGCTTCTTCCAATTCCATTACGGCGTTCATCAGCGTCTCCGGTATATACTGGCCGCCATGAATGCCAAATCTGCCTTTTGACATAGGTTCCTCCTTAAAAGAAGGGTTCAGCCCTTCCGTTTTCAGTATTCTTCCGTTGACTTTACCGCTTTCACCGCCGCCGCGATCTTATCCCGGTCCTTCAGGCCGTCCTTTTCCACGCCCGAGCTCAGGTCGACCGCGTAAGGGTGAAACCGGGACACCGCTTCGGGGATGTTTTGGGGCGTGAGGCCCCCCGCAAGGATAAACGGGCGGGAAATACTTTTCATCAGAGACCAATCGAAGCATTCCCCGGTCCCGTAGCCGTTGTCCAGAAGCACCCTGTCGGCACAGCTGCGTTCGGCGGCCAGAAGGTCCTTATCCGAGCGGATTTTGAACGCTTTCCAGATTTCAGCCTGCGGAAGCATTTGCCTGAGCCTTTCGATAAAGAGGTCGTCCTCGCTTCCGTGGAGCTGGACAATTCCGATGGTTCTGTCACGGTAAAGCGCCGCGATCCGCTCCAGAGAAGCGTCCACAAACACCCCGGCGGTCCTGATTTCCGGGCGGATCGCCTCTCTCAGCCTCTGTGCCTCTTGGGGCGTTACGTTCCGGCGGCTTTTTTCATAAAACACAAAGCCCGCAAAGTCCGGCTGGGCGCTGTTGACAAATTCGGCGTCGCAGGGCCTGAAAAGACCGCATATCTTGATCTTCGTCCTGCTCATCTTGCCGCCCCCCGAAAGGCCGAAAGAAGGGCCTTCTTATCCTCCGCCCGCATCAGGGCCTCGCCGACCAGAACGGCGTCCGCCCCGATTTCTTTGAGGGCCGCCACATCGCCGGGCGAACTTACGCCCGATTCCGCGATAAACAGGGCGGAGGAAGGGATTTGATTTCTCAGCTTCGCCGCGTTTGAAAAATCCACGGTAAAATCCTTCAGATTGCGGTTGTTGACCCCGATCAGGCGGGCCCCCGCCGACACCGCGGACTTCGCTTCCTCTTCGTCGTGGGTCTCCACCAAGGCCGATATTCCCATCTCGTCACAGACGGCAAGGTACCGCGCCAGCGTTCGGGTATCGAGCAGGGAACAGATCAGAAGCACCGCGTCGGCTCCCATGCACCTTGCCTCATAGAGCTGATATTCGTCGACGGTAAAGTCCTTTCGGAGCATCGGAAGGGAAATGCCGCCGCGAATTTCACGGAATATCTGATCGGAACCTAAAAACCACTTCGGCTCGGTGAGGCAGGAAACGCAGTCCGCGCCCGCCCTTTCGTATTCCTGCGCGATTTCAAGATAAGGGAAATCCCGGGAAAGAACTCCTTTGGAGGGGGACGCCTTCTTGATCTCGCAGATAAAAGACAGCTTTGGACCCTTCAAAGCATTTTCAAACCGGAAACCGCCCCTCGGAAGGCGGAGGGCCCGTTCCTTGATTTCCTCCGCTCCGACTGTTTCTTTGGCCCTTTGCACCCGCTGTTTCGCATAGGCCGCAAGCTCTTCTAAAATCAACTCACCTTCGCCTCCCTGTTGGATTCCCGGATGAATTCGTCCAGCTTTGCCTTCGCTTTCTTGCTGTCGATCAGCTCGGCGGCCAGACGGGCGCCGCCCTGCAGCGTTTCCGCCTTTCCGGCAAGGTACAGCGCGGCCCCGGCGTTCAAAAGGACCGCTTCGCGCTTCGCACCCTTTGCCCCATTTAAAATATCAAGGGTAATGCGCGCGTTTTCCTCCGGCGTTCCCCCCGTCAGGTCCGCTTTTGCGCAAGATTGGAAACCGAAGTCTTCCGGCGTGATCGTGTATTTTCTGAAACAGCCGTCCTGAAATTCGCAGATATCCGTGGGAGAGGACATGGAGATTTCATCCAGCTTATCCCGCCCGTAAACCACCATGCCCCGCCTGACCCCAAGATTCGAGAGCACCCGGGCGAGCGGCTCGACCAGCGCCTCGGAGTAAACGCCCAGCAGCTGCAGGTTGGCCGAGGCCGGATTGGTCAGCGGGCCGAGAATATTGAAAATGGTGCGCACGCCCATCTCTTTCCGAACCGGACCGACATATTTCATGGATGAATGATAGCTCTGTGCAAAGAAAAAGCAGATTCCGATCGTATCGAGCAGCTCCGCGCATTTTTCCGGAGTAAGGCTGATTTTCACGCCCAAAGCCTCCAGGCAGTCTGCGGCGCCGCTTTGGGAGGAGGCCGCGCGGTTGCCGTGTTTGGCCACCTTCACCCCCGAGGAGGCGACAACGATGGAGGCGGTGGTCGATATATTGAAGGAGTTTGCGCCGTCCCCTCCCGTCCCGACGATTTCCAAAAGGTCGGAATCACAAACGACGGGCGTGGCGTGGGCGCGCATCCCGGCGGCGCAGGCGGTAATTTCCTCGATGGTCTCCCCCTTTGCGGACAGGGACGCGAGAAAAGCCGCCGTCTGCACCTGGGACGTATTTCCCCCCATGATTTCATCCATTACGGCAACGGCTTCGTCATAGGTCAGATTTTCTCTTTCAATCAGTTTTGCGGTTGCTTCCTTAATCATTGGTCAGACTCCTTTCACAAGTGAAGAAAATTTTGGATGATTTGAACGCCGCCCGGCGTCAGAATGGATTCGGGATGAAACTGTACGCCGAATACGGGGTATTCCCGGTGCATGACCCCCATCACCTCTCCGTCGTCCGTTTCGGCCGTAATCCGCAGGCACTCCGGAAGGGTGTCACGGACCGCCGCTAGGGAGTGATACCGCGCCGCCTGAATCCGACCGGGAAGCCCCCTGAAAATCGGACAGCCGCCGTCAAGGGTCACCTCGGACGCCTTACCGTGCATCAGCCGCTTTGCGTGGGAAACGGCCGCTCCGAACGCCTCGCAGATGGCCTGATGGCCGAGGCATACGCCCAGAAGCGGAATTTCTTTTCCCAGTTCTGCCGCGGCGGCGGTGCAGATGCCCGCGTCTTTTGGATAGCCGGGTCCCGGCGACAAAATCATGTGGGAGGGACATAAATTTCTTACTTCTTCAACGGTCATTTCGTCGTTCCGGATCACCCGGATCTCCGGATTGACCGTCCCGACAAGCTGATAAAGATTATAGGTAAAGCTGTCGTAGTTATCGATCAGCAAGATCATCCGTCATCCCTCCCTGTGCGATTTCCAGCGCCTTTACGACGGCTCTGGCTTTATTGATGCATTCCTGATACTCGTTTTCCGGCACACTGTCGGCCACAATCCCCGCGCCCGAACGGACAAACACCCGGCCGTTTTTCTGAAAGGCGAGCCGGATCGCGATGCAGGTGTCCAGGTTCCCGGAAAAACCGATATAACCGATGGCTCCGCCGTAAATGCCCCGCTTGTTGTTTTCAAGCTCATGGATGATCTGACAGGCGCGGATTTTGGGAGCTCCGGAAAGGGTCCCTGCCGGGAGCACGGCCTCCACCGCGTCCACGGCGTCCCGGTCGGGCCGGATTTTTCCGGACACGGAGGACCCGATATGCATCACATGCGAGAAGCGTTCAATGCTCTTGTATTTTTCCACCCGCACGCTGCCAAAGCTGCTGATTTTTCCAATGTCGTTTCGCCCCAGATCGACCAGCATATTGTGCTCGGCGCATTCCTTCTCGTCGGCCAGAAGCTCCTCCTCCAGCCGTTTGTTTTCTTCCTCCGTTGCGCCGCGCGGCCGGGTCCCGGCCAGGGGGAAGGTTTTCAGGACACCGTTTTCCAGCTTCACAAGGGTTTCGGGAGAAGCCCCTGCAATCTCGATATCGTCGCTCGAGAAATAAAACAGATAAGGGGAGGGATTGATGGTCCGCAAAACACGGTAGGTATTCAGAAGGCTTCCCTCAAAATCCGCGTCCAGCCGGTTGGACAGTACGACCTGAAAAAGTTCCCCCTCACGGATATAGTCCTTCGCCTTCTCAACCATTGCGCAGTATTCCTCCCGGCTGAACAGCTCCCGGACCGGCGACGTCATCCTGCCCGGGATTTCGTTCCGGCAGGCGCCGTGAAGGATGAGCTCCTTTAAATTTTTAAGCTCCATCCCGGCCCGCTCGTATTCCCGGTCGATATCGTCACACCGGGCATTGACGATCAAAATAATTTTCTGCCGGAAATTATCAAAGGCAATCACCTTGTCGAAGAGCATGAGGTCGACGTCCCTGAAGCCTTCCTCGTCCTTTGCGTCCAGCCAGAGAGAAGGTTCCGCATACTTGATGTAATCGTAAGAAAAGTAGCCGACCAGTCCGCCGGTGAAGGGCGGAAGATTTTCAAAGCGCGGGCTTTTGTTGTCCGCAAGCACCTGCCGGATCATCTCTTTGGGATGTTTCACATCCATCGTTACGGAGGAACCGGCCCGGATGACGAGCTTTCCGCCGGTGCAGGAAAGCTCCATGACCGGGTCAAACCCCAGGAACGTATACCTGCCCCATTTCCGGCTCTTCTCCACCGACTCGAGCAGATAGCAGTGACTGCTGACATTCTTGAGCTTTCGCAGAACCTCGATCGGGGTGATAACGTCGCTGTAAATTTCACAGCTGACGGGGAGAATTTTGTATTCTCCCGTTTTCGCGATTGTTTTTGCCTGTGTAAGGCTGGGAACCACCATTTTCTGATCACGCCTTTCTTCTTAAAATCGGAAATTCTGATCAGAGACGACAAAAAAGCCCGTCCCTGACAATTCTGTCAAGGACGAGCTTAAAGCTCGCGGTGCCACCCTGATTCACGGTATCACAAACCGTGCGCTTAGCGGGATACCAACATATCCCCGGCAACTGACGTATGCCAACACGTCGCAGAATACTTGGCTTTCGCCTTTGACTGCGCCCTCTGCGGTCCATTTGATAATCTGTTTTCTGCCCGATTCTCATCATCGCGGGCTCTCTGTAAGAGCATGACTACCGTTATCTCCGCATCAACGGTTTTTCATTTAATTTTATTGAGAGTACCACAAATCCTGATTCCTGTCAACCCCTTTTTACAGGAATCGGACGCCGGAAGCAATTTTATGATTGCGCGCGCTTTCCCTGCGCCAGGTTTTCGTTGTCGGCGTCGACGACCACCGCGTCGCCCGCGGAAAGGCCCTTCTCAATGATACAGCCGTCGCTGGTTTCGACCCCTTTGGTCACCTTCTGCACCGCCAGAACCCCGTTTTTCACAATCCAGACACAGTCGCCCCCATCTTTTTCAAACACGGCTGTTTTGGGCACGACCAAAGCGTTCTGCCGGGTGTACACGGTAAACCGGACGTCGATATCGTAGCCGATTTCCAGCGCGTTTTCCTTCGGCTGGATAAGAGCCCGGATCTTGCGCTCTTCCACGCCGAGGGAGGACGTCTTGACCTGCGCTTCCCCCTCTATTTCCAGTACCTGCCCTTTGATCGTTTTCTCTCCCATGCGTTTATCCAGCAGCAAATCCACCTGATCGCCCACCTTTACCCCGTCGATTTCCCTGACCGGAATAAAAGTCTCCACCACTTCTTCGGAAGAAATTTTGGCGACGGGCGCCTGCTGCTCCGCGATGTTCTTATTCAGGACCGGCAGGTCGGTGATGACGCCGGCCACCGGCGCGTAAATGGTCGCCCTGCCCTTTTTTTCCGTCATCTGCGCGATGCTCAGCTTTGCCGCTTCGATCTGCGACTGATAATACTGCTGCATGCCAGAGGAATATCCTTTTTCCAGCAGCGCCGACGTGGATTCGATCTGGGTTTCCAGCGCGCTCTCCTGTGCCTGATACAGCTCCTTGGAGGGCTTCCCGCCCCGGAGCTGCTCCAAAACGAGCTGGCTTTGGTACAGGATGCTTTTGGCCTGATTATATGCCTCTTTTGCCGTACGGATCGTCTCGTCGTCGAGATCCCGGACGTCTCTGTAATATTCGTGCGCCAGATCGGCGTTGCGCTGATTCATGTCCACAACGTTTGCCTGTACCTGAATCTGCTTTTCAATGGAGTGGGTAGTGTCCCCGCTTTTGGCCATTTCCGCGCGCAGGGCAGTCAGCTGGCCCTTCAGCGTTTCCAGCGTTACGGCGGCGTTGTCGCGCTCCTTCTGCTCCTGAAGCCCCAGATTCGCAATCTGGGCATTGTAGCCGCTGATGCTGCTCCGAAGCTGTTTAACCTGGTAGGGATAGTCGGGGTCGTACACCTCGGCGATCACGTCGCCCTTTTTGACCGTCTGGCCTTTTTTCACATGTACGCCGAGGATTTCCCCGGACACCAGAGGATACAGGTCGTATTGATTGTCATAAGCATAATCGCCCTGCTCGGTAAAAGTCAGCGTCGCCGTTTCCGGGCGGAGCACCTCTGTTTCCACCTGCAGCGGAGCCGTCTTATATAGGTAGGCGCCCGCGCCCGCAGCAAGTACAACAAGCAGCAGAAGCACCAGTTTTACGATTTTCTTCAAAAGGCTCACTCCCTTTCCTTGAGAACTTCGACCATGTCGAACTTGGATATTCTTCTTCTTGCGAGACGGTTGGACAGCGCTACCGTCGCCGCACAGAGGACCGCCGCCGAAAGATAGCTTCCCAGCGGGGTGTTGAGAGGCATGGTAAACAGATCGCTGTCAATCGTAGTCGCCATGGCCTGCTTGATCATCCGCGTAAGCAGGATGCCCAGAGGCAGCGCGCCGAGCGACAGCACCCAGTATTCAAAGCTGACCACCTTCCCTATTTCCTTCGGATGCATCCCGAGAACCCGCATGGTGGCGTATTCCCTTTTTCGCTCGGAAAGGGAGATCGAAGCCGTGTTGGTAATAATGGCGAAAGCGATGATCATCCCGATTCCCTGCATCATTTCCATCAGTGAGGAATAAGTACGGAACATATCCATATAGCTTGCCTTGGCTTCCTCCTGATCGGTCATGGCGGCCACGTTTTTCGCGTCCGTCAGCTCCGCCTTGATCGCCTGCGGGTCCTTTGCGGACAGCAGGATGCTGTTGACCGTCGGCGGAATGTCCAGCGCGTTCCAGATGCCCTTCAGGCTGACGAACGCGGAAGAACCGGAGTTCGTGTGGACCACGCCCATTACCGGAAGCGGAATGTCCCTGTCGCCGGTATAAGGCGTGCGCACGGTGAGAACGTCCCCCCGCTTCGCCTGAAGCTTTTTGGCCAATGTGCTGCTGAGCAGGATTCCCTCCTTTGGCGGGCTGTGGTTCTGTTTGCTGTCGACGTCATAAATCCGGTAAAGTCCGGCGTCGTCGGGAAGCGCGGTCAGCGAAACGGCTTCCTGCAGGTGCTCCCGGTGGAGCTCAGCCGGAAGCTCCAGAATCGCTTCGGCGCTGTCGACCCCTTTCAGGGCGTCAGCCGTCTCCAGGGCGTCGGCCGCGCCGGTGGGCGTTTTCAGGGTAATTTTCAGGTCGTAGACCTCCACCTTTGTGAACTGGTCCAGCATCAGTGTTTTGAACATGTCGCCGTAAGAGGCCATAAACGCGGTGATGGCAAACGCAAAGGCCATGCCCGCCAGCACGAACGTGCTGCGGAATTTATTGCGGGTAATATTGCGCGACGCCATAAACCCGTAGGAGGTGAGAAGCTTCCGGATAAGCGGGAGACGCGCAAAAAGATCGCTTTTCAACACCGGGGGCGACGGCGGGCGCATGGCTTCCCCGGGCTCCAGCCTGAGCACGCCCCTGACCCCCATAAACGCGCCGGCCAGCCCCGACGAGACGGCAATCAGCAGTCCCATCAATATGTAAAATGGGTCTGGCGGGACCTGAATGGCGGGCAAACTGAAATAATCCAGATACATCTGCGTCATTCCCCCGGTCATCACAAGCCCCAGCAGCACGCCTGCAACGCCGCCGACGGCCCCGGTAACCCCGCCGTAGGACAGGTAGTGCAGGACGATGGTCCAATTGGAAAATCCGAAGGCTTTCAGGGTCCCGATCTGCATCCGCTCCTGCTCGATCATGCGCTTGAGCATAATGTACAGGATCAGGACGGCCATCACGATAAACACCGTCGGGATGCTGGCGCTCATACTTCCAAGCTGGTCGATTTCCTGCTGCAGCATCGCGTGGCTGGGCTGGTCCTTCCTCGCAGTCAGAGAACGCAGACCGTACGGTTCCAGCGCTTCGCGCAGCGGGGCCTCCACCTGCCGGAAGGTCGCCCCCTTTTCCAGAAGGAACGACAGACGGTTGGCAATCCCCCGGCCGCTGCCCAGCGTTTCCAGATCGGCCGCTGGGACAAAGGCGAACCCGAACGCACTGTCGTCGGGAAGGAGCTGGCCCGTGTCCGGGATGACGTAAACGTATTCCGGGCTTTGGGCAATGCCCGTAATCTGACGCTCGATTTCCTGACCGTTCACGATCAGGCGGACGGTATCTCCGACCGCAAGCTTGTTTGCGGCGGCAAAGGTTTGCCCGATCAGAAGGCCGCCGCTTTCCGGAACCGTCCCCTTTGCCAGCACAAAATTGTTCAGCCGCTCGGGGTCTTCGGGGTCAAAGGAATTCAGCCTGAGGGTGACGATTTTGGTGTCGCTCAGCCCCATCACCCTGGCGTCCAGCGTGATGGAGGAGTCTATACGGGAAATCCCTTTGATATCGGACAGGTTCCTTACGGCGCCGGCCGGCATGGCATCCACCGAGGCGAATCCGTCCGCAAACCGCTGCGACGCGTAAAACTGTTTCTGCGCGGAGGAAAGATTGACATAAAGCAGCTGATAGGAAACATAAACCATAATCCCCATCGCCAGAAGCACGATACAGGCAAAATAGGATTTTCGGCCGCGCCACACGCCCCGGACGGCCTGCTTCCAAAGTGTCACCATGCCACCTCCTCGGGCGCAACCGGGTTGGGGTTGCTCCGGTCGCCGGCGATCCGTCCGTCCTTTACAATCAGGACCCGGTCGGCGACTTCGGCGATTCCGGCGTTGTGCGTAATGATGACCACCGTCTTGCGGTAGCTTTCGTTGAAATCCTTCAGCAGATGAAGCACCTGAATTCCGGTGGATACGTCCAGTGCGCCGGTCGGCTCGTCGCAAAGCAAAATATCGGGGTTCTTGGCGATCGCGCGGGCAATCGCCACGCGCTGCTGCTGCCCGCCGGAAAGCTGCGACGGAAAATGCCCGCCGCGCTCCGCCATATCGATCTGGGCAAGCAGCTTGCGCGGGTCGATCGGATGCGCCGCCATTTCCGAAGCCAGGGTGATATTTTCCAGCGCGGTAAGATTCTGCATGAGATTATAGAACTGGAATACGAACCCGACGGCGTTCCGGCGGTAATTCGTAAGCCGCTTCTGGTTATAGCCGCTGATGTCCTGCCCGCGGTAAAGCACCTGACCCGCCGTAGGGACGTCGATTCCACCCATAATGTTTAAAATCGTACTTTTCCCGGAACCGGAAGGCCCGAGGATTACGACAAATTCCCCTTCACCCACGGTGAAATCCACACCCTGCAGCGCATGTACCGTCACTTCGCCCATATGGTATTCCTTTGTCAGGCCCTTGACCTGCAAAATCGTGTCCAAGCTCAGGATTCCCCCTCCAAATCAGAGCATCTGCTCACATTGATTTCCCCTTATCGGTATAAATGCCGTTCTTCAGGATATATTCCATATCGTCAAGAATCTGATCGATAAGTTCCTCATGAATCGTTTCGGCGTTCGTCGTTTTCAAGTAATAAGAAAGATACATTCCCAGGCTGATCAGAATAAAATTGAGCAAGTGCGGATTTACCTTCCCCGGAATCTCACCCTGCCCGATCTCGTGTTCAATAAAAGGGACATAAAACGAACTGGTGATGTCGGGATAGAGTTTCATAATTTTCTGATGCACCGGTTCTCCCTCAAGTTGTACGAAATCCGCCCCGATGCGCAGCAGCTCGGGGTTCTCCGTAAAGTCCCGAAACATCTGATGGGAAATCATCCTCAGAAATCCGGTGAGGGATAAATCCTCCAGCCGCCCCTTTTCCCTTTCGTAGACCGCAAGCTTCTTCCCGGCGATGATGGTAACAATGTAGAGATAAAGATCGTCCTTATCCTCGAAATACTGGTAGAAGCTGCCTTTCGCAATCCCGGCCTCCTGCACCATTCTGGAGATATTGGCGCCTTTATAGCCCTGCTCCGCAAACTCCTTTACGGCGACGTTCAGAATCCACTTGCGTTTCTCCGCAGGAAGATTGAAGAAAGTCTGTTTCGGCATCAAACCCCTCCCTTTTTATTTGTTAGCCGTGGTGACTGTTCAGTCACATGACTGCTAAGTCACTTTGCCCCATCATTATATGACTTTCCCATTCTCTTTTCAAGAGGGAAAATAAAAAAACGAACCGGGTTACGGAAAGTCCGCCTTTGAAGAGGCAGGTCCGTGTAAGGTCCGTTTATCATATTGTAAACAGAATCTGTTAGGCCTCATGGAATGTATGGAAATCCGGCGCTGTTCTTCGGGAATCGACCGGCAGATAAAGCACGCGGCCCGTTTGATCCGCCCAGCTTTCCGGCAGAACGCGGGGCCTGCCGACAGAGTCATAGACGATACCCGCACCCTGAACGGCAGCCGGGCTGTAGCAGTTGCGCCCGTCGATCACAACCGGCCTTTTCATGTGCTCCGCGTATCCGGCGGGATCAAAATTCCGAACCTGCTCCCACTCCGTCAGAATCAGGCAGAGATGCGCATCCTGAATCGCTTCCCCGATCGTGCCGCAGCAGGTGATCTGATAAGGATACAGCCTTTTGATACGTTCATACCCGGAGGGGTCCCACACGCGGACATCCGCCCCCTCCTGCAGCAGAACGGCAATATTCTGCAGGGACGGCGCGTCTCTCAGGTCGTCCGTATCCGGCTTGAAGGTAAGCCCCAAAACGGCGACCGACAATCCTTCCAGGTTCTGATAATACCGGCGAGCCTTTTTAATCAGCCGGATCTTCTGGTTTTCGTTCACTTCGATCGCGGCCTTGATCGTCTTGATCTCATAATCGTAGTATTTGGCCAGCCAATGGAGCGCCTTGGTATCCTTTGGAAAGCAGGACCCTCCGTAGCCGATGCCCGCGCGCAGAAAATTCTTTCCGATGCGGCTGTCCGCCCCCATCCCGCGCGCGACCGTTTCCACGTCCGCCCCCACGATTTCGCACAGATTGGCGATTTCGTTGATATAGGAGATTTTCAGGGCCAGGAAGTCATTGGACGCATACTTGATCATTTCAGCCGTCTGCCGATCGGTTACGATGATCTGTCCCTGATAACCGGCGTAAATGCTCCTGAGGATTTCCCCGCAATGCGTGCTTTCCACGCCGATGACGACCCGCGGACCAAACAGAAAATCGCGCACGGCGGTACCCTGCGATAAAAATTCCGGGTTGGAGGCGACTTCAATCGTAACGCCTCTTTTGGCCTCCGAAAAAAATAACCGCTCCAATTTGCGGTTGGTCCCGATCGGCACGGTGGATTTGACAACGCAGACGCAGTCCCCGCACGCGGAGGCGGCGATCTGTTTGGCGACCGCAAAAACCTGCTTCAAATCTGCAAAGCCGTCCTCGCGTTCGGGCGTTCCGACACAGATAAAGGCGGCCTGCGCGCCGCGGCACGCTTCTCCGCAGTCGTCCGTGTAAGCCAGCTTTTCGGCACAGCTTTGCATCAATTCCTCCACGCCTTTTTCAAAAATGGGGGAACGCCCCGCCCTCAGAATGGAAAGCTTTTCCGTATCCGTCTCGACGCAGGTCACCTCATGCCCCCAATGCGCCAGACAAACGGCCGTGACCAGCCCCACATAGCCCGTTCCTATCACCGCTATTTTCATGCTGTCTCCTTCTCCTTGCTTGACTCGGCGTACAAGGCGTACAAAATCAGTTTCCGTAATTCGATCAGGATTTATGAATATCGGCCTGCCGGCGGGCGGGAAGAGAAAGCGCAGCCGATCCGTAGTGCAGCATCAGGGAGTCGAATATGGAATCCCAGCTTCTGCTTTTTGCCGTCTGAAGGGCCTGCCGACGGATCCGGCTGCGCAGCTGGGGGTCCAGCAGACCGAGGATGGCACGCGAGAGGCTGCCGGAATCCCCATACCGGCATACGAGCGCATTTTCGCCGTGTACCGTATAGTCCGTCACCCCTCCGGAGTCCGTACAGATGGGCGCAAGCCCGCTGGCCATGGCTTCCAGCAAAACGTTCCCGAAGGTTTCGGTTCCGGACGGAAACACGAACGCATCCGCGCTGGCATAGACCTGCGCCAGCTCCGTACCCCGCTTTTCGCCGGTAAAAACGACGTTCGGCAGTTTTAAGGACGCAATCTCCTTTAAAAAGGGCCCGTCTCCGGTAATCCAGAACTGCACCCGGTCGCCGTGGGTTTCATTGACGCCGCGGATGCTTTGCATCAGAACGTCAAGACCCTTTTCCACCGAAACCCGCCCGACGTACAAAAACACGGTTTTGCCCCGGGCCCCAAGCCGCTCTCTCAGCTCCGGCGAAAAATGGGAGGGGCTGAAACGGTCCAGGTCGATTCCGCGCGACCAGATGCCCAGATTCTGAAACCCCCGCCGCTTCATGGATTCCAGCGTATCGCGGGAAGGACACAGATTCACCAGCGCAAAGCTGTGGAACCATTTCATATAATGCCACAGGGCCTGGCTGAAATAGGTCAGATGGTAAAAATGAAGATATTTGTCAAAATTGGTATGGTAAGACATCACGACCGGAATCCCCAGCGCCTCTGCCGCGCGCAGCCCGACCAGACCCATACTCAGCTCGGTTACGATATGTACCACATCCGGGGCAAAATCCGCAAGAAGGCCGGTTATCTTTTCCAGAGGCGCAAACGCGATCCGGCACTCCGGATAGATGATCGGGCAAAAGCCTTTAAATCTTATAACCGGCAGGCCTGCGCACTCGTCGGAATCGAAGCCGTAATCGGGAGCAAAAAAGACGTGCGCGATCTTTCTGGCCTGCAGATACCGGCTCAAATAGGACAACGTGTTGGAAACCCCGTTGACCTGCGGGTAAAAAGTATCCGTAAAAAATGCAATCCGCAACTTTTCCGCCCCTTTCCTGGCTATACCGCTTTCAGATTGTCAAAACGGCAGGGCTCGGCCTGCCCTTCCTCTGCCGCCGCACATCCGGAGGTTAGGACGATCAGATCGATGCAGGCCGTCATGGCGTACAGCAGATCGTTCCCAAAGGACAGATGCGACACAAGGTACCCGGAATGCAGCGTCTCAAACTGCCGGTAGATGCCGTCCGCACCCTTCGCAGGCGCCGCCTGCGCCATAAAGCGGATGGAGGAAAGCTGCTCCATATTTTCCGTAAAATAGCGGTGCAGCCTGTTTTCATAGGCAATATGCTCCGACAGGTTCCCCGGGAAGCAGTCGCTGTGGGCGTAACAAAAAAAATCCGCATAGAAATGGCAGAGGATTCCCAAAAGGCGGGAAGAGCGTTTGTCATTGCATACAGAAGAGTGCCGCGACAGAAGAAGCCGGAGGATATGCCGCACGTGCACGGCATTGTTTTTCAGGTAATGCGGCCGAATCAGGAAGGACGGACAGTAATCCGGCAGAACATTGCCCAGAAGAAAACTTTTCCGCTCCAGATGAATCTTGTAATGTGTTTCTACATATTCGGACAAAAATTTGCCCATCAGAATGTGCGAAGACGTATTCATACCACTCACCCTCTCGATTACAGTATATTAGCGCTAAGGTATCGGTAGCGTTAGAAAAAGGTAAAATTCCTGTGAAATAGAGGCCCGGCATCCTGCGGACCGGAACTTTTTCCCTATCCCCAAGCCCCCGCAAACCGCCGCCTGAACGGCAATGGAAACGGCTGATAAAAACACAGCGCAAAAAAGGCGGGCACCCGAAAATGGTGCCCGCCTTTTTAACCAGTGATCCGCGCGAAGAAATCCCTAATGAATAAGCAAATAACCCGCTTTGGTGATCGCCTGACGGATTTCCGCCAGATGGCCGCTGTCCTTTGTCTCCATCCTGATGCTCAAAGTACAGGCGTCCACGCTGATATCCTCCCGGCTCCGGTCGTGGTGGATGCTGACCACGTTTGCGCCCAGGTCGGCAATAATGGCGGTCACCTCCTTGATCTGTCCGGGTCTGTCCGCCGTTTTCAGGACCAGCTCGCCCAGGCGTCCCGCCTTCTGAAGGCCGCGGCTGATGACTCTGGAAAGGATGGTCACATCGATATTTCCTCCCGAAAGCAGGCAAACCGCCTTTTTCCCCTTGATATCAATCTTGTTGAACATAGCCGCCGCAACGGAAACCGCGCCGGCTCCTTCGGCAATCAGCTTATGCTGCTCAATCAGCGCAAGAACAGCCATTGCCGTTTCGTCATCCGTTACCGTCACAATTTTATCCACATATTTGCGGCAGAACTCATAAGTCAGGTCTCCCGGACATTTGACAGCGATCCCGTCCGCAAAGGTGGAGACACCGGCGAGCGGCTCCAGCTTCCTGTTTTCAACGGATTTCAGCATTCCGGGCGCGCCGCTGGCCTGCACCCCATATACCTTACAGTCCGGCTTTAATGTTTTAACGGCAAAAGCAATTCCGGAGATCAGTCCGCCGCCGCCCACCGGAACAATCACCGCGTCGGCATCGGGCAGCTCATTTAATATTTCCAGCCCGATGGTCCCCTGTCCCGCGATGACATCGGGGTCGTTAAACGGATGGATCAGGACTGCCCCGCTTTCTTTTTGCAGCTCGCACGCTTTCTGAAAGGCATCGTCGTACACGCCTTTTACAAGGCACACCTTTGCGCCGTAGCTTTTGGTCGCTTCGATCTTTGAAATCGGCGCTCCCTGCGGAATGCATATCAGAGACGGAATCCCTCTTTTTGCCGCGGCAAAGGCCACGCCCTGCGCGTGATTTCCCGCGGAGCAGGCGATCACGCCCTTTGCCCGCTCCGCCTCAGACAGCTGTGAAATTTTATAATACGCGCCGCGCACTTTAAAGGAGCCCGTTCTCTGCAGGTTTTCCGGCTTCAGGTAAATTACGCTTTCGGGATTGATGTGCGGCGCATAGATTAATTCCGTTCTGTGGACGACGTCCTTCAGAACCGCTTCGGCGTGATAAATTTTATCCATTGTGAACATACATTTTCTCTTTTCGTTTGCTCATTTTCGGGCCGGATGTGCCGCGGAGCGGCAGGATGGTTATTTATTCGGTGAAGGCGAATCGCTGCCAAGGCTTTATGCAGTCGATTAGAAACAGTTCTTCCTCTTCTATCCGCCCGACGACATTGGTACTTCCGGAGTTCTTCATATCTTTGAGGGCAATCTGCAATTCTCCGGTATAGTTTTTATAGAGCATATTATCGATGGTAATATCGCCCCGCCGGATGTCCCTTGTGTTATGGGGCTTGAATCCGCTTCCGTCCTTTACCCTGCTTTTGCTTGACCGGATCATATATTCCGATATGTCGCCCCTGTTAAAATGGGGCTTGTTAAAGATGATATCCCGTTCAGGATCGGAGATCCCCTCCGCAGGCCGGATTTTCAAAGTCAGCTGATAGGGATCGACCCGGCCGACGGCTTCCAGTTCTTCGTCGGACGCAAAGGCATTGGCGATGATGACGTCGTCGATCAAATCGGTGGAGAACAGATGCTTTGCCTGCGCCTGGATGGGAAGTCCCCTGTGTTCCTCCAGCGTGCACAGGCCCTCGTTTACAGGCCAAGGGCCAAAGCTTGCGCTGCTCGAAGAAACAAATGCCGCGGTACGGATACGGAAGCTCTTAAACTGCTCGTTGCAGCTCATAAAATGCCGGTATCCAAGCCCGGAATACCTGTGGGGATAGAAGTTATGGCAGCCTAAAAGATTGTCGGCGTTCGGCTGATAGCTGAAAATATTGTCGATATATTTCGTCCCCGCGCTCATATTCAGTTCAATTTTCAATCCAAAATCATTATAGGACATCACCGATTCCTCATAACCCGTAAATCCGTTGTCCAGGCGGATTCCGTAAAGCCCCATGTCTTTAAAAATCCGCAGATCGTTATAATCCACTTCCAGGTACTGAAAAACGGAGGGGTTGATGTCCGCAATGACCTTCATTCCGTACTGATTTGCGTGCGCGATCGTTTTTTTGAACTCGTCAATGATTTTTTCCTTATCCCCTTCCACCGAGAGCAGGCAGGTGAATACTCTTTTAAATCCATACCGGTTCGCCTTGTCGATATAAGCTAAATTTTCTTCCAGCCTTGCGTGGGCCGGATAGACCGAAAATCCGATCGTTCTCATGATGATTCTCCTTTATAGCAGTGCTTACGGCGTCGTTCCCTTATCCGGCGGCCGAATCGTCGCCCTTGCTTTCATATAATTTTTCCTGCTCGCAATATTCTTTATCCTGCGCTTTGATAAACGGCAGATAAATGAGGAACGAGACCGCTACTTCAACAATCTGAAGGATTGCTCCCCTGATTCCGGAAATGAGGAAGCCCCCGATGATCGGCGGGGTAGTCCATGGAATAACCACGCCGTTGGGATACGGAACCAGCCCGACCGCCATGGTAAAGTAGGTCAATACCGCCAATACCAGCGGAGTGCAGATAAACGGAATCACCATAATCGGGTTGAGGACCACGGGGAGACCGAATATGATCGGTTCGTTGATGTTGAAAAGCCCCGGAAGGATCGCAAGCCTGCCGATTTTTTTGCATTGCTGGGATTTGCAGACCAGCAAAAGGGCAAGGCACAGCCCCAGAGTTGCTCCGCCGCCGCCCAGCCACAGATAAATGGAATTGAACTGCTGGGTAATTATGTGGGGCAAAGCTTCCCCTTTTCCAAACGCCGCGAGGTTATCCGCCGACAGAGCCAGCCAGATCGGGGTCATGATCGACTGCACGACGTCCGCGCCGGCGATGCCGAACATCCAGAACAGCCCGATAAAAAAGTTTGCGATCAATACGGCGCCGAGGCTGTCGCCCAGGGAAACCAGCGGAAGCTGTAAAATCGTATAGATAAAGTTATGGATGGTGCCGAAGGATGTATATGCGAAAATCAGCCGGATGATTCCAAAGGCATAAATGGTAATCGCGCCGGGAATCAGCGCTGAAAAGGCCCTTGAAACAGTCGGGGGAACCCCTTCGGGCATTTTAATAACCCACCCCTTGTTCGTTATGTACCGCATGATCTCCGTGGCGAGGATCGCCGAAAGCATGCCCACGAACAGACCCTTCGAGCCAATCCACTCCATCGGAATCACGCTGCCGACCTCATAGGCGGTCTGCGACCCCTCGGGGGTAAAGCTGGTGACGAACGGAGTCAGTACAAAGAAAGAGACAAGCGAGATAACCGCGCAGCTGAGGCCGTCCTGCTGATAGTGCTTTGCCAGGCTGTTGGAGATACCGACGATCACAAAGATCGTCATAATCGCCATGGACGCATGGTAGGGAACCAGGAAAAAGTCCCCCCACTGCTTGCCGAAAATGCCGGCCATAAAATCCCCGTATCCCGTAATCGGCAATTCTTCGATCAGCAGGGACATGGCTCCGATGATCAGCAGGGGCATTGACAGCATAAATCCGTCACGGATCGCGAGCAAATAGCGGTTATTGGCGATTTTATCCGCTACCGGCATGATCCTTTCTTCCAGAACATTTTCTTTTTTACTCATTTCAATACACCTCCGTTTGAACTCTCACACATTTCAAGGGCTTTTTGCAGCACCTTTTCGCCGTCCATCATTCCGTAGTCCATGCTGTTGACCACATCGACCGGTATCCCTTTTTCGCCGCATGTTTTTTTTGCTCTGGCCAGCGCGAAACGGATTTGCGGGCCGAGCAGAACGACGTCCGCGCCGTCAAGATGCTTTGCCATTTCCGCTTCTGGGAAAGCGTCTATCACCACATCTTCCCCTTTTTCCTGCGCGGCTTTCTGCATTTTTGTGACCAGCAGGCTGGTAGACATTCCGGCGGAACAAAATAAAAGAATGCGCTTCATTCAGATTCCTCCTCCTCTGTTATTATATTTAAGTATCAAACCGCCGAGATAACAGCGGACTGATAGACTATCAGTCCCTTTTGAAGTACCCCTCCTCCCCGGAGGAACCGATCGGCTCCCCTTTGCTCTTTTTCACCGCAAAGTCGGCGATTTTTCTCAGGGAAGCATTCAAGCCCGTGCCGCCCACCTTCGGCGTCTCAATAATATAAACCCGGTTTCTGAAAAGCTCCGTCCCCGTGCTCTCTTTTGCCATGGCAGCGAAGGCGGGGATTTTTTCCCTGCTTTCCAGAGCCTCCGCAAGATATCCGCAGCATTCCCCAAACCGCTTATGATTCAGGGCAGGCCCGCAGATCACCACGTCCGCCCGGAATGTGCGGATCAGCTCCGTCAATTTTGCGGCGGCGGCTTCCCTGTTCTCCAAAAAATAATGGTCGCCGCAGATGACCGTGCCGACGATATCCGCGCCTTTTCTCATGAGCATGGTCCGCAAAAGCATTCCCATTCCCACCGCTCCCTGTTCCGCCCGGGGTTCGATGTCCATCCTTTCGTCTCCGCCAAGTCCCGCCTGGATCTGGTTTAAAAACTGAACCACTCTGATCATTTCAGCCGTTCTCCTTTCTCCATCCAATCGGTCAGCCCTGCTTTGAGTAAACAAGCTCATATAAATCGATAAACTCTTTGGCCATGTCGATCACGGTAATGGCGCTCATTAAATGATCCTGCGCATGGGCCAGGAGCACCGTCACTTTTTCGATTTCTCCCGCCGCCTCTTTCTGTATGATCTCCGTTTGAAAACGGTGCGCTTCCGTAAGGCAATGGCCCGCCTTCTCAATTGACTCCCGCGCTTTTGCGATCTCGCCCCCTTTTGCGCTTACGATTGCTTCCATTGCCAGACTTTTGGCATCGCCGCTGTTTACCAGCAGCTGCATGGAAATTGCTTCTAAATCCATTTCAAAGTCACCTTTACATCTGTATTTTTCTCTTCCTTCTATTTGAATAAGCATAAATTGTGCCAAAACACAAATTCCTATCAAAACGACGGAGAAACAGCTTCGTCGTTTTAACACGCAAGGAAATCAAAGAATGTGTATTAAATGAAACAGATTATATTTGATCGTAAAACACATTATACGATATAGTAAACATCCTATTTGACTTTATTGTGCATAAGCACTATACTTTTACAGATGAGAAAGATAGGGTGGTAAGCTTGAAGCGGATCGAGATCGTAAGAAAAAAATTAGCCGAACTGTCCGGCGAACGGGGCGTGACTGCCGGGGACCTTGCGGAAAGCCTGGGGCTGTCCCGCGCCAATGTGAGCAGCGACCTGAACAGGCTCTGCGAAGAAGGCAAAGCGGAAAAGTCCGGCTCGAAGCCCGTTTATTACAGGCCCGACGGTGCTCTTCCCTCTCCAAGCGCCGAATCCGCACTCGACGCTTTTGTCCGGGAGAACAGGAGCCTTTACCATTGTGTGGAGCAGGCAAAGGCCGCTGTGCTGTATCCGCCGAATGGAATGCATCTGCTGATTTTCGGAGAAACCGGCGTGGGAAAATCCATGTTCGCGGAACTGATTTATCAATACGCACGGGAAAAAGATTGTGTCGGCAGTGACGCCCCTTTTATTGTCTTCAACTGTGCGGACTATGCAAACAATCCCCAGCTTCTGGTCAGCCAGCTGATGGGAACGAAAAAAGGAGCGTATACGGGCGCGGATACGGACAGGCCCGGCTTGCTTGAGAAAGCCGACGGCGGATTCCTTTTTCTGGATGAAGTTCACCGTCTGCCCCCGCAGGGACAGGAAATGCTGTTCACCTTTATCGACCGCGGCGTCTACCGCCGTCTGGGAGAGGCGGATTTGGAAAGGAGGGCGAAGGTTCTGCTCCTCTGCGCCACGACGGAGGACCCGGATTCCACCCTGCTGAAAACCTTCGTACGCAGGATTCCCATGATCATCAAGATTCCGAGTTTAAGCGAAAGAAGCATGGAAGAGCGGCTGAATCTGATCAGCGGCTTTTTCCGAAAGGAATCCATGAGGCTGAACAAACCGATTTCCGTTTCCGTCAATTCCATGCGGTCGCTCCTGAGTTACCACTGCCCCAACAATGTCGGCCAGCTAAAAAACGACATTCAGATCATTTGCGCCAAAGCCTATTCCGACCTTGTATCCGGCAAAAAAGACGACCTTCGCATTGTCAGCTTTGATCTGCCCTCCTATATCAAGGAAGGCCTGTACCTTGAAACCACCCACCGCCAGATCTGGAACCGCTTTATCGGAATCAACAAACGCTACTGCGTGTTTGACAGCGATTCCAAAGAACTCCTGTTCCGGAACAATGAAGACGCAGAAAACATCTATGAGATGATCGACACCCGTATGCAGGAGCTAAAGGGAATCGGCGCGGACGAAGAGGAAATCAGCCGTCAGATCGATAAGGAAATCCATCTTTACTTTGAGAAGTACACGGAGCTTTCCAGTCACCCACAGGATTTTTCAAGCATTACCAATCTGGTGGGCGGGGAAATCGTGCAGACTGTCGACAGGATTCTGGCTCATGCGGAAGAAAAGCTGCAACGCAGTTTCGGGAACAATATCCGTTACGGAATGGCAGTACATATTTTTAACTCCGTAAACCGCGTAAAAAGAGGGCGCAGAATTGTCAATCCGCAGCTGAACCTGATCCGCAAAGAGCACGATGCGGAATTTACCGTCGCACTGGAAAGCCTGAAGCTGGTCGATCGGGAATTTGATATCAGCATGCCGATCGACGAAGCCGGTTTTCTGGCCGTATTTCTCTGTCTGGACCATCCGATGACCGGGGAAAGGAACGAACGGGTACAGGTGATCGTGATCGCGCACGGCGTGTCAACCGCGACTTCCATGGCGGGCGCGGCGAACCGGCTGCTTGGGATGGACTGCGTGGCGGGAATAGACGCCTCCCTGGACGAAAACCCGCAAAAGGTCTATACCGGCCTGAAAGAATATCTGCTTGGCAGGCCGCAGAAGTCCGACCTTCTTTTGCTGGTGGATATGGGCTCCCTGACCGATTTTTCCACGGCGCTGGAAAACGAGCTCGGCATTCACGTAAAAACCATTCCTCTGGTCAGCACGCTGCACGTGATCGAGGCCGGGCGCAAAGCCGCTTTGGGATATCCGCTGGACTATGTGTACCATGAAACGCTGTCCGTCAACGATCTGCTCAGCGAAACCGACCCGCTGGCTCCCAATAAGGGGCAATTGCCGAAGCTCTTTATCCTTACCGTCTGTACGACCGGGGAAGGCAGCGCGCAGGTCATCAAAAATATTCTGGACAGCCAGCTGGACTACCACAATTCCCTTTGTGAAACGGTCGCTCTGAAGCTTGTGGAAGAAGAAAGCATTTCCTCCCGGCTGGACTCCATCAGCCGTATCGGAAAAATCCTCTGTGTTGTCAGCAGCTTTCCAATCGACCTCGCGGTGCCGCATTTCGACCTGGCGGATGTCTTCGACCGAAAGGCCGTACCGAAAATCCAGTCGCTCATCGATACGGAAAACACGTTTGAAGAAATCGGCCGGACACTTTCCAATATGCTGAAAAATCTCAACAGCAAAAGCATTTTCAATGATATCCGGGAAGTGATTCAGGAAATAGAGATACGCACACAGCGCCGGCTGCTGTCGGACTCGCTGATCGGGGTGCTGTGCCATATCGGGTGCCTGATCGACCGTCTGATCGGGAATATCGCCATTGAGGAATTTCCCGGCAGGGACGCTTATATCAAAAACAACCGGGAAATCTTTGAGATGATAAAGACATCGTGCGGCAGGCTGGAGCAAAAATTCAAAGTTCGGATTCCCGACGACGAAATCTGTTATATTGCTTCCTTTTTCGCCGAGGAAAACTGTGTTTCTCCGATATAGGAAAACCGGCCAAACCGTCTTTGGCACGAAAATTGCTTGATAATCAGTGAAACACATTTTAAGGAGGATGCCATTATGACGTCACAGACAGTACAGATATCCAATAAGGTCGGATTGCACGCCCGTCCGGCTTCCATGCTGGTTACGGCCGCCGGCAGATATGATTCCGAGATCATCATCAAAAACGGGTCCCGCTCGGCCGTCGCGAAATCCATGATCAGCCTGCTCGCCCTGCAGGCAAAGATGAATGATGTCGTTACGATCCAGGCGGACGGAAAAGATGAAAAAAAAGCGGTCGCGGAGCTGACCCAACTGATTCAATCAAAATTCGGAGAAGACTAATTCCTTATTAGGAGGCCCATTATGAAAAAAGGCATTGGAGTTTCCAAAGGCTACGCGGTGGGAAAAGCCTATGTCATCGGCACGGACGCAGCTTTGCGCTTTCAGGAGACTGCGGAGAACCCTGCCGCGGAGGCAGACAGGCTAGCGAAAGCCATGGAGCTGTCCAAAAAACAGATTCAGGAGATTGTAAAGAAGGCCCGCGAAAAGCTGGACGCCAAAAACGTGGAAATTATCGAAAGCCATCTGAATTTTATAGACGACCCCGCATTGACCGGGGAAGCTTTCCATAGAATAAAGCAGGAATCCGTAACCGCGGAAAAGGCCCTCTCCGACGTGACCCGGACCCTGTACGACACCTTTTCCGCCTTTGAGGACGGCTATATGAAAGAGCGCGCCGCGGATATTAAAGACGTGGGTTCCAGAATCCTGCGCAATCTCGCCGGGCAAAGCGGAGAAATCGATTTTGCGGGTCTGCCCGCCGGGACCGTCCTTTTCGCTCATGATCTGAAGCCTTCGGATACCGCGCAGATCGACAGGGGGAAAGTATCGGCACTGGTGACCGAAACGGGCGGAGAAACCTCCCACACGGCCATTCTCGCAAAAGCGCTGGATATTCCGGCGGTCGTCGGCTGCAGGGATATCCTCGCGGATGTCCAGGGCGGCGATACAGTCATTGTGGACGGCGTATCGGGAGAAGTGCTGATCCGCCCCGACGCCGAAGCAATCAAAAAGTACCGGACGCTTGAAAATCAGTTCAGCCAGAAAAAAGAGGACGGGAAACGCACGGCTGGAACAAAAATCTATTCCGGAGACGGAAGGCGGATTCTGGTCGCAGCGAATATCGGAGGCATCAGGGATATTGAGGCCGCGCTGAAAAACGGTGCGGAAGGAGTTGGGCTTTTCCGGACGGAATTCCTATATATGAACAGGGCATCCATGCCCACCGAGGAAGAGCAGTTCCGGATTTACAAGGAAGCGGCCGAGCTGCTGGACGGCAGGCCCCTTACCATCCGCACCCTTGATATCGGAGGGGACAAAAGCCTCCCGTATCTGCCGATGGACAAGGAAAGCAATCCCTTTCTTGGACTGAGGGCAATCCGGCTTTGCCTTCAAAATCCGGAGCTGTTTCAGACACAGCTCCGGGCGATTCTAAGGGCGTCCGCATTCGGCAATATTCAAATGATGTTCCCTATGATCAGCTGCATGGAAGAGCTGGAACGCGCGAAAGCCGCCCTGAACACCTGCAAATTACAGCTGGAGCAGGAAGGCGTCCGTTTTTGTCCTTCCATTCCGACCGGAATGATGATAGAGATTCCGTCCGCCGCGCTGACCGCGGAGGAATTTGCGAAACAGGTCGACTTTTTCAGCATCGGGACCAATGATCTTACGCAGTATACGCTGGCGGTGGACAGGATGAATGAGAGTATTTCCGATTTATACAATCCGCTGCATCCTGCTGTTTTGCGCCTGATCCGGATGACGATTTCCGCCGCGCATCAATCCGGGATTCCCTGCTGCCTGTGCGGCGAACTGGCATCCAACGAGCGGGCAATTCCCCTGCTGCTGGAATACGGGCTGGATGAATTTTCCGTAAGCCCGGGAATGATCGCCGAAACCAGAAGCACGCTGCTTCAATGCATCGGTACAGAAGGGGAACCGCCTCTTTAACCAGAAGGTGATTTTGTGGAGCTTTCATTTGTAAAAAATCAGACGCAGAGGCAGAACCAAAGCCAGAAGCTGAACTTGACGGCGGAGATGAGAGAATCCCTTGCCCTTCTGCAGATGCCCCTTGTGGAATTGCGGCAGCGGGTGGAAGAAGCCGTCATGGAAAATCCGGTGCTGGAGTATGACGGCGATGGCCCGCAGGAAGACCCCCTGTTTTCCGACTGTGCGCTGGCTGACGACGGCGAATCCTATCAGGACGCGAAAACGGCCATGGAAATTGCTAAAATGCTTTCTCTGGACGGCTGCGTCCCCGGCGTCCGTCAGCCCTTTTATGGCGATGAGGAGAATTTTGACCCGTACGCTACGCTTTCAGCGGAAGATACCTTTACCGATTATCTTCTGCGCCAGCTTGGAGAAAAGGAAGTCGAACGGACTGCCGGGCGTATTTGCAGCTACATCATTCAGGACCTTACTGAAAAAGGGTATCTCGGCAGCAGTGTCGAAGAGCTTTCCCGGCATTTGGGGCTGCCGGTCGAAAAAATAAAGGAAGCTATAAAAATTGTTCAGACGATGCAGCCGCCGGGGGTCGGCGCCGCAAATATAACGGAATGCCTGCTGCTTCAACTGGGGCGGTGTGCGGAGTGTGACACGGCGATGGCCAAAGAGATCATTGAAAAACATCTCGGGCTCCTGAGCGAAAATAAAATGCAGCTTATTGCGAACCGGCTTGGCACTTCCCTTCAGACCGCGAAAAAATTGTGCGATTTTATCCGCGGCCTGAACCCGATTCCCTCCCGGGGGTTTCAGACGGACCGCAGCGGCGGATACATCATCCCCGAGGCGGTCATTTGTAAAGACGGGCAGGGAGGTTTTTTTATTCGGGACAATGAGAAGGCTTTTCCCCATCTGCACATCAGCAGTTTTTATCAAAAATTACTTTTCGAAGAAAATGACCGCGAAACCCTCGCGTATCTCAAAGATAAAACAAAACAGGCGTCGTTCCTCATAAAGCAGCTGTCCAGCCGGAAAAGCACCGTGCTGCGCGTACTGGAGAAGATCGTCGAGCTTCAGAAGGATTATTTTGAACACGGCGTATCCTGCCTGAAGCCGATGTCTATCGCAGAGGTCGCGGACCGGCTTCATCTGCACCAGTCGACAGTCAGCCGCGCAATTTCCGGAAAGTACATCGTGTGTTCCTCCGGGACAGTCAGCATCAAATCCCTCTTTACTTCAAGAATACAGGCACGGGGAAAAGAAGACTGTTTTTCTTCTCTGCAAATCAAGGAGACCATCCGCAGCCTGATTGAGCGCGAAAACAAATCCGCGCCGCTCTCGGATCAGAAGATCACCCGGAGCCTTCAGGAAAAGGGCATTGACATTTCCAGGCGTACCGTGGCAAAATATCGGTATGAGATGGAAATCCCCGCAGCGGAAAAACGGAAAATGTACCGATGAAGGCTATGGCGTTTTGGGAAGCAGCCATGGCCCCGTGCTGCCGGGCACAATGGAGGTACAGCATTTCCAGTTGGTTTTGCAACAAGGAACATGTTTTATCTCGAAAACTAAATGGAATTCCTATAGAGATTATGGAGGCTGCATGAAAAGGGAAGAATTTTATAATCTGGTTTACCGTGTGGTCGCCGTTATCCCGTACGGCAGGGTCACAACGTACGGACAGATTGCTTTGATGCTGGGGATGCCGCAATACGCAAGACTGGTCGGACATGCCCTGCACAGCGCACCCCGATATCTGGAGCTGCCCTGCCACAGGGTGGTAAACAGCACAGGGCGGCTGGTCCCCGGCTGGAACGAACAGCGGACGCTTCTGTCAAACGAAGGCGTGTGTTTTAAAGACAACGGCAATGTGGATTTAAAACGAAGCATCTGGCGGCGGGACGCGTCGGACATACGGGAGAATATTCCAAAGGACCTATAGAAAAAGAAGCCGGGCATCAATGCCCGGCTTCTTTTTTATCACTCTTCTGTTTTATTGCCCAACACTTGATCCTTTCCGGCCTCACACAGCATTCGCGTGTCCTTAAAAAGTCAAAAAGGTGTTGCGGCAGTCCTATATTATTTCCAGCGTCTGCGGCGTAACCATGCCGTCCGCGATCCCGAACGCTTTCAGTACCGGCGTTTCCTTTGCCAATGAAAGAATCAGGTAGCTGGCCTTTGAATCATAGGCCAACCGGATATCTTCCCCGGACGGCCGCGCGGGAGTGGAAGGATGAGAGTGAAAGTTTCCGAGCGGCGAAAGGCCCAGCGCGCGCATATCCCGGACAGCCGCAAGCTGTTCCCCGGGGTCAATGGAAAAATGCTCCGGACTTTGGTCGGGGTTTGATAAAAGGTACACCTTTTCCACGGTTTTAAGACCGCCCTCTGCCGTTCCCGCAATCAGCCCGCAGGATTCGTTGGGCAAGCCCGCTTTTGCGTGGGCAACAATGGCGTCATAATCCGCCTGTTTGAGTCTGACAGTCATTTTAAATCACACACCGCCTGTTCGTAATCAAACGGCTTCAAAATGGTGGGATGCTCCCCGCAGACGGCGCAGTCCTTCGCCGGCGGCAGCTTGATTTTACGAAACTCCATTTTGAGGGCGTCATAAGTCAGCAGGTACCCGGTCAGGAGCTCCCCCCTGCCGATGATGTATTTGACCGCTTCCATGGCCTGCAGGGAGCCGATCACGCCCCCCATAGCCCCGATGACCCCGGCCTGCCTGCAGGTGGGTACCGCGTCCGGCGGGGGCGGCTCTTTGAAAACGCAGCGATAGCACGGACCCTGCCCCGGTACATAGGTCATGAGCTGGCCCCTGAAGCGGATGATCCCCGCATGGGAAAAGGGCTTTTTCGCCAGCACACAGGCGTCGTTGATAAGGAATTTTGCGGGGAAATTATCGGTGCCGTCAATGATAAAATCATAATCCGCAATCAGCTTCATGATGTTGTCCGCCGACACAAAGGTCCGGTAGGTATTGACCGTAATGTCCGGGTTGATGGCCTCCATGGTCTCTCTGGCCGACTGCACCTTTGCCTTGCCTAAGTCCGGGGTGGTATGAATGACCTGCCGCTGAAGGTTGGACAGGTCCACCTCGTCGGCGTCGGCGATGCCGATGGTCCCCACTCCGGCGGCGGCCAGGTAGAGAGCGGCGGGCGCGCCCAGGCCCCCCGCCCCGATAATCAGCACCTTGGCGTTCAACAGCTTTTTCTGCCCTTTCACGCCCACTTCGGACAGGATAATATGGCGGGAATAGCGTTCCAGCTGGTCATTGGTAAAAGCCATCAGAGTTGCCCTCCTCCCATGAAGTACAGAAATTCCACGATATCGCCGTCCCGCAGAACGGTTTCGGAAAAGGTATCTCTCTGTATAAATTCATCGTTGACCGATACGGTAACATACTCCGGCGTTTCCACCTGCTCCCGTTCGATCAGCTGTGCTACAGTCAAACCCCCGGCGTATTCTTTTTGAACTCCGGCCACGGTAAGTTTCATTTTGACTCCTCCAAAATTCAATTGATCGTTTTACGTATTGTTTCCCTGCCTGTAACCCCAACTTGCGGAGCTGTTCCGCGTATCTGTCCGGACTTTGCCGATCACCTGACCGGCACTTAATCGGCCGTTTTCCGGACAATGAGGTTATAGGTGCCGTCGCCGTTGTCGGTGAGCTTCAGAATCTGATGCCCCTCTTCTTTGACACTGCGGGGCACATTCTGCACCGGCTCACCGTCATTCATGCGAATAGAGAGAATCTGTCCCTCCTCCAGTTCCTCCAGCGCGACCTTTGCCTTGACAAAGGTCACCGGGCAAACCACATCCGTGATATCCACTGTTTCATCAATGAGGTATTCACCCACGATACGCCGCCTCCATTTCTGCTTGGAATACGTCCCAGCCAGTCCGGTCGATAGCCACCCGGAAACGTTCGCTGGGCTTGGCGTGCCGATCAAAAAACGTCAGGGCCGCGTCAGCCACCCGGAACAGCGTCTCCTTGTCATGGACAATGGGCAAAAACTGCTTTCCCTTGGCGATCAGGTTCCCAAAGGTGCCGCCGAAAGAAAGAAGATACCCCGGTTCGCTTTTCCACGCGTCAAAGGGACAGGATTTGGCACACCGGCCGCAATAGCTGCATTTGCTTTCGTCCAGCAGAATCTCGCTGTCGGTTTGGGTGATGGCCCCTTCCCGGCAGGCTTTCGAGCACACGCCGCAGAGGGTACAGGCATCCGGAAGCCACTCGACCGCATAGCCGCCCTTAATGCCCAGATCGTTTTCCTCTGCCTTGAGGCAGTTGTTCATACAGCCGGTGATCCCGAATTTGAATTTGTGGGGCAGCTCCCGGCCAAAATAGCGGTCGGAAATTTCCACCGCCAGCGAGTAGGTGTCGATGCAGCCGGAGGAGCAGATTTTGCTGCCCTGACAGGCTGTGACCGTGCGCACGCGGGGCCCGCACACGCCGGTGTCGACGCCTCCTGCTTTCAGTTCTGCCTTGACCGGCTCCACATCGTCCAGCTTGATGAAGGGGATCTCCACTCCCTGCCGGGAGGTAAGGTGCACGTACCCGTCGCCGTATTTTTTGCTGATCTCGGCGACAGTCAAAAGCTGGTCGGCAGTAAGGTTTCCACCCACCACCTTCAGCCGGAGGGAAAAATTATTTTTCTGCACCTGCCTCATAAATCCACCGTTTTTTAACGCTTTGTAATCAGTCGCCATTAGAATCACCGCTTTCTTGTATTTTGGAAACCGTCCGGGAATCCGGCCGGAGGGTGAAAATCGCTCCGCCCATGCCGCCGTGCAGCGGCTTTATGCTAAATCTCATAATCTTTCTCCCAAACCATCACCCTGCGGTACTTTCCAAAGTCCCGCGGCGGGTTTGTTTCCAATTCGATACCATTTGCGTCCAGGAGAGGGTATCGGCATTCACGCGGACCAAATCCGGCAAAAACGCCGCCCCGGATATTGGCAAAGCCAAAGTCGGACGCCAGATCGAAATCGGCAGGATATTCGAAGGCTCCGCTCTGCAGGGGCAGCGCATCCCCCTTTGCATAGGTGACCGGCGAAGGGCTGTGCCGCAGAACGGTATGGACGTCCGCATGATAGTAAAAATGGTCGAAAAGGTTGATTTTCAGCTTGTCGGAGCCGTCGCGCAGGAAAACACCGTCCCGCTTTCCGTCCCCTGCGGCCTCAATGACGCCGCAGGCGGCGGTGGCGTGGGTGACCCGGTCAATTAAAATCAGCTCGCCCAGCGTTTTGTGCAGACGGAATTCATCCAGCACCGCCGGTTCGGAAAGCACGATCTCGCACCGGACGATTTCATTTTTGGTAACTGAGCTGGCGGAAAGCAGCGCGCCGCTGTTTACGTCCACCTTATGGCGGATTCCCGTAACAATGGCGGGGAGCAGCTTTGTCCCCAGCTTAATCCAGTAATCCTTTCCGGGAACCAGCTTCTGGTCATCCATCCAGAGCAGGGTGGCCGAGAAGGATTTTGCCGTTTTCAGTTCTGCGTTTCTGGCCAGCACACAGCCGCGCGAAACATCCACCTCGCGGTCCAGCTGAATGGTCACGGACTGGCCCAGAGCCGCGTTCTCCGACTGTTTATCCGCGATATGAATCGACTTGACCAGCGCGGCTTCGCCGCTGGGCAGAGCGGTCAGCAGATCGCCGACCGCGACTTTTCCGGTTTCAATCTGTCCCTGAAAGCCGCGGAAGCTGTGGTCCGGACGGCATACCCGCTGCACCGGCATATAGAACCCGGATTCCGGCGCGCCCCCCGAAATGTCCACCGTTTCCAGATGCTCCAAAAGGGTCTCGCCGCGATACCACGCCATTTTACCGGAATGCTGGGTGACATTGTCGCCCTCGGTTGCCGAAACGGGGATGATAACCGCGTTTTCCAGCCCCAGCTCCGCCCGGAGCTTTCCGATCTCCCCGGAAATCTCAAGAAAGCGTTTTTCATCATATCCGATCAAGTCCATTTTGTTTACCGCGAACACGAAATACCGGATGCCCATCAGGGCGCAGATCCGTGCGTGACGGCGGGTCTGTACCAGCACGCCCTGAGAGGCGTCTACCAGAATCACCGCCAGGTCGGCAAAGGATGCCCCCACCGCCATATTCCGGGTGTATTCCTCATGGCCGGGGGTGTCCGCCACAATGAAGCTGCGCCGGTCCGTGGTAAAGTAACGGTAGGCCACGTCAATGGTGATTCCCTGCTCGCGCTCGGCCATCAGGCCGTCCAGCAGGAGAGAGTAGTCGATTTTCCCTCCCCGGCTGCCCACCTGACTGTCCAGGACCAGCGCCTGCTCCTGATCGGTGTACAGCAGCTTGGAATCGTAAAGGATATGCCCGATCAGGGTGGATTTTCCGTCGTCCACGCTGCCGCACGTGATAAATTTTAGAAGTCCGTTTTCCGCATTGCTCATTAGAAATATCCCTCCCGTTTGCGCCGTTCCATGCTTCCCGCCTCTTCGTTGTCAATGACCCGGCTGGTACGCTCGGAGGTCACGGCGGCAAGCGTTTCGGCAATCACCGCGTCCAGCGTGTCGGCCTCGGATTCCACCCCGCCGGTAAGGGGGTAGCAGCCCAAAGTGCGGAAACGCACCTTTTTCATCTGCGGCTTTTCTCCCGGAAACAGGCGCATCCGGTCGTCGTCCACCATAATGATATTGCCGTCCCGGTACACCACCGGGCGCTCGGCGGCAAAATACAGCGGCACGATCTCAATATTTTCACGGCGTATGTATTGCCAGATATCTTTTTCCGTCCAGTTGGAAATGGGGAATACCCGCATGCTTTCGCCTTTGTTGATCCGGGTATTGTAAAGCTTCCACATTTCGGGCCGCTGGTTTTTGGGGTCCCAGGCATGATGTTCATTGCGGAAAGAAAAAATCCGTTCCTTGGCGCGCGACTTCTCCTCGTCGCGCCGTCCGCCGCCAAAAGCCGCCGTAAACTGATATTGGGTCAGCGCGTCCCTGAGCGCCTGCGTCTTCATGATGTCGGTATAGGCCGCGCCGTGGTCGAACGGGTTGATTCCCTGAGCGATCGCGGCTTCATTGCGATGAACCAGCATATTGATGCCCAGTTCCTTTGCCCGCCTGTCCCGGAATTCAATCATTTCATGAAACTTCCAGCTGGTGTCGATGTGCAGAAAGGGAAAGGGCGGTTTTTCGGGATAGAAGGCTTTCAGGGCCAGATGGAGCATAACCGACGAGTCCTTGCCGATGGAATAGAGCATGACCGGCCGCTCACATTCCGCGGCTACCTCCCGGAAAATATAGATGGCCTCAGCCTCCAGTTTATCTAAGTGCGTCAGTGGCATGGAGTTCACTCCTAATAATTATTTGAATCGCGGCTGTCCACCGTGAGGGTTTTGGCGCTGCCGTCCGGATTCGTGACGGTCCAGTGCAGCAGGGTGTTTTCCCGCCGGACGGTAAGCCGGCCGCCAAGGCCGCCCATATCTTCTCCCAGAAACATGGCGATCGCCTGCACCGGGCATTCCTTGACGCAGGAAGCGCACCCCCAGCATCTTTCGGCGCGCGGGATCACCGCTTTTCCCGTTTTGTCCAGGCGGATCAGGCTGCCGGGGCAGACTTTGCGGCACCGCCCGCAGCCGATACATTTTGCCGCGGTAATTTCAATGCTCATACGCGTCTCCTTCCCGCACAAGCGGCCTGAAAATCATGTTCAGCCGCCCGTTTTCCAGCCGGGAATTGACGTAGCAGTTCCATTCGGCGCCGCTCTCCGGGTAATCGGTATTTTCGGCGAAGCTGTGCCAGCGGGTTTCCTTGCGCGCGCCCAAGTGGGCGATCACCGATTTGCAGAGTGTAAGGCGCTCGCGCATCTCCAACAGGTAAACCAGCTCCTGCATCTCCGAAGCGGCCAGCAGTTCGGTTCTCCGTTCCAGCTCACGGATTTTATCAGCAGCTATGCGCAGGGATTTCTCTGAAAAACGGTAATGAGCGCCGATTCCGCCCGCGTATTCGTCCATCACGGACTGCATGGCTTCTTCCAGCTCGTCTGTACCGTACGACGCCGCGGGGCGGTTCAGGAAGCCCTCCAGCCATCGTTTTTTTTCTTTGGCATCCCCCGGATCGGGAGAGGCTGTCTGATCGTCCATATAGGCTGCCGCCGCTCTTGCCGCGATCTCCCCTTCCACAAATGCGCCTGTAACGTATTTCTGCGGGCAGCCTCCGGCCACATCCCCCGCCGCGAACAGGCCTTTGATCGTGGTTTCGCGGCTGGTGTCCACCCAATACCCGCTGGCGGTGTGCCCGCCGACGATATACGGCTCGGTGCCCTCGATCTCCACATTCTGCACGCCCGGCGTGCGGCCGCTTTCCAGCCACCGCAGAGTTTGGCTGGGGGCCATATTGAGATAGGCTTTTTGCAGATCCTCATCCTGCTCTCTGGTGATTCCCACGGTCCGCAGATAACAGGGGCCGCGCCCTTCCAGATTTTCCATCACTGTGCCATGCACCCGCTGGGAGGTGGTAACGCCGTATTTCTGCTCGTATCCCTCGCCCATCGCATTGATCTGCTTTGCGCCCACCCCCTGCGCCAGCGTCCCGGTCGGGGCAATGGTGTCCTTGCAGCGCAGAGCGATAAAGCGCATTTCAAAGGTGGTCATTTCCGCCCCGGCAAGAATGCCCATGGCGTAACCCGCGCCCGTGTTGAAAGGCGGATACCACATTTTATGGCGGGAAAAACCGGGGTGGTTGGGCCGGTACAGCCCCGCCGCGCCGCCGGTGGCACAAAGCACGGCTTTGGCCGAAATCACATAGAGCACCGGTTCGTCGACGCCGATTGCATAGGCCCCGAAAATCCGGCCGTCCCTGACGATATACTCAAACACATTCACCCGGTTCAGCACGGTGATTCGCGGCTGAGCGGCAACGGCTGCGGCTAAAACCGGCTTGATATTCTCGCCGTTGATTTTGATATTGCGGCTGCCGCGGGCCGCATACCGTCCCTGATCATCCTTCAGAATCGTCAGCCCGAGGGACTCCATTCTGGCAGCCGTGCGATTCAGCCCCTCGGCCATGGTCAGCAGAAGATCGCCCCGGACAATCCCCTGTGCGTCCGCACGGGCATAATCCACATAATCCTGGGGCGTTTTCCCCGGCACGATATAGGCGTTGATGGCATTGACTCCGGCAGCCAGGCAGCCGCTGCGTTCGATGTCCGCCTTCTCGGCGATCAGCACGCTGCCGTCGGACGCTTCGCAGAAGGTCAGCGCCGCGTAACAGCCCGCCGTGCCGCCGCCAATAATCAGAAAATCCGTGGTCAGCGTTCTGATTTCCAAGTCCATCTAATCACCTACTTTACATACATATTTAATATGATATTAATTATTATACGCGGGGCACGCCAAAAAAACCAGCACTGATTTCGCAAACGTTACACAAAAAATTGTACAATTTAATGCGCAAATCAACGCAAACGTTTTCCGGTTTTCCACTTGCAATTTTTATGGGAAACAAGTATTATAAAACATATAATTTTAATATGTATTTATAGACAGAAAGGAGGAATCCAGTTGACATTGAAGGAAATCGCGGCAAAAGCCGGGGTGTCTGTTTCGACCGTATCACGGATTATCAACTCCCCGGACGACAGTTTTGCCCGCAAGGAAGTACGGGACCGGGTCTGGTCGATTATCAGGGAAACAGGCTACACGCCCAATCAGAGCGCCCGGGAGCTGAAGCAGGGAAGAACGAGGGCGCCCAAAGCGCCTGCCGGTGCGGTAGCCTGCATTTTGGGCAGAACGAAAACAATCGACGACGATCCTTTTTTTGCACAGCTCGCAAGGGTCATCGAACAGCAGGCGCTGGAGTGGGGCTATCCCGTGCGGCTTTCCTATTCGGTTTTCGATATCAAAACGACCGTGCCGGAGAAAATCGAGCTGTTCAAAGCGGACGGAGCCATTGTTCTGGGACGGTTCAGCAGCGACTATATCGGCTTTCTGGAAAAGCACTATCGGAACCTTGTCTACGTGGGCCGTAACATCATCTCCGCCGGCTGCGATCAGGTCATCTGCGACGGATACGAGGCGACACAGATTGCGATGAAGCACCTGATTTCCTGCGGTCACCGGCGGATCGGCTATATTGGCGAGATTGCAAACGAGGTCCGATACCGGGCGTATCTCGATACGCTCCGCGAACATAGGCTGGATTGCTCCGCAGGCTTGATCAGCAACTGCCCGCAAAACGGAGCCGGAGGATATCAGGGAGCGGAGCATCTGCTCAGAACAGCAAGTCCGCTTCCCACCGCGGTTTTCTGCGCAACCGACATGGTCGCAATCGCCGCCCTGCGCCGTTTTACCGAGGCGAAAATCAAGGTCCCGGAACAGCTTTCCGTCATCAGCATGGATAATATTGAACTGTCCGGATACGTTTCCCCAATGTTAACTACCGTGGGGATGCCCATCGTCGAAATGGGAAATGTGGCGGTGCAGATTCTCATCAACAGAATCCAGAAGAGGCACAGGCTGCCCTTGAAAATTTTTTTGCCGAACAAGCTGGCGATCCGGGAGAGCGTTGCAAATTTAAACGCAGAAATCTGCATATGACGCTTCCCCGCGTACAACAGCGCCGAAATGCGGCAGCGTTTCCCAAAACCGCCTGAAAATCAGAAATGCACCTTGGTACGGCTGACGACAAGCCAAATCAAGGTGTATTTTTGTACAGCTTAGTTTGTGGCGGAACACTTTCAGTCAGCCGGCTCAACGGCGCCGCTTCGACCGGCAGGGCCGGGCTTTGCTGCTGCCGGGAATCGTCCGCCTGCGGGGAAAGGCGGCTTTAAATGTAAAATGTCTGTTCGTTATTTAAGGATGCGTTTTCCACCAGCTGGACCTGCCGGTCGTTATAGAGATACAGCCGGTAAATCAAAACGCTGACCTCCTCGCCCACGGTGAGCGGGTCGTCCTCAAGAGAACGATAGGCGATCAGCTTTTCGCCGCCGACGTTCACCCGCAGCTCCAGCACATTGCCGCGAAAGAAAATGTCTTCCACCTTCCCGCGCTCCGAGGCGTGGGGATAAAGCTCCTTATCCACCTTCGTGACGTGCACAAATTCGGGCCGGAGCACGGCTGTGGCATAGCCTTCATTGGTTTCAAACCCGTGAAACCTGCCGTAATCTTCCACGACGATCGATTCCCCAATGAATTTTGAGGCAAAGGGGGTGGCGGGATTCTTGTAAATGTCTACCGGCGTTCCGATCTGCTCGATTCGCCCTTTGTTGGTGATGATGATTTCATCCGCAACCTCCACCGCCTCCTCCTGGTCGTGGGTAACGAAGATGCTGGTGATGCCCACCTTGTTGATGGTCTCTCTCAGCCAGGTGCGCAGTTCCTTGCGGACCTTGGCGTCAATCGCGGCAAAGGGTTCGTCGAGCAGCAGCAGATGGGGCATTGGCGCCAGCGCGCGGGCGAAGGCCACCCGCTGCTTCTGCCCGCCGGAAAGCTGGTGCGGGCGGCGTTTTTCCAGGCCCTCCAGCCCAATCAGCCGGATCAGTTCACCGACCCTCTCTTTGATATACGCCCTGTCTTTCTTCTGCACCTCAAGCCCAAAAGCGATGTTGTCGAACACCGTCATGTAGCGAAAAAGCGCATAATTCTGGAACACAAAGCCGATTCCCCGTTCGCTGGCGGGCAGGTCGTTTACCCGCTGGCCGTCAATGACGATGGTGCCGCTGTCCGGCGTTTCGAGCCCGGCGATGATACGCAGGAGGGTGGTCTTTCCGCTGCCGGAAGGACCGAGCAGCCCGATCAGTTTGCCCTGTTCAATGGAAAAGCTGACATTGTCCGCCGCCTGAAACCCACCGAATTTTTTATTGATATTCTGAAGCTCCACATACATATTGCTTACCTCTTTTCTCTCTTGATGCGGTGTTCTACGATGTTGCGCAGAATGAGGATGATTACCGCGATCAGGACCAAAATGGAGGAAACGGCAAAGGCGGCCGTCAGCTGGAATTCATTGAACAGAATCTCCACATGAAGCGGGAGGGTGTTGGTTTTGCCCCGCAGATGTCCGGATACCACCGATACTGCGCCGAATTCGCCCAGGCTCCGGGCGGTACAGAGAATCACGCCGTATAACAGCGCCCATTTGATATGGGGAAAAGTGACCCTGCGAAAAATGGAGAAACCTTTGGCCCCCATCAGCGCGGCGGCCTCCTCCTCGTCATTGCCCTGAGCCTGCATCAAAGGAATCAGCTCGCGGGAAACAAAGGGGAAGGTAACAAAAATCGTGGCCAGCACGATGCCGGGCACGGCAAACACAATTTTGAGATTCATCGCTTCCAAAAGCGGATACGCCCAGCCGATCCGACCGAACACGAGAATGAACACCAACCCCGCGATGACGGGCGAAATGGAAAAGGGAATGTCGATCAGGGTGGTGAGCGTCTGCTTTCCCCGAAAGCGGAATTTGGTGATCGTCCACGCCGCGAAGATGCCGAACACCGTGTTGACAACAACCGTAATCCCGGTCGTCAGCAGAGTCAGCTGCAGCGCCTTGACCGCGTACTCGTCGGTAATGGACTTGGAAAAGGTCTCCCAGCCCTGCCGCAGGGCATAGACCAGCACGGTGGCAAGGGGCAGGACCAGCATAACGACCAGAAACGTCCCTCCCAGCAGGATGAGGGTCCCTTTGATCATTTTTTGTTTCATCCGATTTACCCCCTTGCTATTTTATTGATTCTGGCCTGGAGCAGATTGATGCCGAACAGCAGAACAAAGGCGAATACAATCATGACCAGCGCGATGGAGGTGGCGGCGGCGTAGTTGAACTGTTCCAGCTTATTCATGATAATCAGCGGCGTAATCTGCGTTTTATAGGGGATGTTCCCCGCGATAAACACCACGCTGCCGTATTCCCCGATACAGCGGGCAAAGGCCAGCCCGAACCCGGTCAGGGTGGCGGGCAGAATTTCCGGGAACACCACCTTAAAAAAGATGCGGGAGCGGCTGGCCCCCAGCACCAAGGCCGCTTCCTCGTACTGCGGGTTCAGCTTTTCCAGCACCGGCTGGATAGAGCGCACTACAAAAGGGATGCCGATAAAAATCATGGCAATCACAATACCGACGGTCGTGTAAGAAATTTTGACGCCGATCCGGTCAAACAACCGGCCGATCCACCCTTTGTCGGAATACAGGGTGGTCAGCGAGATGCCGGCCACCGCGGTGGGCAGGGCGAAGGGCAGTTCGATCAGGCCGTCCAGCACCCTACGGAACGGGAATTCATAGCGGGTCAGAATCCACGCGAGGAGAATCCCAAAAACCGCGTTGACCACAGCGGCAATGGCAGCGCAGGACAGGCTCACCCGATAGGTAGCCACCGTCTGCTTGTCGGTGATCACCCGCCAAAAATCAGCGAAGGTCGTACCCGAAAGGGTCAAAAAAACCGAACACAGGGGAATCAGCACAATCAGGCTGAGCATGGTAACGGTAATCCCCATGGAGAGCCGAAAACCCGGTATGATATTATTTTGTCGCTTTCTGGAACGCTTTTTCAGAGGAAACATTTGCAGGCCCCCTATGATCGGTAATCGTAAATGAATCACTATTTTTTATAAATCTGGTCGAAGATCGCACCGTCCGCAAAGAACTTCCCGGCCGCTTTTTCCCAGCCCCCGAAATCGTCGTCGATGTTGACCATCTCGATATTCAGATTAAAAGTGTCGCCGAATTCCTTCAGAATGTCGGGGTTGGAGGGGCGATAGTAGTTTTTACCCTCCAGGCGCTGTGCATCGTCCGAATAAAGGTATTCCAGATATGCTTTGGAAACTTCCTCGGTACCGTGCTTTTTGGCGTTGGCATCCACTACCGCGACCGACGGCTGGGCAAGAATGCTCAGGGACGGGGTGATGATCTCAAAATCATCCGGATGCTCTTTCTGGGAAAGGAAGGCCTCGTTCTCCCAGGCCAGCAGCACATCTCCCTGCCCGTTTTCCACAAAGGTGGTGGTGGCGCCGCGGGCGCCGGAATCCAGAACGGTCACGTTGGCGTACAGCGATTTCAGAAATTCCTGATCTTTGGCTTCGTCTCCGCCGAATTTCTTATCCGCATATGCCCAGGCCGCCAGAAAATTCCAACGCGCGCCGCCGGAGCTCTTAGGATCGGGGGTGATGACTTCCACGCCGGGTTTCACAAGATCGTCCCAATCCTTCAGATTTTTGGGGTTGCCCTTGCGGACTAAAAAGACGATGGTGGAGGTGTAGGGTGCACTGTTCTTCGGGAACTCATTCACCCAGCCGTCCTCAATCAGGCCGCCTTTGCGCAATTCATCCACATCACCCTCAAGCGCCAGCGTAACCACGTCGGCCTCGTTGCCTTCCAGCACCGAACGGGCCTGTTTGCCGGAACCGCCGTGGGACTGGGTGATTTCCACCTTCTGCCCCTTCTCTTTCTCCCAGTATTCCTGGAAAAGCTTGTTGTACTGCTCGTAAAGCTCGCGGGTAGGGTCGTAGGAAACATTGGAGATGGCCACCGGCTTGGCGGAAGACGCGGCGGATGCGGAAGAATTTACGGAAGAGGCCGCGGGGGAATTATTCCCGGCGCAGCCGGACAGAGTTCCCGCAATCGTGGCCAAGGCGATTGCCAGAGCCAGTGTTTTTCTGAAAGAAAATATATGTTTCATAGAAATATCCCTCATTTCATCGTTTTAGATTGTTTGCAAACCGGATTTGGAGGTGATTGCCGCATCACATGATCTATCCTTCCAAATCCGTGCAACATCGAAAACGAACCGGGATACGCAGGTTGTTTTTATGCAGCATGAGTACCACCCTCGCTTCTTAATACATATATAATTGATATGTATAGTATTGTTTTATAATACCCTAATGCTTCCGGTTCTGCAACGGGAAATTAAGCAATCGTTTGCGCGGTGCCGTCATAAAGTGCCTGATTCTGATGTCCCAATATCTCCGGCTTCCCTCGCATGAAACTGTACTTTTATGGACTCCCCTAACCGGCGTCCCCGGCGGGCAGCCTGATTCCTTTCCCGAAGTGACCTAAAAAGAAAGGCCATGGCGAATTCGCCATGGCCAGGGAGGAAAGTATTGAAAAAGGTTCTTGTTAGCGATTTTGTCCGTAATACGCGTGCGCTCCATGCTTGCGCAAGAAATGCTTATCAAGCAGTTCCTGCTGCATCGGTCCATCCTGGGCCTCTGCCATTTCCTGGGTGTGCCAGGCCATCATGGCCAATTCTTCCAGCACTACGGAATTGTGCACCGCTTCAAAGCAGTCCCTGCCCCAGGTAAAAGGTCCGTGGGAATGAACCAGGACGGCGGGGATATCGGCGGGATTTTCCTTCTGAAATGTTTCCACAATCACATTGCCGGTTTCCGTCTCATAGGCGCCCGCGATTTCTTCCGGGGTCATTTTTCTGGTACAGGGGATCGGCCCGTAAAAATAGTCGCCGTGCGTGGTGCCGTAAGCCGGAATGGACTGTCCCGCCTGCGCCCAGATGGTCGCCCATCGGGAGTGGGTATGGACAATTCCGCCGATCGCGGAGAAATTCCGATACAGGACGCAGTGCGTCGGCGTGTCGGAGGAGGGATTCAAGTCTCCCTCCACCTTTTCCCCATTCAGGCTCATCACGACCATATCCTTCGGTTTGAGCCTGTCGTATTCCACGCCGGAGGGTTTAATGACAAACAGCCCCGATTCCCGGTCGATTCCGGAAACATTCCCCCAGGTGAACACCACCAGATTGTGGGCGGGGAGCTGACGGTTCGCCTCGCAGACCTGTTCCTTCAATTCTTCCAGCATTCGTCCTCATCCCTTCCGGATTACTTTTTGAGCTTCCAGATCAGATCGTTCCAGGTAAGTTCCTTGCGAAGCTCGTTGATCTCGGTTTCTCTGCCGATGTGAATAAACTCAATATCCATGATTTCAGCGAAATCGCGCAGCTCTTCCGCCGTAAGCGAATAGCTGATGACGGAATGGTGCGCGCCACCAGCGTAAATCCACGCTTCCGCGGAGGTTTCAAGGCTTGGGAGCGGCTTCCAGAGAACGGCGGCCACCGGGAGGTTCGGCATTTCGTGTACCTGCTCCTGGCATTCCACATCGTTGACGATCATGCGGAACCGGTCGCCCATATCAATGATCGTCGCAAGCACCGCCGGGCCTGACTTGGCCTTGAAGGTCAGACGAGCCGGGTCCTCGCGGTCGCCGATTCCAAGCGGAACCACCTTGATTTTCGGGCGCTCCGCGGCGACACTCGGGCACACTTCCAGCATATGGGCGCCCATATTCATGCCGCACTCCGGGTCAAAGTTGTAAGTGTAATCTTCCATAAACGCCGTACCGCCCGTGCAGTCGGCCGCCATGAGCTTCATAATGCGGCAGAGCGCCGCGGTCTTCCAGTCGCCTTCCCCGGCGAACCCGTAGCCCAGGCGCATCAAATCCTGCGCGGCGAGACCGGGCAGCTGGCGCAGCTGCTGCAAATCCTGAAAATTGGTGTGGAAAGCGCCGAACTTTTCTTCTTCCATGAACTTCCGAAGCGCAACCTCTTCCCGCGCCTGATAGCGCACGGCTTCGAGATTCTCCGTTGCCATATCGAAAACTTCGGCGTATTGCTCCATCTGGGCGTCGATTTCCTTCTCGGTAACGGCTTCCACCATGCGGATGATATCGCCGACGCCGTAATGGTCGACCTGCCAGCCGAATTTGATGTGCGCCTCCACCTTGTCGCCGTCCGTCACGGCCACTTCGCGCATATTGTCACTGATACGGAGCACGCGGAGCCTGCGGCTCTCAAACGTGCCGACCGCCGCGCGCATCCAGCCAGCCATACGGTCACGCATCCCGGCATCCTTCCAGTAGCCGGAAATGACCTTCTGCGGAATCCGCATACGCGCAAGGATAAACCCATGCTCCCTGTCGCCGTGGGCGGACTGATTCAGATTCATGAAATCCATGTCGATGCTTTCCCACGGGATATCGCGGTTGAACTGGGTATTGATGTGAAGCAGCGGTTTCTGCAGGACGGAAAAGCCGCGAATCCACATCTTTGACGGAGAAAAAGTGTGCATCCACGTAATAATGCCCGCACACCGGGGAGCGTTGTTTGCCTCTGTGATCACCTTATAGATTTCATCGGAATTGCGCATCACGGGCTTAAAAACCAGGGTGCAGGGAATGGACGGGTCCGCGTTCCACTCGTCTACCATAATTTTGGAATGCTGATCGACGGTTTTCAGCACATCTTCTCCGTAGAGGTCCTGGCTTCCAACCACAAACCAGAATTCGTATTTTTTTAAAGCTGACATATGTATCCTCCGATTATTCCTAATTTTAAAGATTATTTTTGCTTCATTGCTTTCAGGTGCTTCATCACATCATTTTCACCGCGCCCGAAATAGTCGTGCAGGGTGCGGTATTCCCGGAACAGCGCATCGTAACGCTCCGAATTTCCGGGGATCGGTGCATAGACGGTGTCTTTGATTTTTCCCATTGCGCGGGCCGCTTCAAACACGCTGTCGTAGCCGCCGGCTTCCTTTCCCGCCGCGACGGAAGCGAAAATGGCGGAACCGAGCGCGGGCCCCTGAAGGGAACCCGCAATCTTTACGGGCATTTTAATCACATCCGCGTAAATCTGCATGGTCATCGGGTCCTTTTGCGAAATCCCGCCGGAAGCGTAAAACTCCTCGACCGGAACGCCATGCTCACGGTAATTTTCAATAATCATACGCGTACCGTAGGCGGTTGCCTCAATCAGCGCGCGGTAAATTTCCTCCGGTTTGGTCCGGAGCGTCATCCCGACCATCATACCGCTCAGGTCGACGTCGACCAGAACCGAACGGTTTCCGTTCCACCAGTCCAAAGCAAGCAGGCCGCTTTGCCCGGGACGCAGCTTTTCCGCCTTTTCCCGCAGGTACTGATGAATATTTTTGTTTTGCCGGTTTGCTTCTTCCCAATAGGAAGCAGGCAGGCAGTTGTCAATAAACCACGCGAAATGGTCCCCGACACAGGACTGCCCGGCCTCATAGCCGAAATAGCCCGGCATGACGCCGTCTTCCACCACGCCGCACATTCCCGGCACCTGGTGTTCCTCTTCGCCCATCATAATATGGCAGGTTGAGGTGCCCATAATGGCCAGCATTTTGGACGGCCCGTCGATTCCGACCGCGGGCACGCACACATGCGCGTCCACATTACCGACGGCGACCGCGGTGCCCTCCCTCAGGCCGGTAAGCTTTGCCGCCGCCGGGGTCAGCGTGCCCGCCCTGTCCCCAAGCGGAAGGATGTCGCGGGAGAGCTTTTCCTCCACCACATGCTCCAGCTTTGGATGAAGGGCCTTGAAAAAGTCATCGGAGGGGAAGCCAGTGCGCTTGTTCCAGATTTCCTTGTAGCCCGCGGTGCAGGAATTGCGGGTCTCTTTTCCGCAGAGCTGCCAGATAATCCAGTCCGCCGCTTCGATGAAACGATCCATCGCGTCATAGATTTCGGGGTCCTCTTCAACGATCTGCCAGATTTTTGGAATCGCCCATTCGGAAGAAATTTTTCCGCCGTAGTTTTTCAGCCACGGCTCGTTTCTTGCCGCCGCGATTTCGTTCAGGCGGTTTGCCTTATCCTGCGCGGCATGGTGCTTCCAGAGCTTCACATAGGCGTGCGGGCGATTTCTGTACGCCGGAAGAAAGCTCATCGGCGTTCCGTCCGCCTTGACCGGCAGAACGGTGCAGGCCGTAAAATCCGTGCCTATCCCGATCACATCGTCCGGGGACACACCGGATTCCCTGAGGATGGCCGGAACCGTATTTGCCAGCACGTCAAGGTAATCCTGCGCATCCTGCAGCGCCCAGTCGTGGCCGAGCGGCGTTCCGTCCGGCAAATTTTTATCCATTACCCCATGAGGATACTCGTAAACGGAAGAAGCAAGTTCTTTCCCGGTCTGAACATCCACTAGAACCGCCCGGCCGGAAAGTGTGCCATAGTCAACTCCTACTGTATATTTTGACATAACAACATCCTCCATCGTAAAAAATGTACGTACAACTTTGTCGAAAACAGAAAGGCTTCTCAGCCCCTTTCTGTCTTTTGTCTTATTCGAGCACTCTGACGGACTTGCGTTCTACGATCGTCGGTTCAAAATCGACCGTGGCCTTAAATGCATGGTCCTGAATCAGGTGCAGCAGGTTTCGCGCCGCGGTTTCGCCCAGCACATTCATGGGGTGTGCGACCGAGGTAAACGGAACCTCACAAAGATCCGCAAGATCGGAATTATCAATACTTACCAGAGACAGGTCATCCGGAACCGCAATGCCGTTTTTCTTCATAATGTCCACCATCTGCATGGCGATCTCGTCGTTGTAGCAAATCAGAGCGGTGCAGTCTTTTACACGCCGCAGGACGATTTCCGCAAACTGCGTAAGGTCGGGAATATCCTCCGTAGAATACCAGAGCACGTTTTCATCATGGATTTCATACCCCGCTTTCAGCAGGGCGTCCAAATACCCGGCATAGCGTAAATGCCCCTGGTGGTCATCCGACTTAAAAATACCCGCAATCCGCTTGTGGCCCGCATCGATCAGGTACTGCGCGGCAATCAGGCCGGCCGTGCGGTCATTCATGGACACATGCGGTATCTTAATGCCCGGATAACTGCTGTTGATAAACAGCACCGGAATCCTTTCTCGCTGGATTTCCTCATAAATCTCAAAATTCGGATTCGGCAGGCCGCTCTGGGTCGGCTCAATAATCATCCCGTCCACACCCTTTTCCAGCATGGAGCGCAGGACTCTGCTTTCGTTCTGAACCTTATTGTGCGTAAAGGCAAGCTGCATGGAGTACCCGGCTGTTGTCAATACATTTTCAATACCGCGGATAATCTGAGGAAAAATATAAGCCCCCACATAGGTGGTGACCACGCCGATGGTCATAGTGGGTTCCCGTTTAGCCGACGCATTGAAAATGATATAGGTGCCGCTGCCCTGCCTGCTTTCAAGATATTTATCCTGTACCAGAATATTGATTGCCTGACGGACCGTCTGCCGGCTGATTCCGAACATTGCGCCCAGCTCGTTTTCGGAATACAGCTTTTCCCCGTATTTGAGTTCTCCCGTTTCGATTTTATTTTTGATCCAAGTGACCAGAGTCATATATTTTGGCATTTCCATCGCAGTGCTGCCTTCCTTTTTCCGTTATATTTTGAAATTATGATACATGAATCTTGTATAAATTGTCAATACATCTAAACAGCACTGGCAGACAAATCAGGAAGCCTTCTTTTTCGAAATCAGGTCGATTGTGACAGCGCCCAGAAGGACAAGGCCCTTCACGACTCTCTGGATATCGACGGACCAGCCGATCAGCGACATCCCGTTGTTCAGCACGCCCATGATCAGAGCACCGACGACCGCACCGATAATGGTGCCGCTTCCGCCAAGCGCAGCCGCGCCGCCTATGTAACAGGATGCGATGGCGTCAAGCTCAAAACCGTCGCCCGCTTTCGGCGTGGCGGAGGCGTTTCTGGCGGAGAGGACGATGCCGGCCAAAGCACTCATCAGGCCCATGCTCACGTAAATCCAGAACATCACGCGCTGGGTTTTGATACCGGAAAGCTTTGCCGCTTTCGCATTGCCGCCCACCGCGTAAATCTGGCGGCCGGGAACCGTGTTGTTGGTAACGAAGGTGTAGATGATAATCAGTACCAGCATCAGCGCAAGAACAACCGGAAGTCCGTTGTAATAGGCAAGCTTGACGGTAAAGAAGTTAATAATCAAAATAATAACGGCAAGCTTCACGATCTCCTGCCATACGGCAGGCACTTCAAATCCGTAGGATTTTTTCTTGTTGATGGAACGGATTTCCAGATAAATGACGATCAGGGAGGCAGCCACACCGGCCAGAATGGAAAGCAGTTCAATCTTTTGGCCGCCGATATAGGTATAGATTTCGGGAAGATAGCCTGCGCCAATCTGTACGTAATCCGTAGGCAGAGGGCCCTTTGTCTGACCGCCGAGGATCACCATGGTAAGCCCGCGGAAAATCAGCATGTTTGCAAGGGTCACGACGAATGCCGGAACATTCAGATACGCGATAAAGAACCCCTGCCACGCGCCTGCCAGAAGGCCGCACAGCAGAATCACCACAAACGCAACGGCAATCGGAAGATGAAGGTCCAGAACCATAATGGCGCACGCTGCGCCGGTAAAGGCAACCACGGAGCCGACGGAAAGGTCGACGTTGCCGGTCAGTACACAGAGCAGCATGCCGACCGCAAGGATGACAACGTAGCTGTTCTGCATAATCAGATTGTTAACGTTCATCGGGCTTACATTTTTTCCGCCCGAAAGCAGATTAAAGATAAAATAAATCAAAATGAGGGCAATCAGCATTCCGTATTGTTTTGCATTTGTACTGCCGGATTTTTTCTTTGCAAGACTTGACGTACTCATATCGCCTGCTTCTCCCTTCTGGTATGTGACATAATGATTTTCATAATCATTTCCTGAGAAAAATCTCCTTTATCCAATTCCCCGGCTATTTCGCCCTGGTTCAGAACATAAATCCGGTCGCAGACGCCGAGAAGCTCCGGCATCTCGGAGGAAATAAAGATAACCGCCTTCCCAGCCTTTGCAAGTTCGTTGATAATCTCATAAATTTCATATTTCGCCCCTACATCGATTCCGCGCGTCGGTTCATCCAGAATCAGGACGTCGGGGTTGGCAAGAATCCATTTGGAAAGAACGACCTTCTGCTGGTTTCCGCCGGAGAGCGAACCCGTGATCTGCCGGATGGAATTCGTTTTGATATTGAGCTTTCCGCGGTATTCTTCGGCAGCCACGATTTCTTCGTTCTGGTCAATGACCCAATGCCTGGAAAAACGGTCGCGCAGGCTCGAAAGCGTCATGTTCCAGCGAACGTCGTTGATCAGAACCAGCCCGTAGCTCTTCCGGTCCTCCGAAGCGTAGGCGATCCCGTTGCGGATCGCATCCTGAACGTCGCGCAGGACAAGCTTCTTTCCGTCCTTGTAGAGATCGCCGGAAATTTTGCTTCCGTAGGATCTTCCGAAAATGCTCATCGCAAGCTCCGTACGCCCGGCGCCCATCAGTCCCGCAAAACCGACCACTTCGCCCTTCCTGACATTGAAATTGACGTCCTTGAGCATGACGCGTCCGGGATCGTCCGGATGGTGTACCGTCCAGTTTTTGACCTCAAACGCAACCTCGCCCGGCTTGCTTTCGCGGGGAGGATAGCGGTTTGTCAGCTCACGGCCGACCATTCCTTTAATGATCCGGTCTTCGTTCAGGTCGTCCTGCCCTTTTTTCAGCGTTTCAATCGTTTTGCCGTCGCGGATGACGGTAATATTGTCCGCTACCTGACTGAGCTCGTTCAGCTTATGAGAAATCATGATGCAGGTAATTCCGCGCTCTTTCAGCCCCAGAATAATATTGAGCAGCTTTTTACTGTCCTCATCATTCAGGGAAGCGGTGGGTTCGTCCAGAATCAGCAGTTCCACCTTTTTGGCCAGCGCTTTCGCAATTTCGACCAGCTGCTGCTTGCCGACGCTCAGCTTATTGACCTGCAAGTTTACGTTTTCGTCGGAAAGGCCGACTTTTTCCAGAATTTCCTTTGCCTTCTGCCTTGTCTGGCTCCAATCGATCACATTTTTTACATTCGTAATTTCGTTGCCCAGAAATACGTTTTCCGCGATGGAAAGATAAGGGCTCAAGGCAAGCTCCTGATGGATAATCACGATGCCCTTCCGCTCACTGTCCCGAATGTCGCGGAATTTGCATTCCTCGCCGTTATAAATAATTTCACCGGAATAATCGCCGTAGGGGTAAACCGCGGACAATATGTTCATCAGGGTGGATTTCCCGGCTCCGTTTTCACCGCAAAGGGCATGAACCTCGCCTCGCTCCACCGTAAGGTTTACATCGTCCAAGGCCTTTACCCCAGAAAATTCCTTCGTGATATGCTTCATTTCCAGGATGACATCAGCCATGCTACGCACCTCGCTCCTGTGGTATTAATAGGTTGAGCGACAGCTGTGACACTGCCGCCCAAATTTTCAAGCTTGAACGAATCAGGAAATATCGGATTCCTTATAATACTCGGAATCGATCAGCTCTTTCTGGATATTGTCCTGAGTAATTGCAACAGGTGTGCACAAATAGGACGGAACGACCAGCTTGCCGTTGTTGTAGGATTTGGTGTCGTTGATTTCCGGCTGCTTGCCTTCCATCACGGCCTGAACCATGGTAACGCATTTTGACGCAAGCAGACGGGTATCCTTAAAGACCGTCATGGTCTGTTTGCCGGACTTGATGTTCTTAATGGCCATTGTTTCGGCGTCCTGCCCGGTGATGACGGGCCACTTTGTGCCGACCTTGTAGCCCGCGCCTTCCAGAGCGGCCGCAATACCGTAGGAAATGCCGTCGAACGGGCTCAGAACAACGTCAACGTTTTTTCCGGTGCTGTAATAGCCGGACAAAATGTCTTCCATTCTTTTCTGAGCGGTTTCCTGCGACCAGCGGAGAGTACAGATTTTGTCAAAATCGGTCTGGCCGGAAACAACGTTCAGCTTGCCGCTGTCAATATAAGGCTGAAGGACTTCCATTGCGCCGGTGTTGAGGAAGTGCGCGTTGTTGTCGTCGGGAGAACCCGCGAACAGTTCAATGTTGAAAGGACCCTTGCCTTCTTTCAGGCCCATTTTTTCTTCTATGTATTGGCCAATCAGTGTGCCTACGCCCTTGTTGTCAAAGGTTGCATAATAAGAAACCGCGTCGGTGTCCATCAGCAGACGGTCGTATGCGATGACCGGAATGTTGTTTTTCTTTGCTTCCGCAAGGACATTTACCAGAGCGCTGGAATCGATGGAGGCGATTACCAGGCACTTCGCGCCGCCCGTAATCATATTTTCGATCTGAGAAACCTGTGCCTGAACATCGTCTTCCGCATACTGCAGATCAACTGTGTAACCCAGCTTTTCGAGCTGCTCTTTCATGTTGTTCCCGTCACGGATCCAACGTTCGGAGGATTTGGTCGGCATTGCCACACCGACTTTTTGTCCGTTTGCCGCCGCGGAAGGCTGCGCTTCGTCAGAAGCAGCCGGCTGGGCATTTGCCGCCTGTGATGTGCTCGGTCCAGAGCCGCACGCCGCGGTTGCCGAAAGCATACACGCCGTAAGAAAAATCGCCATCAATCTTTTGATCCTTTTCATTCTTCTCTCGCTCCTTACATGTTATTAATACAACTTTTTATAATACCGCTATTTTTAGCGGAAATATAACAAATACACAGTTTATATTCCTAACACGCGCTGTTTATATCTACAATATATACCAAAGATTTAAACTTGTCAATATAAATTTAATTATTTTTGAACATTACTTTGCTTATTTGTATGTACAAGTTGTACTGTAACAAGTTAAACTTGGTTGTTCTCTAATAAAATTATGTCCTACAGCAATTTCATTTAGTTTGCGAGGCAAAACACGTTCCTCCCCCGCCGAAGGCGGGGGAGGAACGTAACCTTGTCGCAGAATCAACTGGAAATGCTGCAATCAAAGCATAGACTCCGGATGGGCGGAACTGAGGTAGAAAATGGAATAGGCTAAAAAGAGAGCTTGTTCCGGACGCCAGCTGTGGCGGTCCGGAACAAGCCCGACGGGATCTATTCTCCTGTACAGTTTTCCGGGGCAGGAGCTAAAATTTCAATGCTTCTGTATTCTTTGCGAGGCAATCACTGTATCGTCACCATGTTTCATATCTCACGATTTCCTCCATTGCTTTTCTCGGCCGCTGCTTCGGCGTCTCATCGCCATATCCCAGCGGAATGATTCCGCACACATATTTATCCTCCGGTATGTTCAGAATGGGCCTGACGTCATTTTGCTCAAACCAGCCTGTCCAGCAGGCCGCCAGTCCCTGATGCTCCGCTTCAAGCAATATATGCTCAACCGCAATTGCAGTATCCCGTATAATGTGCTTAAGCTCCGGCTCAGCGCTGTTTTCATCCAGACGGATCTCGGTATCCATGGGAATACGGCACCGAATATCCGCCACGCACACAATCAAAATCGGAGCTGCCGTCATCCATGTCTGATGATGGTCGACAGCAGCCAGTTTCTCTTTCGTTTCCTCCGATTCCACAATCAGGAACGTCCATGGCTGCGTATTGCTTCCGGAGGGCGCCAGCCTGGCACTTTCCAGTATTTGAACCAGCTTCTCTTTTTCAACCTTTCGGTTCTGATATTTGCGAATGCTCCTTCGATTCTCTATTTCTTTCAATCTGATAATCTCCTTTCAGTCTTTTGTGCAGATGTTTCTACAGAGCGACCCGGTCCTCTCATTTGTGAAAACTGCCGCCGTATCATTATTTACATACGGCGTTGCGGTATTCGTTGGGCGACATTTGCCTGATCTTTTTAAAGACCCGTGAAAAATGATTGACATCGTTGAATCCCAGTACATCTGAAATTTCGTAAATCTTCAAAGAAGGGTTCTGCAGCAGTTCTTCCGCTTTCTTGATCCGCGTTTCGTTCAGCAGGTCGCAGAAGCTCTTATTGGTATATTTGTTCAGCAGCTTGCTGAGATACCACTGGCTCACATATGCCTTTTCCGCAAGCTCCGTAAGCGTCAGTTTCTCTGCATAATGAATTCCTATGTAGTTTAAAGCGCCCCGTACGATAAAGTTGTTTGCCGCGTTTGTCTGCTGTAATTCTTCCGCCGGCTTCTCTTTTGATTCCGGAATCCCCTTCTGCTGCCTTCGCAGATTTTCCGTCATGACCTGAAGCGCTTCCTCCAGTTCATTCATTTTAGAAGGCTTCAGCAAAAATCTCGTCACGCCGATATGAATTGCACGCGTCGCATATTCAAAGTCCCGGTATCCCGTGAGCACGGTAATCTGCATGTCGGGAAACTCCCCTTTCAGCCCGGCCAGCATGGTGAGACCATCCATATCAGGCATTTTGATATCTGTAAACAGAATATCCGGATCGTTTTCCCGGATCGCTTTTGCACCGGACTTTGCGTCCGACGCGGTGGCGACTACCTCGCAGTCATATTTCGCCCAATCGACCACCTTTTTTAGACCTTCCACAATAATATCTTCATCATCAATAATAATTACTTTATACATATTGAATGCCTCCGAATCATCATACTGAAATTATAGCACAGAACACAGAAAAATCGGGTATATTTTCTGGCGTTTACAAAAAATATACCCGTTCTGTACAAAGCACAAGATTTTACAGCATTTCCAGTCGATTCTGCGGCAAGGCTGCGTTCCTCCCCCGCCTTCGGCGGGGGAGGAACATGTCTCGCAAACGGAAATGGAATTGCCGTAATATAAAATTTTTATCCCTTGATTGCCCCGGCGGTCATCCCTTTGATAATATTTTTTTGAAGGAGTACATAAACGACAAGTACGGGTACAACGACCAAAACAACCGCGGCCGCCATCAAACCGTAATTCACGCCGGCAATCGAAGTGATTTCATTGAGCAGCCGTGTGATCGTAAAGGCATCCTTGTACCGTAAAAAGAACATCTGTGTAAAAAGATCATTATAAGACCACAGAAAGGTGAAAATGGCAACGGTGGCAAAGGACGGCTTCGCAATCGGGACGATCACTTTAAAAAAAATCTGATAAATATTATATCCTTCCAAATAAGCCGCTTCCTCCAGATCGATCGGCAGCCCCCGGATAAATCCCATGAGAACGACGATTGCAAAAGAAAGATTCCCTGCAATCTGCGGTAAAATGACACTCAGCTGAGAAAGCGCTACGCTGTTCGTGTTGACGATGTGCCAGCCGAACATCATACGGAAAACCGGGATGATGGTGGAGAAAACCGGGAACATCATACTCGCGATGATCAGGGAATGCAGGGCGTTTCTTCCCCGGAATCGATAGCGTGCCATGCCGTACGCCGCAAATCCGGCCAGCAGTACGACAACGACGGTAACTGCGACCGAAATGATAAGGCTGTTTTTATATGCTCCGAAAATATCCACACGGTTGAAGGCCGTCTTATAATTATCAAATGTAAAGCTGTCCCCCATCGGAACAGAAAAAGAATCGGACCGAATCAGCCCTTTTACCTTAAACGAGTTCATAATGACCCAAAGAAACGGGTAAATGGTGGTAACCGCCCAAAAGGAAAGAACAAGGTAAATGAGAACTTTCCCCGGCTGTACCCTGCGCCGGACACCGTGTGACCGTGCGGGCTCCCGTGTATCTGCTGTTCGCATCTTTTCCCCTCCCCTAATAATCCTTCTCTTTGAAGATTCGGTTTGCAACCTGAGAAACCACTACGCCGATCACAACAATCACAATCGCAATGGTGGAACCGTAGTCCACATCGCCCATGGTAAAGGTCTGGTTATACATGTAAGTTCCGGTCAGCCACGATTGATCCATCGGCATACCCGCGCCCATCATGACCCAGGGCAGGTCAAACACCTTCAGCGCGCCGGTGACTGCCAAAATCAGGCAGGTAATCAGAACATTGTGCAGGAGCGGCAGCGAAATGTAGCGGACACGGTTGAACCCGCTTGCGCCGTCAATCTCTGCAGCTTCGTAAATGTCGGGTGAAATATTATTCAGGCCGGTTACGATGATGACGAAATAAAATCCGACATACTGCCACATAACCGGAGTCATCATGGTAAACAGGAAATGTGCTTCGTCCTTCCAATCGATCATATCGGTCATGCCGAACTTCATCAGCAGCTGGTTTACCATGCCGCCGTCATATAGAAAAATCAGGTTGAATAAAAGTCCCAGAGCCGTTGCGGAAATGACAATCGGAAAAAAGTACACGGTTCTGAAAAACTGAGTGCCCTTTTTGATGTTATCGATCAATAAAGCAAGCAATAAAGCGATCCCAACCTGAAAAATGATTGTCAAAATCATGAGCAGCATGGTATTGACCAGCGCCGTATTCATAATCGGATCCTGAAAAAGCTTTCCGTAATTCAGATACCAGGGGGAATTAAACCCCTCCGCCGCCGTGCCGAGCCCGGTGATATTGCAAAAGCTGTTGTAAATATTCATGGCAAAAGGATAATACAGAAACACAGCCATAAATAAGAATGCGGGAATAAGGAATACCGCCAACGGTGATTTTTTTTTGTAGATCGTAGAATTCATTGATCATCGCCCTCTTTAAAAAAACCGGAGAGCTGATACACCACTCTCCGGTTTTTGACATTGAACAGGAAAATATGTGAGATGAAGAATTAGCTCTTAATTGCCAGACAGGCATCAATTGCCTTTTCGGCCGTTGTTTTTCCGGTTGCGATATTCTTAATATCCGCAAACAGCGCGGTACGTGCTGTTTGTATCAAGCCATCCTGCGTGGCGGGAGTAATTCCCGTTGCGCCCTTGGTCATGGCCATAGCCGCCTGCTCCAGGGAATCCGTATCGCTTTTCGCGATTGTGCCGTTCTTCAATGCGGTGACTGCCGTCGCGCCGAAGGTGGAAACCACTTCATCCGTCGTCATTGCTTTTACAAAGTCAACGCACGCCTTCTGCTTGGCGGGGTCGCTCCACGCTTTTTGGGTAATATAATAGCCCATGGACAGTCCGCCGATGATATCCGTGGATTTTCTTCCGTTTTCACCCGGCACGTAGGTAACGGTAAAGTCGTCGATGCTCTTTGCGTTTTCCTGGAACCAGCCGATCTTCCAGGAACCATCGATCGCGAAAGCGGCTTTATCGTCAGCCATCAGCTGGAAGGTTTCCGCATCGGTCGCCGTTGTGGTGTTCTTTGGGAAGTAACCTTTTGTATACAGGGTTTTAATATCGTTGAGACCTTCCGCCCAGGCTTTGCCAACGTCATCCGTAGAAGAAGCGGGAAGCTTCGTATGGGTTGACGGCGTACCGTGGTTGAATATGCAGTACTCAAACCAGTAATGAGGAACCTCCTGTAAAGAACAGGCAATCGGGGTGATCCCCTTCGATTTAATTGTCTCGCAGTCTTTCAGGAACTGGTCCCAGGTGTAATCCGCACCGGGAACTTCAACGCCGCAGTCCTTGAGGACCTTCTTGTTGATGAACAGTCCTTCCCAGTAGCCGTTTACCGGGACAGAATAGTTTTTGCCGTCCGCGGGGGACGCCCCAAGACGGTCGTCCGTCATATTGCTCGCGTAATCGGGATATGTTTTCCGGATCTCATCGATGCTGACTACCTTGCCGCCCTGAACAAGCTTGTTCGCATCAACGCCGTTAAAGTAAAAGAGTACGTCCGGCTCGGCGCCTGTTTCAAAGTCGGCCATGATTTTGGCTTTCCACTCTTCGTTGGAAGTACCGGAGGCATCCTTGACCGTATTGCCGGTAGCAGTCTCATAAGCCTTGTAAGCCGCTTCATAATTTGCCCGGTTGCCGTCGTCGCCTCCGTACGAGGTTACGACTGTAATTTCCACCGGCTTCGCCGCCTCGGAAGACGCTTCCTGAGAAGCGGCCTGTGACGCCGCGGGCGTGCTTTGACATCCGGCAAGCATGGAGCCGCCGAGCGCCATTGTAAGGATGAATGCAATTACCCTTTTCATAAAACAACCTCCATATTATTTGAAATATGCCGTATCTTTTCCAGTGAATACTATATTACACTTTCAGCATTAAAAACATAATAGATAATCTTGCCATTTGTTGCATATTATTGTTTGCTTTGTTCAATAGCAATAACGATTCTGGAAATTGTATGGCCATAACTGTTCATTTTAATTGAAAGGCCGCTGCTCTCCCCGTAAATGATCTTCAGGCGCTGGTTTACATTACGGATGCCCAGATTGTTCGCACTTTCATTCGCGGTATCGTATTCATCCGACAGCAGGCGCTCAACGCGCCTTTCGTCCTCCGGCGACATCGCGCCGTCGTTCTCCACCTCAAGGATCAGGTTGTCTGCCTCGCGGAAAATACGGATGACAATGACTCCCTTCTGCTGCGGCTGGATTCCATGCTCGACAGCGTTTTCGATAATCGGCTGCATAATCAGACGCGGCGCGTATAAGTCCAAAAGAGAAGGATCGATTTCTTTTCTTACGGTCAGCCGTTTCCCGAGCCGTTCCGAAATGATGTACAGATACGCGTCCACATACATCATTTCTTCGGAGACATGGACAACCGGCCGGCCTTTGCGGTCGATCGCGGCGTCAAGCATGGTGGAGAGCGCTTCGATCATACGGGAAACCTTAACATTGTCGGAGAGCCTTGCCTCCCAATTGATAATTTCCAGCGTGTTGTTCAGAAAATGCGGATTGATCTGCGATTGAAGCGCCATGATACGGGCGTCGCGAAGAGCCAGCTCTTCCCTGTAAATCCGGTCGAACTGATACTTCAGCTTCGACGACATGCTGTTGAACGCATCTGTCAGGTACTGAAATTCGATACTGCGGGAGTCGCCCGAAACCTGAACGCCGAAATTTCCTTCTTCTATATTTCCCGCTTCCACAATCAGCCGGTCGATCGGGCGTGACACGTTCCGGGTAAAAAACCAGATTACAAGAGCAAGCAGCGGAACGATCAGAATTCCCATCCACACGAGGACGATTTTAAATCGGTTCAGCTCCGCCGCAAGGGGAGAAATGTCCACCGCGATTACATAGGAAATCCGGTACACTCCGGTCCGGTTCATTCCATAAAGGTAGGTACGGTCTCCAATGCTCCGGAACGTCTGGCTGTTTGCCTTAAACGCAATCCCCAGCCGCTGGGGTGCGAGCTGTTCTCCGTTCAGTACGACCGGTGTGTCGTTGAGCCAGATTGTCGTGTCCTTTCCCCAGACAATATTCTTGATACCGGCAAACATGCCCGCGGTATCCAACTGCATCGTCAGCACCGCATAGGGTTTATAATCCCCGTCAAGGATATTTCTGACCATATAAGTCCGTCCGTCGGCGTTGATAAAACCAATATCGCTTCCCAGTGTTTCCGACAATTCGCGCACCTGCTGATGCGCGTGATTTCTGTATTCCTGTACGGCGGAGGTTGCGTTGTAGGTTGCGTTAAACGTGTAATAAACATTGTCGGGCTGCCTGCAGAAATACAGCGCCGTAATGAGAAATTTATCGTCGTATTTGTACTGCTGTGACAAAAACGCCGTGACCCGGTCGTACAGCTCATTGGCGTCCCCTGTCCGATTGAAACTGCTGTATGCGTTTTTAACCGCCGGGTTGTAGGACGCATACCTTGAGGAAGAAATGGCGGAATCGAGCTGATTGACCGCAATTTTCAGGGAATTATTAGCGGAAGTCGTAATGGTTTCCGTAATCTGGTCATTGATATTGTGCGTAATATAATACCCGGTTGCCCCGCTGATGAGAGCAATCGGCAAAATCCAGCATGCGATAATGATACAGACCAGTCCCCATTTGAGAGAGAATTGCTGAGAATTCCTCTTCGTCTTCCTTTTCATAGCCGTTCTCCGCTTCCATAAACTCAAAATACAGCATTTCCAGTTGATTCTGCAACAAGGTTGTGTCACTCCCCCGCCTTCGGCGGGGGAGTGACATGTTTTGTCTCGCAAACTGAAATGGAATTGCTGTAGATTTCCTTGTGCGAATATAATTCTATATGTCCAATTATAACATAGTCCCTTCCAAAAGGGCAGGTGCAATTTCAATCCTCCGGGGCACCGGGCGCGCCGCCTCCCCTATGGACGGAGGTAAAGAATGCGGAAAGCAAATCGCTTTGCATTTTGCGGCTTCGCGCTTTGCTGTCAGTTTTGAAGAAGGCAGCCGCAAATTCCGGCTGCCTTCTTCAGGAGTAGTTATGAAAGAGAAAGAAATTGTTTGAAAACATCGCTGGTTTCCCGCGCGGCCTGGAGGGTAGGCATCTCGCAAAAAATCCGCAGCAGCGGCTCCGTACCGGAAAAGCGCGCAATAATCCAGCCCTGATTTTTAAAATAAACCTTACAGCCGTCCATGTAGGATACCTTTTCGATTTCGTACGGAAAATCCGGCAGCAGCTTATCCTGAAGCAGGATTTCTGTTATTTTATCTTTTCCCTCCTGAGAAAACCGAAAGTCGCACTCGTCCATTTCGCAGCTCCCGTATTGATCGGTAATCTCATTGTATATTTCCGACAGCCTGCGGCCCGTGGTCGCAATCATTTCCACCAGCAGCGCGGCCGCATAAATGCCGTCCTTGCCCTGAATATGTCCGCGCACGGTAAGCCCGCCGGAGGATTCTCCCCCGATAATCGCGTTTGTTTCCGCCATTTTTGAGGAAACATATTTAAATCCCACCGGAACCTCATAACAGGTTTCTCCAAAATCCTCGGCAATGCGGTCAAGCAGATGGGTCGTGGCAATGTTTCGCACCGCCGCCCCGTGCCATCCTTTGAATTTCATCAGGTAATAATAGAGCATGGCCAGTATTTTGTTCGGATGCAGGAACTCGGCCCTGTCGTTGATCACGCCGAGTCTGTCCGCATCGCCGTCGGTTGCGATTCCAATGTCGCAGTGATTCTCCTCGACATAATTCATCAGCCCGGCAAGCGTTTTGCTGTTCGGCGCGGGCAGCCTGCCCCCGAACAGCGCATCGTGCCGCTCGTGGATGACATCCACATTACACCGGGCCGTGAGCAGAATGGTTTGCAGCGCCGTTTTGCTGACCCCGTACATCGGGTCAAGTACGATTTTGAGGCCGCGGCTCCGGATCGCGTCCATGTTAATGGAACGGATAATGCTGTCAATATATTGATTTATCGGATCGATCAGCTCAATTCTGCCGCTTCTTACCCCGTCTTCAAACGGCATCGGCCTGATCTGATCCGGGTCGATGTCCTTCATGTACTCTTCCAGTTCCCCTGTCAGAATTTCGTCGGCATCCCGCCCACCCTTCATGAAAACCTTGATCCCATTGTAAATGGCGGGATTATGGCTGGCGGTGACCGCCATGCCGTATGGCAGTCCATAATACTGCACCGCAAACATAATCAACGGAGTGGGTGATTCCCTGTCAATCAGCCGGCAGGGGATCCCCTCCCCCGCCATCACCTCCGCCGCCCATTTGGCCGCCTCTTCCGACAGGAACCTCCGGTCGTATCCGATTACGAATCCATTTGCTGTTTTCTCCTGGTCTTTCAGCTTTCCGGCGATCGCAGCCGTTAACAGCTGGACGTTGGCTTTGGTAAATTCCTCGCCGATGACCGCGCGCCATCCGCCTGTTCCAAATTTTATCATATCTTCACCGCACTTTTCTCCGTACACAAAACCGCTCTGCACGGCGAGCGCCGACTCCCTTATCCCATCACAACGTTCACCCGGTGCCGTGTTCCCGCCTTCTGTACCGGAATCCCTCCGGAAACAGTTTTTCCGTCCAGTTCCATTGTTTTCACTCCCTTGCTGACGCCGCGCGGATTCCCAACATGGATTTCATAGACAGCGCCGCGCCAGACACGGGTAACATCGAAGCTGCTCCAATTCTTTGGAATGCATGGGTCGACAATCAGGCGGTCGAAATCCGGTCTTATCCCAAGAAGATACCGGGTTGCGGCAAAATACGCCCAGCCGCCCGAGCCGGTCATGAACGGGTGCCTTGCCCGTCCGAAAGCGGTATGGTCTTTTCCCATTACGAACTGGCAGTAAGAGTAGGGTTCCGACTGCCGGACTTCTATTTCATCATTCTGGTTATAGGGCAGCAAAGCGTTATAAAATTTCATGGCCCGGTCGCCCCGCCCAAGGGTCGCCTCGGCGCACCACGCCCACGGATTCGGATGACTGAAAATCGAACCGTTTTCCTTAACGCCGGGATACACCCGCGTGACAAACCCGATTTCGTCGTCGCTCTTTGTATAGGACGGCGCATTGAGCATCAGTCCATATTGCGTATAGAGGTATTTGTCGACGGAATCCATCGCCGTGACCGCGCGGTCGCGGTCGGCCACGCCGGAGAAAACCGCCCAGGTGTTGGACTCGATATGTACCTTGCCTTCCAGATCGTCACGGGTACCGATTTTCCTGCCGCCGGCGGTAATCCCGCGGATATACCACTCCCCGTCCCACAGGTTATCGTTACATGCCTTTTTCACCTTTTCGGCCATCTTTTCATATTTTTCCGCTTCCTCGTTTTTTCCGATAAACCGGGACAAATGAAGAAAATGTTGGATTGCCCAGTAGTGCAGGAACGAGACCATTGCACTTTCCCCGCCGCCTAAATTAAGGCAGTCATTCCAGTCGGCGCGAAGCCCCTTGCAGATACCGGTGGAGCCAACCTGTTTGTCGGAAAAGTCAAGAATCCGCATCATGTGCTGATAGACCGTATCCTGTCCGCCGTCGGCGTAGGTAACCGTTTCCTCCAGAAGGGAAACTTCCCCCGTTTCTTTAATGTATTCACTGATTGCGGCAACCAGCCACAGTGCGTCGTCCGAGCAGGCGTCCTTGATTCCGTGAATCATTTCTTCCCTGCTGGGAGTGGGAACCACGGTCGGGGATTGGAAGCTTTGCTGTTTGCCCCGGAGCTCGGGGTCAAACCACTCCGGCTGAAACAGGTGCAGCCCGTAGCCCTGCTGTGTAAGGCCCCTGCAAAGCTCGATAATACGCTTCCTGCACTTTTCCGGATTGGAGGATGCGATGGTCATCGCGTCCTGGGAAGTATCGCGGAAGCCCAGGCCGGTTCTGCCGCCTACTTCAATAAACGAGGCGAACCGTGAAAACAGAATGTTGATTTCGGACTGATACAGGTTCCAGATGTTTAACGAAGTGTTCATTCCCTGATTTGGGGTGCTGACCTGCAGCTTCCCGAGCTTTTCTTGCCAAAAATCCGCGAGGTCGGAAAACGCTTTGTCCACATTGGCCGGATCGGAATATTTTCTCCTTACAGGGACAGCTGCTTCCCGTTTTCCGTCTCCCAGCAGAAAAGTGAGCCGCACCTCCTCCCCCGGCTGCAAAACGAGCTTTTTTTGCAGAACGGCACAGTGGTTGCCTGTTTTTTCAAAGCTGCCGGAGCATTCCCCTTTTTCGACCGCGACCGGGTTGCTTTCGTCGCGGTAAGCGCCCAAAAAGCAATCGCGCAGGCAGTCGAACCCATCCGGTTCAAAGCTGGAGGTAAACCACTGGTACCCCGACTCTTCATAATAGAGGTCATATTCAATGATGCCGTCGGCATAGCTGGAGCCCGAGGCATACAGGCTCATTTGAAAATTCTGATTGTCCATATCGATCTGGTGGAACGAAAACTCAAGGTAAGAGTAAACGCTGAGGCGGCGCGGCCGGGTCCCGTCGTTTTTCAGCGCCACATCCCACAATTCGACCGGCTCGTCCAGAGGAATAAACACCGTCTGGCAGGCGGAAATGTCCTGATAATCACAGCGGTATTTCGAGTAGGAAAGCCCGTGCCTGCATTCATATTTCGCTTTGGTCAGGTCCTTCGCGACAGGCTGCCACGAAATGCTCCAATACTCGCCGGTCTCGTCGTCACGGAGATACACATAATGGCCGGGACGGCTGACCGGCGCATTCGGGCGGAAGCGCGTAATGCGGTGGTACTGCGGAGATTGATAAAAAACATAACCGTCTGCGGTTTGGCTGAGAACAGCGCACATATCGTTTACACCGATATAATTTGTCCAGGGAACCGGTGTGTTTACGCGATCAATGACATATTCTTTTTTTGTATCATCAAAATAGCCGTATCTCATTTTCCCAATTCTCCTCCGGTTTTTATTCTGAATCAATTATAGAGCAGATCCGAAACTGAATAAATAACAGATGTTGTACTTAATTGTATATTCTTGTGTAGCTTCGCAGAGAGCGGAGCAAGCGCCCCATGCATGCCCAAACATCCACCGAAGTACAGCAACATGAAAAGACGCCAGCCCAGCCGGCGTCTTTTCATGTTTCAGTTATTCTAAGGAAAAGAGCGTAAAAGCAAAATTGCTTTTACGCTCTCAGGGTTTATTCATCGTTATTCCCTTTTCGGTTGAGAAAATCCCTGACCATGTTGATTGTGGGCATCGCCGGTATTCCTCCGCGCTTTTGAACGCACAGCGAGGCGACCGCGTTGGCAAATCCGGTAAAATCCCCGAGCTGTGCTTCGCCAAGCTCACCGGGGCGAAGCCCGCTTACGGCCAGCTTATAGAGGAAACCGCCCCAGAAAGCGTCCCCCGCGCCTGTGGTGTCAACCACCGGAACATCGGGAACGGGAACGAGCGCAGACGCGCCTTTCACTGCGGCATAGGCACCGTTGCTGCCAAGCGTGACCACCGCACAGGAGACTCCCTTTTGAAAAAGATACCCGGCGGCAGCCTCGGGAGAAGACTCGCCTGTGATCAGCCCGACTTCCTCGTCGCTGATTTTTACAATGTCCGCAAAAGGAAGGACGCTTTGCATGATCCCGGCGGCTTCGTCCTCGCTTTTCCAGAGCGGCGCACGGTAATTCGGGTCGTAAGAAAGAATGGCCCCCGCCTTTTTCGCGGCCTTAACCGCTTCTATTGTCGCGGAACGCGACGGCTCATCGGTCAGTGAGAGGGAGCCGAAGTGGAAAATCCTGCACCCCTCTGCCAGCTCACGCTTAACCTCGCACGCTGAAAGGCAGGTATCCGCGCCGGGCTTGCGTGCAAACGAGAATTTGCGCTCGCCTGTTTCTGACAGCTCAACAAATGCAAGCGTCGTAAACACATTCTCCGCGCTGATCAGCCCGCTGGTGTCGACACCCTTTTCTTCAAGCACCCCGCGCAGGTAATCTCCGTGCATATCCTTGCCCACCTTGCCGATAAACGAAGTGCTTAAGCCTAAGTTCGAAGCGGCGCAAAGCACGTTCGCGGGCGCACCGCCGGGGTTTTGCTCAAACAGGCGCATCCCGTTTTCGCTTTTGCCATGATATGTAAAGTCAATCAGCAGTTCGCCCAACGCGACTAAATCAAACATTCGCTCACTCCCCAAGAAAAATTTATCCTTCTTTTTTACTCATAAGGGCTGTTCAACAGGATTATGAGTATATTAAGAATGATGATTGTAATGCCTGATGAAAAACGCTACAATATGGATATGAGGAATTAAAAAATCAAATTATATAAAGGAGAAAAAATTATGAAGGACAGAACTGTGGTATTGAATGCCGGTCTGGTAAATTATGATGGGAACATTGACTACTCACAAATTGCATCTGAAGTCGTAATCTATGATGAAACGCCTGAAGATAAAATTTTGGAGCGGGTTGACGGTTTTACCATTGTTGTAACGAAAGAAATGAAAGTCAGCGGCGACATTATCAGAAAATTTCCTGAAAGTGTGAAAATGATCTGTGAAGCCGGGACCGGATATAATAATATCAATTTGGATGCAGTCCATGAAAAGGGGATCCTATTATGCAACATCCCCGCTTACAGCAGTGAAAGAGTAGCACATACGGCAATCCTTTTGATTTTAAACTTAGCAAGCTCCATGCAGAAACAGATTCGTATGCTTTCGCAGGGAAATCATGATAATTTCCATAAGCACTTAATGGTAGACCACGTAGAAGTAAACGGTAAAACACTGGGAGTGATCGGCTATGGCAATATCGCAAAAGAAATCATCAAAGTCGCACAAGCACTCGGAATGAAAATTTCAGTATCTACCCGAACCCCCAGAGCGGATATAGAGAACATTCACTTTACAACCAATGAAGAGGTTTTTAAGCAAAGCGATTTCATTTCTCTGAATTGTCCTTTGAACGAATCAACAAGACATATGATCAATAAAGAAACATTGGCCATGATGAAGCCGACCGCATATTTAATCAATACTGCGCGGGGAGCCCTGATTGATGAAAAAGCATTGATCGGCGCATTGCAGAATAATGCAATTGCAGGTGCGGGACTGGATGTTCAGGAAGTCGAGCCATTAGATGATGCAAGTCCCTTGTATACAATGGAAAATGTGATCATCACTCCGCACATGGGATGGCGGGGATTAGAAACAAGACAGCGCTTAGTATCATTGATCCGGGATAATATCCGTGCTTTTTCTAAAGGGCAGCCCATTAACAGAGTAGATTAAACGAGATCATAACAATACCGTATCGTTATAACGCAGAGCTTCCGAAAGTTCTGTAATATCGCCACCGATACTGGACTGGAGATGGACCGGCATTCCTCTGAACAAGTCAGGGTATTGTGCAGGTCCATATCCTATCATCTCCGCTGTCATGGAAACTAGATACCCTCAACTCCTCAAAACCTTCTCCATGGGTTTTCCTTTTGCCAGTTCATCCACCAGTTTATCTAACCAGCGTATCTTCTGCATAAGCGGGTCTTCGATTTCCTCTACGCGAATGCCGCAGACTACGCCCGTGATTTTATGGGCGTTTGGGTTGATTTGCGGAGCTTCGGCAAAGAATGTTTCGTAATCGCTATTTTTCACAATCTGTGCTTGCAAGCCATGCTCGTCATACCCCGTCAGCCATTGGATGACGGTATCGACTTCCGCTTTGGTGCGCCCTTTGCGCTCCGCCTTCTGGACAAGCAGCGGGTAGACGCTCAAAAACGCCATCTTGAACACGCGCTCGTTTGTCATAAAGTGTCACTCCCTTTCTCTTTCCGCTTTACTCTCCATCGCACGATGTCGGTGATGAGTTCATAATCGATCGGCTTGTCGAGCGGAAGCTGAATCGTCCCTTTACTGGTCTTATATCCTGCGAGCTGCTCTGCAAACTCAGCAGTAGCCTCGCCGCCGGGGTATAGCCCAATGTGTTTTTTGAACGCCGCGAAGTGGATAAGGTTCTCACCCTGCCAGAACGTCGGCATCTGCCACGAGATTTTCTCTGTGGCTTGGGGCGCGGCGGCGCGGATGGTTTCGCGGATTTTTTGCAACAGGGGCCGCACATCTTCCCGCTGTGCGGCGATGTATTCGCCAATGCTGCTCGGTTTCACGCAAAAGTGGTCTTGTTCCGTGTTTTTGAACTCACGGCCGCATTTCGGGCATTTCCACATTTTATCCACACTCCTTGTTATTGCGTCGCTGATGCCTATTGGATACGAACCCATCGGTGACTCATTAATAGCAAAGCGACGAGGAATCCTGCCAAAACGGTGAATACCGCGGCAAATACATTGATAATCTTATTTGTTTTTCCTTTCAGGGCCCTGGACAGCAAGTGCCGTAAACCCTGACACCCACTACAGCCATACCGACCAGTCACCGTAATCAAATGTTCCGCTCCCGTGGTGGAGTTTGCCATCCGCCTTTAGCTGTCTGAAAGTATCACGCATCTGGATTAAAATTTCGGGTTGTATATCCAAGCTGTGATGTGCGGGAAATACTTGCTTTACCGGCAAAACAGATATTTTTTCCAGAGAATCCAGATAAGCCGCCGGGTCCGTGGACGGATAGTATGCAAATAAGGTGCCTTTATAAACCAAATCGCCGGTAAACAAATACCCGCGCTCCTTTTCCCAGAAACACATGTGTCCCGGAGAATGCCCCGGCGTATGCAACACATCAACCACGCGGCCCCCGATGTCAATCTTATTGCCATCATATAATGCCCTTGTAGGCGTTCCCTGAAAAAACTTATAATTCTTTACGTCGTAACCATCCGGTAAATCACATCGGTCAACCACCATATTCCGAATCGTATCCATCGTCAGAGGAAATTCACCGGACAGCCAATTCAGTTCTGCTGCATGGGCATAAAAATCCGGATAGTATTTGTGTCCTCCAATGTGATCCCAATGAATGTGGGTTGCCACGGCAGTCACGGGTTTATCCGTCAGTTTTTCTACCTCTTCAGAAATATTACAAATACCAAGCCCGGTATCAATCAGCAGACTTCGCTCCGTACCGTTCAGAAGGTAGCAGTGCGTTTCCTCCCAATGCCTGTATTCGCTGATGATATACGTATCCGCATCAAGTCGGTCTATTGTAAACCAATCACTCATAAATAATTCTCCCTGTTAAAACGCTGTCGCTTGTTATGGACGAAAATCAACAGTTCTCCTGCTCCCATTTATTTAAAAAGGCCAGCTGATCCTTGTCATGAAACCAATGCTCTCCGTTTTCCATGACTGTCAATCCGCAGTGGAAACGCTCAACGAATCCATCCACTATATAACGTTCCGTCAGATTGTCTTTACTTCCATAGAGCACTTTGGTATCGCTGTCCCATACTGGAACGGGGTTCTGTTTCGCATAGAGATAATATTCCCATGACAAAGTCTGCCCAAAGTTGGTCGGTATGATTTTCTTCGCTTTCAATTCGTCCTTTGTTACTCCGGCCCATTGCATCATGTTTTCAATAAGATGATCCATATCAAGAATCGGGGAAACGAACAGACTCTTTTCGATATGTTTGTCCTGAAAGGCAAGCATACTAAACCAGGCCCCGATACTGGTTGCTCTGAGAGCCATGCGCTTCCAGCGAGAATTCATATAGTCCGCTGTTTTCTGCAGCTCCGGCACTATCATCCAGGGATAGAAACGACCAGTCTCATTTTTTCGTTCCCCATGCTCCGGCAGGTCGATGCTCAGAACCTGCCAACCGTTTTCCGATACAATCCTGGCAAAGCTTTCAGCCTCTTCCTTGTTGCCGTTCTGCCCATGGACGAACAGATAGGCCTTATCAGATTTTTCACCATAAATGATTGACGGAATCCCGGCAATCAGAATTCGTTCCTGCTTCATCTTCAAATCACTACCTTTTATATTCTACCTGTTCGGACGATAATAATGCCCTGTGAAGCTTGAGGGCTTTGGCGAATACTCTATTTCTGAGAATCAAGAATAAACAGAGATGCATCACACCCCATGAATATTTTGCTTCCAGTATAAAAAGTTTTAGAGTGAATCTCCCTGTATCCTATTTTTGTCATCCTTTCAGTTAACTCTATTTGATCAAATCCGTTATGAACCATATCTGAAACTATTTCTTTATTTTTATCAAAATCTACGATTAACAAATGTCCGCTTTCTTTTAGGACCTCGTATAATCTTGATAAAACCAATTCAATATCATGAATATGGAGTAAAACCTGAGCCATAAAAATATAATCAGCATGTAAACCCGAAAGACGGTCTTTTTCAAAGTCAAAGCATAATGCAGCTGCGTTCTGCACATCAGAACCAGCAATTTTTTGTTTTATCTGACCGATCATGTTTTGCGATGCATCCAGAAACAGGATCGACTTAAAATCATCCAGTAAATTCATGCCGACAAGACCGGTTCCACACCCAAAGTCAATCGCATCTTTACTTTTGGCATCAACTAAACATGCACGGATGGCTTCTGATGATGCCTTTGCAATTTGGGCTCTTTCAGGAGTATCATATCTATTAGCGATCATTTCAAACTTATCCGTATTGCCCATATTCCCTCTCCAATCCCACTTATACTCATTCCAGTAAGCAAACAGTCCCTGTATTCCTTGAGGAGATAAAAAAGATGCTGCTTGAAGCCAGTGGGGCTTTGACTGCAGGAAACAATCAGGAACGTATTTAGATTCTGGCTCATTGCTCTGTGAAGATTTTCTGTACGCTCATCTGCTAATCATCACTTTTTTCAATAACAATATACGCTTGGCCTGTGATTACGCTTTCACCTAAAGCACATGCCGATATATGCTTAACTTTCCATCCTTCTTCCAAATACTTGTTTACCATATCCAATCCATCGTCCTCTTTTGCACCTATCATTTTTCCATTACTTCGAACCCATATAACTTTTTCCATTAAGTTCTCCTTTTTATATAATTATTACACGTCTGGTATCCCCTTGGCAGAAGCCTATATTTCGGATAAAGTCGCCTGGATAGACCTTTTTAGTCGATCAGGCGCCTACTTTCGCATTACAATTCAAGTTAATAGTAAAAATATTATCAGCAAATTAGGTTAGCGTGATACAAGGTGCTTGGTGTATGGTTCTAACAAAAACATAAGCTGCTCAGTAATTTCCTGAACATTGCAGGGCATAGAATTATTGATCCACCATTCCAATACGCCAATAAACCCGGACGTCAAAAAATGAGTGGTTACATCATTTGAAAATGCGTGGTTTTCTGACTTTATACCGATAACCTCGGTAACTGTCTGCGCAATAATGGCATATAAGCGGCTGCGAAAAAATCCAAATCCCTCATTGCTAAGAAGCAATTTGTATATTGTAAAATTTTTCTCCAAATATTCAAACATTCTCTGAATTGCACTTGCGTCTAGATTGGTATCAGCACTATTGGCACAGTGATTTAATAGCAGCTCAACATATGTTTCAATGCACTTGTCAAGCAAATCGAATTTATCCGCGTAATGCAGATAAACAGTCCCTCGGTTTATGTTTGCGCGTTCGGCAATGTCATTGATGGTTATTTTCTCAAATCCTTTTTCAGCCAAAAGGTCGATGAAGGTACTCATAATCAACTGCCTTGTTTTTTGTATTCTTCTATCCAAAAAGTTTTCCTCCCGATATTCAACAAATTAGCATAATGTGTTGAGTTCTCAACAGTTGGAACAATTGTAACTATTGAAGTCTCATCCACAAATCAGTATGCTAAGAATATCAAACACTTGTTGAGAAGTCAACACATGATTATTATGGAGGAATCTTTAATGAAAATACTATTTTTTGGTCGAGGTGTCATAGGAACGCAGTACGCCTGGGCGTTTGAAAATGCGGGACATACCGTTGAGTTTTATGTTCGTGAAGGCAGAAAGGCACAATATGGCTCACATGTAAACTTAGAAATATGGGATGCAAGGCGAAGCAAGAAAGACCGGCTGGTCAAAGAAAAATGGCCTATTGTAACACATGAAGAAATAAGTGAAAATCACGACTATGACCTCATTTTTATGAGCGTCAACCCCGAGCAGGTATCAAGTGCGATAAAATACCTTGCGCCGCGAGTTGGAAATGCGACTGTTCTTTTTTTCAATAACTTTTGGCGAGACCCTCAATCGGCTGTTCAGCCGATTCCGCTCAGTCAAATTGTTTATGGCTTCCCAGGTGCCGGCGGCGGGTTTGAAGGAAACACGCTTTACGGCGGGCTTTACAGGACGGTTCAGTTTGGAACATTTGAACCCGCGCCTACCAAAAGGGATTTAGAGGTTCGTAGGCTTTTTGTTGGGGCAGGCTTCAAGATAATGGTTCAAAAGGATGTAAAAAGTTGGCTCTGGAATCACTTCGCGTTCAACGCTGCAATGGAAGTCGAAGTATTAAAAAGCGGCAGTTTTGAAAAAGTAATTTCCTCACGCGAAGCGCTTGACGGATTAGGGCGGAACTTAAAAGAAATGATCCCTGTTTTGAAAGCAAAGGGCTCAAAACTTGATTTTTTGACAAAAATGTTGAGCAGCCTGCCGCCGAAAGTCGTTGGTTTTCTCATGAGCCACGTTGTTTTTTCTCCGAAAAGCATGCCCTATGCGCTTGTGGCGCATAACCACTTTAAAGTTGGCTATGCTGTGCAGGAAATTATTACAGATGCCAGAAAGTACGGAATAAAGGCGCCACGGCTTTACGATGTAGAAAGCTTCATTACGGAACTATGACGAAAGGACCTCCTATCATAGAATAGTAACTATGCCAGGAGGTCCTATTAAACTCCTTTATTTTCAACGCCTGACATACGTTCAAGCAAGCAGCAACATTCTGTATGCGCAGTCCTGGGGAACATATCTACGGGTGTAACGACCTTGGGCTCGTAGCCCTTCTGCGCGAAGAGCTTCAGGTCACGCGCAAGGGTGGCGGGATCGCAGGAAACATAGACGACGCGCTGCGGCGCCATGGCGGCGACGGTATCAATCAGGGAAGCGTCACAGCCCTTGCGCGGGGGATCAAGGACCACCACGTCGGGGCGGGTCCCGCGGTTTTTCAGCATCGACGCGGCTTTCGCAGCGTCCGCGCAAAGGAACTCCGCGTTGGTGATTCCGTTCAGCTCCGCGTTCTTTTTCGCGTCCTCCACCGCCTGCTCAATGATCTCCACACCGATGACATGCGCGGCGTTTTTCGCCATAGAAAGGCCGATGGTGCCGGTCCCGCAGTAAAGGTCCAGCAGAGTTTCCTTTCCGGTCAGGCCGGCATATTCGCCCGCAAGCGTATAGAGCCGCTCCGCCTGGTCGCGGTTGACCTGATAAAACGACATGGGAGAAATATGGAAATTCAGGCCGCAGAGCGTATCCGTAATAAAATCGCTGCCCCAGACGGTACGGCATTTCTGTCCCAGGACCACATTCGTGCGTTCCCGGTTCACATTGATGATGACGCTTTTTAGGCCCGGCACCTTTTTCCTCAGCATTTCCACCAGCTCCGGTTCAAAGTGCACCCCATTGCCGTTGACGACCACACAGACCATCACTTCCCCGGTCGCGCCCGCGCGGCGCAGGTACAGGTGCCTCAGCCTTCCCTTGCCGGTTTCCTCGTCGTAAATATCCTCTCCGCTCTGGCGCGCCCACTCCTGAAAAGCCTCCATGGCGGCGGTAAACTCATCCGGCTGCAAAAGGCACTCCGAACAATGGATGATGCGGTGGCTGTGGCTGGCGAAAAAGCCCATCCGCACCTCGTTCCCCGGGCCGCGCCCGATGGGAAGCTGCGTTTTGTTGCGGTAACGGTCGGGATTTTCCGCGCCGACAATCGGCCGGATTTCCAGCCCATGAAAGCCGCCAATGCGCTCGAGGGCGTCCCGCACGCGCTGCTGCTTCGCCTCCAGCTCCGCCTGATAGCTGATATGGCGGTACACGCAGCCCCCGCACTGCGCAAACTGGGCGCAGTCAAGCGGAACCCGATCCTTTGAAGCGGTCACGATTTTATCGATACGGCCAAACGCATAGGTTTTTGCCGTTTTCAGTATTTTTACGCGAAGCCTGTCCCCCGCCGCCGCGAGCGGCACAAACACCGCAATGTCCCGATAGCGGCCGACGCCGTTTCCCTCCGCGGTATAGCCCGTTATTTCCATATCTACAAGTTCGTTCTTTTTAATATCCATGTTCTCCCCCGTAAAATCGAATGGATTCCGCCACCCTTATTCATCCCATTATTTTAGCATTATACCCTCACAAATACAATACCGGCGAAAATCCGCGGAATTTTGAAACAATGCTTGACAAGGCGCAGATACCCGAATATAATAGTGCAAAAGATACGAAACCGATGAGTAAGAGTAGTAAACAGGCAAAGCGCCGGAAAAGAGAGCCGCAGGCGGTGTGATTGCGGTACGGTGGGGTCTGCCGAATGGACTTACGAGGGCAGCGCGAAAGGAAACAAGTAGCCGCTGACGGGAACTCCGCCCGTTACCAAGGGAGCGCGCATGCTGGTGCGCGGAAAAAGAGGCGCTTTCGCGCAATCTGGGTGGTACCGCAGGAGCAGTCGCTCTTGTCCCTAAGTTTTAGGGGCAAGGGCGTTTTTTTATACTCTTTTTCGTCCATACTATTTTTGATCTGAAAGGAGAATTATCATGAAAAACATCCCGCACAGAATGATCTTATCCGAGGAGCAGATGCCCACGCAATGGTACAATCTTCGCGCGGACATGAAATCCCTGCCGGACCCGATGCTGAACCCCGGCACCTTAAAGCCCATCCGCACCGAGGAGCTTTACCCCATTTTCTGCGAGGATCTGGCAAAGCAGGAGATGGACAGCACCACCCCCTATATCGATATTCCGGAAGAGATTCTGGACGTTTACAGGGCGTACCGTCCCTCCCCGCTCAACAGGGCCTATGCGCTTGAAAAACATCTGGATACGCCGGCGAAAATCTATTATAAATTTGAGGGTGGCAACACCTCCGGCAGCCACAAGCTCAATTCCGCCGTGGCCCAGGTTTACTACGCGAAGAAGCAGGGTCTTACCGGCCTGACGACCGAAACGGGCGCCGGCCAGTGGGGTACCGCGCTGGCGGAAGCGTGCGCCTATTTCGGAATCGATCTGGACGTCTTCATGGTAAAGGCCTCCTTTCAGCAGAAACCGTACCGCAAGGCGATTATCCAGACCTTCGGCGCCAATGTGGTCGCCAGCCCCAGCTCCACCACTCAGGTCGGCCGCGCCATCCTTGAAATGGACCCCGATACGACCGGCAGCCTCGGCTGCGCGATCTCGGAGGCGATCGAAAAGGCTACGACGACATCCAGCTGCCGTTATGTCCTGGGCTCGGTGCTGAACCAGGTGCTGCTGCACCAGTCGATCATCGGCCTGGAATCCAAAAAGGCAATGGAGCTGCTCGGCGAATACCCGGATATCGTCATCGGCTGCGCGGGCGGCGGTTCCAACCTCGGCGGGCTGATCGCGCCGTTCATGCAGGATAAGCTGCTCGGCAGAAAGAACCCGTATTTTATCGCCGTGGAGCCCGCCTCCTGCCCCTCCCTGACCCGGGGCCGCTATGCCTACGATTTCTGTGACACCGGCAAGGTCACCCCGCTGGCGAAAATGTATACGCTGGGCAGCGGCTTCATCCCCTCGCCGAACCATGCGGGCGGCCTGCGCTACCACGGCATGTCCCCGATCATCTCCAAGCTGTACCACGACGGCTACCTTGACGAGGCGCGCTCCGCGGAACAGACCAAGGTATTTGACGCCGCCGTACAGTTCGCCAAGCTGGAAACCATTCTGCCCGCCCCGGAAAGCGCGCACGCCATCCGCTGCGCGATGGACGAAGCCGTCAAATGCAGAGAGACCGGCGAGGAAAAAACCATCCTGTTCGGACTGACCGGAACCGGCTATTTCGACATGGCCGCGTACACCGCTTATCTGGAGCACACCATGACGGATTACATCCCAACGGACGCGGATCTGCAGCCCGGATTTGATTCTCTACCGAAGATTCCCGGCGTCCAGGATTAGTCAAATAACGGTCATAAAAATTCCGCATGATGCTTTTTCGATAATTAACGAAAATTTATCGTCAATAATAACTAAATTGCACCAACAAAAAACTACGTTTTATACAATAAAGAGATTCTTGACAAATCGATTGTGAAGTGATTGACACTTGGAAACACGGGTACTATAATAAAATCACGGAACTAAGAAATGGGACCGTATCCGATCTGATTACAAGACTGTGGCAAGGATTTGTCACGACCTTTTCAATACAACTCCTCCCCAAAAACAGGAACCGGTGCACGCCGGTTCCTGTTTTATTTTTATACGGATTCATTGAAAAAATTTCACATTATTCCTCCCCTTCTTCCATATTTTGTATAATGCTGTTATGAAATTAAATGTCGAGGGGTGTAGAAATATGGGAGACCGCCGAAAAAAACGTCTTATGCTCTGCATCATATGCGTGTGCGCCGCGGCTCTGATGCCGATGATCGCCGCCCTGTCCTGCTACGCGGAGGATTATCCCGACATCAGCAAAATAGATTCCGACCTGTATTATCCGGACAACCAGCGGTTTTTCCGCAGGCCGGAAACAGGCTTCGTACTGATCAGCTCCTACGCCTCCTCCACCCGTGCCGCGCTCCTTGACAGCAACGGGGACCTTGATTACAGCTCTGTCCGGGTACCGACCACCATTAAATTCGTATATGAAGCCGCCTGTCTGTCCGGAAATTACCTGTATCTTGCCGGAATGTCCCCCAGTGCCGCGAACTGCGCGGTAATCGGGCGTCTTAATTTAAGCGACGGCAAATGTATTGTCAACAATATTCTGAATGTCAGCTGTGACTTTTCACGAAATTTCAGCGCGGACGCACAGGGAAGGGTAACGCTTGTCACTGTCCCCTACGGTGAGCAGCTGGATGCAGGCACGCCGGCGTCCTTCTTTCTGTTTAACGGCCGTAACGACGAAACCATCACCCCCGAACCCCCCGACCCGGAATCCAGCTCTCCTTCTTCCGAAGCGCCGGACTCTTCGGCGCCGCAATCCGATGCCCCGGACCCCGGCAGCTCTTCGCCGTCCTCCTCCCCTTCCGATGAAATTCCCGTCAGCCTCCCGCCCGTCATGGAAAATTACGATTTCCCCGGCCCGGTAACGCTGGAGGCCCTTCAAAGCGAGATAGCCGAAATCAATCCGGACCAGAGCCTCCGTGTTTTTACGGCGGACAAAAAAGAAATAAAAAGCGGAAATATCGGCACGGGCCAGACCATCGTCACCATGCAGGGCGACAAAACGGCCGGCGCCTACATCGCGGTCATCCCCGGCGATCTGGACGGCTCCGGGACCGTGACGGACTACGACTGCCGCCTGCTGTACGAATACTTTACCCAAACGGGCGCGGGGGATACGCCGTCCCTCTCCGGGCCGTATCTGGAAGCGGCAAAGATCAGCGACGGAAGCGGCGCGGACAGAAGCGGGCGCAGCCTGCAGACCGGCGACCTGCTGAAAATAAAAAAGCTCATAAAATGACCTTCTATGATTGACCTGGCGGTGAAATGAAAATATAATGGATTTATTAAACAGAAACGAAGGAGCATTTTAGAATGACTGACAAAGTATCCATTCATTGTCTGTATGATCTGACCCACACCGCCGCGGCCCCGCTGCTTGGCAAACTGACTTACCCCTGGGAAGCGCTTCCGGAAATCAGCGAGTTTATCTTAAAGCTGGGGCCGACGCTTCCGGCTGAGGAATACGACCGGCGCGGCGAGAACGTATGGATTGCGAAAACCGCAAGGGTATTTGATTCCGCCTATATCAACGGACCCGCGATTATCGGGCCCAACACCGAGGTGAGGCAGTGCGCGTTTATCCGCGGCAGCGCCCTTGTGGGCGCCGGATGCGTCGTGGGCAACTCCACGGAGCTGAAAAACGTCATCCTGTTCGACAGCGTTCAGGTTCCCCACTATAACTATGTGGGCGACTCCATTCTCGGCTACAAATCCCACATGGGCGCGGGCTCCATTACCTCCAACATCAAATCGGACAAAACGCTCGTGGTCATCAGCGCGGACGGCGACCGCATCGAAACCGGGCTGAAAAAGATCGGCGCAATGCTGGGCGACCGCGTGGAGGTCGGCTGCAACTCCGTCCTGAACCCCGGCACCGTCGTGGGCAAGGACAGCACCGTCTACCCGCTTTCCATGGTGCGCGGCTTTATTCCCGCAAGGAGCATTTACAAGCATGCGGGCGAGGTTGCCAATAAAATTTAATGCTGTGATTTTCTGCGGCTTTACATTTTTCACCCCAGATTTCCATATGATTAATGTAATACTTGTGAGGTGATCGAATGAACAAACAAAAAAGAATCGCAGCGATTCACGATATCTCCGGATTCGGGAAATGTTCCCTTACGGTTGCACTTCCTATTCTTTCCGCCGCGGGAATCGAAGTCTGCCCCGTCCCGACCGCCGTGCTTTCCTCCCATACGGGGGATCTGGAGGGTTTTACCTACCGCGACCTGACGGACGATATGCCCGGGTTCAAAAAGCAGTGGGAACAGCTTGGCCTGAGCTTTGAGGCGCTTTACAGCGGCTTTTTGGGATCGTATGAGCAAATTTCGATCGTATCGGATTTTTTCGATACCTTTAAAACGGAGAATACCTTTATTATGGTTGATCCCGTGATGGCGGACGGCGGCGAGCTGTACCGGACCATTACCCCAAAAATGGCCGAAGGAATGGTGAACCTGTGCAGAAAGGCCGACCTGATCGTGCCGAATTTCACGGAAGCGGCGTTTCTGCTGGGCGAAAAGTACCGCGAAGGCCCCTACACGCGCGATTACGTTGAAAATCTGCTGCGGCGTCTGAGCGCCTTGGGCCCGCGTCAGGTCGTCATCACCGGGGTCTGGTTCAGTCCGGACCTTCTGGGCGCGGCGGGGTACAACCGAAACACGGACGCGGTCAGCTACGCGTTCTCGCAAAAGATCAGGGGAAATTACTACGGTACGGGGGATATCTTTGCCAGCGCGCTTTTGTCCGGGCTTCTGAACGGCATGGAGCTGGATATCGCCCTGCAGACTGCGGTCGACTTTACCGCCGGATGCATCCGGCGCACAAGGGAAGCCGGAACCGACCCGCGGTACGGCGTCCACTTTGAAGCGGGGCTTCTGAAATTCATGCGGGAACTGGGGATAACGGAATAACTGAGAAACGGCGGAGGGAACGGTGCGTTCCCTCCGTTTACTTTGCCGGTAAATAATTGTATAATAGAAAAGGAAATACTATCCTCAGGCGGATATTTCCCCGCCAACCGGAAGGAGGCGTTTTTTTGACGCTGAACAATCCTGTTATTCAAAACATCATTAATTTGGTGCTATATATTTTCAGAATCATTGTCCCGCTGATTTCCATACTCGTGATCAGCAAATGCTTTACGTCCATGAAACGCGGGCGCAGGAAAGAAGACCCCGTTGTGATTCTGGAGGACATGGTGTCCCACGAAGTCATCCCCGTGCTGTACTGGGAAAATTCGCTCGGGCGCAGCAAAAGCTGCGACATTGTTCTGCACGACCCCACCGTCAGCCGCGACCACGCGGTGCTGATGCGCCGGGAAAGCGGCTGGATCGTCACCGACACCGGGTCGAAGTCCGGTACCTTTGTCAACGGCACAAAGGTGAAGGACCGGATGCAGATCCTGCCGGGCGATTCCATCGCCATGGGCTCCACCGCGCTGATGCTGAAGCGGACAAGCGATATCAAAAACAGCAAGCAGCCGAAGCGTAAGGTGCGGCACGCCGCGTCCCCCGCCGGGCTGCTGGCCGCCACGACCCTGATTCAGCTGCTCCTGTGCGTACAGGCGTGCTTCGCGGGCGGGAAATTCAGTTACCTGCCCGCTGTGCCGTTCGGCGCGATCTTCGCAATGGAATGGCTGCTGTACCTGTTTTCCATGAAGGGGTTGGGGCACGTCAGCTTCGAGCTGGAAACCATCGCGTTCTTGCTGAGCGGAATCGGCATCCTTTTGATTTCCGGTACCGGCGTGAAAAACACCTATGTGCAGCTCGGCGCGCTCTTCGGGGGCGTGCTTCTGTTCTGCATCATGATCTGGTTCCTCAGCGATCTTGACCGGGTGATGCGCTGGCGTCTGGCAATCGGGATCTTTGCCGTCCTGCTTTTTGCCGCCAACCTTGTGCTGGCCCGCGAACACAACGGCGCCCGCAACTGGATCAGCCTGGGCCCCGTCAGCGTACAGCCGTCGGAGTTTATTAAAATCGCCTTTATCTTTGTCGGCACCTCCACGCTGGACAGGCTGCAGACGGCAAAGAACCTGACGGGATTTATCGGGTTTTCCGCCGTATGCATGGGAGCGCTGTTCCTGATGCGCGATTTCGGCACCGCCTGTGTCTTTTTCGTGACCTTTCTCATCATTGCCTTCATGCGTTCCGGAAGCGTGCGCACCATCGCGCTGATCTGCGCGGTCGCGGTGTTCGGCGCTTTCCTGATCTTAAAATTCAAGCCCTATGTCGCGCAGCGGTTCGAGGCATGGCGGCACGTCTGGGAGCATGTGAACGAATCCGGCTACCAGCAAACGCGCGTGCTGAGCTACTCCGCGAGCGGCGGACTGTTCGGGCTGGGGATCGGGAACGGCTCGCTGAAAAGCGTGTTCGCTTCCACCAGCGACCTGGTGTTCGGCATGGTCTGTGAGGAGCTGGGCCTGCTGCTGGCAATTGTGATTGTGCTGACGCTTGCGTTTCTGATGTTCTACGCCCGTTCGGACGTTACGCGCAGCCGCTCCACCTTCTATTCCATATCGTCGTGCGCGGCGGGCGGCATGCTTCTGTTCCAGACCTGCCTGAACGTCTTCGGCGCGACGGACGTACTTCCCATGACCGGCGTCACCCTGCCCTTTATCAGTCTGGGCGGCTCCAGTATGGTGGCGGTCTGGGGACTGCTCGCCTTCATCAAGGCGAGCGACGAGCGCACCTACGCGGCAAGGAGGAAAAGCTGATGAAAACGACAGGCTCCCGTTCCTTAATCCTGTATATCCTGGGCATGGCGTTCCTGTTCGGCCTTGGCGTATTTTTGTACGGGTTCGCCACGGAAGGCGGTAGCTGGGCCATGCAGCCGTTCAACAAGCATCTGACGACCGGCGGCCAGCTCGCCAACAGCGGAAAAATCCTTGACCGGAACAACGTCGTGCTTGCCAAAAGCGAAAACGGCAAGCGGGTATACAACAGCGACGAAACCGTCCGCCGCGCGATGCTCCACACCGTAGGCGACAGCAACGGCTATATTTCCACCGGAATCCAGTACAACTACCGTTCCGAGCTTTCGGGGTACAATCCCATTACCGGACTGGCTTCCCCCACGGGGAAAAGCGGGGGAAGCGACATTAAGCTGACGCTGGACAGCGCGCTGTGCAAGCTCGCGCTTCAAAAGCTGGGCAGCAGCAGCGGCGCGGTCGTCCTTTACAACTACAAGACCGGCGAAATGCTCTGTTCGGTCAGCACGCCGAATTTCGACCCCTCCAATCCCCCAAAGGACCTGAATACGGACAAAACGGGAAAATACAACGGGGTCTATCTTGACCGCGTGCTCTCCTCCACCTATACCCCCGGCTCGATCTTCAAGGTGGTGACTTCCGCCGCGGCGATTGAAAACATTCCCGATCTGGACAGCCGCACCTGGGAATGCAACGGCAGCATTACCATTAACGGCAATAAAATTACCGACGTCGCTTCCTACGGCACCCTCAGCTTTAAAAACGCGCTGGCGAAATCCTCCAACGTGGCGTTCGCACAGATTGCCGTTGAGCTTGGCGCGGATAAAATGACCGAGATGGCAAACTCCATGGGCTTTAACCGCAGCTTCGACCTAGACGGCATCTCCACCAGCAAAAGCGTTTATAAGGTGGACGGCGCCGCGGCCAACGAGCTGGGCTGGTCGGGCGTAGGGCAATACACCGACCTGACCAATCCCTTCCACATGATGGTGATGATGGGCGCGATCGCCAACGACGGCGTACCGGTCAAGCCTTATCTTATCAGCGGCATTACGGCTCCGTTCGGCCTGACCGTCCGCAGCGGGCATACCTGGACGGGAGACCGGCTTCTGAAAGCCGCCACCGCGGAAAAGCTGAAAGAATATATGCGCTACAACGTTTCAAGCTATTACGGCGACGGCCTGTTCCCCGGCCTTGCCGTCTGCGCCAAAACCGGCACGGCGGAGGTGGGCGGCGGAAAAAAACCGAACGGCTGGATGGTCGGCTTTTCCTCCAACGAGAAAACGCCGCTTGCGTTCGCGGTCGTAGTGGAAAATTCCAGAAGCGGCATCAGTTCCGCCGGGCAGATCGCTTCCGCCCTGATGACCGCCGCAGCCAAAACAATCAAATAAGCAAAAAAAAATGACCTTCACAGGTCATTTTTTATTGGCTTCCTCCGTTTCGGAAAGCGCGTGTTCGTAAAGCTTTTGCATCCTGTCCATATGGTAGCGGTAAACAATCTCCGTTTCGCCGCCGGGTTTTACGAAATCTTCCGTCAGCTCCATCACTTCCAGCGCCTTCAGCTCGTCCAGTATCATCTCATAAGTGGAGATTTTGCAGGAAATGCCGAAAACCTCGTCGTCGTTCCAGCGCAGAAATTTTGCCTGAGCAATGTACATTTTGACATTGTAGCTCAGCTTCTGGATCGCGCTGTCCACCGCAAAGGTATCGATCTGCCAGAACGAGGCGGCGCTCTCCATCGCCTGGTCCACCTGACTGCGCAGATGGACAAAGGATTTCTTGATTTCTTCGGCGTAGTTGGGCGGCATAATCACCAGATTCACAAGAATGGCGATCACAATGCCGATCGCGCTGCCCGCAATACAGGAAAGGGCGGTGCCGATGCGGAACATCATGGCCGCGAACACAAAGCAGGACAGGGTGGCCGCGCCATACAGCTTAAACAGATGGCAGAGATACAGCGTAAGGATAATCCCCACTCCGCACAGCCCGGCGTTTCCGGGCGAGAGCATGACAAAGCCATAGCCGACCGCCGCGCCGATCAGCACGCCGATCAGCTTGTTCTTCCCCATTTTGATGGAAGCATCGATGGATTTTCCCATCGTCATGACGGCGGCAATGACCGCGAAAAAGGGCTCGTCCAGCTTTAAAAGGGCGGAAATCACCACACAAAGGGTAACGGCGATCCCCGTTTTTACCACCCGGAAGCCAAGCCGGTTCTCGGTCTTAAGAAGGTTTAACAGCCACTTCATCAATCACCTCATGCAGCCAGCAACAATCTCATAAATTTGTTCCGGTCTCTCGACGATATATTTCGCATTGTTTTCTCTCAGTTCCTTTTCGGTCCGGAACCCCCAAAGGACACCCGCCGTATCCATTCCCGCGGCAGTGCCGGTTTTCATATCCGTATTTGTGTCCCCGATGTAGAGGATGTCCTCCGGGCTGACGGCAAGCCCGTCCGCGATCAGCAGCGCGCCCTCCGGGGAAGGCTTGCGGGCCACCTCCGGCCGCTGTCCGTAGCACAGGTCAAAGGTTTCCTGCGGGAACAGCGAGTCGATAATCGCAGTGGTGCAGTTGTGCGGCTTATTGGAAAGCACCGCCATGCGGATTCCCTTCGCTTTCAGTTTTTTCAGCGTATCCTGCACCCCGCTGTAATTCGTGACAAGACAAGTAGGATCGCTTTCATACAGTTCATCGTAAATCCGCCTCATTGTGCGGACATCGTCTTCCGTATATCCCTGCGCGCCCGGCGCAGTGTCAAGCATGGCGTGCATCAGCCTGTCCGTTCCGTTCCCGACGAGATACTTGTATTTTTCCACCTCAATCGGCCTGTATCCGCACCGCTCCATCGCGGTGTTGGCAAAATTGGCAATGGAAGCGAGCGTATTGGCCAGCGTTCCGTCCAAATCAAAAATACATGCCTTATACAAACAATCACCCTGCAATTCAAAATAACAAATGTATTTATAATAATAAACATTTTTGTAACAATTTGCAAGTCCTTTCTGCCCCTTACAGCCGTTCAGTACCGAAACAAGGGCAGCAAACATAGAAAAAGGACGCCGGAGTGTAATCCCCGGCGCCCGGCTATGTACTAATTCTGGACTGCCAGTTTAACAGTCTGCTGTTTTTTTCCCGATGGACAAATATTATAAATCGTTCCGTCTTTTGCCACCATTGAGATCAGAATTTTGGGCAAAAGCTTGTGGATCATTTCTACAAATCCGTTGACCGGTGCCTCCGCCATTCCCGTTACAATATGGATCGCACCGATTTGTTTTACAAACCCTACCGCGATCAAGGCCGCTTCGTCGTTAAAATAAACGGTCATTTCCGCCTGTGCGTCACGCGCCGTCTGACGCAGATATTCGAGCTCTTCACAGCTGGTCTCAAATCCCGCAGAGGTTGGTTGCACGCAGAGTACCTGTAAAGAAGAGGAACTCTCTACGGCAATTTTTTTGCCGGCCCGAATCAGTCTGTCACAGTCACGCTGACCCGTAACGCATACGAGGGTTGTGTTCCTGTCTTTCAATACTGTGCCTCCCTTCCGAATTACGTATTTTCCAACCATACTCAGTATAGTTTGATTTTCTTGCCGTTGTGGTAACAGAAAGTGTATAAATCATTAACAAAGTGTTAAATAAAAATTCGACATTTTTTGTAGGATCCACCACTTTCGGTCTTATTATAGCACAGAAAGCCGGATTTCACAAATAAAAAAACGGAGATCACAAAAAAGCTGCAGAACCATTCATTCTGCAGCTGTGATTTTGCCCCTAATCGTTTACAGTGTCGGGGGCGAGTTATTTAATAATGGAAAGCGGGTCGATATATTTTCCACCCTTTTTCATTGATAAATGCAGATGGGATGCGTCGGCGCTTTCACACGGAACCGTTCCGACCGTTCCGACCTGCTGACCCTGTTTGACGACCGCTCCCTTTTTAACGCTTGCCGCTGCCAAACCGCAGTAATAGGTTTCGTAATCTCCGTGCTGAATCACAGCCGTCAGGCCGTAAAGGTCGTCCGTATAGACATTTTTTACCGTGCCGTTCGCGACCGCTTTGACGGCGGTTCCTTCCTTAGCGGCAAAGTCGGTGCCGTTGTGCACACGCCAGTCCTTCATCGTATTTGAGAAAATCGGATTTTCCCCGCTGAATTTCAGCGTAACGTTTTTCTCGACCGGGCTGGCAAAGGTCAGAACGCTGGCTACGGTCTGCTTGGCCGGTACGGCAGACGACGGCGGAGCAGACGGCGCCTGGGACGGAGCCTCAGACGGCTCTTCCTTTGCCGGTTCCGACTGGGCGGGCTCTTCTGCGGAAGAAGTTTCGTCTCCCGTATAGACCTTGATTCCGCTTACCGTTTCATTCGTATGCTGCACCTGTGCGCTGCTTGTCGCCCCTTCGTCGGGAGAAGCATAGTTGACCACGCTGTCATAAGTGGTCCAGGCCGCAACACCAACCGCAATCAGACACACACCAAGCGCAATATAAAATCCCTTGGAGTTCTTCTGTGATTTGTTATTTAACAGATGTAAATTACTCATTCGTGCCACCTCCGAATATATTTTGGCCATAAATGAAACGTTATATTCGGGGGATGACATTTTTATCATAAAAATAAAAAAAGAAAAAAGACCTAATCCATTTCGACCAGGTCCTTTTTCATTAGCTTGAGGGGTATATTGAGGAGGGTAGAACATGTATCAAGTAATGGTGCGGCTCCATATCCTTGATTACGTCTATATTATATCGCATGGCGGGATTCAGTTGTTACATAGCTATGAATATCTTATGAATTTTTAATATTCCAAACATTTGTTTGATTTTTTTCAAAAATGTGCTATAATATTTGCAGAAGCCAAATACACGGGAGGGCTGCGGAATGTTAACCAAAAGCCAGCAAAAAGTATATGACTATTTAAAAAGCCGGGCCGAAAACGGGCTTCCGCCCACTGTGCGCGAAATCTGCAGCGCAACCGGGCTGAAGTCGACCTCCAGCGTACACGCTCACCTGAAAACGTTGGAACGCGCCGGGTATATCAGCCGTGACGCGGGCCTGAACCGCGCAATTCACCTTGCGGGGGAACAGAGCACCATACAGGTCCCCATCGTGGGAAAGGTCGCCGCCGGCCAGCCGATTCTGGCTGTCGAAGAGGTGGAGGGCTATGTCCCCTTCTCACCCGCCCGTCACAGCGATGAAGAATATTTTGCGCTGAATGTCCGAGGGGAAAGCATGAAGGACGCCGGGATTCTGAACGGCGATATCGTTGTCGCTCTGAAAACGCCGACCGCGCTCGACGGGGAAATCGTGGTTGCCCTGATCGAAGACGAGGCTACGGTGAAGCGTCTGTTCCGCGAAAAGGACAGGATCCGCCTTCAGCCGGAAAATCCGGATTACCAGCCGATCTACACGAAAGACGTTTTGATCCTCGGGAAAGTCGTCGCGGTGTTTCGGTATTATTAAACAGAATAACAGGGAGGGAATCGAAATCGGTTCCCTCCCTGTTTCATGATACCCCGGTATCCTGCCCATCCTCGCAGACCAGGACGGCCCTTACCGGGGAAGCCTCCGCTCCGCCCAGGCGGAGCGGCAGGGCGATCAGCCGGTAGTCGCCGGGCTCCGCCGCGGAGAGGTCCAGCCCCTCCAGAATCAGTACGCCCGCCCCCAGCAGCTCTTTGTGCGCGGGAAAGGAGTCGTCCTCTTCCGTTTCGATGCTGAGCGCATCCGTTCCCACCAGGGTAACGCCCGCGGCCGTCAGCGCGAAGGCGGCGCTTTGGGACAGGGATGCCTGCCCCTTGAACAGAATCATTTTCTGAGCATACGGCACGATATTGTCAATATCGGATCCGGTAATGATACCGCTTGCCTCTGCGACGGTACAGGGGCCTGTCAGCCGCGCCAAATCGAGCTGGTCGACCGTCTCGCCGTCCTCAATGAAATGGCGCGGTGCGTCAACGTGGGTGGCGCTGTGGCATCCCGTGTAAAAACCTGAAAGATTGCAGACGTCCCCCAGCTCCATCCGGCGCACGGGGTCCCGGTAAGGCTCCGGATCCCCCGGATAAACCGGTGCGGAAAAAAGCTCACGCGACACGTCGATGATCTTCATGTCTTACACCTCTTTTTCAGATGGAGGGTAATATTTTTGTAATAAGCTCCGCGGTCTTATGCGCGGAGGAAATAGCAAAAGCGGCGAAATCGATATTGGCCGCCTCATTGGCATTATCCGAAATGGCGCGGATGACCACGAAATCCACATGGTTTATGTAGCATACCTGTGCGATGCTCCCGCCCTCCATTTCGCACGCCGAAGCCTGAAAGTCCCGGGCGATTTCCCGCAGCTTTTCCCCGCTGCTGATGAACTGGTCCCCGGTGGCAATCACCCCGACATGCACGCCCTGGCCGTAAATCTGCTTCGCGGTGGAAACCATCAGATCAACCAGCCTTGTGCTGGCGGGAATGGTGACGATATTCAGTCCGCTGATCAGGCCTTTTTCATCCCCAATGGCGGTGGTATCCATGTCGTGCTGCACCAGCCCGCTTGATACGACGATATCGCCAATATGGATGTTTGCGCCGATACCGCCCGCAACGCCGACATTGATGACCGCGCTGGGATGATAATTCAAAATCATGGTCTGTGTGCAGACCGCCGCCGCGACTTTTCCAACGCCGCATTTGGCGACAACACAGTCGATATTCTCTATTCTCCCGGTATAGTAAACCACCGAACTGACTGTCTGCGTACTTTTATCCGTCATGACCGCGATTAAATTTTCCACTTCTACCGACATTGCCCCGATAATTCCAATCATACCCGCACCTCAACGCTTTCCTTAAACTTTAAGCCATACTGCATAGGGAATCTGTTCCCTTTACTTTTTCTTATAAAGATAATACATCTTCCGGCTTCTCCATGGCATATTCCGGAGAAATGCCCTCCGGAGCGCGGCAGCCCCACAAAGCCAAAGCAAAGTCCACGCCCGCCCCGTGCGCGCATCTGCAGTCATAAGCGGAGTCCCCGATATACAGCACATTTTCCTTACTCGCACCGGACAGTTCCATATATCTGAGCATCGGCGCCGGATCGGGCTTGTGTCCGGATGAATCCTCCGCACAGAGAATGTGTTCAAAATAATGATCCAGCCCGAAAGAAGAAACAACCGTCGCGTACTCTTCCCTCGTCCGGGAAGTAATAATGCCCATTTGAATCCCATTTTTCTTCAGCTGTAAAAGCGTAGAAGGAATTTCTTTGAATGGTTTTATGGAATAGGAAAACTCCAGTTCATATTCTCCCCATATGCGGAAAGCCTCTTCGAGCGGCTCAACCTTCATTCTGGCCAACGTGTCATGCCCGGGGATTCCAAGGGAAAACCGAAGTTCTTCCAGCGGATACATTTTCCCCTGTATGGTAAAAAGCATCTTCTGAAAGGATAAAAGTACCGCGTCCTCACTGTCAAGCAGCGTTCCGTCAACATCAAAAACGATATGAGTATATTTCATCAACCATAATACCTTTCTAAAATCATTTGATAGGTTCCAATCGCTTCCATGATTGTCACTACAGCAGAAATTTTTTTCTGTTCTTTTTATCCTCATTATAGGGAAGCAGACCGGGTCTGTCAAGTTTTGCAAAGGCAGTATGATGATTTATAGTTAGCCTGAAAAGGCCGTCTTAACAGCAATTTCATTTCAGTTTGCAAGACAAAACAGGTTTCTCCCCCGCCTTCGGCGGGGGAGAAACGCGAACATGTTGCAGAATCAACTGGAAATGCTGTTAAGATGTCTTTTAATTGTCGGCAAAGTTCTTTGATTTTCAGAATTTTCAAAAATTCTTTTGAATCTGCTGTACGGATTTTCCACAAAACCCCTTCCATCTGTTGAAAATGGAGCGGACTACAAATAGAAAAGCAATTCGCAGAATATGACTGCTCTTTCCTTCAAGAAGCCGCCCTCCTGGTTACGTTGTCATCAGCTATAAAAAAATCACCCATCTTGCGACAGGTGATTCTTTCGTCTCTCCAGGTTATGCTAGCCCCTTGATCCAAGGTCCAAAACAATCCAGCCTGCAATTTTCCGACGCCCTGTTTGAATCTTTCAGGACATACGGGTAAAACATAAAGACCACCAATCCTGCGACTGGTGGTCTTCTCTGGCTCCCCAAGTTGGACTCGAACCAACGACCCTGCGGTTAACAGCCGCATGCTCTACCGGCTGAGCTATTGAGGAATATTTGTGTTGGCACCTTCCTATTGTCCCGGGCCGTTACCAGCCAAGTATCTTCGGCACCAGTGAGCTTAACTTCCGTGTTCGGGATGGGAACGGGTGGACCCTCACCGTCATCAGTACCAACTAAACTTATTGAATTGTAATTCTCCAACTCAGCGGAAACAAAAACTAATTGCCATAGAACAGAAAATGGTGACCCGTGGGAGGACTTTGCAGTCGGCACACGCCTACGGCGATTACCTCAGACAGCCACTTCGAATCTCAGCCCTTACTTTCCTGTGGAAGACCGGAGTTTGATTCTCCGACTCGGCGGAAATAAAACTGAATGCCATAGAACAGAAAATGGTGACCCGTGGGAGGACTTTGCAGTCGGCACACGCCTACGGCGATTACCTCAGACAGCCACTTCGAATCTCTGTCTTTGCTTTCCTGTGGAAAACCGGAGTTCGATTCTCCAACTCAGTGGAAACAAAAACGAATTGCTGTGGAACAGAAAATGGTGACCCGTGGGAGAATCGAACTCCCGTTATCGGCGTGAGAGGCCGGTGTCTTAACCGCTTGACCAACGGGCCATATCTTTCATACAGTCAGATGCAGAGGCCAGGNTGGCACCTTCCTATTGTCCCGGGCCGTTACCAGCCAAGTATCTTCGGCACCAGTGAGCTTAACTTCCGTGTTCGGGATGGGAACGGGTGGACCCTCACCGTCATCAGTACCAACTAAACTTATTGAATTGTAATTCTCCAACTCAGCGGAAACAAAAACTAATTGCCATAGAACAGAAAATGGTGACCCGTGGGAGGACTTTGCAGTCGGCACACGCCTACGGCGATTACCTCAGACAGCCACTTCGAATCTCAGCCCTTACTTTCCTGTGGAAGACCGGAGTTTGATTCTCCGACTCGGCGGAAATAAAACTGAATGCCATAGAACAGAAAATGGTGACCCGTGGGAGGACTTTGCAGTCGGCACACGCCTACGGCGATTACCTCAGACAGCCACTTCGAATCTCTGTCTTTGCTTTCCTGTGGAAAACCGGAGTTCGATTCTCCAACTCAGTGGAAACAAAAACGAATTGCTGTGGAACAGAAAATGGTGACCCGTGGGAGGACTTTGCAGTCGGCACACGCCTACGGCGATTACCTCAGACAGCCACTTCGAATCTCTGTCTTTGCTTTCCTGTGGAAAACCGGAGTTCGATTCTCCAACTC
>CCFG01000007.1 GCA_000752215.1 bacterium MS4 | reverse complement strand
AAACTCTCTAAAATATTGTATATAATCGCCCGGAGGCGTTTATATCAAAATACTCAGAGTTTTTGAAGAGCTCTAAATACGATACACTAACGTGTATTTTCGTTGTCTTTTAAAGTGACAACCAACTTTGTCCGAAAGTACTTTTATATACTCTCAAGTTCATTACGGGTTCCTTAATTCTATCGTTGTTTAATTTTCAAGGTCCTGGTCGAAAACTCCGCTTCCGCTCTGTGTTTTTGCCGCCTCGGTTTCGTTTTCGTTTTTTGCGTCTTTCGTAAGGCGCTTGACTATAATACCAAATACATCCCCGTAAGTCAACCCTTTTTCTGAAGTTTTTTAACTTTTTTTTAACATTTGCCTTTTTTCTGACAATATGGAAAATAATCCCCTGTTTTTGCGCGTTTTCCGGGCCGTTTTTGTAAATCTTTCAATATTTCGGTCTGCTCGGGATAAAACAGCAACGTGAGGGAAAAATTTGTACAGAGGTGTTCAACATGGAAAATAAATTGAAATATGTCTGGGCGATGATCGTTGTGGTGCTGGTAAACATTCTTGTCATCTCAATTGTCACCAATCTGGGCGGCTCGGTTCTGACCCTTTCCAAGGTGGGGTCCCAGGGCGAAGAAGTGAAAAGCATCCAGACAAAGCTGAGCAATCAGGGTTATTATAAAGGAAAGATCGACGGAATCTTCGGCAGCCAGACCAAAAGCGCCGTTGTCAGCTTTCAAAAGGCGAAGGGCCTGACAGCCGACGGGATCGCGGGACCCAAAACGCTGGCGGCACTGGGAGTGGGCGGTTCTGCCGGCGCACAGGGAGGCTTCAGCAGTAACGACGTCACCCTGCTTGCCCGAGTTACGTCCGCCGAGTCGCGAGGAGAACCCTATACCGGACAGGTTGCGGTCGCCGCCGTAATCCTGAACCGGATCGAACATCCGTCGTTCCCCAATACGCTGGCAGGCGTTATCTATCAGCCCGGCGCGTTCAGCTGTCTGAATGACGGCGGCATCAACGCCCCTATTTCCGACTCGGCTTACAAGGCCGCGCGTGACGCGATCAACGGCTGGGACCCTTCCGGCGGAGCGATCTATTATTATAATCCCGCAAAGGCCACCAGCAGCTGGATTTTTTCGCGCCCCGTGATTACGGTTATCGGCGACCACCGTTTTTGCAGTTAACCCGGTTCTTATATGATAACATTGGCGCAGAACAAATTGATTGTCCTGCGCCAAATATTTTATATTATTATGGATGGAAATTGCCGGATAAGCGAACTGCCGCCTTATGCCACAGTGACGACGCAGCGGCGCACCGGAGTCTGATTCGGCAGTACGGAATAGATGGAGGTAGTCCCTGCGGCGACCCCCGTGATCTTTACATAATAGCTGCCGTTCAGCAGCTTCTGATAAACGATTTTCGCCACGCCGGAATTTCCGGTGGTAAAGGAGGGCTTCGCGCTGATTCCGTTCGGCGTAAACTTAAACTGGTAGCTCTGGCCCGGCTTTAGGGACAGGGACGAGCCGGTATCGGACAGAATGGTGTTGTCCACAGGAGCCTGTGCCGGGGTCGCGGAAAGGTAATCCACATAGCAGTAGTCCAGATCGACAGAAGTATTGACTCCGCCGATCAGGCCGGCGTCGCTGTACTGCCACATCGTATAGGCGCCGCTGTAATTGGGAGAAGGTACATTATAATGCGCCACCCATTTATCATAAGCGCTCAGCGCAGTGCTGCTCAGGTTGGAATTGAACAGGTTCGCGTTGCTGTAAATTCCGGTCTTATATCCCGCGTTGGCCATGGTGCTGCAGAAGGCGGTGACGATCGCCGAGAGCTGATCCCCCGTCATGGCGCTGTTTACCGCGTTTTGCTCCACATCGTAAAATACCGGGTAATCCAGACGGCGTCCGTTCAGGATGCTGAGGCACATCTGCGCTTCCTGTACGGCAATTTCCGGAGTCGTCGCATAGCAGACGTGATAGGCGCCGACCTTGATTCCGTTCGCAACCGCCCCATCATAATTCGCCGCAAAATAATCGTCCGTCTGTGTTTCCGGCAGTTCGTTCCCGTAGCCGGTGCGCAGAATCGCAAAATCCACCCCGGCGAGCTTCACGTTGGCCCAGTCCACGGCTCCCTGATGCTCGGACACATCAATCCCCTTCAGCACGACATGCACGTCGCAGACGGCGCTGCGTCCGTCCGGCGCGGTGACGGTAACCGTGGTCCTGCCGAGCGCGGAGGCGGTAACGGTCCCGTTTGTCACCGAGGCAACGGCGGGATTGCTCGACGCCCATTGAAGCGAGGACACGCTGCTGTCGCTGACGGTCAGCACGGCGGTCTCCCCCGCTTTCAGATAAAGACTGCCGTTACTGAGCGTAAAGGTCGCGGAAACGCCGGTATCCGCGGCAAAAGCAGTTGTACTGAGCGATACGGCCATTGCCAATACTAAAAGCAAGGCCATCCATTTTTTCTTCATTTCAGTTCCTCCATCGTTTCATAAAAATTTTCCCGTATTCAGGTAAAAGATCATGATGCAGAAGATTTATCGTTTTGCCGGGATCCTGCCAAAATATGGTATTTCTGAATTCTTATTATATTCCTGTCCCTTCCCCTCTGTCAAGAACGGAGCCGTGATTTAGAAAGCATAAAAAAAGAGCCTCCCGGCAGTTGCCGGAAAGCCCGTTCGCTGAAAATCTATTTTTTGAACGCTTTAAACAGCTTGGTCACGTCTTCCTGATGCTGTTTGTTTTCATCGGAACCGGAGGTATCCTTATAAATCATAATATATTTCCCGCTGTCGGAAATCACCGCCGGAACGGTCTGGTTCATAATGGTGAACTGATTTTTCGCCTTTACCTCGTCCAGAACGGCGGAAGCCTCGCTGGAAAGACTGCCGGTATCAAATTCATAAAGCTCGACAGTAACATTGTCTTTTCCGTTAAAGCCAAAGTGATATTTCGCGCCCTTTTTCGCGCCGATAAAATCCGCTTTCATTTCTGCCGGGGTTCCGGAAATCAAGGAATTCGACGAAAGGTATTTTTCGAGACCGGCAAGGCTGTCCTCCATATTGTCCGAACCGACCGCGGAGGAAACCGCCGCCTGGGAGGAAGCGCTTGGCGCCGACTGGGTACCGCCCACATCGCCCATTCCGCAGGCCGCAAGGGAACCGGCCATAACAACCGCCAATGCAAGGATTAAAATTTTCTTCATATTCATGATAGATCCTCTCTTAAACAAAAAACTTGAATTCTTTGCTGTGACGGCCCTGGCGCAGGCACAGTCCTTTTGCAGGGAATCACAAAATAGCTTGCCCAAAATGATTTCGCTTTTTCAATTGTATACAGCTCCCACCATAAAAGCCGCATCTCATACGCGGGATTTCAGCCGAAAAGGAAACGCCGTCTAGGTAATTATCTGATTTTTACGATGATTTGTCAACCCTCATTTCACTCCCGCGGAAAGGCGGCCAAAAGAAAAAAATCCCTGCCTCCCGTAGGAAGCAGGGAAAAAACCGGAAAACGGATCAACCGTTTTTGGAAACGCCGGAAAGCGGAAGCATCCCGGTCACGTGATACAGGAAGTTCTGGACCTTGGGCGACGTCGCGATCAGGTTTGTGGAGTGCGAAATGGGAAGCCACGGAGATTCCTTCGCGGCAAGCTTCTCCGCTTCGCCGTAAACGGCGTTCCGCTCCTCGCCCATCGGCATCTTTACCGCCTTCGCGATCAGGTCCTTATACTCCTGATTATTGAAGCGGGCGTAGTTCATGCCGGGATCGTCCGACGCCAGCAGGCTCAGAAAATTGTCGGCGTCGCCGTTGTCGCCGATCCATCCGGCAAAGCAGATGTCAAAATCGCCCTGCTGCTGCTTCGTCTTATAGGTGGTCCAGTCGTACGCGTCGATCGTACAGGTGACGCCCACCTTGGAAAGATATCCCTGCACCGCCTCGGCAAGGGTCTGGCCGTTCGCCGGATTGTACATCCGCGCGCTGGTATAGGTAATGATATGGACGCTGGAAACCCCCGCCGCTTTCAGGGCCGCCTTGGCGGCTTCCGGGTCATAGACCGTCTGTTGGACCGTTTTGTCGTACCCCGGCATAAACGTGGGCAAAATGGTGGTCGCTGTCTCCGAATAGCCTTTGTAGAGCGTTTCCGCCAATTCGGGCACGTTGATCGCGGCGGACAGCGCGGCGCGTGTTTTCGCGTCGTTGAACGGGGCGCGGCTGCAATTGTACGCCAGATAGTTGATGTTCATCCCCGGGGATTTGACGGTCTTATTTCCCGCCGAAGAAATCTGATCGACCACGGTGTAGTCGATTCCGTCGATGATATCGGCCTCTCCGTTATTCAGCGCGACCACGCGGGCGGAATTGTCCTTAATGGTGCGGAACACAACATTCTTCGTAAGCGCCTTGGTTCCCCAGTAGTCGTCGTTGCGGACCAAAACCGTGTTCTGGTCCTTCTGCCAGCTGACGAATTGATAGGGTCCGGTGCCCACGGGATGCTCATTGACATTGTTGTTGTTCTCCTGCAGCGCCTTGGGGCTGACGATCAGCGCGCCCAGGTTCATGGCCAGGTTGCTCAGGAACGGCGTACAGGGTTCCTTCATGTTGATCTTTACGGTGTACTCGTCCACCGCCTGTACGTCCTTTACCGAGCCGTATACGAAGGAGGCGTAGCTCATGTCCTCCGTGACCTTGGGGGGAAGCTGCCTGTCGATATTAAATTTTACCGCTTCCGCGTTAAAGTCGGTACCGTCCTGAAATTTCACCCCTTTGCGCAGGTGGAACTCATAGGTGAGCCCGTCGTCGCTGATGTTCCAGCTTTCGGCAAGGCTGGGCTCCACCTCTGTGGAATCCTTTTTATATTTCAGCAGGCCCTCGTAAATATTGCTCATGATCTTGACCGATTCAATGTCGTCCACCAAAGCGGGGTCCAGGCCGCGCGCGTCCGCCGCAGAACCGTATACAATCGTGTCGCTGCTTCCGCTTTTCGCTCCCTGAGAGGAGGCCGTCCCGCCGGCGTTTTGTGTACCCTGTTTTCCTCCGCAGCCGGCCATAGCGGACAGCACAACCGCTGCCGTCAGCACCAGTGCCGCCAATTTCTTCATTCTCACTGTATTCATACCCCTTCCATTCATCACTGTGCTTTTTTATTATCCTACCACAGGAAAGGGACAAAGACAAGCGATTTTAAATAGCATCCGCTATCATCCTGCATTTGATTTACAAATTTTCAATTTTATATGGATATTTACAGTAAAAATGAATTATTTTATTTTTGTGATTCAAATCAGCCGCAATGAAAAGATTTTCTTTCCGCTCTTCTATTGATAGCAACCAGTTACGTTTGCGGGACAAAACATGTTCCTCCCCCGCCTTCGGCGGGGGAGGAACGCAACCTTGTTGCAGAATCAACTGGAAATGCTGTAGGAAGTGCGCCCGGCAGGAAACATTCGCATTTTAAAACGGACAGTGATATGATATCGATAAACAGATTTAAGCAATTCGGAGCTTTGTGCGACCGATCAATAAAAGCTCAAGACGATACAAAAATGAGATGGGAGAAAGTGAAAACATTGAAATATGCCGCACTTTTCAGGGGGATCAACGTCGGCGGGAAAAACGTCGTAAAGATGGCGGATTTGGAGCAGCTGCTTTTTCATTCAGGATTAAGCAAAGTAAGAACGTACATCCAGAGCGGCAATGCTGTTTTTGAGACGGCTCTTGCGGAAGCGGATTTACTTGATAAAATAAAAGCCGGTTTTCTTGACCGTTTCGGTTTTGAAAGCAACGTCCTGATACGGAGCATGGACGAAATCCGGGTTTTAATCGAGCAGCTTCCGATCACGGCGGCGGAAATAGCAGGGGCACAGGTCGCTGACCCACAGGTCGAGCATCTTTACGTCTATTTTTTAGGCGCCCCGCCGGAGCAGGTGCAGATTGATACCATCTGCAGAGAGTATATCGGCCCAGATACCCTGCGGATGGGAAAAAGAGAACTGTATCTGCTTTGCCACCAAAGCATCCGTAAGTCGCAGCTTGCCGCACGCGCTTCAAAGGCTTTTGATTCGGCTACCGTACGGAACTGGAAAACCGTCAATAAGCTGTATGACATGATGGTTGATTTATAGGAAAGAGTTTGCTCTATCCGTTTTTGTTCTATATTGGTTACAATATCAATACCGGGAAAGGTTGTGTTTTTATGTTTAATATTATTAAACCATTCTCAAATGCTAATATTTCGAGAACAATCCGTTTCACGGAGAAACTTTTCGAAGAATTAAACAAAACAGCAGAAGAGAACGATATTTCATTTAATATGTTGGTATTGCAATGCTGCCGCTATGCGTTAGATCACTTGGTTCAGGACAGTGAGAAACAAGAATCGTAATGAGGAGCGCGCCGGGCGCGCCGAGGGAGTCCTCAGCTAAATTTCTGAGAAACTCCTTCAGTCAGGCTTTGCCTGACAGCTCCCTCAAAGAGGGAGCCAAATAAAAAAGCACCCTTTCGGGTGCATTTTTTAATTTATGCCATTTGCTCAATTTAGATGCAGGATTCATACGCGTGCACACAAGCCCGGAAATGAAAAAGAGCCCGGACGCGAATTGCGTCCAGACTCAGTCTGGTGGGCACAAGCGACTTGGGCGGACACACAGCGTCTTTCGCGCCTTCGGCGGACCCAATCCAAAACCGATTATTCTTCAAGCGCGAGCAATACGGTACCCGAAAGGAAAAACTCCGTACGCGAATTGTCCGCGGCGACTCGCCGCCCGGGGTTCGAGTCCCCAAGCGGAGAATAAAAAAGCACCCTTCCGGGTGCATTTCTATTTGGTGGACACAAGGGGACTCGGGCGGTCGTACAACGGCCCGCGTTCCGCGAGTCCCTCCCCAGGCTAAAAATACGGAAAGTCAGGCATTTCTCCCAACTTGCGCCGGGGTTCGAGTCCCCAAGCGGAGAATAAAAAAGCACCCTTCCGGGTGCATTTCTATTTGGTGGACACAAGGGGACTCGGGCGGTCGTACAACGGCCCGCGTTCCGCGAGTCCCTCCCCAGGCTAAAAATACGGAAAGTCAGGCATTTCTCCCAACTTGCGCCGGGGTTCGAGTCCCCAGGCGGGGAATAAAAAAGCACCCTTCCGGGTGCATTTCTATTTGGTGGACACAAGGGGACTCGGGTGGTCGTACAACGGCCCGCGTTCCGCGAGTCCCTCCCCTAGCTAAAAAATACGGAAGGCCGGGCATTTCTCCCGACTTGCGCCGGGGTTCGAGTCCCCAAGCGGGGAATAAAAAAGCACCCTTTCGGGTGCATTTCTTATTTGGTGGACACAAGGGGACTCGAACCCATGACCTCTCGCGTGTGAGGCGAGCGCTCTAACCAGCTGAGCTATGCGTCCATAGTCCGCGTGTACAGAATAAATATGGTGACCCGGACGAGATTCGAACTCGTGAAACCGCCGTGAAAGGGCGGTGTCTTAACCGCTTGACCACCGGGCCATATCATGGTAGCGGCAATTGGATTTGAACCAATGACACTTCGGGTATGAACCGAATGCTCTAGCCAACTGAGCTATGCCGCCATATTCCGCTCTGTATTGAAACGGAGCGTTTTATATTATAACCCGAATTTCTTGTGTTTGTCAACACATTCTCTCAATAATTTTAAAAAAACCATTTTAAGCGCGTTTTTCACTCTGATTCTCCCTTGTGAGCCGAGCAGGAATCCCTTGCGGACGGATGACCGCACCGCCGACCATGGCGGAGCAGGCCCCCGCGGCAACGGCGGCTTTGGCCGCCGCCTGACAGGGAACCGCCAGCCCGCCTTTTATTTCCTCAAGAATCAGTATCCCCCGATTCCGATCAAAATTATACGGAGAAAGAGTAATTGGGCGCTTCCTTGGTGATCTGGATATCGTGCGGATGGCTTTCCTTCAGACCGGCGCCCGTAATGCGGATAAACCGTGCCTTGTCGTGAAGGGCCTGTATGTCCGCGCAGCCGGTATAGCCCATACCGGAACGGATTCCGCCGATCATCTGATAAATGGTGTCCGACAGCGGCCCCTTGTACGGCAGGCGGCCTTCCACCCCTTCCGGAACCAGCTTCTTCTGATCCTGCTGGAAATAGCGGTCCTGGCTTCCCTGTCCCATAGCCGCAAGGCTGCCCATGCCGCGGTACACCTTGAACTGGCGGCCCTGATAAAGCTCGGTTTCGCCCGGGGACTCCTCGCAGCCGGCGACCAGAGAGCCGACCATGACCACGTTCGCTCCGGCGGCGAGCGCTTTCACGATGTCACCCGAGAATTTGATACCGCCGTCCGCGATCACCGGGATGCCGTATTTTTCCGCGGCGCACGCGGCGTCGTAAATCGCCGTGATCTGCGGGACGCCGATTCCCGCGACGATTCTGGTCGTACAGATGGAGCCGGGGCCGATGCCGATCTTCACGCAGTCCGCGCCCGCTTCAATCAGCGCGCGGGTCGCTTCGCCTGTCGCCACGTTTCCGGCAATCAGCTGCAGGTTCGGGAACGCCTTTTTGACCCTCCTGACGGCCTCCAGAACGCCGTCGTTGTGGCCGTGAGCGGAGTCCAGCGCAACCACGTCGACCTGTGCCTTTACCAGCTCCGCAACGCGCTCCAGCACGTCGCCGGTTGCTCCGATCGCTGCACCGCACAGAAGCCTGCCGCCCGCGTCCCTTGCGGAACTGGGGTAACGCACGGCTTTCTCGATATCCTTAATAGTAATCAGGCCCTTCAGATTGCCCTTGTCGTCAACAATCGGAAGCTTTTCGATTCTGTGCTTACGCAGAATCTCCTGTGCCTGAGCAAGGGTTGTCCCAACCGGAGCGGTGACCAGATTTTCCTTGGTCATGACAGCGGAAATCGGCTGGTCGTAATCCTCGTCAGTCATAAAACGCATGTCGCGGTTCGTGATAATACCCACGAGCTTGCCGTTTTCACAGATAGGCACACCGGAAATGCGGTATTTCGCCATAATCTCATTTGCGTCGTGTACAAAATGCTGAGGAGAGAGGAAAAACGGGTTTACAATGACGCCGTTTTCAGAACGCTTTACCCGGTCCACCATGTCGGCCTGCTTGTCGATCGCCATATTCTTGTGGATAATGCCAATGCCGCCCTCACGGGCAATCGCAATCGCCATGTTGCTTTCAGTGACCGTGTCCATGGCCGCCGTCATCAGCGGGGTGTTCAGTTTGATGGTTTTGGTGAGCTGAGTAGTAAGGTCCACTTCCCGGGGCAGTACGTGGGATTCCGCCGGGATCAGCAAAACATCGTCAAACGTCAGCCCTTCTTTTACAAACTTTTCTGAGTAGTTCGTATTTAACATCTTATCCTCCTGTCACATTCGCGCCGCTGCAAAACTGTCATTTCCAGCCGCTTTCTCTCTTCATTCATTTTTTATATATTTTGTTATTATAACATCTGAACCGCGAATATTCAATCAAAAAGCATCAGATTTTCACCTTTCCATAAAGCGGAAACCAGGCCCCCGGAAAGCGTACCGGTTTACGCTTTTTCGCCGACCGGCAAAAGGGTCGCCGCGGCGGTGAAACCGCACCCTCTTGCGTGGACGCCCTGCATCAGCACCCGGCCGTTTTCCTTCGCGGCGTAGATTTTCAAAACGTCGCCCTGTGCGCTTTCGTTTACATAATTGATCTGTACTTCCGCGTACTTGTTTCCCTGTGCACCGCCCGGCAGAAAGTCGGTCAAAATATCGCCGTAAATGGTGTTGTTCAGATGGCGGTTGTAATCCAGATCGGAATAGCGGATCGGCCTTTCCCCCACCAGCGGAAGGTCCTCCGGCACCGTAATCTTGCCGACGCGGTCCTCCGGCCCGACTTTTTCTCCGGAAAAAATACCGTAATCCAGAAATTTTTTCGGCCGCATCACCTTATGCGTCACCGGGTCGGCAATGACGGAGGTCTGCATGACGTCAATGATCTTTTCTTCCCCGCTGTAAAACAGAAAATCGCGGTAAAACTGCGCCCCGTTGACCCCGCGCGGATGCGTTTTGATTGTTACTTTCTCATTATGTACCGGCATCCGCCTGATTCTGGCACGGTTGGTAATCAGGAGGAATACAATCCCGTCCTCATACATTTTTTCATAGCTCAGCCCCACAAGATCGACATGCTGCTCGCTTGTTTCCTGGCACATGCGCATCAGCACGCTCAGCTTCAAAAGGCGCTGCGCGCCGACCTCGTAGCTGGCAACCCGCACCTCGCGGCAATATTCGTTAATAAGTTCCTTCTGATTCATGTTACACCTTCTGTATCTGTATAAGTAGGGAACGCCCCCTGCGGCGTTTCCTTTTCAGGAGCCCTCAGGGGGAATTCGTTCTGATTTTATCGAATGACCTCGCATCCTATAAACGGACGCAATACCTCCGGCACGGTCACGCTGCCGTCGGCGTTCTGGTACTGCTCCACAATCGCGGGGATCACGCGGCTGGTCGCAAGGCCGGAAGCGTTCAGCGTATGGACAAACTGAAGCTTTTTGTCCTCTCCCCTGAATTTCACGTTGCCCCTTCTGGCCTGATAGTCCCGCGCATTGGAAGCAGAACTGACTTCTTTATAGATCTCCATGCTGGGAATCCAGACCTCGATGTCGTAGGTGCGCGCCATGGAGAAGGAACAGTCGCCCGCGGCGAGCTTGCTCAGGCGGTAATGCAGCCCAAGCTTCTGCACCAGCTTCTCGGCCTTGCCCACCAGCTCGGCGAACGCGTCGTCCGACTGTTCCGGCGTAGTGTACTGCACCATTTCCACCTTGTTGAACTGATGCCCTCGGATCATCCCGCGCTCCTCGGAGCGGTAGCTGCCCGCCTCCCTGCGGTAGCACGGGGTATAGGCAATATATCTGCGCGGCAGCTCCTCCGCTGTGAGGACCTCGTCGCGGTGCAGGTTCACCAGCGCGGTTTCCGCCGTAGGCAGCATAAATTTCTTATCGGTGCTGGTCGGATTCTGAATCCAGTATACCTCGTCGGTGAATTTAGGGAACTGTCCGGCCACATAGCCGCATTCATAGTTGAGCATGTGCGGGGGCAGCACCAGCTCATAGCCGTCGTTCAGATGCTCACTCACAAAAAAGTTGAGAAGCGCCCATTCCATTCTGGCGCCCATCCCGCGGTAGACCCAGGAACCGGCCCCGGCAAGCTTTGCGCCGCGCTGATAGTCGATCATGCCAAGGCTTTCACACAGCTCCACATGGTTTTTCGGCTCAAAATCAAAGGAAGGCTTTTCCTTGTAAAAACGGATGGGCTGGTTGTTCTCTTTCCCGCCCGCCGAAAGGTCCTCGTCCGGCATATTCGGCAGGGAGAGCAGCAGGGTTTTCTGTTTCTCTTCCAGTTCCCCGAGCTGCGCGTCACTCTCCTTGATTTTTTCGGAAAGCGTCTTTAATTCCGCCATGAGAGAAGCGGTATCTTCACCCGCTTTTTTCATTACGGGAATTTTCTTTGTAGCGGCGTTCTGTTCCGCCTTCATGGATTCCACTTTTCCGGTTACTTCGCGGCGTTCCTCGTCGATTTTGAGGATGTCGTCCACCAGTGCGTCTACGTCGATACAGCGTTTTTTCGCTCCTGCTTTTACTTTCTCCGGATTGCTGCGAATCAATTTAATATCCAGCATGTTCTGTTCTCCTTTATATTCCTCTGATTTCTGTATTTCTTTATTTTTCCACCGTTTTGCTATTCTTTGTTGAAAAGTTCGGCTAGGTTACTCAAATCCTGTTCGCCGTAAAACTCTATCTGCAGAACTCCGCGCTTTTTCGTCCCGGTCACCTGTACCTTCCGGCCCAGATGTTCGTTCAGCGCCAGCTCCACTTCGCTGAAATAAGGAATACGCTTCTTTTCCTTCTGCTGTTTTGCAGCGGGCTGTCCGTTTGCCTTTTTAGACATTTTTTCCAGTTCTCTTACGGAAATACCCTGTTCCACCGCCATTTTTGCAGCTTTCAGCATTTCTTCCGGATTCTGGAAGCTTAAAAGAGTCCGGGCATGTCCCGCGGAAAGCGAGCCGGACTGTACCAGATCAAGAACCTTCTGCGGCAGGTTCAGCAGCCGGAGCGCGTTTGCCACGGTGGGCCGGGACTTTCCGACCGTCTTTGAAACTTCTTCCTGCGTCATTCCGTAGGTTTCCATCAGCGACTGGTACCCCTGCGCTTCTTCCAGCGGATTCAGGTCTTCGCGCTGAAGGTTCTCGATCAGCGCCAGCTCCATTACCTCGCTGTCGCTCATATCGCGGATGACCGCGGGTACTTCGGTGATTCCCGCCATCCGCGCCGCGCGCCACCGCCGTTCGCCCGCTACGATCTGATATCCTCCGCCGAAAATCGGCCGTACCAGCAGGGGCTGCAGCACCCCGTGCCGGGAAATGGAATCGGCGAGCTCGGCCAGCGCCTCATCGTTAAAGTCTTTTCTGGGCTGTGCGCGGTTCGGTTCTATTTCACTGATTTTTAGCGCAACCGCCGCGTTGCGGTCCTCGGTATCGTTTTCCGCGAAGATCGCGTCCAACCCTTTTCCAAGTCCGCCCTTTTTTACTGCCATCGCTCTCCCCCCTATTCTCGATTGGTCCGAATAATTTCATCCGCCAGCGTATCGTAGGCAAGGGCCCCTCTCGAGCTCTTGTCAAAATACTGGATCGGCCTGCCAAAGCTCGGCGCTTCGGAAAGGCGCACCGCCCGGGGAATCGCCGTTGCAAACACCTTCCGCGGGAAATATTTCTTGACCTCCTGCACCACCTGCTGGGTCAGGTTCAGCCGCCCGTCGTACATGGTAAGCAGCACGCCCTCGATCTCCAACTGCCCGTTGTACTGGCGTTTGACGCGCCGTACGGTGTTCATCAGCTGGGACAGGCCCTCCAGCGCGTAATATTCGCACTGGATCGGAACCAGCAGCGTGTCCGCCACACAGAGCGCGTTGGTCGTAATAATTCCAAGCGAGGGCGGACAGTCGATAAAAATATAATCATAATGCTCTCTTAACGGCACCAGCGCGTTTTTCAGGATGGATTCGCGGTGGTCCAGTGTGACCAGCTCAATTTCCGCTGCCGCCAGGTCCATGCTGGACGGAATAATGTCCAGATTGTCAAACTCCGTGTGGATAATCACCTCCGGCGCCTTTGCCTCGCCGATCAGCACTTCATAAACGGTGCTTTTCACCGCCCGGCGGTCAACACCCACCCCGCTTGAGGAATTCCCCTGCGGGTCAATATCTACCAGAAGCGTTTTCTTTCCCTTCGTGCCCATCGCGGCGGAAAGGTTGACGGAAGTCGTCGTTTTGCCAACGCCGCCCTTCTGGTTCGCAATTGCTATAATTTTTCCCATTCTTTCCCTCCGGCTGCGGGTTTGTTCCCACAGAAACACAGTTTTCCATAAAGTTGTCCCAATTTCGGGTATAAACGGAATAATAGTTTTATTATAGCACTCTTTCCCCGGAAGATAAAGATTTTTCTCCCTTTTTTGCGTATGTTTCATGTGAAACAATGCAGACCTGCCGATCGGGGAAGCGGACCTGCCGGTCGGCACGCGCCTACGGCCACGCTTCCAGTCGGCCTACATCGAATCGAAGTCTAATTCCTCCGAAACTCCCTCTGCCGCGCCAGGCGCGACACCTCCCTCAAAGAGGGAGGCAGGGGATTCGGTCCTCTTCCCCGAGGAAGTTTAATCCCGTTTCCGTTCCCCCGTCAATGAAAATCACAGGAGTGTCGTATCTCACAAAGACCCTTTGAGGATACCTGGGGGGTGCAGGGGGATTTTATGGAACCCTCTCGCCATTACTTAGAACGACGGAATTAGCGACCCATTCATCTTTTGACCTGCAGTCGAGTCCGCCGTAGGCGCATCCCGGACCGGCAGGTCCAAAATCCCCCTGCGCGTTCTTTGCCTACTTTCGTACAAGAGCAAAAGTAGGGGCCCGCCCGGCCTGAGGGCAGACCATGAGGTCGGCAGGCGCCTACGGCGATGCTCTCAGACAGCTATCCGTTTAATTGCGGCGATACCGTTCCGACGCGCCGAGCGCGGACCACGCGGTCGGCGAAGCGCCTACGGCGATGCTTCCAATCGCCTTACCTTAAATCGAAGTCTGATGCTCTGAAACTCCTTCCGTCGCGCCGAGCGCGCCACCTCCCTCATAGAGGAAGGCAAGGGATCGCTTACTAAGGCTCCCTCTTTGAGGGAGCTGATAGGAGCAGCCTGACTGAGGGAGTTCGCCCCCCTTCCCCCCGATGTTTCACATGAAACAAAACAGGCCGAACATAACGTTCGGCCTGCCTTGTGGGAAATGATATAGGGAAATAGGAGTAAACTCTTATACTCAATATTAAGCAGGCTTTTTTCCACCCGTTGCCTGCGTCTTGGGAATACGGACCAGACATTCAATATATTCGTCCGTTTCGCTTTTCAGCGTCTGCGCATTGATGCCGCTTTGTTTCATCGTCTCAATCGCATGATTGATTGTATTTAGAAAGACACGCACATCCTTAATTATAAAAGTGCGTTTGCTTTTCGGTTTTTGGTTTTCTTCCAGAAGCTTATCTACAAGATCGTCCGTCTGCTGCACGTTCAGATGCTTCCCAATAATCTGTCCAAGCACCTTCTCGCGGACTTTTTCCTCTTTAATGCGCAGCAGTGCACGGGCATGCCGTTCGGTCAGCCCGCAGGCAGTGATTTTTTCCCGCTCTTCTTCGGAAAGTTTGAGCAGACGAAGCTTGTTTGCAAGCGTGGACTGGCTTTTTCCCAGCCGGAGTGCAGCTTCCTCCTGTGTAACATCCCACTGCTCGATCAGGCGGCGGATTCCTTCTGCTTCCTCAAAGATCTGTAAATCCTGCCGCTGCAGGTTTTCGGTCATGGCAAGGACGGCGCTGGTTTCCGCGGAACAATCGCTGATAATACAGGCGACGGTGGGAAGGCCGGCCATTCTGCAGGCGCGCAGCCTCCGCTCCCCGGCGATCAGCTCGTAGCCGCCTTTGACTCGGCGGACGGAAATCGGCTGAAGCAATCCGTTTGTCCGGATGCTTCTCGACAGCTCCAGCAATTCCTGCTCGCTGAATGAACGCCGCGGCTGCGCCGGATTTGGATGGATTGAATCGATATTGATCTGAACCACTTTGCGCTTTTCACCCATAATATGCAAATTCGCCGCCTCCTTGCTTGTCCCTTTTTGTTAAGGATAACATGGAGCGCGGCGATTTTTTGTAAAATTATGGTAATTATAAATTTTTTTATTTGTTATTTTTTGGCAGTTTGTGTGCTTTCGGGTTCCTTCCACACGATTCCTGTTTATTCGAAGCGGCATCACGGTTCTAAAAACGATCGTCGATGCATAGGAAGGAAGGCTTAAAGCGGACTTTTCGCAATCTTTGCCCCGTGCCGCGGATAAGCCGCGGGAATGGGTCCCGTCCGCCTAATCAGTATCAGGCTCCGGCTGTCCCCGTTCGGCAGTTCAAACTTTTCGATTCCGTCCAGCGTACAACCCAGGAGAGCAACAGCGTTTTTCGCCGCGCAGACTTCCTCCTCCGGTTCTGGCCCCTTCATCGCGATAAATACCCCGCCGATTTTCAAAAACGGCAGGCAGTATTCGCAAAGCAGGTTCAGCGGCGCAACAGCTCTCGCCGTGGCAAAATCGAATTTTCCCCGGTATGCGGCCTGCCTTCCGGCTTCCTCCGCGCGCGCATGCACAAATTCAGCACTGAAATGTAACTTTTCCGCCAGATCCTGCAAAAAGACCAGCCGTTTATTGAGCCCGTCCAGCAGAGTCAGGTTCAGCCCGGGGCGCATCAGCTTAAGCGGTACGCCGGGAAATCCCGCGCCGGTGCCGACATCGATCAGCTTCGTGCCCTCCGGCAGGTTCAGATACTTCAAAATGAGGATGCTGTCCAGAAAATGCTTGTACGCAATTTCTTCGGGCTCTTTAATGGCGGTCAGATTGATTTTCTCATTCCAATTCAGCAGAAGCTCCATATATTGTTGAAAACTTTCCGTCTGTTCCCCGCTCAGCACGATTCCCGCATCCTGTGCGGAAGAAACCAGCCGTTCGCGAATATCCTCCATCTTATTCCCCCCTGCCGCGCGCAAGCCAGATCAGCAGCACAGAAATATCCGCGGGACTGACGCCAGAAATACGGGAAGCCTGTCCGACGCTTGCAGGCATCACCTTCTGCAGCTTTTCCTGCGCTTCGGTTCTCAGGCCGACAATTTCCTTATAATTGATCTTAGCGGGCAAACGGCGTTCTTCCAGACGGCGCATTTCCGCAATATCCGCTTTCTGCCGCTTGATATAGCCCTCGTATTTGATTTCAATTTCCACGTTTTCAAAAACCGCGGCGGGCAGGTCTGGCCGGTCGCTGTCGACTTCCTTTAAAATCTCATAATTCAGCTGTGGGCGGCGAATCAGCTCCGCAAGGCGCACGCCGGTGATTACCGGTGATGTTTCATGTGAAACAAGCAGCTGATTCAGGGCCTCGGACGGCGGCAGAACGGTCTTTTCCGCGCGCAGAAGCTCCTGCTCCTTCTGCTTTTGCTTCTGCTGGAACCGTTCCCAACGATCATCGGAGATCAGCCCGATTTTTCTGCCGGTCGGGGTCATGCGTTCGTCGGCGTTGTCCTGACGAAGCACCAGCCGGTATTCGCTCCGCGACGTCATCATCCGGTAGGGGTCGCTGACTCCTTTGGTAATCAGGTCATCCACCAAGGTTCCGATATAGGACCCAGCGCGGTCAAGGACCATCGGCTCCCTTCCCGTTACTTTCAAAGCGGCGTTGATTCCGGCAACCAGCCCCTGTGCGGCGGCCTCCTCGTAACCGGAGCTGCCGTTGAACTGCCCCGCGCCATAAAGCCCGGGGAATTCCTGAAATTCCAGCGTCGCCTCCATTTGAAGCGGGTCGACGCAGTCGTATTCAATCGCGTAGGCACAGCGCATGATTTCCACATGCTCCAATCCCTTGATCGTGCGGTAAAAAGCGATCTGCACTTCTTCCGGAAGGGAAGAGCTCATCCCCTGCAAATACATTTCCTCGGTATCCATCCCACAGGGTTCAATAAAAAGCTGATGCCGTTTCTTATCCGGGAAGCGCATGATTTTATCCTCAAAGCTCGGGCAGTAACGGGGGCCCACCCCCTCGATTTTACCGCTGTACATGGGGGAGCGCCCAATATTTTCCAAGATCACTTGCTTGGTGCCGTCGTTTGTCCAGGAAATATGGCAAACCGCACGGTTTTTCAGCGGAGTCAGGGTATCATAGGAAAACGGAACGACGGGTTCGTCGCCTTCCTGTACCTCAAGACCGGTAAAGTCAATACTGGATTTCAGCACGCGCGCGGGGGTACCGGTTTTGAAGCGGCGGAGGCGCAGACCGATTTTTTTCAGCGCCGCACCGAGGAACGCCGAAGGGAACATTCCGTCCGGCCCACCTTCATAGGAAACGTCGCCGACATAAATTTTTCCGCCAAGATAAGTGCCGGTGGCGATTACCACCGCTTTCGCACGATAGACCGCTTCCATCCGGGTCGTGACCAGCCAGAGGCCGTCCGGCCCCTGCTCCAGGTCCACGATTTCCGCCTGCTTCAGCTGCAGGTTCGGCTGTGTTTCCAGCTTTCGCTTCATGATCTTGCCGTATTCCCGGCGGTCGATCTGCGCGCGCAGAGAATGGACGGCGGGGCCTTTACCCAGATTGAGCATTCTGCTCTGCAGCATAGCTTCGTCCGCGGTTTTTCCCATTTCTCCGCCCAGCGCGTCGATTTCCCGGACCAGATGGCCCTTTGCCGTTCCGCCGATGGACGGATTGCAGGGACAGTTTCCCACGGCGTCCATATTGATTGTGAAAACGCAGGTGCTGCAGCCGAGGCGCGCGGATGCGAGCGCGGCCTCGATTCCGGCATGTCCGGCGCCGATCACCACAACATCATAATTACCGGCATCGTATTTCAAAGGTATTCCTCCAATATGATTCGTTTACTTTCCTACACAAAAATGCGAGAACACGGAATCCACGACCGCTTCCGTCGCGCGTTCGCCGGTCAGCTCCAAAAGCGCGGAGACTGCCCCTTCGATCGATACCGTCACAGCGTCCAGGGTCATTCCGCTTTCCACCGCCGTCAGCGCTTCCGTTACACAGTCCCCGGCCTGCCGGGCGGCGTCGCGCTGGCGTTCCGTAAACAGAATCCCGTCCGCGGGGTTCAGCTCCGAAGTACGCAGCACTTCCGCCACCGCGTCCTTCAGCTCCTGCAAGCCTTCGCCTGAAAGCGCAGAAATATATACTATTTGTTGAAAATATTTATTGATATACTGTACGTCTATTTTTGCAGGCAAATCGCTTTTATTGATCACCGCAATCGCGGCGGATTCCCGGATTGCGGAAACCAGCTCCCGGTCCTCGCCGTTCAGCTCCTGAGAGGAGTCGAAAACCGCCAGAACCAGCTGCGCTTCCCTCAGCTTGCCGCGCGCGCGGTCCACGCCGATTTTTTCCACCGGATCGTCGGTCAGGCGGATTCCGGCGGTGTCGGACAGGCGGAGCGGAACGTCGCCGAGAATCACCGTATCCTCGACGATATCTCGGGTCGTTCCGGCGTATTCGGTGACGATGCTGCGCTCGCACCCGGCCAGCAGATTCATCAGGGTGGATTTTCCCACATTCGGGCGTCCGGCGATCACCGTCGCGACCCCCTCGCGGATGGCCCGCCCCGCGTCGAACTGGCGCAGTAGGTGCTCGATTTCGGATTTTACGGTCAGCAGGGTGGTCTGCAGCTTCTCCGGGTTTACCTGCGGGATATCATCCTCCGGATAATCCGCCCAAGCGGATAAATGCGCGGCAGCCTCAATCAGCATCCCGCGTATCTTGATAATTTTCTTTTCCAGCGCACCGTCATGACCGGCAAGCGCGGCCTTCGCGGCCTGTTCCCCCTGCGCGGAAATGATCTGCATAACGGACTCCGCTTCGGTCAGCCCGATTTTTCCGTTCAGGAACGCCCGGCGCGTAAATTCCCCCGGCCCGGCCGGAACCGCACCCGCGGCAAATACCGCTTTCAGAACGCGGCGCATGATATACAGCCCCCCGTGACAGGAAATCTCCACCACGTCTTCGCCGGTAAAGCTGGCGGGCGCGGTAAAATTCAGGGCAATTGCCTCGTCGATATCCGTTTCGCCGTCATGTACCCTGCCGTAAAGGGCGGTGTACCCTTTCACGTCCTCCAGTGTTTTACCGTGCCGGGAGGTGAACACCTTTCCGGCAATCTCTTTTGCCCGCGGTCCGGAAAGGCGCACAATGCCGATTCCCCCCGGCGCCTGCGGCGTGGAAATCGCCGCGATCGTTTTTGCTGACGGAGCATATCCGTTTTCGTTTTTCATTCTTGTTCCCTCATAAGATCAATCGTCTTTGTTTTCCCTATCGCTTATTTTTACCAGTTTTTGAGTTTCACACGGGACCAATAGGTTCCGGTTGATCCGCCCGTCATGCCATTCATCGTTTCAATCCACGCTCCCGTATAGGAGCGACCGGCCCGATCGGCTCGTTCTGAATTTCACTGTTTCAATCCACACCCCCGGCGGGGAACGGCGAATGCCGTTATTGTCACACATTTCATAGCTGGTGTTTCAATCCGCGTTCCCGTGTGGGAACGACGAAAGTAATACTGAAACTGAACTGTCTCAACGCCATTTCAATCCACGCCCCATGTGGGGAACGACGAATACCTGTTTTCCATGCGGAATTACAACTATCAATTTCAATCCGCGCTCCATATAAAACAAAGGGCGATTCAAATGAACCGCCCTTTGTGCTTCGTTATAAGATTATTTCTTGACGTCAACGCGGCCATAAAGCGGAGCCTTGCCTTCATTCTTCGGCGCTGCCTTCTGCACCGGCTGGCGGGCAGGTACGGAACCGGCGCTCGGTACGGGGCCGACATTCGGCGCGGATCTCGGCTGTCTGTTGTTGTATCCGCCGCTGCGCGGTTTGTCATTGTACGGACGGCGTCCCTGTCCTTTGCCGTAATTGTTTCTGCGGGGAGCCGGACGTTCGCCGGCTTCCGGCCCAATCACGACATGGCGGGACAAATCTTCGCCCTCGGACCAGGATTTTGCGCCCTCCACTGTCTGGACAGCGGTATGGATGATTCTGCGTTCATATGGATTCATAGGCTCCAGGGAAGAATTACGTCCGGTCTTGATCGCTTTCGCGGCAATCTTCTTTCCGAGGATTTCCAGCGTTTCCTTGCGTTTCTCGCGATAATTTCCAATATCGATGGTAATTCTGTAATAGGAATTGTCAATGTGGTTAGCGACAAGGCCGGTCAAGTACTGAAGCGCGTCCAGCGTTTCCCCGCGGTGACCGATGATAAAGCCGATATCATCGCCGGAAAGGGAGAGCTGCGCGCCGTTCTCTTCCTCTTTGATCTGAATATCCACCGCAGAAAGACCCATTTTATCAAGGATCCCTTTCAGATACTTCGCAGCGGCCTCCGCCGGATCGTTTTTGATAAAGACTCTTACCTTCGCAGGGTTTCCGCCGAAAAGGCCGAAGGTCTTTTTCGTCGGCATTTCCAAAATTTCAAATTCCGCTTCATAGGATTCAACGCCGAGCTCCCTGCATGCGGCTTCTTTTGCCAGCTCAACGGTTTCACCGGTTGCAATCGCTTCTTTTATCACGGTATTCCCTCCCCGGTTCGTCTTATTTTTTCATTCCTAGATAGTCATCCGAATTTGTTTTTCCGCCTTTTGTTTTCGTTTTTGAAGCTCCCGATTTTGCTGTCGTCCTCTGCTGCGGCTGCGGGTTAATTTCCTGATTTCTGTAGAAAGCGCCGGCAACAGGCTTCATCTTTGACTCGTTTTCTTCCAGAAGGGCAACCCTCTGCGCTTCCGCTTTCGCGTTCAGGTCCGCCGGGCTGTACCAGATATTCAGAATAATGGTTTGCAAGAAACCGAATATCGTCGAAATAATCCAATAAAAACCAACCGCCGCAGGCATTGTGCAGGCAAGCCATGCGCTGAACAGCGGCATCAGATAGAGCATTCCCTTCATGCATCCCTGCTGCTGCTGCATTCCCGGCTGCATTTTCATCGTAAAATACTGGGTAACCAAAGAAGATACCAGGCACAGTGCGGGAATAATCCACAGGTTGGAACGGAACAGGGTACCGAATATATTCGCGCCGTCGCTCGGCGTGTCCAAAAGATTCAGCCCCATAAACTGGAAGCCGTGGCTGAAGGATTCTATTTTCGCAAGCTCCGCCGCGCTGAACATGGTCAGCTGGGGTTTCAGCTGCGTAAAATGCTTGACGATTTCAATCTGTGCGTACTGGGCAGAAAAGCTTGCACCCAGACCGGGAATCTGCTTGAGCATTTCAACAGCCTTCGCGATTCCTTCGGCAGAAAGGTGAAGGGCGTTCGCAAGCGGGTTCTGTACGGTATAAAACAGTCCAATCATGATCGGGAAAGGGATAAAGGTGGTCAGGCATCCGCTCGCCGGATTGATTCCCTCTTTGTCATAAAGCTTCTGTGTCTCTTCCTGAAGCTTTACCTTATCATTCCCGTATTTTTTCTGCAGTTCTTTTTGTTTGACGGCCATTTTGCTGTTCGCGGCCATCGATTTTTGCTGATTGATAGAAAACGGGAACATAACTATTTTCAATACGAGTGTAAACAAAATAATTGCCACGCCGTAATTCTGAATCAGCGTATAAAAAAACCAAAGCAAATAGCCGAGAATGTTTCCGAAAAAATTAAAAATCTCCGTCATATGGGCAATACTCCTCTATAGTGGTTATCGCTTGTCCCGTTTTTGCGGCACGGGATCGTATCCTCCGCGGCTGAACGGGTTACAGCGCAGTATCCGAAAGAATGCAAGCCAGAATCCCTTAAACGCGCCAAAGCGCTCAATCGCTTCGATCGCGTAATTCGAACAGGTGGGATAGTATTTGCAGCAGGGTTTTTTGTAGGGGGAAATGGCTTTCTGGTAAAACCTGATAAGCAAAATAAGCGGGCGCTTCATTTCAGGACCCCCGCGTTTTTCAGCTGCTGCAGCATTGCACGGCGAACTTCCGTGCTTTTCACAAAAGGTGTTTTGCCCCTGGCTACAAAAACAAAATCATGCCCCGGAGCAATTTCAGGCGCCAGAGCCCGGAAGGCCTCGCGGATCACCCTGCGGGAACGGTTTCGTTTCACAGCGTTGCCGATTTTCTTGCTGGTGGTGATCCCTACCCGGACGTTTTTGCTGCGATTTTTCGTAACATAGGTAATGACCACAGGGCTGACATACGATTTTCCCCTTGCATAAATCCTGCGGAAATCCTTGTTTTCTGTTATGGGAATCAATAAATCCATACTTAAAATCGCACCACAATTCTGATTTGTTCCGTGAAGCAGCGAAGCTAAAAAGAAAGGCCACTCACCGTGGCCCTTTTGCTTAGTAGCTCAAACGTGCTCTGCCCTTTGCTCTGCGGCGGGCCAAAACCTTACGGCCGTTGCTTGTGGACATTCTTTTTCTGAAACCGTGCTCCTTTTTTCTGTGGAGCTTCTTTGGTTGATAAGTTCTCAGCATGAAAAAACCTCCTTTCGGGGTACAAACCTTGCAATATAGCATTATATATTAAATATGCGCAGCCTGTCAACCTAAATTTTGTCCCCCGTACCGAAAAATATTGGAAATTACGGGCGTACAGGCTGATTACTGAATTCGTCAAGTTATATAAATCAATATACCACACTTCCCCGTAAAAGAAAAGTGAAAGCGCGTCATTTAAAAAAATTTTATTATCTATGTGTTTTACACGCGCGCAATACAATATACTGTATTTTCTCAGACAATTGAAATTTGAAATAAATTGTATTTTGTGGTAATATAATTTATGTTATGCCTAAGAGTATAAATAATTGTTAGAATGAGGTTTAAAGAATGGAATCCTTCACCGAGGTCTGGAATCTGGTCTGCGATTATTGCAAAAGCAAGATCACCGATATCGCCTATTCCACATGGATCAAGCGCATAGAACCGGTCAATCTTGACTTTGCGCAGGGAGTTGCGGTCATTAAAGTCCCGAACGAACTTCACCGGCAGACGATCAAACATTATTATATGGATATGCTTGATGAAGCATTCACACAGATTTTCGGTCAAAAAATCCAGATTCGCGTCTGTACCCCGGAAGAAGCGGGGGTCGAAAAACAGAACGACGAAACGCCCGCCATCAACGACGACTACGAATTCACCTTTGACACCTACATTGTCGGTTCTTCCAACAAATTTGCGCACGCCGCCTCCATGGCGGTGGCGAACAAGCCCGCAACCCTTTATAATCCCCTGTTCATTTACGGAAATTCAGGATTGGGAAAAACCCATCTTCTATACGCGATCTGCAACGAGATCAGCCGGACCCATCCCGAAATGAACATCATTTACATAAAAGGCGACGAATTTACCAACGAGCTGATCGAAGCGATCCGCCGCGGAACCACCGCGGAATTTCACAGCCGTTACCGGAAATCGGACGTGTTCCTGGTGGACGATATTCAGTTTATCGCCGGAAAAGATTCCACCCAGGAGGAATTTTTCCATACCTTCAACACGTTATATGAGGCAAAAAAACAGATCGTGCTGACTTCCGACCGGCCGCCGAAGGATATCGCCACTCTGGAGGAGCGGCTGCTCACCCGATTTGAGTGGGGGCTGACCGCGGATATCCAGCCGCCGGATTTTGAAACGCGCATCGCCATTATTAAAAGAAAAGCGGAGCTTCTGGAAATCGACCTGCCCGACAACGTCGCGGAATACATAGCCAACCGGCTGAAAAACAACATCCGCCAGCTGGAGGGCGCGGTGAAAAAAATGAAAGCCTACTACCTGCTTGCCGGAGAGGACCCCAGCATTACCACAGCGCAGGCGGCGATCAGCGATATCATCAACAACGACCAGCCCACCCCCTTTACCGTAGAAAAAATTATCGACGAGGTTGCGCGCACGTTCGGTACGACCGGCGAGGATATCCGTTCCTCCAAGCGTTCCGCAAACATTTCGAGCGCGCGGCAGATGGCGATTTATGTGGTGAGGGAAATTACCCAGCTCCCGATGACCTCCATCGGCGAGGAATTCGGCGGGCGCGACCACTCCACCATCGTCTACGCCATCCAACAGGTAGAAAAGGGAATCAAACGCGACCCGAAAACCAAGGCAACCGTCGAAGATATCATTAAGAATATCCGCGACCGCTGAAAAGTGGAAAAAAAGTTGACATTTCAACAATTTCTGTTAATCTGCGTTTTTAACAGGTTTTCAGACCTCCCGGATTATTTAACTTGTTTTCAACATTCCCCACAGAGTTTTCAACATTCGGTTAAATACTTTGATTTTATACGAAAAGTTAACAAAACCTTAACATAGAAATTGCGCACGGCAAACAGTGAAAAATCCAAGCCGCGCCTGTATTTCCAAAATCTTTCAACTTTTCCGCGCCGCCTACTACTCTTACTAAATTAAATCTATACTATCTATTATAAAAAGGAAGCAGAGGGTGAGTTTATGAAAATAACCTGCCAGCGGCAGCAGCTGAACGAAGCTGTGTTGAATGTTCAGCGTGCCGTGTCCACAAAATCATCCGTTCCCGCTCTGGAAGGCATCCTGCTCAAAACAGGCGAGAATGAAATTACACTGTGCGGATACGACCTTGAACTGGGAATGACCACAAAAATAGAGGCCCAGGTGGAAGAACCGGGAAGCATTGTCCTGAGCGCACGACTTTTCGGCGACATTGTCCGCCGTCTGCCGGCGGATACCGTATACCTTGCCACCGACGAGAAAAAAATCACTTCCATCAAGAGCGGACCGGCGGATTTCTCCATTGTGGGAATCCCCGCGGAGGAATACCCCGAACTTCCGGCCATTACCGGGGAAACCTCGATCCGGATCGCAAACTGCATCCTGAAAAGCATGATCCGGCAGACGATTTTCGCCGTCGCGGAAAGCGACGCAAAGCCGATCCACACCGGTACCCTGTTCGAACTGAGCAAAAATAAAATCCGCCTGATCTCCGTGGACGGCTACCGTCTTGCTTTAAGAGAAGAAACCACCGCCTGCGGCGAAGAAACCAGCTTTGTCGTCCCGGGCAAAACGCTCGGCGAAGTGCTCAAGCTTTTGAGCGACGACGACACCGAGCTTGAAGTCCAGATCGGCCGGCGCCATATTTTATTCCAGATCGGAAACTACTGCGTGATTTCCCGCCTTCTCGAAGGGGAATTTCTCGACTATAAGGCCGCCATCCCCGGCGCCAGCTCAACGGAAATCATCGTTCCCACCCGTTCGTTTATCGACAGCGTGGAGCGCGTTTCCCTTCTGATTACCGACAGGCTGAAAAGCCCGGTGCGCTGCGTGTTTGAGGACGGGGAGATCAAGGTTTCCTGCTCGACCTCCATCGGTCACGCCAACGACCAGCTTTCCGCGAAAATCAACGGCGCGGGCGTGGAAATGGGCTTCAACAACCGCTATCTGCTCGACGCCCTTCGAAACACCGAGGGCGACGAAGTGAAAATACAGCTTAACGGCGCTTTGAGCCCGATGAAAATTCTTCCGCGCGAAGGGGATTCCTTCCTTTTCCTGGTGCTGCCGGTCCGTTTGAAGAGCGAGGCATAAAAATGAAGACGGAAAAAATCGTCATTGATACCGAATTTATCCGGCTGGACGCCCTTTTGAAGCTTGGCGGCGCGGTGGACACCGGCGGCCGGGCAAAATTTGTCGTGCAGTCCGGCGAAGTGAAGGTCAACGGAGAAATCTGCACCATGCGCGGCAAAAAAATGAGAAACGGCGACAAGGCCGAATACAACGATGTGACATATGAGGTGTGTAACGGGTGATTATCCAGCACCTGGAGGCTGAAAATTACAGAAATATCCGGCGCTGCGTGATAATTCCGCAGAATGGGATCAATATAATATATGGGAAAAATGCACAGGGAAAGACCAATTTGCTGGAAGCGGTCTGGCTTTTTACCGGCGGCCGTTCCTTTCGGGGAACGAAGGACGCCGACCTGATTCTGCAGGGAGAAGCCGGCGCAAAGCTCAGTCTGGAATTTTTCAGCGGGGAGCGCGAACAGACGGCGGAAATCACGATTGAAAACGGGCGCAGAAACGCCGTTTTGAACGGGATTCCCCAAAAAAACGCTTCCGGGCTGGTCGGAAAGTTTTTTTCCGTGATTTTTTCCCCGGAGCATATCGCGCTTGTGCGCGAAGGCCCCTCCCAGCGCCGCGACTTTATGGACGCCGCCCTCTGCCAGATCAAACCCGGGTATGCAGCGCTTCTTTCGCGGTATCACCACACGCTGATCCAGCGCAATACCCTTTTAAAAGATATCCCCCGCCATGCCGAGCTGATGGATACGCTTGAAATCTGGGATGAAAAGCTTGCTTCCTACGGCGAAGCGATCGTCCTCGGCAGGATGGATTATATCCGTAAAATCAAGGAACCGGTCAAAGAGATTTACGCCGGCATTTCCCAACATACCGAAATCATTGATTTAACCTATCAAAAAAGCGCCGAAGACCTGAAAAAGGCGCTGAAAGCGGCCCGCCGGGAGGATGTGGCGCTGGGCCATACCAGCGTCGGCCCGCACCGCGACGATATTGATATTGCCATAGACCTCCGCTCCGCGCGGACGTTCGGCTCACAGGGCCAGAAACGTTCCGCCGTCCTTGCCCTGAAGCTTGCGGAGGCCGAGATGCTTTACAGCCAGACCGGAGAAAGACCCGTTGTTCTGCTCGACGACGTAATGAGCGAGCTGGACTCCGGCAGGCAGGATTATTTACTCAATCATTTGGATCGCTGTCAGGTTTTTATAACCTGCTGTGAACCCGGCGCAATTCAGCAGCTCCGGGAGGGCGCCCTGTTTGAAATGGACGGCGGCACCCTGATAAAAAAATGAGAAAGGTTTTATTTTATGTATCTTCATCTCGGGCAGGACACGGTGATTAAAGTCAGTGATATTGTGGGCATATTCGATATGGAAACCTCTACCATATCCAAATCGACCAGAAACTATCTTTCTGCGGCCCAGAAAGAGGGCCGGGTCGTCAACGTTTCCATGGAAATGCCGAAATCCTTTGTGCTTTGCTGTGATAAAAACAGCCGGATCATCGTTTATATCACGCAAATCTCCTCTTCCACCCTTCTGAAAAGGACAGGGTTTATTGACGAGATATCAAATGTTTAAGGTGAAAAAATGAAAAAATTCAGAAAAGCACGATGTCCGCACTGCGGAAATAAACTGACGCTGCTGCGCACCTGGTCGATCAAGACACAGGGCGAGTACAAATGCCCCAAGTGCGGCGGCTACTCCAATATTGAGCTCGACCCCGCCGTTCACTTTTTTGCTATCGGCGCAATCGTACTCAGCGGGCTGATTTACCTTGTTTGGATGATTTCCGTAAAAATGCTGAGTCTTGCTTCCATTTTTTTCATTATGCTGCCGTATTTTGTATTTTATTTGCTCTGCTTTTTCCTGGTCAGGCTGAGAAAACCGGCAGTCCACAGAAAACAGTCCCCCGCCGGCCGGCCGCAGCAGCCGTCCCCCCAGAAGCAGACACAGAAAATTTACGATAGAAGAGACAGAAGATTCTGAACAGAACGTTTCGGTTTAACGAGAGTATACGATACGTATTATAATTGGAGGGTTAAACTTGGAGTTTAGCGAAATTACGCAAACAAAACAAAAATACGACGAAAATCAGATACAGGTACTGGAAGGCCTGGCCGCGGTCAGAAAGCGCCCCGGCATGTATATCGGTTCCACCGGGCCGCGCGGGCTGCATCACCTCGTTTATGAAATCGTGGACAACGCGATCGACGAAGCGCTCGCGGGCTTCTGCGACAGAATCGAAGTCAAAATTCTGCCCGGGGACATCATCAGCGTACTGGACAACGGGCGCGGAATCCCGGTCGGCATCCAGCATCAGATGGGAATCCCGGCGGTCACGGTCGTTTTCACCGAGCTGCACGCGGGCGGAAAATTCGGCGGCGGCGGCTACAAGGTGGCCGGCGGCCTGCACGGCGTCGGCGCATCGGTCGTCAACGCGCTGTCTGAATGGCTGGAGGTCGAGGTTTACAACGAGGGCAAGATTTACTATCAGCGTTTTGAGCGCGGAAAAACCATCACCCAGCTGGAAGTGCGCGGCGAAACGGACAAAACCGGAACGTTCGTCACCTTTAAGCCGGACGCGGAAATCTTCAGGGAAACCACCGTCTACGACTACGAAACCCTGCAGACGAGACTGCGCGAGCAGGCGTTTCTGAACGCCGGCATCCATATCGCGTTGTCCGACCTGCGCGACGAAAACAACCCTGTAAACGACAACTACTGCTACCACGGCGGTATCAGCAGTTTTGTGGAATTTATCAATAAAAAGAAAGCGGTCGAGATCATCCATCCCGACATCATCCACTTTACTTCCGTTGCCCCCGATAATTCGGCAACGGCGGAAGTCGCCATGCAGTATAATGATTCCTATAATGAGCTGATGCTGTCCTTTGCCAACAATATCCATACCACCGACGGCGGCACGCACGAGGACGGGTTCAAACGCGCCATGACCCGTGTGATGAACGATTACGCCAGAAAATATAATATTCTGAAAGAAAACGATAAAAACCTTTCAGGCGACGACGTGCGCGAAGGGCTGACTGTCATTATCAGCGTGAAGATGAAGGACGCCCAGTTTGAGGGCCAGACAAAGGCCCGTCTGGGAAATACCGAAATCGGTACGCTGGTCAGCAACCTCATTACCGATAAAATGACCGCTTATCTCGAAGAAAATCCGGCGACGGCAAGGGCGATTTTCGACAAGGCGCTGGCCGCTTCCCGCGCGCGCGACGCCGCGAGGAAGGCCCGCGACCTGGTCCGCCGCAAATCCGCTCTGGAAAACGCCGCGCTTCCGGGCAAGCTTGCCGACTGTCAGAGCCGTAATCCCGACGAGACGGAAATCTATATCGTCGAGGGAGATTCCGCCGGCGGTTCCGCAAAAGGCGGACGCGACCGCAAATATCAGGCGATCCTGCCGCTCTGGGGCAAAATGCTCAACGTGGAAAAGGCAAGGCTCGACAAGGTGTATGGCAACGAAAAGCTGATGCCCGTCGTCACCGCGCTTGGCTGCGGGATCGGCGAAGAATTCGACCTGAATAAGCTACGCTACGGGAAAATCATTATCATGGCCGATGCCGATGTCGACGGTTCGCACATCCGCACCCTGCTTCTGACTTTCTTCTTCCGGTTTATGAAGCCACTTGTGGAGGAAGGCCACGTTTACCTTGCGCAGCCGCCGCTGTTCCGGCTGAGCAAGGGCAAAAATCATTACTATGCGTTCAGCGACGAGGAACGCGACCAGAAAATGGCGGAGCTCGCCAGCAATTACGAGATTCAGCGCTACAAAGGTCTTGGTGAAATGGACGCCGAGCAGCTTTGGGAAACGACCATGAATCCGGCAACCCGCACCATGCTGCGCGTGGAAGTGGAAGACGCCGCCGCCGCGGACGAAGCCTTCACCATTCTGATGGGTGACAAGGTCGAGCCGCGCCGCGCCTTTATTGAAAGCAATGCGAAGTACGCAAAGAACCTCGATGTCTGAGGCTGCGGCTTTTCGTACTTTGCGCAGATATTTTTCCATAAATGCAGGTAAAATCAGAAAAATATTTTACAATTCGTATATTTTAGTATGAAAAATACAGTTTTTGCTACATAAGCGAAAAGGAGAATTTCTCATGAAACAATTTGTGAAGGAACAGGAAACTGCCTCAAAACCTCCTGAACCCCGGGGGGAACAGACCCCCGACGAGGACCAACCTGAGGAAGACAAAGTGGAATGGGACGGTTCCGAAGCGGAGCTGGTCGCCGATGAAACGGCGCTGGCGTTTGAGGAACAGAATACGGGAATCAAGCTGACCTACACGCTGACCTCCGGAGAAATCTTCAAGGTTCTCTGGAAAAGCCAGTACACCGGTACGAGAATAGGGCTTTCGGCCGTTGCGGTCGTGCTGAGCGCCGCGATGGCGGTCGTCTTTCTGATGCAGTTCCGTTCAACGGGCGACAGCCGTTACGTGTCTTTGGCGGTGGTGTGCATTCTGCTGGTTCTGGTGGTCGCGATTTTCCCGACAGCCGTCATCCGGGCGCATTCGTCAAAAATCGCCGACGGCAGGGAGATCCGCATGAAGATTTACCCCGACCATATCGAAATGGGGCTGCCCGGCAAAAGATGGGAAATTCCGCTCGACGGGGCCAGCGAATGTGTTCAGATCGAAAATCTGATCGTGCTGTACATAGACGACCGAAATATGGTGATTCTTCCGCTGCGCTGTGTGGAACCGGCCGTTTTGCCGGAGGTTCAGGCAATGCTTCTGGCGGGGACGCACCCCAAAAGCTGAAAAAGGAAAGGAGACGAAAAGATGCCGACGTTTTACGAGGGAGGGCCGGTCGATACGGTGGAACAGACGGTTGGCCCCGACGAATACGCCGCGGCGTACTATACCGCGCAGAGCGCTGTTTCGCCCATCCACACAAAATGGGTGCGGGCGGGGATCTGTCTTTCTGCGGCCATCGTCATCGCTTCCTTTATTCCGTTTTACCGCGCAAGATTTTTCACCTGCTGGGGGCCCGCGTGCGGAATTGTCCTGGCACTTGCGCTTGCCTTTCTGTTCTTTTTTATCCAGCCGAACGATATCCGGAAATGGGCGGCGGAGCTGTACCGTTCCAACCGGCTGCTGGCCCTGCCGCAGAAAATCGAAATTTTCCGGGACAGCGTGGTGATTCAAAGCAGCTGCGAAAAAATGCTGGAGTACTGGACCGATTTCAGCAAGTGTATAGAGACCCCATCCGCCTTTGTCGTGACCGGCGGGCGGGAACGGGACTTGCTGATCATCAAAAAACAGGGACTTACGAACGAACAGATTGAAAAAATATCCGCACACCTTGCCGGCGCGTTTGCTTCGCGCTATCTAAAAAGCGGGCGTTAAGGAGGGATTTATTTGCCTGAAAGCCCAATTTCGGTAAGCTGCCTTACCACAAAATTTGATTATGCCGACTTCAAGGCCGCAGCGGCGAAAGCCGCCGTAAGGAAAAGCGAAAAAATCATTCTCAAGGTTACGGGAACCGTCCTGATTCTGGCCGCGTTTCTTTTAAAGGCCTTTGTTTACGGGAATTTCTATCAGGATTTTATTTACGCGGCCATGGCCGCGGTCGGCGTGATCATCGGATGCTTTTATGATACGATTGTGCTGTACGCCGTGCGGCGGCACGCCCTGAGCTACTTTACGGCGAACAGTGAAAGATTTATCGCGCAGACCACGGAATTTTCAGAGGAAACCATAACCTTTCAAACCGAACGGTATACGGCTGTCCTTCCCTATGAGATGCTGTATAAAGCGTATGAGGACGCGAGGGTTTTTATTATATACACAGGAATCAATGAGATGAAGTTTATCCCCAAAAGGGCGATGAACGAAAGCGAATGTACCAGAATTCACAATATTCTTGAGACAAAGCTTCAGGAAAAATATCAGCAGGAAGGTGCCCGTTAATGGACGAATTTCAGGAAAATCAAAAAATCATCAATGTCGACCTTGAGAAGGAAATGAAACAGTCGTTTCTCGCCTATTCCATGTCGGTCATTGTGTCCCGCGCGCTGCCGGACGTGCGCGACGGGTTAAAACCGGTTCACAGAAGGATTCTGTATACCATGTTTGAAAACGGCCTGTCCCCGGAAAAGGCTTACCGCAAATGCGCGGACACCGTTGGTTCCGTGCTGGGCCGCTACCATCCGCACGGCGACGCTTCGGTCTACGACGCGCTGGTGCGTCTGGCGCAGGATTTCTCCATGCGCTATATGCTGGTGGACGGACACGGCAACTTCGGTTCCGTGGACGGCGACCCCCCGGCCGCCTATCGTTATACCGAGGCCCGCATGAGTAAAATCGCCGTGGAAATGCTGGAGGATATCGACAAGGATACCGTCGATTTCCAGCCGAACTACGACGACCGTCTGAAGGAACCCATCGTTCTGCCCAGCCATTTTCCGAATCTTCTGGTCAACGGCTCGACCGGTATCGCGGTCGGCATGGCCACGAATATTCCCCCGCACAATATGGGAGAGGTCATCGACGGCATGTGCACGCTGATCGACGACCCCGAAGCTTCGCTGGACGATCTGATGCAGAGCATCAAAGGGCCGGACTTCCCCACCGGCGGCATCATCATGGGCCGGGCGGGCATCCGAGCCGCCTACGCCACCGGCCGCGGCCGCATCACGGTGCGCGCCCGCGCGGAGATCGAGGAAGAGAAAAACGGCCGTTTCAATATCGTCGTTACGGAGCTGCCCTATCAGGTCAATAAGGCAAGGCTGGTTGAAAGCATCGCCGAGCTGGTCAAGGACAAGCGTATTGAGGGAATTTCCAACGTGGAGGACCACTCCGACCGCGAGGGCATGCACCTGCTCGTCAGCGTGAAGCGCGACGCTTCCCCGCAGATCGTTCTGAATCAGCTTTATTCCTATACCCAGATGCAGACGACGTTCGGCGTCATCATGATCGCCATTGTCAACGGCGAACCCAAAACTCTGACGCTTAAGGAAATGCTGCAGGAATACATTCAATTCCAGGAAAGCGTCGTAAGGCGCCGCACCTTGTACGACCTCAAAAAGGCTGAAGAGCGCGCGCATCTTCTGGAAGGCCTGAAAATCGCTGTCGACAACATCGACGAAGTGATTTCCATTATCCGCGGTTCCAAGGACAGGGCGACGGCAAGAGCCCGCCTGACGGAACGCTTCGGGCTGGACGACCCGCAGACACAGGCGATCGTACAGATGCCGCTCGGTGCGCTCACCGGTCTGGAGCGCCAAAAGCTGCTGGACGAAATCGCCGCTCTGGAAGCGAAAATCGAAGATTACAAAGATATTTTAAGCAACGAAACGCGTTTGCTCGGCATCGTCAAGGACGAGGCTCTCGCGGTAAAGAATAAATTCAGCGACGAACGCCGTACGGAGATTGCGACCGTCAGCGGCGAGGTCGATATTGAAGACCTGATTCCGCAGGAGGAATGTGTGCTGACCCTGACCAACTTCGGTTACGTCAAGCGTCAGAAAACCGATACTTACCATATTCAGCGCAGGGGCGGCCGCGGAGTCAGCGGCATGACAAGGCGTGAAGAGGATGTCGCGAGCGACATGTTTGTCATCAACAGCCACGACTATGTCATGTTCTTTACCAACCTGGGCCGCGTGTACCGGCTGAAATGCTATGAAATCCCGGAGGGCTCCCGCACGAGCAAGGGGATGAATATTGCGAACCTGCTGCCGATTGCGCAGGATGAGAAGGTTACCTCCATGATCCGCGTGCCGGAATTCGACGACGAAAGCTATCTGTGCATGGTGACGCGCAACGGCATCATCAAGCGCACCAGCCTTTCGGCTTACGACACCGCGCGCAAGGGCGGCGTGATCGCGATCGATCTGGACGACGGCGACGAGCTTTCCTGGGTGCGCCTGACCTCCGGTGATACGCAGCTTCTGGTTGCGACCCGCCTGGGCATGGCCATCCGTTTTGACGAAAGGGACGTCCGCCCCATGGGCAGAACCGCCCGCGGAGTCAAAGCGATTACCCTGAAGGACAGCGACTATGTCGTGGGAATGAGCTCGCTGCGCGCGGACGGCCTTGTGCTGACCGTTTCCGCAACCGGCTACGGGCGCCTTTCCAGCATTAACGATTACCGCATCCAGTCGAGGGGCGGTAAGGGCCTTACCAACTATCATATTCAGAAATACGGAGAGGTCGCCGCCATCAAGGTGGTCGATCTGGACGACGACGTGATTCTGATTTCCTCCGACGGTATCATTATCCGCATCCCGGCCAACTCCATCCGCGAATGCGCAAGGCCCGCTAAGGGCGTGCGCGTCATGCGCCTGAACGAAAACAGCGAGGTTGTCACGCTGGCCCGCACGGCGCACGAAGAGGACGCGGTGGATGCACTGCCCGTGGACGAGGGCGACGCCGACGCCGGCTGCGAAGACGAATCGGAGGACATGGAAGAGAATCTTTCAACGGATACGGAACAGGAAAACACCGAGGAATAAGAAAGGGTGCAGTCAATGAATCACTGGAAAAAGCTTTGCATTCCCCTGGCGGCTGCCGTGACGATCGCGGCGTTCGCGGGCTGCGGGTCGGTGAAGGGCGGGCAAAGCTCCGTCCCGGCAAGCGGGCTCGGCGAGTCCTCTCAGGCGGAGTCCCAGCCTGCCAGCAGCGCGCAGAGCGAACTGATCAGCAGCGTTCCTGTGGTAACGCCGAACGAACCGTCCGAGTCCCAGCCCGGCCCGGTCATCGATATAGAGACCGACAGCCCGGAGTTTAACGCGCTGTTTAAGAAAAATCCGATTGACAAGCAATATATCGCGGAGTCCAACAAAGCCTTCTCCAATGTGGAGATGGTCGACCTTTCCAATAAGTACGCCGGAATCTGGGAAAAAGAAGTCACCTCCGCTTACGGCAAGGTCACCAAACTGGCCACTGGCGACGCTCTTTCCAAGATCAAAGCGGAGCAGACCGCCTGGGTGAACGGCAAGACCGAAGCGCTGAAAAAAATCAGTGACGACGCATACGCCGCGGGTGGAACCATGGCCCAGGTCAACGCCGCGAGCGCGACCATGGATTATTACCGCAGCCGCGCAGCGCAGATTTACCGTCAGCTTTACTCTTTCGATCAAAATTACACCTACGCGTTCAAGTAAGGGGGACAACTCCTTCCGTCGCGGACCATGCGGTCGGCACGCGCCTACGGCGACGCTCTCAGACAGTTATATGTTGAATCGGCCGCAAGGCACTCCTATGAAGGCTCCTTCCGTCGCGCCGGGCGCGACACCTCCCTCACGGAGGGAGGCAGGGGATTCGGCCCCTTCCCCGAAGGGGTTTAATCCCAGTTTCCGTACCCCCGTCAATGAAAACCACAGCGGTATCCTATCTCCTAAAGACACCTTGGGGATACTTGGGGGTGCAGGGGGATTTTATGGAACCCTCCCGCCGGGAATTAAAAATCCCCCTGCGCGTACTTTGCCTACTTTCGTACAAGAACCGAAAGTAGGGGCCCGCCCGGCCTGAGGGCAGGACCATGCGGTCGGCACGCGCCTACGGCGACGCTCTCAGACAGTTATATGTTGAATCGGCCGCAAGGCACTCCTATGAAGGCTCCTTTCCGCGCACCCGGCGCGACACCTCCCTCACGGAGGGAGGCAGGGGTTCTTTTAAGGTATCCTCTTTGAGGGAGTTGGCAGGCGCAGCCTGACTGAGGAAGAAACGGTTATATAACCAAATACTTTTCGTTATATTTATTGTGTTTTATACTTTAAGTTTTGAAATGGATACTGTGTTTTTTCTCTATGAGGAAAAAAGCGCAGACGCCTTCTTAAAAACAATTATTTGAATAGGAAGAAAAAGATGGAATTAAACGAAAAGACCCTGAGCAGAAACGATATTTATGAAGGAAGAATCCTCAAATTTCACGTGGACAAGGTGGAGCTGATCAACGGAAAAACCTCCACCCGGGAGTGCGTCGACCACCCGGGCGGGGTCAGCGTCGCTGTGCTGACGGAAAAGAATGAAATTCTGTTTGTCCGCCAGTTTCGGTATCCTTATAAAGAAGTCGTTCTGGAAACGCCGGCGGGTAAGCTGGAACCCGGCGAGGATCCGTTTGAAGCGATGAAGCGCGAGCAGCTTGAGGAAACCGGTACCACCGGCTCCCGCTATATCGATATGGGAAAGCTTTATCCTTCCCCCGGTTACTCCGATGAAATCATCTATCTGTACGCCTGCCGTCTGGAAACCTCCGGCAAGACGCAGTTTGACGAGGATGAGTTTCTGGAAACGGAAAAAATCCCGGTGGACGAAGCGGTGCGCATGGTGATGGACGGGGAAATCCCTGACTCTAAAACACAGGTGCTGGTTTTAAAAACCGCGCGGCTTTTAAAGGACGGAAAAATCTGAGGGGTGCGCTATGAAAAAGAAAAAGCCCACTGAGCTGAGCGAGCCGAAAAAACGTCTTATGATGTATCTGGGCCTTTGGGCCGCCTCCCTGTTTTTCGCCATCGGAAACCCACAGGGAAGCTGGCTGCCCATCGGCCTTGGAATTGGGCTGATCGTAGCGTATGCGCCCGAGGCCCTGCGCTGGCTGAAGGGCAGGAAAAGCGGTACGGAAGCCGACGCCGCAAAGCCGGACGGGACAAAAAGCGAGGAAAAACAGGAAAAATGAATTGCCGTCCGGGTACTGCGGTCCCCGAGGCGGCTCTTTTCTTTTATTTCCCGACTCTTTTCACATAGCCATCACATAAAGTTTATAAAATAGAATGGAAACATTCAAAAAAAGTTTACATTCCGACCGCGCCGAATTGCTACAATAAAATGGCGTTACAGCGGGCTTTGTCCGCCTTAGGCTGTCGACAAAATCGCGCCTTCCTTTTCCGGCTCCCTTTTTGAGAGGGTCGGATAGAAACCCGCTTTTGCATCGGTCACGAAAATAATGGAAACATCAGGAGGGATCTGCATGATTGAGGTGAAAAACCTCTCAAAGCGCTACGGTCAAAACGTCGCTTTGAACAACATCAGCTTCTCGGTTGAGGAAGGAACCGTCGTCGGTTTTTTGGGGCCGAACGGCGCGGGGAAGTCAACCACCATGAATATCATTACCGGCTATCTGTCGGCCAGCTCCGGCTCGGTCACAGTCGGCGGGTACAACACGCTTGACAATCCCAACGAAGTGAAAAAGCTGATCGGTTATATGCCCGAAATGCCGCCGCTTTACCCGGATATGACGGTGAAGGAATATCTGGACTTCCTCTTTGACCTGAAAAAAGTTACACTCCCGCGCGAAAAGCATATCAGGGAAATCTGTACGCTGGTGAAAATCAACGACGTGTATCACCGCCTCATCAATAACCTGAGCAAGGGCTACAAACAGCGCGTCGGTTTTGCGCAGGCGCTTTTGGGCAATCCCCCTGTTCTGATCTTAGACGAGCCTACCGTCGGGCTTGACCCTAAGCAGATTATCGAAATCCGCAACCTGATTCACAACTTGGGCAAAAAACATACGATTATTTTAAGCTCCCACATCCTGCCGGAAATCCAGGCGGTCTGTGAGCGCATCATCATTGTCAATAAGGGAACGCTGGTCGCGGACGGCACGCCGGAAAGCCTTTCCCAGAGCCTGAGCGCCGACCATAAGCTGATCGTCCGGATAGAAGGAAACGAGACCGACGTCAGAAACGCCCTGAAATCCGTCAAGTTTGTGGAAACCGTGCAGAGCTGCGGCGAAAAAGAGCCGGGCGTTTTCGAGTACGAGGTAGAGGCCCGCGACGGCCGCGATGTCCGCCGGGAGCTTTTCCGGGCGGCCTCGGCGAAAAATTATCCCATTCTGTCCATGTCCAACACCGGGCTTTCTCTGGAGGACGTGTTCCTGCGCCTGACCAGCGCGGCCTATACAAAGGACGCCGCTGCTGAAACGATAACGGAAGGAGAGGAAGAAGAATGAGAGCGATTACCAAACGGGAGCTGAAATCGTATTTCACCTCCCCCATCGGCTATGTCTGCGTCGCTATGATTCTGGCGCTCTACGGATATTATTTCTTCCAGGTGCTGATGCTGCGTTCCTCCTCCTATATTTCCAGCGTATACGCCACCATGTTTATCTGGAGCATGATGATTATCCCGATCATCACCATGCGCAGCTTCAGTGAGGAAATGCGCAACCGCACCGATCAGGCGCTTTTGACCGCGCCGGTGGGCGTCACCTCCATTGTGGCGGGCAAATTTCTGGCCGCGCTGGCAGTGTATGCCATTGCCATGATCGGCACCCTGATTCCCGTGGCCGTGATCGGTCTGTTTTCCGCGCCGGAATGGGCGCTGGTTTTCGGGAACTTTTTCGGTTCCCTGCTGTACGGCGCGGCCATGATCTCCATCGGCATCTTTATTTCCTCGCTGACGCAAAGCCAGATCGTCGCCGCCATCGGCACGTTCGGCATTTCCATCCTTCTTCTGGTCGTGGATCAGCTTACCAGTCTTGTCAGCAACACAGTCGCGGTCAAGCTGATTGGCTGGCTGTCCTTCAACACACGGTACCAGCCGTTTACTAAAGGAATTTTTGATCTTTCAAGCATTGTCTTTTTTCTCAGCGTGATCGCGGTCTTTATTTTCCTGACCGCCCGCAAGCTTGAAAGCAGAAGATGGAGCTAAGGGGGTATGAAAATGAACAGGGATAACAATCATGAAATAGAAAAGGCCACTCCGGAAACCGAAGCCGCCGAAGAGACTGCGGCGGAACAGACGAAGTCTGCTGCCGGGGAAGAACCCGCCGAAAAGGAAAGCACCGGAAGTTTTTCGGAAGAGAACACAGACTCCGAAACAGAAGAGGCCGGCGGCGCCAATGAGCCGGAAGAAAAGAAGAAAAAAGGCAAATTGGCCGAAAAGGTCGGTGCGTACACGAAAAGCACAAAATTCCGCCGCGGTGGAATTTCCACCGCGTTTACCGCCGGGTTTCTGATCGTCGTCATTCTCATCAATGTGATCGTGAGCGTGCTGGCGCAGCGGTATCCGTCCATGAATCTGGATCTGACAAAAAATAAAGTGAATACCCTCTCCACTCAGGCGGCGGAAATCGTCTCCAAAGTGAACGTGCCGGCCACCATCTATATTATGGCGACGGAAGCACAGACAAAGGGCGACCAGCTTCTGTCGGAATACGGCATCAAATACAGCCAGGTCGGAGAGCTCGCCGAGAAAATCGCCGAAAAAAACACCAATATCAAGGTGGAGTATATGGACCTTGATAAGAATCCGACTTTCGCAAGCACCTATAAAAACGATAATCTGGTCGCGGGCGACGTGCTGGTCAAGACGGACAAACGCTACCGCGTGCTCGCCTACACCGACCTGTTCAACGTGCAGTACGGCTCAGACGGCGTGTCGACGGAAACCTATTCCATGGTGGACAGCGCGCTTGCTTCTGCCCTCAACTCCGTGATCGCGGACACCGTCGCGATCGCCGCGTTCGACACGGGCCACAGCGAGCAGCTGGAAACGACCACCTATCAAAAGCTGCTGGCAAACAACAGCTTTGAAACAAAGGATTTCAACCTGCTGACGGACGCGATTCCCGACAATACCCGTCTGGTGGTTCTGGGCTGCCCCACCACCGACTATACCGACGCGGAGCTGAAAAAGCTGGATACCTTCCTGAGCAGCTCCGCAATTGAGGGCGACCGTTCCCTGCTGATTACCTTCCATCCCAGCCAGCAGGCCATGCCGAAGCTCTCCGCTTTCCTGAAGGAATGGGGCATCGAGGTACCGCAGGCCGTGGTTGTGGAAAGCGACCAGAGCAAATATTACACCGACGACCCAAGCTATATTCTTTCCACCGTGCAGACGGGGCTGAGCCTGGGCGGACAGTCGGATTACGGTTACTTTACCACTCCGCAGTCCAACCCGATCAACCTTCTGTTTGAAACCAGAGGAACCAAAACGACTTACTCGCTGGCGAAGTCCAACGATTCCTGCTATCTGGTGGACAACAGCACCAAGGCGGACGATACGCCGCAGAAAGCCGCATATAATACGGCGGTGCTTTCACAGGATAAAGTGCAGTCCGGAACGAAGGAATACAAGGCGAATGTGATCGCGCTGGGCAGCACCACCATGTTTGCCGGGGAGATTCTGGGCGCAAGCACCTTTGGCAACGCGAAATACGTGGTTGACCTTTCCCGCTACGCGACCGGTACCACCAATTCCGCCACCGCCATTACGGAGACCTCCGTACAGACCAATGTTTCCGATATTACCCTGAGCGCCGAAATGAGCGTTCTGCTCGGCATCGGCGTGTTTACCCTGCTGATCCCATTGCTCGTAGTGGTTGCCGGCGTTTGTGTGTACCGCAAGAGGAGGCGCCTGTAAGATGAAAACCAGCACAAGAAATCTGGCAATTGTCGCCGGCTGTATCGTGGTACTCGGCGGAGTGGCCGCCGTCCTGCTGACGACGGGAGATAAACAGGAGACCGCTTCTTCCGAAACTTCCGCTTCGACCATTGAGCTTGTCTCCAAAACGAGCCAGGACATCGTCTCTATGTCCGTGAAAAATAAAAAAGGCGGCTATACGCTCGTCCCGGTTGAAAAATCAGATACCGGTTCCTCCGCATCTTCCGCCGCCTCCGGCACCGTGGCGGAGATTACCTATCTGGTCAAAGAGCTCGGCGGCGTGCCGATCAACAACACCGCCGCCTCTCAGGTTGTTCAGAACGGATTCAGCCTTGTCGCCACCAAAAATCTGGGAATTGTCAGCAACCTGAGCGAATTCGGGCTAAAGGACCCGCAGGCCACCGTGGAAGTCACTTTCAAGGATGGAAGCGCCTATAATTATAAAATTGGAAATCCCTCCGCCACGGACAGCAGCGCGTACTATATGTGCGGCGAAAATTCCGACAATGTTTATATCGTCAGTATTGACGGCGGGATTCTGGAAAGCAAGACCTATTTCGTCAGTAAGACCGTGATGGCGGTTACCAGCAGCAGCGGCGTCAACGACTTTACAAAAATAACACTGAGCGGCACGAATTTTTCGCAGCCCGTCACCGTGGAAAAAAGCGGGACTGAGAGCGTGATTACCTCCCCGGTCAGCGCACCCACGGATGCCGAGAAGCTCAGCGCGGTCGAGTCGGCGCTGACGGACCTGACTGCGGACTCCGTCGAGGCCGTGAATCCCGACGCCGCGGCGCTGAAAAACTACGGGCTTGACGCACCCTTCGCAATTGCCGATTTTACGGTAAACAAGGAAAGCTATCGGCTTCTGGTCGGCGCGAAAAAAGATTCCTCTTATTATGTAAAGCTCGACAAGGTGGACGCGGTCTATCTGGTCAAGGCNCTGACTGCGGACTCCGTCGAGGCCGTGAATCCCGACGCCGCGGCGCTGAAAAACTACGGGCTTGACGCACCCTTCGCAATTGCCGATTTTACGGTAAACAAGGAAAGCTATCGGCTTCTGGTCGGCGCGAAAAAAGATTCCTCTTATTATGTAAAGCTCGACAAGGTGGACGCGGTCTATCTGGTCAAGGCGGAAAGCCTTGACGCGTGGGTAAGCACGAACGCGTTCGCGCTCCGCAGCAAGGACATTCTCAAGCCCGACATCACAGCGGTAAAGTCGCTTTCCGTAACGGCGGGCGGCACGGTTCAGACCTTTGCCGTCGCCAGAACCAAGGATGAAACCAAATCCACCCAGGATAAAACCGAATATACCTATGCGGTCACCGGAACCGATGGGAAAAAGCTGGACTATGAGAAAAACTATACCGCGTATTTCCAGCAGGTTACGGGAATCCAGCTTCTGGAGGCGGCGGACGCTACGCCAACCGGCACTCCGGAACTGAAGCTGGAGTACGCCTACTTTGACAAAAGCGGGACGGACACGGCTGTGTTTTACAAGACCGGAGACCGGCTTTACACCGCGGTGGTGAACGGCGCGGTGTACGGGATCGTAACGCAGGACGACGTTCAGAAAATTTTGACCGGCGCGAAAACGCTGCAGGACGAAGCATAAAGATAGAAAAAGAAAAGTCGGGGAGCAATGCTCTCCGACTTTTTAATTGGCCAGCTTCTTTTTTAGGGTCTCCGGGTTCGCGGCGTAGATCAGCGCGTTTTCCCGGGAGATTTTTCTCTCCCGGTAAAGCCGGAGCAAATCCATGTCCATGGCCACCATGCCCTCGCACCCGCACGAATAAATGGTGTTGTCGATCTGATGTACCTTGGATTCGCGGATCAGGTTGCGGATGGCCGGGTTGACCAGCATAATTTCAAACGCGGGAATCAGCCCACCGTCCAGCGTGGGAATCAGCTGCTGGGAAACCACCGCCTGAAGCACCATGGAAAGCTGCACGCGGATCTGCTGCTGCTGGTTGGGCGGGAACACGTCGATGATCCGGTCGATGGTGTTGGCCGCGCCCACCGTGTGCAGGGTGGAAAGCACCAGCTGGCCGGTCTCCGCCGCGGTCATCGCGGTGGTGATCGTTTCATAGTCGCGCATCTCCCCCAGCAGAATGACGTTGGGCGCCTGCCGCAGGGCGGCTCGCAGCGCCCGCACATAGCTCCGGGTGTCGTGGGCGAGCTCGCGCTGGCTCACGATGCTTTTGTCGTGACGGTGCAGGTATTCGATCGGGTCCTCTATGGTGATGATGTGGCTGTTGCGCGTATGGTTGATCTTATCGATAATACACGCGAGCGTGGTGGATTTTCCGCTGCCCGCAGAGCCGGTAATCAGCACAAGTCCTTTTTTGATTTCGTTCAGGTCGATTACCGTATCGGGAATATGCAGGACCTTCGGGTCGGGCAGCCGGAAAGCGACCACCCTCAGCACCGCGGCCATGGACCCCCGCTGCAGATAGGTGTTGCAGCGGAAGCGGCACAGCCCTTCTATGGAAAAGGAAAAATCGTCGTCGCCGCTTCTCAGAAACGGCTGAATGTCCCGGCCGCTGCCGAGCGAATAGATTTTCTCAATGCATTTCTTCGTATCCTCCGGCTTCAGCCGGTAGGAGTCAAGGCCGTCGATGCCCACCGGATGGATGCGGTCGCTCGTCTTAAAGGAAATGGGGCAGCCCGATATGATAAAAATATCCGATACGTTCTCCTCCACGGCCCTTTTCAGGATTTCAATAATATCAAATTCCATGCAATCACTCCATTGCGCTTATTGGGCGCTGTTGCCCTGCCAAAGCTCCAGCGTATCGCCGCCGTCGCTTTCAAGCGCCTGGGGCGTCAGTTTTCTTTCTGTAATCCGGTAGCGCTCCGCGTCGTCAAAAGCGCCGACGGACAGCCGTGTTTCGATTTGCCTGCCCGCGCCCGCGTCGGTCAGAAAGCGAACGTTCAGCGAATCCCCGTCGGAGGGTTCCACCGTGACCCCGTCAAGGTGGGTGAGCAGCATTTGGGCAAAGCTGCGGTAACAAACGGCCTTTTTCTGTTCCGCAGAGGCATTGCCCGCCAAAATTTCTGTTACTGATTGTAATTCAGAACGATTTTTATACTGATTGTATTCTTTTAACTGTATAAGGGCAATTCCACCTGTGGCCTTCGCGGCGTCTTCCCTTGCGCTCAGAAGCGCTTCGTCTATTTTCTGGAGCTTCTGCTCCGCGATAGCGGTTGCGGCGTAATAGTTTTCAACCGTTTCCGCGTTTTTGGTGGAAATCTTATTGTCCGCGTTTGCGGTAACGTAAGAAAGGATCCCAAAGGTGGTCAGGCAGAGCACGACAAAAATCATCAGGATGGAGGACGCGCCCACACCCAGATGAAAATTTCCTTTTCTTCTCACACGGGCACCTCCTCAGCTTTCAGGCAGATATTTTGCGGAGCTCAGCGAATAAATACTGCTGTCGCCGCCGTTCTGGCGGCGGCTCACGGAAACGCTCACGCTGACCATGGTCCCTCCGCCGGAGGGCGTTTTTTTCAGGGTGACGTCGGCAACGTAGCGCGGGTCGGTGTCCGTCCGGTTCCAGTTGCGGTCGTAAAGGATGCGGTAGCTTCCGTCGTTTTCCTGTTTTGCGGTTTTCAGCGCCTCGGGCAGCTGATCGGGCGAAGAGAGGGAACGGACCTGCTCCGCGATATTTTCCGCCTGAATCACCGCGACGCTCAGGTCGCTGCTCTGCCGCGCGCGGTTGTTGGCCTGCACAAAAAGCTGCAGGGTGACCGTGACGGAAACGGCGAAAAACAGGATGACCAGAATGATCTCCACAAAAAAGCTGTTGATCTGTACCGCGTTCCGTTTCATTCCATCACCTGCTTTATGTAAGGGAAAGACTGAGCGCAAGCGCGCGGCTGTTTTCGCCGCTGACCGAAAGGCTCAGCCGGTTCCCGTTTTTCTCCATAGAAAAGGAGGACACCGGCGTAATCCTGTCGCCGCTGCCCACGCTGAAGCCGTTTTCAGCGTTTGTGAAATATTCCATCAGATAGCCGTCGTGATAATAAATGTAGGTCTTGTACTCCCGTGCGCTGAAATCGGAGCGGATCACCAGCGTCTGCTGCCCGTCCAGGGTCTCCACGGAAACGTTGCGGCTGTCTGCCGAATGAACCTTATTGGTAACATAGGAAAGGGTGGCGCGCGTTTCATTGTTGCTGTCCATTTTGCCCACGATCCCGCGGTAAACATTTGCCCCGATCAGCACCAGAAACAGGGAACAGACCGCGAACAGGCAAAAAATCAGCAGGATAAAAACAGTATGGACGGAATGGGAATTTCTGCTGTTCAATCTTGATTCCTCCCGTTAAGATTCGGCGCCCTTCTCCAGCACCCTCACCGAGGGCATGATGTTGCTGCCCGCCGTTTCATACTGGACGACATATTTGCCGTGGTCGATTTCAATTCCGTAGTGGTCTTCCAGATATTGAATATCCGGGGGGTAAAACCCCTCCACCGCGTAGCAGTTGACAATGGCCTTCTGTACGGCCGCGCGGGTCACGCGCAGCTTTTCCTCACTGTTCGCGCGAAGGGCGCTGCTCAGGCCGGACCAGAAAAGATACAGCAAAGCGCAGAAGATAAGGACGGAAAGCAAAAGGTCCCTGTAAGCGAATTTCTTTTTGTAAAGCCTCAAGCGATCGTCCCCTTTCCCCTAACCGATCGACGACATGATTCCCATCAGCGGAAGCATGACGGAAAGCAGGATCGCGCCGATAATGATCGACAGCGCCGCGACCATGGCGGGCTCGATGACGGAAACCGCGCGGCTGACGGACTCGTCCGCGTCCTCGCTGTAAATCTCCGCCAGATGGCGCATAACGGAATCAAGGCTGCCGGTCTTGCAGCCGATGCGCACCATGCCCGAATAAATCCCGGGAAAAATATCCGCTTCGCTCAGCGCCTGTGTAAAGGAGGAGCCGGCGTTCATCAGCGCGCGGCAGCGGTCCACTTTCTCGGCGACCGCCCGGCTGCTCAAAATACCGGGAACCAGCCCCAGCGCCTGTTCGGTATCGTATCCGCTGGAAAGCAGCATGGAAACAGCCGATGCGAAGCGTGCCAACGCGATTTTTTCCGAAAGCTGCCTTGTCAGAGGGAAATTGCTTAAAAAGCCGGTCATCCACCGGTATCCCTTTTCCGTTTTATAAAGGATCAGCGCGGCCAGAAGGAATAGGGAAAGCAGGAAAATCAGGGCCAGCGCCCAGCTGCCGATCGCGCTGCCCGCGCGCATCACGGCGGCCGCCGCGTCGGAAACATCGCTGCCCATGTCCAGAAAAACCTCGTTGAAAACAGGAAGGACCTTGATGACCAGCACGGAAACGACCGCCGCCATCATCAGGACAAGGATAAACGGATACAGAAGCGCGCCGCGCACGGAGCTGCGCAGCCTGTCGTCGCGCTCGTAGTAGAGGGCCAAAGCTTCCATCACATTGTCGAGGCTGCCCGCCTTCTCGCCTATATTCACCATGTTGACCATGTATTTCGGAAAAGCGCCGGTGCTGTTCAGCGCAAGATACAGCGAGCCGTTCTGCTCCACTGCCGCCTGAATCCGGTGGATCAGCTCCCGGCCCTTTTCATCCGCAATATTTTCGCTGATCGTGCCGATGCCCTCCTGCAGGGGGATTCCCGCCCTCAGCAGAAGAACCACCTGAGAACAGAAAAGAGAAACGTCGCCCGAGGAAAGAGGCTTTGTTTTACGCTGGCTGACAGCCGGGTTTTGATCCATGGTTCATCCTCCAAACCGCCTATTGGCTTTTTTGTTCCGATTCCCGCGGTTAATAGTATTTTTCCGCCGTATAAGTTCCGGCGGACTGTCCGGCCGCGGCAAAAGTGGAATCGTAGCGCTTCCACCCGTCCAGATAAATCTCGTTCCAGGCGTGGTATCCTACGCTGGTGTTGCCGACGATCAGCCGCGTCGGGATTCCCTGCGCGCGGCACATGGCGGCCATCAGAGCCGCGTAGTCGAAGCAGATGCCCGTTTTGGCGGACAGCGTGCCGTCCACATTGGGCAGATAGCCCGCTTTTACGCTGTCCGCCTTTTGATAATCGTACTTGATGGTTGAGGTAATAAATTGATAAATGGCAGCGACCTTCTGTGCGTTGCTGGCGGCTGAAGCGCAAAGGCTTTTTGCCTTGGCCACCGCCGCGGAGGAAGCGCCGTAGCTGACGTACTGGTTGGGGTAAAGCGTATACCCCCAGCCCGAAACGGAAGCGCTCAGCTGCGTGGAGCAAAGCTCGGCGTAGCTGTCCCCCGAAACGTTTTCCATAAACCGCACTTTGTAGGTTCCGCTGCCGCTCTGCAGGGGAAGGGCGACATAGACGCCGTCTCCCACAAGGCTGTACTGGTAATAGGAGGAACCGCCGTTGAAATAAACCAATACCTTAATGACCGAAGAACCGCTGTAGCGTACCATAACGTAACCCTGCCCGGCGTCGCTGTAATCGACCGAAGCGCCGCTTTTGCTGAAAACCTCCGTACCGGGAGCCTGCGGCATCTTCGCCGTGACGGCGGGCATCGGCTTTGCGGCGGGGGCCCGGGAAGGCGCCGCCGTGGGCGGCAGGGACGAACTCATTACGACTGTTTCGGAAGAAGGGTTCAGGACTCTGGAAACAAGATCCTGTTCGGAAGAGGACGCCGGTTCCGACGGTACAAAGGAGAATTCGGCGGTTGAAGAGGAGCCGGCTCCGGAAGAGGAAGCTTCCCCGGAAGAAATGTGCTGTGAAGAAGACGGAACCGAAACGGCGCCGGACGCCGCGGGAAAACTTACGGAGGAGGAAGCCGGGTCCGGCGCGCTGCCGGGGGATTGCCCGGCACAGGCGGACAGCAGAAACGCAAGCAAAAACACAGGGAATATGGATTTATATTTCCGCATGTCATCCCTCCCCTCAGCCCGGTTTCAAATCGCTTACTCCGCTGAATCGAGCGCGTTGATTCTGGTGGAAATTTTCACGTTGTCCCTGCGGTACCGGAAACGGAATTTCTGAAGGATACGGTCCACCACCATTTCTGCGTTTTCATAGCTGATGAGGGGCAGCATCACGATAAACTGTGTGGCGCTGTAGGAAGCGACCGTGTCCCCCTTGCGCAGACTGTCCATAATCGTAGCTTTCAGCCGTTCGGAAGCCAGCTTGGCGACCCGCGGCTTCGGCAGCTCGCCGTCCAGACCGCTGATGGTGAACAGAACAATAAAGACCGAGCTTCCGGTGCGCGCCACCGAACGAGCCTGAATCCGGTAGATGGATTTGAAGATGTCGTAATCGCAGTAGTAAGCGCCTTCCACGGCGGAAGCTTCCTTCAGGTCGTTCTTAATGATGCCCAGGTCCATTTCCACGTTGTTGATGCTGTTGACCAGCTGTTTATACAGCGCGCGCATGGATTCGGAAATATCCACGCCCAGCTCCCTGTAAAACAGGTCGATCACATGGTTGTAGTGGTCCAGCGCCTTGTTGCGCTGGCCGGTGGAAAGGTAGCCGAACAGAAGCATCTTGTGGATGGATTCCTCAAGCGGGGAATAAATCAGCGCGTTTTCACAAATTTGGGTCACCTCGTCGAAACGGCGCAGATCGATCAGCAGCCCGCAGCAGCGCAGCACACACTGATTATAAAGGTTCGCGTAGTACGCGCTGGCGGAAATCACCCAGTTGCTGTAGGCCGATTTGGGCAGAAATTCCCCGCAGTAAAGCTGCAGGGCGTCCTTAAACGCCTCCACCCGTTCCTCCTGCGTTTTGGAAACATCGCTTCCCCGCCGATAAAACTCCGTAAACTGCTCCGTGTCGATCAGGCAGGAATAACTGTTGTTCCACGAATATGTATTGTGGATATACTGAATGTATTCCGCCTTGTCGTTTCCCGAAAGGCCCTTTAAAAGCTCCCGGGCCCGGTAAACAAGATTTTTCAGAGCGTTCAGCGGGTCATTGCATTGATTGTCCGGCCACAGTACTTCCACCAGCTTTTCGGTGGAATTTTCCTTATGCCGGTTCGCAATCAGGTACTGAATCAGCATCCACACCCTTTTGGTGCGGCCTTTCAAATTGGTAAGCTGATTGCCGTTAATAGTGATGGAAAATTCGCCCAGCATTTTGATCTGAATCTGTTCCTGTGCAACAACGTCGGGCCGCATAAGCACTCATCCCTTTCCGAAAAAATATGCCGGAATATATATAATTATGGTAACACATGGAAATCAAATTGACAAGGGAAATTTGACACAGGAAAACCTATATTTTTACGAAAAAGAAGCATCCTCCGTCAGGAGAATGCTTCTTTTTCGACTTCATCCAGCACGATCGCGCCGGTTTCTCTCGTTCGGTTCATATCAATGACGCGCTGGTTCCGGCTCCCCCTAAACACAAGGGTCAGGTCCTTCTGCTCCTGCAGAAACGGCCCGTCGATCAGCACGTCGGCTTCCCTCAGCAGCGCGTCGGTGTCCGGGTCGTGCCGCGCGCAAAGCTCCTCATAGGTATAGCCCGTAAAGACGGTCAGGTCCAGCTTTCTTGCGTGGATCCGCCTGGCCAGCTCCACCAGCGGCTTCGGCTGGGAAAAAGGCTCCCCTCCGCTGAAGGTCACGCCCTTCAGCAGCGGGTTTTCACAGATTTCGGCGAACAGGTCGTCAATATCCGCCCATTTTCCGCCGTTAAAATCGTGGGACTGCGGATTGTGGCAGCCGGGGCAGCGGTGGGGGCAGCCCTGTGCAAACACCACATAGCGGAAGCCCTTTCCGTCCACGATCGATTCGGGCTCGACCCCGCAGATTTTCAGCTTAGAGCCCATGCTTCACTCTGTCCCTTTCTTCCGCGCGCTTCGCATTGTTCCACCGGTCGGTGGTGCCCACCAGATACCCGGTGATCCTGCGGATACGCTCAAATTTGGGGCCGCCGTCGTTTTCGGAGCGGTGGCACTTGGGGCATTCGTTGTCGATAATCCCGTTGAAGCCGCAGACCGGGTCACGGTCGACCGGGTGGTTCACCGAACCGTAGCCGATGCCGTGTTCCTTCATGCAGCGGATCACCGCTTCAAACGCGTCGATATTTTTGCAGGTGTCGCCGTCCAGCTCCACATAGCTGATATGGCCCGCGTTGGTCATTGCGTGGTACGGCGCTTCCAGCTCGATTTTCTGAAACGCCTTGATCGGGAAATAAACGGGCACATGGAAGGAGTTCGTGTAGTATTCGCGGTCGGTGACGCCCGGGATTTTGCCGTATTTCTTCTGGTCTATGCGCACGAAGCGGCCGGAAAGTCCTTCCGCCGGAGTGGCGAGCAGGGTGAAGTTCAGGCCGGTTTTCGCCGATTCATCGTCCATCCGCTTTCTCATATAGGAAACGATTTCAAGGCCGAGCTTCTGGCTCTCCGCGCTTTCCCCGTGATGCTTGCCGGTCAGCGCTTTCAGCGTTTCGGCAAGGCCGATAAAGCCCATGCTCAGGGTGCCGTGCTTCAGGACCTCTTCCACACTGTCCTGCGGGTCAAGCTTTTCGGAGTCGATCCAGACGCCTTGCCCCATCAGGAACGGATAGTTGTATACCTTTTTGGAGCACTGGATTTTAAAGCGGTGCATCAGCTGACGGATGACGAGATCCATCCGTTTGTCCAGCGTTTCATAGAAAGCCTTGAGGTCGCCCTTCGCTTCGATCGCAATGCGGGGAAGGTTCAGCGAGGTAAAGCTCAGATTTCCGCGTCCGCAGGTGAGTTCCTTCGTCCTGTCGTGGGTGTTTCCCATGACGCGGGTGCGGCAGCCCATATAGGCCACTTCCGTGTTGTAGTCGCCTTCCTGATAGTACTGCAGGTTGAACGGTGCGTCGATAAAGCTGAAATTCGGGAACAGGCGCTTCGCGCTTACCTTGCAGGCCAGCTTGAACAGATCGTAGTTGGGGTCGCTCGCGTTGTAGTTGACGCCCTCTTTTACCTTAAAAATCTGTACGGGGAAAATCGGCGTTTCGCCGTCGCCCAGTCCGGCGGAGGTGGCGTTCAGCAGATTTCGGACGAGCATCCGCGCTTCCGGCGAGGTGTCGGTGCCGTAGTTGATGGAAGAGAACGGGACCTGCGCGCCCGCGCGGGAATTCATGGTGTTCAGATTATGTATTAGAGCTTCCATCGCCTGATAGGTTGCCGACTCGGTGTTGGAGGTGCCGGTCTTTACGGCATATCGATGCGCGCGCGCGGCTTCCTCTTCGGAGATTTCTTCAAAGCTGTTTTTCTTCTGGTGTTCCGGAAGGTAGGCTTTCAAAGCATCGCCGTACCGGTCGACAGTGGAAAGCGTAATGTCCATGCCCAAATCCGCCTGAATGGTTTTGACCAGCGCGTCGGCGTCCGTTTCCTTCATGCCGTTTGCAACCTGGAAAAACTGGGAGAGGGCTTTGAAATAAGCCTTCCGGAAGGTTTTGGCGACGCCCGGCGCCAGGGAATAATCGAAATTCGGAATGGACTGCCCGCCGTGCATTTCGTTCTGGTTGGCCTGAATCGCAATACAGGCCAGCGCGGCGTAGGAGCGGATGTCGTTCGGCTCGCGCAGCGCGCCGTGGCCGGTGCAGAAGCCGCCCTTGAACAGCTTGATCAGATCGATCTGGCAGCAGGTTTCCGTCAGCATATAGAAGTCCTCGTCGTGGATATGGATGTCGCCGTCAATATGCGCTGCGGCAATATCTTTCGGAAGGACGTAGTTGTTGATAAAATATTTGGAGCCCTCGGAACCGTATTTCAGCATGGTCCCCATGGCGGTATCCGCGTCGATGTTCGCGTTCTCGCGCTTGATATCGGCATCCTTCGCGTCGCGGAAGGTCAGTTCCTTGTAGATGTTCATCAGGTCGCCCTCAGCCTGGCGGATTTTGGTGTGCTCCGCGCGGTAAAGGATGTAAGCCTTTGCGGTTTTGGCGTAGTCCGCGGCAATCAGGGTTTCCTCCACCGCATCCTGCACCTGCTCGACGGTGGGGACGCTGTCGCCCTGAAAAGTCCTGACTACCTTGCCCGTCAGCCGGTCAAGGACGGGCGCGCCCATCTCTTCCTCCGCAACCGCCTGATTGGCTTTATAAATCGCATTGCGAATTTTTTCTTTATCGAACGTCACAACCACACCGTTGCGCTTCTGTATTTTGACAGCCATTTAGAAACATTCCTTTCAAAGCAAAAATACCGTAATTTGCCCCTTTTTTCAGTGGGTACTTTGAATTTTACTGCAATACCAGGTACTTGTCAAGGGTAATTTCCACAAGATATAGCGTTAAATTTTTAATTATTAGAATTATCACGCTATATGTACCATTTTGATACAGTTGTAAAAAAAGTCGGAATCAGGCGCAAAAAGCCCCCCTTCCGGGGGGCCAAAAAGTAACTTCCGGTTCGCTTCCGTAAAACTCCCTCAGTCGGGCTTCGCCTGTCAGCCCCCTTGGGGAAGGGGCTGAAGCCCTGCCTCCCTCTAAGAAGGAGCCCAAAAGAGGGTACAGGCTTTTTAATACGCCGTTACCGCAAAATCGCGTCTATTTCGCGGATTTCTTCTTCCGAGAAATCCAGATTGTCCAGCGCGCCCATATTCTCTTCCAATTGGGAAACGCGGCTGGCGCCGATCAGCACGCTGGCCATCACCGGCTGGCGCAGCACCCACGAAAGGGAGAACTGCGCGGTAGTCTGGCCCCGGCGCGCCGCCAGCTTGCCGAGCGCGACGACCTTTTCGATGGTTTCGGGCGTAATGCGGTCCTTGTTCAAAAAGACGGAAGCTCCCGCCGCGCGGGAATCCTGCGGGATGCCGTTGTTGTATTTTCCGGTCAGAAGGCCCTGTGCCAGCGGGCTGAACGCGGTCGCGCCCATTCCGCAGCCGGAAAGCGCCTCAAACAGCCCGTCCTGTTCCACCTTTCTGTCCAGCAGGCTGTAGCGCGACTGGCAGATCAGGCAGGGAACGCCCATCTCCTTCAAAAGGGAAGCGGCTTCCTTTGCCTTTTCGGGACTGTAGTTGGAAATCCCGGCGTAAAGCGCCTTGCCGCTCTTTACCGCGTGCGCGAGTGCGCCCATGGTTTCTTCCAGCGGGGTCTCCGGGTCCATGCGGTGATGGTAAAAGATATCCACATAATCAAGCCCCATCCGTTTCAGGCTCTGGTCAAGGCTCGCGAGCAGGTACTTGCGGGAGCCGAAATCACCGTACGGGCCGGGCCACATGGTGTAGCCCGCTTTGGTGGTGATGACCATTTCGTCGCGGTAAGGGTGCATGTCCTCCTTCATCAGGCGGCCGAAGGTTTCCTCCGCGCTGCCCGCCGGGGGACCGTAGTTGTTGGCAAGGTCAAAAACGGTAATACCAAGGTCAAACGCGCGGCGGGTGACCGCGCGGGCGGTTTCGTACTGGTCGTAGGTGCCGAAATTGTGCCAGTAGCCGAGCGAAACGGCGCTCAGCTTCAAGCCGCTCCTGCCGCAGCGGCGGTACTGCATCTGCGTGTAACGCGTTTCCTCCGCGGTGTAAGGGGGGACCAGGGTGTATCGTTCCATGTTATTTCTCTCCTTTGATTTGTTTTGAAGCCCAAGCGCACAGAAGCTCCACCGCGGGAATCAGGTCGCCTCCGGCGGGAGTGATCCGGTACTCCACCTTCGGTGGAATCTGCTGGAACTGCTGGCGTACAATCAGCCCGGAGGCCGTCAACTCGCGCAGGCTCTGGCTGAGCATCATGTCGGTGATCGGGGGAATCTGCTGCTTGATTTCGCCGTAGCGAAGGCTTGTGCCGCCGCGCAGCGTCCACAGAATCCGGAGCTTCCATTTGCCGCCCACCGCGGTCAGCGCATACGAAAGAGGGTCCTCGGAAGGTTCCTCCACCACGCCTTCCCGAGCTTTTTCCGCAGACTCCTGTTTTGGCTCCGGGCGCTTTGCACGCTTCTTTTTCTTTTCCTTGTCCTTTTTCATGTTCTGCCTCCGACGCTTCGGATCATCGGCACAGCCGCAATTTTACCACGCGGGTTCCAGACGCCCGATTTTCAAGACTGCCCCACTCAATAATATTGAGTATATCATGAATAATAAGCATATCATAGCACCGTCAAAGCAGATTGTAAACAAAAATGTGTTACCGGTTTCCTGCCCGCCTCCAGATTCCGTAGGACAAAAGTGCCGCAAAGCAAAAGCCCGCGCCCAGCAGCATGGATACCGCGACGTCCGCCTGTGCCGCTTTGCCGAACAGCAGATTGGTGCCGACGGAAACCACGTCCATAGCGACCGAGTAGGCGGAAAGAACAGCGGCGCGGTTCCCGTCGGAAACCGTGCGGTTTTCCACCTCCATCTGGATGGGGACAAAAAGGGCGGCGGCGGCGCGCAGCAGAACCACGCATCCTACGGAAAGCACCGGATTCGCGGAAAAAAACATGGCCAGACACGCCGCGCCCCCGGTCAGAAATAACAGCGTACAGGCTTTGCCTTCCCCCATCCGGCCGACCAGCCGGTGGGAACGCGCGGCGAACAGCTCGGCGACAATTGCCGGAATATACAGCAGGCCCATGGTTTCCGGCCGGATTCCCCCGCGCAGATACTGAAGCTGGTTGAGAAAGCCCGTAATCGTATGGCTGCATTCCGCAAACAGCACCGCCGCCAGTAAAAACAGGAAAAAGCGCTTTTGTTTTTTTAGGACGGCGAGCATTTCGAGCGCCTGTTTTTTAAAATTGTGGGAGTTTTCAACATGGTTTTCAACTTCTGTTGAAAAGATTGTTAAAAGGAGTGAGAACCCGTAGCTGAAAACCGTGAAAAGTGCGGACAGGGAACTGTTTCCGTGCAGAAAAAGGGAAAATACTGTCGCGGCAATCAGAGTTCCGGCGGAACCCATGGCGGAATAAATGCCGAATACCCGCAGGGAATCGGCCTTTCCTGCCGAAAGATAGAGAAACGCGCTGTCACAGCCGGAAAGGCCGCTGATCACCACGGCAAGAATCAGCCGTTCCAGCAGGAACATGCCGAAGCCGGCCGCCTGCCAGAAGACGATTTTTGATATAAAATAGAAAAAGTTACAAATCAGCAGGGTCCGGCGGTATCCGATTCGTTCCGCCAGAAAGCCCCATGGAAGCTCAAGCGCAAGGCTGACCACCATGCTGATGCTTTCGATCAGCGTGATCTCAAAAATCCCCACCCCGCGCTCCTGCCGGTACAGCGTGGCAATGGGCGCGTAGAACACCATGCCCTGAAGCAGGGCGACGCCGTACAGCAGATAGACATTCTTTTTATTCAAAGAAAAAACCTCCCGTCTGAATCCGGACGCAAAAACCAGGCCCATTGAAAATTTTGGGCCGGATTTTCCTGCCGAGGATCAAATCGGAAGGTTTTCCACTGGCTGTCCTTCTTGTGTGGAAAAGTTTTGAACTTTTAAACGGCGGTCATGCTCCGCTTTGGAAAATACACAGCCGCAATAATCCTGCCGGTACAGATCGTATTTTGCCGAAAGCTCAATGGAACGCCGGTAGCCGTTTTTCTTTTTAAAATCGGAATACAGATAGCGCACGCCGTATTCCTTTTCCAGCTGCGCGCCGATGGTGTTCAGCTTTTCCGCGTTTTTGTAGGGGCTGATGGAAAGGGTGGTCGTAAAGCAGTCGAACCCGCCCTCTTTTGCCACCTGTGCGGCTTCCCGCAGCCGCAGGGCGTAGCAGGAAAAACAGCGATCGCCGCCCTCCGGCTCGTCCTCATGCCCCTTCGCAAGGGCGAAAAAGCGGTCGGTGTCATAGTTTCCCTCCAGAAAGGAGACGGGGTTCTTCACCGGGAGCGCCGCAATCAGACGCTTCACTTCTTCCACGCGTTTGCGGTATTCGTCCTCCGGGGAAATGTTGGGGTTGTAATAAAACAGCGTAATCCGGAAATAGTCCGAAAGGTATTCCAGCACATAGCTGCTGCACGGCGCGCAGCAGCTATGGAGCAAAAGGGAGGGTGTTTCGCCGTGCAGCCCGGCAATCGTAGCGTCCAGCTGCTTCTGATAATTGATTTTGACCATGATACCCTCCTTTTCTGTTTTGGAGCCTTGCTTTCCCGTATATCGTCAATGAAAACCAAAAGGAAGAAAATGCGGACTCCCTCATCTATGCTCCCGTGGAAATCCCTTAGTCAGGCTTTGCTTTCCGGCTCCCTCTTTGAGGGAGCCTAATCTCCCGCCTCCCTCTGTGAGGGAGGTGTCGCGCCCGGCGCGGCGGAGGGAGTCCTTCCCTTTAGAGTATTGCCGTAGGCGCTTCCCGACCGGCAGGTCCGCATTACCGCAAGTGGGAGTTGATCGTCAGCTCTGCCCTCAGGCCGGGCGGGTCCCTACTTTCGCTCTGGTCCGAAAGTAGGCAAAGGACGCGCAGGGGGATTTTAAATTCCCGGCGGGAGGGCTCCATAAAATCCCCCTGCACCCCCAGGTATCCCCAAAGTATCTATATAGAATACGATACTGCTGCGGTTTTCATTGACGGGGGATACGGAAAGGAAGGGTTAAACTTCCTCAAGGAGGGAGCCTAAAGAGGCCGAACCCCCGCCTCCCTCCATGAGGGAGGTGTCGCGCCCGGCGCGACGGAAGGAGTTTCGGAGCAATCCGCTCCCGATTTAACGTAAGCCAATTGGAAACATCGCCGTAGGCGCTTCCTGACCGGCAGGTCCGCATGGTCCGCTTTGCTTCATTATAACAGGTTATAGGATTAGCTACAATATTTCCATTATGATAAAAAGCAAAAACTTTGCTGTAAATGGAAACGGCGCTCCGCAAAACTGCGGAGCGCCGGATGATTATTCTTTTGGAAGGATGCCGATCCCCAGCTCGGTAAGCTGCTTTTCGTCCACGTCCGTCGGCGCGCCCGACATCAGCTCGGAGGAAGAGGCGACCTTCGGGAACGCGATCACGTCGCGGATGTTGTCGCAGCCGAGCAACAGCATGACCAGACGGTCAAGGCCGAGCGCCATGCCGCCGTGCGGAGGGGCGCCGTAGCGGAATGCGTCAGTCAGGAAGCCGAACCGCTTCTGCGCTTCCTCGGGGGTGAAGCCCAGCGCCCTGAACATGCGCTGCTGCAGCTCGGGGTTGTTGATACGGATGGAACCGCCGCCCAGCTCGTTGCCGTTTAAGACCATGTCGTACGCAATGGCGCAGACATTGCCGGGGTCGCTTTCAAGCTTGTCGATATCCTCCGCGCGCGGCGCGGTGAACGGGTGGTGCATCGCCATATAGCGGTTTTCTTCCTTGCTGAACTCAAACAGCGGGAAGTCCGTGACCCACAGCAGGCAGGGCTTGCTTTTGTCGATCAGGCCAAACCGCGCGGCGAGCTCGCAGCGCAGTGCGCCAAGGGAAGCGTACACTACGGTATCCTCGTCGCTCGCGACGATCAGCAGCACGTCGCCGGTTTCGGCACCCATGGTTTTGCGCACTGCGGCGGTTTCCTCCGGAGCAAGGAATTTTTCAAAGGAAGAGGTCTCCCCGCCTTCGGTCAGCCTTGTCCACGCGATGCCCTTTGCGCCGTAGGACTTCACCCATTCGGTCAGCTTGTCGATTTCCTTGCGGCTGAGCTTGTCGGCAAGGCCCTTCAGGTTGATGCCGCGCACGCTTCCGCCGCCCTCGACCGCACCCTTGAACACGCGGAATTCGGTCTGCTTCAAGTCCTCCGTCAGGTCGATCAGCTCAAGGCCGAAGCGAAGGTCGGGCTTATCCGAACCGAAGCGGCGCATCGCCTCGTGCCAGGTCATGCGGCGGAACGGCGTCTGGATATCGATATCCAGCACCTGCTTGTAGACCTGCTTCATAAAGCCCTCGCCGATCGCCATCACGTCGTCCTGATCCACAAAAGACATTTCCAGGTCGATCTGCGTAAATTCCGGCTGGCGGTCCGCGCGCAGGTCCTCGTCGCGGAAGCAGCGGGCAATCTGCATGTAGCGGTCAAAGCCCGAAAGCATCAAAAGCTGCTTGTAAAGCTGGGGCGACTGCGGCAGCGCGAAAAAGCTGCCCGGGAACACGCGGGAAGGCACGAGGTAGTCGCGCGCGCCCTCCGGCGTGGATTTGATCAGGACCGGCGTTTCGACCTCGATAAATCCATTGTTGTCGAAGTAGTCATGGGCGACCTTCACGATTTTATGGCGTCCGATAATTTTATTCTGTACGTCGGGACGGCGCAGGTCCAGATAGCGGTATTTCAGCCGCAAATCCTCTTTTACGTTGGAATCCTCCGCAATTTCAAACGGCGGGGTCTCGCTCTTTGCCAGAACGCGCAGCTCCTGAACCTCGATCTCAATTTCGCCGGTCGGGATCTCGGTGTTCTTGGAGGAACGCTCGCGCACCGCGCCGGTCGCCGCCAGAACATATTCCGCGCGGGCGGAAAACGCCTTGTCAAAAACCGCGCGGTCGGTCGCGTCGTTGAACGCAAGCTGAAGGATGCCCGTGCGGTCGCGCAGGTCGATAAAGATCAGCTGTCCCAGATCGCGCTGGCGCTGCACCCAGCCGCAAACCGTCACGGTTTTGCCGATATCGGCGGCGCGCAGCTCGCCGCAGTAGTGGGTCCGTTTCATTCCTGTCATGAATTCTGCCATTAAAATAGCCTCCAATTAATGATATTCAATATCAGACTGCTGATAAAATCACTTGATTGCTTTTGCATTCTCGTCAATGAAAACCACGAAGATGTCGTGCCACAGCTTCTTCCGACGCGCCGGAGGGAGTGCCGCTGTCAGTCCCCTCGGAGGGGGCTTGTATTAAAAATCGATGGAGTCCTCGTCCTTCGTCTGCAGCGTGACAAACTGCTCCACAAAGTCCTTGCTCAGATCGATTTTCGACTTCTCGCCGGTCTTCATGTTCTTGATGACGGCCTTTTTGGTTGCAAGCTCGTCGTCGCCCAGGACCAGGGAATATTTCGCGGCGATCTTGTCCGCGTATTTCATCTGTGCCTTCAGCCCGCGGTCGTTGATATCGCACGCGGCGCTGATGGAATATTCCTGTAAGCTGTGCGCCAGCTTAAACGCTTCCAGCCTTGCCGCGTCGCCAAGCGCCCCGAGGAACAGGTCGCAGGTCTCCGGCTCGGGGAATTCGACCTTCTGCGCGTCCAGAATCATCATCAGGCGCTCCATGCCCAGACCGAAGCCCAGCGCGGGCATGGGCTGTCCGCCCATCTCCTCCACCAGTCCGTCGTAGCGCCCGCCGCCGCAGACGGTGCTCTGCGCGCCGAGGTCGTCGGAAACAAACTCAAACACCGTTTTGGTGTAGTAGTCCAGCCCGCGGACAATGGAGGGATTGACGGTATATTCGATATGGATCGCGTCAAGGTAGGTTTTTACGCTTTCAAAGTGCGTGCGGCAGTCGTCGCATAAGTAGTCCAGCATCCGCGGCGCACCGGCGGCGATTTTGGAGCAGACCGGGCTTTTGCAGTCCAGAATCCGCATCGGGTTGCGCTCCAGACGGCCCTGGCAGGTTTCGCAGAGCTGGTCCCTGTAGTCGCTGAAATACGCCCGCAAAGCCTCGTAATATTCCGCACGGCAGTCGGGGCAGCCGATGGAGTTGATCTCCAGCTTGAGGTTCCGTACGCCGAGACGGCTGAAAATGCTTTTCGCCGTGCCGATCAGCTCGGCGTCCGCCATGGGGGACTGGGTGCCGAACACCTCAAGTCCGAACTGGTGGAATTCGCGCAGACGGCCCGCCTGGGTGTTTTCATAGCGGTAGCAGGAGGTAAAGTAGGAAAGGCGCAGCGGCAGCCCGTCGTTGTACATGCCGTGCTCCAGCATGGCGCGCACCGCGCCCGCGGTCCCCTCCGGCCGGAGGGTGACGGAGCGGCCGCCCTTGTCGTTGAAGGTATACATCTCTTTCTGCACCACGTCGGTGGTTTCCCCCACCGAGCGCTGGAAAAGCCGGGTATCTTCAAAAACCGGGGTGCGGATTTCCCCGAAGCCGTGGATTTTGGCCTCGCTGCGCATCACGTCCTCCACGACCTGCCATTTTTCCGTCTGGGCGGGCAGTAAATCCTGCGTCCCTTTTTGTGCCTTGATCAGTTCCATAGCGTTTCTCCTTACCTTAAGATAATCTGTAAAAATGGTTAAAAATGCAAAAAGCCCCCGTCCCAGCCAAAGGGACGAGGGAGAATGATCCTCGCGGTGCCACCCTTTTTCAAGAGCCGAAGCTCTCCTCAAAAAGCCCCGAAACGCGGGGCGGCGTGCCAGCTCGCGGATGTCTTCCCCAAAGCTTTTCTGCAGGCGCGCTTACAGTCCGGGACGCGCCCTCCCTGTGGCCAAGCTTTTGGGTACTCCTTCCGGTCATTGCCGAAATAAAAAATCAGGCTTTCGGATTCAAAATGTTGCGCCAGTCAAGATCGCCGCGCTCCAGACCGTGAATCAGGACCTCCGCGGTGGCGATGTTGGTCGCGACGGGGATATTGTGCATGTCGCACAGGCGCAGCAGGTTCATGTCGTTCGGCTCGTGCGGCTTCGGGTTCAGCGGGTCGCGGAAAAACAGGAGCAGGTCTACCTCGTTGCAGGCAATGCGCGCAGCAATCTGCTGGTCGCCGCCCTGAGAGCCGCCCAGAAAGCGCTGTATTTCAAGCCCGGTCGCTTCGGAAACCATCTTGCCCGTGGTGCCGGTCGCACAAAGCAGGTGACGGCTCAAAACACCGCAGTAGGCGATGCAGAACTGAACCATGAGTTCCTTCTTTGCGTCATGGGCGATTAAAGCAATATTCATATTTATTTCCTCCTAAAATCAGGAATATGTAGAATTAAAATTTCTGCAGCGCGGCCAGGGGCACATGTTCGCCTTCCAGCCTTGCGGCAAGCCGGCCGAAAGCCATTGCGCCGGCCGATTTCTGCGGGGCCGGTTCACAGTTGGAAGCGGCGGCCGCCAGAAGCATGTCCTCCGGAATCACGGCGATGAGCCGTACCCCGGCGGAATCGATCACAGAATCAAGATCCGGGTAAAATCCCTGCGTGTAGAAATTATGCCCGCTGAAACGGTTGATAATCAGCCGCTGCTGTTTTATCCCGGCCTGTTCCAGTAAAAAATGCGCTTTATTTGCATTTCGCACACAAATGGGATCGGGTGTTGTGACAATCAGCGCGCGCTGGGCCGAAGCCGCCGCGCTCGCAAAGCCTCCGCCCACCCCGGCGGGGCTGTCGATCAGTACATGGTCGTAATACCGGGAAAGTACCGATACGAGCTGCTTCATAATATCCGGGCTGATTAAATCGTCCTCCCTCGCGGGGGCGGGCAGCAAAAACAGCCTTTCCGAAAAGGGACACGAATAAACGGCTTTTACCGGTTCGGCACGGCCCGAAACCACGTCCGCAATATCAAAGACCTGCTGCTCCGCAACGCCGAGCATATGATCCAGACATCCCAGACCGGCGTCGCCGTCAATCAGCAAAACACGCCTGCCCCTGGCTGCCAAAGCAAAACCAAGGCCGGCTGTTACGGTGGATTTCCCTACACCGCCCTTACCCGATGTGATGACTGTTGCGACACCCATATAAAAACCTCGCTCTCATATTACCACAAACATTCCTGGTAGTCAAAGCGTTTTTATTGTCGTAAATACACAAAACAAAACATTTAATATTTTGTTAACAATTTAACTCTGCGGCGCTCAGCCCGCGGAGGAGCCGGAGGAAGAGGAAGACGGGTTCCCCGACGCCGTGCCAGAAGCCGTTCCCGAAGAGGCCCCGGAGGAAGCGGTGCCGGAAGCGGACGGCATAACAAGGTTGCCGCTGGCGTCGACGGTTTTCCCGTAAAAGTACGCGTCGAGGATGTCCTTGGCCACGGCGTTGGAATACATGCTGGTCGCGCCGTGCTCCAGCACGACCGCCACGGCGATCTCCGGGTTGTCGTACGGCGCGAAAGCCACGAAGGTAACGTTGTCGGAGTGCGGGGTCTGTACCGCGGTACCGGTTTTGGCGGCGATGGCGATCCCGTAGTTTTTGAAGGTGGAGCTCGCCGTACCGGCGGTCGCCACGCTGCGCATGGCCTCCTTGACGTAATTGATGTAGGATTGGGAGACCCCGATATTGTCCACCGTTTCGGGAGAGGTCTGTGAAATCACGTTTTTGCGGGAATAGTCGGTCACCTTGCCGACCAGATGGGGTTTTAAGCGCACGCCGTTGTTCGCGATCGTGGCGGTATAGGTCGCCAGCTGAAGGGGAGTAAACTTGTTGTCGGCCTGACCCACGGCGGCTTCGACGGTGTCGGCGTCGTACCATCCCCCGCCGCCCGCGGCGGTACGTTCGGAAGGACCGCCCAGGATTCCGGCGTTTTCGTGCAGCTCAATCCCGGTTTTTACGCCCAGCCCGAAGCGCTTGGCGTACAGGTTCATGTTGGTAATTCCCAGCCGGTACCCCACTTCGTAGAAGAAGGAGTTGCTGGACTTCTGGATCGCGTAATTCGCGGTGATCATGCCGTAGTTGCCGATACTGCCCAGAACAAGGCCGGTGTCCGCAAAGCGGGTGTACTTGCTGTTGCCTTCCAGCCGGGTGGAGGTCGTAATCGCTTTTTCCTGCAGCGCGGCCAGCGCAACATAGGGCTTGATGATGGAGCCGGGGGTGAACACACCGTTGAAAGCGCGGTCGATCAGCGGCTTATCCTTGTTATTGATCAGGGACGTGTAATAATTGGTATCGTTCAGGTATTCCGTCAGGTCGTAGGTCGGATAGGTGGACGCCGCCAGCACGGAGAAATCCTTTACCCGCAGCACAACCGCGGCGCCCGCGACGCAGTCCTCGCCGTGGCCGCTCGACATCCCCTTGTAGCGCTGGGCGGAAAGCTTGCGCCCGTTGGCCTGGGTCGCCTTTACGTTGTTGGCCAGGGAAACGTTGAGGACACTCTGGATTCTGCTGTCCACAGTCAGATAAACGGTGTCGCCGGAAACCGGCGCGGTCTTTACCGTTTCCGAGGCCAGCGCGCCGGTGTTCGTGGTTTCCACCACTTTTTCCCCGGCCTTGCCGCGCAGCATACTTTCAAATGCCTGCTCGATGCCGCTCTTTCCCAGCCGGTCGTTAAACGCGTAGCCCTTGTCCTTCAGCTCGTCGTATTCCTCCCGGGAAATGGAGCCGATGGTTCCCAGAACATGCGGTAAAAGGCTGCCGTTCGGGTATTGGCGAACGGTGGTCACCTTCCCCGTCGCGCCGGGCAGCAGGGAGGAATTTTCGCTGATGATGGCGATGGTGTCGCGGCTGACGTCTTCGGCAAAGGTGTACGGCGCCGAAATTCCGAAAGCGGATTTTGTCATATTATAGCGTACGGAAACAATATTGCGCGCCTCCTCGGCGGAGTACCCGGTGACCTTGTATTTTTCGATCAGGTGGGCCATACACAGGTCCGCCGTGGCGTAAGAATTCACATTCGCGTAATCCGCCGATTTAAGCGTTGCGATTTCCTTGTCCATGCCGGAAACAAACTCATACTGCCCTTTGGCGTTCAGCTTGATCGGCAAAATGTCCGTCCATTTTTCCCCCCGCTGGTTCAAAAGCTGTATCAGCTGGTGAATGGTGTTGTTCTGGGTCTCGGACTTCATATAGACGCGGTCGAACACAATGGCGTAGCCGGTTTTGTTTACGGCAAGGCCCACGCCATTTGAGTCGAGGATTTCGCCGCGGGCGGCATCCATGACGACGGTGGAGGTGCTGGTTTTGCTTGCCTCCTCCAGAAAGGAGGAGCCGTTGAGAATCTGCCAGTCCACAAGGCGCAGGGTATAGACGGCCATGATGGCGAAAATAATCAGCCCCATCGCCCAATAGCGAGAATGTCCTTTCAGCTTGTCCAAGGCGGAACCTCCTTTTCATTCAAATAGGAATCTTTGTACGGTCTATTCTTCCTTCGTCCGTATCTGCAGGGCGAGCGCCCTGTTGAAGTAGTACGCGACCGGCATAAACGCGGTCGTGTAGAGGAAGCGCGGAATATAGTGCGCGGTCAGCGCGTAGGCCGCGTGAGAGTAGCTGAACAGCAGGTAAAAGAAAACCCATTGCAGCAAAACGACACCGGCGGTGGAAATCACCGCGGTAATCATGGCGGTCAGAAAATTTGTCTGGATCAGGTTTGCGGCGATCAGCCCCACGCTGTAGCAGATGACCGAGAGCAGAAGGCCGTGAAAGCCCAGCACGCCGCCCGCGCCGAAATCGATCAGCAGCCCGCACAGCAGGCCGAAGGCCATGGCGGCGGTCTCTTTCTCAAACATGGCGATGGAGAGCGCGATGGGAATCAAAAGCACCGGCCGTGCGCCGAACAGGTCGGGAACAAGGCCGGGAGTCTCCTGAACCATGTAAAACACCAGTATTTCAATGGTATAGGCGAAATAACGGAGAACCTTGAGTTTTTCCATCTTATTTCCCCCCGGAAGAAACGGTGGAAGAGGAAGACGAGGATGCGGTTGAGGAAGCAGTCGAGGAAGCGGAAGAGCTGCCGTCGGAAAGCGCCTGGCCCTGTCCCTCAAAGGCGGTAATGACCATGACGTCGCGCACGGTTTTCACATCCACAAAGGGCTTGATCTCCGCGTAAAGCGAAACATCATAGGGGTCGTTCTTTACCTCGTTGACCGTGCCGATGGCAAGGTTGCGGGGGAATACGCCGCCCAGGCCGCTTGTCACAATGATGTCGCCGGGTTTTACCGTCGTGTCCGCGGTCAGGTAGCCGAGCTTCAGAACGCCCTTGTCGGCGAACTTGATGTCGCTGCTGATGACCCCGGAATCACGGTTGACCTTGTCGATGGCGCTGATTTTCGTGTCCGCGGAAAGAATCGTGGTCACCCGGCTGTAGCTGGCGTTTACGCTGGAAATCCAGCCGACCACGCCGCCCTCAGTAATGACGGGGTCGTTGACGGAAATACCGGCAAGGGACCCCTTGTCGATCTGGAAATTATAAAACAGGTCGTTCGGGTCGCGGCCGATGACCGCGGCGGAGACCGGTTTGAAATCCTTATTTTCGTTTTTCAGCTCCAGAAATTTGCGCAGCTGGGCGTTTTCCTGCTGATAGCTGTAGTAGTTGATCAGCTTTTTGTTGAGCTCTTCGATCTGCTTTTTCAGCGCTGTGTTTTCCGCCGCCAGCTCTTCGTTGGTGCGCGTGGCGTTCTGCGCCGCGACGGCGGCGTTGTTGGTGACGACGGTGCTGACTCTCTGCATCGGGGTGGAAATCAGGCTGAGCAGGTTCGCGGTAAGGGAACTGCCGGTGCTCGCCGTATAAAGCATCAGACCGAACATAATGAACACAACGGTGATGAGAACCTTAAATCCCCTGGAATGGAAAAAATCTTTCAACGCGGCACCTCCTTTTCAAGTCTTTGGAGCGATCTCCTGAAAGTGCAAAAAGCGGAGAGCTTTCACCCTCCGCTGAAGTGATCCCCTTATTTTCTGTTGTTTTTGTAATACGAGGAGGGCATGGTGATTTCAAGCAGCTTGCCCGTTCCGTCAACAACACAATCCAGCGGGCTTTCGGCAATATGGACGGGCATTCCGGTCTCCTGTTCAACCAGCCTGTCCAGCCCGCGCAGCAGGGCGCCGCCGCCCGTCAGCATGATGCCGTGGTCTATAATATCCGCGGAAAGCTCCGGCGGGGTTTTTTCCAGGGTCGATTTCACCGCGTCAATAATCAGCGCCAGCGGGTCGCTCAGCGCTTCCCTTACCTCTTCGGCGGAAATGGTCACGTTCTTCGGCAGGCCGTCCACCAGGTTGCGCCCCTTGATTTCCACTGTGGCGTCCTCGTTGTCCTCGGTCGGGAAAGCGGAGCCGATCTTGATTTTGATTTCCTCAGCGGTGCGCTCGCCGATCAGCAGGTTGTACTTCTTTTTTACGTAGGAGATAATGGATTCGTCAAATTTATCGCCCGCAACGCGGACGGAAACCGAGGTGACGATGTCGCCCAGCGAGATCACGGCGACCTCCGCCGTGCCGCCGCCGATGTCGACGACCATGCTGCCGGTCGGCTCGCTCACGGGCAGCCCCGCGCCGATGGCCGCGGCCATGGGTTCCTCGATCAGCTCGACGTTGTTGGCGCCCGCTTGACGGGCGGCGTCTTCCACCGCGCGGCGTTCCACTTCCGTTACGCCGGAAGGGATACAGACGATGATGTGCGGGCGGGAAAACGCGTTGGATTTCACGGCTTTGCGGATAAAGTGCTTGAGCATCGTGGCGGTGATGTCGAAGTCGGCGATGACGCCGTCCTTCAGCGGGCGGACCGCGACGATGGAGCCCGGGGTGCGGCCGATCATTTCCTTGGCCTGCGCGCCCACGGCCAGAACGGTATCGGTACGGACGTCAACGGCGACCACCGAAGGCTCGCGCATGACGATTCCTTTTCCCTTCATAAAAACCAGAGTATTTGCGGTGCCCAAATCTATTCCTATATCTTTTGAAAACATGAGTCATTTTCCCCTTTCAAACCTGGCAAAAAAATAATATCGCTTCATTGTTTCAGATAGTATTTATTATAACCTCAAAAGAGTCATTTCTCAACTATTAATTCAGAAAGCGCGCAATATTTATGAATTTTCTTTCGATGAATTTTTAAGCCCGGTCAGAATACGGTTGATTTTGCCGATCGGCAGGCCCATTACATTGTAAAAGTCCCCGTCTATCCGCTTGATAAACAGCGCGCCGCGCCCCTGTATGGCGTATGCGCCGGCTTTGTCCATCGGTTCCTTTGTTTCACAGTAGGCGCTGATTTCGTTTTCGCTCAGCGGGTAAAATTCCACCGAGGTGCACTCGTGCCCGCGGATCAGCTCTTTGCCGCTGATGATACAGTAGCCGGTGTATACCTGATGGACGTTTCCGGACAGGAGGCGGAGCATCGCTTTGGCTTCCTCCGCGTCCTTCGGTTTGCCCAGCACGCGGCCCTTGAAAACAACGACGGTGTCCGCCCCGAGGACGGTGTCCTGCGGGTTCTGCTTTGCCACCGCTTCCGCTTTCCGGGCGGCGAGCAGCTCGACAATCTGCATGGGAGGGGTTCCGCGCAGATATCCCTCGCTGACATCCGAAGGCGCGGCGGTGAATTCGTAGCCGGCCATTTTCAGCAGCTCGCTGCGGCGCGGCGAAGTAGATGCAAGCAGCAACATGGGTATCCTCCTATTCCTTCACTTTGATGAGAATAACGGCGATGACCGCGGCCAGCGCCAGAATCGACTGCGCCGCGTTGATTCCAAGCCGGATGCCGAAGGTGATTTTTATAATGGAGAGGTTCAGCTCGGTGGTGGACAGACCGAAGTCCGCCGCGGCGCCCAGCCAGGAAAGATAATGGATTCCGGCGCAGGCCGTACCAATAATCTGCCCCAAAACCACCGCCAATACAAGCAGAATAATCAACAAAATTGTTTTCAGAACGCCTTTTTTCATTTTTGCAGCCCTCTTTTTCCCGTGGAGCCGAAAGCACCCATGCCCCGCGCGGTCTCGCCAAGGTCGTCGGTTTCTTCCAGAACGGGCAGCAGCACCGGCGTCACCACAAGCTGCGCACAGCGTTCGCCCGGCTGGAGCGTGTAGGGTTTGTCGCTGCAGTTGGTGATTCCGACCAGGATTTCGCCGCGGTAGTCGCTGTCGATCACACCGACCGCGTTGGGAAGGGAAACGCCGTGGTTGACGCCCAGCCCGCTCCGGGCAAAGATCAGCCCGACCGTGTTTTCATCCGGCAGCGCGATGGCGATCCCCGTGGGAATCTTGTAAAGCCCGCGCGGCTCAATGGTGATCGGCGCGTCCAGACAGGCGTACAGGTCGAACCCGGCGGCGCCCTCGCTTGCGCGGGTCGGCGTGACGGCGTTCTGCCTCAGTTTTTTCATTTTTAAAATATGGTCAGTCATATGATACCCCTATTCTATTCCCCTGTAGTAAAGCCCGCGGGTGTGTTCCCCGTCGTCCGGGGAACCGGCCAGATACCGGCCAATGATCTCCTCCGCCTCCCGTGCGGATTCAGTGGTAAAGCGCAGCACCCCGAAATCCTGATTGCGTACCTCCCGAAGCCGGTCGGCCATATAGAGAGGAACGGAATTGAGGACCTCGCTGCAAGCGCCGTAACACTGGACAGGGAACCGGATTCCCTTCCGGTCGGTCAGAAACGGCGCGGTTTCACAGTTTTTACAGCCGCCCGCGTTCGCCGCGGGGCAGTTGCGCGTCAGCATCAGCGGCAGCCGTCCGTAGAGCAGAAGACCCCTCGGCAGCTCCCCGCCGACGGCGGCGGCCTGCGCGAGAGTCAGCTCAAAGGAAAGCTCCGTGTCCGCCAGCCCGAATTCACTGTGCCAGAGAAGCGCCGCCGTATTGGTGATGTTGAGCGAAAAGCCGCCGTGTACGGTCAGCCCCAGCTCGCGGCCGAGCGCCGCCGCGCCGAGGTTCCCCGCCCAGACGTCGGAAAAGCCGACTTCTTTCGCGGCGGAAAGCCGCGCCCGGACGGCTTTTTCCATCCCGAACATACCGCGCGGGATTTCCAGCGCGACGGGATAGCCGTCTGCTTTTAATTTTTGAAGAATATCCAAATCCGTATCGTACGGAAGATAAACGAGTTCACATTGCTTTGCCGCGGGTGGAAGATCGGTGTTTGCAAACCGCGCGCGCAGCCGCAGCTTCTTTGCCGTGTGGGTGCCCGCTTGGGGAATCCGGCACATTTGGAACGGAATCTCCGCGCGGCACGTGCGCAGCTGCTCCAGCTTTTCCAGCGTCTCCCGGCGCAGCCTGTTCAGGGAAGAAACCGGGACGGAAAGACCCTCCCCGATCTCACAGACGATTTCGTCGGCGTAAAACGGCGTTCCGCCCGTCTTTTTGAGCTGTTCGGCGCAGCGTTCTTCGTCGATCGCGCGGCTGAGCGCGGGCTGGGGCGTTTCGCCCAGGGAAACGCGGGCCGTCCGCCCGTCGCGGTCGGCGGCAAAAAGTACCACCGGCTGCTCCTTTTGAACGGTCAGGCGGAAAGAGACCGGAATCCTCTGGTATTCGTGGTTGTAAAGGCTGTGCAGTTCGGCGAAAACCGCGCCGGTCGCGCCGGTCACGTCCTCCCTGGAACGCATGCCGAACATGTCGCGGCCCAGCTTCCCGTCCAGATATCCGGTGGTAAAGCCCGAGCGGGAAAAGACCGCGCCCAGGTTTTTCACCAGTTCCGGGGGAACCGGTTCGCCGTCCGCCGCCAGCCGGCTCGCGCGCGCTGCCGCGGCGACGTATTCCGGCCGCTTCATACGGCCCTCTATTTTCGCGCTGACAATGCCCGCGCGGCTCAACTCGTCCATACGGCTGATCATGGAAAGGTCCTTTAAGCTCAGATCATGCCCCGTTCCTCCGGTAACGGAAAACGGCAGCCGGCAGGGCTGGGCGCAAAGGCCGCGGTTCCCGCTGCGGGAGCCGAGCACGGAGCTGAAGTAGCACTGCCCGCTGACGGACATGCACAGCGCGCCGTGGACAAAAGCTTCCAGCTCCACGGGGGCCGCCCGATGGATTTCCCCGATTTCCCGGAGCGACAGCTCTCGGGAAAGCACCACACGCTTGATTCCCGCTTCGGAAAGCGCGGAAGCGCCCAGCGGGGTGTGGATGCTCATCTGGGTGGAGGCGTGCAGCCGCAGGCCGGGCGCGCATTTTTGCAAAAGCCGGATCAGGCCCGTGTCCTGTATGATCAGTGCGTCCACCGGCAGGGTGCAGGCGTAGGAAACAAAATCGAGCGCTTTTTGCAGCTCGTCCTGCAAAAGCAGGGTGTTGACCGCAAGGTAGACCTTTACCCCGCGGGCGTGGCAGTACTCCACGGCGGATTTTAACTCGCCGCTGTCAAAGTTTTTGGCGCCGGCCCTCGCGCTGAACGCGCTTCCGCCCAGATACACCGCGCCCGCCCCCGCGCGCACTGCGGCGGTCAGGCTTTCCGGCGACCCGGCAGGGGCCAGAACCTCTATGTTACTGTTCGTCATTTTTCTTTTCAAAGAAGCTCATAAAGCCTTCCTGCTCGGCGGTAATGTCCGGATTCACGCGGGAATAGCTGCCTGCCTGCGGCCTTTGTACGGGGGAGCCGGGAACGACCGGCTTCTGCGCGCGGACCTCCGGCGCGGGCTTGTCCGCGGCAGGCTCTCCGCCCTCCGACAAACGTGCGCGAAGGGTCTGGATTTCCCGTTTCAGGCGCTCGATTTCCCGCCGGGCTTCCTCGGCTTCCATGCGCGCGTGGGAGGAATCCTCCAGATAATCCTTGATCTGGGAGCGGAGGTTGTCCGCCCCGCCCGCGGATTTGTGGGCTTCGTCACAGTAGCGGAGCGCCGTAATAACGGCCGCCATGGTGATGGAAACACGTTCGTTTTTGCCCGTGATATCGTCCATGGCCTTCTCCACTTCGTCGCCGATCGAGCGTACGTAGCTCTCGCTGTCGTCCGAGCTGATGACGCACTCACAGCCGCAAATATTCAATTTCACTCTGTTTTTACTCATGAAGTCATACCCTTTCACACAACAGCGAATTTGGAATTGTTTACATTATAGTATATTATAACATAATATGAAAGAGCTTTCACTATTTTTTACGGACCTGCCGGTCCCCGCCGCGTTTGTGCCCAAATGGAATTGTAGTTTCTTACGGAAAAAGCGGCGGATATGCTTTTTTTTGTTTTATTGTTTTGTGAATATTGTACAATTTTAAGCCGAAAATACGTTGTAATAACAAAAGAAAGATTTCGCGGGAGAAAACAGAGGAAATCGGCTCTGCGTCTTTTGTTTTCCGGATTTTTCAATGAGATCCGTGCTTCCAGACGCTGCTGTTGAAAAACTGCGGATATTGGTATATAATAGACACAAATTCGATATTGGCATATCGGAATCCCAAACGGGAAAATCATCGGCATACCATCCGGAAGCGCCGGAATTTTCGCGGCGTTTCCCTTATTTATGGAGGACATCATTATGAATTACAGACAGCCGGTCGGAAAAATCAAGGAAACGATCCTGTCTACGCTCGACCGTGTTTTCGGCGTCAGCCTTGAAAACGCGACCGACGAACAGTGTTACAAAGCGGTCGCGCTCACCGTGCGCGATTTGATGGCCGCGGGCCGGAGCGAATATATGGCGGAGGCGGAAAAAACCCATACCAAGCAGGTTTACTATCTTTGTATGGAATTCCTGCTGGGCCGTTCGCTGAAAAACAATCTGTTCAACCTCGGACTCGAGGAGGACTTCCGCAAAGCGCTGGGCGAGCTGGGGCTGAAGCTGGACTGTCTTTACGAGCAGGAACCGGACGCCGGGCTGGGCAACGGCGGGCTGGGCAGGCTTGCCGCCTGCTTCCTGGACGCCCTGGCTACACAGGGCTACCCCGCCACGGGGTATTCCCTGCGCTATGAGTACGGCATCTTCCGCCAGAAGCTGGTGGACGGCTGGCAGACGGAGCTGCCCGATTTCTGGCTTCCGGGCGGGAAAATCTGGATGCAGGCGGTGCCGGAAAAAAGCGTGGAGGTCCGCTTTAACGGACATATCGAGGAATTCTGGAACAACCAGTACCATGTGGTGAACCATAAGGATTTTACAAAGGTGACTGCGGTGCCGTACGACATGTACGTCGCCGGGATGGATGGGCGCGGCATCAGCCGCCTGCGTGTCTGGGCGGCAAGCTCCACCGAGTTCGACATGAAGCTGTTCAACAGCGGCGACTATCTGCGCGCCATGGAGCAGAACGCCATGGCGGAGGTCATCACCAAGGTGCTTTACCCCGAGGACAACCACATGGAGGGAAAGAGCCTGCGCCTTTCGCAGCAGTATTTTCTGGTCTCCGCGACCATTCAGGATATCATCCGCCGCCACCTGTTCAAATACAGCACGCTTGACAACCTGCCCGATCTGGTGGCCATCCACCTGAACGACACCCACCCGGTGCTCGCCATCCCGGAAATGATGCGCGTGATGCTGGACGAGTGCGGCTACGGCTGGGACGCGGCCTGGGATATCGTCACCCGCACCGTCGCCTATACGAACCACACGGTCATGAAGGAGGCGCTGGAGTGCTGGGGGGTCGAACTGTTCAAATCCCGCCTGCCCCGCATCTACCAGCTTGTGGAGGAGATCAACCGCCGTTTCTGCGCGCAGATGCACGAAAAGGGCGTGGACGGCTACAAGGTGGGCCGTATGGCCCCGCTGAACGACGGCTACGTCAAAATGGCGAACCTTGCGGTCGTCAGCAGCCACAGCGTCAACGGGGTGTCGCAGCTCCACAGCAATATTCTGAAAAATACCGTATTCAACGATTTTTATACCGAGATGCCGGAGAAATTCACGAACGTGACCAACGGCATCGCCCACCGCCGCTGGCTGAACCAGGCGAACCCCGGGCTTTCGAAGCTGATCACAGGGCTGATCGGCGACGGCTACCTTCACGATGCCGCGCAGCTGCAGAAGCTTTCGCGCTACGCGGACGACGCTTCCGTTCTGGAACAGATGGCGAAGGTCAAGCGGGAAAACAAGCTCCGCCTCGCGGAGTATATCAAAAGGGAAAACTGTCTGAACGTGGACCCGGACTCCATTTTCGACGTACAGGTCAAGCGCATGCACGAATACAAGCGCCAGCATCTGAACGCCCTGCATATCCTATCGGTCTACCAGTGGCTGCGCGAGAATCCCGACGCGGAATTCTCTCCCCATACCTATATTTTCGGCGCAAAGGCCGCGCCGGGCTACTACTTCGCAAAACAGATGATCCGTCTGATCGTCGACCTGGGCAACACCATCAACAACGATCCGCGCGTCAATCAGAAGATGAGGGTCGTTTATCTGGAGGACTACCGCGTGACGCTCGCGGAGCTGCTGACCCCCGCCGCCGACCTGAGCGAGCAGATTTCGCTCGCGGGGACCGAGGCCTCCGGCACCAGCAACATGAAATTCATGATCAACGGGGCGGTCACCATCGGCACTCTGGACGGGGCGAACGTCGAAATCCACGACGCGGTCGGTGACGACAATATCCTTCTGTTCGGCATGACGGCGGCGGAGGTCGACGCGCTCAAGCCAAACTATGACCCGAGGACGTACTTCAACGGCAGCCCGGCCATTAAACAGGCGGTCGAGGAGCTGAACACCGGCTTCTGCTGCGTAAAATTCAATGATATCGCCGATTCCCTGCTGAATCACGACCCCTATATGGTGCTGGCGGATTTCGATTCCTACGCGAACGCGCAGAAAAGGGCGGAAGCCCTTTACGGCGACGCGAAGGGCTGGCAGCGTATGTGCCTGGTCAATACCGCGAACGCGGGCCGTTTCGCGGCGGACCGCGCGATACGCGAGTACGCGGAAAAAATCTGGCACGCCCAGCCCCTGCCGGAGGAAGCCGTAAAGCAGGAGGTTCCGGTCAGACGCGTACGTCCGGGCAGAAAGAGCAAATAACTGGAAAGCTTCCTGGGAGGAATATCCATGTTTGATTCCCGCAATCCGGTGTTCCGCGACCCCGTTGGAGCGGTGGCGGACGGCACGCCGGTGCATTTTAAGATTACCCTGCCGCGTGCGCTGCACTGCAGCGCGGCGCGGCTGACGATAAAGGACGGCTTTACCGGAGAAGAAATGGTCCGGGGCATGTTCTGGTGCGGTATGAACGGCGACGACGGCGAGTGGTGGGAGTGCCACTTTACGCCGGAAAAACCGGGGATTTTCTTTTACCGGTTCCAGATTGATACCGAACGCGGAACCCTGCAGATCACGCGCGGCCGCGGCGGAGAGGGCGTTTTCAGCGACGCGGCTCGTTTCTGGCAGCTGACGGCCTATGACCGGGAGTTTGCCACCCCGGACTGGCTTGCCGGCGGCATCCTGTACCAAATTTTTCCGGACCGGTTCGCCCGCTCGGCGCAGCCGAAAACCGGCGTTCCCGCCGACCGGAAGCTGCACGAAAGCTGGGAGGAACAGCCTGACTGGCGGCCCAATGAGGACGGCAGGATTACCAACACCGACTATTTCGGCGGCGACCTGCGCGGAATCGAGGAAAAGCTCCCCTACCTTCAGTCGCTGGGCGTCACCTGCCTGTACCTGAACCCGATTTTCGAGTCCCACTCCAACCACCGGTACGACACGGCGGACTATTCCAAAATAGACCCCCTGCTGGGAAACGAGCAGGATTTCACCCGACTGTGCGCCGCCGCCGAAAAAGCGGGCATCCGGGTGGTGCTGGACGGCGTTTTCAACCACACGGGCAGCGACAGCGTCTACTTTAACCGGCAGGACCGCTACGCCGCCCCCGGCGCGTACCATTCCAAAAATTCGCCGTACTATCCCTGGTACAACTTCCGGCACTGGCCAAAGGAATACGACTGCTGGTGGAATTTCATTACCCTGCCCTGCGTGAACGAGAGCGAGCCCTCCTACCGGGAATATATCAACGGCGAAAACGGCATCATCCGGAAGTGGCTTTCCGCGGGCGCGGCGGGCTGGCGGCTGGACGTTGCCGACGAACTGCCGAACTTCTTTCTGGACGAACTTCGCACGGCGGCAAAAGCGCAAAAGCGCGACGCGCTGATTCTGGGCGAGGTCTGGGAGGACGCGTCCAATAAGACGGCCTATGGACAAAGGCGTCGGTACCTTTTGGGCAACCAACTCGACAGCGTGATGAACTACCCGTTCCGCAGCGCGATTTTGGGCTTTCTGACCGGGGCGGACGCCGGGGATATGATGGAAATCATCCTCGGTATTCTGGAAAATTACCCGCCGCAGGTCGTCCGCTTGCTGATGAACCATATCGGCACGCATGACACCGAACGCGCGCTCACCATGCTTGCGGGCGAGCCTCTGGACGGGCGCGGCCGCGAGTGGCAGAGCGCCGCGTACCTGACCAGGGAGCGCCGCCGCCGCGGCCTGCGCCTGATGCGGCTTGCCTCGCTGATGCAGTTCACCC
>CCFG01000006.1 GCA_000752215.1 bacterium MS4 | reverse complement strand
TTATACACATCTAGAGCGCCGCGTACCTGACCAGGGAGCGCCGCCGCCGCGGCCTGCGCCTGATGCGGCTTGCCTCGCTGATGCAGTTCACCCTGCCCGGCGTACCCTGCATTTACTACGGCGACGAGGCCGGAATGGAAGGCTACCGCGACCCGTTCAACCGGGCCTGTTACCCGTGGGGGCAGGAAGAGAAGGAACTGGTAGAGTGGTACCGCCTGCTGGGCAGACTGCGCCGCAATTGTTCCGCGCTCAGGGAAGGCGATTTTCTTCCGTTCCTTGCCGACGGCTCCTGCATGGGGTATCTCCGCCGGGACGAAGCGGTCAGCCTGCTCTGCGTCGTCAACGCGGGGGCGGAAGGCCGCAGCGTGCGGGTTCCCGAAGAATGGCGACAGTCCCGCGCGGTGATCGGCGTGGTGCCGGACGGGAACAATACGCTGTACCTGAATCCGGAGGACTGCGCCGTTTTGCTGAAAAAGGAAACGGCAGAAGCGGTCGGGCCGGAGTGCGGGCAATTTCAGAAGGAATCCGTCGGATTGAAAAAATAAGTTGCAAATCCCCGCTAAATGTGATATGATACTTAGGCGGCTTAAAACAAAGCCGCAAAATGCGCTCGTAGCTCAGCTGGATAGAGTGCTTGACTACGAATCAAGAGGTCGCGGGTTCGAGTCCCTCCGGGCGCGCCAAAAACAAGGACAAGGCTTTTGCCTTGTCCTTGTTTTTCGTCTGCCACGAGGGGAGAACCCCGGTACAGGTTGGGTAGAACGGGGAAGACTTTGTGAGCCGTAAAAAAGAAAAAAGGCCGCGGAACGCGGGTAGAGCGTGCCAACACCCGAGTCCCTCCGGGCGCGCCAAAAATAAGGACAGGGCTTTTGCCTTGTCCTTATTTTTCGTCCGCCACGAGGCGAAAACCCCGGTACAGAGGTAAAATTCTAAGCAGCAATTCATTTTATGCAGGACTCTGTATGAAAGTTTTTTCAGGACGCTTTCGGAGACCGCCGCTGTAGGCGCGAAAGACGCACTGCGTCCGGAACGCGGGCAGAGCGTGCCACACCCGAGTCCCTCCGGGCGCACCACCAGCTTGAAGCCGGGCTCAATTCGCGTGATAAATTATCCCGCCTTATTTCTTCAACCATGGCGTCTATTTTAGCCATTGGCAAGGACGGAGGTTGGTTCATCCAGAATCAATACCGGGGGGTATAGGCCAGCGCGCGCAACACGAAATCCGTGAGTGCTGAGAAGAAAACCAGCCCACAATAACAGGATGTTCGAAAAGCAGCAGGGACAAGGCTTGCCTTGTCCTGCTGCTTTTTGTTTTTGAGTGCTTAACGTTGTTTTGCCGGTTTTCCGATTGGGACGGTCAAATGCGCGGGAAAAAAGTTACCGTGTTCCACAGCCGGCAGTCGGGCTGCTTATTCAAATAATGATTGACAAATCAGGAAATAGATAGTGTAATATATAAAGTACTTTTGCAAAAGATGGAGATTAAATAGTATGAAAGATTTAAAAATGCCTGTTACCGAAAGGCGACGGCTGACTCGAAACAGTATTTACAATTTTATTTATGAATCCGAAACGCCTCCCTCCAAACAGGAGATCGCGCAGCAGCTGAAGCTGAGCCTGCCGACGGTTCACCAGAATATCACGGAACTGCTGAACGCCGGATTAATTCGGGTGGGACAGGTACAGAAATCCACGGGAGGCCGCCGCCCGGTTGGGTATTGCGTCGTCAGCGATCTCAAGTTTGCGGTGGGAATCTCGATCACCGCGGATAAACTGCGCTTTCTCGCGTCAGATTTAAAGCAGGAAGAACTGGCCTATCAGAAAATCGAGATGGGGTCGTTAAAAGGAGATGATATCGGCAGGCTGATCAGGGATGAATTGGAGATCTTTTTAGACAGGAACCGGCTGGACCGCAGCCGGCTGCTGGGTGTCGGCATCACGCTGCCGGCGGTTCTGGATGAAGAAAAGGACGAAGTGAAACTGTCGCCGACCCTGCGGATGCGTGATATCAGTCTTGGTACGATCCGGGAGCCGATCCCCTACCCGACCTACATTGAAAACGACGGGACCAGCGGCGGATTTGCCGAATGGTTTGAGTCGAGAAATGCCGTAGGCAGCGATATTGCCTATCTCTATTTGGAAAACGGTGTTGGCGGGGCGGTTTTCATCAATGGGGCGCCGTATTTTGGGAAGAACAAAAGAAGCGGGGAGTTCGGCCACATGTGCGTGGAACCGGGCGGGCTTCCGTGCAACTGCGGAAAAAAAGGCTGTCTGGAGTCGTATTGTTCGGCGCTGCGGATCAGTGCGAAGCTCGGAATCACGGTTGAGGAATTTTTTGAAGATCTTGAAAAGGGAAATCCGGAATATCAGGCGCTTTGGCAGGACCTTCTGGAGCATCTGTCCGTCGGGATCAACAATATTCGCATGGCGCTGGACTGTGACGTGATTCTGGGGGGATTTCTGGCCCAATATCTGGAACCGTATATGCCGGAGCTAAGGAGCATGGTCTCTGAAAGAAATACGTTTGAGGACAATGCGGAATACGTCAGATTGTGCCGTTATCCGCGCAGAGCCGATATGATGGGCGTAGCCTGGCACTATATCAAAGAGTATATTGAGAACATCTGATTCGTGCTTAATGTATAAAAACAACAAAATAATATTGGACAGTATTTCTAAAAAGTAAAAAATAGACAAAATAGTATTGACTTCATTCGAAAAAAGCCTTATGATTTAACCACTTAAGTAAATATCATTTATAAAAGATATTTACTTAACGAGTAATAGGTTATTTGTAAGGAGGAACGTATTATGAAAAAGTTTTTGGCAGCTGTATTGGCCTGTGCAATGGTTCTGTCGATGGCGGCCTGCAGCAATGGTTCGGAAGGCGCGAGCACGCCCGCCACGGCAAGCACCGCGGAAACTTCCGGCGGGGGAACAACGGGCGGCGGCAAGCTGATCGGCATTTCCATGCCCACGAAGTCTCTGGAGCGCTGGAACCGGGACGGTTCTTACCTGGAACAGCAGTTTAAGGGTAAGGGCTGCGATGTAAAGCTTACTTATTCGGACAACAAAATTGACCAGCAGGTCAAGGATATTGAGAATCTGATTGCCGACAAAGTCAACCTTCTGGTTGTGGCGGCGATCGACGGCGAGTCGCTTTCTAACGTTTTGAGCAGCGCAAAGAGCGCAAATATTCCTGTTATTTCCTATGACCGGCTGATTATGAACACAGACGCAATCGCCTACTACGTATCGTTCGATAACTACAAGGTAGGCCAGCTGCAGGGGCAGTTTGTAATCGATCAGCTCGGTTTGAAGCAGGGCGACAAATCCAAGACCTATAACATCGAGTTCACCGCGGGCGACCCGGCCGACAACAACGCGACTTTCTTCTTTAACGGCGCGATGGACGCCTTGAAACCCTACATAGACGACGGCATTCTGAAAATCCCGTCCGGCCAGACGACGTTCCAGCAGGTTGCGACCGCGGCATGGGATACCAAAAATGCCATGAACCGTATGCAGAACATTCTTGCTTCCTATTATTCGGACGGAAAAACGCAGCTGGACGTCGCCCTTTGCTCCAACGATTCCACGGCGCTCGGCGTTACCCAGGCGATCGAATCCGATTATAAGGGCAACAATACTCCGGTTATCACGGGGCAGGACGGCGATGAGGCAAACCTCGCGAACATTCTGGACGGCAAGCAGTCCATGACCGTTTATAAAGCGGTTGCAAACGAAGCGGTCGTTACGCTTGATCTCGGCATGGCGATCCTGAACGGGGATAAGCCGGACGGCCAGCTGATTCAGTCGGCGGGCTGGAAGTTCGACTGTTCTTACGACACGAAGACTTATGATAATAAAAAGGGAATTGTTCCTTCCTTCCTGCTTGTGCCGACCGTCGTTACGAAAGACAATCTCCAGAAAGAACTGGTTGACACGGGATATTACACGATGGACGGTAAATATCCCAAAGCAAAGAAGTAATTGACGGCGGATGCTCCGGACGGGGCCGGTTTGGCCCCGTCCATCCTTTCATTTGGTCAATAAAAAAATACTCGTTTCAGGGGGCATAAGCATGCCGGACAATATTTTATGGATGAAAAACATTACAAAACTGTATCCCGGTGTCAGAGCGCTTGACAATGTAAATCTGGAAGTACAGCGAGGGGAAATCCACGCGCTGGTCGGGGAAAACGGCGCCGGAAAATCAACCCTGATGAATGTTTTAAGCGGGACCATTCCCTACGGAGAATATGAGGGTACGATTCTTTTCAATGAAGAAGAATGCCAGTTTAAACGCATTCACGACAGCGAAAAGCTGGGGATCGTCATTATTCATCAGGAGCTGGCTCTGATTCCGGAGCTCTCCATTGGCGAAAACATGTTTCTCGGAAATGAACGCAAGGGGAATCTTGGCATCGACTGGCACGAAACCTATAATCAGGCGGAAAAACACTTAAAAGAAGTGGGGCTGCAGGAGAAGGCAACGACACTGATCAAGGATATCGGAACAGGGAAACAGCAGCTGGTCGAAATCGCAAAAGCGCTTTCGAAAAACGTAAAGCTGCTGATTTTGGACGAACCGACCTCTTCTCTGAATGAAGAGGAATCGAAAATGCTTTTAGATATGCTGCTGCAATTTAAAAAGCAGGGAATGACTTCTATCCTTATTTCGCATAAATTGTCGGAGGTCGCCTATGTGGCCGACAGGATCACGGTTCTGCGGGACGGAGCGACGATCGAGACAATAGAAAATGAAAGTCATAACATTGACGAGAGCCGTATCATCCGAGGGATGGTCGGCCGCGAACTGACCAGCCGTTTTCCCTCCAGAGAACATAAGGTCAGTCCGGAAATCGGTATGGAAGTAAAAAACTGGAGCGTCTGCCACCCGGTTTACACAGAAAAATGCGTGGTAAACAACGTCAGTTTTCATGTACATAAGGGGGAAATTGTCGGCTTTTCCGGTCTGCAGGGCGCGGGGCGCACCGAACTGGCAAAGTCCCTGTTCGGGAAAAACTACGGCAGCAGTATTTCCGGACAGGAGTTTTTGAACGGGCAGGAGGTCCACCTGAAAACCGAAAGGGAAGCCATTGAGCACGGCCTCGCCTATGTGACCGAAGACCGTAAGACGAACGGTTTGGTCCTGATCGACACGATCGCAAAGAACACCACGATGGCTCGACTGCAGAAGGTCTGTGACAAGAGGGGGGTCATCGACGTCGGCATGGAAAACCATGTCGCTGAAAAATGCAGAACCGCCCTGAACATCAAGACGCCGACCGTGCAGCAGCTTGTGGGGAATCTTTCTGGCGGCAATCAGCAGAAGGTTTTGCTTTCAAAGTGGATGTTTGCGGACCCGGATGTCCTGATTCTGGATGAGCCGACCCGCGGGATCGATGTGGGAGCGAAGTATGAAATTTATTGCATTATGAACGATATGGCCGCACAGGGGAAATCGGTCGTCATGATTTCATCCGAGCTGCCGGAACTTCTGGGAATGTGCGACAGAATCTACGTCATGAACGAAGGCTCCCTGGTAGCCGAGATGGAAAGTGCTGAAGCAACGCAGGAAAAGATCATGGCCGCGATTCTCCGCTCCGGCAAAAGAAGCGTCCCCGATGAACAAAAGGACGCATAGGAGGCAGAAGTATGAAAGCATCAACGAAAGCATCTACCCTGATTAAAAAATATACAATGGCCATCGCGTTGGTCGTGGTCTTTATTTTCTTCTCGGTCCTGACGAACGGCAGGCTGATGTATGCCCAAAATATCTCGAATCTGCTGTTGCAGAACGCCTATGTTCTGGTGATGGCATGCGGCATGCTGCTGTGTATCCTGACCGGCGGCAACGTTGACCTGTCGGTCGGCGCTACGCTCTGCCTGGTCGGTGCCGTTGCGGCGCAGCTGATGGGCCAGAGCTCCATGGGCGCGCTGCCTACCATTCTCATTGCAATGCTGATTGCTGCGGTAATCGGAATCTGGCAGGGATTTTGGATCGGCTATATCCACGTGCCGCCGTTTATCGCGACTCTGGCGGGCATGTTCCTGTTCCGGGGACTGGGGCGCGTTGTTCTGGCATCCAAAACGGTCAATATTCAGAACACTGTGTTCCTCAACACGTTTATCTCTTATATTGACGTTCCAGGCCTGGACTCCAAATCATTCCACCCGTCGGCGCTGATTACCGGGATAGCGGTTTCCGTTCTTCTGACCGTCCTGATGCTTACCAACCGGGCCAAGAGGGCGAAAAAGAACTATGAAGTGGAGTCCACCGCGACGACCTTTATTAAGATCGGCGTGATAGACGCCCTGATTATTGCGTACTGCTGGAAGCTTGCAAACTATAAAGGCATCCCGGTCATGCTGCTCTGGATTCTGCTGGTGGTATTGATTTTCGCATTTATTACGATTAAGACCGCCTTCGGCCGGTATTTTTACGCCGTGGGCGGAAATGAGAAAGCCGCGAAGCTGTCCGGCATTGATCCCAGGCGCGTATATTTCTGGGCGTACTTTCTCATGAGTGTGCTGGCCGGGTTCTCCGGACTGCTGGTAGCGGCCCGTATCGGCTCCGTAGACGGCAACATGGGAAATTCCTACGAAATGGACGCGATCGCCGCCTGCTTTATCGGCGGCGCGTCGGCCTACGGCGGCTCCGGAACCGTTTCCGGCATTATGATCGGCGCGATTCTGCTCGGGGTCATGAACCAGGGCATGTCGATTTACGGACTGCCGGACGAGTGGCAGTATGTGGTCAAAGGAGCCGTGCTTCTGGCGGCCGTTATCTTTGACGTCGTTTCAAACCATAAGGTGGGAAAGCAGTAGACTGTACAGACCGATTGAATCCATAAAAAGAATGCGGGGCTGACCTATGCAGAATCAATCCGAAGAAATTCAGGCCAGGCGGAAGCATGCCAAAGCCAGGCTGACCCTGCGCGCGCTGGTTGTGCTTTATCTGCTGTATCTGACGAAAGGCATCGTGGAAGCGGCTGTCCAAAAAACAAGCGCTCTCCCACTTTGGGTCACGGGGCTTGTCAGCGCTGTTTTTCTTCTGGCTTCCGCGGCGTTCGGAGCCTACGCGTGGAGGGAATACAAACAATCGCTTGCCGATACGGCAAGCGATTGGAAAACAGAGGGTTCTGAAAAAGGGGAAACAGAAAATCCCGGCAATACGGACCGGAAATAAGCGGTTCAGTCGTTCAGGAACGAATCGATTTGCAGCAGTGCTGCGCCGATCGCGCTTGCCTTGTCGTTAAAGCGGCTGAAATGCAGATAATCCGGGGAAGCCCCGAAGGAATTGAGCGGAAGCAGCTTTTTAAACAGCAGGTCCGAGTATTTTTCGAGGTACCGGTCAATTTCACCGCCGATAATAATATCGGAGTCGAAGATCGTCCGGATATTATTGATTCCCGTAGCGAGGTAATCCAGATAGATTTCCCATTTCTGCCTGCAATACTGGTTGCCCATCTCAAGCGCCGCGAAGAAATCGTCGACATCTTCAAAATTCGGCTCCGTTAAAACCTTTGTGGAACAGTACGCTTCCAGACATCCCTTTTTTCCGCAGGAACAAACGAGGCCGTCCTGAACGATCGTCATGTGGCCGAATTCTCCGGAATGCCCGTTTACGCCGCCGTAAAGCTTGTTGTCAATGATAATTGCTCCGCCGACCCCTTTGTTGACGGAAAGAAAGACGGCGCTTTCCGTCCCGTCCATTTTCCAGATTTCTGCAAGGCCTGCCAGACTTGCTTCATTGTTGACCATAACGGGGTATGGGATATCCTTTTTCAGGCGGTCGATCGGAAGGTCTTTTACACGCAGCGTCGGGCTGTATTCCAAAATATCGGATTTCGGGTTCATCAGCCCGGGGACCGCTATGCCGACTCCCAGAAGCTTGCTGCAGTCCACATGGTTTTCCTGCAGAAAAAGCTCTAAATTATCGGCCAGAGTTTTAAAATAAGCATCGTCGTTTTGAAACGTTTCGCGGATTTTTTTATAGAAAAGGACATTTTCCCCAAGATCGATTATGACAAAGCGGATATGGTTCTGAGTTACCTCTATTCCGCAGGAAAGTCTGGCGCCATACGCCAATGAGTTGACGAACGGCTTCCTTCCCCCGGAAGATTCCAGCGTTCCGGATTTCGTTACCAGACCGCGTCTTTCGAGGTCTTTTAAAATAAGGGAAACCGTGGGCATGCTCAGCCCCAGAGTTTCCGCAATATTTTGTTTGGTGGCTCCGTTGTTGGAGTAAAGCAAGTTGATGATTCTGTTTTTATTCGCATCTCTTACCTGAAGATTATTCAATCCAATACACCCTTTAAGATTTCTATTTTTATGAAAATCATAACACGAATCAATTCCGGATTCCATATCCGGGCCGATATTTTTACAAGTTTTCGTTAAGTTTTTTATTTTAGTTCTTATATGGGCGTTTCGGGCCGCTGTTCAGGCGTTAACCCGTGAAAGTAACCCGGAGGCAGCCCGCCGGTCAAAATGATGGCCGCGGTTATCCGTTGTATTGCACATAGAAAAGCTGTTTTCAGTACAAATTTACCTGCTCTTCATTTTTTATTTGCAAAAACATACCGAGTATACCATGACTCTTTTTAAAAAGATATTTATGTAAGAAGCACCTTTAAAACTTTTCTAAGGATGGTGAAGACGATGAGTGAGACAATTGCGGTTCAATCGGTCCGGGAAAAAGCATTTCAGAAATATGGAAGAATTGTGACCGGATTCGATTGTGCCCAGCTTCTGAAAAAGCTGGCGGAAACACCGAAACCGCCCGATTCAACGATTTACGCGGCTTCCGACCCGGAGCTTGAAAAGCTGGAAATATTCCGCGAGCTGCGGGACCGGGAATTCGGAGGCCTGGAAATCGAGCTCGGCTATTGCAACGGCAGCAATGACCGGCTCAATGCCATGGAATACCACCGCAGCTCCGAAATCAACATTGCGGGAACAGACCTGGTTTTGCTGCTGGGTTTATTGCAGGATGTCGACGCCCTGACCTTTGAATACGATACCGCCCTTGTCGAAGCGTTTAAGGTTCCCGCCGGGACGGTGGTGGAGCTGTATGCCACCACCCTGCATTTCGCTCCCTGCAATGCGTCGGCGGATGGGTTCCGCGACGCGATCGTCCTGCCGCGGGGGACCAATCTTCCGCTTCAGGCAAAACCGGAAACGGCGGGCGAAGACAGACTGCTGTTTGCGACGAACAAGTGGCTGATCGCGCATCCGGAATCCGGTCTGCAGGCGGACGGAGCCTACCCCGGTCTAAAGGGCCGGAATATCACGCTGTGACGGCGGAACGGAGGGAATCAGATGGATGGAAAATGTATGCTCGGGATAGACGTTGGGACTTCCGGGTGCAAAATTCTCGCGCTGGACGAATGCGGAACCATTCTGGGCTCCGTCGTGGAGGAATATCCCTGCTATTCACCGCAGGAAGGGTGGTCCGAACAGGACCCCAGGGACTGGTGGAAAGGCGTGGTGTCCGGACTCCGGAAAGCTGCGCCGCTTCTGAAAGGAAAAACAGTCGCTGCTGTGGGCCTGTCGGGTCAGATGCACGGGATGGTGGCGCTGGATCATAAAAACCGCGTAGTACGGCGGGCGATTCTCTGGAATGACCAGAGGACCGGCGCGCAGTGCGAAGAAATTACCAAACTGGCCGGGGGGCCGGACGCGCTTCTGGCGGCAACCAATAACCGGATGCTGACGGGATACACGGGCGGCAAAATCCTCTGGATGAAGGAAAAGGAACCTGAAAATTACGGGAAGACCGTTCGTGTGATCAACCCGAAAGACTATATTCGCTTGAAGCTGACGGGGGAAATCAAGACGGACGTTTCCGACGCCTCCGGTACGGGCTTCTTCTGCGTACGCGAACGCGGATGGGCGGTCTCTTTGATCCGGAAAGTCGGCCTTGATCCCGATTTATTCCCGGAAGCGGTGGAATCCACCGCCGTTTCGGGATATGTGACAAAAGAAGCGGCGGAACTCACCGGGCTGCCGGAGGGGACCCCCGTCGGGGGCGGCGGCGGAGACGCGGTCATTTCCACTACGGGTCTCGGGCTGGCGAAGTCGGGCCGGATCGGCGTGACGGTCGGAACCTCCGGCGTTGTTGCCATGAGCCTTGGGTCCTTTCTGGAGAACCCGAAAGGGATGCTTCAGGTGTTCTGCGGCAATGAACCGGGTTCGTTCAGCGCGATGGGCGTAACGCTCGCGGCGGCCGGTTCCTATCAGTGGTTCCGGAACGCGCTTGGGCAGTATGAAATGCGGAAAGCGGCGGAGGAGGACAAAAGCGCGTTCGCGCTGCTTGACGCGGAAGCGGCATCCGTCCCTCCGTGCTGTGAAGGAATGTTCTTTCTGCCGTATTTGTCCGGCGAGCGGGCGCCGCTGAATGACCCCGCCGCAAAAGGGGCGTTTCTCGGCGTGACTTCCCGCCACGGAAAGGGGCATTTTGCCAGAAGTGTTCTGGAAGGCGTTGCTTTTTCCCTGCGTCAGGTGTACGGGATGATCGGCGCTGAGGGTTCCAGTGAAATCGTCATCGCGGGCGGCGGAGCGGTCAGCCCGCTCTGGCGGCAGATTTTCGCGGACGTCTTTGGCCTTCCCGTGCGGACCGTATACGGCAGCACGGAAGGCGGTTCGTTCGGGGCGGCTCTGGCGGCGGGCGTGACGGCGGGCGTCTGGGGCAGTCTGGAGGAAACCGTACCCTTGATCCGTCCGGAAAGCGTGACGATGCCGATTGCTGAAAATGTTCCTCTTTACGCGGAGCACTACGCAAAATATACAAAATTCTATGAAGCACTGAAATGGAGCTTCCAATAAATAGCAGAGAGGAGACATTAAAATGAATAATATTCCCGAGGTAAATCTGGGGATTATCGCCGTCAGCCGCGATTGCTTTGTTATATCTCTTTCGCAAAAGAGAAGAAAAGCGGTTGTCGACTCCTACACGGAAAAATACGGCCCTGTTTATGAAGCACAGACAACGGTGGAAAATGAACAGGATATGCTGAAAGCCGTCGCCGAAGTAAAAGCGGCCGGCTGCAACGCGCTGGTGGTGTTTTTGGGCAACTTCGGTCCGGAAACGCCCGAAACGCTGATTGCCAAATACTTTGACGGGCCGGTCATGTTTGTGGCGGCCGCGGAGGAGACGGGCAGGGACCTGATCAACGGCAGGGGCGACGCTTACTGCGGGATGCTCAACTGTTCCTACAACCTCGCGCTGCGCCATATTCCGGCCGTCATCCCCGAATATCCGGTCGGTACGGCGGAAGAGATAAGCGATATGATGGCCCGTTTCGTGCCGGTGGCCCGGGCGCTGATAGGAATCAATTCGCTGAAAATCATCACTTTCGGCCCCCGTCCGCAGGACTTCTTCGCCTGCAACGCGCCGATTCAGCCTCTGTACGACCTCGGCGTCGAGGTTCAGGAAAATTCGGAGCTGGACCTTCTGGTAGCCTATCGGGCCCACAGGGAAGATCCCCGTATCCGCGAGGTTGCGGAAGATATGGCCAAAGAACTGGGGGTCGATGGAAACCATTATCCTGATCTTCTGCCCCGCATGGCGCAGTTTGAGCTTACCCTGCTCGATTGGGCGAAAGACAACAGGGGGGCCAAAAAATATGTGGCCTTCGCGGATAAATGCTGGCCTGCCTTCCCGAAAGAATTCGGGTTTGAGCCATGTTATGTCAACAGCCGCCTGACCTCCCGGGGAATCCCGGTGGCCTGTGAGGTGGACATTTACGGCGCTTTGAGCGAATACATCGGCGCTTGTGTGACAGGCGACGCCGTTACCTTGCTGGACATCAACAACAGCGTGCCGCGCGACCTTTACGAAGATGAGATCGCCGGAAAGTACCCTTATACGTTGAAAGATACCTTTATGGGCTTCCACTGCGGGAATACGCCGTTCTGCAAGCTGTCAAAGGGCGCGGCGGTGAAATACCAGCTGATCCAGAACCGTCTGCTGGAAAACGGCGGGGAGCCCGATTTTACCCGCGGAACACTGGAGGGCGACATCGCACCCGGAAAGATCACTTTTTTCCGGCTGCAGGGTTCTGCACAGGGAAAGCTGTCCGCATATATCGCGCAGGGAGAGGTGCTTGAGGTCGCGACCCGTTCCTTTGGCGGGATAGGAATCATTGCAATTCCGGAAATGGGCCGTTTCTACCGTCACGTCCTGATTGAAAAGCATTATCCCCACCATGGCGCTGTGGCGTTTGCTCATGCGGGAAGCCCCCTGTTCACGGTGTTTCTTACGCTGGGCATCACGGATATTTCCTTTAATCAGCCTAAAACCATGCTGTACGGGACGGAAAATCCGTTTGAATAAAGTAAAAGAGCTTTTTTGTTAAATCTCCTCCCATATTCTTCTTTTTATCAGAAGCCCTCACGCACGGCGCGGGGGCTTCTGATTTGCGACAAGCAAAGAATCCCGTTGCGGACATTCAAAACGACTTATTTGGTTTATTCAGAAAAAGAACAATGCAGAAACAGGTGAGCCGGAGGATTCCGACTCGGTGAAATCACCCGCCGCCGGTAAAACCATTCCCCTTCCGGAAGTCAGGGCCCCTTTTTTCGCGGAGGAAATGCTGGGTAAGGGTGCGGTGGTGCAACCGGCTTCCGGAAGGATTGTGCGCCCGGCAGCGGAGTAGTTTTCACGGTCACCGAAACAAAGCATGCGGTCGGTCTGACGCTTGCAAACGGAGCAGAATTACTGATCATGTCGGTCTGGATACCGTAAAGCTAAATGGCCGGTATTTTACGATACGGCTCTGCCGACCTTTATTCCGACGGACGGTTCCGGCGTGATGACCAACTTCTATTTCGCCGTCGCGACTCTGGTCATCTCCGTGGTCTCTTCCTTTGCCGCCACGTGGTTTCTGGGATTTGACGAAAACGTGAAAGGCTGATTGATCGGTGGGGAGGTTCCGGCCTGAACTTGCGCAGCGCCGGTTTTTATTGTATGCTATACCTGAAACAGCAAAGAATATATCAATCGTAGCGTTTTAAAAATCGAAAGATACAAGGTGGTGCTCCGTATGTCTCAGACAACAAAACGGGCTTTGGAAGCTTCCCTGAAAAACCTGCTGCTCCAGAAGCCGCTGGATAAGATAACGATCAATGACATCGCGGAGGACTGCGGCATCAACCGCATGACTTTTTATTACCATTTCAAGGACATTTTCGATCTGGTGGAATGGTCGTGCGTGGAGGATGCAACCAAGGCTCTGGAAGGCAAGAAGACATACGATACCTGGCAGCAGGGGTTTTTGCAGATTTTTGAAGCGGTGCTTGCCAACAAGCCGTTTATCTTGAATGTCTATCATTCCGTCAGCCGGGAGCAGGTGGAAATCTATCTGTACAAGCTGACCTATGATCTTCTGATCGGCGTCGTCGAAGAAAAGGCGCAGGGCATGGCCGTCCGTGACGAGGATAAAAAGTTCATTGCGGATTTCTACAAATACGGATTTGTAGGACTGATGCTGGACTGGATCAAGAACGGCATGAAAGAGGAGCCTCAGACGATCATTGACCGGCTCAGCTCGCTGGTGCACGGCAATATCACCTCTGCTTTGGACAACTACCGCACGGATATTTCTTTATCAAAATGCCCGGAATGATAAAACTTTTTACAATTTTTGCGCCGTGATGAAATTTTCATCACGGCGCGTTTTCTGTTTATGGAATCCTTCTGCCGGAATGGATACAATATTTTCAGAAACCAAAACAAACGGAGGTAACTTTTATGTATTATTCCAGTGGGAATTATGAAGCTTTCGCACACCCGGTTAAGCCGGAAGGCGTCGATCACAAGTCCGCTTACATTGTAGGTTCCGGCCTCGCTGCGCTGGCAGCCGCCTGTTTCCTTGTCCGCGACGGGCAGATGAAGGGCAGCCATGTCCACATTCTGGAGAAGGACCCGATTCCGGGCGGCGCCTGCGACGGATATCTCTATGAGAATCTGGGCTATGTCATGCGCGGCGGCCGGGAAATGGATAACCATTTCGAATGCATGTGGGACCTGTTCCGTTCCATTCCGTCCATTGAGACGGAAGGAATCAGCGTGCTCGACGAGTACTACTGGCTGAACAAGAAGGACCCGAACTATTCGCTGATGCGCGCAACGGTCAACCGCGGGGAGGATGCGCACACCGACAAAAAATTCGGGCTTTCGGATAAGGGCGCGGAAGAAATCATGGAGCTGTTCTTTACTCCCGACGAAGAGCTTTACAATAAGCGTATCGACGAGTATTTCAGCGACGAGGTCCTGAACTCCAATTTCTGGATGTACTGGCGCACGATGTTCGCCTTTGAAAACTGGCATTCTGCTCTGGAGATGAAGCTGTATATCAAGCGCTTTATCCATCATGTGGGCGGCCTTCCCGATTTCACGGCGCTGCGTTTTACCAAATACAATCAGTATGAGTCCATGATTCTGCCCATGATCAAATATCTGGAATCCAACGGGGTGCAGTTCCATTACGGCACCAGAGTTGTCAGCGTGGAGTTCGATATTCAGAAGGACAAAAAGACGGCGAAGCGCGTGATCGTTCTTTGTGAAGGCAAGACGGAGAATATCGATCTGACCGAGGACGATCTGATCTTTATCACCAACGGCGGCTGCGTGGAGAATTCCTCCCTCGGCGGCCAGAACGAGCCTGCCCCGTTCAACACCGAAATCAAAGCGGGCGGCGGCTGGGATATGTGGCGGAAGATCGCCGCACAGGACCCGTCCTTCGGCCATCCGGACAAATTCTGCCATAATCCGGAACAAAGCAACTGGATGAGCGCCACCGTCACCACCCTGGACGGCAAGATTCCGCCGTATATTCAGAAAATCTGCAAGCGCGACCCGTTCTCGGGGAAGGTGGTTACCGGCGGGATCGTCACGGCAAAGGATTCCAACTGGCTTTTAAGCTGGACGTTCAACCGCCAGCCGCAGTTCCGCTCCCAGCCGAAGGGGCAGCTTGTGGGCTGGATTTACGGCCTGTTCAGCGACAAGCCCGGCAACTACGTCAAAAAAAGCATGCGGGAATGCACCGGCAAGGAAATCTGCATGGAGTGGCTGTATCATATGGGAGTACCGGAATCCGAAATCCCCGGGCTTGCCGAAAAGAGTGCCAACACGATTCCCTGCATGATGCCGTACATCACCGCGTTCTTCATGCCCAGGGCAAAGGGGGACCGTCCTCTGGTCGTTCCGAAGGGCGCCGTCAATTTCGCTTTCCTCGGTCAGTTCGCCGAGACCGCGCGCGACACCATTTTCACCACCGAATATTCCATCCGCACCGGCATGGAAGCGGTGTATACCCTGCTGAACATCGACCGCGGCGTGCCGGAGGTCTGGGGCAGTGTGTATGATGTGCGGGACCTGCTGAATTCCACCGTATCCCTGCGCGACGGCAAGAAAATTACCGATATGGAGCTTGGGTTCAAAGAGAGGCTTGCCATGAAGCTGCTTCTGAAAAAAACCCAGGGCACCGACATTGAAAAGCTTCTGAAAGAGCATCATGTGGTTTAAGATATGATTGACATCCCAGCCGACGCCCTGACAACGGCATCCTGATTTTCAATATGAGATTTCGCCTTCTTTGGACTGCCATATGCTATAATAGAGATAAATTATCAGGCATGCGACCGCAAAAACTTATACAGGAGGAGTTCTTATGATTGACGGAATCTGCTTGGGCAATGTAATGGTTGACTGCGATGACGAACAAAGGCTGTGCGAATTCTACCACAGATTGCTTGGATGGGAAAAACGGAAAATGTTTGGCCGTCCTGCATTGTGCAATAAAAATGGGATTGTGTTTTTGTTTATCGAAGAAGAGCATTATGTCCCACCCATATGGCCGGAAGAAAAAGGGAAACAGCAAAAACAGATGCATTTCGATTTTCAGGTGCCGGATGTCCCGGCAGCGGTTGAATATGCTCAGTCTATCGGTGCGACGAAAGCGGCGTCACAATTCGGGGGCAGTGAGTTTGTAACAATGATAGACCCTTCCGGACATCCCTTCTGCCTTTGTGCCGGGAACAATATGCCGTAACCGTACAAAGGGCCGACAACGCCGTTCATCATCAGCGACAAAAATCCATTTGCACTATTTCCTAAAAAATAAAGACAAGGTATCATGCCTTGTCTTTATTTTCTGGTCTTTCAACATATGAATATTGGGATTTCAGTTGAGAAATAAGACGCGGCCTATAACGCCGGTTATTCCTCCAGACTTTCAAACCGTGCGATATAGTGGAATTTCAGCGGAGACGTCATACTCGGATTGACGACCTCGATTTGGTCGAGCTGACGGAATGCAATACCTGCTTCCAGACGGATTTCTCTTTCCTCTCCCTTTTTCAGGTCATAATGCTCCGGTTGGCCGTTTTGTAGCGGGGCGGACCATGTGCCGCCGTCCGGGTCGTAGGCGCTGTGGTTCAGGCGCAGCTTTCCCTCCAGCACTGTGATGCTGTACACGCATTTGCCCGCCTGCACCGGAAGCAGACAGGAACTGGACCGGAAGCTCATCTGGCCGCTCAGCGTAACGATATCGTCCATATGCCGGCATTTCAGCACGTTCCCCGCCGATTTTTCACGGGGCATATTTTCCGGCACGATCATGACGATGCATTTCGCGTATTTTACGACATAGGCTGCAACCGAGCCGATTTTCTGGGACAGGCCGGTCTTTGTGGATTTGGTCATCACGATAATATCGATTTCGTCCTGCTCCGCACATTCGAGAATCTGGTCGCCGGCCCGCCCGAAAACGACCTGCTTTCGCACGGGATAGCCCGGCAGCTGTCCGGCCACCGCGTCCAAGGTCGATTTCAGCTGCGCTTTAGATTTTTGCAGTTCCTCTTCCGAATACATCGTTTCCGTGTCTTCCCGGACCATAAGCAGTACAATGCTCACATCCTCCGGCGTATAGAGCGATTTGATCAAATCGACCGCTTTCAGGCTCCGCGCTGTTCCGTCGATCGGAAGTAAAACCCTTCTCATAACCACACCTCCGTAAAATCAATGATTTTCGGGGAAACGGCGTCCCCCCGCTCGTTTCAAAAAAGCTTCCCCGTTCCGTAACCCATTAAAAAACAAAGAAGACCGGCTGCCAGCGACAATACGATAAACAATAGGGACTCCCTGACGGCGTCGTGCTGCATGAGCTGCACGCTTTCCACGGTGAAGGTGGAAAAGGTGGTAAAGGCGCCGCAAAAGCCGTCGCCCAGAAGCAGATAGGAATTTCCGCCGATGCCCAGCCCGCAAAAAATTCCCAGAAGGAATGCGCCCGATAGGTTGATGAAAAAAGTGCCGAAGGGAAACGTATGATTTTGTTTTTTCGAAAAGGCGGCTCCGATCTGATAGCGGGCGATCGCGCCGCAGACGCCGCCGACGCTCAGTAAGACAAAATCCATCAGGCGCGCCTCCGTTCCATCCGCTTTGCGGTTCTGATCCCGAGCCACGCGGCGGCAAGGCCCAGCAGGACGGAAGCAAAAACGTAAACCGCCGAAAGAAGGACATCACCGGAAAGGCCCAATAAAACAGCTTCTTTGCAAAGGGTGGAAAACGTGGTATATCCTCCCAACAGGCCCGTGGTGATACCCAGGCGCACTTCGGCGCTCACCGGGAACCTTTTTGCAAACAGGATGGTCAGAAAGCCCAGTAAAAAGCTCCCGCTTACGTTAATCAGGATCGTAAGAATGGGACGGTAAAGCTCGTCAAAGGGCAGCGGAAGCTGATGGACCACATACCTCAGGATAGTTCCGGCCGCCCCTCCGATTGCGACAGCGATATTTTTTTTCATAGATACCCCCAAATTTGGCATTTCCATTGCTGCGACCAGGCCTTATTTACATTCCTGCTTTTACAAACAGGGCCTGAACTGTAAATTTTTCTGTTTTTGTGAAAGGAGAAAATAAAAAGCTGACCACTTTCTATGATTACCATAGAAGTCATCAGCTGAAAAGCAATTTTAGCAAAGCTAGGGGAGAACTTCATTCCCGTTTATGATTATAGCAAGTTATGACGGATTTTTCAACCTTTTCTCCCTTTACGTGCGGCTTGTAAAGAAAAATGTAAGGAGCGTTATCCACTAAACGGAATTTTATTGCCCATTGATTTTTGCAGAAGCATGTTCTATAATAGCCTTGGGAATGAAGTACTCCCGCGGTAATACCGAAATGCGTGAAAGCTGATGACTTCTGTTTGGAAGCATCGGCTTTTTTGTCGTTATCAGGCTGTGGTGCCCGGAAAAGGCCGCAGCAGCGCGTTGGCTTCTGCATCATGAAAAGCAAAAGAAGGTGCGGCATGGAAGGAATCAATCCGGTCCCCGGCCCGCGGGCCGTCCGGCAGTCCAGGAAAACAGACGCCGTCGTCCTCGTCGGTGTGGGGAAACTGGGAAAGGCGCTGATGAGCTATGCGGGTTATTCCGTATACGACCTTGATATTCTTGCCGGGTTTGACGTTGACCCAAAAATCATCAAAAAAGGTGCGTACGGAAAGCCGGTGTACCCTGTTGGCAGACTGAATGAAATCTGCCGCCGGCTGGACGCGAAAATCGGAGTGATCACAACGCCCGGAAGCTGTGCGCAGCCGGTATGCGACGCGCTGGTAAAAGCCGGAATCGTCGCGGTCTGGAATTATTCCTCGGTACGGCTGAAGGCACCGCCGCATGTAATGGTGCATCACGAGGATATGACCGGTTCGCTCCGGCGTCTTGCCGAGTATGCGTCAAAGCACTGAAAAACAGGAAGAGGTGTGCAATGTGTTTTACAGTATCTTATTTCCGGCTGAGGAGCAGTGGAAAAAACCGAGAAAGGAAGCTGCGCCGGACTGCTTCAGGGACCTTTATCTTGACCAGATCTTCCGGCCGATCCTGAACAGCAGCAAGGAATACGGGCTCGAGGGCTTCTTCTACACGTCGCTTCGCGACGGCGATACCATTACCTACCGGCAGAAAGTCATGCGGGAGCTGGAAGGCGACGGGCTGCGCGGTTTCTTTTCTGAGTTTTCGCAATCTGTATATCGTCTCAGCCAATCCATGGAAGCCATCAAAAAATCGCTCACGTCCGAAAACAGCTATGAAAATCATTATCTGACCAAGGGACGCCTGCTCGACTGTGCGGACAGCTACTGCGCGAAGCTTGCCGGGCTGACAGACAGGCTGCGGGGCCGGACGCTTTGCTCGGACGGCCTGCGCGGTTTTATGCGGTATCTGGCCGCCTATACCGGTAGGGAGGAGTTCACGGAGCTTCGGGAACAGATCGACCGGCTGCGCGAACAGCTTTCTTCCGTGGAATACTGCATGCTGATCAAAAACGGGGTCATCCGTGTCCGAAAATATGAAGGGCAGGAAGATCACAGTAAGGAAATTCTCAGGCTGTTCGACAAATTCCGTCAGGGGGACGGGACGAATTACCGCCGCAAGCTTTCCGAAGAACCGTCCGCGCAGCATGTGGAGGCGGCCGTACTGAATATGGTCGCCTCATGGTACAGGGACATTTTTGAGAATCTGGACCATTTCTGCTCGAAGTATCTGGATTTTATCGACCCGACCGTCGCGCGGTTTTCCCGTGAAATTCAGTTTTACCTCTCCTGGCTGGAGTATATCCGGCCGCATCGTGAGAAGGGACTCCCGTTCTGTTACCCGAAATTGTGCGAAAGCGCGGAACACCTTTACGACAGGGACGGTTTTGATCTGGCTTTGGCTTCCTCAATGGGAGGTGCCGGGCAGCCGGTGACGAATGATTTTGTGCTGAATACACCGGAGCGGATCATTGTCGTGACCGGTCCCAATCAGGGCGGGAAGACGACCTTTGCGCGTGCCTTCGGACAGATCCATTATCTCTCCTGCCTGGGGCTGTGCGTGCCGGGAAGGGAGGCGACGATTCTCCTTTTTGACAGTATCCTCACCCATTTTGGACGGGAGGAGGATTTGTCCACCCAGAACGGAAAACTGCAGGACGATCTCGAACGTCTTCACGAGCTTTTCGGACGCGCTACCTCCCGGAGCATTCTCATCATCAACGAGATTTTTTCCTCCACCACTTTGACGGACGCGCTGCTGCTGGGGGGCCGCATGATGGACGCCCTTGCGAAGCTGGGCGCTCCCGTCGTGTGCGTCACCTTTATCGACGAGCTGGCCGCACACGGGGAGGAAACGGTCAGCATGATGAGCTCGGTCCGGGAGGACGACCCGGCGGTAAGGACTTTTCGGATTACCCGCAGGCCGCCCGACGGCCTTGCCTATGCGATGCACATCGCGGGAAAATACGGGCTGACCTATGAGCGGCTCTGCGAAAGGCTGCGCGGCGGATTTTACGATCATCGTAAGGGAGGCTGAAATTTTGAAAGTACACTTGATGGATCAGGATACGGATTTCAATCCGCAGCAAAAACCCTGCTTTGGGAAAGACACGCTGATCGCCGATCTTGAGTTTGCCCGCATCCTTTCGGCGATGGCACAGGACGACACGATCATTCGGGAGGTGTGCAGTTCGGCTTTATTTTATCCTTTGCGGACTGCCCGGGAAATCCGCTATCGTCAGGAGGTCCTGAAGGACTGCATCAACAACCCCGAAACAGTGAGAAAGCTTTATGATATTACGGTTGAGACAATGGAGCGGAAACACAAATCCTGGTCGTGGCTGTCCACACGGCAGAATTTATCCAGCAATTTTTCCAGCGCAGTCGATTTATTAAAAATATACACGGAAATGCTGATGAAAATGCGCAATGCCACCGATGCGGATATGCGGAATTTTCATTCCGAAGGCTTCAAAAATTTTATCTCCATGCTGTGGCAGGAGCTCGATGACGATTATTTTTTACAGATTCATTCGCTTCTCAATGAGCTGAAGGATGAAAAGGGGATGCTGATCAGCGCCGGGCTCGGAAATTACAATCAGGGAATCGATTATGTGATGCGGCGCAAAGAGAAAACGCATTTCTGGCGTCACTGGCATTTTGCCCCGTCTTTTACGCTCGCGCCCCGTGACGACGCGGGGGCTTCCGATTTCGGCAACCGCCGCGCCCGCGCGATGAATGAAAGCATCAATGTGCTGGCACAGTCGGCGGAGCACGTGGAAAGCTTTTTTGTTATCCTTCAAAAGGAGCTGGCCTTTTATGTCGGCTGCCTGAATTTATACGACAGGCTTCAGGCCGCCGGCATGCCAACCTGCATTCCTGAAATGCTCCCGTTGGAAGCGGAAAGCCGGAAATACAATGTGCTGTACGATGTCAGTCTGGCCCTGTTAAAGGACTCGGGAGTAACGGGAAACGAACTGAACGCGGAGAATCAGCGGCTTTATATCATCACGGGAGCCAATCAGGGAGGAAAATCCACCTTTCTCAGAAGCATCGGGCAGGCGCAGCTTATGATGCAGTGCGGGATGTTCGTCGGCGCGCAAAATTACCGTGCGCCGATACGGAACGGCGTATTTACGCACTTCAAAAAAGAGGAAGATACCACGATGACAAGCGGGAAGCTGGATGAGGAGCTTGCCCGCATGAGTGAGATTGCCGACCGCCTGACTCCCGGAGCTCTGGTTCTGTTCAATGAATCGTTCGCCGCCACCAATGAGCGGGAGGGCTCCGAAATCTGCCGCCAGATTACAAAGGCGCTCGCGGACAACGGCATGGAAATCTTCTTCGTTACGCATCTTTATACCTTCGCGGCCGCCTTTTTCAGCCCGCGGTACCCGAAGGTTCAATTTCTCAGCGCGCAAAGGCTTGAAAACGGAGAACGTACTTTTAAAATCATGCCGGGGGAACCTCTTCAGACGGCTTACGGCGAAGACCTGTACCGGAAAATATTTACTCCGGAGGCGTAATGTCGGGTAATCCCGGAAGCGAATTTGTGTCCGCTCCGGCCCCATGCTATAATAGGGATATCCTAATATTTGGGAGGGATTCCCGATGCTTGCAATTCTTTCCCCCGCCAGAAATATCCGGCCCTTCTCTCTGAAAGGCGTAAAGCCGGGCCGCCCGCTTTTCCCAAAAGAGACCGGCCTGCTGGTGGATGCCCTGCGAAATTACAACCCATGGGAGCTGGAAAGCCTTCTGGATTTGAATCCCGAGCGGGCCTTTACGCTCTATGACTTTTACCAGCACTTCGACCCGGCCGTCCCCGGTACGCCGGCGCTGCTGTCCTATTACGGCGCCGCTTTCCGGAACCTGAATGCCCGTGATTTTGATCTGAGGGATTTTTCCTTCGCGCAGGAGCACCTGCGCATTTTAAGCGCCCTGTACGGGCTCCTGCGCCCGGCGGACGGGATTCAGCCCTACCGTCTGGGAATCAAAAAGGAATTCAGGGTCAACGGGCAGGAACTTTATGAATTTTGGGGCGACCGTCTGTACCGGCAGCTTTTTCAAAGCGGAGAGCCGGTCGTAAGCCTTGCTTCGGCGGACTATACCAGGCTGGCGGCTCCCTGTCTTCTTCCGGGGGACACCCTGATTACGTGCCGCTTTCTGGTGCAGAAGCCGGACGGCGCGCGCGGTACGGTTTCCAGCGTCAGGACAGCGCGGGGGCAGATGGCGCGCTTTCTTGTCAAACACAGAATCACGGAGCCGGAAGGGCTCAGGGAATTCGACTGGGAAGGCTACCGCTTTGTGGAAGGCCGCTCGGACGCCCGGAATTATGTCTTTATTCAGGACCGCAGCCGACTGTAAAAAAATATGAAGCGCCGCCTTCCGTCAGAAAAAGCAGACCTGCTCGAATGCAGGCGCTTTTTTCCGCTCAAAAGCGGTCCCCTCCGAAAGAAGGTCTGCGGGGAGTCCGGGGAGGAAGGGCGAGCGTGAGGAGGAAGTCAGCAGGATCAGCTCGTCCTGCGCCCTTGTCATGCCGACGTAGAAGAGCCGGCGTTCCTCGTCCGGGTCACAGTCGCCCCGCCGGTTTTTCAGCGGGATCGTTCCGTCCTTTACGCCGCTGACAAACACAACGGGGAATTCAAGCCCCTTTGACGCGTGCAGGGTCATAAGCGAAACCGCGTCCGACGAATAGCTTCTCCCGCCGCTGCGCACCACGTCGCCTTCCCGCCCGAGCAGAAGATTCTGCAGGAGGGAGGGCATTTTTTCGTGCAGAACGGCCATGTTGAGAAACAGCTCCATGCTCCGTACCTCCTGAAGCCCGTTATCGTCGATCCAGGCTTCTATCAGCTTCTGCGGTTTCCCGCTGCGGACGAGGGGCTCGTATTTGCGGAGCAGCCCGGAGAATTTATGCGGATTTCCCGGGGAAGCGGAGAGTGTTTCCAAAAGCGCCAAAAGGGACGCGGTGCTTTTGTCCGTTCCGGAGTAGTCCTCCAGCACCCGCTGCGCCCGCCCGCCGGGGCAGACGCCCCATTCCTTCAGGCACAGCCGAAGGGAGATCAGGTCCGCCGGGTCGAGCAGAAAGCGGAAAAAGGCGACCGCTTTGCGAACCTCGCGGTCGGAAAGAAATTCATCCCGTCCGGCGACCAGATACGGGATGCCCTCTTTCCGGAGGCATTGCTCCAGAAGCTCCGCCTGACGGTTGGTTCGGTACAGTACGGCGATATCGGAAAAGCTGCGCACCTGCTCCGAAACAGGCTTTTTTCCCTTCGGGTGGGACGAAGCATGTGCGTCGAGCATATCGATGCCGCCGACCATGCGGTTGATTTCTTTCGCAATAAAAATCGCTTCCGGCAGCTCGCCGTCCGCCTCCAGAAGACGCACGCGGGCGCCGCTGTCCCGTTGTGCCTCAAGAGACGGTTCCGCGGGGTTTCTTTCCGGCAGAACGGACCGGGAGCAGCCAATGATTTCGGGGGTGGAGCGGTAATTCTGCGTGAGCCGTACCCGGCGCGCCCCGGAAAAATTCCCGAAGAATCGGTCAAAACAGAGGGAATCCGAGCCCCGGAATCCGTAAATGGACTGATCGGGGTCCCCGATTACGAAAATTCCCGCACTGTTTTTCCCCCACTCCTGTATCAGGCGGTACTGGACGGGATTGATATCCTGAAATTCATCCACCAGAAGAGAGGAAAAAGCGTTTCTGAGTTTTTTCTCCTCCCTGCTTCCCAGTTCTCCGTTTTGGAACAGGCTCAGTGTGTTCAGGAGGATGTCGTCGTAGTCCAGTACGCCATACTGCGCAAGCTGTTCACAGTACCGGTCATAGATCCCCTCCGGGACTTCCTCAGCTTCTTCCGGCAGCCGGGCGCCGCTTTTGATCAGGGAAATTTCTCTGAAAACATCCCGCGGGGACGCTTTGAGCCCGAGGTCCTTTAAAAGGTCCGTGAGGATGGAGAGCGCGTCCTGCTCGTCGATGATGGTGGGCGCTGTCTCACCCTTTTTTCCGGAGAGAATCTGCAGGCAGATGGAGTGGAACGTCCCGATGTGCATGCTTTTCACGGTCCGCCTGTCCCCGAAATACGCGGCAAGGCGGGACCGCATTTCCGTCGCCGCCCGGTTCGTGAACGTGACGGCGGTAATCTGTGCGGGGGATACACCGCATTCCCGGACGAGGCGGACGATCCGGCTCACAAGCGTCCGTGTTTTGCCGGTGCCGGGTCCGGCGATCACCACGACGGCGGGGTCGGAAGCGGACACGGCCTCCCGCTGCTCCCGGTTCAATCCGCTGAAGGCGTCCTCAGCGGCAGCCGGAACTGCGCCTGCCTCTTTTTTCTGCGGCGGCGCGTTCTCTGCTTCCAATCCCGCCGGGGGGTTGTCCGTCCGGCTTTTTCGCTTCCCTGTGTTTTCCGGAGCAGACGGATCGCTCCGCTTTTCCTTAAAAAGACTGATCTGGCCGGAAAGCAGGCCAATCTCCTGCCGATCCAGAATTTTGACCTTTCCATATTCCCCGTCGAATCCGGGCAGAACGGTTACCTTCCCGCCGCGGAGCCGGCGGATGCCCTCGGCGACCAGCGGGCCTGCCGCAAGCTCAATGTCGCCCAGCTGCGCCTCGCGCAGGATAAAGAGCTCCGGGCCAAGGCTGCGGATCAGGCCGGCGTACCTTTCCCCGACCTTCTTGCTTGCGGCCGTGAAGCCGGTCGACGCCGCAATCACCTCCCGCAGAGGGATCAGGCTTTCAAAACGCTTGGCCGAAGGGGGAATATAGCCCTCCTCTCTGTCCGCAAGCGATTCCACCCGATGCAGCACCCCCACCGTGATCCTGCCGCCGCACACGGGGCAGACGCCCGAAGCAGCCAGGGTATCCGCGGGTTTCAGACACACCCCGCAGTTCCGGTGCCCGTCGTAGTGGTACTTTCCTTCCTCTGGGAAAAACTCGATCGTGCCCGAAAACTCTTTTGTGTCAGGGTTCTGGAGCGCCCGCGAGATATCCGGGTAGGAAAGGCCAGTGTCGAAAAGGTTTGCCTCCCGCGCCAGGTTCCCCGGCGAATGGGCGTCCGAATTGGAAACCAGCGTGAAGCGGTCCAGTGCGGAGATGCGCCAGTTCATGGGTGGGTCGGAGGAAAGCCCGGTTTCGAGCGCGTGGATGTGTCCCGTCAGGTCCCCGAAGCATTCCTCGATATCATCGAAACCGGAATAGGCGCCGAACAGGGAAAAATGCGGAGTCCAGATGTGGGCGGGAATAAAGATGGCGTCGGGGCACACGTCCAGCGTGATTTCCAGAAGGTCCCTGCTGTCGAGGCCGAGAATCGGTCTGCCGTCGGAGTGCAGGTTGCCAATGGCCTCAAGCCTGTGGGAAAGGGCTTCGGCGCTTTCCAGAGTGGGAAGAAGAATTACATTATGTACCTTCCGGACCTTTCCATTCTTTTTATAGATGGAGCTGATTTCGCCGGAGATCATGAAGCGGGGCTTGCTGCTGCTTCCCCCGATATCGTCCGCCCGGCAAAAGCTGTCTTTGAGGGTATAGAGTCCCTCCTCGGCCGGGATGAGCTTTTCCCGGAGCTCCTCCCGCCAGGCCGGATGGGTGAAGTCGCCTGTTCCGATCAGGTCGAGGCCTTTGCGCCGCGCCCACAGCTCCAGCATTTCGGGAACGCAATCCTTGCTGGTGGCCCGGGAATATTTTGAATGGATATGAAAATCGGCAATAAACATAGTAAACACCTGCGTTTTATCATGAATTTACACCTATTATAGCATAAAAGTGCGAAAAACCACACGCCGGAATTTGCTTTGGGAAAAATCAGGCAGCTGTATAAAACAAAAGCTCCCATTAATACAGTGGAACGGGGGACATTTCAGCTACAAATCCAAGGGGTCAGGCGATGGCCCGTTTTTGCGGCAGACACAGCCCGGACGCAGAGGTGTGAGCCTGTTTTTTTCCGATGGGAATTCTTCTGAAAATGAATGGATATAATTTACATCTCCCTTTTAGGGGCGTATAATAAAATTGATTTTGCCGGAAAATGATTTTTGGAGATGATGATGTGGGATTAATAAACTTTATTAAAAGCCAGTTCATTGAGGTGATTGAATGGGTTGACGATACGGAAAACACGATGGTGTATCGTTTTCCGGTTCAGGGAAAAGAAATCAAAATGGGCGCGAAGCTTACGGTAAGAGAATCTCAGATGGCGGTGTTCATCAATGAAGGGAAAGCCGCCGATGTCTTTCAGCCGGGTCTTTATACGCTTTCCACGGAAAATCTGCCGGTTATCACAAAACTGAATTCCTGGCCCTACGGGTTCAATTCTCCATTTAAAGCGGAAGTGTATTTTGTCAACACGAAGCAGTTTACGGACCAAAAATGGGGAACGGAAAATCCGGTCATGCTCCGCGACGCCGAATTTGGGATGCTTCGCCTGCGGGCATATGGAATCTACTCTTTCCGGGTGACCGATCCGCTGAGCTATTTAAAGCAGGTCTCAGGCACGAACGGCCTTTCAGATACCCAGAACATCACCGGTCAGTTGAAGCGGCTCATTGTTTCAGGCTTAACCGACCTGCTCGGCGAGCTTAAAATTCCTGCGCTTGATCTTGCGCAGAACTATGACGAAATCAGCGGGAAGGCACAGCAAAAGCTGGCTCCTAAATTTGAGGAGTTCGGGTTATCTTTGGCATCCTTCTATGTGGAAAATATATCCCTTCCGCAGGAAGTGGAAGCGGTGCTGGATAAAAGAACAGAAATGGGCTTGCTGGGAAATCTGCAGCAGTACGCTCAGTTTCAGGCTGCGGACTCCATTAAAGACGCCGCCAAAAATCCGGGCGGGCTTGCGGGGGCGGGCGTGGGCCTTGGCGCGGGTGCGGTGATGGGTTCCGTGTTTACTCAGTCGTTGACCCAGCCGCCCCAGCAGACCGGCGCGGCACCGGGAAGCCCCTGCCCCGCGTGCGGCGCACAGATACCGGCCGGCTCCAAATTTTGCCCCGGCTGCGGAAAGCCCAGTTCGCCGCCTGCGTTCAAATGCGTGAAATGCGGCGCTTCCATCGATGCAAACGCGAAATTCTGCCCTGAGTGCGGCGCGCCTCAGTCCAGCGAGGTCTTTTGCAAAAACTGCGGAACCAAGCTGACAGGCGGCGTTAAATTCTGCCCCCAATGCGGAACTAAGACAGGGGAGGATTAAAATGGAAACAGAAATGACCAATGAGAATGGAGTAAGCGGTGAGCATGTCAAATGCCCGTCCTGTGCGGCGGAAATGGTGTACAGCCCGGAAGAAAACATGCTTATCTGTCCCTACTGCGGTTCCCGCCGGGAAATTGCGGTCAGCGATGCCGCCATTGAGGAGCATGCCTTTGAAAATTCCCAAAGCCGCCCGGAGGAATGGGGCGTTTCCACAAAAGTCATCCACTGCAGCAACTGCGGGGCCAATATGGTTGCGGAATCAAACATTACGGCCCAGGTGTGTGCATACTGCGGTTCCCCGATGATTTCGCAAAGTGAAAATGCAGATTCCGTCCCGCCGGAATCCCTGATTCCATTCAAAATTTCTTCCGACACTGCTAAACAGTATTTTAAGGATTGGGTCAAAAGCAGGTTTTATGCTCCGCGTGCGCTTCGGGAGCAGAACCGCCTGCAGGAAAGGCTCCGCGGCGTTTACGTGCCCCATTTTACATATGACTGTAATACGGAATCGGATTACCATGCGCAGGCCGGGACACATTATCACAGTACGGAAATGGTCAGTGTCATGCGCGATGGGAAATCCGTCATGGAATCGAGGGCAGTGACGAGAACGAACTGGGCTCCCGTCAGCGGGCATTTTTCGCACGGCTTTGATGACGTTCTGATTTTGGCTTCAAAAAATATCGATGATAATTTGATTCGTCTGGAGTACAACCTGAAAGAGCTGGTTCCCTATCAGAAGGAATATCTTTACAGCTTCCTTGCCGAAAACAACAGCATCAGCAGGGAGGATTGCTGGAAATCGGCGCAGGGTATCATCGAACGAAACCTCAGCGACAAAATCAGACGGTCCATTGCTGCGGATGAGGTGAAAGACCTGACCTTCAGCACTTCATACCGCAATATCACGTTTAAAAGTGTGCTGCTGCCCGTATGGATTTCTTCCTATCTGTTTAAGGGGAAAACCTATCGTTTTATGGTTAACGGTCAATCCGGCGAGGTAAAAGGGAATTCTCCGGTCAGCGGGCTTCGTGTTTTTCTGAGCATTCTGGTTGCGTTGATCGTTACAGGCTTCTGTTTTGCGCTGAATCCGCTGCTGGGCGGCGCAGCAATGGTCGCGTCTGCGATTACCCTGTTCCATTTGGGCAGCAGAAAACCTAAAAAAGACAAGAAAAAGGGGTAGCTCAAACGAGCTGCCCCTTTCATTTATTATGATTTTAAGCTTCCTTTGTATTCCCTTTGTCTTTTTTAACATATATTTGCCCGAAAAATGCGGAAAGGATAAATACCACGGCAAAAACAAAAGAAAAAACGGACCATATAGCTAAATCCTTATATGTACCAACATTGGTAACTCCTATAATTCCGCCGATCGCATAAATAATCCCGGAAGCGATAGCGCCTCCCTTTGAAGATCTTGCGGCAATTCCAACGATCCCGGCAACCAGTAAACAAATAGCAAGTACCGTTCCCGACGAGCCGCTGGTTTCACCGGCGTTTGCTAAGGTGTTCCCTATACCGGCCACGCATGATTGGAAAAGGACAAAAAGAGACATTACAATTGACACAATACCAATGACAAGCTTTGCAGTTTTCATGACTTACTCTCCTTCTGTTTACAGTTTATACATATATTTTATCACTATAAGAATAAAAAGCAAGCAAAAAATTCCATAATTTCAAATTTTTACAAAAAGATTGAAGAGCCCTGTCCGTCAGGTAATACGGTTAATGGACCATACGGCGCTATCAATACTCAAAGTCAGCGTCATGCCGTCCGCCACATAATAAAGCCCGACGGTATCTCCCGCGTTCAGCTGTGCTTCACCGGTTAACGTCACCGTACCCGCCCCCAGCACGGCTCTCAGGGTTAAGAGCGTTACAGCAACATTCAACAGGGGAAGAAGACCGCTGATCAGGTCTCTGGAGCTGGGCGCGGAGCGTCTGACTATAAACCAGGGGGTGATTCCCGCACCCAGAGAAAGCGTCAGGGCCGAGTTCAGGGTATAGCTGACGGTTGCGGCTATGGCGTATCTTCCGGTTGCCGGAACGGTATAATTTCCCGTAGTCGCATTGAAATTTCCGCTGTTAAAATAAGGGGACGTTACGGTCCATGGCTTCAGCTGCGTATCCGCAGACATGGAAATCGAAGAGACAAAGGCTGAAAAGCCTTCCTGCGCGACGTCCGGGATTGCCAATGGCCAGATATTCAACATAGCGATTTTGTCAGCTCCTGTGTCAATCGTAAAAAGGCCCCGCGGCAAGCACAGCGGAAGGCTCCTTTTTCTGCATATCTGATACAGTATATTCATTGTCCGTTCGATTTGCCCGATTTTTCCCGCAGCCGGGAAATCCCCGGGGGCGGCCCAGGGAAATCCGTTCGGAAGGCCTGGTATATTTCTATAGAAAAATGATGCTGGTTTGACAAGTATTTTCCAATGCTTTATAATTGTTTCAATAATTTTTTTTGTTGTTACAAAAGGATAGGAGGAAGAATGAAGCAGCGGAGAGAACAGATCGTGGAACTTGTCAACAGCGAGGGCGCTGTCAGCTTTGCGAAATTGAAGGTTGCATTTCCTAAGGTTTCGGAAATGACCCTGCGCAATGATCTGAAGTTTCTGGATCAGGCCCGCCAGATCGTCCGCGTGCACGGCGGAGCAAAATCGGTGGAGGTCGTGATCGGAACGGACGATCTGTTTTACAAGCGCAGTACGCGGAATATGGAAAAGAAGCGTCAAATTACCGAAAAAGCGGTGAAACTTCTGCGCCCGGGAACATCCGTCTTCCTCGATTCCGGAACGACGGCTACGGAGCTGGCCCGTGTTTTTCCCGATGAATCCTACCTGATTTTTACCGGGGGAATCAGCTGCGCGCTGGAACTGGCGCATCTGACGCAGTCGCAGGTCCATGTTCTCGGCGGACAGATGAACCGTTTCAGCCTGAGCGTGAACGGTATCAACAGCGTGAAAGCGATTGAGAATGTCAATTTCAGCATCGCGTTTCTGGGCGTGACCGGTTACAGTCCGGAAACGGGTTTCAACTGCGGCGTAGAGGACGAGAACGAACTGAAAAAGGCGGTTCTCCGCAAATCCGAAAGGGTAGTCGCTTTAATGGATTCCGGGAAAGTAGGCATTGTCAACACCTTTACTTTTGCAACGCTCAAGGACATTGATATGGTGGTTTCCGACGATGAACTGGACCCCGAAACGAAAGGCTTTTTTCAATCCCACGGAGTAGAAGTCCTCTAGGCTTCCTCATTTTTTGTCTGTCCCTGCTGATTTGGCTGCGAAAGCTTTTCTGTACCCGGTAAAAACCGGCCGCGAAAAAGAATTGTGAAGGAAAGAGCGAGCATACTAAACCCGAATGGATTTCACATAAAGAGCGGGACAGTTTGAAGATACGGCGCCAAACAGCAAAATGCAGACACGACCGTTTCCCCCGGCGCCGGCGGAGGGAGGACATATGAAGAAAAATACCGGAGGACTGCGCATCGTAATGATGCTCGGCCTGTGCGGGGCTTTCGCGGTTTTCAGCTCTACCATATCAAAATCGCCGGTTTTACCGATCTTTGCAAAGAATCTCGGCGCGACCGGCACCCAGATCGGCTGGATCGCTTCGGCGTCCACCCTGCCCGGAATCCTGATAAGCTATCTGGCCGGGGATCTGGCCGACCGGTTCGGATATAAAAAAATTCTGATCGGTTCCCTGCTCGTTTTTGCGAGCGCGCCGTTCGTTTACTTTCTGGTAATCAATCCGATGGGGCTGGCGGCGGTGCGTTTCTACCACGGCTTTGCGACCGCGGCGTTTGACCCGGTGGCAATGGCGGCTATCGCGGCTTTCAGCCGGAACAACACCGGACAGAACCTGTCCCTCTATACCTCCGCCACGCTGATCGGCCGGGCGCTGGCGCCGACCGTGGGCGGCGCGGCGTATGAGTACGGAGGAATCCCTGCGGTATACGGAATTGCGGGCGGCGCGGGCATTCTGGCCTTGGCCTTTGCAGTCTGGTATTTCCATAAAAGCAAAAATATGCGGAGGGCGGAGGAAACGGCCAAAAGCCGGAAGGAAGAAGCCGAAAAGATTTCCTCCCTGAAAAAGCTGTGGGGCATGCTGCGCTACCGGCCCCTGCTTCTGGTCGGAGTGCTGAACGCCTGCGCGTATTTTTCCTACGGCGCGTTTGAGATGATCTTTCCCCTTTACGCGAAACAGCTCGGAATGTCCACCGGGCAGATCGGGTATGTGCTCGGCGCCCAGCTGATCGGAATGATTTTGCTGAAACCGGTGTTCGGCCGGGTGTCCGACCGCGTGGGCCGCCTGCCGCTGATGGTCGTCGGGCTGTTCGTCTGCTCGGGCACTTTTTTTCTGCTGACCTTTCTCAAAGCGGTCATGCTTGTGATCCCCCTTATTGTGGTCTACGGACTGGGATTCGCCCTGATTACCTCCGGAACCAACGCGCTGGCGGCAGACGTTGCGCAGAAGGGGCAGCTCGGCGGGTCGCTGGGCGTGATGAGCACTATGATGGACATCGGCCAGACCTTCGGCCCTCCTGCGATCGGCGCAGTGAGCGACGTGTTCAGCTACACCGCGGGAATCGCTGCGCTGGGGGGAATCCTGCTGCTCGCGGCGGCAGGATGTATTTTTGCGCTCATCAGACAGCGGAAAACGCCCCGCCCGGATTAAGCTTTCCTTGACGGTCACGGTAAGTTACGGTATCATATCATAGGAATGACCGGCGGACCGGGCCGGAACGCTTAACGGGGGGAACGGAAATATCCTATGCAACAAAACTGGAAAAAGAATACGGTTCTGTTTCTGACAAGCCAGACGGTTTCTCTGTTCGGTTCGTCTCTGGTTCAGTATGCCATCATGTGGTATATCACCCTGCAGACCAAGTCGGGCGTCATGATGATGATCTCCATCCTCTGCGGCTTTATCCCGACCTTTCTGCTTTCGCCCTTTGCGGGTGTCTGGGCGGACCGCTACGACCGGAAAATCCTGATTGCCCTGTCGGACTCCATGATCGCGCTGTCGACGCTGGTCATGGCGGTGCTGTTCCTTCTGGGGTACAAGGCCATGTGGCTGCTTTTTGTCATATCGGCCGTGCGCGCGCTGGGCTCCGCGGTGCAGACGCCGTGTGTGGGCGCGTTTCTGCCGCAGCTGGTGCCGGTGGAAAAGCTTACCGCGGTCAACGGGATCAACTCGAGCATTCAGTCCGCCATCCTGCTGCTTTCCCCTATCGCCAGCGGCGCGCTGATGTCGGCGGCGCCGATTGAGACCATCTTTTTTATCGATGTGGGAACCGCCGCAATCGGTGTTTTTACGCTGCTCTTTTTCCTTCGCGTCCCTGCCCGGGCGGGCGGCGCGGCGCCGGAAAGCTCCGGCTATTTCGAGGGGCTGCGGCTGGGATTTTCCTATATCGGCACACACCCGTACCTGAAACGGTTCTTTCTGTTCTTTGCCCTTTTCACCTTTCTGGCGGCCCCGGCGGCTTTTCTGACCCCGCTGCAGGTCACACGCAGCTTTGGAGAAGAGGTCTGGTACCTGACCGCGATCGAAATCGCCTTTTCCCTCGGGATGATGCTGGGCGGACTCCTGATGGCCTGCTGGGGCGGGCTGAGAAACCGTGTGCACACCATGGCGCTTTCCAGCTTTCTGATCGGTGTCGGGGTGTTTCTGCTGGGCGTTGTCACCGATTTTTGGGTCTATCTGGCGCTGATGGGGCTTGTCGGATTCGTCATGCCCATTTTCAACACGCCCTCCACCGTCCTGCTTCAGGAAAAGGTGGAGCCGGATTACCTTGGCCGCGTGTTCGGCGTGCTGACCATGATTACCAGTATGAGCATGCCTTTGGGAATGCTTTTATTCGGCCCCCTGTCCGACTGGATCAAAATCGAATGGATGCTGGTTGCGACCGGGATGCTGATTTTTGTGGAAGGACTGTTCCTGGTTTTCAGCCAAAAGCTTGTGGAGGCCGGGCAGAAGCCGGTCTGAACGGATAACAGGATAGCATTATAAGGGCGCATATCCCGTTTGGGGATATGCGCTTTTCGCTGCCCGAAACGGGTAAAAATGACTGATTTTTAAAAGGCTTAAAGCGTGTGGATGAATATTATTACCAAAAAATGACAGCGTGCATTTGACAGGATTAATGATTTTGTGATATTATAGAAATCTAAGAAGCAATCTATAAAAAAATTGAAGTTGCTTCTTGTCGGATTATGGGCAGAAAAGGAGGGCATTTATGATTGAATATAAAAATGTCAGTAAGTCTTATGGAAAACAAAAAGTTGTGAAAGATTTGAATTTAAAGATACCCGACGGTGAGTTTGTCGTGCTGATCGGCCCTTCCGGCTGCGGAAAAACGACAACGCTGAAAATGCTGAACCGCCTGATCGAGATGGACTCGGGCAGCATCAGCATCGACGGAAAGAATATTATGGAGATGAATCCCGAAAAGCTGCGCAGCCGCATCGGGTACGTCATCCAGCAAATCGGGCTTTTCCCGAACATGACGGTGGAGGAAAACATCTGCGTGGTGCCGCGTCTGCTCAAATGGGACAAGGAGAAAAGCCGCCAAAGGGCGAAAGAGCTTCTGGAGCTGGTCAATATGCCGTATGAAACCTATGCTCATAAATATCCGAATGAAATGAGCGGCGGCCAGCAGCAGAGAATCGGCGTGCTTCGCGCGCTGGCGGCTGAGCCGCCCATTATCCTGATGGATGAGCCTTTCGGCGCGTTGGACCCGATTACGAGGGATTCCCTTCAGGACGAGGTCAAGTCCCTGCAGCAGCGTTTGGGAAAGACCGTCATCTTTGTTACGCACGACATGGACGAGGCGCTGAAAATGGCCGACACGGTCGTGTTTATGAGCGAGGGCCAGATTTTGCAGACGGATTCCCCCGAGGGGATTCTCCGCGCGCCCGCCAACGATACCGTGCGGGAATTTATGGGCAAGCATGTACATAATTTCTCGCAGAACCAGCTGGCGTGCTCCGACCTGATGAAAACCAACGTGGCAAAGGTCACGCAGGACAAAAAGACGCTGGAATGCGTCAATATCATGAGCCGCAGGGAGATCGACTCCCTTGTCGTGGTGGACCGGGAGGAACACTATATCGGCGTTCTGCTGATTGAAACCGTCAACGAGCGCGGCAAGGCGGGCGACACCATCAGGGACCTGATTACGGTGGATTTCCCGACCGTTACGCCGGACACCCCCGCGAAAACCGCTTTCGATATCATCAGCAGCCAGCGGGCGGAATACGTCATTGTGCTGACGGAGGACAAAAAAGTGGCCGGTATCATTACAAAAACCAGCATGTCAAAAGCCTTGGCAAGCGTTGTTTGGGGGGATGGGCAATGAGTGATTTCTTCCGTCTTTACGGGGATAAGCTGTTCCAGGCCATCGCGACCCATCTGGTGTATGTCCTGATTTCCGTTTTCATCGGATTTGTCATCGCCCTGTTCCTGGGAATCCTGCTTTCCAGAGCCCCGAAAATATCCAAATTTGTTCTGCCGGTCCTTTCCGTGGTGCAGACGATCCCCGGCATCGTGTTTATCGGCATCCTGTTCCTGTATCTCGGAATGGTGCCCGCGACCGTGCTGGCCGCGCTCTCCATTTACGCGATCTTCCCGGTGCTGAAAAACACCTACACCGGACTGATCGGCGTTTCGGAGCAGTATAAGGAAGCGGCGAGGGGCTGCGGGATGTCTTCCCTGCAGTCGCTGCTGCGGGTGGAGCTTCCGCTGGCGCTTCCCGCCATCATCGGGGGGCTGCGGATGTCCACCGTCTATATTGTAAGCTGGGCGGTGCTGGCCTCTATGATCGGCCTGGGCGGCCTGGGCGATTTCATCTATATCGGCGTCAGCACCAACAATAACACGCTGATTATCGCGGGCGCGATTCCGGCCGCCATTCTCGCGGTGGGGCTGGGCCTTTTGATCGACTATTTCCAGAAAAAGGCCGTGCCGAAGGGATTAAGGGGGGATGTCAAGTGAGCGCGACAATGATTTTTGAACATCTTTATATTGTGCTGCTTTCGGTGCTTTTCACCGTTCTTCTCGGCCTGCCGCTCGGCGTGCTGGCCTATATGAAAAAACCGGTGCGCTCCGTGGTGCTGTGGGCCGTGGATATCCTGCAGACCATCCCGGCGCTGGCGCTGCTCGGAATCATTATGGTTTTTCTGGGCGCGGGCAAGCCGACGGTCATCATCGGCTTGGTGCTGTATTCCCTGCTGCCGGTCGTGCACAACACCTACCTCGGCCTCAGCAATATTGAGCCGGCCATCAAAGAGGCCGCCGACGGCATGGGCATGAGCCGGACTTACCGGCTGCTTCATGTGGAAATCCCCATCGCCTTCCCGGTCATCTTCACGGGAATCCGGATCGCCACCGTCACCTCCATCGGCGTAGCCGTATTTGCCACGTTCGTGGGCGGCGGCGGGCTCGGCTCCGTCATCTACCGCGGCATCCATATTCAGAACATGCAGCTGATCCTGTTTGGGACGCTGTCGCTGATGGGGATGGCCGTGCTGTTCGACGGCGTGATGGCCTACATTGAAAAACGGCTGTACCGCCACAGGACCGTAAAAGGCGATGAGCATTAAAATACGGTTCCATCCGGGAATCGTGTATTTTCGTCGACAGGAATATCAATAATATATAAAGAAAAGAGGGAGAAAGTATGAAAAAAGTGATTGCCGTTATGATGAGCCTGGTTTTGGCGCTTTCCGCCGCGGGCTGCGGCTCGGGTAAGAGCAGCGGGGACGAAATCGTCATTATGGACGGTCAGTTTTCCGAAATGAAGCTGATTCACCAGATGGTGAAAATGCTGGTGGAGCAGGACACCGACGCCAAAGTCGTCATTAAGGACGAGGTCTCCCCCGTCAACGGCTTCAACGAGCTGGTCAAGGGCAACTGCGACCTGATGAACAGCTACGACGGCACCTTGCTGACCACCTATCTGAAGCTGGACACAAAGGATATCCCCGAAGGGAAGACCTTGTACGATTTTGTCAACGAAACCGCGCTCAAGGAGAAAAAGGTCTATCTTCTGGACAAGCTCGGAATCAACAATACCTATGCGATCGCCGTTCCGCAGAAGATCGCGGACCAGTACAAGCTGGAAACCATCAGCGACCTTGTGCCGGTGGCCGACAAGCTGGTGTTCGGCGCGGAGCATGAGTTTTTCAGTGAAGAGGGCAGCATGAAATTCAACCCGTTCGTCAAATTTTACGGGCTGAATTTTAAAGAAAGCAAGCCGGTCGATCTGGGACTGAAATATTCCGCGGTGGAAAACGGGAACATCGACGTGACCGAGGTTTACGCCACCGACGGCCTGAACAAAAAGGCCCAGCTGAAAGTGCTGAAGGACGACAGAAGCTTCTTCCCGGAGTACAACGGCGCGCTGCTCGTCCGCTCGGACCTGTTCGAGCGCTTCGAGAAAACGGCCCCCAACCTCAAAGAGACCCTGAACAAGCTCGGCGGAATCTTTGACAACGAGACCATGGTCAACCTGACCTATGCGGTCGATGTGGAAGGAAAGACCGTATCGGAGGTCGCAAAACAGTTCCTGCAGGAAAAGGGCCTGCTCAAGTAATTCAGCTATCTTCTCAATCATAAAAGAGACCCGGATCGGCGCTGTACAACGCTTTTCCGGGTCTTTGTATTTTGTTTTATTCTTCCTCGTCCGGGTAAAGAAAGCTTTTCACCCGGTCCTGGCAGTTGTCCTCGCCGCAGTAATACAGCACGTCGTGCTTCTGCAGAATCGCGTAGGGGCCGGGGGACATCATCAGCGTGCTGTTGCGCTTGATGGCAATGATGGTCGCCGCCGTGTGGTGCCAGAAATTCAGCTCGGACAGGGACTTGTCGAGCAGGGGCGTTTTGTCCGTAATCTCGATTTCAAACGGGATAAACGGATTGATGGACTGGAAACGCTCTGTCCGGTCTATGATGCTGGAAATGGATTTCAGCAGAAATTTCGTCTCTTTTTTCTGCCGCTCCACGCTGCTCAAAATATCCTTTTTCAGGTCGTTCAGCGACTGGATGTCGTTGTACTGGTGAACGAATTTTACGGCGTTGTCGTACGATTTGATAATCACGCCGCTGCCCTTTGTCACGTCTACGATCTCCAGGTCGGACAGTACGCAGATGGCGCGCCGTGCGGTTTCGGAAGAAACGTTGTACTGGCTTGCAAGGTACGATCTCGCGTATATCTTTTCTCCTACGCGGTAACGGTTGTCCACGATCTTTGCCGCAATGTCGGCGGCAATCTTCTGGTAAACCGGTGCCGTTACTTTAATGGTGTCCTCCATAAACCTCACCTATCCTGTGAAAATACCTTTCTCTGTTTTTACGTTCAAAAGCACTTCCGCATAAAAACGGAGGTGCTTTTTCTTTATTTCTATCATATCACAATCGCGCGGCGCCGACAACTGGAAAAATCAAAGAGAACTGAACCGGATTCCGGCCTGACGGCGGCCCTGCTCCAGCAGCCCGATACAGCAGCGCATGCGTTCGCAGGCGCGCGCGTATGCGGCCTCGTCCCGCTCCGTAAGAATGCGGGCAAGCTCCTTCTGCTGACAGAACATGGAGGATTTGCGCTCCGTGGAAAGCAGCTCCTCCCCGCCCTCGCGGGGATAAAGCCGGATACTGTCCAGAGAGGTGGGGCCCTCCAGCGTCACGGTGCCGTTTTCGCCCTGAATTTCGCTTGCCGACCGGCTGACGGAGATTTTGGAGGAGCTGAGCACGGCGCAAAAGCCGTCGTACTCCAGAATCTGGGTGCAGACCCCGTCCACCCCGCTTTCGAGCAGGGCGGCGGTGCAGGTGCTGCTTTTCGGCGCGCCGAACAGGGCGGCGCAGAGGTAAAGGTTGTAGATGCCCAGGTCGGCCAGCGCGCCGCCGTCGTATTCCGGGCTGAAAACGGGCGGGTTCTTTCCTTCCTTATACGCGTCGTATTTGGAGGAGTATTTCATATAGTTGAAATAGACGTAGTGAACGGGGGCGATCCTTTTGACCGCTTCCTTCAGGACGTTCAGATCGGGGTTGTAGATCGGGCGGATCGCTTCCAGCAGGTACACGTTGTTTCTTTTCGCGATATCCAGCAGCTCTTCGAGCTGCGCCGAGGTCGCCACCGCCGGTTTCTCCACAATCACATGCTTTCCGGCGGAAAGGCAGAGCTTTGCCTGCGGGAAATGCAGGCTGTTTGGGGACGCGATATAGACGGCGTCCAGTCCGGGGCAGTTTGCCAGGGCTTCCAGTTCGGTAAATACGTGGGGAATTTGGTAGAGGGCCGCGTACTGAGCGCCGGTCTCCGCTTTGCGGGAATAAACCGCGTAAGGCTCGTAGCTTCCCGTTTCCACAGCGGCCTGTACGAACAGGCGGGAAATTTCCGAAGTGCCGATAATTCCTAGTTTCATAAAGCAGTTCCTTTCCTGAGTATCCGGAATGTTGTGTACAGCAATTCCCTTTTAGTTGGCAAGACAGAACACGTTTTCCCCCCGCCGAAGGCGGGGGGAAAACGCAACCTTGTTGCAGAATCAACGGGAAACGCTGTAGGCTTAGTGTAGCATGGAACCGGCGGCTTTTCAAGCGGGACCGGGCGGCGGCTCTCCTGCGCGGGACGGTACGAATTTTCGGCTTTGCGCCCTGGGGCGGAAGGCGCAGGGGGCTTTTTGCCGTGGGGAGGAAGCGTAAAAAAACAGAGACAGGATGCTGCATCCTGTCTCTGAAAAAGGAAAGGAAAGAAAACTCAGGCGGTTTCTGTTGTTCCGGAAATCTCTTCTTTTTCTTCGGCCGCTATTTTGTCCTTCAGCCAGTTTTTGCCTTCCATAATGCGCGCTACGATCATCGCCACGCCGGTGTCGCCGGTGGAGTTGATAGCGGTGGCGGGCGCGTCGGTAATGGTGCCGATCAAAACCATGATCGGGATGGAAACCTCGGGGAAGCCGAAGGCGGAAATGATGAAGATTTCGCCGACGTAGCCGCCCGCGGGAATCGCGCCCATCACGGTGGAGGCGACCACCGATACCAGAATGGCGGTGAACAGGATGTGCGGGTCAAGGAAGTTCACATGGAACACGGAGCACATGAACGCGATTTTCAGGATCGTAATCAGGCATGCGCCGTCCTTGTGCAGGTTCGCACCCATGGGGATGGTGATGTTCGCAACGTCGTCGGAAATATGCATCTGTTTCGCGGCGATCAGCTCCGCGGGGATGGACGCCGCGCTGGAGCAGGTACCCAGAGAGGTGAGCGTCGGGGAAATGATGGGCTTCCAGAAGCGCTTCACGCCGATCACTCCCCCGCCGATAAAGGCGAACAGCGTATTGGACAGCGCGTAGTAGACCACGGCCGCAATCAGGTAGATCACGAGGGAGCGGGACAGCGGGCCTGCGATTTCGCCGCCGTACTGGCCGATCAGCGTCGCGAAGAACGCGCCCAGCCCGATGGGGGCGAGCAGCATGACATAACCGACCATCTTCATAATGACGGCGGAAAGCGAGTCAAAGAACTGCATGACCGGCTTGCCCTTCTCGCCGACCGCGACCACCGCCACGCCGGAGATCATGGAGAACACGATCAGCGCCATCAGGCTTTTGCGCGACCACAGGAGCGAAAAGTCGTTTACCGTGAACATGGACAGGAAGTTGTTGTTGCTGGTCAGGTCCTCGACCTTCTCGTTCATGGCGATCTGCGCGCCCTTGGCGGGGTCGAAAACACCGCAGATGACCGCCATATAGACGCTCGCGATGATTTCGGTCAGGATGAAGATCAGCATCATCACGCCGAGAATTTTACCCAGCTTTTTCAGGTTTTCCATGTTCGCAATGGAGGACACCAGGGAAACAAAGATCATCGGGACGACGCAGCAGTACAGAAGGTTCAGGAAGATGTCCGCGATCGGGGAAAGAACGGTGGCGCCGGAGCCCCAGAACGCGCCCAGAATGGAACCCGCAAGCATGCTGCCCAGAAGGATAAAGGGGAACTTGTTGTTTTTGAAGAAAGTCGCCATTTGTTTTCCTCCTCTTGTTTTTTGTGGACTTTGTTTACAGGGCTTTTATGTTTTTCACAATGTTCTCTACCGCCGCTTTCACGTACTTCGGCTCCGTCGCAAGGTTCAGCCGGATAAAGCCCTTGCACTGGGCGCCGAACCATTCGCCGTAATCCACCGCAAGACGGCATTTGTTCTGGGTGAAGTCCTTTACGCTGTCCGGGTCCAGATACGCGCGCATGTCGAGCCACATCAGATAGGTGCCCTCCAGCGGGGTGATGACGATTTTGGGAGCGCCTTCCTTTAGCGCTTTGCAGACGTATTCGTAATTTTGCCTGATGACCGCCAGCGCGCCCTCCAGCCAGTCCTCTCCGTGGGTGTAAGCCGCCTGCGCCGCGGTCAGGCCCATAATGTTGACTTCGGTCTGGTTGATCGTTTTCGCGTAGTCGTCGTACCGGGCGAGAATTTCCGGGTTTTCAATGATGATGTGGGAATTCAGCAGCCCCGCCAGATTAAAGGTCTTGGACGGCGCGGTCACGGTGATAAGGTTGTCCGCGTATTTGCCGCCGTTTACGATTGCGGACGGAATCTGCTTTTTGTCCCCCAGAATGATGTCCTGATGGATTTCGTCGGAAACGACCAGCACGTTGCGGCGTTTGCAGATGTCCAGAACCGTGTCGAGCTCTTCCTCCGTCCAGACGCGGCCGGCCGGGTTGTGCGGGGAACACTGGATGAACAGCTTTACGTCGTTGTCAACAATGTTCTTCTCGAATTTTTCGTAATCGATCGTGTACAGTCCGTCGGTATTCGTCAGTTCACAGGTTACCAGCTTGCGGCCGTTGTCCTTGACGGCGTTGTGGAACGGATAGTAGACGGGGGTCAGGATCATGACCGAGTCGCCGGGCTTGGTAAACGCGTTTACAAACCAGTACAGGGCGACTACCACACCGGTGGAAAAGCGCATCCATTCCTTCTTCGGGCGGTATCCGTGATGCTTCTCCTCCCAGTTGAAAAACGCCTCGTAGTATTCGTCCGGGACAAAGGAATAGCCGAATACGCCGTGGCGCACCCTTTCGGTCATTGCCTCTACGACCGCGTCGCAGGTACGGAACTCCATGTCCGCCACCCACATGGAAATCAAATCCGGGTCGCCGAACCTCAACTGTAAAGCGTCCCATTTCAGGGAGCTGGTCCCCATCCTGTCTACCGCGTACTTTGCGCAAAACTGTTCTGCATTCATTTGATCACCTTTCTCTTCTTGCTTCGTTTATTGTTTAGTCGTTAAACTATTTTCTGCTAAAAATATAGCACTATGCTAAGAATATGTCAATTAAATAATGTTAAATATTAAATATTTGTATATTGTGTAGAAATGAAGCCCGTTATTTCGACAATATTACAAAATTTTGGTTTAGTCATTAAACATGAAAAAGGGCAGAAAAAAACCGGCGTGAAGCCGGTATCAAAGTCGGGTCTGCGCCCGGCGTGCCCGGAGGGAGAGAGGGACTCCCTCCGGCCGGGCTATGTTAAACTCCCCACCAAGTGGCGGCCCCTTCCAAGATGGGGCCAAGTTGTATTCTTTCAGTTGGGTTGAGCTGACTCCCCCGGTCAGGCTTCGCCTGCCGGCCCCCTCGGGGAGGGGGCCGAATCCCCAGCCTCCCTCCATGAGGGAGGTGTCGCGCCCGGCGCGGCGGAAGGAGTCTCCGCCTGTTACATTAGAGCATCGCCCCAAGCAGGAGTTGATCGTCAGCTCTGCCCTCAGGCCGGGCGGGCCCCTACTTTCGATCTTGTACGAAAGTAGGCAAAGTACGCGCAGGGGGATTTTTAATTCCCGGCGGGAGAGCTCCATAAAATCCCCCTGCACCCCCAGGTATCCCCAAAGGGTCTCTATGAGATACGGGACTTGTATGGTTTTCATTGACGGAGGATACGGAAGCTGGGGTGAAACTCCCCCCCTGCCTCCCTCCATGAGGGAGGTGGCGCGCTCGGCGCGACGGAGGGAGTCTCGGAGCAACCCACTCCCGATTTAACGTAAGCCAATTGGAAGCATCGCCGTAGGCGCTTCCCGACCGGAAGGTCCGCCCGCCGACCGCATGGTCCGCTTCCCGACCGGCAGGTCCGCGACGGAAGGAGTCGCTTCCCAAAGCAGAAATCCGACTGGAAGCCGGTATATTGTAATTTCATTCGTTTTATGTCATAATACATATATATTTAGAAACGGGGGCTCTTACATGGCGACTAAGGACCAGCGCGAGGATTTGGACCGGCTGTACCGCGAGCTGAACGCGCGCGCCGATAAGCTGTATAAATTTGTTCTGCTTTACAGCGATTACATACATGCCCAAAGGGATTACGGCACCGGGCAGAAAATAGGCATGATCGATGTACACACCCTTACCTATATTGAGGAAAACCCCGGCACCACCATCACGGAGCTTGCGAAGGACTGGAACAAAACCAAGGGCGCGATTTCCCAGACCGTGAAACGGCTGGTGGAAAGCGGGCTGGTAACGCGGAAAATGAAGGAGAACAACTCCAAAACCGTCCTGCTTTACGCTACGGAGGAAGGCACGCGGCTTTCCATCGCGCACAAAATGTACGATTTGGCGGATATTGCCCAGACCACGGAAGAACTGATGATGAAATGCACGCCCGAGGAAATCGATACCTTTTATAAGGTGATCGACGTATATATCGGCCTGTTAAAGCAGGACGAAAAATAAATCCCTTCTTGTACGGGGCCGGGCCGGGTGCTATAATGCAGGTGTAATGAACCGGCGGAAAAGCCGGACGACGGGAGTGGTTGCAGTGACGGTGATCGGCAGGTATTTTACCCAGCTGGATTTGGCGATGGAGGACGAAGCGGCATTTTCCGGGCTGGAAGGGCTGTTTTCGGAAAACGCTTCCCTGCGGCTGAAAGGGTACGACGAAATACGCGGGCGCGGAAAAATCAGGGAGTTTTTTCAGGCTCTTCTGGGCAAAAACAGGGAAATGAAGCATGTCTGGGAAATCCTGCCCGAACAGGGCGGGTTCCGGGTGCCGTGGGCTGCGGCCTGCGTCAGCAGGACCGGCGGCGTTTTCACCATGGAAGGGACGGACCACATTGTACTGGACGCCGACGGGAAAATTCAAAGCCTTTTCCTCGGAATCGGCACGGAGGCTTAGAAGAGGGCGGCCGGGGGACACTTTCCCGCCGCCCTTTCGCCGCCGCAGGGCACAAAAAAACGCCGTACACGGATATGAAATCCATATACAACGTCGTCAAGCGTCCGCGGGTACAAAATCCCCTCTGTACAAAAGAGTAAAGAGGCGGTATAATAATATCCGCAGCGTGCCGATTCTTCGGTTGTGTATGGAGCCTTGCTCTCCGTATGCAGGGGGCGGGGTGTTCCAGCACTCCGTTCCTGCGCTGCACTTTTATTTGTGCCTTGCAACTGAATTATAGCGCGTTTTCTTTGCCAGTGCAATAGAATTTGCTAAATTATATCATTTTATGGAAAATAAAAGGGGCGGGAATTCTTTCCCGCCCCTTTTTCCGTCCCCCGTCAATGAAAACCACAGCAGTATCGTGTCGCACAGAGACACTTTGGGGATACCTGGGGGTGCAGGGGGATTTTATGGAACCCTCCCGCCGGGAATTCAAAATCCCCCTGCGCGTCCTTTGCCTACTTTCGTACAAGATCGAAAGTAGGGGCCTGCCCGGCCTGAGGGCAAAGCTAACGATCAACTCCTACTTGCGGCGATGCACTAATGAAGCAGGCGGAGACTCCCGCCCGGCCTGAGGGCAAAGCTAACGATCAACTCCTACTTGCGGCGATGCACTAATGAAGCAGGCGGAGACTCCCGCCCGGCCTGAGGGCAGAGCTGACGATCAACTCCTGCTTGCGGCGATGCTCTCATGAAAGCAGGGGGTGACTCCCTCAGTCAGGACCTCGCCGGTCCGGGCTGCGCCTGCCAGCTCCCTCAAAGAGGGAGCCTAAAGAGAGCAAACCCTTGCCTCCCTCTGTGAGGGAGGTGGTGCGCTCGGCGCGCCGGAAGGAGTCTCGGAGCATCAGACTTCGATTCAACGTAAGCCGACTGGAAGCGTCGCCGTAGGCGCTTGCCGACCGCATGGTCCGGCGGTCAGAAACCGACCAGAAACCCGCCGTTCTCCGTGTAATAGCTGGTCAGCCCCCGCGTCTGCAAAATCGTGATCTTCGTGGTCAGGCAGACGTGCGCGATCAGCTCTTTCAGGCGCTGCGCGCCCTTGGGATTGTTGCAGTGGCTGATGACGACGGGCTTGCCCGCCATGTCTTTCAGCTTGTTCATGGTTTCCACGATCTGCATGATCGCGCGTTCCTCGCCGCGCGGCTTGTGCAGCACCTTGATCTCGCCCTCCGGCGTGTTGGAGGCCACCGCGCGGATGCCGAGCGAGTTGGCCAGAATCCCCGCTACGCGGGACATGCGCCCCGATTTGATCAGGTTGTCGTAGGAACCGAGCGCGAACAGCAGAAACAGGCTGCGGGAGTACGCTTCCGCCTGTTTGACGACTTCGTCGAAGTCCAGCCCGGAGGAAATCAGCTCCGCCGCTTTTCTCAGAATCAGCACCAGCCCCCCGGCGGTGGAATGGGAATCGATCACGTGGATTTTCTTCCAGGGGAATTCCTCCAGAACCATGTCCCTTGCGACAAGGGCGCTGTTGTAGGTGCCGCTCAGCGCACTGGTCATCGTCACCGCTAGAGTGCAGTCGCTTTTCCGGAATTCGATTGCCCACTCTTCCGGTGCCGGGCACGCCGACGAGGACGGCCCCTTGTAATTTTTCATCTGGGCCAGCATGATGTTTACATTCAGCGAATCATCGTCGGTGTACTCGGTGCCGCCCACGATGAGTTTCAGGGGTACGGTCGCAAAGTGCAGGCCGTAATCCTGGAACGCGCTTTGGGGTAAGTCGCAGGAGCTGTCTGAAAGAATACTCCAGGTCATAAAAGCACTCCCATAATTTCAAATTATCATATAGTTTTCAAAACCATATATTTTAGTCTATAATATCATAATGCATAGCAAATATTAATTCTAAGTAAGAAAATTAAATAATTTCTCCCCCTCGCGGAAAAACGCGGCGCCGCGGGCAAAATCGCGCGGAGTTGCAAAATCTCTCCGATAAGCTTATAATATCTGTCGAACCTACAAATATTATAACCGGAGTTGAGTGAAATGTACGATGAAATTGCGGCGCAGGCGAAAAAAGCCGTCTGCGAATTGATAAAAGCCGCGGGTCTGACCGCGGGAAATATACTGGTCGTGGGCTGTTCCTCCAGCGAGATCGGCGGGCACGATATCGGCTCGTCCTCCAGCGTGGAAATCGCCAACGCGGTTTTTCATGCCGTATACCCCGTTTTGAAGGAAAAGGGGATTTATCTGGCCGCTCAGTGCTGCGAGCATCTGAACCGCGCGATTATTATTGAAAAAGAGGCGGCGGTCAGGGACCGGCTGGAAATCGTCAACGCCGTTCCGCGCCCGAAGGCCGGCGGTTCCTTTGCCACGGCGGCTTACTCGAACTTTGAGCATCCGGTGGCGGTGGAGGAAGTCACCGCTCAGGCGGGAATCGATATCGGCGGCACGCTGATCGGCATGCACCTTGCCAGAGTGGCGGTGCCGGTGCGCCTTTCCGTTCGCAAAATCGGCGAAGCCAACGTGACCAGCGCGCGCACCCGGCCGAAATTTATCGGCGGCGAACGCGCGAATTACGACGAAAGCCTGAAATAAGGAAAGTATTTCCTCACGTAAAAACAGCGCCTCCCGTAAAAACTACAGTAAATGATTTATTTACTGAGGTTTGGGGAGGCGTTTTGCTTTGGGGACCTTTTATGAGAACGACCCGGATTTACGGGGATATTTTGAAAATCTGCCCATCGACGTGAAAAACAGGATTCTGGAATCGGGCGTGGAGATTTCCACGCTGGGCGAGCTGATGCAGGCCGCCGAGCATATTCGGGAAACAAATGGATAATCCTGTAAATTCTGCGAAAACTATTCCCGGAGGTGAGTCCGATGAAAGACAAGTACAGCGGTTTATACGAGCTGATCGAAGAGGACAGCGAAGCCGGTGAATACTTTGACAACCTGCCCGAATACGTGCAGGAATCCATCAGCGCGCGGGAGGAGAACATCAATTCCTTCGCAAGCCTTCGCGATTACGCTGAGAATCTGATGCGGGACGATGAATGACAGCGGCGGGGCGTTCTGCCCCGCCCTTTTCCTTTTTGTTCCGTTTGACAACCGTGCTTTTCTATGCTACACTAGTAAAAATATATTTTTACACGCAGAGATGGAGAAAGTAACCCTTCCGAAGGCATACAGAGAAGCTTTTGCGGCTTTGCCGCGCTGAAAGAAAGCGGGCGGGAGGCCGGGCGAAAATGGCTCCTGAGCGGCGCACCGAGGCCGGATTTCCGGTTTAGGCTGCGACGGGATTTCCCGTTACAGAAAGCGGGTATAGACGGTGTCCGGCACTGTAATATCCTGAGAGGCCCGTTTCGCAAGGGACGGGTGAATTTGAAGTGGTAACACGGGATTTGGAATCTCGTCTTCATCGGGCACGGCGCCTGTGGAGACGGGCTTTTTTTATTTTCCGGGGCACTGAAAGGAACAAAGCCATGAAAATCAGCGAAATTCTGAACAGCGGCAGGGTCACGGTTTCCTGCGAGCTGTTCCCACCGAAAAAAGACGACGATATTGCCCGGGTGAACGAGGTTGTGCGCGACATTTCCGCGCTCAGGCCCGATTTCATGAGCGTTACCTACGGCGCGGGCGGCGGCACATCCCAGAACACGACCCGCATCGCGTCGGAAATCCAGAACTGCGGCGTGACCGCGCTGGCGCACCTGACCTGTGTCTCCTCCACCAAGGAGGAGGTCGGGCAAATATTATCCGGGTTAAAAGAACATCATATTGAAAATATTCTGGCCCTGCGCGGCGATATCCCGCACAATTCCGATTTCCCGTCCCCCGGCCAGTACCGCTACGCCGGCGAGCTGGTCAGGCAGATCAGGGAATACGGCGGGTTCTGCATCGGCGCGGCCTGCTACCCCGAGGGGCACGTCGAGTGCGCCCGCCGGGAGGACGACATCGGCTACCTGAAGGAAAAGGTGGACAGCGGCTGCGACTTTCTGACTACACAGATGTTTTTTGACAACAATATTCTCTATCAGTTTCTGTACCGGATTCTGGCGAAGGGGATTCATATCCCGGTGGTGGCGGGCATCATGCCGGTGACCAACAGCGGCCAGATCAGGCGGATCTGCGCGCTTTCCGGTACGGAGCTGCCGCCGCGCTTCAAGGCGATCGTGGATAAATTCGCCGACAAGCCCGCCGCCATGAAACAGGCGGGCATCGCCTACGCGACGGAGCAGATCATCGACCTGATTTCCAACGGCGTAAGCGCGATTCATATTTATACGATGAACAAGCCGGATATCGCGGCAAAAATCATGGATAACTTATCGGAGATCATCAGGGAATGAAAGAGACGGAAGAAGTGCTGCGCTACCTTGGCTACCGGGGAAAGCCCGCGGATGAGCGCACCCTGCGCACAATAGAATCCTGCCTGAACGAGCTGCGGGCCGGGGTCACTCCCCGCAGCCTCAGCCTGCTTCTGCCGGTGGAGTTCGACGGGGACGCGGTGCTGCTCGGGAACCTGAGGGTGGAAAGCAGGGATTTGAGGAATCATCTTTCCGGCTGCGGGGAAGCGTACCTGTTCGCGACCACGCTCGGCACGAAAGCAGATTTCCTTTTGGAGCGCGCTTCCAAAATCGACATGAGCCGCGCCGTGGTGCTGCAGGCCTGCGCCGCCGCGCTGACGGAGAGCGTCTGCGACGAAGCGGAACGGGAGCTTTCCGCCGAGGCGGCAAAGCGCGGGCTGTTTCTGCGGCCCCGGTACAGCCCCGGCTACGGGGACTTTTCCATCCTGCATCAGCGCGATCTTCTGGGAATTTTACAGGCGCAGAAAAAAATCGGCCTTGCCATGACGCAGGACAGTATGCTGGTGCCGACAAAATCCGTTACCGCGGTCATTGGCCTGACCGCGGAGCAGACGACCTGCCACATTGCGAAATGCATGGGCTGCAAGTCTTTGAATTGTCCGTTCAGAAAGGACTGATATCATGGGAATACTGGAAGACCTGGGGAAACGTATCGTCTTTTTTGACGGCGGCATGGGCACCCTTTTACAGGAAAACGGCCTCGGCCCCGGCGAACTGCCGGAGCTTTGGAACCTGACCCGCCCCGAACTGATCAAAGAAATTCACAGCAGGTACCGCGCGGCGGGCGCGGATATCCTGACGACCAATACCTTCGGCGCAAACCCGATCAAGCTGCACGGCTGCGGCCGTACTACGGAGGAAGTCGTGGCCGCCGCGGTGGGCCTTGCCAGAGAAGCCGCCCCCGGCGCGCTGGTCGCCATGGACATCGGCCCGACCGGAAAGCTGCTCAGGCCGCTCGGCGACCTTGATTTTGAGGACGCCGTTTCCGCCTTTTCCCGGGCCGCCGCCGCGGGGGAAAAAGCCGGGGCCGACCTGATCCTGATCGAGACCATGAGCGATACCTACGAGTGCAAGGCCGCCGTACTCGCCGCAAAGGAAAGCACGCGCCTGCCCGTTTTCGTCACGATGGTCGTGGATGAGCAGGGCAAGCTGCTGACCGGCGGGGACATCCCGGCGGCGGTCGCGCTGCTGGAGGGTCTCGGGGTGGACGCCGTGGGGCTCAACTGCGGGTTCGGTCCCGAGCAGATGAAAAAATTCCTTCCGCAGATGACCGGGGCGTGTTCCCTGCCCGTGATCGTGAACCCCAACGCCGGGCTGCCCCGCACTGAAGGGGACAAAACCGTGTTCGACGTAAATCCGGAGGAATTCGCCTCCGTGATGGAGGAGATCGCGAAGGAGGGAGCCTGGGTTCTGGGCGGCTGCTGCGGCACGACCCCGGAGCATATCGCGGCGGTGGTGCGGCGGTGCAAAGACCTTTCCCCGCGCCCCTTTGTCCCGAAAAACCGCACGGTGGTTTCTTCGTTCGCCCGGGCGGTCGTGTTCGGCAAAAAACCGGTGCTGATCGGCGAGCGCATCAACCCCACGGGCAAATCCCGGCTGAAACAGGCGCTGCGCGACAACGATATGGATTACCTGCTGCGGGAGGCGATCACCCAGCAGGAAAACGGAGCGCATATTCTCGACGTAAACGTCGGTCTGCCGGAAATCGACGAGCCCGCGCTCCTTCGCCGCGCGGTCATGGAAATTCAGGGGATTTCCGACCTTCCGCTTCAGCTCGACACCTCCGACCCGAAGGCAATGGCGGGCGCCATGCGCATTTACAACGGCAAGCCGCTGATCAATTCGGTCAACGGGAAGGCCGAATCGATGGAGGCGATCTTCCCGCTCGTGAAAAAATACGGCGGCGCCGTGATCGCGCTGACACTGGACGAAAACGGGATTCCGACCACGGCGCAGGGCCGGTTTGAAATCGCGGAGAAAATCGTGAAAACGGCCCGGGAATATGGGATTGACAAAAAAGACCTGGTTTTCGATACGCTGGCCATGACCATCAGCGCCGGGCAGGAAAACGCCGCCATTACGCTGGAAGCCCTGCGGCTGGTCCGCGACCGGCTGGGCATCCACACTTCGCTCGGCGTTTCCAATATTTCGTTCGGTTTGCCCCAGCGGGAACACATCAACGCCGCGTTTTTCACGATGGCGCTGCAGAACGGGCTGGGAGCCGCGATCGTCAACCCCAATTCCGCCGCGATGATGGACGCGTACCATGCGTACTGCGCGCTCAGCGGCAGCGACGAGAAGTGCATGGATTATATCGCCCGCTATTCGGCACAGAAAACGGAAGCCGCGCCGCCGCCCGCCGCGGGGGAAATCTCTTTGCTGGACGCGGTGGTGCGCGGCTTGAAGGAAAGCGCGCACGCGGCGGCGCTCCGGCTGGTGGAAACGGAGGAACCGCTCGCCATCATCAATACCCAGATGATTCCCGCGCTTGACCGGGTGGGAAAGGATTTCGAGCAGGGCGTGCTGTTCCTGCCCCAGCTTCTGATGAGCGCGGAGGCAGCCAAGTCGGCGTTTGAGGTCATCCGGGGGAAAATGACCGTCAACGGGGAGCAGACGAAGAAGGAAAAAATCATCCTCGCGACCGTCAAGGGCGATATCCACGATATCGGAAAAAACATCGTCAAGGTCCTGCTGGAAAATTACAGCTACGACGTGATCGACCTCGGAAAGGACGTCCCTCCCGAAACGGTGGTGGACGCGGCGGAGGAGGGCGGCGTGAAGCTGGTCGGGCTCAGCGCGCTGATGACGACCACCGTTTCCAATATGGCGGAGACCATCCGCCAGCTGCACGAAAGGGTGCCGGACTGCCGGGTGATGGTCGGCGGCGCAGTGCTCACGCCCGAATACGCGCAGCAGATTCACGCGGACGCCTATTCCGGGGACGCGATGGGTTCGGTGCATTACGCGCAGAAGCTGTTCGGCGGGGAGTGACGCCGTTTCGATACAAAAAAGCTGCCGGGGAAATTTTCCCCGGCAGCCTTTTGGTATCTCGGTCAGAATGGATAGACTCCCCCAGTCAGGCTCTGCTCTTGAATAACCCTGCCCTTTTCTAATCGCCGGCTTTGCCCTCAGGCCGGGCGGGCCCCTACTTTCGGTTCTTGTACGAAAGTAGGCAAAGTACGCGCAGGGGGATTTTGAATTCCCGGCGGGAGAGCTCCATAAAATCCCCCTGCACCCCCGAGTATCCCCAAAGTGCCTTTAGGAGATACGATACCGCTATGGTTTTCATTGACGGGGGATACGGAAGTTGGGGAGAACTCCCTCAGTCAGGTTGCGCCTGCCAGCTCCCTCAAAGAGGGAGCCTAAAAAGGTCGAACCCCTGCCTCCCTCTGTGAGGGAGGTGTCGCGCCCGGCGCGACGAAGGGAGTCTTGGAGCATCAGACTTCGGTTTAACGTAAGCCGATTGGAGGTATCGCCGTAGGCGCATCCCGACCGGCAGGCCCGTCTGCCGACCGCATGGTCTTAGCTATCCCCGAAAATCTCTTTTTTCAGGCGCTTTCCGGTCGGCGTGGCGGCAAGCCCGCCCTCGGAGGTCTCCTTCAGGCTGCGGGGCATCGCGTCGCCGATCCGCTTCATCGCGACGATGACCTCGTCGGCGGGAATCGCGCTCTGGATTCCGGCCAGCGCCAGCTCCGCGCCCACAAACGCGTTCGCCACGCCCATGGCGTTGCGTTTGATGCACGGGATTTCCACCAGCCCCGCCACCGGGTCGCACACAAGGCCCAGAATATTTTTCAGCGCAATGGCACAGGCGTGCTCCGCCATCTGCGGGGTTCCGCCCGCCAACTCCGTCAGCGCCGCCGCTGCCATGGCGGAGGCCGCGCCGCATTCCGCCTGACAGCCGCCCTGCGCGCCGGCAATGCTCGCGTTGTTGGCGATCACCATGCCGAACGCGGAGGCGGTGAACAGCGCCATCACCACGTCGCGCTCCGGAAGCTCCCGGTCCTCCATCACCGTCAGCAGCGCCGCGGGGATAATCCCGCAGGAACCGGCGGTCGGCGCGGCGACGATCTTGCCCATACAGGCGTTGCTTTCCGAAACCGCAAGCGCGCGCACCAGCGCGTTGCCGAACACCTTGCCGCAAAGGGTGCGGCCCTTGTCCACCGCCTGTTTCATTTTGTACGCGCCGCCGCCCGAAAGCCCGCTCACCGAGCGCATGTCCGGGTCAATGCCGTCCTCGACGGACTGCTGCATCACGCGGAAGCTTTCCAGCATCGTCCGGTATATTTCCGGCTCCGGTTTTTCCAGCTCGCGCGCCTGGTCCTCCAGGACGATCTCCGATATTTTTTTATTTTCGCGCTCGGCCGCGCCCACAAGGTCTTCCACCGAATAATAAATTCCCATCTTCCATCAGGCCTTTCCGATTCTTGGTTTCTCAGCCGCGTCAGTCCGGCCGCAGCATGGTCGAGCGGAGGACGTTCGGCAGCTTTTCGATTCCGGCGTTGCTTTCCCGGCTGAATTCGCCGTCGACCTCAATGGTCATCAGCGCCGTTTCACCCTTGTGCCCGCGGGTCAGCTTGAAATTGCCGATGTTGACCCCCTGCGAGGCAATGTAGTTGGTCACGTGCGCGATCACCCCGGGCACATCCCTGTGCAGGATCAGAAGCGTGGTTTGCTGCCCGGTGACGTCCACCTTCATCCCGTTGATTTCGCTGATGACGATGTTTCCGCCGCCCACGGAAGCGCCCTGCAGGGTCGCGGTATGCCCCTGCTCATCCGTCAGGGTAATCACCGCTGTGTTGGGGTGAGCCCCCTCGATTTCACCCTTTTCAAAGACAACGGAAAGGTTCCGTTCCTTCGCGAGAGCAAGGCTTTCGCGGATGCGGGCGTCGCTCGGCGACATGCCCATGATCCCGGCGACAAGGGCTTTGTCCGTTCCGTGCCCGCGGTATGTTTTTGCAAAGGAGCCGTGCAGCAGAATGTGCGCGCTCACGGGCTTTCCGTCCAGCAGCGCGCCGGCGATTCGCCCGATTCTTACGGCGCCCGCCGTGTGGGAGCTTGACGGGCCGATCATTACCGGCCCGATGATATCAAAAACGTTCATAAGAAGCCTCCGCCGCCACATTTTGAAGGGAATGATTCCAATTTACGCTGCTATTATAGCATAATGCGCAGGGGTTGGAAACGGTCTTTTTCCGGCGAAGCCCCTGCGGGCTCCCTTTTCTTTTTTGGTGGATTGTATATTATCATGCCCGGAACACAAGATAATATTTGTAAAAAAATTCCAATATTTATTTTGAACTTCAAAACTTTCTTGACAAAACGATTCTTTTTTGATATAATTAACAAATATTTTGAACTTCAAAATAAATGGCGAAAGGAGGGAACTGCATTGAATAACGAATACTCCCAGATCAATAATTTTCTTGTAAAAGTATTTAACGAGGTACTGAGAACGGAAGAAGCAAGCCTGAAAACCAAGGAATCCCACAACCTTTCCATGCGGGAAATGCATGTGATCGAAGCGGTGTGCGACGGCACGCAGGCGGGCAAAAACACGGCTTCGGATATCGCGTGCTCCCAGGGAATCACCGCGGGCACGCTGACGACGACCATCAACACGCTGGTGAAGAAGGGCTTTGTCCAGCGGCAGCAGGACCAGCGCGACAAAAGAGTCGTCCGTATCCTCCCGACCGAAAAAGGAAAAAGCGTAAATGAAGTTCATTCCTCTTTTCACCACAAAATGGTTTCCGCGATCATGTCCGCCATGACGGAGGATGAACTGGCCATGTTTGTAAAGGGGCTGGCCGCGGTGAAAAACTTTTTTGAAAGCAACAAAAAATAGTGGAGGACTTCTATGGCTATTAAGATTATAACGGACAGCACGTCGGACATTGCCCTTGACCGACAGGATGAGCTCGGGATCGAAATCGTTTCCCTGAGCGTGCATTTCGGCGACAAGGAATATGTGGACGGCGTGGACCTTACCAAACCGCAGTTTTTTCAGATGCTCCACGACAGCGCGGAGCTTCCCACCACGGCGCAGGTCAACCCCGAACGGTTTGAAAAATTATTTGAAAAATACAGGAATAGCGGCGACGAGGTAATCGGTATTTTTATTTCCGGCAAGCTCAGCGGGACCTATCAGTCCGCGGTAATCGCCAAACAGGCGCTGGGAGCGGAAAATATCCATCTGATCGATTCGCTGACCGTCAGCTTCGGGCTGGCGCTTCTGGTCTATGAGATGATCAAGCTGAGGGACGCCGGAAAAACCGCGGCGGAAATCTGTTCCGCGGTGGAAGAGCTGAAAAGGAAGCAGAAGTTTTACGCCATTATCGATACGCTAAAATATCTGAAAATGGGCGGCAGGCTGTCGGCCTCCTCCGCTTTCCTCGGTTCCATGCTCCACATCAAGCCGATCGTCTCGATCGAAAACGGCGAAATCAAGGCGTTTGACAAAAAGAAAGGGCACAAGGCGGCCTCTCTGCGCATTGCGGAGATGATGGAGAAGGAAAAGCCGGACCCCGCTCACCGCATCTTTTTCGGCGACACCGATTCCCCGCAGTTTTTGAACCTTCTGAAGGACGCGGCGGGGTCCGTGGCCGACATTTCGGACAGTGAGATTATCGCCCTCGGGTCGGTCGTCGGCACCCACGGCGGGCCGGGCTGCGTGGGCGTATCCTATATTGCGCAGGGGGATTCCTGACGCGGAACACGGAGGAAAGAATGAGCTTTACGATTATCGGTACGGGAAGCGCGTTTCCGGCGTGCACAAAGACCAACGAGGAACTGTCGCTTCTGATTGATACTTCGGATGAATGGATCTCCACGCGCACAGGGATCAAAAGCAGGCACATTACCACTTCGGAAACCCTGTGCGACTATGCCGCCGAAGCGGCAGCACGCGCACTGAAAGACGCTTCCACGGCGCCGGAGGAGCTGGACTTGATCATCTGCTCCACCGCGCGGGGCGATCATATTACACCGTCTCTTGCATGCGAAATCCAGCAAAGGCTGGGTGCGGTCTGTCCGGCGTTCGACCTGAACGCGGCCTGTACCGGCTTTGTCTACGCGCTGGATGTCGCTTTTTCTTATTTTTCGGCAAACAGGGCGAAAAAAATCCTGATTGTGTCGGCGGAGGCCATGTCCAGGCTGCTGGACTGGCAGGACCGCTCCACCTGCGTGCTTTTCGGCGACGGAGCCGGCGCGGCGGTGCTGGCCCCGGGGGACAGCCTGCTTTCCGTCAAAATCGGGGCGAAGGGCGACGCCGCCCCGCTCTACGCGGAAAACACACAGGGCAACTGTCCGTATTCTCAGGCGAAACAGGTGGACCCGTACCTGAAAATGAACGGCAAGGATGTCTATAAATTCGCCGTGGCCGCCATGTGCGGCGATCTTGTACAGGTCATCCGCGAAGCGGGGCTGACGGAAGCGGACGTGGACTTTGTCCTGCCCCATCAGGCAAACCTGCGGATTATCGACGCGGCGATCGGCAAGCTTTCCATTGCGCCGGAAAAATATCGGCACAATATTGAACGGTTCGGCAACACTTCCTCGGCGAGCATCCCCATCCTGCTGGATGAGCTCAACCGCGCGGGGGAGCTGCACGCCGGAAATATCCTGGCGCTGACCGCCTTTGGCGGCGGCATGACCACCGGGGCCTGCATCCTCCGCTGGGGGCGAACAGACGGTTCCGACCAGAAAGACAAGGAGGACTGCAGATGATCAAGACACCATTGTGTGAACTGCTCGGGATCGAATATCCCATTCTACAGGGAGGAATGGCCTGGATCGCGGATGCTTCCCTTGCCGCCGCGGTTTCCAACGGCGGCGGGCTGGGCCTGATTTCCGCCATGAACGCGAACGCGGAATGGGTGAAAGGCGAAATCCGCAAGGCGAAAACGCTGACGGACAAACCGTTCGGCGTCAATATCATGCTGATGAGCCCTTACGCGCAGGAGGTTGCCCAACTTGTCATCGACGAGGGGGTGCCGGTGGTAACGACCGGCGCGGGAAACCCCTCGCAATATATGGCCGCGTGGCTGGAAGCGGGCGTCAAGGTACTGCCCGTGGTGGCCTCCACCGGCATCGCGAAGCGCGTCGCCCGGTGCGGCGCGGTCGCCGTCATTGCCGAGGGCTGCGAATCGGGCGGCCACATCGGCGAGCTGACCACCATGACGCTGGTGCCGCAGGTGTGCGACGCGGTGGATATCCCCGTGGTCGCGGCGGGCGGTATTGCGGACGGCCGGGGAATCGCGGCGGCGTTTTTGCTCGGCGCGGCCGGCGTGCAGGTCGGCACCCGGTTTTTGGTGGCGAACGAATGCGGGGTTCATCAGAATTATAAGAATAAAATCCTTCACGCGAAGGATATCGATACCCTGACGACCGGCAAGCGTACCGGGCATCCGGTACGGGCGCTGAAAACCGCTTTTACCCGTGAATTCGCCAAAAAAGAATACGACGCCGACGTTTCCTCAGAGGACCTGGAGGCGTTCGGCTCCGGCGCACTGCGCCGCGCCGCCGTGGAGGGTGACGAGAAAAACGGATGCTTTATGGCGGGCCAGATCGCGGCTATTGTCGACAGGGAGCAGCCCGCGGCGGAGATCATCCGGGAAATGTTCGGGGAAGCGGAAACTGTGTTGGGTGGTGCCGGAAGATGGGTAAAATAGCGTTTGTTTTTTCCGGGCAGGGCACCCAGTACAGCGGCATGGGCAAAGACCTTTGCGAAAACAGCCCCGCCGCGAAAGAGGTGTTCGACCGCGCCGACGTGCTGCGGCCCGGAACCTCCGCACAGTGCTTCGGCGGTACGCAGGAGGAGCTGAACCAGACCATCAACACGCAGCCCTGCGTGTTCTGCGTGGACCTGGCGGCGGCGCAGTGCCTGAAAGCCGAAGGGGTCACCCCCGACGCGGTCGCGGGCTTTTCGCTGGGCGAGGTCGCGGCGCTGACCTTTGCCGGGGCATTCGGCCCGGACGAGGGAATCCGGCTGGTGTGCCGGAGGGCGGCGTTTATGCAGGACGCCGCGGAAAAGAATCCGAGCGGCATGGCCGCGGTGCTGAAGCTTCCGGTGGAAACCGTAAGGGAGCTTTGCGGCAGATATGAAAACGCATATCCGGTCAATTACAACTGCAAGGGGCAGACCGTCGCCGCGATTTCCAAAAGCGTGATGGACGCTTTCTTCGGGGATGTGCAGAAAGCGGGCGGCAGAGCCGTTCCCCTGGCGGTCAGCGGCGGATTCCACTCCCCGTTTATGGACGAGGCGGCAAAAAAGCTGCTCCTGGAGCTGGGAACGGTGGAGATGAAAACGCCCTCCCTGCCGGTTTATTCCAACGTGGACGCGAAGCCCTACGGGGAAAACGGGAAAGTCACGCTGTCGGAGCAGATCAACCACCCCGTTTACTGGCAGAAGTCCGTGGAAAACATGATCGCGGACGGAATCGATACCTTTGTGGAAGTCGGCCCCGGGAAAACCCTGTGCGGCCTGATCAAAAAAATCTCTTCACAGGTGCGTATCCTCAATGTGGAAAACTTTGCGGATGCGCGGGTCGCCGCGGAAGAGTTAAGGAGGACCTCATGCTGAAAGGAAAAACGGCCGTCGTAACCGGCGGCTCCAGAGGAATCGGCAAAGCCATCGCGCTGAAGCTGGCGCAGGAAGGCGCCGACGTCGCCATCCTTTACGCCGGAAACGAAGCGGCGGCACAGGAAACCTGCTCTCTGATCGGGCAGTCCGGCGTAACGGCGAAAGCCTACCGATGCGATGTTGCGGACGACCGGCAGACCAAAGAAACGGTCGACGCGATTCTTGCCGACTTCGGCGGAATCGACATTCTGGTTAACAATGCGGGCGTCGTGCGGGACGGGCTGATTCTCTCAATGAAGGAAGAGGACTTCGACACCGTGGTCAATACGAACCTCAAGGGCGCATTCCATATGATTAAGCATACCTACCGCCACTTCATGAAAAAAAGAAGTGGCAGGATTATCAATATCACCTCCGTTTCCGGTGTGACGGGAAACGCCGGTCAGGCCAACTATTCCTCCGCGAAGGCCGGGCTGATCGGCTTGACCAAATCTACGGCGAAGGAGCTTGCCGCGCGGAACGTGACCTGCAACGCGATTGCCCCCGGCTTTATCGACACCGATATGACCGCCGCGCTGGCGGATAAGGTCAGGGAAGCCGCCGTGGAGGCCATTCCGTTAAAGCGCATGGGCACCCCCGGCGACATTGCCGCGCTGGCGGCGTTTCTGGCGGGGGACGAGGCGGGCTATCTTACCGGCGAGGTCATTAAAATGGACGGCGGCCTCTGCATGTGATAACGTCAACCGCGCTGTATGCGGAGAATCGAGGATACAATGGCTTATTTTGATCAGAAACCACTCGTCATCGGCGACCTTGTGGCTCAGACCCCCGTTGTGCAGGGAGGAATGGGCGTCGGGATTTCCCTTTCCGGGCTTGCCTCCGCCGTGGCGAACGAGGGCGGAATCGGCGTGCTCTCCGCCGCGGTTATCGGCATGATGCATCAGACCGGCCCCAGCGCCCGGGACAACATTGCCGCGCTCCGGGAGGAAATCCGCCGGGCGCGCGCAAAAACCAAGGGTGTGCTGGGCGTTAACGTCATGGTTGCACTGAGCGACTTCGGCGAAATGGTGAAAACCTCCGTCGAAGAGGGCATCGACGTCATTTTCGCGGGCGCGGGCCTGCCGCTGAACCTGCCCTCCTTTGTGGGAAAGGGCTGTAAAACCAAGCTGGTGCCGATTATTTCTTCCGCCCGCGCGGTCAGGACGATTGCGAAATGGTGGAAGGAAAAATACAATTACACCCCCGACGCGTTTGTCGTCGAAGGACCTATGGCGGGCGGTCATCTGGGATTTCATAAGGAACAGATCGACGACCCGGAGTACCGGCTGGAAAAGCTGGTGCCGCAGGTTATTGAGGCGGTCCGTCCGCTTGAGGATCAGGCGGGGCGCAAAATCCCCGTGATTGCCGCGGGCGGGATTTTCAGCGGCGCGGATATCCGGCGGTTTTTCGATCTGGGCGCTTCCGCGGTGCAGATGGCGACCCGCTTTGTGGCCACCGAGGAATGCGACGCGGACATCGCCTTTAAAAACGCCTATGTCGCCTGTAAAAAGGAGGATATCGGCATTATCCAAAGCCCCGTGGGTATGCCCGGCCGCGCCATTGTGAACGGGTTCCTTCAGCAGGCCGCACAGGGGGAGAAGCACCCCACCGGCTGTCCGTTCCACTGCATTATTACCTGTAAGCAGAAGGAAAGCCCCTACTGCATCTCCATGGCGCTGATCAACGCCTGCAGGGGCAGGATGGAAAACGGCTTTGCGTTTATCGGGGCGAACGGTTATAAGGTGAAAGAGATCGTATCGGTCAAAAAGCTGTTCGAGACTCTTTCAGAGGAGTACCGGCAGAGTAAAGACGGCGCGCTTGCCGCAGTAAGAGAGGATTCAATATGAGAAGAGTGGTTGTTACCGGGATGGGCGTGATTTCGCCCGTCGGAAATACCGTGGAATCGTTCTGGGACAGTCTGGTGGAAGGCCGGAGCGGAATCGATTTTATCACGAAATTCGATACCGCCGATTATAAGGTGAAAATCGCGGCGGAGGTCAAAGACTTTGACCCGCATGACTATATGGAAAAGGGCGAGATCCGCAAAACGGACCTGTTCGCGCAGTATGCCGTTGCCGCCGCCGCGCAGGCGGTGGAGGACAGCGGAATTCTCGGCAAGGTCGAGCCCGAGCGGTTCGGCGTTTACGTCGGTTCTGGAATCGGCGGCATGAGCACCTTCATCAACGAGTGCGATAAGCTGCTGAAGGGCGGGCCGAGGAAGGTTTCCCCCCTCTTTGTCCCGATGATGATTTCCAACATGGCGTCGGGCAATATCGCCATCAAATACAACGCGCAGGGCCCCAGCCTTCCGGTCGTGACCGCCTGCGCGACTTCCACCAACGCGGTGGGCGAAGCGTTCCGCTCCATCCGTTTCGGGTACGCGGACGTCATCCTTGCGGGCGGCGCGGAAGCGACCGTCAACCCGCTCGCCATCGCGGGCTTTACCAACTGTATGGCGCTGTCCACCAAAAATATCCCCGAGGAATCCTCCATTCCGTTTGACAAGCGCCGCGACGGCTTTGTCATGGGCGAGGGCGCGGGAATTCTGGTGCTGGAGGAATATGAGCACGCAAAGGCCCGCGGCGCGAAGATTTACGCGGAAGTCAGCGGCTACGGCAACACCTGCGACGCGCACCATATTACGGCTCCCCACCCGGAGGCCGTCGGCGGCGCAAGGGCGATTTCCCTTGCCATGGAGGAAGCCGGGCTGCAGGAAGAGACGGAAATCTATATCAACGCGCACGGTACGGGGACTCCCCTGAACGATAAATCCGAAACCATTGCGATCAAAAAGGCGCTGGGCGACAGGGCGTACCATGTCTGTATCAGCTCTACCAAGTCCATGACCGGCCACATGCTCGGCGCGGCGGGCGCGATCGAGGCGATTGCCTCCGTGCTTGCCCTGAAAAACGGGGTGATCCCCCCGACCATCGGCTACCGCGAAAAGGATGAGGACTGTGACCTTGACTATGTGCCGAACACCGCAAGGGAGAAGGACGTCAGCGCCGCGCTTTCCGTTTCGCTGGGCTTCGGCGGTCACAACGCCTGTATCGCCCTGCGAAAATATCGCGGCGAATAGGACTTGAATGTGGAAAGGACTGGTTTTGGTTTGGATATTCAGCAAATTAAGGAAATCGCGGAGACCATGCGTGAAAACGGGCTGACTTTAGTCGATATCACACAGGACGGGGCCTCCCTCCGGCTGGAGCGGAAACCCGCCTGCGCCGGAGCTCTCCCCGTTCCGACAGCCGTTCCGCCGCAGATCGCGGCCGAGGCGGCGCCCGTTCCCGCAAAGGAATGCGGGGGAGTGGAAGTGAAATCGCCGATCGTCGGCGTGTTTTACGCTTCCGCTTCCCCCGATTCGGAGCCGTACGTACAGGTCGGCAGCCGCGTAAAAAAGGGCGACACGCTCTGTATCATTGAAGCTATGAAGCTGCTCAACGAAATCAGCGCGGAGTGCGACGGGGAAATCACCGAAATCTGCGCGGCCAGCGGCCAGGTCGTGGAGTACGCGCAGGTACTGTTCCGGATCAAGTAGGAGGCTTTTTATGAACAGAGAAGAAATTATGAAAATGATTCCCCACCGGGAACCCATGCTGCTGGTTGACCAAGTGGAAAAAATTGGGGAAACAACGGCGAAGGGGACCTATACCGTCAGGGGGGACGAATGGTTTTTAAAGGGGCATTTTCCCGGAAACCCCGTCGTTCCCGGCGTTATTCTGTGCGAAATCTTGGCGCAGGCATGCTGTATCCTGATCGGGGATAAAATCAACGGCCGTACGCCGTATTATACGGGACTGGATAAGGTGCGCTTCAAGCACACGGTCCTCCCGGGGGATACACTCACAGTCGAGTGCAGCCTGACAAAGGAAAGAGGCCCCTTCTGCTTTGCAAGCGCCAAAGGCTATGTGGGTGAGCAGCTGGCGGTTTCCGGCGAGCTTTCCTTCGCGCTGGTCGGCGGCTGACAGGAAAGGAAGGCTGAAGCTTGTTTTCTAAAATATTGATTGCCAACCGCGGCGAAATCGCCGTCCGCATCATCCGCGCCTGTAAGGAGATGGGGATTTCGAGCGTAGCGGTTTTTTCGGAGGCGGACAGGGATTCCCTGCACGTCAGCCTTGCGGACGAAAGCATCTGCATCGGCCCCGCGCAGGCGAAGGACAGCTATCTGAACATGAGCGCCATCCTCTCCGCCGCCGTGGTAACGGGCGCGCAGGCCATCCACCCTGGTTATGGGCTGCTGTCCGAAAACGCGGACTTCGCGTCGCTCTGTGAAAAATGCGGCATCGCGTTCATCGGTCCGAGCGCCGACCTCATCCGCAAAATGGGCGACAAGGACGCGGCGCGAAAAACGATGCGCGCGGCGGGTGTCCCCGTTGTGCCGGGCTGCGATATCCTTGACGACCCAGCTTTGATTCAGCAGGAAGCCGACAAAATCGGGTATCCCCTTCTGGTCAAGGCCCGTGCGGGCGGCGGCGGCCGGGGAATCCGCACGGTCAACAGCGCCAAAGAGCTGAAAAACGCCTTTGCCGCGGCTTCTGCGGAAGCGCAGAGCGCGTTCGGCGACGGCGAGGTCTACATGGAAAAGTATCTGTTCCCGGTAAAGCATATCGAAATGCAGATTTTATGCGACGGCTACGGGAACGTCGTCTGCCTGGGCGAGCGGGAATGCTCCGTCCAGCGCAAACGCCAGAAGCTGCTGGAGGAAAGCCCCTCCCCCGCCGTCGGCGCCGAAACGCGCCGGAAGATGATGGAGGCGGCAGTCAGGGCGGCCCGTGCGGTCAAATACGTCAACGCCGGTACTATCGAGTTCCTGATGGATAAGACCGGGAATTTTTATTTTATGGAAATGAATACGAGGCTTCAGGTGGAGCATCCCGTAACGGAGATGGTGACCGGGATCGACCTTGTAAAATGGCAGATCCGGATCGCGTCCGGCGTGCCTCTTTCCTATAAACAGGAAGATATCAAGATCGAAGGCACCGCCATCGAGTGCCGCATCAATGCGGAAAATCCGCGCGACGGGTTCCGTCCCAGCTGCGGCACCATTTCTTTTCTGCATATTCCGGGCGGGCCGTGGGTCCGTTTTGACACGGCCTTGTATCAGGACTATACCGTTCCGCCGTTTTACGACTCCATGATCGGCAAGCTGGTCGTGCACGCCAAAACGCGCGAGGAAGCCATCCGCAAAATGCAGGCGGCTTTGTGCGAGCTGGTGATCGAGGGCGTGGAGCACAACGCGGAGCAGCAGATGGATATCCTGAGCGACAGCGAATTTATCGCCGGCGACTATTATACCGACTTGATCGAGAAACGGGGTAACGTTCCGTGCTGAAAAAAGAATTTTTTCGCAAGCCGAAAAACGAGCTTGAAAATTATAACAAGTATATCAAAACGGTTTCGCCCGATGTTCCGGGCGAAATGTGCGTTTTATGCCCCTCGTGCAAACAGACGCTTTTTACGGGCGCGCTGAATGAAAACAGCAATGTCTGCCCGAAATGCGGGTATCATTTCCGTATGAACGCCCGCCAGCGCATCAGTATGCTGACGGATGAGAATACCTTTGAGGAGCTTTACGGCGGAATCCTTTCCAAAAATCCGATCGATTTTCCCGGCTACCCGGAAAAGATCAAGCACGCCAGGCTGGAAAGCGCCGAGAAAGAGGCCGTTGTCTGCGGTACCGCCAGAATCGGCGGAAACGACTGCGCGCTGTTCGTTATGGAGCCCCACTTTATGATGGGCAGCATGGGTACGGTGGTAGGCGAAAAAATCACGCGGATTTTCGAGTACGCCCGCGACCATTCCCTGCCGGTCGTCGGCTGCACCGTGTCCGGCGGGGCCAGAATGCAGGAGGGAATCCTTTCGCTGATGCAGATGGCCAAGACCAGCGGGGCCGTCAAGCTGCACAGCGACGCGGGGAACCTGTACATTGCCGTTCTGACCGACCCGACCACCGGCGGCGTGACCGCCAGCTTTGCCATGGAGGCCGACATCATCCTTGCCGAGCCGAACGCGCTGATCGGCTTTGCCGGGCCGCGCGTGATTGAGCAGACCATCCGCCAGAAGCTGCCCTCGGGCTTTCAGCGGGCGGAATTCCTGCTGGAAAAAGGCTTTGTCGACGCGATTGTCGACCGGAAGAATCAGAGAAAGCAGATCGCAAGGCTTCTTTCCCTGCACACGGGGAGGGAATGCGGATGAGCGCTTATGACAAGGTGGCCGCCGCCCGTGCCAAGGGCAGGCCGACGGGGACGGATTTTATCGCCAATATCTTTGAGGACTTTGTCGAACTGCACGGCGACCGACGTTTCGGCGACGACAAGGCCGTCGTGGCGGGCATTGCCCGGCTGAATACCATGCCGGTGACGGTGGTGGCTCTGGAACGGGGACACGATACCAAGGAAAAGGTTTTCCGCAATTTCGGTTCCGCCCATCCGGAGGGGTACCGCAAGGCCTTGCGCCAGATGAAGCTCGCGGAAAAATTCGGGCGTCCCGTGGTGTGCTTTGTGGACACCTCCGGCGCGTTCTGCGGCATTGCCGCGGAGGAACGCGGGCAGGGGCAGGCGATTGCCGAAAACCTGATGGAAATGATGACGCTGAGGGTCCCGGTCGTCTCCGTGCTGATCGGTGAGGGCGGAAGCGGCGGGGCGCTCGCGCTCGCCGTTGCCGACGAGGTCTGGATGCTGGAAAACGCCATTTACTCCGTCATTTCCCCCGAGGGGTGCGCCAGCATCCTGTGGAAAGATTCCTCCCGGGTGAAAGAGGCGTCGGAATGCCTGAAGCTCACCGCGCAGGATCTTCTGGAGCTGAAGGTGATCGAGCGCGTCGTCGGGGAAAGCGGCAGGAATTTCCACAGGACTTATCAGGAGATTAAGCAGGGCCTGTGGGAAACGCTTGTGAGAAACAAAAATCTTGACCCGGAGGAGTTGGTTCAGAAACGCTACGAGCGCTTTCGCGGCATCGGCTTCGGACCTGCCGGGAGACCTGCCGGTCAGGAAACGCCTGCGGGACCATGCGGTCGGCACGCGCCTACGGGGATGCTCTAAAGGAAGCAGGGAGCGACTCCCTCAGTCAGGCTGTGCCTGCCAGCCCCCTCAGGGAGGGGGCCTCTCTTTGCCTCCCTCTGTGAGGGAGGTGCCGTGCCCGGCTCGGCGGAGGGAGTAGGCGGTGACAGATGCCCGATTGGAGGAGTCGAATAAAAACGCGTCCTGAAACCGGATTTAAAAACCCGGGCAGGACGCGTTTTTTATGATGATAGGATCATTTTATTCGTACCGCAGGGCTTCGATCGGGTCGAGCTTTGCGGCTTTGTTCGCGGGGTAGTAGCCGAAGAAAATGCCGATGGCCATGGAGAAGCCCACGGCGACCGCAATGGCGGAGGGGGTGGGATAAGCCGCCTGCTTCAGCAGCAGCCCGCCCGCGTAACCGAGACCGGCTCCCAGAATGATTCCAAAAATACCCCCGATCAGGCAGATAATCATGGACTCTACAATAAACTGGGTGCGGATGGCGCTGTCCGGCGCCCCGAGCGCCTTGCGCACGCCGATTTCCCTTGTGCGCTCCGTGACGGAAACCAGCATGATGTTCATGACCCCGATGCCGCCGACCAGCAGCGAAATGGCCGCGATAATGGAAATGGCAAGGGTAAGGGTGCCCATCATCGAATTCATTTCGGAAATCTGGGATTCCAGGCTCATAGCAAAGCATTGAAAGAATTTATTTTTGGTATAAAAAGTGTTGAAGAAATTCTGCGTATCGTCGGCGAACTGGGTATAATCGATTCCGCGCGCGGCCATGACCGTCAGGCTCTGATATCCGTCGTCGTCGCCGGTCAGTTCCTTCGCGGCCGTTACCGGAATGTAAAAGGTGGTACGCGTGTCCTGCCGCATAAACATGGAAGAGGAAGCTTCCTGATAAACCCCGATGACCGTGTAGGTCTTATATCCGTAATTGGTTTCCATGCGGATCTGCTTGCCGATCGGGTTATCGGCTGAGCCGTACAGCTCCGCAGCCAGCCGCTCGGAGATCACGGCGACCTTGCTGACGCGCTGCTCGTCTTTTTCGGCGATGAACCGGCCGCGGATCACAGTGATGTTGTCGACCAGCATCGAGCCTTCGTTGACTCCGGAAAGGGAAACGTTGGACGTTTTGTGGCCGTTCTTGATTTTGCCGGTCCCCGCGCTTGCGCTCAATCCGATTGCGGTGATCTTGTCGGCGTATTTTTTTTGGTATTTCGCGATCATATCGGTTGCAATATAATCGTCTTTCGTCATGGCGGAGCCGCCTCCGCCGCCTTCCTTGCTGGAGAGATAAACCGAAATGTTGGTAATGCCGAAATTTGCAAGCGCGTCGTTGACGGAGGTGGTCATCGCGTTGCCGACGGAGGTGATGGCGATGACGGAGCCGATGCCGATGATAATGCCCAGCATGGTGAGCAGGGCGCGCATTTTATTGGAGATCAGCCCGTTGATGGCAAGAGAAATATTTTCAAGCAGATTCATGATTTTCCTCCTGAAAAACAGGCTGGTTGTTTTTATCGCTCTGGATTCTGCCGTCGTGAATCGTGATGATCCGTTCGGTTTCCATCGCCAGCTCGTTGTTATGGGTAATCAGGACGATCGTCTTCCCCTGCTCCCGGTGGAGCTTGTGGAACAGGTCCATGACCAGGCGGCCCGTGGTGCTGTCCAGCGCGCCGGTCGGCTCGTCTGCAAGGATGATCGCGGGGTCGTTCGCCATGGCGCGGGCAATGGCGATCCGCTGCTTCTGTCCCCCGGAAAGCTCGTTGGGCATATGCTTTGATCGGTCTTCCATCTCCACCATCCTCAAAAGCTCCATCGCCTGGGCGGCTCTTTTTTTGCCCGGTATCCCCGCGTAAAGCATGGGAAGCTCCACATTGCCCAGCGCGGTGGAACGCGGGATCAGGTTGAAGGTCTGGAAAACAAACCCGATTTTTTTGTTGCGGATTTCCGAAAGCTCGTTGCTGCTCATTTTGCCGATCGGCACGCCGTCCAGGATGTAGTCGCCGGCGGTCGGCCGGTCCAGCGCGCCGATGATATTCATCAGGGTGGATTTGCCCGAGCCGGACGCGCCGACAATGGAGACAAACTGCCCTTCGTAAATATCCAGGGTGATGCCGTGCAGGATTTCCAGCTCGTTGGGCGTTCCTATGTAAAAGGTTTTAACGATATCGTGCATATCGATTACAGTATTCATGGTCTCATACCCGCCGCTCTGAATCCCGCGCCGCCTCCGGATTCGGTTCCTTCCACCGCGCCGGAAAGCTTGACGGTTTCGCCCGGCTTGATCTCCTTGGCGTCGGAAATGATCTGCATGCCTTCCTTCAGCCCGTCCCCGGAAATTTCCTCCTCTGCGTCCGTCTCAATTCCCGTTGTTACGGTGACAGCCTGCACCTTAAAGGTTCCGTCCTTCTGCGGCACGGCGGCGTAGACAACGCTCTTTCCGGAAGCGTCGGCGGATACCGCGTCATACGGCACTGCGAAAACGTCCTTCTTCTGTTCCAGAATGATGTCCGCGCTTCCGTTCATACCGATTCTCAGGGGAGTATCCTTTGAGGTGATCAGAACGTCGGCCTCAAATTCGGCGTCGTTGCTGCTGGCGGCTTTGCCGTCGGCTCCCTTGACGGAAGCGGGCGAAACCCTTTCGAGCACGCCCTCAAATTCCTTATCGGCGATCGCGTCGGCCGTCACAGCCACCTTCATGCCTTCTTTTACGTTGGTGATGTCGTACTCCTTGATTTTTACGGTCATTTTCAGCGCGGCGGTGTCCTCTATTACAAACATCAGCCCGCTCGCGGGGGCGTTCTGCACCGCGTAAACGGCGGTGACCGTGCCGGGATTCGGAGCGGTGACCGTGCACTTGTCAAGCTTGGTCTGCAGCGCCTGCAGTTCTTTTACCGACGCGGTGTCGTCGGCGGAAAGCTTCGAGGTAATAATGTCGTCCTGCGCGGTTTTCAGGTCCTGATTGACGGAGGTCTGTGTCGCCGTGAGCGACTTGACCGCGCTGTCATACGCGGACTGCGCCGCTGCGGTCGATTTGACGTACTGGTCGCGTTCCTCGTCCGCAGCGGTCGCCACGGCGTTCAGGTTTTTCTGCGCGTTGTCATAGGCAAGCTGGGCGGATTCCATGGCATCCCTTGCGGGATTAAGATATTTTTCTTTCGCTTCATCGTCAGTCTCGGCATAATCGCCGTCCTTTAAATGCTTTTTAACATCATTGTAGTCTCTGGTTGCGCTGTCAAGGCTTAATTTCGCGCTATTCAAATTGTTTTTTGCGGTTATCAGCGAGGTATTCAGGTTTTCCTGTATATGCTTTTCCGCGTCGCTCTGTTTCTGCTGTGCGTTTTCCAGATCGCGCTTGGCGGAGTCCACTTTGTCCTGCGCGGCGTTGATCTGCGTATTCAGCCCGGCGTTCAGAGTGCTGGAGGTATCGTTGTATTTTTTCTGGCTCGCTTGTATCTTCTGATAAGCCAGCTTCGCGTTGCTGCTCAAAGCGGCCTGCTTTTGCCCGATGGTATCTTCCAGGTCCCCGGAATCCAGCTTGCAGAGCACGTCTCCGGCGCTGACGCGGTCGCCGACTTCCACGGGCAGCGTTTTGACGGAATAATTCAGGTCCGTATATACCTTTACGGAGTTGGTGCTTTCCACCACTCCGGTAGTGCTGACCGTGTTGCGCAGCTCGGTTTTGCTTAGGGGGGTGCTCTGCACCGATGGTACCGCGGAACTTTTCGGCAGAAATGCGTTGACCGCAACCGCGGCTACAACAATCACCGCGACGGCGATCAAAATAATCTTTTTCCTTTTTTTCTTCACAGTGGTAGTCACTCCTTCGTTTGTGGAACAAAAAGCACGTTGACAGTTCTATCCATTATGTACTATTTGATTAATACAATCATACAGCTGAGAGGTAAAAATGTCAATATTAAGACTATAGGAATTGGGCAAAAAAGAGTTTAAATAATTGTGAAAAGAAATGGTGTATTCTGTGAACAATTACAAGCGGGCCTTTTCCCTATGGAAAAAGGCCCGCAAAGCAAGGTGCGGCGGCAAATAAAAAACAGATGATCATCGGCCTGACGATTCCGGACCGGAACCGTTCAGAAGCTTCGGCCCCCCGGGCAGCTCCTGTTTTTTTCGGATATCTCTCTCCGTGCTGAATTCCGTCATGCAGCTCCAGTAGCGCTTTGGCATATGGCTCATACGGCACTTCGGGTTGTGGCGGCCCTGCACCTCGATGGTGCTGTAAAAAAGACGCCAAAGCTCCCGGAAGGAACGTTCTTCCTCGTCCGGTTCGGGCATCTGGAAATCGTCCGCGGAAATGATTTTGGAGCGGTAGGGCTGATAGATCAGCGCCATGGAGTGCGTGCGGTCGTAAATCAAAAAGCGTTCCTCCGGGTACCGTTCCCGGAAATGCGGGGCCAGCAGGGGCAGCACGAGGTTTTTGGGTTCGATCTCGGCGGCCAGCGCGCCGTCAAAGACGGAAAAGCGCAGAAAGCCTTTCAGCAGGTGCGCTTCGTTGGTCAGGTGCTTGACCGCTTTAAAAAGCGTGTTTACCACATCGTCCGCCAGCATATTCATCACACGGGGACCGCAGGAAAAGCCCATGCGGAGAAACAGCAGGATAAAAAGCTCTTTCCGGGGCAGGCACGTCAGATAAGCGTGGCGCACGAAGTCCAGCGCTTCCATCCCCATTTTTCCCGGGATGGAAGCCAGCACCCGGGCCGATTTTTTGGGATCGGTCACGATTTCCCGCTGCGGCAGCAGAACGGTCTGCTCCGTGTCGGGCGAAAAAATATCCGCGGGAATTTCACGCTTTTCGTAGCTCTCAAAGACACAGCATAAAAGCCCGTCAAAGCTTCCGTCGTAGCAGTAAATCAGATTTGACCGGTCAGGCATTTTCGCACATCCTCCTGTGTCAGGCGCGGCTGCTCGAATAGGGAAAGCTGCTCCGGTTCAAAGCCCGCGCCCTGACGGTACATGCCCAGCGCGGTATCGGACATCAGTGAGCGCAGCGTGGCGTCCTGCGTGATTTTCAGCCCGTCCGCGATTTTTCCGCCGCAGGTAATGAAGTACTGCGCCCGTTTCAGCACGACGCCCAGCTTTTTCAGCCCGTCAAAATTCAGCGGCCCGGTCCGCCGGGCGGTAACGATGCGTTTGGCGCTGGTCACGCCGATTCCCGGTACGCGCAGCAGCTCCGCGTACGGGGCGCGGTTGATTTCCATGGGAAAGCACTCCATGTGATTGAGCGCCCAGTTGCATTTCGGGTCTATATAAGGGTTAAAGCTCTGATGGCCGGGGTCCAGGATTTCATTGGCGGTAAAGCCGTAAAACCGCAAAAGCCAGTCCGCCTGGTACAGGCGGTGCTCCCGCAGGAGCGGGGGCTTTGTGTCCGTGGAGGGCAACAGGGCGCTGTCGGAAACGGGCATATAGGCGGAAAAGAAAACGCGTTTCAGCTTGTATTTTTTATAAAGACCCTCGGTCAGGTTCAGAATCTGAAAATCCGTCTCCGGCGTGGCGCCTACGATCATCTGCGTGCTCTGTCCGGCGGGGGCAAATTTGGGAGCGTGCCGGTATCTGACAAGGTCGGTGGTGTTTTCCTGAATCCGGTTCTGAATATATCCCATGGGCGCCAGAATGGAGTGCTTCGATTTGTCCGGGGCCAGCAGCTTCAGGCTGCTCTGGGACGGCAGCTCAATGTTGACGCTCATGCGGTCGGCCAGCATCCCCAGACGGGAAATCAACACGCTGTCCGCGCCGGGGATGGCCTTCGCGTGGATATAGCCCGAAAACCGGTATTCCTCCCGCAGAATCCGCAGCGCCTCGATCATCTGCTCACAGGTGTAGTCCGGGTTTCGCTGAATGCCCGAGCTGAGGAAAAGCCCTTCTATATAATTGCGGCGGTAAAAGTTGATGGTCAGCTCCGCCAGCTCGCGCGGGGTAAAGGCGGCGCGGGGCGTGTCGTTGGAGCGGCGGTTCACGCAGTACTGGCAGTCGTAGGTACAGGCGTTGGTCATCAGCACCTTCAAAAGCGAGATGCACCGCCCGTCCGCGGCAAAGCTGTGGCAGATGCCGCAGGCGGTGGCGTTCCCGATCCCGCCGCGCGAAGCCTTTTTGTCCACTCCGCTGGAGGTGCAGGCCACGTCGTACTTTGCCGCGTCGGTCAGAATTTTCAGTTTATCAAAGACGTCCATGTCTTTCAGCTCCTTATGATGGGGTCCCGTTCTTTTTGGCTTCCTACGGCGGTACTTCCAGTCGGCTTATGTTCAATCGTGAGCGGAATGCTCCGAAACTCCTTCCGTCGCGCCGGGCGCGACACCTCCCTCACGGAGGGAGGCGGGGATTTTTCCCTCTTTAGAGGGCTTTGCTTTATCATATCACAGAACATACGTTCTTGTAAAGACAGAGAAGAAATTTTGAGCGGAGAAGCATTTCGATTGCATTTTCGGTCTTTGCCAATTGGGAGAATATTCTCCATAACCGTAATGTTTCGAAAGATACCGATCCTGTTTTTAAGCTCGGGAAACTGATATTTACACAGAAGAAAAAATAAATATCCTGTACAGGCGGAAATTCTTTGACTAATATTCCTATATATTATATACTAAATACAGATTTTATAAGAAAATAAGGCAAAATCGGACAGGTTTCGAAGAAAGAAAGCAAAAAGTTTCATAAATTTATTTTTTTATAAAATATATTGACTTTTGAAAGTTAATGATATAATATTAAAACACAACGAAAGGGAGAGCGTTATGCTTACTGTAGAAAAAAAGAACCTGATCCTTTCCATGCTGCAAGAAAAACCGGTCGTAACCGTACCGGAGCTGAGCCAGGCGCTGGAAACCTCTGAGGTGACCGTGCGCAAGATCCTGAATGAACTGGACGAGCAGGGCCTTTTAAGACGTACCCGCGGGGGTGCGGTCAACATCTCCACCATTCGTGAATTTGAAGAAAAAGAAAAAGAGAAGAAGAACACTGGCGAAAAACGGGCGATCGCAAAAAAAGCCTATGAGTACATCGATCCCACGGACACCGTTTTTATCGACGCCGGTTCTACCACGCTGGAGCTTGTCAAGCTGATTAAAAACGGCGGCAAGCGCGATATTGTGGTGATTACCAACGCGCTGAACATCGCGTTTGAGCTTCTGGAGGCCGACGACATCGAGCTGGTGTTTATCGGCGGGAGCGTCCGCCACAAAATCATGTCCTGTGTGGGCGGATTCGCGGAAAACACAATTAACAGCCTCTGTATGGATAAAGCGTTTATCGGGTGTAATAGTATTACCGTGGAAACGGGAATTACAACCCCGAATCTTTATGAAGCACAGGTCAAACAGTGCGTGCTCAGAGCCGCGCGCGAAACCATCCTGATCTCCGATTCCACCAAATTCGGGCATACGTCCATGGCGCGGATCAGCCCGATTAAAAATATTACGCGGCTGATTACGGACAGCCGGATTCCCCAGCAGCTGAGAAGCCAGATCGAAGGTACGGGAGTCGATCTTGTCGTGGTCAATCCGGAGGAAAACAATGAAACGCGAAAGGACAATGGATTTTGAATAAGATCATCAACCAGCCAGAACAGATGATAGAGCAGATGCTGGAAGGCTATATCGCCACCTGCCCGGACCTGCTGGAAGCGCTGCCCCAGTCCAAGGGCATTCTGACAAAGCGGAAAAAGGACAAGGTGTCCATCGTGACGGGCGGCGGTTCGGGAAACGAGCCGTGGATCATCGGTTACGTGGGGGAAGGGCTCGCGGACGGCGCGGCGCTGGGCAATGTGTATATTGCGCCCCCCGCGCGGGCAATTTTAAATGTGACGAAAGCGGTCCGCCACGAAAAGGGCGTTATCTATATCTGTACGAATCACGCGGGCGATGTGCTGAATTTCGAGCTGGTCGGCGAGCTTGCCGAAATGGACGGCATCCGTACGCGCTGCGTGTTTGTCGCGGACGATATCACCAGCGCCCCGCGGGAGCAGCAGAGCGAACGCCGCGGCGTGGCGGGAATCGCGATGGTGATGAAGGTCGCCGGCGCGGCGTGCGACGCCGGGCTGGAGCTGGACGACGCGGTGCGGGTCATTCAGAAAGCGAACCGCAGCACGTTCACGTTCAGCGTGACCACCTCTCCGGGCTATCTTCCCAGCGGAAAGGCCATGTGTGAGCTGCCGGACGGCTTCATCGAGTATGGCATGGGCTTCAACGGGGAGCCCGGTGTCCTGCGCACGGAGCTGAAGCCCGCGGATGAAATTGCGGACACCATGCTGAAATACCTGCTGGACGACAGCGGGATTTCCGGCGGAGACGAGATCGCCGTCATGGTGAACGGGTTCGGTTTTACCAGCCTGCTGGAGCTGAGCATCGTCAACCGCAGGGTGGCCGAGAGCCTCAGGGAAAAAGGAATCATTCTGCACGATATTTTTATCGATACGCTTTTCCAGCCGCAGGGGACCGGCGGGTTTTCCATTTCGATCCTGAAGCTGGACGAGGAGCTGAAACCGTATTATGACGCGCCCGCCTATTCGCCGTTCTTTAAAAAGTACAGATAAATACGGACGCGCTCTACAAGCGCCGGAATTTTAGGAGACAGAGTATGGAAAATACCATGAATATGCGCCAGCTGCGGGACATGTTCCTTTCGGTTGCGCGCAAGGTTGTGGAAAGTGAAGACTTTTTGACGGAAATCGATCTGAAAATAGGAGACGGCGACCACGGCTTCGGCATGGCGCTCGGCTTCAAGGCAGTGAAAACGGCTCTGGAGGGAAAGGAGTTCCCCACGGTGGAAGCTCTTTTCCAGGAAGTGGGCATGACCCTGCTGGACACGATGGGCGGCGCTTCGGGCGTGCTTTTCGGCACGATGTTCATCAGCGGCGTCGCCCGTCAGGAACCCCATGAGCAGGCCGATCTGGCGCTGCTGGCCGGAATTTTCCGCCGGTCGCTGGAAGCGCTGAAACAAAGGGGCAAGGCGCGGGTCGGCGACAAAACCATGGTGGATGCGTTCGAACCGGCGGCCGCCGGTCTGGAAGAAGGCGCGGCGAAGGGCGTTTCCCTGAAAGAAGGCCTCGTCCTGTGCGCGGCGGGCGCAAAAAAAGGGATGGAATACACCCGGGAATGTGTGGCCCGGTTCGGCCGCGCAAAATCCTATGGGACCAAGGCGATCGGCCTTCAGGACGCCGGAGCGACTTCTGTGTGGATCATTTTTCAGGAAATGTCGGACTGGGCTTCAGAAAACATCTAACTACTTGAACCAATAACATTTAATAAGGTGGGTACAAAGAATGATAACCACACTTACGCTGAACCCGTGCATCGACAGAACCGTAACCGTTGACGGCTTTACCTACGGGGGAACCAATCATGTGGAAAATTTCCGGTGCGATGTTTCCGGCAAGGGAATCAATGTCAGCATCGCGCTGAACAATATAGGGGAAGAAACCCGCTGCCTGGGCTTCAATTATATGGACGGCGGATCACTTCTGACAGATTTTTTAAACAGCGAAAAGATCAGCAACGATTTTTTAAACGTAACCGGGCAGCTCCGTACCAACATTAAAATTTTCGACAGAAAAGCCAGTGTGATGAGCGAGCTGAACGAAAGCGGAAATTTCGTAAACGGGGACTGCATCGCGGACCTTGTGAAGAAAGTGGAGGAATATCTTCCCAAAACCTCACTGCTTGTGCTGGATGGCAGCGTGCCGCCGGGCGTTTCCAAGGATATCTATAAAACCCTGACGGACAAGGCGAGGGAATACGGCGTGAAAACCGTGATTGATGCCTACGGCGAGCTGCTTCTGGAAGGGATCAAAGCCGGCCCGTACCTGATCAAGCCCAACAAGGACGAGCTTGAGGAAGCGTTCGGCGAAAAACTTTCTTCAAAGGAAGACGCCATCCGCGTTGCCCGGAAAATCATCGGACAGGGCGTCGGCATGGTCTGCGTGTCCATGGGCAAGGGCGGCGCGATGCTGATTACCGAAGAGAAAGCTTACTTCTGCGCGGGGACGGATATCGAGGTAAAGGGTGTGCAGGGGGCCGGGGATTCTCTGGTGGCCGGCATGTGCTACGCGATTGTGCACGGCCTTTCCTGCGCGGAGATGCTCCGTTACGGCGTAGCCGTGGCGCACGGTTCCCTGACGCTGGAGGGCACCCAGATGTGTACGCTGGAAAGCTTCCAAAAAATGCTTCCGCTGATTCATACCGAGGAAATAGGATAAGATAGGAGTCTTGATTATGCCATTAGTAACAACCCGGGACCTTTTGCTGGACGCAAGGCGCGGCGGCTACGCGGTTGCCGCGTTCAATATCGAAAACATGGAAATGGTTCAGGCCGTCATCCGGACAGCCGACGAAATGAGGAGCCCCGTCATCATACAGACGACGCCGGGAACGGTGAATTACGCGGGCTTCGACATGCTGCGCGCAATGGTCGCGGTGGAAGCGGCAAAGACGGATATGCCGGTGGCCGTGCATCTTGACCACGGCGACAGCTACGAGCGGTGCGCCGCGGCGATCGATTCGGGCTACACCTCCGTTATGATCGACGGCTCCAAGCTTCCCTACGAGGAAAATATCGCCGTCACCAAAGCGGTCGTCGACCTCGCGGCAAAAAAGAATATCGACGTGGAAGGCGAGCTCGGCAGAGTCGGCGGCAAAGAGGATACCCACGAGGTAAAGACCGGAGAGGATATCTACACCGATCCGCAGCAGGCGAAGGATTTCGCTGAAAGGACGGGCGTCCGTTCGCTGGCGGTCGCCATCGGCACCGCGCACGGCTTCTATAAAGGGGAGCCGAAGCTCGATTTCGGCCGCCTGGAAAAAATCATCGGGCTCGTCAATATTCCGATCGTGCTCCACGGGGCTTCCGGAGTGCCGGACGAAGCGGTCCGCCGCGCGGTCGGGCTGGGCATCTGCAAGGTGAATTTCGCGACGGAGCTGCGTGCCGCACTGACCAAAGGCGTACGCGAGGCCCTCAGGGACGAAGCCGTCTACGACCCGAAGGTGTTTATGAAGCTGGGCAAAAAACAGGTCGAGGAAATCGTAAGGCACAAAATCCAGGTGTGCGGGTGCGACAACAGAGCCTGAAAAATATTTTAAAAGACGAATTTGGAGTAAATCCATTTTCATAAATTTTTAGGAGGATTAATAATGAAAAGGTTTGGCAAATTATTAAGTATCGTTTTAGCAGCAGCGGCCCTTATTTCCACTCTTGCTGCCTGTTCCGGCCCGGGTACCGCCGCCAGCAGCGCAGCCGCGAGCACGCCCGCTTCCACGGCGGACGGCGCCAAGAAGGAGATCACCGTCGGTGTCAGCCTTCTGACCAGAGAACACGTTTTCTATAATAATATTGAAACAGCGTTAAACAGCAAGGCAAAAGAACTCGGCGTAAAGCTCGTTGTTCAGGACGCCAATCAGGACGCCAGCAAACAGCTCAGCCAGGTTCAGGACTTCATCACGCAGAAGGTTGACGCCATCATCCTCTGCCCCACCAACTCCGCCGGCAGCAAATCCATGGTTGAGCTTGCGGAAAAAGCAAACATCCCGGTTCTGACGATGGACGTTCCGTCCGACGGCAACACCGTGTGCCACGTTTCCACTGATAACTACAAGGGCGGCGAGCTGGCTGCCGAATATCTGGTAAACAACGTGCTTGCCAACAAAAAGGGTAACGCCGCCGTCATTACCTATTCCGAGATCGAAGGCTGCGTCAACCGTGAAAAGGGCTTTACCGAGTGGATCGCAAAGAACGCTCCGGACGTGAAGGTCGTAGATGTTCAGAACTACTCCGGCGACCAGGCGAAGGCTGCCGACGTCATGCAGAACATGCTCCAGAAGCACGCCGACCTCGACGCTGTTTTCTGCGTGGGCGATCCGGCCGCGATGGGCGCTCTCTCCTCTATCAAATCGGCCAACAAGCAGGTCAAAATTATCGGCTTTGACGGAAACGCGGAAGGCGTTGCCGAAATCAAGAAGGAAGGCAGCCTCTGGGTCGCAGACGTTGCACAGGATCCCGCGAAGATCGGCGAAACTGCCCTTCAGGCGGCTGTCGACACCGTAAACGGCAAGACCGTCGAAAAACTGATCGCGATTTCTCCGTATATCATCGATAAATCCAACGCCAAATAAGCCTACCTGATTTTTCCGCGGGGATGGGTGAGCCATTGCCTGTCCCCGCCATTTAATTTTGTATGGAAAGGAAGCATACAAATGGGGCAGAAACCGATTGTAGAGTTGTCCAATATCAATAAGTCCTTTCCCGGGGTTAAAGCGCTGTCCGATATTTCGGTAGATTTTTATCCGGGCGAAGTCCATGTCCTTTTAGGCGAGAACGGAGCCGGAAAATCCACGCTGATCAAGATCATCTCCGGAGTATACCAGACCGACAGCGGAAGCCTGAAAGTCAATGGTGAAGAGGTGCGCTTTATGAACACCCGCGAGGGGCTGGCGCACGGGATCAGCGTAATCCATCAGGAATTGAGCGTAATTCCCGATTTAACCGTAGCGGAAAACATATTTCTCGGGCGCGAGCCGAAGATCAGGGGAACCAATCTGATCGATAAAAAGGCCATGAATCAGAAAACACAGGAAATTCTGGATTCCATTGGAGTCAAAATCAACGCAAAGGCCATGATACGCCGCCTGAACAACGCCGACAGGCAGATGGTGGAAATCGCCAGGGCGGTCTCGCAGGACAGTTCGCTGGTCATTATGGACGAACCGACATCCTCTCTTTCCAACAAAGAGGTGGACGCACTGTTCACCGTCATCAATAAATTGAAAACAAACAATGTCGCAGTTATTTATATATCGCACAGACTAAAAGAAATTACGGCCATCGGCGACCGCATCAGCATCCTGCGCGACGGGCAGCTGATTAAGACGGCCCTGTTATCCGAAATTTCGGAGGACGACATGATTACCCTGATGGTCGGACGGCAGATGACCCAGTTTTACTACCGGCCGGAAAAGGACGCGGTCAAGGACGAAGTCGTGCTGAAGGCGGAGAATCTGACGCGCAGCGGCGTATTTGAGGATGTGTCCTTCGAACTCAGAAAGGGCGAAATTCTGGGCGTAGCCGGGCTGATCGGCGCGGGCAGAACCGAAGTGATGCGCGCGATTTTCGGAGCGGATAAGCTGGACGGCGGAAAATGCTATGTTTTTGGCAAAGAGGTCCACTTTGAATCTCCGCGTCAGGCGATCAAGGCGGGAATCGGGCTGATTCCCGAGGACAGAAGGGGCCAGGGCCTGCTGCTGCAGAAATCCGTGAAGGAAAACACCTCGCTCGCCAGCCTTTACGCAAATTCCACCCGCGGCGTGATCGACCGGAAATGGGAAACGGACGTCGCCCGCGACTACATTAAGCGGCTCCATACCAAAACCCCGGACGAAAACGCGCGGACCAAGAACCTTTCCGGCGGAAACCAGCAAAAGGTGGTTATCGCCAAATGGCTGGTCGCTAAATCGAAAATCCTGATTATGGATGAGCCGACCAGAGGCATCGACGTCAATGCGAAAGCCGAAATCTACGCCCTGATGAAGGAATTTGTGGAAAACGGTGGAAGCATCATCATGGTGTCGTCCGAAATGCCGGAGGTTATCGGCGTTTCCACCCGCATCATGATCATGCGCGAGGGTCACGTTTCGGGTACGCTCGACAATACCAATGTCGCCGAAAAAGATATAATGAAGCTTGCCAGCCTGAACGCTGGCTGAGCCGGGAGGCATAAAAATGAAAAATGAAATTGCTATGAAAAAGCTCAGACATATTACCCAGGATTACACTATGGTGCTCTTTTTGGCGGCGCTGTTTATTGTTTCCCTGATTTTTGTACCGCGTTTCTCCGAAGTGGGCAACCTGATTAACGTACTGATGCAGATCACCATCAACGCGCTGATCGCAACGGGCATGACCTTTGTCATCCTGACCGGCGGCATCGACCTTTCCGTCGGTTCGGTCGCGGCGCTTTCTGGCATCGTGTCCACATCCCTGATTCAGCTTGTGCCGAACGCCGGAATTCCGATGAGCCTGCTGGTGATCTTCGGAACCTCCCTTGTGGTCGGCGGCATCTGCGGCACGGTCACGGCGTTTAACATTGCAAAGCTGCGCGTGCCTCCCTTTGTGGCGACACTGGCCATGATGAGCATCGCGAGGGGCCTTGCCTATGTCTATACCAACGCAAAGCCGGTGTTCGGGCTTCCGGACGCTTACGCGTGGCTCGGCCTCGGCTATATCGGGCCGATCCCGGTCATGGTCATCATTATGATCATCATTCTCGCGGTCGCTTTCCTGGTCCTGCGCAGGACCTGCTTCGGCCGCTATGTCTTTGCCGTAGGCAGCAGCGAGGATGTTTCCCAGCTGAGCGGCATCAATGTAAAACGGGTTAAATTTTACGTATACATCATCTGCGCCGTTCTGGCGGCCCTTGCCGGCGCAGTGCTTTCCTCCCGGCTGCAGGCGGGCCAGCCCGCGGCGGCCAACGGCTACGAGCTGAACGCGATCGCGGCGGTCGCCATGGGCGGAACCAGCATGAGCGGCGGG
>CCFG01000005.1 GCA_000752215.1 bacterium MS4 | reverse complement strand
TCTGTATAAGAGCCAGCAGCATGGGCGGCGGGCGCGGCGGCATCAGCCAGACCGTCCTCGGCCTGTGCGTCATCGGGATCATCAACAACGCGCTCAGTCTTCTGGGCGTTTCCTCCTACTGGCAGACCATTGCCATGGGTGCGATTATCCTGATCGCGGTCATCTTCGATCAGAATAAAAAAGACCTGTAAAACAGGCGGGGCCCCTGCGCCCCGCTGAGATTCATACGGAAACCGGCCCGGAAAGGATGTTGCTGCAATGGCGGAAAAAACGGTTCGATGGGGAGTCCTCGGCTGCGCGGGAATCGCGGAGCGTAAAGTGCTCCCGGGAATGCTGCATGCGGAAAACGCGGTCCTGCAGGCGCTTTCCAGCAGAGGAAGCAGCGAAAAGCTGAAGCGGTTCGCGGAAAAGTTCCACCCGCAAAAGACCTATGAAAGCTACGAAGCGCTGCTGGACGACCCCGACGTGGACGCGGTTTATATTCCCCTTCCGAACGGGCTGCACTGCGAATGGGTGCTGCGCGCCGCGGAAAAGAAAAAGCATGTCCTCTGCGAAAAGCCTCTCGGCGTGTCCGTCGAAGAGGTCAGGCGAATGAAGGCGGCGTGCGACGAAAACGGCGTGCTCCTGATGGAGGCGTTCGCTTACCGGCAAAGCCCCCTGACCCAAAAGGCGAAAAGCATTGTGGAGTCGGGCGCTTTGGGTACTGTAAAATATATAGAATCCTGTTACGGCTACAATCTGGAAAACGAGGCGGATGTCCGTCTGTCCGCAGCGCTGCACGGCGGCGCGACTTATGATGTCGGCTGCTACAACCTGAACCTGATCCGTTACCTTGCCGGCGCCGAGCCCGTTCGGGTCAGCGCGTTTGGGAAAGTTTCCGAAAAACATGCGGTGGATACGGAAAGCTGCATCATGATGGAATTTCCCAACGGCATCCGCGCCGTTTCTTACTGCAGCCTGACGATCTTCCGTTCCCACCGGTATCTGGTTATCGGCGATAAAGGGTCGCTGACCGTACCGACCGAGTTCAATACCGAGGGCGAGGGAAAAATCCTTCTGGCTTCGGAAGGGAAAACCGAAGAGCTCACCGTAGACTGTCCCGACAACTATCGGCTCGAAATCGAGCAGTTCGGCAGGGCGGTGCTGGGGCAGGAACCCGGGCTGATCTCTTTCGGGGATTCTCTGGGCAATGCGGAGGTCATCGAAAACGCGCTAAAACAAATTCAGAATTAAGTTCCCAATCTTTTTCTTTCAATAAAATCCCTATTTCTCAGGAGGGGACCGTTTCGGCAATCGGCCGGGACGGCCCCCTCCTGCTGTTTCCATTTATCATTTCGTCCCCCTGTGCTATACTGAAGGAAAAAGGGGGCGCCGTCCATGCAGAGCGACCGGCTGTTTGAAATCATCTATCTGCTTTTAACGCGTTCCGGCGCGACCGCCGGGGAGCTTGCGGAGCGCTTTGAGGTTTCCGCCCGGACCATCTACCGGGATATCGACAAGCTTTCGGCGGCAGGGATCCCGGTTTACGCCAGCAAGGGAAAAGGGGGCGGCATCCGCCTGCTTCCCGATTTTGTACTGGATAAATCTTTACTGTCCGAAAAGGAGCAGAACGAGATTCTGTTTGCTCTGCAAAGCCTGAAAGCGACCAATACCGGGGAGGGCGGCGCGGTGCTTTCCCATTTGAGCGCGCTGTTCCAAAGGCAGAGCGGCGACTGGATCGACGTGGATTTTTCCGCCTGGGGCGGAGGAGACAACGAGCGCCGGAAATTTTCAGCCCTGAAAACAGGCATATTGGAGCGGCGCGTGGTAACTTTCAACTATTATGCCTCCAACGGTGGAGAAAGCTTCCGCAAAGTGGAACCCGTAAAGCTGCGGTTTAAGGGCGCGGCATGGTATTTGCAGGGCTTTTGTCTGGATAAGCAGGCTTTCCGTACCTTCAAAATCATGCGGATGCAGGACGTGTGCCTGACGGAGGAGCCTTTTGCGCGCAGGAGCCGCCCGCTTCCGGAGCTGGAGCCGCAGGGCCTTGGTCCGGGCGCGGAGGTCACGCTTTCGCTTTGGTTTTCCCCGCGGATGGCTTACCGCATTTACGACGATTTTGATCACAGGCTGGTTCAGAAAAACGAAGACGGCAGTTTTTCCGTGACGGTGAAATACATAGAAGACGGCTGGGTATACGGCTATCTGCTTTCCTTCGGGGAGGACGTCAGAGTGGTTTCCCCGCAGCATATCCGGGACGTTCTGAAGGAGAAAGCGAAAAAAATTGTTTCGCTGTATCAAAAAGATGGATAATATGACGCTCTGATGTCATATTTCGTATGGTATCCTTGTCTCATCAAATGGAAAAGAGGGAACCCTATGGATTATGAAATTGTTGAATTAGAGCAGAAAACGGTGGCGGGGCTTTGTACCCGCACGGGAAATTCCGAAACGGATATGCCGGAAAAAATCGGCAGTCTGTGGCAGTCGTTCTTCGATGGGGTGATTCAGAAAATACCCCACAGAACGGGAGAAGCTGCCTTCGGCCTGTATACAAATTATGAAAACGGCTCGCAGGGAAACTATGATATGATGGCGTGCTGTGAAGTGTCGGAAATCGGGGAACTGCCGGAAAACGGGAAGGCCGCCGTGATTCCGGCGGGGAAATACGCAAAATTTTCGTTCCGAGGGAACACGCGCAGCGGCATGGCGGCTTTCTGGCAGGAGATATGGAATACGGAGCTCTGCAGAAAATTTTCCTGCGATTTTGAGGAATATCTGCCGGACGCCGATTACACCAACGCGCGGGTGAATATTTATGTTGCCCTGCACGATTTCTGCCAGAGCTGCGGCATGCCGATGACGCAGGAGAATCAGTACGGAACGGAGAAGGACGGTTCTCAAAATACGGATTACTGCTGTTATTGCTATCAGAACGGCGCGTTTACCGCTGACTGCACCATGGAGCAGATGATCGACTTCTGTCTGGACTATGAAAAGGATTCCGGCAGGTATCAGGACAGGGACCAGGCCCGCGCGGATATGCTGGAGTGGTTCCCGGCCCTGAAAAGATGGAGCGCAACGTAAGGACCGGAAAGCGGATCTATTCCTTTACGTGTTCGATGATATCGGAGACTTCACAGTCTAAAATAAAACACAGCGTGTCAAGTGTTTTCATGGTAATGGCTTTTCCGTGCTTCATTCTGTGCAGGATGTTGGAGGAAAAGCCATATTTGAAAATCAGTTGATATTCCGTCATGTTTTTTTGAAACAGGGTTCTGTAAAATGGTTGATAACTGATCATCACTATCACCTCAACAGTAGAGTAACATACTTAAAGTATTGACTATACTCAAAATATTGACTATAGTGTTTATATACATACGGATGAAACACCCGTCAATATCCTCCGAAAGAGGATCACTGCCGATATGGAAAACAGCAGAAAAATTAACATTCCCATGTTATAATGTTAAAAAAACGAAGGGAATGAGGCTATGTGTCAATAGAGTACCGGCATGAAATTACGGTGGAGGATTACAACGCGCTGCGCAGGGCGGTGGGGTGGGACCCGATCGAGCCCGCTCAGGCAAAGGAAGGGCTTCACAATTCCGCGTACATCATCTGTGCGGCGGACGGGGATAAAATCGTCGGACATGCCCGCGCCGTCAGCGACGGCGGGTACGTCGTGCTGATTTCAGATGTGATCGTCCGTCCGGAGTATCAGAAAAACGGCATTGCAAAGACGATGGTACAGGAATTGATGGACTTTTTTACCTCCCGGCTGAAAAGCGGTCAGGCGATCCTCTTTAATCTGATGGCCGCCAAGGGCAGGGAGTCGTTTTATAAACAGCTCGGCTTCGCGGAGCGCCCTAATGACGAAGTGGGCGCCGGAATGTCGCAGTGGTTCAGGAAGAAATAAAATATACATATAGTATTATTTCTGTAAAATATAAACACCGCATGTTCACGGCGATCCCGTGGACATGCGGTGTTCTGATGTCTTCTGATTTGTCCCGAATTAACGCTTTTCGCCGGCGGCCGCAATGATTTTGATCAGCAGGTCGGCAACGCCCACGTTGTAGCCGCTGCAGGCGTAAATCCCCCGCCCGTCCCGCGCGACAATGGTGAGCGGCAGCTTTTCCGGGTCCACAAAGGTTCTGCGCGCCAGCGGGGCGGCGGTTTCGGCAAAGTCCGAATAATAGACGCGCGCGCCGGGAATGGATTTGCACGCTTTCGCAAAGGTTTCGTTCTCCCACGCCGAACGGCCGCGGAGGATGAAAATCAGTTCACAGCCGAGGGCGGTCAGCTTTTCCCGCGCCCCGATCAATTCATTGAGAATATGCTCCGTGGGCTCGCGGCCCTCTTCCAGCCAGATCATCACGGCGGTTTTTCCGTCTGTGACGGCGGAAGACAAAACGGGGTCGCCCCTGTCGCCGGTAAGCTGGAAGGGCGGCAGCGGGATATCCACGAACAGGTCGGAAATCTGCGTTTGGAACAGGGAAACGGCAAGCTCCTTCGATTCTTTATCCGCCAGGCGGAAGCAGTACTTTTTGGCAAACTGGTTGCCGTTGGGCGTGCGGCTGGAGGTAATCAGCCGGTACCGGCCCGGAAGCAGGGAAAGCGTCAGCGTTGTGTCCGTCCAGACGGAGTCCGACAGCTCCAGAGTCCGGTACACGCCGTCCTTCAGCACGGCGATGGTCCAGTTGTGCAGATACGACCAGTTTTCCTCGCCGCCCAAAAGGGTCAGCACGGCCTTGCCGCAGGATTCCCCGGAAGCCTCCTGCGCGTTTTTGAACCCGCCGTTCTGATAATACTGTGGGTATAAATTAATGGAATTGATACGTGCTGGAATTCCCAGTGTGCGGCAGACAGCGGTAAACAGCACGCCGCGCCCCATTTCGTTTGCCTGTCCGCTGGAAAGGATTCCAGCCGGGGTGCCGGGCAGCCGTTCGCTGTCGCGTTCCGCCGGACCTGCAAAGCGGGAAACGTATTCCCACACCAGCCCGGGCTGCTTGCGGAACGCCGCCGCCTGTTCGTCCAAAAGGCAGGAAAGCAGCCTGCTGTAAGGCGTCAGCTGCTCAAAATGCGCCCGGGGGCAAAGTATGTAGGGAACAAAGATTTCTTCGGGATAATCCGCTTGGTACCGGAGCGAATGCGTGAAGTGCTCCGCGAGAAGGTCGGCTCCGACATCCCGCCAGTCCTTTTTCGGAAGGGATTGAAGCATTTTCAGCTGTAGCTCCCGGTTTTCTCCGCCGAAATCCATGGAAAGGAAACGGTACAACTCCTCGAAATTGCCTTCGGCGGCTTTCAGGACGGCCAGCACCTCCTGCGGGCGGGTAAAATACGTGGCGAGTTTCTCGGCTTTTTCCTTTTGATAGAAGCTTTTGGCGTACTGATGGCGTTTCCGTTCGGCTCCGTCGACGATCTGCTTTCGCCGTTCCTTCTGCTCCGGGGAAAGCAGCACCAGATTCCGGGTGCTGTCCTTCGGCGCGCGGAAGAAGAAATCCTCCCGCGCGTCCGGTTCGGCCCGCACCGCGCCGGAAAAGTCGACGGTAATGCCGTCGGTTTCCTCCGTATCGGCAAAGGCTTCCATAAAGCTTCCGTCCTTTTCCGCGTGAATGTGAACGCTTCCAAAGCCAAGCGTGACCCCGGCCCGGCCCGTTTCGTCGGTGACGACGGCGGCCACCGGGAAAAATTCTGCGCCGTTGAGCAGCTCGAACCCTACGGTCACACCGGAAACCGGTCCCGAACCGTCCGTAACCGTAACGGTGAACCGGCGCGCGTCCGCGTATCTCCGGATTTCGTTCAGAACGATGGTCTGCCCGTCCGTGCAGATGGCCTCTTCGCCCTCGATCGGCAGGAAGGATTTGCTGTCCATCAGCATGGAGCGCGCGGCGGCTTCCGTGAACCAGCCGCGGTTGAGTACCGGCTCCGGCTCGCACGCGCCGAGGAAATACCATTCCCCGTCGCACCAGACCTCCACCCACGCGTGATTGTCGTCGCAGTGCGCCCAGCGGGGCGTATAGACCTGCCGTGCGGGGATGCCCACGCTGCGCAGGGCGGTGACGGCAAAGGTGGATTCCTCGCCGCAGCGGCCGTAAGAGGACCTCAGCGCGGTAAGGGGGGACACGGTCCTTTCGTCGGTGGCCTGATAGGTGACGTGCTCGGCGCACCAGACGTTTACCTCCAGCGCAGCCTCCTTCATGCTCATGCCCCGGATTCTTTCGTTCAGGGCGTCGTAAAAGAATTTGCGGCAGTCTTCTATCTTTTCGTTGTTGATCCGGTAATACAAAACATCATTCAGAAAAATATTCTCAGGAATCCGTCCGCCCCACGGGGAGTACTCCCTCAGGAAAAGGCCGAAATCCACATAGCTCAGATAGAGGGAAAAATCATTGTCCCCCAGGTCGGCGGACGGCATGGTGCTGTAAAAAAACTCCATGGCGGTCCGCCGGCCGCCCTCGCAGCCGTCCAGCTGCGAAAGGATTTCCCCGCCGCGCAGCCCCAGAGTGGACTGCGTTTTGAGGAACTGCCGGTGAACGGAGTCCTGTAACTCCTGTGAAAATATCATTTACATGATCCTCCTAACATACGCCCGGACCGCTCATTTGCCGGGGGCCTGAATCAGATGGCAGGCCACCCAGTGGCCCGGTTCCGCCTCCACCATTTCCGGGGCCTGCTTTTTGCAGAGCTCCGTGGCTTTCGGACAGCGGGAGCAGAAGTGGCAGCACTCCGGCAGATTGATCGGACTGGGGATGCTCCCCTCCAGCACGACGCGGCTGCGGGACTGCTCCAGATCCGGGTCGGGCAGGGGGATGGCGGACAGAAGTGCCTGCGTGTAGGGGTGCAGGGGATTTTCAAACAGCTCCCGGCTGGAAGCCAGCTCCGCCATACTGCCAAGGTACATCACGCCCACGCGGTCGCTGATGTGCTTCACCATGGAAAGGTCGTGCGCAATGAACAGATAGGTCAGCTGGCGCTGCTCCTGCAGTTTTTTCAGCAGGTTGATGACCTGCGCCTGAATGGAGACGTCCAGCGCGGAAATCGGTTCGTCCGCGATGATGAAGTCCGGGTTGACCGACAGCGCGCGGGCAATGCCGATGCGCTGGCGCTGGCCGCCGGAAAATTCGTGCGGGAACCGGTTGGCGTGTTCCTCCTGCAGGCCGACGACCTCCAGAAGGTCGACGACCATCTGGGCGCGCTCCTGCGCGGACTTCGCCAGCCCGTGCGCGTCGATTCCCTCCGCTACGATGTCCATGACCTTCATGCGCGGGTTCAGCGAAGCGTACGGGTCCTGAAAAATCATCTGCATCCGGCGCGAAAGCTCGTGGCTCTGCGCGCCGCTCAGCTTTTTGTGGACGTTGACCCCATCGAACCGGACTTCGCCCCCGGTCGCGCCGTAAAGCCGGATAATGGTGCGGCCCAGCGTGGATTTTCCGCAGCCGGACTCGCCGACCAGGCCGAAGGTTTCTCCTTTGTATACCTCAAAGCTGACGTTGTCCACCGCTTTCAGGGTCTGGTTTTTTCCTACGTTAAAATATCTTTTCAGGTTTTTCACCTGCAAAATCACTTTGTTATCAGTCATGATCTTCACCGTCCTTTGCGTCGTCCTGCTGCGCCCGGCTGTCCAGCAGCCAGCAGGCGGCGCGGTGCGTGTCGGAAAGTTGGGTGTATTCCGGCATGAATTCCTGGCATACCTTCATGGTGTGCGGGCAGCGCGCGGCGAACGGACAGCCCTTCGGCGGGTCCATCAGGTCGGGCGGCGTGCCGGGGATGGAGAAAAGCTGCTGGTCGTCCTCGTGCAGCTTCGGGATGGAGGCCAGAAGCCCCTTCGTATAAGGATGGGCGGTGCGGTAGAACAGGTCGCGCACGCTGCCGGTTTCGACCAGCTTGCCGCCGTACATGACGGCCACGCGGTTCGCGATGTTGGCGACCACGCCCAGATTGTGGGTGATAATAATAATGGAGGTATCGATTTTCCCCTGCAGATCCTTCATCAGGTCCAGAATCTGCGCCTGAATGGTAACGTCCAGCGCGGTGGTGGGCTCATCCGCGATCAGCACCTTCGGGCTGCACGCGAGCGCGATCGCAATGACCACGCGCTGGCGCATGCCGCCGGACAGCTGGTGGGGATACTGGGAAAAGCGCGTTTCCGGGTTGGACAGGCCGACCAGCCTGATCTGCTCGATCGCCTTTTCCTTCAGTTGCTCCTTTGTCAGGTCGCTGCGGTGCTCATGCAGGACCTCCATGATCTGTTTGCCCACCGTCATGGTCGGGTTCAGGGAGGTCATCGGGTCCTGAAAAATCATCGAGATGTCGCAGCCTCTGATTTTCTGCATCTCATGCTCGCTCAGCGCGGCAAGGTCCCTGCCCTCCAGATGGACGGAGCCCTCCGCGATTTTTCCGTTTGTGGGCAGCAGGCCCATTACGCCCTTGACCGTGATGGATTTTCCGGAGCCGGATTCCCCCACAATGGCGAGGGTCTCTCCCTTTTCCAGCGAAAAGCTCACGCCGCGCACCGCCTGCACGATCCCGTGCTGTGTATGGATATGAACGTTCAGATTTTCCACTTCCAGAAGCTTACTCATAGCGCGCCCTCCTCACTGTCTCATTCTCGGGTCAAGCGCGTCGCGCAGCCCGTCGCCCAAAATGCTGAAGCAGACCATGATTAAAACGATGACCACGGCCGGGAAAATCAGCAGGAACGGGAAATTCTGAAGCACCTGATACCCGTTGTTGATCAGAACGCCGAGCGAGGCCTGCGGTTCCGCCAGACCGATTCCGATAAAGCTCAGAAACGCTTCGGTGAAAATCGCTGACGGAATGGTGAACATGGCGTTGATGACAATGACGCCCACGGTATTCGGGATGAGATGTTTCAGGATGATTTCCCTGTTTCCGGTGCCAAGAACGCGGGCGGCCAGAACAAATTCCTGATTTTTCAGCTTTAAAATCTGCGCGCGCACCAATCGCGCCATGTTGACCCATCCGGTGATGGAAAGGGCCACGACAATGGTCCAGATGCCGGCGGGCATGACCATCATCAAAAGGATGACGATAATCAGCTGCGGGATTCCGACCAGAATTTCAATGATTCTCTGCATCACCGCGTCCACCCTGCCGCCGAACAGAGCGGAAACCGCGCCGAAGGTAACGCCGATGAACAGATCGATAAACGCGGCGGCGACCGCGATCAGCAGGGAAATGCGCGTGCCCTGCCAGATGCGCGCCCACTGGTCGCGCCCGAACTGGTCGGTGCCGAACAGGTGCGCCGCACTGGGCCCGTTGTAGGTATGGGCGTAATCGGTGTCATAAAAGGTGTACTTTGAGAAAATCGGCCCGAATATGGCCAGAAGAATAATCACAACCAGAATCGCCAGGCTGACGACCGCCGCCTTGTTCTTCCTCAGCCGCAGCCAGCCGTCCTGAAACGCGGTCAGGTTGGGGCGGGCAATATGTTCTCTTTCGTCCTTGTCCACCACGGCTTTTACGAAAAGCTTCTGTGGAATCTCCATTTTCTGCGCCATACCGTCACTCCCCTTTCCCGCCGGAGGCCAGGCGGATTCTCGGGTCGATTACCGAATAAAGGATATCGACCACCATCACCACAAAGATGTAGAACGCGCTGTAGAAAATGGTGATGCCCATAATGGTGGAATAGTCGTTCGTCTTAATGGAATCGACAAAAAGGCTGCCGATGCCCGGGATGCTGTAGATGTTTTCCACCGCCAGCGAGCCGGTCAGCAGATTGACCACGATTGGCCCCAGGATGGTGACGACGGGGATGATGGAGTTGCGGACCGCGTGGCGCATCAGCACCTTGAACTGGTTCAGGCCCTTCGCTCTCGCGGTGATAATATAATCCTGCTCCAGTACGTCCAGCATTTCGGTCCGCATAAACCGCGCGATCATTGCCGTCACGCCGAACGACAGCGCGATGGAAGGCAGAACGGAGCTTTTCCAGCTTTGCCAGAAGGCGACGGGCAGCACGCCCCATTTTAAGCCCACATAATATTGCAGAAGCGCCGCAGCGACAAAGTTCGGCACGGAAACGCCCAAGACGGCGACCACCATGGTGAAGTAGTCAATGCCGCTGTTGTGCCGCCAGGCGGCGATGATCCCCAGGATCAGCCCGATGGAAAGGCCGATCAGGATCGCCTGGAGGCCGATCAGCGCGGACGGGCCGATACGCCCCAGAATGACCCCGGAAACCGGTTGGCCCGTGTAGAAAAAGGAAGTCCCGAAATCCCCCCTGAACACATTGCCGATATATTTCCCGTACTGCACGATTACCGGATCGTTCAGGCCGTATTTTTCAAGGAACTGTGCCTGCTGCGCCGCCGACAGCAAAGAGAAGCGCTCCGCGTCGAACGGGGTGCCCGGCAGCTTCTTCATCAGAAAGAAGGTCGTGGTGACGATGATCAGCAGAGTAATCAGCAGATACACAATCCGTTTACAGATATATTTGAACATTCCGTATGCCCTCCTTTATCTTAATTAGCATTTCCAGTTGATTCTGCAACAAGCTTGCGTTTCTCCCCGCCTTTGGTGGGAGAAACGTGTTTTGTCTCGCGAACTGAAATGGAATTGCCGTAGTGATGACAAAGAGGAGGTCATTGACGATCCTCCTCTTTGTCTTTATAGAATATAAGGTGTAATTATTTCAAGGAAGCATATTTGAATTCGATCGGCGGCCCAAACGGATGGGTGACCAGATTCTCTACGTTCGGTTTCGTCAGGTAGGCAAAGCCTCTGTAGAACAGCGGGGAAACAACCGCGTCTTCGGAAACCAGCGTCTTTTCGGAGGAGAGCAGATCCTGCAGGCGCTTTGCGTCGTCGGTCTGCTTCTTCGCGTCGGCAATCAGAGAGTTGTAGGTATCGCTCTTGTAGTTGCCGCGGTACGGTGTGCCGTTGGTCCAGAGGTCCATGTAGGTCATGGCGTCGTCATAGTCGGCGCCCCACGCGGTGACGGCCATCTGGTAGTTGTTGTCGTCCATCAGCTGATTCTTTGCTTTCTTTGTTTTGGAGTCGATCTTCACGTCGATTCCCAGATTCTTCTTGAATTCGCCCTGAATATAGGTGGCTACCGTTTTTGTCACGGAATCGTCTTCCGTCAGAAGGACCAGGGAAGGCGCGCTGCCCAGCTCCTTCACGCCCTTCTCCCAGTATTCCTTGGCTTTCGCGGCGTCAAAGGTGGTGATGTCGCCGTTCAGCTCGCGGAAGGATTTGGTGCCGTCGCCGAACATGCCGTTGGCAATCAGGCCGGTAGCCGGAGCGGAGCCGTCCGCCAGAACAACGTCCGCCAGAGTCGCGCGGTCCACGGCGTAGCCGAGGGCAAGGCGGATGTTCTTGTTGGAAACCGCTTTGTTGGTGAGGTTGAACTGGAGATAGGTGGTCCTGAATTCGCTGGTGGAGCTGAATTCAGCGCTGGATTTCATTGCCGGTACGTCGGAAGAGGAGAGCGTTACCCGGGAGAGCTCGCCGGACTTGTAAGCGTTGAGCGCGGTGGCCTGCTCCTTGATAATGCGGACGTTGACATTGGGAACCTTGACGTTTGCCGCATCCCAGTAACTGTCGTTCTTCTTGAGGGTGCTGCCGCTTGCCGGGTCATAGGTGGCAAGGGTGTACGGGCCGCAATAAATCATATTTTCTGCCTTCAAGCCATAGTTTGCGCCCTGTGACTTGACATATTCCTCGTTGAGCGGGAAGAACATGGGCAGAACGGTCAATCTTAAAAAGTACGGGGTAGGCTGTTTGAGTTTGACCTCGAAGGTTTTGTCATCCAGGGCCTTTACGCCGACGTCTTCGGCCTTGGCTTTTTGGTCAAAATATTCGGCGCCGTTTACTATGTAATCCGTCATAATAAAGGAATAGTTGTTTGTCGCATCGGCGCTCATCTGCTTGAGCCACGAGAACACAAAGTCCTTTGCGGTGAGCGCGGTGCCGTTGCTCCATTTCAGGCCGTCCCTCAGGGTAAAGGTGTAGGTCAGCTTGTCGTCGGATACCTTGTAGCTTTCCGCCAGCGCCGGTTCCGGCTCATGCTTTTCGTTCAGGCGGTAAAGGCCTTCGGATACGTTGTTCAGGATGGTAAACGAGTTGTTGTCGGACGCGGCCCACTGCACCATGGTTCTGATTTCATTGGTGTCGTAGACGGTGATGGTGCCGTCCGAGGTTTTTGCGGTGCCTTCGGACTGGGCCGGGCCGGATGCCGCGGCGCTGCTCGCTGTGCCGGTAAAGCCGCAGCCGCTGGTTGCCAGTACCATGGAAGCCGCAAGAATCAGCGCAAGCAGTTTGCTCTTTTTCATAAAAGGAATCACTTCTTTCTTTTATAGTTGATATTGTTGAATTCTGTACAAAGTAAACAGTTTCTTTCTACAGAATACCGCTGATGGGGAGCGCGGCGGGTGAATGATTGCCGTGTGAAAGATGCAAAATCATTAGTTTGTTTTGTTTCCGAACTATTAACAAATTTGATATTACCACCAACTCAATGAAATGTCAATCGAAATAACTGTTTTTTATTTAAAATCCAGGTATTGTAATTAATATTCTCTCGTGATATGATTAATGAAAAAGTTCGTCCAGAGTACGAACTATAACCTTTTTGAACGGATCGTGATGAACATCAAACAGACTGTAGACCAAACACATATCAGGTCAATCAACCAAAGAGTGATTCTGGACAAAATCTGTAGCGACGAGCCGATTTCCAGGGCCGAGCTGGCGCGTGAGCTGTTCATCAGCAAGTCCGCTATGACGGAAAATATTGCAGCTTTGCTGAACCGGGGAATCATACAGGAGTTCGGCGAGGGGGTTTCCATGTCCTCCGGAGGCAGAAAACCGATTTTGTTGAAATTTAACAAAACATACCAGTATATGATTGCGATTGAGCTGAATTTCGAGGACCCGATTTTCGTGCTTGCCAATCTGGGCGGGGAAATCATCAACAAGTTTACGGTAAATATTTCCAACGATTCCCCCTACGCCACCAGACTGGAGCTGGTGCTGAACGCGGTCAGGCTTCTGCTTTCCTCCAACAACCTGACCAGCGAGGACCTGGCCATCATCGCCATCTCGTGCCCCGGCATCTATGACCCGGTCAACAGGACCTTTTTTGCCAATTCCAATTTTGCCAACTGGAACATGGGCGATTTTTCACGGCAGATGGAGGAGTGCTTCGGCACCTCGGTGCTGGTGGTCAACGACGTGAACGCGGCGGCGGTGGGGGAGTTCACCAGCGGCGCGGGAAAGAATTCCAGGGACCTCGTATACGTCAGCGGCGGCCTGGGGCTGGGCGCGGGCATTATCCTGAACGGGGAGCTTTACGGGGGGAGCGCCAACTGCGCCGGTGAAATCGCGAACGAGATCACCATACAAAACGAAATGGCCGGCGCGCGCGGGATGTCCTTCAACAATCTGGGCGGTTCGGCCAACATCCACGGGCTGACGGACAGAATCTGCGCACAGGCGCCGCAAAGCACGAGGGACGCTTTTGCCGCGCTGGGGAAAAGCCCCGAAAAAATCGGATTCAAGGATATTATCCGAGTGTGGCGGGACGGCGATCTGTTTCTGAAAGAATGTGTGGACGACATTGCGGTCATTATCGGCGGAAGCATATCCAACATTGTCTGCCTGCTGAACTGCGATCTGGTGATATTCGGCGGGGAATATACCGTTTTTCACGCGCAGATGCTTCCGATCATCAACCGGATCGTACGGGAAAACGCATTTTCCCCGGTACAGGTGGTTCCCGCCCTGCTGGAAAAAAATTCAGGAATATACGGCCTTTTCGCGCTGTCCAAGGAGGTTATCTTCGACAGGCTGTGCAATCAGGGCCACGAACGGATATAAAGGGAACAAGGGAATCGATCAAAGGGCCGCTGCAAAACGGATTTGCTATGGCAAAGAGCTTTCATAACAAGAAAATGCGCCTTGAAACGGGTTTTAAAGCCCGATCAAGGTGCATTTTTTGTGCGTTATTTTGTTGAAGAGCTGTTTTGCAGCATCCCCTTTCGTCAGGCTTCTTTTGCGCCGCGTACCATGGAAGCTGCCGCCTCTTCGATCGCGGCGATTTTATAGGTGCTGTTCCACCGGTTCACGCCGATAAAATCGTATATCTTTGCGCTCAGATGACGGCAGAGCCGCTCCATCTGCTCCAGACAGCTGATCATCCCGTTGCCGGAGCCGCCGGGAGAAGCAATCAGCAGGACGGATTTTCCGGCCATTGCCCCTGACTCGCCCTTTCTTGCTTCACAGCGGCGGAACCGGTCGAAGAAAGCCTTCATCGCTTCGGTCATATCTCCCCAGTACACGGGCGTGTCAAGGATCAGGGCGTCCGCCTTGGCAATTTTTTGCTGGATCTGCGCGAAGCCGTCCACCCCGAAGATGCAGGCGTGTTCGTCGCGGCAGATTCCCCAGCCGTCGCCGCACATGGCGCAGCGGACGAGGCCGTAATCGCACAGCCGGATGATTTCGCAGTCCGCTCCCCCCTTCTTCGCGCCGGCGGAAGCCGCTTCCACACAGGAGCAGCACAGGCCTTCCTTTTTGGGCGTGCCCGACAGAATCAAAACCTTCATTTGAAAAATCCCCTTTTCTCTGTATTTTTTAACGGCGTACCGCAAAATCCGATCGCTGTAGGATAGGACCCGCTTATTCAACGTTTATGCTGTGTCCGCCGTGAAATTGCCGAAACAGAAACAATTATCGCATCAGTAGCCGAGGGTTTCATTTACAAGGATGATTTTGAATCGGTTTTTGTCAAAGTTTCCGGAAATGAGGACAAAATCGTTGCAGATTCTCTGCTCGTGGCGGCAGTCGATACACCGGCCGAGCTTTGCGCAGGGGGTGTTTTTGCCAAGCCTTTTCGCGTCCAGGGGCGCCGCGATCTGTCGGGCACGCTCCACCGCTTCCTCCACGGAGCCGACGATTTTATTTATCCCGACGACAACGATCACCTGTTTCGGGCCGTACACCATGGGTGCCACCCGGCTGCCGTTTCCGTCGATGTTGAACAGCCTGCCGTCCCGGGTTACCGCGTTTGTGCCGGTAAGGAACGTGTCCGCGGAAAAGTTTTTAATGTAGAGCTCCCGCTTTTCTTCCGGGGAGAGCCCTTCGCGGTATTTGTCGAGGAAAACAAAATCCCCGTTCCGCAGAAAATCATACACGCCAAGCTGCTCCAGCGTGACGGAATCCCCGCAGCCGACCGTTTCTCCGGGCCGGAGGAGCTTTGAAAGCAGTCCGGTTACTTCCTCGCGGCTTTCCGCGAAATAACCCGTCATGCGGTTCCTTTGCAGCTTGTGGAGGGTCTGTTCAATTTTGCCGTCCATTCGTTTCACCCGCATTCAATAGAATAACAGTATTATACCACAGGCGCAGCGCGCCGTCGCGGGATATTTATAAATTGGCGAAGCGGATATCATTATCGCTTGCGATTACCGTATCCGTGTGCCGTGTTGAATAGGGGAAGTGTCAAAGGGGCTGCCGCAAATATTCTGCGGCAGCCCCTTTGGGGAGATAGATTGAGCAAGCTGTTTCTGTATTTATGTATCACCGTCCGTCCGGACCGGCCGCAAAATTACCGTCGCGGTGCAGGTGCCAGGCGACTTTCGCGCTGGTCTCGAGCTCTTCGATTTTTGCAAACGCGTCCAGCAGGGAGCTTCCCCCGACAATCGGCCCGTGATTCTTCAGCAGATATCCGGCCGTGTTTCCCAGAGCCTTCCGGAAAGCTTCGAACAGTTCCTCGGAACCCGGCTTGTGGTATCCGACCAGCCGGATGGCCCCCAGCTGCATTTTCAGATAGGGGGTATCCTCCGGAATCGCGTCTGCGGGATTGACAAAGGGCAGTGTGGACCAAATGGTGGAATAAAAGCTGTGGGTATGGATCACTGCCCTTACCGAGGGAAATTCCCGATATAAAGTTAAGTGCATCGGCAGCTCCTTGCTGGGCCGCCCGCCGTTCACAGGCTGTCCGTTCAGGTCGACCTGGGCGAAGCTCTTTTCCGACAGCAGCCCGAAAATAGAGCCGCTTTGCGAAATATAGACGGAATCGCCGCACCGGAAACTGATATTGGCGGCGGAACCCGTTACCGTCCCTTTCTGAAACAGGGTTTTTGCAATCCAGACTGCGTCCTGATAGCTTTGCAGTAATTCGTTATCCATTGTTAAGACCTTTCTGATAGTTGATGCCTATTTGGAAGCCGCGGCCGCTTCGAGCGGCTGCTCCGCGCCCTGCTTTTTCAGGATCCTCTTATTAAAGAAGTTCACAAGGAACGGGCAGATAATCATGGTGACTACGGAAGCGGTGGCGCACTGGGCCGCGGCGACCGGGACCATGCTCTGGAAGGTCGGGTCGGCGGACGCAATGACGGAAGGCGTCAGCGCGGAGTTTGCGGCGACGGTACCCATGGAAACGCCGAGAGGAGATTTCTTTTTGAGGAAAAGGTTATAAAGGAACTGGATGATCAGACCGAGGGCAAGGGAGATGAAGCCGAGCAGGATCCCGCTGAAACCCGCGTCCCAAAGGGTAAGCAGGCTGGAGCTGGCGCCGATGGCAAAGGACTGGAAGATAACGACGATGGGCTGCGACTTGGAGCACAGGGTACGGAAATTCTCATCCAGATTGCCCCAGATCACGCCGATCAGAATCGGAATCAGTGTGCCGATGATATCGGTGACCGGAATGTGGGCGGCTCCGCTCATGCCCATGACGAGCATGCTTCCGAAGGGACCGTTTTTCAGCGCCAGCATGGAAACGGCGCCCATGTCCGTGGCGTCGCCGTATTCACCGCTCAGCGCCACATAAAGCGAGCTGTTGTTGCTGGGAAGCGCGCAGAACAGAACGAAGGGCGTCAGGCCAAGAATGCCGTAGGCACCGAACAGGTAGCTTGCCAGCCACCCGATTCCGCCGCCCAGCGCCAGCTTCATAACGAGCATCAGGGTTCCTTTGTAAAGCGGCATGCCCGCTTCCTTGATTTTAATGGAGGAACCGCAGATGATGAGGAACAGCCCCATCAAGGTCTGGGTGCCTTTTTGAAACAGCGCGGTGGTCGGACCGCCGATTCCCAGAAAGGTGGGAAACGCGGTGTTGATGATCATTGCAAGCAGCATGGGAACGATAATTTGTCCGCCGGGGACCTTTTTCATAAAATTCATTTGATTAACTCCTCTCCAAATTCAGCGGATTCACACGAGCATTTCTCCTGCTCCGCGGCGTTCTGCTGTGGGTGCATCGTGTCAAGGCTCACCGATTTTTTTGCAGCTCGTAGTACAGGCGGCTGACTACCCGGACAGCGGTTTCATCGTCACCGATCAGCCCGCCTTTTCCGACGATTCTGATCCCGTCAAAATCGCCGCCGATAATCCGGCCGAGGTTGGTCTGGGGCTGCACGGTGTCCACCAGACGGATTCCCGCGGCTCCGAGGGCTTTGAGCACTGTGACAAGGGTGTCTCCTCCGGTCATGTAGATTCCGGATATTTTGTCTTTGTTGGCCGGGTCAAACGCGATTCCCCTGACAATTGCGCCGAGCCCGAGGTTGATATTGGCGGACGCCTGACGGGAGGGCAGCCCGAGCTTCTTTTCCCAGTCCTGCAGGACCAGCCGCTCGCCTGTGGAGGCAGTCTCAAGAACTACAACACGGCTGGTTTCGTCGTGAAGGTACCGGTTCGCTTCCTCGATGCTCCTCCGGATTTCCGGATTGTCTTCCTTGCTGCGGTCGATCAGCTCACCGGCGTGGATGGATACATCCGCGGCGTAGCCGGACTGTGCCAGTTTCTCGATCTGCCTGCGTGTAACCTCCGTCGCGCTGCCGGCGACCACAAGGACCTTCTCGGAACAGGAGGGGATATCCACTTGCTCTTTCTGCCCTTCCGGGACGCGGTCGGGATGGCCGAAGCCCCTGCAAAGCGCCATCTGCTGGGTGAACGCGCCCGGGTCGACGCAGACGGTGTTCCAGCCGAGGCTATGTATGGTCTGTGCGATGCGGTGAAGATGCTCTGTCGAAACCGCGTCGATGACGATGATTTTGTTCCCGTCCGCTTTCTGCTGCTCCAGCGCGGTGCGCAGGGCTTCTTCCCCCGACAGCACGGTTTGAAGATAGATCGCTCCTACCTTCCGACGGCTCTGACTTTGCATCAGCGTTGGAATATGGGCCTCTTTTACAGGGGATAAAACGTCTCTTCCCGCCCCGGTTTCCGTCAGGACCACATTGTCGATAATGGAATAACCGCCGACTACAATTCTTCTGGTGTCGGGCATGGTCGCGGCCATAACCGCAATGGCGTCGTCCGGGAGCTCGTCGAGCAAAGCGTCCACTTCGTAGCCCATCCCCCCGCGAAACGTGGTGTCGATCCGCTTGGTGAAATACTTGGCTCCGCGCTGCGCCAGCGCGTGATAAGCCGACCGGACGTGTGCCTGCGCGTCTTCTTTGGAAAGGTTTCTGCTGTTTGCGCTGAGAATAAGCGCTTCCTGTTCTTCCGCCCCTCTTAAATCGTCGCCCGAAAAATAGGAACAGGCGCTGATCCCTTTCTTTGCCAGCAAAACTCCGCACGTCATTGTGCCGGTCATGTCGTCCGTAATGATTCCGATTCTTTCCATTACTGTCTCCTCCGTTTTATTTTATTCTGGCTGCTGCATCTTCCAATATTTCGCACCCATCAGAATCGCTTCCTTCAGGTTTTCGTAGCTTGCCGTGTTTTTTCCCGCAATATCGTACGCCGTGCCGTGGTCGACGGTGGAGCGCATGAACGGGAAACCGAACGTCAGGGAAACGGATTTTTCAAAGTCATACGTTTTGCATGCGATATGTCCCTGATCGTGGAAAAGGGAAAGGACCCCGTCGTAAACGCCGCGCTTCTCCAGATAGAATACGGAATCCGAAGGGACCGGTCCTTCTGCGCGGATGCCCATTTCCACACATTTCCGGATAGCGGGGATCAGAAATTTTTCTTCCTCATCGCCGAAGAGCCCGTGATCCGACGCATGGGGATTCAGGGCGGCGACGGCAATCCTCGGGGAGGTGATCCCGATTCCGCGCAGCGTGGTGTGGATTCCTTTCATGCATTCGACCAGTTTGTCGACATCCAGCGCGGCGATCGCATTTTTGAGCGACATGTGGCGGGTGTAATGGAACACCCTGAGCTCCCTGCAGTGGAACATGGAGACGGTCGGCACCCCGCCGAAGTGCTTCCGGAACAGGGCGGTGTGATCTTTTTCCCCAAAGCCTGCGCGGACAAAGAATTCCTTATTGATCGGACAGGTGGTAATCACATCTGTGCTGCCCTGCTTTCCAAGCTCGATTGCCTTTAATATAAAGCTGTACGCCATTTTGGCCGCCGGGACACTGGGGCTTCCAAATACGATTTCCTCTGTTACGCCGTGATCGGTCTCCATTAAATCAATGCTTCCGAATTGGTACCCGCCTTCTTCAGGGGACCGGACCGGATGGATCTGAAATTTGCTTCCCTGCAGGTCCAGCGCTCTTTGTAAAATTCCGCGGTCTCCGATCACGACCGGCCGAACCTGCTTCAGGATATCGCCGTCGGTCATGCAGCCTGCGCAGATCTCCGGCCCGACTCCGGCGGGATCGCCCATTGTTACGACAACCAGCGGTCTTGCATCATTTGTTTTCATTTGTCATTCATCCTTGTTTCGTTTGATTAGTGGTGTAATTTTTATTTAATATTACAGGAAGGCGGGAGCTATAGCGAATCCCAAACATTGAAAAACCGTTTAGATATGAAACATATCAAATAAAACTATTGATGTTATAAAATAATATAGCTATAATGTTTCATAGAGAAACAGTGTGGAGGAGTTCAAATGGAGATGATCCGGGTTCTGGCGATGGTTCCATCTGAAGGAATGGCCGAAATTATGCGCACCGCCTCACAGTCGGTTCCGGACCTTGCCGTTGAGGTTATTCTAGAGGGAACCGAGAAGGCAAAGCAACTGGTAAAATATGGCGAAGGCCTGCTGCGGTACGCGGCGGTGCTTGCTCAGGGAAAAACATATGAGAGATTAAAGGAAGCCGGGGCGGTTCCCGTAATTGAAATCCCGGTTTCCTTTTACGATCTTCTCAGCGCCGCGCGGCTCGCGGCCGGCTACACAGGGAAGAAAATACTGATCGCGCCGCCGCGGCTGGCAGAGATGGCCGATTCGGCACTGGACCTGGCCGGGCTTTCGTCGGAAATTGAAACAGTCGCCGCCGATACCGTCACCGCAGGGCTGGTAAACGGGCTGAAAGCTCAGGAATATTCCATGTTTCTGGGGGATTCCGAGGTGAACCGTGTCTGCAGGGAAAACGGGATCAATTCCGTTATCATGCTGGCATCCGGCTTCGGAAGCGCCCTTTCCTGCCTGAGAGAAGCGCAAAACCTGATTTCCTGTCTGGAAAGATCGCACCTCCCGGTTTCGGTGCTCGAGGAATATGCGGGGCATCTCAAAAAGGCGTATCTGCTGTTCGATTTTTCCGGAACACTGCGGTACGCAGCCAACGCGGAGCTGGAAAACAGGCTTGTGGAAGCAGCCGCGCACCTGATCCCGCTGGTGAAACAGGAAAAGGCGATTCAGAAGGAAAAGAAAATCAACGAGAGCCTCTATCTGATAAAAGGCAGTGTCGTAGCCCTGGGAAAAGAGCATTTTCTTGTTTTTGAGGTAAAAAAATCCCTGTTTGACAGCAAGACCAATATTCCGGGAGTCATGATAAAAAACACGGAAAACCTGACCAAAGATTTTTTCAATGTTTTTTACGACGATACCAAAAACAAGGACTTCCGCCAGAAAACGGATGCCTACAGCGGGGGAAGCAACACCGTTGTGATTATTGGGGAATCGGGAACGGGCAAGAGCAGGCTGGCGGACTACATCTACGCCAATTCGGATTTCCGCAATGCTCCGCTCTATCTGGTCGACTGTAAGCGGCTTGGCACGCGCAGCCTTCACTTCCTGTTCAACAGCACCGATTCGCCGCTTTACGAACAGGGGATCGCCCTGTATTTTAAGGAGCTGAATTATCTTAAGGAAAAATACCTGAATGAACTGGTGGCGTTTTTGCAGCAATCCCCGTTTGTCCATAAAAACAAGATCATTTTTTCCGTGACCTGCAGGGTGTCGGAATCCTATAACAATAAGGTCTGTGAGTTTCTTACAAGCAGGCTGAGCGCATTCCCGCTCTACCTTACCCCCTTAAGGGAACGCGTCGGCGATATTCCCAATCTGGCGGTTCTGTATATCAACGAGCTGAACAGGGAATACGGCAAGAAAATCATTGGATTTGAGCCGGAGGCAATGAACTATCTGCAAAGCTTCCGCTGGGATGACAACGTAAAGCAGTTCAAGCGAGTGCTCAAAGAGCTGTTTATGATTACAGGCTCCCTGATGATTCCCGTCACGGACGTGATTGATGTCCTGAGCGAGGAAATCAGCGGGAAGCAAAGCCCGTCCGCCGCGGCGGAAGCTTCTGCCAAAAAATGCACCCTTGACGAGACGATTCATAATGCGGTTAAGGACGCGATGATTGCAAACGGCATGAACCGCACACAGGCGGCAAACCAGCTGGGAATCAGCCGGACAACCCTCTGGAGGCTGCTGAAAAGCGGCAGTCTTCCGGTTCCTTCCGCGCATCCGAAAAATGTTCCGTAGCGGGGCAGCGTCGCCCGGATGAACTCGAAAAGAAGCCCCGGGCAAAATAAAAATGCGTTCCCTCGTCAGGGAACGCATTTTTTGTGGAAGCAGCAGACGAAAACGCCGCGATTAGGAAACATTATAAAGAATGCCACGTTCAAATTACCGGAACAGGAACAAACGCCGGGAGAGGAAAGAATCAGTCGGAACGGCAAAGCTCCATGAGCGACCGGTTCATTTCATCAAATGCCTGTTCGGAGGAAAGGACCACCAGATAGTCGCCGGGCAGAATCTGCGTTTCCCCGTTGGGGACCAGCTCCTTTTCTCCCCTGTGCAGAGATACGATCAGCGCGCCCTCCGGCCAGCCGACGTCCTTCACCTTTTTTCTGGCAACCATAGAGCCGAGCTCCACCGGAATTTCAATGATGGCGCCCGCCTTTTTCCCGTCGGTGCTTTCCGTTTCTTCATCGGTCAGCCGTTCCAGCAGCATCTCGTAAATCGGGGAGATTTTCAGCAGATCGGAAGTTAGCAGCGCAATAAAAGCAACTGCCGCGACCGGCAGCAGGTGTACCAGCGAACCTGTCATTTCCGCCATCAGCAGGATGCTGGTGACGGGCGCTTTTACGGAAGCGGACATGGCGCCCGCCATTGCGCAGACGCAGAACGCGGGAATATAGTCCGCCGACAGGCCCCATACGGTAATCATTTTTCCGAAAATACACCCGGTCATGGCCCCCAAGGAAAGGATGGGCATAAAAATACCGCCGGGAATCCCGCTTCCGAAGCAGACACAGGTAAAGGCGAGCTTCATAACCAGATAGATCGCCAGCAGGGAAACGCTGATCTGGGCGCTTTCGGACAGCTTGATCAGATTCTGGCCGCCGCCCAGCACCTGGGGAATCAGCAGCCCGCAGGGCAAAGCAAGAAGCAGCGCGGCGCCGGGCCGCAGAAAAGCGGGCAGCTTCGCGTAGAGCAGGCCAATGTTCAGCAGGCCCTTGTTGGCGGCGGCTCCCACAATCCCGGAGAGAAGCCCGAGGGGCAACAGCAGGCCATAATACCGGATGGGCAGCTGCGGGATGTCCGTGTAATTCAGCACCGGCTTCAGCCCGAAAAAGTATTTTGATACCACATCGGCCATCAGCGCGGCCGTGGTTGCGCCAATCAGGATATTGGGCGAAAAGGTCCTGTGAATTTCCTCCAGCGCAAACATGATTCCGGACAGCGGCGCGTTGAACGCGGCGGAAAGACCGGCCGAAGCGCCGGCGGTAATCAGGCAGTTTTCTTCCAGCTTGTTTTTTCCTGCCTTCTTTGCAAACGCCTGGCTGCCGGCGGCCCCGATCTGGATGGACGGCCCCTCCCGGCCCAGGGAAACGCCGAAGAAGGATGTCAGGATTCCCGCCAGATACCGTACGATCAGCACGGTGTGCCACTTGATTTTCATTCCGAACAGGACGATTCCCTCAACCTGCGGAATTCCGCTTCCCTTCGCATACGGCTCGAACTTTACCAGCCGGTAGGTAAGGTATCCCGCAATCGCGATGAGAAACATCCAAGGTATGATATAAATCGGATGCAGCCGTAAAAACTGATACGCTTCCAGCGATTTTTCGGTGCCGAATTCAATCCCCAGCCGGTAGAGTGTCACCAAAAGCCCCGCGATCATTCCGGCAATAATCCCTTTATAGGTAACGCTCCATTTCAGTCTGTTCAGATCGGACAGCATTTGATACATTCTCGATTTTTCCATTTGTCTGCGCGCCTCTACTTTCTTTGTATAATTATACCATAAATTCCGGCGCAAGAAATGAATCAAAAGAATGTAAGGTCAAGTTGACATAAATGCATTCCGGTGCTACTATATATGTAAGGTAAACTTTACTTTGGAGGGGTGAATGTGAGAAACAGGGTCAAAGAGCTTCGGGAGCTGTTTGGGCTGACCCAGGAGCAGCTGGGCGAGCTGGTGGGCGCGTCCAGACAGGCGATCAATGCGGTCGAAACCGGGAAAAATGAGCCTTCCGTCTGGCTTGCGTACGATATCGCAAGGGTATTCGGGGAACCGATCGAGAGCGTGTTTTTGTTTGAGGACAGTGAGCGGAAATCGAGGGCGGAATCGAGCAGGAGGGTGACAGATGGCGTTGCGGCAAATCAGAACGTTTGACGATGAAATTCTTCGTAAGGTCTGCAAACCCGTTGCCAAGGTGGATGACCATATCCGTCAGCTTCTCGACGATATGGCGGAGACAATGTACCATGCCCCGAACGGCGGCGGTCTGGCAGCAAATCAGGTAGGGATTTTAAGGCGTTTGGTGGTCGCCGATATGGGGGAAGGGCTCTTTAAGCTGGTGAATCCTGAAATCGTGGAAGAAAGCGGCGAGCAGACGGTGATCGAGGGATGCCTAAGCTTCCCCGGAATCTGGGGCCGGTTGAAAAGGCCGTCCCATGTCGTGGTAAAGGCTTTGGATGAAAACGGAAAGCCGATCACTTTGGATGTGACGGGCGATATGGCAAAATGTCTCTGTCACGAAATCGACCATCTGAACGGGATCGTCTTTACGGAAAAAATTCTGGAATATGTCAATATTGAAGAAGAGGAATAAAACCCTGAAAACAGTTTGAGGCCGCCATGTTTTGGCGGCCTCTTTTATAACAGGGGCCATCCTCCGGAGGACGGCCCCTGAATCCGATCACGTGCTGCGCTTTCCCTGTCATCCTAAAAAGCCGTACTCGCCGCCCCTATTCGGCCAGCCAGTGCCGGACGGCCCCGATGGGGACATCCATCCGTGCGGCTACCTGTTCCGGCGTCATACCGCTCGCGGCAAAGCGGCGCGCCACCGTCGTCATTTCCTCTCCCACTTCGATGATGTTGCGGTCGGGGTCATAAAAGCGTACCACCCGCTGCCCCCAGGCGTGTTCTTTCGGCGGGTGAACGTATTCGATTCCCGGATAGGACGCGAGCTTCTCCAGAAAACGGTCCATGTCGGATTCCTCAAAGTACAGCTCGGCGGCGTTGTGCCCCAGAGTGATTTCCGTTTCCTCCCTGTGCAGGAACGTCTTCCAGGTATCCAGCGTCTGCAAAGCGACGCAATCGGACAGCGTAAGGTTCGCGCCGAAGTCGGCGGTTACTTCCATTTCCAGCAGGCCGCAGTAAAATTGTTTGGAACGCGCCATATCGCGCACGGCAATGAGCGTACAATTGTATTTCATAATCAGTCCTCCGGCAAATCAATTTTGTCGAGGCGGAAAGAAGAGTTAGCGTCCCTTATGCTTTTCCCTCCGCCTTTTCTGCCGTAATTGAAACTGGCGTTCCTTTTCAGCCTCCTGTTCAGCACGGGAGCGGAATTTCCGATCCGTTTTTCCCTGTTCCTGCTGAAGCTTCAACGCCTGCTGAGCTTTTGTTCCAATCCCTGTGCTCATCAGCTGCTTTTTTACTTCCCGCTGCATACGTTTTGGATTCATACGGGGTTCATCCGGGATGGAAGCTTCCAGAGAGGGGCTGAACCGCAGCTTTTCGTAATTTTTGAGTATGAAGTCATACACATCATAATCCTTGGGTTCGGCTCCGAATGTAATTTTACAAGCTTCATACTTTCTGTCACATTTGCGCTCAAAAATGCCTACCCAAAATGGTTCGTCGAAAAGAACCGTCAGTTTGAAAACAGTATTTCCCATCAGATATCCTCCTTTTGTGTACCTTACAAAGAACGGACAACCAAGGAGGCAGGTTACTGACAGCGTTTGCCGCGTCCGGACTACCAACCGGAACTGTGTTTTTATCTTTGTGCGATCTATTTTACTCTTTTCTAATAACAAGGTCAATCCTGCGGCGGTTGGCCTGTTTTTTTGTTGCTTTTTCGCTTTGGGCTCCCGACAAAAAACAGGCCATGCAGAAAGCGGCGTTTCACAGCGATACCGCCTTTCGGGCGGTGGAATCATTTTTCGGAAAGCTGTGCGAGCTCCTCCAGGATCCCCCCGAATTCCGGGTTCCCCTTCAGAAAATCAAACGCGGGATTTTCCTTCACCATCTGACAGACGCAGCGGTTGAGATAGCTTTCGGAATAGGACATTTCGCGCATTTCGATGCTGTCAAAAAAGGGGCTTGCTTTCACCGCTTCCAAATCGAGCGGCATTCGTGCGCACGTTACAAAGTCATGCAGCGTGTCCAGCGTTTTCCGGGCTTTTCCCTCCTCCGCATAGCACTGCGCGATCATCAGATAATGGTTCAGGTCCTGCCCGTAAAGCTTATCCCGGTCAAACATCCGGAAAAGCCGAAGGCTCAGGTCTCCCATTTTCAGGGCAAGGGCATAGTCCTTCTCTTTTTTTGCAAGGTTTGAAAGGGTATTCAGCGCAATGTCGCAGGCGGTCAGGTGGTTCGTCAGTAAATATTGCGCCGTCTGCTTGGATTTTCCTAGGTCGCCCATCGCGTAATACACGGAAACCTTCATCGCCGCGGGGTCCATGACCGGCTGGTGAATCTGCTCGAGCGCCCTCAGCGCATCCTCGTAACGTCCCTTCTGCATCAGCAGGGCGCACAGACTCTGCCAGGCAGCCTCCCGAGTGGAAACCTCCTCGCTTTTTGCCGCATCCCTCATCAGTGCCTCCGCCTGTTCCAGCAGTCCTTCGGCTTCTTCTTCCGTCCGGGCGCAGGGGGTGTGCATCATGCAGACACTGCCCAGACGCAGCTTTAAAAGCGCACTGTTGGGATATTCCTTCCGGTATTTTTCAGCCAATGCCACCGCGCGCTCAAAGGAGCCGTGTTCAAATTCCAGGGAGCATTGCCCGCAGAAGTCCATGACCTGTTCCGTAGACAGCTGCGGCTCAAACCCGAGCAGGTCGTCCACCGTGATATCCAGCAGGCGGGCAAGGGGAGCGAGCAGCGTGATATCCGGACAGGCGCCGCCTGTTTCCCATTTGGAAACCGCCGCGATGGAGACCCCAAGAGCGGACGCCAGCTGTTCCTGAGTCAGACCCAGGGCCTTTCGTTTGTCTTGAATGTTCTTTCCAATGGATAATTCCATACCGTTTTCCTCACTTTCCGGAACGGCTTCTTCCTGTTATCAGTATAACCGCCTGTCGGGAAAGCCGCAATGGAATCGTAGTTGAGTTTTTTCTCTGATTTTTAACCGCCGGTTAAAAAATTCAACCGGCGGCAAAAATTGTCTTCTGAGTTTCTTACAGCGGCAGACAAAATTCCAGAACGAATCCTGTCATGACGGCGGTCGCGCCTCGCGGTATCCGGTGATTTTTCAGGAGCTCTTCGTCCAGCTTGACGGGATTGGGCCCCATGATTCTGTCGAGAATCGTTTTGTATCATATTCTTTGCTTTTGATATATATCATTAGTATTCTCCTTTTCGTTTGTCATTCTGGCGGATGAACTTTCTTGCCTTTTTCATCCCGCCCATGCCCTCGAACATGCCGTTTAACTTTTCACTTTCGATTTGTTTCGAGGAAAGGCCGTCGTAACGGGCTTCCCGTTTCAGCTTCCGGTAGCTTTCCAGCCGCCTGGCGTCCAGCGTCCCCGCCTCCAACGCCTTCAAAATCGCGCAGCCGGGTTCCGCGGTGTGGGTGCAGTCCCGGAAACGGCACTGGGAAGACAAATCGTCGATGTCGGAAAAGGACCGGGACAGGTCGACGGATTCCACCCCCAGCTCGCGCATGCCGGGGGTGTCGATGACAATACCGCCCTGCGGCAGAACCAGCAGGTCCCTGCGGGTGGTGGTGTGCCGCCCCCTGTCGTCCTGCCGGATACCGGAGGTACGGAGCAAATCTTCCCCGGCAAGCCGGTTGATCAGGGTGGATTTGCCGACGCCGGACGACCCGATGAAGGACGCCGTCATGCCCGGCTGCAGGTAGGGCAGCAGCTTGTCGCAGGAGCCCTGATCGCAGCGGGAGGTGATGATTACATCGGTACCGGGAGCGGCCGACGTGATTTCAGCCAGGACGCTTTGTAAATCCGCGCAAAGGTCGGCTTTTGTCAGCACGACGACGGGAACTGCCCCGCTGCTCCATGCCACGGACAAATAGCGTTCCAGGCGGCTCGGGTTGCAGTCGTGGTTCAGAGACATGCAGATTAATACGGTGTCGATGTTGGCGGCGACCACCTGCGCTTGCTGTCCGCCGCCCGCGGACTTCCGCTCAAAAACGCTGCTGCGCGGCAGCACCCGATGGATGACCGCGTCGCCGGAGCCGCCCCCGGTGCGGTCCGCCATGACAAAGTCGCCTACCGCCGGGTACCGGGACGGTTCGGCTGCCTCATAACGGAACCTGCCGGAAACCCCGGCAAAGCATTCGCCGTCCGCCGTGATGATTTTGTATCGGTCTTTATACTGAGATACGACTCTCGCCAGATGCAGGTCGGGATAGAGAGCCGCCTCTGAAAACTGGCGCTCCTTTGCGCCGTAACGGATCAGTTGATTCAATGGATTGCACCTCGTCATTCAAAAATTTTCTTTTTTAGACAAGATGGAACACGAATTGCGGCAAAACAAAAGGGCATAGTTTCAAAACTATGCCCAAGCAGTGACTTTATCAAATAAAAAGCCTGTTTGTCACAGTTCTGTATAAAACCTGATTGCACAACAAACAAAGCGATTTATGATATCGCCTTTTCAGCCCTTGTGCAATTCGTGTTCCTTACAGAACAGTCTCCAAACAGACACCCCTTTTCCTATTTCCCTTAAATTATCATAACCGCTTTTATTTGTCAAGACGCTGGGGCGGAATAAACCAATACAAGAACGATCAGAAACTTAATACAGGGGCTTGACATATTATTAGGTATACTATAATATAAAATATAGGATAACCTAAAAATAACCCGTTCAAGGTTTTAATCGACGATAAAGTGAAAGGATTGGAGGGATAGGAAGTGAAGCAAACGATACCGTTAACACAGATACGCCCGGGCCGGCGGGCGACCGTCTCAGGTCTTTCGGCAGAAGGAGGGCTGCGCAGGCGGCTGCAGGATCTGGGGCTGGTGGAGGGCCGGGAAGTGACCTGTGTGGAACTGAGCCCTCTGGGGGATCCGACCGCCTATGAAATCTGCGGGGCGGTCATTGCCCTGCGCAGAGAGGATTCTGATACGGTGCTTGTTTTGGAGGAGGCCGCCGATGCCAGCGCTTAAAGCCGCCGCTGAGCTCAACTCTTCCTGTGCGGGGCTTGTAATTCATAAAAAAGAGGCCGGCGACCGGGTCATTGCACTGGCAGGAAATCCCAACGTGGGGAAATCAACCGTGTTCAACGCGCTGACCGGTATGCGCCAGCACACGGGCAACTGGCCCGGAAAGACCGTGGCAAATGCCCAGGGGTACTGTGCCCGGAACGGACATGGATACGTTCTTGTCGATATTCCGGGCAGCTATTCGCTGATGGCCCGCTCGACAGAGGAGGAAGTGGCCCGCGATTTTATCTGTTTCGGCTCGCCGGACGCCGTCGTGGTGGTTTGTGACGCTACCTGTCTGGAGCGCAATCTCAATCTGGTGCTGCAGGTGATGGAAGCCTGTGCGCGGACCGTGGTCTGCGTCAACCTTCTGGATGAGGCGAAGAAGAAACAGATCGATATCGACCTTCCCCTGCTTTCCCGGCGTCTGGGAGTCCCCGTAATCGGTACGGCCGCCCGTTCCGGAGAAGGGCTGGAGGATGTCATGAACGCCGTGGAGCAATTGCTCGGCGAGCCGTCTCCGGAGGAAAAGCAGGTGCTTGTTCCCTATCCCGGCTATGTGGAGCAGGGCCTTCGGGCACTGCTGCCTCAGGCGGAAAAGGCCGCGGACGGCAAAGCCGACGCCCGGTGGTTTGCCGCCCGGCTGCTGGACGGGGACGAAAGCCTTCGTTCCTCGCTTGCGGATTGTCTCGGCTTTGACCCGGAGCAGGCTCCTGAGCTTTCGGAGGCACTGGCGGACGTGCGGGCAGGCATGGAGGAAGCGGGCGTTTCCCGGACGCGGCTTCGGGACGATATGGCGGGTGCCTTCGTGCGGTGCGCGGCGGAAATCAGCCGGGGGATTATTTCAATGCCCGCAAACGGGAGCCATCGCCGGGATCGCCGTCTGGATAAGCTGTTTACCAGCAGGCTTACCGGCTTTCCCATCATGCTGCTTCTCCTGCTGGCGGTGTTCTGGATCACCATATCCGGTGCGAACGTTCCCTCGGCGCTGCTGGCGGACGGACTGTTCTGGGTGGAAGAGCGGCTGGCTGCCGCGGCATTTTCCGCCGGTGTGCCGGCATTATTGACCGATCTGTTGATTCACGGGGTTTACAAGGTCATGGCCTGGGTCATCAGCGTCATGCTTCCGCCGATGGCTATTTTCTTTCCGTTGTTTACTCTGTTGGAGGACTTCGGATATCTGCCCCGCGTAGCGTTTAATCTGGACCGCTGCTTCAAAGGCTGCGCCGCCTGCGGCAAACAGGCGCTCACCATGTGCATGGGGTTCGGGTGCAACGCGGCGGGCGTTACCGGCTGCCGCATCATCGATTCCCCCCGGGAGCGGCTCATCGCCATCATTACCAACAATTTTGTTCCCTGCAACGGGCGTTTCCCCACGATTATTTCCATTATTACCATGTTCCTGATCGGCGGGGCGACCGGGCTGTTTGGTTCGTTCTTGGGAGCGGTGATTCTGGTCGGGGTCATCTTGTTCGGGGTGGGAATGACCCTGCTGGTTTCCAGGCTGCTTTCCAGGACGATTTTGAAGGGAGTCCCGTCCTCCTTTACGCTGGAGCTTCCGCCTTACCGGCGGCCGCAGATCGGCAAGGTCATCGTCCGCAGCATTGTGGACCGGACCCTCAAGGTGCTGGGCCGAGCGGTCACAGCCGCCGCCCCGGCCGGGGTGCTGATCTGGGCGCTCGCCAATGTTACGGTCGGGGACGCGACCCTGCTGGCGCACCTGACGGGCTTTCTGAACCCCCTCGGCCGCGCTCTGGGCATGGACGGGGTGATTCTGACCGGCTTTCTGTTGGGGCTGCCTGCCAATGAAATTGTGGTCCCCGTCATTATCATGACATATATGGCGCAGGGGAGCCTGCTGGAACTGGAAGGTCCCGCGCTGATGCAGCTCTTCGTTCAAAACGGCTGGACGTGGACGACCGCCGTCAGCACCATCCTGTTTTCCCTGATGCACTGGCCCTGTGCCACAACAGTACTTATCATCCGCAAGGAAACCCAAAGCCTCCGGTGGACCGCCGTATCCTTTCTGGTCCCCACCGTATGCGGCATCACCGTTTGCTTTTTATTCAACACCATTGTCCGTTTGTTTATCTGACACAGAAAGAAGGCGCAACCGATATGGATGAATACGCAAAACAAATTCTCCTCCGCAAGCTCCCGGCGCTGGCGGTAACAGCGCTGATTCTGCTGTACGGATGGCTCCTCGGCTGAATGAAAAACGGAGCATCGCTCCCAGTCTCAAATCGTGGCCCTATATGAATCGGCCCGGCGTCTGCACGGGGGTTCCTCCGTGCTTAAAATGAAAAATTTCGCAAAAGCATGGAATATGCGCATAAAAACAGCCCTCCTTTCTGTTGGAAGGAGGGCTGTTATGACCGAAAGTCTTTTTGCGGAGATCCCGGACTGCGGGACCGCTCAGGCCGTTTTCAGCGGGTCATGCTTCCGGTTCCACCCGGATTTTTTCAGCGGCCTTTCGGCTGATTTGCACCGGATGCCCGTCCAGAAGGATTTCCAGCGGGCCGTCGTACGCTCCGAACGAAAGGACGGTTGCGTGTGAGCCGATTTTCATGCCCAGCCCCTCCAGATAATCCAGCAGCTCTTTTTCTTCCTCGACCTGACGGATTACGGCGGTCTTTCCGACCGGCTGGAAGGCAAGCGGGCTCAATTTCCGCTCCTCCGGGATACTTTCCAGGCGCGGAATGACCGCGCCGTGGGGACAGACCTCGGGGTGCTGCAGAAAGTGATCCAGACGCTCCGCCAGCCGTTCCGTTGTCGCGTGCTCAAGAAATTCCGCGTCCTCGTGCGCTTCGCTCCAGCTGTAATCCAGATAGCGGACGAGAAACACCTCCCACAGCTCATGACTGCGGACAATGCCGATACAGGCCCTCAGCCCCTTTTCCGTCAGCTGAGAACCCTTATACGGTTCATAAAGGATCAGCCCTTCCCGCGCCAGCCGTGCCAGCATTTCCGTTACGGAAGCGGAGGCGATTCCCAGCTGTTCCGCGATTGCCTTGGTTGTAGCGCGTTCGTTCAGCCCGCCGCTGTGATAAATTGCTTTCAGATAATCTTCTTTGTTTGTGGTCATAATGCCCCTACCTGTCCGGACTTGTTGATACGTCCCGTTTTTCCGGCTGATGTACTCGCCGCGTGGCCGCAGTACATAATTTCTGATTACAGTGTAACACGGAATAAGCCGGAATGGCAAGAGGCTTCAAAAGGGATTGCGCAAATGAAGCGGGGTGGGGGAATTTTTGACGGTATGTGGAATTTACCAGATCAATAATTTCAGGACAGCAAAATCGATCCCGGCAAAAATCAGGGCAAACAGCGTCATGTAAACACAGCCCTTAAGAAAACCGATGAAATGGAAGCGGTAGTCCTTATAGCCCTTGCAGCCTTCGGTGCCGGGCAGGATAAAGCTTTTGGGCGTGATCGTGCAGAATACCAGCCAGTCCAGAACCAGCAGATCCACCACATTCCAGGTCATGCAGATAATCCACAGATGCAGAAAGACGGCGCCGAACAGGACCGGACCGGAACCGTAGTGAACAAGCCCTGCCGCCGTCAGCGTACCGAGCAGAATCACATAGCCGAACACGGTGAAAAGAATTCCGTTCCGGCGTTGCGCGGGGGTGGGTTCGGGAAGGCGGACGGCTTTGCGTGCGTCCTCCGGGTAGTCGTGGACCAGCAGCCACGGAAAGCGGAAAAACATGGGCATCAGCATGGCAACCCACAGGGCGGACCAGACCAGTCCTTCCAAAAGCGCAGATAGTACGGGTGTCAACGTTCATTCCTCCATTAACAGTTTTGCAAATTTCTGCGGTTCCCGCATCAGAAAACCGCAGTGTCCGAAGCCTGCTTCTACCGCCAGCGACACGTCTGTGCGCCCGGCCAGTTCTTTTTCCAAATGCCGATAGTTGGGGTCGTCTTCACCATAAACCAGCAGGATTTTGGTCGCGCCGGTCCGGATTTGTTCCGGAAGTCGGGGGCCAAAGCAGGTCTCGCAGGAGCGGCGGATGGTGTTCTCGGTTACGGCAGAGCAGGATCGCCGCATCATGGGTCCGAATTCTCCATAATGCTCGTCAAAGACACAGCGGGTATCCGGCGCGGCCCGGACGGCCTGAACCAGTTTCCAGAAATATCCCGCGTTTTGGGCGGCTGTCGCGGCATCCCAGCCGAAAGGCGGGCTGTCCAGCACCAGCTTCCGGATGAAAACGCGCCCGCGCTGCCACAGCCTCCAGGCCAGCATAGCGCCCAGGGAACTGCCGACAGCCGTCAATTCCGGAATTTGCCGTTCCTTCAGAAAGGCCTCGATCTGCTCCAGCTCCCCGTCCGCGCCGGGATACTCGGTTTCCTCGGCGGGGTCATACCCGTCCAGAGTGGGAATCACCAGAAGAAAGTTTTGTTCGAGCAGTGGAACGAGCTTCTGAAACAGACAGCCGGTGGTAAACATGGTGTGAAATAATAAGATGCAGGGCCGCCCTGCCTTTCCATAGGTTTCGATATGCATCGGATTCCTTCTTTCTTACAGCATTCCCAGTTAATTCTGCAGCAAGGTTACGTTCCTCCCCCGCCCAAGGCGGGGGAGGAACGTGTTTTGTCTCGCGAACTGAAATGGAATTGCTGTAGTTAGTTTTAAATAACTTCTGTGCAAAGAAGCAGGCGGCTCAATGCCTGCCCTCTTCAAAGATACAGGAAAACAGCAGTTCATACAGTTTGTCCAGGGTGCGTTCCAGCGCGTCGGCGTGAAGCTCGGCCTGATTGATTTGGGCCAGAGCCATGATCTTCAGCAGATTGCCCACCAGATGTTCGTCCATATCGGCGCGGATTCCTTCCATACGCCCGAACAGCCGGACCATGACCCGGGACTCCTGTTCCACATCGAGAAAGTACTCGGGCGGAAGGGCGGCGCGCAGCTTTTCTTCGTCCTCCGATGTTAGATATTTGTAGATGCTGCGTTCGCTGAAAATAATTTTTTTCAGGAATTCCTTTGCCAGCGGTACCGGCAGCTTCTCCCGCCCGGCCAGAAGCTGTTCAAAATACTCCATCAGCTGCGAGCGCATAGAAACGATGATCTCATAGACAAAACGTTCCTTGCTGGGAAAGAAATTATAGAACGTGCTTTTTCCCAGCCCCACGGCTTCGGCCACCTTTTCCACTGAGGTATGGGTCATGCCGTATTGCCGAATCAGCTCATAGCCGGCTTCCAGCATCTGAACGCGGATTTCTTCCCGTTTCTGCCAGTCGAATTTTTTAGGGGACATTTTATTCCTCCCAAGCAAGACTGTTTTTTAAAATTATACGACCGTTATTTATATTTTGGTCGCAAAAAAAGAGTAACATTTTTGCGGGTCCTTGTCAAGCCCCGTTTTCACGGCCTGCATTTTCTTGCGTTTCCTGTCTTGTGCCTCGCTCCGGTTGCTCTTTTTTTGGTTTTGTGATATATTTGTGTTAGTTGAATCTAACCGACGCTTGCAGCGCGGAGCTGTTATAAGGACAGCTTGCAAAAGGGCGCAAAAAGTCGGAGTACTCCGGCTTGCGGCAGGGGTATCGGAATTCCGTATTTCACAAGGGCGCTGTGTTGCCGCCGATAAAAGAAATCACACTATGAAAGATACAGAAAACAGAAGGAGGTCATGTTCTATGGAGATCAGGGAATCTGCCGAGGATTATCTTGAAACAATGCTGATGCTGAAGGAGGATCACGGCTACATCCGCTCCGTCGATATCGCAGAGAAACTGGGGGTAAAAAAACCGAGCGTGTCGGTCGCGACGAAACGGCTGCGCGAAAACGGGTACATTACCATGGATAAGGAGAGTCTCATCACACTGACGGAATCCGGGATGGAGATCGCATCCCGGATTTATGAAAGGCACCGCCTGCTGACGGATTTGCTGATGAATCTGGGGGTGGATGCGGAAACGGCCCGCAAGGATGCGTGTAAGATCGAACATGACCTGAGTGCGGCCAGCTTTGAGGCGATTCGCAGGCATGTGGACGGAAAAGCCTCCGGCCGCTGACGGAAATCCGTCTTGCCCGCGCGTGAAACGCAAGAACGGTTTGGGAGGTGGTGTGATATGCCGGATTATGTTTCCGTCAAAAGCGCGGCGCTGCAATGGGGCGTTTCGGAGCGAAGAATACAGAAGCTTTGCGGGCAGGGCAGGGTCGGCGGCGCGGTCCGCTTCGGGCGCGCCTGGGCGATTCCCGCCGGTACCTGTAAGCCCCCGGACGCCAGACATGGGAGAAAGAGGAAGAAAAACTGCCGCGGTGATACGGAAATACGAACAAATATCGAACTGTACGGGGACAGGACGAAGCTTCTGCTCCGGAAAAAGGAGTGCGTGGTCTATCAGCTCAGGGACGACCCCGCCAGCGGGAGTATTACCAAATATGAAGTCCTGCCGGGAATCGAGCTGTTTTATAACGACTTTTGTCTTTCTGAAAAGTTTGACCACCGCGTCCCCGTAAGCTCCGACATTATGGAAATCAACCATTGCCGCGAGGGCCGGTTCGAGTGTGAGTTCCAAAACAATGAATTCGCTTATCTGGGAAGCGGGGACCTGGCTGTCAATATGCTGTGGAATCAGCCGAAGACGTCCTGCTTCCCTCTTTCGCACTATCAGGGGATATCGATTATCATTGATATCGAGCGGGCTTCCAAACCAATCGAGGATGTTTCCAAAATCCTTGGCAGCGATACGCTGGACCTGCACGCCCTCCAAAATAAGCTGTGTCCGGAAAACAGCTGCTGCATTCTTCGCGCGACGGATTCCATCCAGCATATTTTTTCCGAGCTCTACCGTGCCCCGGAGTGCCTGATGTGTCCTTACATCAAACTGAAGGTCATAGAACTGATCCTGTTTCTCAGCGCCGCGAACACGGATTGCGAACAGCGCAGATGCAGGTATTTCCGAAAAGAGCAGATCGAAACCGTCAAAGAAATCCGCCGGTACCTGACGGAAAATCTGTCCCGGCGTTTTACGCTGACCGAGCTCTCCGAACAGTTTCACATCCCCCTGACCTCGATGAAACAATGCTTTAAAAGCGTGTGGGGCTCCCCGATCTATACTTATCTGCGCGATTACCGGCTGCACACCGCCGCTGCCATGCTGCGGGAAACAGAGCTGGGCGTCGCGGAAATCGCGTGGCAGGTGGGCTACGACAGCCCCGCCAAATTTTCAGCCGCCTTTAAGCAGACCGCTTCGCTTTCCCCCTCCGAATACAGAAAGAATTTTGTCCGGAAAGGATATCCGGCGTCCGATCGGAATAACCTTTGAAATTCCTCCCGTGTTACAATAGATAATGGTTAGCATATGCTAACTAAAAACTATTCTTAAATATAGGAGGATATGAAACTTGAGAAAAAGAATATCACTGATTGCTGTAAGCATGGTCATGCTGTTTGCCCTTTGCTTTTCCGGCTGCTCCAGCCCGGAGGGAAGCAGCGCCCCGGCGGCGTCCGCCGCTTCTGTTTCCTCGGAAGCAGGAAAATTTGCGGGAGGCAGCGGAACGCAGGAATCCCCCTGGGTGATCGAAACCGCACAGCAGCTCGACGCGGTCAGAGAGCATCTGGACGGCTGTTATACATTGAATGCCGATATCGATCTGGCGTCCTATGAAGAATTTGAGTCCATCGGGCATTTTGAGCCCGCCTCAAAAGAGGACGAAGAAGCGCCGGACCTCACCGCGGCTTTCACCGGAGTATTTAACGGGAACGGACATAAAATTTCCAATGTTGCCGTGTCGGCTGAAAAACAAAGCGGTGTCGGCATTTTCGGATGCGTGGCGGGTGAAAACGGGTCCGTGACCGATCTGGTGGTCGAAAACGTCAAAGTCTCCGGCAATATGCTGGTCGGCGGCGTCATCGGCTACGGGGTTTCCAAAAAACCGGTGGAAAACATTACGCTTCAGGGTACAAACAGCGTTGCCGGAAACTTTCTGGTCGGCGGAATCGTGGGGGGCGGCTTCTGCGATATTAAAAACTGTAAGGCAAACGCCGATGTCACGCTGAACGGGGACAACGCGCAGGGAATCGGCGTGCTTGCCGGCGGTATGGAGGAGAGCTCCATCGTCTCCTGCTCCGCGACGGGTTCGGTCACCGTGACGGGCAGCGGCAGCTACTCGATCGGCGGGCTTGCGGCCTGCGGGCAGGCGGCGCCGGAAGTGAAGGACTGCACCGTAGACGTGAAAATGACCGTCGGGGAAAACTGCAGCATGATCGGCGGACTGCTCGGTCACGCGGGAAATGATGCCAAGACGCCGACGGCGATCAGCGGCTGTACGGTAAAAGCGGACATCACCGCGCCGGCCAGCGCAGAGAGAATCGGCGGCATCGTCGGAAGCGGGTTCTTCATGCAGGCGTACAAGAAAGATCGCCCCGAACCGAACGCATTTGTGGTCAGCGACTGTACAAGCACGGGAAGTATCAGCGCAGGTTCTCTGACCGGTACGATCGCCGGGTACGTTTACAGCAATTCCAAGGTGGAGGACAGCTGCACCAGCGACATGACGGTCGGCGGCAGAAAGGGAGCTCCTCTGGTTGGGGGCGACAAAAACACCGCTGGTCTGGACGGACTGAAGTAATTTTAAGGCTTGGGCGGCTGCTCCGCTGAACAGCGGGGCGGCCGTTTTTTCCGTAATGTGTCAGGCCGGGTCTTGACAAAAAAATTTTTTAGCTTTATGATAACAGTGTTATTGAATAACGAAGTTATTTTATGGGAGCCTGTCATGAAACTGATGAATCAAAAGCTCGCGGACGACCTGCTTGAGGCCGGGAAGAAGGAATTTCTTTCCAAAGGCTTTCAGGGCGCGTCGCTGCGCGATATTTCCGCTTCTCTGGGCGTTACCACCGGGGCGATCTACCGTTACTATTCGGACAAGGAAGCCCTGTTTGAAGCGCTGGTGGAGGAACCGGCCCGTCAGCTGGTGGCTCGCTACCGCGAGATTCAGCAGTCCTTTTCAGAGCTGCCGCTCGAACGTCAGCTTGCCGGTCTGCCGGAGGTTTCGGACGACGGTCAGATGTGGATGATCCGGCATATTTACAGCAATTTCGACGCGTTCAAGCTGATCGGCTCCTGTGCCGCCGGGACAAAATACGAGCATTATATCGACACGCTGATCGAAATCGAAGTCAACGCAAGCCGTACCCTGATCGATCGGATGACAGCGGCGGGGCTTCCGGTCTATCCCCTTGACGACGGACTGATTCACATTCTCGCCAGCGCCCTGTTTTCGGGGATGTTTGAAACGGTGCGCCACGACATGCCTTTTGAAAAGGCCGTCGTCTACATGAACAGTCTGCGGGAATTCTATTCCGCCGGCTGGTTCAAAATTCTGGGGCTGCCGAAATCGTAGGCCCCTGATTTTTTGCTATCGAGTTAGCTATAGCTAACTAAAGGAGATGTTTGTTGTGAAAGAAGAAAAAGAGAAAAAAGGACCCGGTGCCGCCGCCAGACTGTGGGGCTGGGCCGCGCCCTATCGCGGAAGCTTCGTCGGCTCCGTGGTTCTGGCGGTTCTGGGGGTAGCCGGCGGGATGGTACCCTATTTTTGCGCGGCGTCCGTGATCGGGCTGCTGCTGTCGGGGCGCGCGGATTGGAATTCCTGCCTGATGTGGTGCGGGGTCGCCCTTGCCGGGTATCTCGGCAAGGTGGTCTTCGGCAGCCTGTCGACCCTGATTTCCCATACCGCGACCTATCGCACCCTGCGCGACCTGCGCAAGGCGCTGACCGCGAAGCTGGCAAGGGTTCCGATGGGTACGGTGCTGGACACACCCTCCGGCCAGTACAAAACCACCATTGTGGACCGTGTAGAGGGGATGGAGCCCACCCTTGCCCATCTGATTCCGGAGCTGACCTCCAACGCGCTGGTGCCCGTCGCCATCTTTGTTTACCTGCTGGTCCTCGACTGGCGCATGGCGCTGATTTCCTTGATTACGCTGGTGATCGGCCTTTTCCTTGTGTCGCAGAGCGGAAAAACCTATGCCAAGCGCTGGGCCGGGGCGGTGGAAACCGGGCGGCGGATGAATAACGCCATTGTGGAGTATGTCGGCGGGATTCAGGTCGTCAAGGCGTTCAGCCAGTCCGCCGGTTCCTACCGGAAATACGCCGACGCGGTCAGGGCGAACGGACAGTATTATGTCGACTGGTTCGGCGACAACCTGAAGTACATGTGCGCGTGGGGAGCTGTGATTCCGGCCGTGCTGGTGTCCGTGCTGCCGGCTGGCTTTGCCTTCTGGGCGGGCGGCAGCCTTTCCGTCGAAAGCTTTCTGACCATCATCGTGCTGTCCCTGGGCCTGACCGGGCCGATCATGGCGGCGATGACCTTTATAGACGATCTGGCGGTCGTCTCCTCCAATGTGGCGGAAATTTCAGCGATTCTGGAGTCCCCCGAGCTGGAGCGCCCGCAGACGCCGGTCAGGCTGAAAAATCCGGAGATTGCGCTCAGGGACGTTTCGTTCTCCTACGGCAAGGATAATGAAGAGGTGCTTCACGAAGTCAATCTCAAAATCCGTCCCGGCACGGTGACGGCGCTGGTCGGGCCCTCCGGTTCGGGAAAGTCCACCATTGCCAAGCTGATCGCGGGCTTCTGGGACGTGACGGGCGGCGGAATCAGCGCCAACGGAACGGATTTGCGAAAAATCCCCCTGCGGCAGTGGACGGAGCAGATCGCCTATGTTTCACAGGATAATTATCTTTTTGACCGGTCGGTGCGGGAAAATATCCGCATGGGACACAAAGGCGCGACGGACGCGGAGGTGGAAGCCGTGGCAGCGGCGGCCGGCTGCGGGGAATTTATCCGCCGGCTGGAAAACGGCTTTGACACGGTCGTCGGCAGCGGCGGAAGCCGTCTTTCGGGCGGGGAACGCCAGCGCGTCGTGATTGCCCGCGCAATGCTCAAGGACGCGCCGGTCGTGATTCTGGACGAAGCCACTTCCTCCATCGACCCCGAGAACGAAGCCGCTATCCAGAAGGCGATTTCTGCCCTGACAAAGGGGAAAACGCTGATCGTCATTGCCCACCGGCTGTCCACCATCACCGACGCCGACAACATCGTCGTGGTTCAGAAGGGACGGATTGCGGCGCAGGGCACACAGGAAGAGCTGCTTCGGGACTGTCCCCTTTACGCCGGAATGTGGGCGGCGCATATAGGCGCCCGGGATCAGGGCTGAGGGAGGAGATAAAAAATGTTTCATGTATTTCAAAAAATTGCCGCTTTTTCCGGCGAACGCCGGGGGCAGATGTGGAGATCCATTGCGGTTTCCTTTGTCGGCTCGGCATTCTCCGCGCTGCAGTTTTATGCGCTGCTTTTGGTGCTGCAGGCGCTGACAACGGGAAACCGGGACGCGAAAACCGCTTGGACCGCGCTGGTCGTCATGCTGGTCTCGATCGCTGGAAAAGCCGCCGCTTCCTTCTTCTCCAATATGCAGCAGACGCAGATCGGCTATTTTATGGTATCGGATAAACGTATCCATATCGGGGACCGCCTGCGCTATATCCCAATGGGGTATTTCAATCAAAACAGCCTTGGCAATATTACCGGGGTGGTCACCACAACGTTGGGGGATGTGGAAAACTCCGCCGCCCGGTGCATGGTGAGCATTCTGGGCGGGCTTCTCACCTCCGTCGCGCTGGGTCTCGGCATGTGCGTGATCGACCGGCGCATCGGGCTGATTGTTTTAGCGGGCATGGCCGTCTATCTGCTGGCGACCGAGGCGGCGCAGCGCGGTGTTTCAAAAAGCTTTCCGAAACGCCAGAGGGCACAGGAAAGCCTGGTTTCCGCCGTGATGGAATACCTACAGGGCATGAGCGTGGTCAAAGCCTTTGGGCTGGAAAACGACGGCGATCAGGAAATTCGCAAATCCATTGATGAAAGCTGTGCCCGGAATCTGGCGGTTACGCGGAACGTCATTCCGTGGGATATCCTGAAGGGGGCGGTGATCCGCGTCGCGAGCATCGCCATCCTGACCGCTACGCTGGCGTTCTACCTGAACGGGGAACTGCCGCTGGTAAACTGCCTGCTGCTGCTTATCGCCTCCTTTATGGTTTACAGCGAGCTGGAATCCGCCGGAAATATGGCCTCCGTGCTGCAGATGATGGATGCCTCTATGGAAAAGGCCAATTCCGTTGACGATACGCCGACGATGGATACCGAGGGCAGGGAGCTGGCCCCGAAAGCCTCCGGCATCGTGTTCCGGGACGTCGGCTTTTCCTATGGGGACCGGAAGGTTCTGGACGGCGTCAGCCTGACCATCCCGGAAAAAACCACGACGGCGGTCGTCGGCCCGTCCGGCGGCGGAAAAACCACGCTGTGCAGCCTGATCGCCCGTTTCTGGGATGTGGACAGCGGCTCCATCACCGTCGGCGGCCACGATGTGCGGGAATATAAGCTGGACAGCCTGATGAGAAATATCGCCATGGTCTTTCAGGACGTCTACCTTTTTAACGATACGATTGAAAATAATATCAAATTCGGAAAGCCGGACGCGACGCAGGAACAGGTGGTCACCGCAGCGAAAGCGGCCTGCTGTGACGAGTTCATTTCCGCGCTCCCGCAGGGCTACGGTTCCATGGTCGGCGAGGGTGGCTGCTCCCTTTCGGGCGGGGAGAAGCAGCGGATTTCCATCGCCAGGGCCATGCTGAAGGACGCGCCGATCGTCATTCTGGACGAGGCGACCGCCAACGTAGACCCGGAAAACGAGGCCGAGCTGCAGAAAGCCATCGACGCGCTGACGCACAACAAAACGATTATCATGATTGCGCACCGCCTGAAAACGGTGGAGAAGGCCGAGCAGATTCTGGTTCTGGACGGCGGGAAAATCGTACAGAGGGGAACTCATAAGGAACTGGCGGGGCAGCCCGGCATCTATTCCGAATTTCTCAATGCCCGCAGAGAGGCGATCGGCTGGAAGCTGGCCTGACGGGAACTGTGGATTTTTTGGGTGTTATTCATAAAAACAGGGATATGGAGTCACTCCATATCCCTGTAGTATTTTAAATCAGGATTCCCTCGCAGTGATCGATTTCATGCTGAATAATCTGCGCCGTCCATCCGGTGAAGGTCTGTTTTTGAGGTTTGAAGCTCCGGTCAAGGAACTCCACTTCAATGGACCGGAACCGGGTGGTTTTCCGCACGCCGGTCAGCGACAGGCAGCCCTCTTCCGTTTCATACGGTTCGGCGCGCTTTGCAATGACCGGATTGATCATCGGAATGTTCACAGGGCCAAGGCTGAACGCGATAACGCGTTTGTTGACGCCGATCATATTTGCCGCCATGCCGACGCATCCCGCCGCGTTGGCCCTCAGGGTGTCCAGCAAATCATCGACGACCGGCAGGTCGGCTTTCGTCGCCGGAACCGACTTCCGGCTCAGAAAAATAGTATCTTTACAAATTGGTTTTATCATATGAAACTCCGTTGTGTTTTCTTTTTGATAAATACGAAATGATCGTCCGTGGAAAGATTGTTATGATAAGTATATCCAAGACGGTCAAAATCCTTGACGCCGCCGGCGTCGGTTATGGCATTTTCCGCGAGCCAACGGACCATCTCCCCGCGGGCCATCTTGCACAGGGTGCCCTTTTCGATGACCTTTCCCTCTGTGAATTCCCCAAAGGTGCAGGTGAGAAAGCGGACCGATTTCGGCAGATGCCGCGAAACCGCTTTGCTGTATTCCTGGGAGGCCAGATTCAGGATAAACCCGGTCTCCGAACAAAGCCGGTGCGCCGGTTTCTCTCCCCAGAAGGCATAGAGGTCTTTCTTTCCGTTCACGGACAGCTTCGCCTGCATTTCCAGACGGTAGGGCGTCACCCCGTCGAAGGGGCGCAGGAGACCATAGAATCCCGACAGGATGCGCAGATGCTCCTGGATGTATGCAAACTGTTTGTCCTCAAATACGCCGGGGGCCATGTACTGGTACTGGATTCCCTCGTAAGAGAGAATAGCGGGAGTCAGGTTTTCATACAGGTCCATCGTCTGCACCCGCCTGTAGTTGAGCGCGGCGATCGAATCGTTACAGCGCCACAGACGCCTCAGCCCGGCGCAGTCCATGCCCCGCAGGGCGGAAAGCAGTGCTTCCGCCTCCGGCAAAAACTGCGGCAGGCTTTCACAGGGCAGGCTGTCGGTGTCCACATTCATTTTCTTTGCGGGAGAGATGATGATTCGCATAGGATTCCAACCTTGTCTTTGAAATGGGCACAATCGTTTTCATATTTGAAAATAATGATATCAAAAAATACGGAAGAATGCAATATCAGGCGTTTTTACAACCGGCTGTGTTTCTGCCCGGTTCAGGTGATTTTCCACCCTTCCGCCGATTGACGGATGGAGACAAAGTTCCGGTAAATCCCGTCCTGAGCCATCAGCTCGGCATGTGTTCCTCTCTGGGCCACACGCCCGTTGTCGATCACCAGAATCTGGTCAGCGTTTTCAATGGTGGCCAGCCGGTGGGCGATCACGATGATGGTCTTTCCCCGGGTCAGGCTGGAGATGGCCTGCTGGATCAGGTGCTCGTTTTCCGGGTCCACGCTGGCGGTCGCCTCGTCGAGAATAACGACCGGCGCGTTTTTCAGGATGGCTCTGGCAATCGAAACGCGCTGTTTTTCCCCGCCAGAAAGCGTGGAGCCGCCCTCGCCGACAACCGTGTCGTACCCGTCGGGCAGCGCGGAAATAAACTCATGGCAGCAGGCTGCCTTTGCCGCTTCCACCATTTCTTCCTCGGTGGCGTCGGGTTTGCCGAAGCAGATGTTTTTCCGGATGGTGTCATGGAACAGATAGACGTTCTGGAACACCATGGAAATATTGGAAAGCAGGCTGTCGCACGTAAACTCACGCACGTCGCGGCCGCCTATCGTAACGCTGCCGCTCCACACGTCGTAAAACCGGGCGAGCAGATTGCACACCGTCGTCTTGCCGCCGCCGGAAGGGCCCACAATGGCGGTCATGGTATTCTGCGGAATTGTAAACGACACGTGTTCGAGTACCTTTCTGCTGTCATAGCCGAAGGAAACGTCGTGAAAGCCGATATCGAAGCTTTTCAGCCGGATATCTTTGCCTGCTTCGTCTATGTATTCCTCCGTTTTCAGCCTGTCGAGCTGGTCCATCGCCTCGTCGATCACGCCGAGAATGTGCGCTGTGTCGGCGATCGGCTCCACCCCGCCGAAAAGGGTAAAGGAAAACAGGCAGAACATCAGCATGACGGAAAGCGGCATCTGTCCGCTCATCCCCAGATAGGCGGAGGAAAGGACCAGAGCGGCCGACGCCAGCCGCAGCGCCAGCAGATGCCCGCAGTTGTTGGGGATGAACCCGCACTCGATTTTGAGCCGGACCCGCTTGCTGTCGCCGCAGGCCTTTTTCATGGAGGCCAGCGCCGCCCCGCCCTGCCCGAAAGATTTTACCACGGAAAGCCCTCTCGCGTATTCCACGGCGGCAGTCGCCATATCCCGGTCCGCCGTGGCTGCGGCGGGCGCGTTTTTCACGCTGTAATGGGAAATGCCGAGTAAAAACAGAAAAGAGAGCGCGACCCCGGCAACAGCGATCAGAGAGACAAGCGGGTTGAAAACCGCAAGGCAGAGAAAGATGCAAAGGCAGTTGAGGTAACCGCCGACCATCGTGTCGATCATGCGGATGCCCATATTTTCCAGCGTGTTCAGGCCGGTCGTGACCGCGTTCAGGATTTCTCCCGTGCTGACCTTCTGGAAATATCCCAGCGAGACGCGCTTTAGGATGCTTCCTACGGCGAGGCGGTCCCTCGCGGCAAGCTCGTAGCTGATGCTTTCCTGAAATTTCGCGCGCAGATAGTCAAACAGGAACCGCAAAAATACGAAGACGACGATCAGGACCAGAGAAAGCCAGACCCAGTTTTCGTCGAATTCCGGGCCGCCCCGCGCTTCGTCGATCAGCAGGCCGATCGTATAGGCCGCGATCATGACGGGCGCGGCGGAAAACCAGGTGGAAAACAGCGAAACCGCGAAGCCGGCGTATAAGCGCCCCTTCAGCTCGCCGCACCAGCGGATGATTCTTTGAATGCTCTTAAACATGAGTGCCCGCCTCCTTTCTCTGCGAAACGGTCCATGCCTTGGCGCCGATATGCGCTTTCCACATTTCCCGGTAAAGCGGGCAGCCGTTCAGCAGCTCTTCCTGTCTGCCCTGTGCGAGGATACCCCCATCTTTTAAAACAACGATGTTATCCGCGTTTTTAATCGTGGAAAGCCTGTGGGCGATGACAAGCAGCGTTTTTCCTTTGGTCAGTTTGGAAATCGAGCGCTGCATTTTATCCTCGTTTTCCGGGTCCGTAAAGGCCGTGGCCTCGTCCAGAATCACGATGGGCGCATTTTTCAAAATCATCCGCGCAATGGCGATCCGCTGCTTTTCGCCACCGGAAAGGCGGTTCCCGGCTTCCCCCGCCGGCGTGTCGTAGCCGTTTTCAAGCTTTGAAATAAACCCGTCGCACTGCGCCGCCTTCGCCGCCGCCCGGACCTCCCCGTCCGTCGCGCCGGGATTCCCAATGCGGATGTTTTCCAGCAGGGAACACTGGAACAGATAATTGTCCTGCGTCACGAAGCTGACAAGCGACGAAAGCTGCGAAAGCGGCATATCCCTGATGTCGGTGCCGCCGATGGTAATGCTCCCTCCCGTAACGTCCCAGAAGCGGGCGATCAGCTTCGCCACTGTGGATTTGCCGCCGCCCGACGGCCCGACCAGCGCGGTAAAGCCGCCCTGCGGCAAATGCAGGTCGATTCCGTGCAGCACCTCGTCCTTTTCCTTTCCGGTATAGGAAAACCGGACGCCGGAAAGCCGGACGTCAAAGCCGTTCAGCGGGGCGGGCCCTGCCGGCTGCGGAAGCTCCGGCATATCCAGAAAGCTCTGAGTGTCATGGATGATGAAGCCCATCTGCTTGATTTCGTTCATAAACACCTCCAAATGGGCAAGCGAGCCGACCATGGACATGGCGATCATGATGCAAAGGCACAGCTCCGCCGGAGTGAGGGCCCCCTTTGCGCAAAGCAGTAAACCCACGGGGAGCGCGCCCAGCAGCGTGGACGGGAACAGCGCGACGCAGAGCTTCATGGTGACCCAGGTTGAAGACATCCAGTCGAGGATAAACCTCCGGTAGTCCACAATCGCGTTTGAAAATTTCTCATACGACCTGCCCGTCTGCCCGAACGTCTTAATGACCTGGATGCCTTCGATGTATTCGACGATCACGCTGCTGACGGTGTTGCTGGATTTCATATACTTTTCGTAGTTGTTCCCGCTGCTTTTCATCAGCATGGAAAAGGGGATCATGGTCAGGGGAACCGTGACCAGCGACGCGAGCGCCATCCTCCAGTCGATTGCGGCAAGGATGAGGATGCTGATCAGGGGGAGCACCAGGTTGCCTGACGCCTCGGGGATCACATGCGCCAGCGGCGGCTCGATGCTTTCAATTTTGTCTACGATCATGTTCTTGATCTCCCCGATGGGCTTGGCGGTGACCTCTCCGAGCGGCGCGCGCAGGAATTTGTCCGCCACAAGAAGCCGCAGCTTTTCCAGGATGACATACGCGCTGATATGGGACAGCGCCGTGGAAATCCCGAAAAACAGCGTCTTGATCAGATACGCTCCGGCAGCGATACCCGACCATGTAAAAATCGTTTCCGTATCGATTCGATTTTGAATAAACGCCTCCAGAATTTTATAAACACTCAGATAGGGTATCAGCCCCGCCGTAACGCTGATTACGGAAAAGATCACGGAAGCGAGGATTTTTCCCTTGCAGTACGCCGCAAAGGACAGTAAACTGGAAAACCAGCTTTTCTTTTTCAAGTGAATTCCTCCTGTATAAAAATTGGGCGGCCGGTTTCCGGCCACCCATATCATAAGAGATTCCGACTGCTTTTTCCGCTCCGTAAGGACGATACCGGCCCGGATGGACCATTTTTTCGTACACCGGTCGGGCTAACGAAGGTTTCTGCGGTACTCCAGCGGCGTTTTGCCAATCACATCCTTAAAGGCGGCCGCAAATTTACTGGGGCTGTCGTAGCCGATCCGCCCGGCGATTTCGGCGATTCCGGTACCCCTTTCCTGCCGCAGAAGCACCGCGGCACGGTTCATACGGAAAACGCGCATATAGGTGCTGATCGGGCTGCCGTACACGCTTTTGAAGCAGCTTTTCATCGGCGTCAGCGGGATGTTGAACCGTGCGGAGAGCTCCTCCATGGTATAGTGCCGTTCCGGATGCTCCGCCATCAGGGCGCGCATGGACTTGATTTTCTCCACCTGGGACTTATAAAAATAAGGCCGCTCTTCCCGGCTTTTCGGAAGCTCCAGAGCGTCCAGATACAACAGCAGCTCCAGAACCTTGATTTTAAAATAGGCCCGTTTAATTTTTTCGGGAACGGCGTACAGCTCGTCAAAAATATGGTCGATGGAAGGCGCGCCGTGCAGGACCATCGGGTTGCTTCCGGCACAGAATTTACGCTGGATTCCGTACAGGTCCACGGGAAAGTCCCGGAACTCCTCCGGCAGGGCGCGGGCGGCTTCCGAAAGCTGAAAGGAGACCGTGATTCCGTGATAATGAGAGAGCGGAAACGAAAAGTGGCCGGTATGCTTGAGCCTGCGGTCAATTTTCAGATCGCCCGACTCCACGTAGGAATAGGCGGCATCCTTTGAGGGGTATTCCAGCCGCCCCTCCCGGCAGTGGTCGATGCAAAGCAGGTCCTCCGCCGTCTGAAATTCCGAAAGGCAGTTCTCCATATGATAGTCGTTGTAGGCCAGCATGACGCCGGGGAAAATATCGTAAACAGTCATGGTGCCGTCCCCGGTCCCGTTCTTCATCTGATAGACGCAGCACCCGTCGCTTTGGGCCAGCAGCACCAGCCGGCTGCTTTTCAGAATCCGGTCTTCCAGCATTTTATAAGCCCTCCTCCCTGAGTTCCAGCTCCCTGTCACAGGCGCAGCGGAGAAATTCTCTGTCGTGGGTCACGATGAGTACGACGCGCCCTTCGTCTGCCAATCGCCTGACAACGGACGACACCTCCATCATGTGCGCGTAATCCAGTCCGCTGGTGGGCTCGTCGAAGATCAGAAGCTCTTTGCCGGAAAGCACGGCGGTCGCTATGGCGAGCCGCTGCTTCTGTCCGCCGGAAAGCGCCATCGGATGCTTTTCCTGAAACGGCAGCAGGTCAAACCGGTTCAGGACTTCCTTTACCCGCTCGTCTGTGCATCCCGGGGCAGCCAGCAGGCACTCTCCAAATACGCTGTCCGAAAAAAGCTGGTGATTCACGTCCTGCATGACGCAGAAGGCGGCTTTCGCCCGCTGTTTCCGGTTCAGCCGCCTGCCGTTCAGCCGCACGGTTCCCGCGCGTTCGCGCATCAGTCCGCACAGGCACCGGGTCAAGGTGGTTTTGCCGATTCCGTTTTTTCCGGAGACCGCCAGAATTTCCCCGGGGATCGCTGAAAAGGAAAGCGCCCGGAGCACCGGCTCGCCTTTTCCAAAGCCGCAGGCAAGCCCTTCCACCGACAGCCCCCGCGCCGCGCCGCAGGGCAGGGCGGGGGGCAGCGCACCGTCCGGCGGCGTCAGCGCCCTCAGTCCCATATCGATCCGTTCCCTTTCCGGCAGGGAAAAAAATTCCCCGCCGGAAAAGCTCCGCTCAATTCTCCCGTTTTTCAGGAAAACCGCCCGGTCGATCAGGCCGTCCAGAAACCACAGGCGGTGCTCGGCAATGACCACGGTATGGCCCTGCCGCTTTAAAAACCGAAGCTGCTCCCGCAGGCGTTTGACCGCATCCTCGTCAAGGTTCGCGGTCGGTTCGTCCAGCACGAACACCGCCGGGTCCATGGCGTAAACGGAGGCGAAGGCCAGCATTTGCTTTTCCCCTCCCGACATCGAGAAGATGCTTCTGCCCTGAAGGGCTTCCATCCGCAGGTTCCGGACGGTTTCCTTCAGCCGTGTTCGTATGAAATCCGGCGCGGCTCCCTGATTTTCCAGACCGAAAGCCAGCTCGCTGTCGGAATCAAGGTTGAAAAACTGGCTTTTGGGGTTCTGAAAAACAGAGCCCACCCGCTTTGCAAGCTCGTAAAGCTCTGTTTCGGCCACCGCAAGGCCTTCGGCGGATACTCTGCCTTCCAGCGCGCAGCCGTCTGTAAAATGCGGGACCAGCCCGTTCATCAGCTTGGTGACCGTCGTTTTTCCGCATCCCGATTCTCCGCAGAGCAGAATACACTCGCCGTCCCGTATTTTCAGGGTAACATCGTGAAGCGTGCCGTGCTCTCCGGAGTAGCCGAAAGATACGTCCTCAATGGAAATCATAAAGCACCTCCTTTCATCTGATCAGGCAGGAAGCGGCGGTGAAGAGAACCCCGGCCAGAATACACGCTCCGTCCGCCGCGGTCAGGCGGAGCTCCACCACGCTTGTTTTGGGAGCGGGGTTTTCAATCCCGCGTGTCACCGCCGCCGCCGCGAGCTCTTCCGCAGTGCCGGTCGCCGAGATCATCAAAGGAATGACCAGACATTCCACTTTCTGCAGCCCGTGAATCTTCCGAAGCTTCATGGCGTCGCGTATGTATCCGGCTTCTTCACGGATCGCGGGAAAGTAGCGCAGGGTCACCGATACCGCCACGATCAGCTTCTGCGGGAAATGCCATTTCCTCAGCCCCACGATCAGGTCCCGAAGCGGCGTCTTTTTTACCATCAGCATACCGACGATCAGGCAGGGGAACATTCTTCGCGTGTAATTCGCAAAAATGGAAAAGCTGGTGGCGATGATCTTCGCGGATACCGGGAACACGTAGTATTGAAGGCCCAGAAGCAGGCAGAAGGCCAGCAGCCATCGGGCGGCCGCCCTGCCGCAGCCGCAGAAAGCCGCCAGCAGACAGAGGAAAAGAATCCAGCCGGTTTCGACCGAAAAGGAGTTCTGTGTGAACGCGATGATGTTGGACATCACCAGCAGAAGCAGCCCGGTGCGGGGATCGATTCGCAGATGTTTTTGCATGCTCAAACGATGCCCGCCTTGACAAAGTGCTTTTTAAACATGCCTCTGGTAATGTAAGCGCCGAATATCGCGCCGACAACAGGCGCCGCAAAAAGGACGATCAGCATGGCGGGCGAGGAAACGGCTTTCAGGGTTTCAAGGTAGTCCGCCGGGATTCCCTGCGAGGAAATCTGGGAAAGGAAGCTGTCCCGCATCAGCCAGAGGGGAAGCGGCGATCCCGTCATACCAAGCGAAAACAGCACGAAAGCCGCCGTGTTTCCCTGAAAGCTCCCGTATTTGGTAACGGCGCGGGCGAGCTCCGCCAGAGCGCAGGAAATGACGAACGTTACAAGAATCACCACTGTGAACTGACCCGTTACAAAATAAATAAGACCGGTGATAATGCCCATCAGCAGTACGGCCCAGGGCTTCTGTACCTTGGCGCACATCAGCATAAAGGGAATCCCCGAAAACAAGGCGATGAAACCGGGCATCAGGATCCAGATTAAAGGATGCAGTCCGCCCAGCAACATGAAGATAAAGTTAATGACGAAGTAAAGGGCGGAGAAGATTCCCACCGTAATGAGATCCTTTCCTGTCAGCCCTCTGTTTAAGTTGTTTGAAGCCATTTTTGTTTCCCCCTGACAGCGGTTGGTTAGCCTTAGCTAACCAACCGGCTTTTTATTAGGACGCCTGACAGCGTCCGTCACAAAACAGTATAATGGCTGCCGGTTTTGACTTCCGCTCCGATTGGACGGTTTGGCACCGTTTGGACTTTTTGTTTGCATCCGGGGGGAAAGCTCCTTCCTGGATACGCACTCGCACTGCAGGAGGTCGGGACGGTCTCCGCGGTGGAATGCCGGCGGGGTGTTTTTATATGGTTAGTGATAACGAATCATATCGTAGCATATTCCGCCTGGCATGTAAAGAAAATGCGTTTATGGACCCGCATTTCTTGACTTAAGGCGGTGGTTCCTGTATGATTAGGTTAGTGATGACTAACCGATCGTAATCGGACGAAAATACAAGGAGGAGAAAATAAAATGGACATTGTTTTATGGCGCGTGAAAATTAAATCCGGAAAGGAAGACCTTGCGCGGGAGTGGCTCGAATTTCTAAAGGAAAACAAGGAGGCGGGCAATGAAACGCTGAAAAATGAAAAGGAGCATCTGGAAATTTATTTTACCAGTGTGGAAAACGGGTCCATGTATGTCTATTTGTTTGTTCTGGCCGACGACCTGGAATATGCAAGCAAAGTGGCTCAATCCAGCGGGAACCCGCTGGATGCAAAGCATTTTGAATATATGACGGCCTGTGTGGACACGGAGGGCTGCGTGCGGATTGACCCGGCGCTTGCGCTGGGGGACTTTTCCGTATTTCAGCAAAATTAAGAAGCTGCCCGTCCCGGCCTGAGCCGTTAATTTCGGATGTTTTATGATGGCCTGCCTGTAGTTTGCCATATTTGCATTCTCATTGTATAATAAAAAACATAATTACCCGACTGCGCAGATTTTACTCTGTTTTTCTGCTCTTGAGCGCATCCGTTGTTTCCGTCTTATCATCTTAAGGAGAGTATGTATGACCGAAAAAATTACGCTGGACAAACTGCAGGCGAACTTGGACTTTTTTCACAAAATGTATGATGCGGTCCGTCTTGTGGACCCCGTGCGGAAAAGGGTTATGGAATACCGCAATAACGGTACGGCCGAAACGTGCGAGGCGTGTTACGCCTATTGGAGCAGCGGGCGCATCTGTGAAAACTGCGTGTCGATCAGGGCGCACCGGGAACAGAAGAGCTTTATGAAGCTGGAGCACAGCCCCGATGTGATTATGCTGGTCACTGCCCTGCCAATCGACTCCGAGGAACACCCCGTGGTGCTGGAAATTCTGAAAAATGCGACGGATACCATGATGATCGGCACAGGCGAATACAATAAGGGTCAGGTGCTGTTTAACGCGGTCAGGGATATCAACGATATGGTCATCCGGGACGAGCTGACGTCTCTATATAACCGCCGGTTTCTGGACGACCGTCTGCCTGCCGATATTGTCGGCGCGATGGTGGGCCAGAAGCCGTTGTCGGTTATTTTCATCGATATTGATAATATGAAGACGGTCAACGACACCTTCGGTCATGCGGCCGGAGACCAGATTTTAAAATTCGCGGCGGGAACGATCCAGAAATGCATCAGGAACGAGACGGACTGGGCGGCCCGCTACGGCGGCGACGAGTTCGTGATCTGCCTGAACAATACCGGCAGCGAAGAGGCGCACCGCGTTTCACAGCGGATTTATCAGGACTTTGATAAAGCGGCGTTCCCCATACAGGGCAGCGATATTGGCATTACGGTATCACAGGGAGTGGTAACAATGCCGGACTCCGGCTTAACGGCGGAGGAGATCATCAAGCTGGCCGACAAAAAAATGTATGAGGCGAAAAGACGCCATAAAAGAACGGAAAGATAAATTGTAAGCCGCGGCGGATAAAATGCAAATTGCCTATTGACTCTCCCATTATGGTATACTCTATACTGTAACTGAGCTCGAAAAAACACATGTGTGAGGGATCTATCATGCTGAAAATAGGTGATTTTTCTAAACTGTCAAGGATCAGCATTCGGATGCTGCGGCATTACGACGAAATCGGCCTGCTGGTGCCCAAAAGTATCGATTCTTTTACTGGCTACCGCTATTATGGCGAGGATCAGCTCCCTGTGGCCGGTCGGATTAATTGTCTCAAGGATATGGGGTTCGGCCTGTCCGTTATAGGGGAAATTCTGAAAATTTACAATGATCCGCAAAAGCTGGCGGAGTTTTTGTCCGTAAAGCAAACCGAAGTAAAAGCAGAGGCCGAGTTAACCGCGCACCGTCTGCTGCTCCTTGAAACAGCCATTAAACGGCTGAGAAAGGATGGAACCGCGATGAGTTACAATGTAACTTTAAAAACGCTGCCTGAACGCTATGTTGCCAGCGTCCGACAGATCATTCCCGCATATGACTACGAGGGCAGGCTCTGGCATGTCCTCATGAAAGAAACCGCCCCGTTGAACATGCAGGACGGCGAGCCCTGCTACACGCTGGCGATTTTCCACGATGCAGAGTACAAGGAAACCGACGTGGACGTGGAAGTTCAGAAATCCGTGCGGGGCAGCTACCCGAACACCGAGCATGTGGTGTTCAAAACCGAGCCGCCTGTTTTGATCGCTTCAGCCACCTACAAGGGAGGCTATGACAAAATCGACGGAGTCAGTGAGGCTGTTGCCAATTGGGTTCGCGATAACGGTTACGATTTTAACGGGCCTTTCTTCAACATTTACCATGTCAGCCCTCATGAAACGCAAAATCCTGACGAATGGGTGACGGAGGTTTGCTACCCCGTGAAAAAGAAATAAGCGTCATCAGTAAAAAATACCGCCTGCAAAAAAACAGGCGGTATTTTTTGTCAGCAGTTTCTCTTTTTAATATAGGAGGGATTTCCCAAAAATAAAAACAGAGGTCAGGAGTTTTATTTCTTCCCACAGATAAGTCCCATTTCCCCGGCGACCAAAGACGTCCGCAGCAGCTTCGGAACAAAGCTGTTCTTCCGGGTGTCCACGAAGCGGATTTCCGTTACTTCTTTAGACAGCGTTTCCACCAGCGTGTTCAAATTCGGATAATTCTTTTGGGAGAAAAATACATCCTCAAACGCGAAGGGCGCGCCGGGCTTCAGTACCCGCAGAGCCTCCCGGATCAGCGTCAGTTTATCCGGCTGGGTGCGTACCTCGTGAAAAACAAAATTGCTTACCGCGGCATCGAAGTGCCCGTCTGGAAAATCCAGATGCGCTGCGTCGCCCTTTTGAAAGGACGTACGTTTTGCGACCCCTTCCAGCTCCGCGTTGGTTTCGCACTGCTCCTTTGCGTAGTCCCACATTGCGCCCCAGTAGTCCATGCCGACGCAGCGGGCATCCGGATATTTTTTTGCGGCCTTGATGGTCAGCGCACCGCTGCCGCAGCCGATATCCAGAAGCGTACCGTGCCCGTCCCAATCGAGATAGCGCAGTACATTGTCCAGAATTTTGCCCTGCACGCCGCCGCCCTCATAAGAGAGCAGCCGGCGGGCGCGGGCCATGTATCCGAAAAGGGCCAGTGTCAGAAGCGCCGCGGCAGCGAAAAAAATCCGAAGGATGATAACGGGAACGTTCGCTGCCGGCAGGAAGCTGGCGGCGAACAGCAGGGCCAGCAGGAGGCCGGTCACGCCTAAGGTAGTCGGCAGCTTTGCCGGTATCCAATTTGCATAGTCGATTTTTGTTTGCTTTCTCATGAAAGTTCCCCTTCCGCTTTTCCGGCCAGCAGACCGATCCAGCCCTTTTTGTTCCGTAACAGGCGGACGGGAGCAAAACCCGCCTGTTCCAGCCGAACCTTCAGGTCCTCGCCGGCATAGACCGTCATCCCGTCGATGAGCCCGGTCCAGGTAGTGTTGGACGGATCATCCATTTCGCATACGAGGAGGAACTGCCCTCCGGGTTTGAGTACACGCAGGACCTCGGCAAAAGCTTTTTCGAGATCAGGCCAGAAATAGACCGTTTCAAAAGCGGTCACCAGATCGAAGGCTGCGTCGGCATAGGGCAGCGCCCCTACGTCCCCTTGTCGGATTTCACACCGTTTGCCAAGGTCCGCGGCGTTTTTCTTCCGACTGAAGGCAACGCTTTCTGAGGAATAGTCGATACCGTCCACAAACCCCAGGGGACAGAGATTCATCAGCCTTGCGATGTTCGCGCCCCCGCCGCAGCCAATGTCCAGCACGCGGGCGTCCGGCGCGGGATAAATCAGGGAAAGCCCCCAGGTGGACAGCGGCGTATGCCCTCCGTTCATGCTGCGGAGCATCATGCGCCCAAGAAAGCCTTCCGGTTTTCGCGTGTTTTGGAAAAAGCGTTTCATCATTTTCTTGATTCCCCCTTGCGGCAGCAAAAGCAGGCCATGGATTTTACCGTATCCAGGGTCACGTTTGCGTAGAAATTTTCCAGTTGTTTTTTCAGGCTTTCCGCCGTCTCAAACGGAGGAGTAAAAAAGCCCTTCGGTTCGTAAAAATGCCGGATAAACCAATCGGTGCGCCGGGTTTCGCCCCGGATATAAAAGCAGCCGCAGAAAATCCCGCCGGGCTTCAGCACCCGGAAGGTTTCGCGATAGGCCGCGCCCTTGTCCGGAAAGGCGTGAAAGCCGTTCAGGGACAATACGACGTCGAAGCTGCCGTTTTCAAAGGGGAGGCCCCCCACGTCGCCCTGTACAAAGCGGACCTGCTGCAATCCGAACTTTTCCGCCCTTTTTTGCGCGGTGGCCATCATTTCCGTCGAGTAGTCCAGACAGGTCACGTCCGCATTTGCCAGCTTCTGGTATACCGGCATGGTAAGTACGCCCGTACCTACGGGAACTTCCAGAAGCTTTCCGGCAAAGTCCTCCCGGATTCCGGCAAGCGCCAGCTGCAGATAGCGGTCATTATCCGCCTTGTTCATATCCCACACCAGTTTGCAGATGGTTCTGCCAAAAAGCGTGGAGCAGGTGATCATACCGTCGTAGGCGGTAGCCTCCTGGCCCAGCATCTGATAAGCCTGCCGGATTTCTTCATGTGCCATGCCTGTCGTCACTCCTTCTGATTTTCTTTCCGTTGGCGTTTTTCGTGTGCCCCTCCGCCATGGCGGCCAGGGAAACGGGTGGCTTTCTGTTCGCCCATTAATGGTTAGCCTACGCTAACTCAAGCCGGTTAAAAAAGCCGTCCTTGCGGGACAACCTTTTTAAAACAGCTCGCGGCACGCGCTGCGCACTAGCGTATCCAGTACCTGAGGATAGGGCACCGATCTCATGCTGATGGGAAATGGTGAGCATCAGTCCCCGGACGACGGCGGCAGCCAAATCCCCGCGACCGCTACAAGCTGGTCGACGGTCGTTCTCCGTACGCCGAGGGAAACAGCGCTTTCCTTCGCGGCACTTTTCAGCTTTCGATAATAATAGCCTCTTCCTGCCATGTAAAAGCCGTTGCCATTTTCATCACCGTATGACTGAATTTATAATTACAATCATACGATACACCCACCTGTCTGCTTTGTCAATCCTTTCAGGCGCTATGAAGAAAAATCCATTGCGGCAGAGAACGTAAACTGCAGCAACAACAGGTGGTGGAAAAATAATCTCCGTGAGTGGCCGGAATAGAACAAACGCAACCTCCGGTGGAGTTGTTGAGGCAACAATGTAAAGGCCTTTTCAAAGATTGCTTTGGCAGAATGCCTTTAAAGCCGTACAGTCGGCCAGTTCATCCTTTCCTTCAACTTGAAAAGTGACGGTGTCGTTTTGTTTTGCGTTGAGGCTCATGACCGAAAACAGGCGTTTGGAGTCCGCCGTCTTTCCATTCAATGTGATATTGACCGTTGAATGGAGTCCCTGCGCACATTTGACCAGCAGGCCCGCCGGACGGGCATGAATACCGTTTTCATCCTTGATCGTATATGTAAATGTTTTCATGATGTTTTCCTTTCTTTTAACGCTGGGTAATTGGCTGCAATCATGCCGGAAGCAGCGGGGAGTGTACCGTCGCGGAGGAAATGAAAGCCTTTCGATGATTCGCTTATTTCTTCCGGTGATATTCCATGATGCAGGTTTGTTGTGCCTTGGCAGTAACCCCTGTGTGGATGATAAGGGGATCGTCGCATTCTGTCGGACCAGTCACCAGGACAATAATGTCTGTGTCATATCCGTTTTGTTTCAGAAGGGAAAGGTCCACCGTGCAAAGCGGCGTACCGACTGTTACTTTTTCATCAATTCGGACGTGATTCCGGAATCCTTTTCCGTTGAGATCCACCGTATCAATACCGATGTGTACCAGAATTTCCAGGCCGTCCTCCGTTTGGAGCCCGTAGGCATGGAACGTATCTGCGATATTGATGATTCTGCCATTCACCGGCGAAACGATGATACCTGATTCCGGTCTGATCGCCACGCCATCCCCCAGCATCTTTTGTGCGAATACGTCATCATTGACTTCGGTGATAGGAATGACCAACCCGCTTTGTACGGCAAAAATTTTTCCCTCGGCGTGATTATCTTTCTTTGTTGTTTGTTTTTTTAAGTTGAATAGCATGAAATACTTCCTTTATGAATCACCGGTATCCACAGCAGTGCAGCTAAATATCTTGACACCGTTAAACTTTCTTTTTCTTACTTATTTCCTGTTAATGCCGCTTTCCTGTTCAATAGGAACGGGCGACAGTAAGCGGCCGCATTGCTTGTTGGAATCACTTCTTCTGAAATATGGATTCCCAGTTCTTCCCTGATATAAGCTCTGCGCTTCTGGATTCGTTCCCACATTTCCGGGTATTCCTTTTTTATTGTTTTCCGCAATACCTCGTCAGCCAGCAGGATTCCACTTTCACAACTGACCCCACCATATCCGGGAACGGACGGGATGATATCAACCTGGAACAGCATTCCACTCTTTAACACTTCCGCAGAATCCGGGTACACTGGAGAAGAAAGCCATTCTTCATCGGCACATAAATGGCCCGGGTTCAATGACCATCCATACTGTGCCTTCGGCAGCACTTCTTCAATCCTGTCGTATAATTCTTTTCCGCTCATGCCAATGTGAATCGTTTCTAACCAGGTCCTCACAGCAGCAAAATAAGGAATCGCTACTTTTTCCAGGTAGTCTTTTTCACCTTTGGGCAATTCCTCCGCGCAGGATACTGCATATCCGCCGCGGCTTTGTAACCCGCCTTTGAATCCCGTCGTGATCGAGATACGATCTCCTTTTTTGATTATTTTATTGCTGGGGTACATGTTGGCCTTTTCAAACCGTTCCCCTGTCGCCATGATGGTTACAACATTGTGGGGCTGTCCAAATGCGGCTAATTTTTCCGCAACCTGCATTTCTGTTTTTCCTGCATCCAATTCTGCCATGGTCTCTAATATACAATTTCCAGCAAGTGCAGCCCCGAATTCATAGTGTGCAAATTCATTGGCGTTGTTTGTCGTACGCAGACCGTTTTCTCCAATAAATAAGCTTGCAGCATTAGAAAACTTTGCTTCCCTGCAGGTATTCTTAATGGCTTCTACTATAAAGTAAGGAATATCATATAATACGGCATCGTCGTCAGATTTGCCGGTGAAATTTTTCCATCCAACCAAACCGATGTTTTTCGCTTTCTCCAATTCACACTGCGCTAAAATTTCAGCGACCGTTTTTTCTGTTTTCATTGGCTGGTTCGGCAATGAAAAATGCGGCATATGGATAGCCGTCACTTCCATCCTTGACTTTGCTGCTTTATTCAGGTTTTCATTTCCCAGGACCATATAGGCTTTACCGCAGGAGTGAAGCACCAGCAGCGCCTCTTCAAAACGGGGCAGGAAACCACATAAGTATTCAAAATTGCTTCCATGTTCCAGGTCGGCATAGACAACAATGGCTTCATAGCCATGATTCTTCATCTTCTCTAACAGCTTTTCTTTTCTGTCACGCATGGTTTCATCACTTAGTGCAACCGGTACAAGATTCTGCTCTAATTCCGGTGCGCTTATTTCTTTTAACTGAATCAATTTGTTTTATCCTTTCTTAAATATTATCAATAGGGAACATTGGACGCATAATGCGTTTGAATGGCAGTTTTGACGTATCCTGCAGCGTTGCTCCCTGGGTTAATGACATAACGTTCAATTTTCCGGCTTCCTTTAATTCGGGGAAAATGTAGCCCTGTTTGACAATGATGATATCATAGTCTTTATAATTGACCCCGGCGGCATGGAACTGGTGTAATTCCACAAAAGGATGATTGCTTCCTGTAACAATAATATCGATTGGCCTATCTTTTACGCCGACGGCAATGCAGTCCCCAAAATTCCCCTCTTCCGTGTAAGCGTAACCAGCCAGGTATCCTTTTGCTTTGACAACAACGTCCAAATTTACCTGTGCGGATAACTCATCCAGATTCATCCCCAAAGAAACGGCTGTTGCCTCTCCTTTTTCACATTTAGACAACTTGGCCAATACTTCTGCATCATTGATGCCGGCGAACAAAAATTTCTTGTTGCGGGTATCATCAAGGGCCAGTACCAGACGCAATAGGAAGGTATTGCATCCTACAGCCCCCGAGGTTACATTATCCCCGGAGTCGGTAATGAACACAGGCTTTCCTTTGAATTCGATTGCCATCTTCAGCGCTTCTTCCGGCTGGGCAGTGAATCCGGTATAGTGGAATTCATGACGTTTATCCCATATATACTTCGCCAGCTGATCTGCGATTTCATTTGCATATTCCTGATCGCCCCCTGTCGCCGGGATGACAACAATCCCGCATCCCACAACATCACAATCATGGCGAATATATCCTACATGCCAGGAACAGCTTACTATTCTTGGATCTTCTTCTAATTTATCCAGATACTGATTGATGGATTTTACCGGTTCATCGGCAGAAACGCTCTGTTCTCCGCCCAGGATCATCGGTAATTTGCGATATACCGGCGTAATATTTTGACGATTCTTCAACAATGCAGCCAGCTTTTCACAAACAAACGCAATTGTTTCCTTAATATCCGTATGCGGTGAATAACGATAACTGCGGATCAGTGTTGTGTTCTCTACATATTCTTTAGAGAGGTTTCCGTGAGGATCACAAACTACTGCAATTGGCAGGTAAGGACCAACCACATTGCGAATCATCTTCATAATGTGATGATCGCCTGAGCCGCCCTCCAGGCCTTCGACTTCACTTGCCCCATGTAGGTGAAGGAAAATTCCATCAATTTCATGAAGGTGTTTTCTCATATCTTCCAGAATTCTCTGTTCAATGTAATCAAATGCAGCCTTCTCTAAAACACCGCCGGCTGCTCCGTCGGCATAAATGGAAGGGATCATTTCGATTCCTTCTTTCGCAAACACCTCTTTACATTTCATTTCCCGAATGCAGTCTTCTCCAAATAAAAGATTAAAATTTTCTAAATTGCTCTTATACGGAATATTTGCGTTGGATTCAAGAACAAATCGCGCAATCAATACTTTCATTGTATTCACCTCATAAATGCTGTTCGTCATTTCGGTAAGCTTTCCACTTTGATAGCTCTTCCCGTAGGCTTTTATCCATGAAAACCCACCTTTCTCCGCTATTTTTGATGATTTCGACATTCATCATGATATCAAAAGGTGGGTTTTTCTGTCAGAACTTTTCTTTATTTTACTTCTTTTGCTTCCATTTTTGAAAGGATAATCTTACTGGCGACAAAAGACACGGCAATTGCGATAATTGCTACGACTGCAGCCAAAATCAGATTTCCAACGCTGCCTTGTTTGTCGACAAAGAACAAAGCCGTGAATAAACCGGGGCATCCGCCCATAACGTAGCTCTTCAGTCCAAAGATACCGGCAACCAAACCGGCACTTACAGCTCCGATTGCGGTGCCGATCAACACTCTTGGCCTCATAATCAATGATCCGTAGAAGGCGGGTTCCGTAACTCCGCAAAGTGCGGTCACACCAAAAGAAGCAATCATGCCTTTCTTCGTTTTGTCATTTTTCATTGTGGTGGCTACCGCCAAGGCACTTCCACCGACACATAGGTTGGAAATGAATCCCATGATCATGATTGCCGGATCATATCCGAGTGTTGCAACGCTGTTAAATCCAATCGGCATAATCGCTTTGTCTAATCCCAGCATAACCATGTAGGGGTAAACCGCGGCAAAGATCGGCATGGCCACTCCGCCAATCGTGTTCATTAACTGTGTAATCCCCATCCCTACATATGTACTTAAAATGGTTCCGACAGGGCCTAAAGCAATCAATGTGACAGGAACAACGATTGTCATTGTAAACAACGGTTTCAAAAAGTACCTGACGGTGTCAGGAAGATACTTCTGGAAAAATCTGTCTACAAAATACATTAGTCCAACGCCAAGCATAATGGGTAATACGCTGCTCGCATAGTCTACTGTCGGGATTCCAATACCCAGGAAGCTTAACCCTTTTACGCCGCTGATGCTTGAACTGACCAGAAGACCGCCTAAAAAGGCACCCATGATCGGTTCCATCTTCAAGCGTTTCGCCATCGTATATCCTATATATATCGGTAAAAAAGTAAATCCGGCGCTGAAAATTGCGGTCATAATGACTGCTGTGCCGGATTCCATGCTGACACCGAAGTAGTTGATCAATAAGTTTCTGATTGCAAGGATCATTCCACCAGTAATCAGGGCAGGAACAATCGGCATAAAGATTGCAGCCATGAAGCTGCCGAATTTATTGACATAGTACATCGCCTTTTTTTCTTCTGGCTCTTCTTCGGCTGAAGCCCCTCCGCTATTCTGTCCCTCTTTCCATCCCGATACATCCAAAAAATCGTTATATGCTTCATTCACGTTAGGCCCGATGATGATCTGGACCTGTCCGGCCTTGTTGACGATTCCCAGGACATCTTCAATTCCTTTTAGCGCCTCTTCATTTATAAGTTTCTTGCTGTTGTAGTGTAAACGCAGCCTTGTTGCGCAATGTTCAACTTGGTTTAAGTTTTCGATACCGCCAACGTTTTCCAGTACCTGCTTTGACATCTCAATATATTTCATTTTATTTCCCTCCACCAAAATCAATTCTCTGAACTGTTTTCATTTAGATATCCCTTTTAGCTGCTATAAGGTCCTTATACCAATAATAGCTTTCTTTTGGAATGCGGCTGTTGTTATTCTTGAAATCCACCCGGACAATGCCGTACTTTTTTTCGTAGCCATTGATCCAGCTGTAAAGATCCAATGTAGACCACAGATAATAACCTTGTACGTTAACGCCTTCCTCCCTTGCTTTCAGCATGTAATCAATAAATTCCCCGCATATCTTTATTCTTTCGGGATCCTTTATGTAGCCGTTGTTATCCGGAGTCTCGTATTGGCCATGCCCGTTTTCTGTAATATAAACCAATACATTGCCATATCTTTCTTTCATTTCCATCAAACAGTCGTACATGCATTTCGGATAGACCTCTCTTCCCCAGAGATTCCGTCTTGTATTCGGATCAAAAGATGTCTCAAACATGTTCTTGATTCGAATCCCCTCTTTGCTTGCCGATCCTTTTCCCACATTATTGTGAAATACTTCCGTTTTTCCCTGAGAGTAGTCTGTTACGTACTGACGGTTGTAAACATTCAGCCCGACATAGTCTGCCCTGCCCTTTTGGAATACAGGAAAATCTTCTTCGTGAAGGAAAAAGGCATCGACACTGTTGTCTTTTAAAACTTCATTCAGTTTATCAGGCAGCTTACCCAGCAGGGCAGTATCCAGGACCATCCGGCTGTAAAAAATATCCGCTCTTAATCTTACCAACTCTTTTTCTTTGGTATCAGGGTCTAATTCCACATTTCCATTGTCATGAACAATGCCGATGATTCCATCCATCCCCAGCTCTTTATAGCTTTGAATCGCTTTAGCGCTTCCGAGCATGAGATGATAAAGAACTTTCCAAAAGCGTCCGAAATCAGCCTTATAGTTTGGCGGGTAGTTTCCTACTACATAACTGCAATAAGCGTAATACCTTGGTTCATTGATAGTGGACCAAATCTTAACCCGGTCTCCAAAATTTTTAAAACATACCTTTGCATATTCATGAAAAGCATCCGCGACTTCTCTGTTCTCCCATCCGCCTATTTTAGCCATTTCATCCGGAAGATCATAATGGAATAGTGTTACATTCGGAGTAATTCCCTTTTCCAGACAATAATTGATGACCTTATTATAGAATTCGATCCCTTTGGGGTTGATCGCCCCTGATCCCTGCGGTATGATTCTGGCCCATGAAATGGAGAATCGATAAGTGTTTTGATTTCCATCTGCCATTAAATCGATATCTTCTTTATATCTATGGTAAAAATCACTGGCGACGTCCCCATCTTCGTTATGAATATTCAGCGGGCTTTCATGATTAAAAACATCCCATTCATTTAAACCTTTTCCATCTTCGTTCCAGGCCCCTTCACATTGATAGGCCGCTGTTGCGGAGCCCCACAGGAATTTGTTTACACTCATAATTCCGTATTTTCCTCCCTTGAGTTTATTTTGAATCTATATAAAAATGGAATCGCGCGCTGACTCCATTTATTGAACAGCGTTTGGGTTTGCTGAAATAAATCATTCCTTGCTACGAAGGGTTCTGAGTGATGCGTGCGATATGAACGGTCAGGTACAGAAGCTCCTCTTCGCCGAAATCGTAGTGGTATTTTTCCAAAATCATCTTCCGGATTTTTTCGGCACACTGAAGCGCATCCTGATGCTTGCTTTTGATGACGTCAAGCAAATCGTCGTCCCCATCCTTATAATGTCCTCCCATCAGAAGACGCTGTGCGAAAAATTTCAGATGGTTGATAAAGCGGGAATAACTCAGGGACGACTCGTCGAACTCCATCTGAAAATATTCTTTTATAATCGTGCAGACCTCCTGTATGATCTCAGTCATACTGTAGGTGTTTTTCATCTGACCGTTCAATTCGGCGTTTATGAAATGCATCGTGATAAAAGCCGCTTCATCTTCAATGAATTGAATGCCGGTTTCTTCCAGAACGATTTGGTTCGCCTTTAGTCCAACAGCAAATTCATCGGGATAAAAGTGCCTGATATCCCAGAGAAGAGGATTTTCAAGAATCAAATTTTCTTTGTATCTGGAAATCGCGGTGGAGATGTGGTCGGGGAGTGTCACGTAGATGCAGTCGTTTAATTTCTTTCCTAAGTGTGTTTTCGCGTAATCGATCACGCGTTCGGACAAAAGCATGTGCTCCATGGGAATCTCGGCAAGCATCATCTGAAATTTCGAGGCGATGCTTTTGTCCGATAAGGTGTAGACTTTATCAATCTGACCCAAATCGATTTCATCGCCGGGCCTTTTGCGAAAACCGATTCCACTGCCCATTGCGACGATTTCCTGTCCCTTTGCATTCCGTGTGACGATTGTATTATTATTTAATATTTTCTGAATCGTCATACGGATTCCACTCCCTTCAAAATAATTGAAAAATAAAAAAGGCAAGACTACTCTTCTTCAAAGTAGTCTTGCCTGCATTACCAGTCACAATCCAGTTTGTTAACTTTTTGTGTACTTAGCATAACCTTTTTACTTCATTGTGTCAACTGATAATTATAACAAACAAAATCTTGAAAATTCATCTATATTGCTTAGTAATTTAGGATATCATTCGTTTTCGGCATCACTAAGACAAAAGCAGGTTTATTTTAAATTCTCTTCACATTTCAGCATTCGCTCTTCATAACCGTCCAGTTTCCAGTCCAGCCTTGCCAAAATGTCATTCAGTTCCTGAATGTGTGCAACGATCTGCTCGCGCTGTTCCAGAAGCAGTTTCTTTCGTGCCGGAATTGTCTCTTTTCCTTTATGAAAAAGCGTGACATATTCAACGAGAGTTTCCACCGAAACACCTGCCGAGCGCATACATTTGATATATTCAACCCAGCGGCAGTCTTCCTCGGAATAATCGCGGATACCACCGGAAGTGCGCGCAACATTGGGAAGCAGACCAATTCGCTCGTAATAGCGCAGAGTATCCGGGGTTAGCCCATGCTTTTTCGCAGTTTCCGCAATGGTCATCGGCTTTCACTTCCTTTTTATTTGAGTTTATTATATTCCTCTTCGGGAAGGGACTCAAGCCATTCATTGAAGCCGCTCTTCGCTGGAATCTCCACCGCCAAATGGGAAAACCAGCTGTCCTTTGCCGCGCCGTGCCAATGCTTGACTTCGGGCGGAATTTCTACTACATCGCCGGGATGCAGTTCCTTTGCAGGTTCACCCCAAGCCTGATACCAGCCGCGACCCGCAATCACCAGCAGAATCTGGCCACCCATATGATGAATATGCCAGTTGTTGCGGCAGCCAGGCTCAAAGGTAACATTGGCAATATTCGGTGTCTGTGTCAGCGGATTCAGATGTGCATGACCGGTAAAATACTTGGAAAGCATCTCCGGCAGCGGCGCACCGAGGCCAAAAAGATTCTGTTCATTAAATTCTACATTGCTCATCATTTTTACGCCCTTCCTTAAATTGTCTTAATCTCATAGGTTCGGCTTCCAAGTCCCAGTTTTTTCGCGGTTTCGACGATATGGATGCCGTTGCGGGATTCCATGCGCTCGATCAAAGCGGCCTTGCTTTTATCCGGTGAAGCGTAAACAGCATCCACGCACGCCTGATCCAGAGCCACAGGGTCTAAGGAAGCAAAAATCCCCAGATCCGCCATTTCTGGTTCATGTGGATTCGCATCGCAGTCACAGTCGACCGACAGGCGGTTTGCCACATTAATGTACACGATGTTTTCACGCCCCATGTAATCCATGACTGATTTGTCCGCATCCGCCATCGATTCCAGGAAAGAATCGTGGTCGGCTGTCCACAGCTTAGCCGGATCGCCCGCACCGTGGATATTTGCCTTGCCGTGTGAGGAAGCAACGCCGATGGACATGTTTTTCAGCGCACCTCCAAAACCTCCCATCAGGTGCCCCTTGAAATGGGAGAGCATTAACATGGAATCATAGTTTTTCAAATGTTCTCCAACAAAGTTTTCCCTCAGATGCTTTCCGCCTTTCACAGGAATCGAAAATTCTTCGAATTCGTCCATGATATCGCAGGGGGCGATCTCCAAAAATCCGTGGTTCCGAATCGCCTGCCAGTGGTCGGCTGAAGAACAACGTTTTCCCTCATAAGCCGTATTGCATTCCACAATCGTGCCGTTCAGCTTCTTCACCAACCGCCCGATCAACGCGGGCTGCAGAAAGTTGTGTCCACCCGGCTCCCCTGTAGAGATCTTAACGGCAACCCTGCCCTTTAGTGATACGCCAAGCGCTTCATAAATGTGGATCAGACTTTCCGGCGTGATCTCCTTTGTAAAGTAAACGATAGACATTGCAGTTCTCCTCCTTTATATCTGTTTACCCATTTCGTAAGCCCGGCGCATAGCCGGGCCGTTTTTGATTTCGCCGATTTGCCACGCACCGGTGCCGTAAATGATGCCTTTTTCATGCGGGTTCGGCAAGCAGTCTTCAGTAAAGCTCCGCAAGCCTTCAATGGTACGTTCCAGCATACTTTTATCCGTATCTGCGGCGGTCACGATAAAGTAAAAATCCTTGTTGGAAATTTCCGTGTATCTGGGCACGGTGCGGTCAATCAGCGTTTTCATTTGTGCATCCATTGTGTAGAAGTATACCGGCGTCGCCATGACAATGACGTCGGTCTTGACCATTTTGTCAAGAATTGCAGCCATATCGTCCCGCTGAACACATTGATGCGTGCTGTTGCAAACTCCGCAGCCGGTGCAGTAGCCGATTTTTTTATCACGCAGAAATACTTTTTCCGTTTCGGCGCTGGCTTCCTGTGCGCCGCGAATGAATTCATCACATAGCGTATCTGAGTTGCCGCCCTTGCGGGGACTGGCGGAAATCACGAAAACCTTCTTGCTCATAATCTATCCCTTCCGTTCTGATCGTATTTTTACTCATATGCATTCTTACAGATACATTTTAAAGATGTTCTCAATATCCTGCTGATTCAGCGGCTTAAAACCGGGCTGCGTACTGCTGCCGCACGCTTTCTTGGCCATGACTGAGCCTATCGTTAATGATAAACACGTCGCCGCCGAATGGAATCCCTTTTTGTGCGTTATTCCATTTATAAGCCTATCACTTGGAGCTAACTCCAGGTCAATAGCAAAGTGAAAATCTTTTTAAATATTTGTGAAAGACAATGATTTTTACCTCCCGGTATATGCGGGATGCTCCGCCGGAGCCGCCCGCTCTATACACCAAAGGCCCCACCTCGCAGAAAATTTTTCATCTTCGCCGCTGACAGCTTAAAAAATGAAATAAAAAGCTGGAAAAGGTGTAACAAAATAGGGGTATCAGTCGTTAAATTCTATGGAGAAAACCAAGGATAATTTTGTTTCTTATTTACAATTGCATATTGATTCAGTACAATAATATTGAAATGTCTTTCTTTAGAATTATTTTGCCGTTTTATTGGAGTAAAAAAGATATTCTTAATGAGGAGAATATGCGCCCGTAAAGGAGGATGTGCCATGGAATTGAGCTCGAAAATTGCAATGCTGTACGATAAGGATTCTTCTGCCGCCTACAAAAGTCTGCAGGAGCTTGAGATGATTTCGAATACGGAGGATACGCTTTACCCTTATTTTGACGAATTTCTGGACATGCTGGGAAACGGGAAATATTTGATTCGGGTACGTGGCTTTCGGCTGCTCTGCAAACAGGCAAAATGGGATACGGAGAACAAAATCGACAGAGAAATCGACACTGTTTTACAGGCCGTTGATGATGAAAAACCCACCGCCGTACGTCAAAAGCTGAAGGCCCTGGAGGATGTGTCCCGGTATAAGAAGGCGCTGCGCGGCAAAATAAAGAACAAGGCGCTTTCCATCAATGATCTTCCGTTTAAAGATACGATGCACAGCCTGATACAAAAGGATGTCCAAAGCCTGCTGCAGGTGATGGAAAACGAATAGAATTTTGAGCAAAATGCTGGAGGATTGGCGCTGTTGATATCCATATTAAGGAGGGAAAATGATGACGTTCGACTATAAGAAAGAGTACAGCGAATTCTATTTGCCGCCGGAGCATCCCGGTATTGTGGAAATTCCGGCAATGAATTTCCTCGCCGTACGGGGAAAAGGCGATCCCAATGAAGAGGACGGGGAATACAAAAAGGCCATGGAACTGCTCTATGGTATGGCCTACACCATTAAGATGAGCTATAAGGGCACCCATCAAATCGAAGGGTTTTTTGAATATGTCGTGCCGCCGCTGGAAGGACTCTGGTGGCAGGAGGGCGTCCGTGGCGTCGACTACTCCCGCAAGGACCGCTTTCAGTGGATTTCTCTGATTCGTCTGCCGGATTTCGTGAAGGAGCCCGATTTTGAATGGGCACAGGAAGAGGCAGCGAGGAAAAAGAAAACGGACTTTTCTCCGGTGGAATTCTTTTCCTATGACGAGGGGCTGTGCGTGCAGTGCATGCATCTGGGCCCTTATGACGGCGAACCGGCAACTGTCCTTGCAATGGAGCAGTACGTGAAACAAAACGGGTATGCTGTTGAAATTACCGATAAACGGTATCATCACGAAATTTATTTGAGTGATCCCCGCAGGACGGAAGCGTCCAAACTGAAAACCGTCATCCGTCACCCGATACGGAAAGCTTGAATCACGCAGGAAAAGGAGAGAGCTTGTGGAGGACTTTACAAAGGAAGAGCTGCAGGAAGCGCTCCGGGCAATCGCTTCCACGATCAGCAAGTGTGAAAAAGTGCAGCCAAAATTGAAAGAAGGTACTTCCCAGCACACTTTGCTTATCCGCAGGATCAAAGCGCTGCGTATCGCATCGGCGCTGATCACCAGAGAATTGGAGAACATTCCATAATGCTGGCGGTCGTTGCCCTAGTACGCAGATATTCCCGGACCGGTCACCGGTTTGCGGGAAGAGCGATAGGGCCCTGACCGGTTTCAAAGGGGACGTGTTTATCACCACGGCCACAAGGTGCCGGAGGACTTCTATCCCGTTAATTTATATACCTTCACAAAAAGCAGCAGGGACAAGGCGTTGCCTTGTCCCTGCTGCTTTTCAAACATCCTGCTATTGCCGGCTGGTTTTCTTGTCCGCATTGTAATGCTCCACAACGGATTTCGTGTCTGAATTTACAATAATGATCTCCGTGCCGAAGTCGGCGGCCTTTTTTACAGATGCGGCAGGAGCCTTGTCATCGGTAATAATGGTATTGATTTCTTCAAGGCTTATAGAATTACATAAGGAATTGACATCCCATTTGGAATAATCAAGCAGCAGAATGCGTTTTTCCGCGATGGAGGCCAGCGCTTTTTTGGTTGTGGTCAAATTCTGCGTATGCTCATACGCCCCTCCCGGAACCCGGAAAGCGCGGCAGGAAATAAAAGCGATGTCCGCTTTGTATTGCGAAATATGTTCCGGTTCGGCAAATAAGATGGAGCGGTTTGCATGATTCAGAAAACCGGTCGGAAGCAAAACCTGAACACTGCTGTAATTCGATAAAGTCAAGGTGGCGGTCAGGCTGGAGGTAATAACCGACAAGGGGATGTTCTGCGGCATCATTGTCACCATTTGCTGGATCGTAGTTCCCGAATCTAGGCAGATGCTTTCAAAAGGAACCAGATACTTCAGCGCAATGGCCGCAATGGCTTCTTTTTCCTTTTTATTCTCCTCTATCTGAACATAATAATCCGTCTCCTGCGCGTTTTTCAGCAAAACGGCATAGCCATGCTCGCGCTTTACAAAATTCATTTCCTGCAGCTTGTCAAGATTTCTTCTAACCGTCATTTCGGTACAGTTGAGCAGCCTGGAAAGCTCGCTGATGGAAATGATATTTTGGGACTGCATGATTTCAATGATTTGGGCCGGTCGATCTTTTTGCATACTTTGCACACCTTTATCAATTTAATACTTTTTGTATCAAGGATATTCGAACATTCATGGCATGGAATTTGAATCTATTATAATATAAAACTTTAAAAATAACAACAGATTGTTTTAAAACGATTGAAAACGAACACGAATCAAACATATCGTACAAAAAAGCAAACATAATCTATTGACAACTAGCGCTAATGTGTTTATAATGTTCAATATAGAAAGCATATGAATTAAAAATAAACAAAATAAAGTTCTTTATAAAACAAATTCGAGAGGAATAGAAACATTTTGAGTACATTTTATATTTTGGGTGTTGACCAAAGCACGCAGGGTACCAAGGCGGTTCTATTTGACGAACGCGGAAAAATAATTGGCAGATGTGATCGTCCCCATAGGCAGATCGTCAATGAAAAAAGCTGGGTGTCACATGATCCGGAAGAAATTTACCATAACGTTGTCGCTGTCTGCAAAGCGGTCGTCGAAAAGACCGGAATCGACAGAAAAAAGATCGTCTGCATGGGGATAGACAATCAGCGTGAAACCACGGTTTGCTGGGATAAAAAGACCGGACGCCCGGTTGGGGATGCAATCGTCTGGCAGTGTAACAGAGCCAAGAACCTTTGTGACCGTATTGGTGCGGACCCTTCTGTGACAGAAGCCGTTTACAGCAAGACGGGCTTAAAATTGTCTCCCTATTACCCGGCCGCCAAAATGGCATGGATGATCGAAAACTTTCCGGACATGGAGGATAAGATCAAAAACCATACCCTGGCGTTGGGAACCGTAGACAGCTGGCTGATTTATAAGCTTACACATGGGGCCTCTTTCAAAACCGATTATTCCAACGCAAGCAGGACACAGCTGTTTCATATCAAAGAGCTTGCGTGGGACGAGGAACTCTGCGGCATCTTTCATATCCCAATGGATGCGCTTCCGGAGGTCTGCGATTCCGATTCGGTCTTTGGCCATACGGATATGGAGGGGTATCTTGAAGCCCCGATCCCTGTTTGCGGAGTTTTGGGCGATTCCCACGGCGCTTTGTTTGGACATCACTGTCTGAATGAAGGCGACATCAAGGCAACTTACGGGACGGGCTCGTCCGTCATGCTGAACACGGGCTTTGAACCGTTTTTCAGCAAACACGGTTTGTCCACGTCGCTCGCCTGGAAAGTAAAAGGAGAAGTTTCCTATGTGCTGGAGGGCAACATCAATTACACGGGTGCCGTGATCTCGTGGCTGAAGGATGAGCTTGGGCTTATTCAGTCCGCCTCTGAAACATCTGGGCTTGCAAGCGAAGCGGATGAGCATGATCAGACTTATATCATTCCCGCGTTTTCCGGCCTGGGCGCCCCCTGGTGGAGGCACGATACGCGCGCGCTGATCACCGGGATGAGCAGAACAACCGGCAGGAAAGAAATCGTGAAAGCCGGCTGCGAGTGTGCGGCTTATCAGATTAACGATGTAATTGAAGCAATGAGAAAGGATACCGGTCTCAACATCCCGAAGATGTGCGTGGACGGAGGACCTACAAGAGACCAATATCTCATGCAGTTTCAAAGCGATATTACCGAAATAGACATTAAGATACCGGACGCGGAGGAGCTTTCCGTCATTGGGGCCGCTTATCTGGCCGGTATTTCTTCAGGCCTATATGATGAATCCCGTATTTACGAGGCTATTTCATATCATATATATCGTCCGCGGATGAACGGCAATATCCGAGCAGAAAAGGTTTCCGGATGGAACCAAGCAATCAACATGCTGCTCGGCAGTAAGGAGGAGTAAAAAATGCTGGACGATCAGCAGATCAGGAAATTGGAGATTCAGGCGTCTGAAATCTGTGAAAAGACAGTGGAACTGATTTTTAACGGAGGAGGCGGGCATATCGGCGGCGATCTTTCGGAAGTGGATATCATGGTCGCCATATTCAACTACATCAAACATGATCCCAAAAATCCGAAATGGAGCGAAAGAGATTATTTCGTATTAAGCAAAGGTCATTCATCCGAGACGTATTATACTCTTTTGGCGGAATACGGGTATATTGGGAAAGAAGAATTGGATACATACGGGAAATTCGGCTCCCCCCTCGGAGGCCATCCCAACAAAAAAATTACCGGCGTCGAAGCGAATACCGGGTCTTTGGGGCATGGCCTGGGGCTGGCCACCGGAATTGCGCTGGCGCTGAAAAAAAACCATAAAGAGAATCGCGTGTATGTGCTTACCGGCGACGGAGAGCTTGCCGAAGGAAGCAATTGGGAGGCTTTGATGTCCGCGTCAAAATATCAGCTTGACAACCTGACGTGGATTGTCGACCGGAACTTTCTTCAGATCAGCGGAAGCACCGAAACGGTGATGCCGCTTGAAAAGCTGAAAGAAAAGGCGGAAGCGTTTGGCTTTAAAACAGTTGAGATCGACGGGCATAATTTTGATCAAATTTTTACCGCGCTGAGCGATCGGGAAAAAGGCCATCCCATCTGTATTATTGCGGATACAATCAAGGGAAAAAGGCTCGCCTGTGCGGAAAATAAGGCCGAATGGCACCATAAGACCCCAACGAAAGAACAGCTGGAACAGTTGAAAAAAGACATGGACGAATACAGAAAGGAACTGGCTTAATGGAAAAAGAAGCTTGCAGCAGTGCTTTTTCCAAGATGATTCTTGAAAAAGCCAAAAGCGATAAAGATATTATAGTTGTTTGCACCGACTCGAAGGGTTCCGCAAAGCTGGGAAGCTACCCCGACGAACTTCCCGAACAGTTTGTGGAAATGGGGATTGCGGAACAGAATGCGGTCACGGTTTCCGCCGGAATGTCTTACATAGGCAAAAAAGTATTTGTGATCGGACCGGCAAGCTTTTACAGCACACGTTCTTCGGAGCAGGTCAAAGTCGACGTAGCGTATTCCAATAACAACGTAACGGTAATCGGGATCAGCGGGGGCATCAGCTACGGGGCGCTGGGGGCAACGCATCATTCTCTTCAGGATATCGCACTGATGCGGGCCATACCGAACCTGACAGTGGAAATCCCCTCCGACGCCACGCAGATGCGGGCCGTTACCGCCGAACTGCTGAACGAGGGAAGGCCGACTTATATCAGAATCGGAAGGAATGCGGTCCCCGTCTTGTACCGGGACCCGTCCGAAATCAAAATCGGCAGGGCAAACAGATGGTTCGACGGCCACGACGCGGCCATCGTCGTTTGCGGGCAGTTGGTCTGCAAAGCCATTGAAGCCGCCGAGCTGCTGAAAAAAAAAGGAATCGACGTCACGGTTGTAGACATGCATACCATCAAGCCGCTGGATACCGATATACTCGGCAGGGTGGCGGAAGAGTGCCGGTGCATCCTTACGCTGGAAGAACACAGCATCTACGGCGGCCTGGGAGGCGCTGTTTCCGAATTTCTTGCACAGAACAGGCCCGTCCCAATGAAAATATGCGGAATACCGGATGAAGATGTCCCAAATGGAACCGACGAGGAAGTTTTCAGATATTACAGAATGGACCCGGAAGGAATCGCGGAGAAGGTCAGAAATCTTATCGCGATCAAGAAAAGCTTGTAAAAATGAATGATCAGGGAGGAAATAACCATGCAGGGAAAAATGAAAGTATGTGTATTGATTGGCAAGCAGAAACTCGACTGGACCGAACGGGAGATTCCCCAGCCAAAACCCGGAGAACTGCAGATCAAGCTGGAATATGTGGGCGTCTGCGGCTCGGACCTTCATTTCTATCAGGAGGGCCGGCTCGCCAACTGGGAGCTTGACGGGCCGCTCGCGCTCGGCCATGAGCCGGGAGGCGTTGTTACCGCGGTCGGGGAAGGCGTCGAGGGATTTTCGGCGGGGGATAAAGTGGCGATCGAGCCAGCGGTGCCCTGCGGAAAATGTGAAGACTGCAGAAAAGGCCATTATAACCTGTGCAAGGACGTTAAAATGCTCGCCATTCCTCACGAGCGCGACGGCGTGTTTTCGGAGTATTGCGTCCACGACGCTTCCATGTGCTACAAACTCCCGGATTCCGTCGGCACTATGGAGGGCGGACTGCTTGAACCGCTGAACGTAGGATTGCACGCGACGGAGCTGTCCGACGCGAAAATCGGGGAAAGCGCCATCGTCCTCGGCAGCGGATGCATCGGGTTGTGTACGATCATGAGCCTGAAGGCCAGGGGCATCAGCGAAATCTATGTGGCGGACGTTCTGGACAAGCGGCTGGAAAAGGCAATGGAAGTCGGCGCGACAAGGGTCTTTAACAGCAGGAAAGAGAGCATCGAGGAATTTGCAAAAACGCTGCCGGGCGGCGGAGTCGATCAGGTATACGAATGCGCGGGAAACCGGCTCACGACCCTGCAGACCTGCAGGCTGATCAAACGTGCCGGAAAAGTCACGCTGGTCGGCGTTTCGCCGGAACCCGTTCTCGAGCTCGACGTTGCCACCCTGAACGCAATGGAGGGCACGGTCTATTCCGTTTACCGCTATCGGAATCTGTATCCGAAAGCCATCTCGGCGGTCGCCTCCGGTGCCATTCCTCTGGATAAAATCGTTTCCCACATTTTCGATTTTAAAGATTGCATCCATGCAATTGAATACAGTACGAACCATAAGGATGAAGTCATCAAAGCGGTCATAAAGTTCTGAACCGTGTTTCCTTTTCAACGGAAGGTTCCGTCTGTTTGTCTGCCGATAGATTGCAATAGGTTTCTATCCTTATTTTATCAATTCAATCACATCGGTCGGGGTCCTGTTGCTTCTATATAAATGGAGAAAATGGTGTTCGCCGTGCCCGTTTTTCCACTCAATTGCGAGATACGGCTAATTGTATTGATTTGGAGGAGAAAAAGATGAGGAAAAAACTGTTATCTGTAGCAACCGCAGCACTGCTGGCGGTTTCCCTGCTGGCGGGCTGCGCGTCGTCGGCGCCTGCCGCAACTTCTTCCGGAACGAAAACCGAGGGTACGAACGGCGTGGTGGCTAAGGCTGGTGACAGCGCCACCGGAAAAACGGACCTTGCAGACCAGAAATTTGACACATCCTATACGCCGAAGAAAAAGAGCTATAAAATCTACTGTACATACAAGAACATCCACAGCTGGTATGACGCAATCAAAGCCGGCGTCGATGCGGCGGTGAAGGACATGGACGGCAAAGGCGTCAAGGTCGATTACGAGTGGTACGGACCGGCGGAACCGAATGCGGTCGATCAGGTCAACTCGATCGAAACTGCCGTGGGTCAGGGATACGACCTGATCGCAGTCGATGTAAACCAGCCTGAAACAACGGCAAAGGCAATCGACGCCGCGGTGGAAAAAGGGATTCCGGTTGCAACCTTCGCAAGCTCCGACGTGGAGAACTGTAAGAGGTCGTTTTTTGTAGGAAATACAGATAACTACGGCGACGGCTGCACACTCGCGAAAGCTGTCTGTGAAAAAATGGGCGGTAAAGGACAAATCGCGATTCTTTCAGGAACAATGGGCGCTGCCTCCCATGAAGCGAGATTAAAAGGGTTCAAGGACACGATCGCAAAATACCCGGATATCAAAATCGTAGACGAACAGAGGGACAATGACGCCGTCGAAAAAGCGATCAGCATTACGGAGTCCTGGCTGCAGGCCTATCCGGACCTCGGCGGAATCCTCTGCAACAACATGTCCAATCCGGTCGGCGCCTGCCAGGCAGTCAAGGACGCGGGCAAATCCGGTAAGATCGTCATCGGCGGCATGGACCACGATCTTCGCACGCTCAAATATCTGAAAGACGGTACCCTGTATGTTGCACAGGTCCAGAACTGCTATGATATGGGCTATAAGCTGATCTACAACGCAATCAAGACCATCGACGGCGAAAAGGTCGAAGAATCGACGGCAGTCGGCTCAACTTCCGTGTATGCGGCGGACGCCGACAAGTTCATCAAGATGCTGTATGGAGATAATGCAGATGCAAACACGCAATCAAAATAATGATTATATCATTGAAATGAAGGATATCACCAAAACCTTTCCCGGAACAAAAGCATTGGATAAAATCTGCCTTAAATTAAGGAAAGGGGAAATTCATGCTTTGGTCGGCGAAAACGGAGCCGGCAAAAGCACATTGATGAATATCCTTACCGGGCAAATTTCCATGGACGAAGGAGAAATCTTTATGGAGGGGGAGCCTTTAAGGCTCTCCACCCCTGAAGAAGCTCTGAAAAAAAATATCGTACTGGTTCCCCAGGAGCTGAATCTGGTCGCGGAGGCCAGCGCCGCCGAGAATATTTTCCTCGGAAACGAGATTGTGAAGTTCGGGGTGATCGACTCCAAAGAAACTCAAAAAAGAGCAAAAGAAATTCTGAAGGTCCTCAATGTTGAAATCGATGTTACGCAGCCGGTGAAAGAGCTGTCGGCAGCCTACCAGCAGCTGGTTTCCATTGCGCGCGCGCTGGCCTATACCCCCAAGGTGTTGATTCTGGATGAACCGACCTCCGTCCTTACCAATGTGGAAGCGGAAAATCTTTTTCAGTCGATGAAGGAGCTGAAGCAGCGGGGTACGGCGATGGTCTTTATCACCCATCATTTGGATGAGGTGATGCAGCAGGCGGATCGGATCACGATTATGAAGGACGGAAAATTGGTTGAAGAAGTGCCTGCGTCAGAAATAACCAAAGATGAAATGATAACAAAAATGGCAGGAAAACAGGTACAACAACTGAAACGGGTCAAGAGAAATGTATCGGATGGAATTTTTTATGAGGCAAAACACCTGAGCAGAAAAGGCGAGTTTGAGGATATCAGCTTCCATATCCGCAAAGGTGAAATTTTATGTGTGGCCGGTCTGGTTGGAGCGGGAAGAACGGAAATCTTTAAATGTGTATTTGGAATAACACAGAGCGAACCGGGCGCACATACTTACATTGAAGGTAAAGAAGTTGCAATCAAATCCCCAATGTCGGCAATCGCACACGGGATGGGATATGTATCGGAGGAAAGAAGACATGACGGAATTACGCCGTCCATGTCGGTTATGGAAAACATGGTGCTTCCTTCCTATAAGCAAATGCTGGAGCATGGGTTGATTGATTACAGCCAGGCTGCTTCTCTTGCTGATCAGTATATCAAAGAAATGTCCATAAAAACCGCGTCCAGAGACACGCTGATCAAAAACCTTTCCGGCGGCAATCAGCAGAAGGTGATCGTAGCCAGATGGATGGCCAAAGGCGTCCGGATGCTGATCCTTGATGAACCGACCCGGGGCATTGATGTGAATGCCAAGGGAGAAATCCATAATCTGATTCGCGAGCTTGCGGATCATGGTGTCGCCGTAGTCGTAATTTCTTCCGAAATGGATGAAGTTTTCGCAATGGCCGACAGAATTATGGTGATTTGCCGCGGCAAAGTGAGCGGGTTCATTGATGATGTTGATCTGACCACACAGGAAGATGTTCTTAAGGTAGCTTTTCAGTAGCGGGAGGTTTCGTTAATTATGAATAAAACAATTAAATTTTTCAAGTCAACGGCGGGAATGGTGCTGATTGTTACCTTATTAGTGGGAGTCGCTGTACAGATCGCTACGGGTAATTTCTTTACCGCATACAATATCAGTACCCTGACCAGGGCGGCATCGTTCGTGATCATCGTCGGTTTCGGGCAGACAATTGTCCTTTTGACGGGAGGCATCGACCTTTCCGTAGCAACGATTGGCTCCGTATGCGGCATGGCAAATGCCATTTTCATGGTTCAGTACGGAATCAATCCGTATCTTGCAATTCTTATCACGACTCTTATGGGAATTCCGCTCGGCGCGGTCAATGGATTCTTCATTGCAAAGTTCAAAATGACTCCTTTTATCGTTACCCTTGCGACCATGCAGATCTACAAGGGCGTTGTTTATGTCGTCACGAAGGGAATGCCGATTACGGGAATGCCGGATTCTGCGGAACATCTGGCAAACGGCATCATCAACGGCATTCTTCCCAACATTGTCATTTTCATGGTCGTTATTTGCATCCTGTTGACCGTCATGCTGAAAAAGACCCGGTTTGGGCGCTATGTTTACGCCCTTGGCGGAAACCGCAACTGTGCGAAAATTGTGGGAATTCCCACGGTGAAAATTGAAATTATGGTCTATTGCCTCAGCGGCCTGCTGTCCGCTTTTGCCGGCGTCATGATGTCCTGTAAGCTGGCGTCCTTTCAGGCAAGCATTGGAGAGAGCTGGCAGATGGAATCCATCACAGCGGCGGTGCTCGGCGGCACTTCCATGGCCGGCGGTTTGGGATCGGTTGTCGGCACAATCGTGGGCGGCTTCCTCAGCAGCGTGATCAGTACCTGCATTACCTTGCTGCGGGTATCCTCCTACTGGGAGACAATCGTTACAGGCGCCGTCGTATTGATCGCTGTTTTCATCGACGCTGTCAAGGACAACGAAGCATTCCGCGAAAAATTCGGCAGGAGATTCAAAAAGTCGGCAAAAGCCAATGCGAGAGAATGAAAATCTATCTGATCCGGCACGGAGAAACCGATTGGAACCGTGAATTGAAAATTCAGGGCCAGGCAGATATCCCGTTAAATGAAGCCGGACGAAAACAGGCGAGACTGGCAGCCGGGAAAATGATACGGATACCGGTGGATATTGCTTATACAAGCCCATTGAAAAGAGCACGGGAAACAGCGGGGATTTTTTTGGCGGGCAGGCAGAACTGTCCTCTGTACACAAACCGGCTTCTGAGGGAAATCTCTTATGGAGTAAGGGAGGGGCAGTCCCTGCCGCTTATTTACAAATGTCCGTTTTTCAGGTTACATAACTATTTTAAGCACCCTGAAAAATATCTTCCGCCGCGGGGCGGGGAAACAATTCAGGAGCTGAAAGCAAGATGCCGGTCTTTTCTGGAAGAAAAAGCATACGGATATGAATCACAGTTTTCCAGTATGATGGTTTTTACACACGGCGCTTTTATCAAGGCGGCGGTCAGTATCGTGAACCGGCTTCCCGACCGTGATTTTTGGGCGGGAGCCGAAACGGAAAATTGCTCGGTTACCGTCATACAATTAAAGAATCGTCATTTCAGTATCCTTTAGGGGTACCGGAAAGAACTTTGGCCGCCGGGAAACGAAAGTTTCCCGGCGGCCTTCCTTATCAGCATAAGCATACGCTACAGTATTTCCAGTTGATTCTGCAACAAGGCTGCGTTCTCCCCCGCAAACTGAAATGGAATTGCTGTAAGCGAAATTATAATCTTTAAGGAGACAGAAAAATACTGTTTCTTCAGAGGTCTTTTGTCTGTACCAGTTTTTTTTCTAAATCGGCGTAGTCTTTCTCAAACAAGGGCATGGAAACACCGAGCTCCCGGCCCGAATGGTAGACGCTCCGGCACACATAAAGTAAATCATCCCGGTTCGCGTGCAGTTCCATAATCCGTCTTGTGAGCTGGTTTGTACGGAACATATGCTTCATCAGCATCCCGCCCAAGCCAGCCGGAAATTTATAAAACGCCAGTTCATCAGCATAGTTCCGCAGGTCAGCTCCTCTTGCCGCCGCCACTTTGGTGCATTCCCGAATCGTGCGTATCGTCCGGTTTAAAGCGGACGGATTATCCATGAGTTTCCCCGCAGCCGCGGCGCTGTCCCGAATATCGCCGATCGCCGCCGCGTTAGCGATGACACCGGCGTTAATGGCCATATGCAGCCATATCCATTCCAGCATATCAAAGGGGCATTCCGTCTTGATTTCCGCTTGGTCAAACAAAGAAATGAGACCGGCGTAGCCGTCAATGTCTGCCTTCTCCGCGCGCTCCAGCATGACGTGGCCGAAAAGCACGCTGTTCAGCTCTGGCTTTTGCCATTCGATCTGGCCTCCGGCTACGGGGTAGCCGAGAAGATATTTTCTTCCTCCCATGACGGTATCCACATACCTTCTGTCCTCCCAGATTCCGCTGAAAACCAGAATCGGTCCGCTCAGCCGGTTTTCGTTCAGCGTGTCTATCGCTTCCTTCAGCCTGCCACCGGGTACGCTGACGAGGATCAGATCGTAGGCGCTTTCGCGCTGAGCCATATGGACCGCATAGGAATCCCGGAGCTCTTGGCCTCTCGGGTTTTTTCTGCCGTCGAGAAGTCTGACGGAAATCGTTTCGGGGCATTCCATCCTTTTGCTTTCCCGGATGAAATGTTCCGTTTCGGCGCCTGCCTTTTGAAAGAGATAAGCATAGGTTGTGCCTATGACCCCAAGACCGAGAATCAGAATTTTCACGGTGCGGACCTCCCTTCTGGCAAAAAACACAGGAAACGGAACGTTCCCTTTCTAGCCCCCAGAATTCGTTCGGCGGAATCGGCGACGGCACGGATTTTGTCCGGTATCGTTTCAGGCTTCCAATGAAATAAAACATCATCCAGATAAAAGTTGGATAAGGTTAAAATCATTTCCGCCGATTCCAGAGGATGCTCTGTGGAGAATACCTGTTCCGCCACTCCCTGCTCGATCATCCGCGCGAAAACCGGGGCCAGCCGCTTGACCGCGGCAATCATCAGCTTTCCATGAAACACCGCGTTGGACGGCGTATCGATTCCGATTGCCTGCTGCCTGTCACTATGGAAAAAATCCACCCCGGATAAAATCATCCGCGTCAGCTTTTGGTCCGGTGTCAATCCCGGCAGCTCTTCCTCTTGAATCCTTTCGATACAGCGGTCGATAAACATTTCGATCGCCGCGTCCGCGCACTCTTCCTTGGAATGAAAGTAATGATAAAAAACACCTTTGGAAATGGACAGCTCGCTGATGATCAGGGAGAGGGTCGTGTTTTCGTAACCGTTGCGGACAAAAATATCCCATATACTCAGCAGCAGAGCATCCCGCTTGCCCTCAAATTCTTTCTTTGTTCTTGCCATAGGCACCTCCATAATTAGACCGATGGTCTAATTATATGACATGGCCCTCGAACTGTCAACGGGAATTACAAATTTTTTTGCGCGGCAAAGCGATTAACTCTGTGGCCGGTTTGCAGAAAGTCCAATCAATGACGGGCAGCTGGATACCGCGCCGGCTGCTTATCCTGCATTGGCCGTTATTCATTTCAGCCTGTTGTAGACGTCTGAGAATTCCCTTCTGCGTTTTCCTGCGATTGATCCCCGCGTACAGGGTGGATCCTTAATAGGATGGCGGCGAGGACAGCAGCCGTTAAGGACGCAAATGGCATGTTAAGCCAAAGTCCGTCCAGGCCAAGAAAGTTAAGAGAAAAAATGAACAGGACAGGAAAGACGAATGCCATGGAAAGCGCGATGGCAGTGGCATATCCCGCTTTCCCGATTGCCGACATATAGCTTTGCGAGGCAAGCGATATCCAACGTGTCAGATAGGTGAAAGCAAAAAAGGACAGCGCATGTACCGACATCGCGATTACCGCCGTATCCTCCGACTTCACAAAGATGCCGGCTATGGGCGCTTTCGCAAAGAACATGACAGCGGCCATCACGAGCGACAGCGCTCCGGAGACACCGAAACACCTGCGCTCAATTGCCGCGATACGGCTGTAATTTTTTGCTCCGTAATTGAAGCCGACCGCAGGCTGCAAAGAATCGCAAAGGCCGTAAAGCATCGGCTGAACGAACCCATCGGCATACATCAGAACCCCATAAGCTGATACCGCTGTGGCTCCTCCAAGGCGAAGTAAAAATATGTTTATGATGATGGAAGTAATCCGTCCGGCTATATTGTTGAGAAAGGAGGGGGCTCCGTTTACGAAAATCGTCCTCAATATCCCGCGGTCAAATTTTGGCTTGACAAAACGAAGCTGCGTTTTACCACGAAAAAACGGCAGGAATGCAATAACGGCGCAGATGAACATACCCATGCAGGTTGCGAGCGCCGCGCCCCAGATGCCAAAACCGAGGACAAAGAGAAACAGGAACTCCAGCAGGGCGCTGATGACCGACATCAGGATATTGACCATCATGCTGTATTGTATTTTACCGCAGATACGAAGGTAATTGTCGACCGCGAAAACAATGGTTGTCATGGGTGCACAGGCAGCGTAAACACGTAAATACTGAGTCGCCAATGTCACAAGCTGTTCGTCGGCACCCATAAGCCGCACAAAATTGTCGGCAAAAACGAACAGGACTGTGCCAAGAGCGGCAGCCGATCCGATGATCATCAGGCAGGCGCTGGAAAAAATATTGCTCGCCGCATCTTCATCCTTTTCCCCCAGCTTGATGGCGATCGGCACGGCAGAGCCGACACCGATCAGGTCGGCTATGGAAAAATTCACGATAACAAGCGGCATGACAAGATTCAGCGCCGCAAATGCATTGGTGCCTAAAATTTGTCCGACAAAGGCTCCGTCGATCGCCTGGTACAGCGATGAGACGAGCATGCTGATAACGCCGGGAATCGCTACAACGGCGAACAGTTTATTTGGCGTTGTCTTTTCATATAAGGTCTTGTAGTCCATGAAATCCTCACAATATTTTCTTTATTTTTTGTTCCCTCCGGCGGTCCACTTCCCAGCCCCCGCCTCCGGACTCTGCTGCCCAGTTCACGGCGAATGGCAATAACCAGATAAAAAAATACCGGATAAGATTCTGAGCGCACTCAGCATCTTATCCGGTACATCCATTGCGATGGATCACCCTCCGATGATTGACGATTAATTATTTAGAAATTGTTTTGCTTCAGCCCTCAGAAATTCCTGATATTTCCGGTTGCTTTCCAGCATGGCAGTGATTTCAGTATTGCTCAGCCGTTGAAGAACCCGCTCCTCCAGATGAAAAACAATATCGATATTGTTCTCTTTGAACTGAAGGCCCTTATCGGTAAGCATAATCAGCTTGCTGCGCTTATCCGTCTCAGATAATATCAGGGAAATATAGCCGCTTTTCTTCAGACCGTTCAGTGCGGAGTTAACGGTCTGCTTGCTCATGACCCACTGGCTGCACAACTCCTTCTGCGTGCATTTTCCATCCGCTTCACAAAGGGCATACATCAGCCAGAAGGCACAGTCGGACATGCCGCTCCGCTTTGCAAATTCGCTGTATATTGCATCGGTTTCCTTGTAAATGGTATTTAATTCCTGCATCTGCCGACGTGCTTGACTATGATCCATACTTCGCATCCGCCTTTATATAGTCCGATTACGTACTAATTTAGTATAGCAGCTCGAATTCTAGTTGTCAAGAAAAATGAACGGTAAATCCGAATATAGCTTTTATAATCCGAAGGGAAGATGTTTTATAAACGAAAAAACTACCATCTTGTACGAACTGTTTTGCGGCCGTAATAACGTTACCGGCTTGTCGGACTGCCGCGCTGTATATCCTGCGCTCTATTGACCTTCGGATAAAAACAGAGGGTTTTGCTGACTGTCGAAAGCCATTATTACTGGGAGTTATACGGGTTTATGCGATATATCCGGGAAGGCTTGAAATATTCTGATTTTAGCATAGCGGGAATGACGGACAATGCATATCATTGCCGGGGCCGGAAATTCAAGTTGCTCCATTATCGCTGGAAGGCAAAAAAGGGCGCGGATGAGGAGTAATTCCAAATCCGCGCATTTTTGTTGATTAGACCTATTTAGAAACAAAGGGACACCGTTTCCAGTGTACTCTTTGTTAGGCTAACCCAATCTTAAAATATAGATGCCGTATTCATTTCGCATAGAGAAAGGATTTCCATGATAAACCGCAGCAGTTTTGCGTTCGGCGGAATTCCTTAACCTTTCCTTTTTTTGATTTCCTCGGTAAGAACGGGAATAACCTCGAACAGATCCCCGACAACCCCGTAATCGGCAATATTGAAAATCGGAGCGGTTTCGTCCTTATTGATCGCAATAATCGTTTTAGAGCCGCTCATACCGGCAAGGTGTTGGATAGCACCGGATATACCGCAAGCAATATAGATCTTTGGGGCGACGGTTTTGCCGGTTTGGCCGACCTGATGGCAATGGGCGATCCAACCGGAATCTACGGCTGCACGGGAAGAGCCGACTGTTGCGCCAAGCGCTTCCGCAAGTTCTCTTATCGGCTTGAAGCCTTCGGGTCCCCCCACGCCGCGGCCTCCGGAAACGATGATCTCGGCACCTTCAAGGTCAACGAGTTCTCCGCAAGCTTCCTTAATAACATCGAGAAGCTCCGTACGGATCGCTTCGGGCGCAACGTGAAAATCTTCCTTAATGATCTCCGCAGTTCGGGATTCGTCTGCAGTGCTTTTTTTAAAAACGCCGGGGCGGATGGTACCTATTTGAGGACGATTTTCGGGACAAAGGATCGTTGCCATAAGGTTGCCGCCAAACGCGGGACGGGTCCACGCGACATTGCCTGTCTCCTCATCAATGGCAAGAGAGGTGCAATCCGCCGTCAGACCGGTCTTTAACCGGCAGGAAAGGCGGGGGCCGAGATCGCGGCCGTTGTTGGTGGCACCGATCAGAATGCTGGTAGGGCCATATTTTTCAACCAGGTAATACATGGCATCAGCATATGCGTCTGTCGTGTAATGCGTATATTCCCTGCCTTCAATGACAATGACGGTGTCTGCGCCATATGCAGTCGCCGCCTTAACAGTGGAATCCACATTGCTTCCGATCACGATTCCGACGAGTTTGCCCCCCTGTTTATCCGCAAGGCCTCGGCCTGTGCCGAGGAGTTCCATACCGACATTTTTAGCGGTACCGTCTTCATTGGTCTCTATAAATACCCATAAATCTTTGGTTTTCGCTTCCACTTTAAGTTCCCTCCTATTAAATAATGACGTCATCGACAAGCATTTCGAACAGCCTTTTGGCTGAATCTTCACTGCAGTCTTCGTGAATCTTAACGCCGCCGGTCTTTACAGGAGGTGTAAATGTCTTTTTTACCTTTGTGGGAGAGCCCTTTAGACCAATCCTCTCTCTGTCGATGGTAATCATATCGTCGGAAGTTATAGTTGGGATTTCCTTCCGGTTTGCGGCCATCTTGGACTTGATTGTGGGATAGCGGGGCTCAAAGGAAGGTTTCGTAACGGTAATGACACAAGGCATTTTAGCTCCTATTATTTCAAAACCGTCTTCCACTTCCTTTTTGACCTTAACGATATCGCCCTCAACGAAAGCTTCGTGTGCATATGTAACCTGCGGATAGTTCAGATGCTCTGCAATTTCAGGCCCGACCTGAGCGGTATCACCGTCAATAGCCTGCTTGCCGCAGAAAATAATGTCAAACTTACCCTCAGTTTCTTCAAGCTTCCTGATTGCGCAGGAAAGGATATAACTCGTTGCCAATGTATCGGAACCGCCGAACGCACGATCGGAAACAAGATAAGCCCTGTCGCCCCCGATTGCAAGGCATTCTTTAAGGGCGGCCTTTGCCTGTTCGGGGCCCATAGATAAAATAATGATCTGAGCGCCGGAATCTTTATCCTTAATTCTTGCGGCAGCCTCCAGGGCATATCCGTCAAAAGGATTGACAATGCTTGGAACGCCGTCACGGATAAGGGTGTGCTTCTCGGGGTCTATCCTGATTTCCGTAGTGTCGGGTACCTGTTTTATACAAACAAGAATGTTCATTTTCAGTATTCCTTCTTTCCCAATAAATGATTGCCTTGAGCGCAGGCCTGTGATTCGACAGAAAATCACAATAAAAGTGAAAGGAATGTATCTTACAAAAAACGCCGATCCATACTGATGCTCCACAGCCCTTATTATATAGTTCGTTTGAAAAAAAGTCAATACAAAAAACATCAGAAATAAAATAGAAAAATACGATATATCCATGATAATACTGATTTATTTTGATATAATTTTTGAATAATAAAATAGTTCAATTAATCAAAAATATAAAATCTGGAACAAGCAGATGATTGTATCCCATCATTTCCACCGGCTCTTATCCCTTGCCGCGCCGATCTTTAAATTGGGAAAAAGGCATGTAAAAAACCGCGCTGAAGATCGTAGCAACAACGCGGTTCCTGCAGGGTGGATTCGGTACAATGAAATTAATAGTATAAAACAGCCAGTTTTTTGTGGTCGTCCAATTCCGGGGGAGGAATAAAACCATGACGGTCAACCTTACCGGAGAGCGTGCGCGGGAAGGTATCCGTTTGAATGAAACCGGTCGGGATTGTGTAATATGGGATACGCTCCTGCAAAAAGGCACGCAGCGCCTTGTGATCTATTCTTTCGTCCGCGATGAAGTAACCAAAAAGAATGTTGGTGCCCCCATTGTCGGTAAAACAGGTTACGCAGGCTTCGCTGATATGGGGAAATTCAAGCATATATCTTTCGACGCCACTGGGTTCGACACGAAAGCCTCGGATTTTGAACATATTGTCCTTACGGCCAATATATTCCATATTTCCGTCCGGAAGAATGCGTACGATGTCACAGGTTTTAAAGACACGCTGAAACGGGGGCGCCGTTTCAAACGGGTTGGGTGCGAAACGATCCATATTGACTTCGGGCAAATTCAGATATCCGTCACATATTTGGGCGCCGGAGATCCACAGTTCCCCATTTTGCCCGACCGAAGCGGGAGTGCCGTCTTCGGTCATAACATAGCCCTTCAGAGCAGGAACCAGCTTTCCAATGGGATAAGAGGAGCGCGCATCCTGAATATTGTAATGGCTGATAGCGGCGATTGCTTCGCTGGAAGCGTAGATGTTGACGATTTCGTAAGGGCGTTTCTTTAAATTGCGAGTCACCTCACTGCCGACCAACAGTAAGCGGAGGGTACTGCCTTGATCGATTTCTATGTACTTGGTTGCCATATGAGGCGGGAGAAACGTGGCGGTAATCTTATTTTGAATATAAAATGCAGCAAGCGCCTGAATGTTTTTGCAGATGGAAGACGGCACCATCCGAAAAGTGCATCCCAAAGACAGGCAGGAGCAGAAATCGTACACTGCGGCGATAAAGAGTAATTTGGCAAAAGACGCAAACGTGTCGTCGGAGCGTAACGGCAGACAGTCGAAATTGCTGACACTGGCGGCAAGATTCGAATGCAGGATACGTACGCCCTTTGGCTTGCCTGTTGAGCCGGAAGTAAAGAGGACAAGAGCCAGCTGATGGGAACGGGAGCGGTCTTGAAACGCAGAGCACTGGCTACAGGAACTGATGGCGTTGATAAAATAGTCGTGGTCTATACAGATGCGTGCGTTAACACTTCGTATGCAATTCTTGTTATGCGATTCGGGGCAGCAGCGGTCAAGGATCATATAAGCGGCGCCTGTTTTCCATATGCCAAGAACAATTGCGGGTGTGTCCATGTTTCGGCCAGTCACAACAGCCACAATATCACCGGGACCGATGTGTTCATATTCGGTCAGGTAATGAGCCAGCTGATCCGAACTGCGGTCCAGCATAGAATATGTTATATGTGTGGAATCCAGGCAAACGGCGTCTTTGTCCGGGTACCACCTGGAAGCTTGTTGAAACAGCCCGATGACAGTACGAGAAACAAATTCACCCTTATGACTGGAAAGATAATCTGACAATAATCCTAGCATTTTGGCCCCTCGTATCTTTCAGTATTTGTCATATTTTCCTTCAAATTTCTCCAATTGATTTTTCATAAGCTGTTCTTTCCGGGTACGATATTTTTTATGGCCGTCTAAAAACTGTTCAAAGAAACTAAAAACAAAATTAGACGAAAGCACTAAAAAACAAATCAATTATCAATACTTTTTATAATATTTACAATACTACAAAAATTAATTTATTTCAATAATTTCTGTAATTTTTTAATAATTAGTTCAAATAAACGAAAATATGGTTTTCGTTTTAATAATTGAAATAGTATCTCCGCACATCTTCCATTTTATGGTATATGTGCGGAGATACTCGTTTAATAAAGTAAAAAAATATGAAATAAAATATAATATTACTTTAAAAATAGATAAAATATACAAAAACAGGCAGCGACTTCCATCAATACGCTGAAAAATCGATTAAAGAAAAGAAGTATTACAAAACATATTGCCAACGGGAATATAATGTGGTAGATTAAAAACAAGTCAGTCAAACGAACTAAAATTGCAAAGTGACCTGTATTGGCGCGTGAGGTACCGGACCTTTTGTAAAAAGCGCTAAAAAATACAGGCAGTACGGATCCGGACTGAATGTGGTTCGATTGAACGGTATTTGGGAATTGGGAGTGCCTCGGTTTTTTGACCGGCAAGTGTAACCAGTAAGGGCCTTTTCAGGTCATTATCGGAAGAACTTAATTAACAATGAAAAGGAGAAATCATTATGCAAGATTTCATTCTGACACAGGACCAGCAGGATCTTGTAGCGTTTGCAAAGGAATTTGCAGAAAAGNTAACAATGAAAAGGAGAAATCATTATGCAAGATTTCATTCTCACACAGGACCAGCAGGATCTTGTAGCGTTTGCAAAGGAATGTGCAGAAAAGGAATTGAAACACGTTGTCGCCGAGTGCGATCGCGAAGGTGAATTTCCGATGAAAGTGTACAAGAAATTCTATGAGGCCGGTTTTTCCACCATGTTTGTTCCCGAAAGATATGGCGGTATCGGGGCCAGCTCTTTGGATCTGGTTCTGATCAATGAACAGTTTGCCAAGGTTGACGCTGGTTTCATTGTAAGCGCCACTACTGCGGAATTCGGTGCTACCCCGATTCGCATTGCGGGAACCGAAGAGCAGATTGCCTATTATATGAAACGCGTGATGGAGGGAAAGCTGGGTGCTTTCTGCCTGACGGAACCGGATGCGGGATCCGACGCCGCCGCTACCCGCACGACCGCCGTCCGTGAAGGCGATGAATATATTATCAACGGACACAAGTGCTTTATCACGAGCGGGGGCCTTGCGGATATGTACACCGTCTTTGCGACTGTGGACCGTTCTCTGGGTGCCAAAGGCATTACTTGCTTCCTGGTGGAGCGTGAACGTCCCGGTGTCAGCGTGGGTAAGGATGAAGATAAAATGGGACTGCGCCTGTCAAATACCGCGGATGTCATTTTCGATGATGTACATATTCCTGTTACAAACAGGATCGGGGCAGAAGGAGAAGGCTTTAAGATCGCCATGAAGAGCCTGGACCGCAGCCGGGGCGTCAATTCTTACGGATGTCTGGGTATTGCGGAACACGCCATTGAAGCAGCGGTGGCTTACGCGAAACAACGCGTGACCTTTGGACATCCGATTATCAAAAATCAGGGGCTGCAGTGGATGCTGGCCGATATGCAGATTCAATGTACGGCGGCTCGTGCCCTGCTGTACCGCTGTGCGGAAATGATTGATAAAACCGGCCAGTATGATACGGCGCTCGGCTCCATTACAAAGACATTTGTCAGTGATATGTGTATGAAGGTAACAACAGATGCGGTACAGATTTTTGGCGGCTATGGGTACAGCCGTGAGTATCCGATTGAAAAGCTGATGCGTGACGCAAAGATCTTCCAGATTTTTGAGGGAACCAATCAGATCCAGCGTATTGTCATAGGCTCTCAGATGGCTCATTAGCATCCGTATCGGGTCCGTAAAAGGCAGAGATATTTCAGAAAAATCAGCATCTTCAGAAGTGTTCCTGTGCTGTCCGGCCAGAACCGCTTGCCGATCTGTTTGATAGAAGTTGGAGGTTAACATGTATCGGATTGTGAAGAAAAAAGAGCCCACCCCCGCCGTTACGTTAATGTCAATAGAAGCTCCGTTGGTGGCGGCAAAGGCGCAGCCGGGTCAATTTATCATTTTAAGAGTGGAAGAGACAGGGGAACGGATTCCACTGACAATAGCGGATTATGACCGCAAACTTGGCACGGTGACGATTATCTTTCAGATTGTGGGGGCCACGACAAAACTCCTTTCCCGGAAGAAAGAAGGAGAGGCGCTGGCAGATTTTGTCGGACCGCTCGGGACGGCCTCTCATTTCGACGGACTGAAAAAGGTGGCGATCATTGGCGGAGGCGTCGGTTGCGCAATCGCATATCCGCAGGCCAAGGCACTTTTCGGAAAGGGTGTTCATGTTGATGTCATCACCGGTTTTCGCAATCAGGATATCATCATTCTGGAGGAGGAATTCAAGAAAGTCAGCACCCGCTATTTTTGCACAACGGATGATGGCTCTAATGGCGTAAAGGGGTTCGTGTCCGATGTGCTGAAGTCATTGATTGCGGATGGCAACGAATATGACGCCGTGATTGCGATCGGTCCCCTGATCATGATGAAGGTGGTAAGCGAGGTTACGAAACCATACGGCATTAAAACAATCATAAGCATGAACCCCATTATGATCGACGGAACCGGCATGTGCGGGGGCTGCCGCGTTACGGTAGACGGAGAAACGAAATTTGCTTGCGTGGACGGACCTGAGTTTGACGGGCATCTCGTGGACTTTGATGAGGCGATTCGCCGCGGCAAAATGTATGCGGAGCAGGAAAAGGAACGGCTCGTGGATATGAATTGCAGGCTCATGAAAGGAGTTCGGTAAAATGGCCGTTAGCATGAAGAAAGCAGGTATGCCCGTACAGGACGCACAGATAAGGAAAACGAATTTTAATGAGGTTGCCTTGGGATATTCCGCCGAAACAGCCGTTGAAGAGGCAAAAAGGTGCCTGAACTGCAAGAACCGGCCCTGCGTAGCTGGCTGCCCTGTCAGCGTGAAAATTCCCGAGTTTATCGCCCATATGAAAGACGGCAGATTTGAGGAAGCTTACCAGACGATTCGGGAAACAAATGCACTTCCCGCGGTTTGCGGCAGGGTATGTCCGCAGGAGTCACAGTGTGAAGGCAAATGCGTGAGAGGGATTAAAGGGGAGCCGGTCGGTATTGGGCGGCTCGAACGCTTTGCTGCGGACTACCATATGAGCAATGCTGTCAGCGAGAACGGGCATAGTGACCCGGACGGGCCTAAAGCGGCCGTTGTAGGCGCAGGACCGTCCGGGTTGACGTGCGCGGGGGAACTGGCCAGGAAAGGGTATACGGTGACTGTTTTTGAGGCCCTTCACAAGCCGGGCGGAGTGCTGGTGTATGGTATCCCCGAGTTCCGGCTTCCTAAAAAAATAGTTTCAGCCGAGATAGACAACCTGAAAAAGATGGGCGTCAAAATTGAGACGGATATTGTAATTGGAAAAACAATTACGGTAGAAGAGTTGTTTGAACAGGGATTCAAGGCGGTATTTATCGGCTCCGGCGCGGGATTTCCTACCTTCCTGGGGATTGAAGGAGAGAATCTTAACGGGGTTTATTCGGCGAATGAATACCTTACCAGAATCAACCTTATGAAAGCCTATCAGGCGGAGTACGAAACGCCAATCTTCAAGGGGAAAAGGGTAGCCGTAGTCGGCGGCGGCAATGTCGCGATGGATGCGGCGAGGAGCGCGCTGAGAGTCGGAGCTGAAACCGTGTACATCCTATATCGCCGCAGCCTGAAGGAGATGCCGGCGCGGAGCGAAGAAGTCGAACACGCTTCGGAAGAGGGCGTTCAATTTCAGCTGCTGACAAACCCGGTGCGCTTCATCGGGGATGAAAAGGGCTGGCTGAAAGGCGTTGAATGCGTAAAAATGGAACTGGGTGAACCCGACGCATCGGGGCGCCGCCGCCCGATTGAACAGAAAGGGAGTGAATTTGTACTCGATATTGATACCGCAATCATAGCGGTGGGCACTTCTCCGAATCCCCTCATCCGTAAGACCACCAAGGGAATTGACGTTAACCGGCACGGCTGCATTACCGTTTCCGAAGAATCCGGAGAGACCAGCCGTCAAGGCATCTTCGCCGGCGGAGATGCGGTTACCGGCGCGGCCACTGTTATTCTCGCTATGGGGGCAGGAAGGAAAGCCGCGGCAGCGATGGACCGGTATATTCAGAATAATTCCGGCGTTTGCGGTCCCTCGGGCGGCAGAGCTTGAGCGGTTCGACGAGTTTTACGAAAACCCAGGCGGCAGAAAGCCTGTTTTTGGAAGTCGTTCCTTTGCATCGCAAAAGCAATCGACAGATAAAGAGTGCGGTTGGCGAACCTGAAAATTTCTAATTTGAAAGGGGTATTATAATGAACGCGCAAGAAAAAAATGCAAACCGAATAGCGATTATAGCCGGATCATTCATGCTGATGTCTTCCATGGTGATATCGGCGATCTTAGCGAATATCAAGCAGGATTTTTCGGATGTCAGCGTGAATACCGTTCAGCTGGTTTTGACGATCCCCAGCCTTATGGGCATGTTGTTCGCTTTTTTAGCAGGTCCTATGTCGATAAAGTTTGCAAAAAAGAATTTGCTGTTCGGCGGCATGTTTTTAGGACTTTTAGGCGGTATTCTTGCCTTTTTCTTTGGACCCCAAAGTCTGGCCGCTCTGTTTATTTCCAGCGCGTTTATTGGGATTAATCAGGGAATGAACGGCTCGCTGACAAAAGCGCTGGTTTCTGATTTTTTTATTAATCAGGAACGGGACGATATGATGGGTTATCAGGCTTCTGCATCTACCGGGGGAGCAATCATTTTGACCTTCTGTGCCGGACTGCTCTCCGGTATCAGCTGGAAATGGTCGTATGCCATCTTGCTCCTGTTTGTTCCGGCTCTGTTTCTTGTGCAAAAGAACCTGACTTTCGTTGCTCCGGTGCCCGTACGGAAAGGCACGGATGCAAAAGGCGGCGATAAGCTTAACGGAGCCGTATTTTTCGCTTCCATAACAGTGTTTTTTTCGTATTTGTTTCTTTATACGTATCAGCTGAATGTCTCGCTGTATATTCAGACGAGCGGCTTGGGCACCTCTGTCATCGTTGGGTACGCAAACACCATATTCCCGGTAGCCGGTATGCTGACCGGACTGATATTCGGGAAATTAAGAAAAAAACTGGGCAACAGTACCATGCAGGTCGGAATTGTAATGACGGCGCTGGGGTTCTTGGGAATTAAATTTATCGGGACGCTTCCGGCGATATTTTTCGCAAGCTTTTGCGCAGGTGCCGCACAGGCTTTTATCATTCCAAGCGCGGTGCTCATCGTATCGCTGTACGCGCCCGCATCGATCCGAGCCACAGGCATTTCCATTACAATGGGACTGCTCAATTTCGGGATGTTCTGCAGCCCGTTTGTAATCAATGGCATCTCAACAGCGATAGGGGGAAATCCGGTCGATATGATCGCCAACAAATATCTGGCCGCTGCGATCGGCATGATCATACTGGCGGTTGTCTATACCGTTTTGAGCCCTGTATTCTACAAGAAGGAAAAGTTGGCAGATAATCTGGCATCTTAATAAAAATTTTTTTCTTAAAACTGCCTGCTGTTATTCCTGTTTGAACTGCCGGAGAGCTCTCCTTATTTCTCTGCCTTTATGATCTGCGATATGCTTTTGTTCATATTTTCCCGTGGTCATGCCAATGGCCGTTTAGAAAACAAAGCGCTTCCGCAAACAATAAAAGAGTAAGAATGAAAATGAAATTATTTGGAGGGGTCAATAATGGAAAAATATTCAATTCGGATTCTGGAGTACGCGAACACTGATAAAGCACCGGTGTCAGGGCAGATCGCGAGTGCTCACAACGGAGGCTTTATGAATTTGACGATGTCTTATTGCCTGATTCAGGGGAATGGCCACAACATATTGGTTGATTGCGGCGTGAACTATGATGAGCCTGATTCAAAGGCGATCTGCGAGGCTTATTCCTTCCAGAACACCCGGATGCCGAAAGATATTTTAGCAAAGGTGGACCTGACACCGGAGGATATTGACACAGTCATTATCACACATTGCCATTTCGACCATATGGGCGGCCTGAAGCTGTTCCCAAACGCGCATTTTTATGTTCAGAAAGATGAAATCCTAAAGTCACTGGCGGCTCTATCGCTGCCTGCGAAATTCAATCGGGCCAAAAACGCTTTTCTTCCCTGCGATCTTAAAACAGCCTGCGCCTTTATTTGCGATGGAAGAATGACGCTGCTGGACGGCGATCAGCAAATTTTCGACGGCATCCGCGTTGTCGCGCTTCCTATGGGCCATTCCTACTGCGGAGAAATCGTCCTGGTTAAGGTGGAAGAGGATGGCAAAGCGGTCGAAAAAGTTCTGAGCGGCGATGTGGCATATGTCTATGAAAACGTACTTGGCCTGAATCATGACGGCGTCTATGTTCCTTTTACCGCGGTTGGTTCCCCTGTCTCAGTCATTGAACACATTGACAGGGCGTATGCGCTTGCGGGACATGATATCAGAAATCTTATTTTTAACCATGAAGTGAGAAATTATGAAACCTATGAGTCCGTCCGTTATCAAGATAAGCTTCATGTCGCTACAATCGTGAAGTAAACAACATACATATTTGGGGGTATTATCGATGAATAAAGCCTTCTGGATTTACAGCCTCTGGGTTTCCTTTTTGTCAGCGGTTTTTTTCTTCCTATATGGGTATACCGGACTTACAATCGGCTGGATGAGTTTTATCATTCTGGCGGTGTTTTTTGGAATGGGTTCCACACTCAAAGATGTTCCCTCCTGCCTGTGCTGTATCATTGCGGGCTTAATATGGGGGCAGCTTGATTATGCTTTCATCAGCTTTGAAGCCTCTTTCGGAGTGCCTGCCGCGGCTGCAATGTTCATTGGAATCACTTTTATGACTACAATCACCATGGGACTGCACCTTACGGTTCTCAGGAAAACGCCTTTTAACAAGCTGCCTTTCATTTTCGCAGCCGTTGCTTTAACCTTCTCTCAAAACGGGGGGAATGAAGTGGCTCTTGTTTCCACACTGGTTGCCGGTCTGCTGCTTGCCGCTGCCTGCAGCCTGGGAGAGAGGTTCCTATTTGCCCGCTTCGCGAAGCCGGAGGATGCAGACGCTGAGAAAAAAGAGATCATGTAAGGAAATACCTGAACGCACGACTTTTTGGTGCGAAAGAAACCCAATAATACCCCAGCGTGAACACCGCCGGGGTATTATTGATTTAGTGCAAATGACTTTTAGCTTAAATACGGACAAAAGGCGGCAAAAGGAATGCCCGTTAAAGGTGAAAAAATGAAAACAAGACTGACTGAACTTTTAGGAATCGAATTTCCGATTATTCAGGGAGGAATGCAGAATCTTGGCGTTCCTACGCTGGCTGCGGCGGTGAGTAACGCCGGAGGCTGCGGTACGATTAACCGAACAATCTATTCCGGAAATGAAGAATTCCGAAATGCGGTTCAAGAGATGAAATCTTTTACGAATAGGCCGTTTATTGTGAACATATCGCTGCTGCCCGATATTTCCGTGGGGAATGACGTCAGGGAAACGATCAGGATCTGCGGCGAGGAAGGCGTCAGGGCCATTGAAACGGCCGGGACGAATCCAAAGGATCTGGTCCCTTATGTTCACGAGGCCGGCATCATACATATTCATAAAGTTCCCGGGGCCAGATATGCTCTGAGCGCCGAAAAAGCCGGCTGTGACGCCGTCACCGTGGCAGGCTTCGAGTGCGCCGGGCATCCCGGAAAAGAGGAAATCAGCTCGCTGGTTCTGACAAATAAATCGGCCCGGATATGCCGTGTTCCGATCATTGCCGCAGGAGGATATGCCGATGGGCGGGGCCTTGCGGCGGCACTGGCGCTGGGCGCAGAGGGCATTGTAATGGGAACCCGTTTCGTAGCCACAAAAGAATGCACAGTACACGGCAATTTCAAGAAGTGGATTGTAAAGTCCTCTGAAAACGATACGGTGCTATGCCAGAAATCAATTCGTAATATGATGCGCGTGGCAAATAACGACTGTGCCCAAAAGTGCCTGATACTTGAACAGGAGCCGGGTATAACGCTTGAAAAACTGATGCCGGTTATTTCAGGATCACACAGCCTTAGCGCATATGAAACCGGCGACGTCAACAGCGGCCTGTTCCCTGTTGGAAATGCGATCGGTCTGATCAACGATATCCCGACCGTTAAAGGCGTTATTGACGGCATCATGCGGGAATATAGGGAAACCCTTGACAGAATGATTCATCTGAGCTGACGTTTCCGGCAATATTCGGGACGGCGACGTATAACGGATAAATACGGTGCCCGCTAAGGCGGGAGCGTGCCTCATCCTGCTGATGGCCAGGACATCCGGCGCGGAACGAAAGCCCTATTGTTTGGGGCAGCTCACTGTTATTCATTAAACGCTTTCTACTGATACTCCACAAATATCCGGAAAAGAGGGTGATCACTGAAAATATGAGCCTTATTAACAAAATTTACTGTCGAAAGGATGAATAAGATGAATTTTAAATTTACGGAAGAGGAGCAGGAGATATTAGGGATGCTGCGCGACTTCTGCATAAAAGAAGTAAAGCCCCTGGCTGCCGAAATCGATGAAAACGAACGTTTTCCGGAGGAAACCCGCGAAAAGCTGGCAGAGATGGGGATGATGGGCATCGCATTTCCGGAGGAATACGGCGGAGCGGGAATGAGCTATCTGGCCTATATCGCGGCTTGCGAGGAAATAGCAAAGTACTGCGCGTCAACAAGCGTCATGTTGTCGGCGCATAGTTCCCTGTGCAGCTGGCCCATCAGCGAATACGGGACGGAAGCGCAGAAGAAGAAGTATCTGACGCCGCTCGCGAGCGGCGAAAAGCTCGGTGCCTTCGCCCTTACGGAACCCTGCGCGGGCACGGATGCGGCTATGCAGAAATCGTTCGCGGAGGACAAGGGCGGCCACTACCTGTTGAATGGCAGCAAAATATTTATTACAAACGGAAGCTATGCCGATACCTATGTGGTTTTTGCGATGACCCAGAGGGATATGGGGCATAAAGGCATTTCCGCGTTTATCCTTGAGAAAGGCATGCCGGGATTTACATTCGGAACGAAGGAAAAGAAAATGGGAATCCGAGGTTCGGCCACCTATGAGCTCATATTCAACAACGTAGAGGTTCCGAAGGAAAACCTTCTCGGAGAAGAAGGCAAAGGCTTTAAGGTCGCGATGAGCACGCTGGACGGCGGACGCATCGGCATTGCGGCTCAGGCTCTGGGTATTGCGCAGGGCGCGATAGAAGAATGCGTAAGCTATGTCAACCAGCGGGTACAGTTTGGCAAGAAGATCGGACAGTTTCAGAATACCCAATTCCAACTCGCAGATATGCAGACGAAGGTGGATGCGGCGAGACTTCTTGTGTACCGCGCGGCACAGGCTAAGCAGGACCACGAACCTTACAGCCATCTTGCGGCAATGGCAAAGCTTTTTGCGTCTGAGACGGCGAGCGACGTGACACGCCGTGCCCTCCAGTTCATCGGCGGCTATGGCTATACCCGGGAGTACCCCTTTGAGCGCATGATGCGCGACGCTAAGATCACCGAAATCTATGAGGGCACCTCCGAGGTTCAGCGCATGGTCATTTCGAGCTGGATGGGACTTAAGTAAAAAATGAAAAAGCGCTCTGATTTTTTAAGTCGGGGCGCGAAGGATACAGGTTACAGAGGAAAGGAAGTCCCATGAACATCGTTGAAGAATATAAAAACAGGCTGACGACGCCTGAGGGAATAGCGTCACAGGTGGAACCCGGCTGGGTCTGCTGTGCGGATATTGCCCTCGGTGCACCGTACGCCATCTGCGACGCCATAGGAAATCAAGCCAGAGAGGGCAAAATTTCGGGCGTTACGCTGCACACAATGCTGGATACGCGCCCTCTTCCGTTTTTTAGCGAGGATTGCAGGGAAACGCTCAGAGGCGTTTCGTGGTTTTCCGGTGAGAGAATGCGGAAGGCTGTCAATGCGGGCTTTGCGGATGTGATGCCCAGCTATTACAGAGACATGCCCTCTCTGTTCACAGACTATGTGAATGTTGATGCCTTTTTGGCCGTTGTGTCGCCGATGGACAATCACGGGTATTTTAGCACGGGCTGCGACGGGTCCGTGAGCGAGGCGCTCATACGAAAGGCAAAGAGAATCTACATACAGGTCAATAAAAACATGCCCCGCGCTCTGGCAGCTCCGGTCATACACATTTCGCAGGTTACCGGTCTGTGTGAGGTAGACGAGGACCTGCCGGTGCTGCCCAAGTCCAGGCCGGACAAAATCAGCACGGCTATCGGCGAGATCATCGCGGCGGAAATTCCGGACGGCGCCACGCTGCAGCTTGGTATCGGCGCGATACCGGATGCGGTCGGGCTGGCCCTGAAGGGTAAGCGCCACCTCGGGATACACACGGAAATGCTTACGGACAGCATGGTGGAGCTCATCGAATGCGGCGCCGTGGACAACAGCCAGAAGCCTGTACACCGGGGCAGGACGGTTGCTGCTTTTGCTTTCGGCTCAAAACGGATTTACGATTTTATCAATGACAATCCGGCCGTCGAAATCTTGCCGGTGGACTATGTGAACGACCCGGCAACGATTGCGAAGCATCCGAATTTTGTTTCCATAAACGCGGCTCTTGAGGTGGATTTTTACGGACAGGTCTGCGCGGAGTCCATAGGGATGCGTCATGTATCCGGAACCGGCGGACAGGTGGATTATGTCCGCGGGGCCATAAGCGCCAGGGGCGGCAAGAGTTTCATTGCGTTCCCGTCTACCGCGATGAAGGGTACGGTGAGCAAGATTACCCCGGCACTTACGACGGGCGCGATTGTGACCACCGGAAAAAACGACGTGGACTGCATCGTGACGGAATACGGCATAGCAAAGCTGCGCGGAAAGACGCTCAGCCAAAGGACCAGGGAACTCATCTCCATAGCTCATCCGGATTTCAGAGACAAACTGACCTTTGCGGCCAGGAAGCAGAACATTATCATCTGAAAAAATGAATGGGGAGGAATCGCAAATGAAAGACGTATATGTAGTCAATTGCTGCCGGACGGCAATCGGCAGCTTCGGAGGCATGCTGAAGGACACGTCTGCGGTCGAGCTCGGAACAATCGTGGTGAAGGAGGCTCTCCTGCGGAGCGGAATGAAGCCTATGCAGGTGGACGAGGTCATGTTCGGCTGCGTGCTGACGGGTGGGCTTGGGCAGAATGTGGCGCGGCAGGTTTCCATTTATGCGGGCATCCCTGTGGAGGTGCCGGCTTATACCGTGGGCATGGTTTGCGGCTCCGGCATGAAAAGTGTGATCGAGGGCGCCCGGGCAATCAAGCTTGGGGATGCGGATATCGTTGTGGCGGGCGGTACAGAGAACATGTCGGCTGCGCCCTACGCAATGCCGGCGGCGCGCTGGGGTGCCCGGATGGGCCAGGAAAAGCTGATCGACACCATGCAGGTTGACGGGCTCATCGACGTGTATAACAATTACCTTATGGGTGTCACGGCGGAGAATGTTTGCGAGAAGTGGGGTATTACCCGCGAGGAACTGGACGAGTTTGCGCTGTCCTCACAGCAGAAGACGGTGAAGGCCCAGTCTGAGGGCAGATTTGACGACGAGATCGTACCCGTCGGCGTAAAGGTGAAAAAGGAGACGATGGCGTTTAAGGTCGATGAGTTTCCGCGGAACAACACAACAAAAGAGAGCCTTGCAAAATTAAAGCCCGCTTTTAAGGCACAGGGCGGCATCGTGACAGCGGGCAACTCTTCCGGAATCAACGACGGAGCCGCGGCCATTGTCCTTGCGTCGGACGAGGCGGTGAAGAAATACAACTTAAAGCCCATGGCGAAGATCGTAGCCTGGGGCCAGGGCGGAGTGGACCCCAAAATCATGGGAACCGGCCCGATCTCAGCCTGTAAAAACGCGCTTGAGAGGGCAGGACTCACGGTGGAAGACATGGATCTTATCGAAGCCAATGAGGCCTTTGCCGCTCAGTCGATCGCCGTGGCGCGGGAATTGCGTTTCGACATGGACAAGGTGAACGTGAACGGCGGCGCCATCTCCCTCGGCCACCCAGTTGGGGCTTCCGGGGCGAGAATCATAGTCACTTTGCTGCATGAGATGAACAAACGCCGGAACGCGAAGAGGGGCCTTGCCACGCTGTGTATTGGCGGCGGCATGGGTGTAGCCACAATATATGAGAAATGCTGAAGGAGGAATGAAATGGCTATGAAGAAGATCATGGTGGTCGGTGCCGGAACGATGGGGCTGGACATTGCGCAGGTCTTTGCCAAGGCAGACTTTGAGGTGACGGTGCGCGATATCTCCGACGAAATTATAAAACGGTCCGAGGACAGGCTGAATAAGGGCCTTGACCAGCTTGTTTCAAAAGGCAGGCTGGATGAAGCGGGCAAGAGCGCGATAATGTCAAAAATACGCTTTACGACGGATTTGAAAGCGGCGGCGGATGCCGACCTTGTGATTGAGGCGGCAATAGAGAACCTAAAGATAAAACAGGATATTTTTGCGGAGCTTGACGGCATCTGCAAGACGGAGACGATACTTGCTTCCAACACGTCCTCCATTTCCACGACGGCAATCGCTTCCGCCACGAAGCGTCAGGACAGGTTTATCGGTATGCATTTCTTTAATCCGGCGAATATAATGAGGTTGGTGGAGGTCATAAAGGGCGCGAACACCTCTGACGAGACCACAGAGACGATAAAGGTGCTTGCCGTGCAGATCGGTAAGGAGCCTGTGGAGGTCAGCGAAGCTCCGGGGTTTGTTGTGAACAGGATCCTTATCCCAATGATCAACGAGGCTGTAGGCCTCGTTGAGACGGGTGTTGCTTCGGCCGATGGGATAGACACCGCCATGAAGCTGGGTGCGAACCACCCGATGGGCCCCCTCGCTCTGGGCGACCTTGTGGGACTTGATGTATGTCTTGCGATCATGGACGTGCTGTACACTGAGACCGGTGACCCAAAGTACCGTGCATAGCCGCTGCTTCGTAAGATGGTCCGCAGCGGCAGGCTGGGCAGAAAGACAGGCGAGGGCTTCTACTGTTACAGATAAATGAGCAACGGGAATGCTGTAAATAAGGGCACTGATGAACGGAGCAGGCGTCTGTAAGCGGATGGCTAAGGGCTGAGGCGGGTTCTGAAACAGACCGGTTCCCGCGTTGGGGCGGTTTGTGCAGCGTTTTCGCCCTTTTCTTGTCCACGCCGGAGGCTATCGGACGGCCATGCTGTAACTGATTAGCCGTTTTCCTAACAGGACATCCGTCTGAATGAGGGGATCGGTAGCTTTGCTATGCATTTTTTCTATGGCTTCCGCCTTCGGAAACGGATACCGGTTCAACCGGTCCGGGGCTGTCTGAGGCTTTGATTATAGCAGAATCGACATCGGCCGATGTGCAATTGCCGAGAGTTCGGCTGTATCTAATAGTTCTTTGTACCTGATTTCTTGACATAGGTCAAATGTTCCATATAAATTCATGTTATAGGAAATGATAAAATACGTTTTTTGCTTCTGATCTATAACATTATTTTTCTTTTTTAGAGAAACTATTAATAAAATTTTTGCCTTTTTTTCAGTTGCAGACAGGAAATTCAAAGCTTTTCTATCTCTTCAGATCATTACTGGCAGTCCGAAAAGAATCGTCGACGATTCTTTTCGCTTTTATATTGCAATTAATTGTTCGGACAAATGAAAAAATAAATTTTGGGCTTGCAATGACACTCATTTTCGTTTATTCTTTAAAGTATAGCCAAGAAAAACGCGCACAAAAAGCGGTGCGTGCTTTTGCAGTTTGCTCCTCTTGGCATGGCGACTCCTTTGGAGCCGTCTATTTTCACTTATGATGGGATTGAAAGAATGAAAAGTACAAAAGGTGAAAAAACCCGTATCCGAATTATAGGCGCAGCGAAGAAACTCTTTGGTACAAAAACATACGACTATGTTACAACCAGAATGATTGCCCAGGAGGCACACTGCAGCCAGTCCGCAATTTCCTTTTATTTCGTAACGAAAGAGAATCTCTGTGCAGCCGTGATACAGGATATTCTGAAGTATCATGAGCTCTATTACACACCGATTGCCAACTCAGTGGAGGAATGTGTCACTCAGGGCACCCTGACTCCTGAAACATGCTTCGGATACCTTCAGCAATACTTGCACACGCAGCTGGAAATTGCGTTTGATCCGCACAACCGTTATGCGATCAGCTTTTCTCTCAACGGACAATCCTTGCCCGACGGGCTTGCCGACCCATTAAACGAGAGCATCCTTGAGAATGTTATATATCCTATGGCCCGGCTTCTTACTGAATATGCGGATATTTCAATGTCAAAGGCAATCGTATTCAGTCAGACCTTGGGCAACTGTATCATATGTTACCCGTTTGTCGGTCCAAATGTCCAACAGGAGCTGATTAAGCTGAACGGAGGGTCTGGTGACGACAAAGCAGACGTTCAGCTGACTTCAAGGCAGGCCCAGCAGTATCTGATGGATTTTTGCCTGCAGATGATACGCTCACTGAGGCATCCAACAGAGTGACAGCGGGATATCGCGCGCCGGAAACGGGCCGGCCCTTGGGAATGGTGTACATAAATGGAAAAGATTAGAGCATAGAAGGGGATTTCTTCGGGTTCGGGCGGGCGTCCGAATCAGGGAATGCATCGAATCCATTCTTTCACTTTTACCCGATTTCATGAATATAGAAAGCAGACTGATATCATTTTCTGATGATATTGGTCTGCTGTTTTTTTATTTGCTGATACCGATGCCGAATACGATGAAAATACCGCTTATGTTCGCTGAGGCTGAAATAAAGTTTCTGCCGTATGCTGTGAACAGCGCATTACGGACCGACATCGTCCGTATTTGGCTTGGGATGGGCTGTCATCAGCTTCATGGCTTCAGCAAAAATTTCGTCGCTGATGCCGGAATCAATTTCCACACCTTTGATCTGAGCAATGCGGCGCATAAGCTCCTTTTCGAGAAGATTTTTTACGGTATCATCCGCCGAGGGGCACCCGGAACACTCGCCCTGCATCTCGATCCAGAGGATGCCGTCTTCATCCAAATCCAGAACCTCGACGTTTCCGCCATGGGACGCCAGCTGTGGCCGGACAAATAAATTCAGGACGGCTTCCATATCTTTGCGGAGCTCTTTATCCATCTTGCAGATCTCCTTTTTTGTGATGGCCCTGTCGCTCACCTGATGGAATACGGGTGGCGTTTTTTCTTGTTCTGGCCATGGAACGCGAGGCTTGGTCAAAGCATCTGATTTGGGCCATAAAATAATATATCACTCTATCGATTATATCAAATGAACTGTTAATTTATAAACTAAGATTTTTTATATATTGCCTAAAATATTATCGATATATTCTTGATATTTTAATATAAACATAAAACTTTTTGCATATTATAGCAATAGCAAAAGAAAAATTGATTCGAAAATCTCTTTAATATACAACTGGTCATATAGCATTTTATTACAAATGACCAAAAATTATTTTACCTGTTGACGAATGATTTGGTAAGCATTAATATTAAATCGGAAGCCAGAAAGTTTGCTGTGTCGGATAAGATTTTGATTACATACTTTTCCATCAGAATCGGAACAGCAAAGTGACTGACTGGCCATCCGTTCTCTCTGCTTGGAGAGACGATTCAATTTATGAATTCGATGAAGGGAAAGGGTTGAAAATTATGGCAGTTGGAACTTATGAACAGTACAAAGAGCGTTTGCTGAGAATGAAACCGAATGTATATCTCAATGGGAAATGTGTGGACCGTTCCAATGGAAAACAGGGAGCGGAGCGTGATTTGGCCGACTGGATCAAAGGCGGTACATACGTTATGAAGCAGTGCTATGATGTCGCAAATGATCCTCGTTATGCGGACGTATGTGTGACTACTTCCCATATCACAGGCGAGACCATCAATCGCGCCACGAATATTCACCGCAGCGTGGAGGATCTTCTCAAAAAGCAGCTGATGACCCGCCTGATCTGTCAGCATGTGGGCGGATGCATGCAGCGCTGCATGGGATCGGACGCATTGAACGCATTGTATTCCGTCACTTACGACTGTGATGAAGCGTGCGGAACCGAGTATCACAAGCGCTTACTCAAGTATCTTGAGTATTGTCAGAAGTTCGATTTGATTTGCAACTGCGCCCAAACCGATGTGAAGGGTTCCCGTAATTCGAAATATAAGCGCGCGCACATGCAGCCGGATCCGGATTCCTTTGTCCATGTTGTAGAGTCGGACGTGGACGGCATCGGTGTGGACGGGAAGCCCTGCAAGGGCATCATCGTCCGCGGCGCCAAAATATGCAATTCCAATGCGCCTTATGTAGATGAGATCATCGTCAACCCCACCAAGTTTATGAGTCAGGAGGACAGTGATTATGCGGTGGCTTTCGCACTGCCCGGCGACTGGGACGGCGTTAAGCTGATGGCGCTTCCGGGGCTGCATCATAAGCGGACGCACTTGGACGCGCCTTACGCTCACATCGGCGATGTGGAAAGCCTGACGATCTTCGACGACTGCTTTGTTCCCTACGACCGCGTGTTTATGTGCGGACGCGACAGCGAGAACGTAGCCCGTTATGCCGGATATCTGGCGCTGATGTTCGCGCATTATCACCGCCATTCCTACACGGGATGCAAGACCGCAGTTTCTGAGGTGATCGCGTCTCAGGCCGCTTTGGTCGCGGATGTCAACGATATTGCCAAGGAGTCCCATGTCCGTGAAAAAATCTGTGACATCATTCAGACGGCGGAGCTGGTGTTTGCGGCAGGTGAGGCGGCGGCGTACCACGCGGTTGAATTCCCGTCCGGCCAGTGGGTGCCTGATGAGGTCTTGACTAATGCCGGACGCCGCTTGGCCGGACACAACATGTATCACGAGTATGAGACGCTGGCGGATTTGACGGGCGGCGTATGCGCTTCCCTGCCGACAGAGGAGAGCTTCTTTGATCCGGAGACCGCAGAGCTGTGCAATAAGTATATCCGCCGGAATCCGGCGTACAGTGCGGAGGATACCCATCGCGTTATGCGCATGATGGAGAATAAGCTGTGCGATTCTTACGAGGCCGCTCAGGCAGTTGCCGGCGTTCACGGCGGCGGGTCGCCTCTTATGGAGACGATCACACTCATGAGCCGTTATGATCTGGAAGAGCTGAAAAAAATCGCAAAGTATCTGGCGGGGCTGCCTGGCTATGAGGAATGTCCACGCTATGAGCGAAGCTTGCACACAGCCACACCGCGTGCCATGCTGGCAAAGTTCGACGCTTCGGTATCGAAGGGAAAGCCAGAAACAAAGTGATTTGTGCAGATTCAGGAAACGCATCACTTCGTTTGTTACGAAGTGATGCGTCCACTCAATATTCTGCCTGGTTGCCCAAGGCCTAAAAAAATAATGAAGGAGGAAGTCAGATGACCCAAGATGCAAGTTTGCCGTTTGCAATGCCGAATTACGATCTTACGGATAAGGTCGCAATCGTAACCGGAGGAACCAAAGGGCTCGGTTATGGCGTGGTGAGGACTTTGGCATATTACGGCGCCAAGGTCGTGATTACCAGCAGACATCAGGAGGACTGCGATAAGGTGGCGCAGGAAGTCATCGCCGCAGGAGGCGACGCTGTCGGAATCAAAACTGACGTTCAGCATAAGGAGGAAGTTGATAATCTGGTTGCCACGACCATAGAGAAATACGGGAAGCTGGATATCATGGTCAATAACGCTGGCGTGGCCATTACAAAGCCAATGCTGGAAATGAGTGAGGCCGAGTACAATACGGTGATGGATTCCAACCTGAGAAGCGTATTTTTTGGCTCCGCCGCTGCTGCAAGAGAAATGATCAAGCAGGGAAACGGGGGACGGATCATCAATATGGCTTCGATTGGCGGATTGGTGGGGACCAAAAACATTTCTACATACGGCGCTTCGAAAGCAGCTGTTTTGAATCTGACCAAAGGGATGGCGATTGAATTCGGGAAATACAACATCACGGTAAACTCTGTCTGCCCCGGTTACGTGAAAACAGCGCTGAATGCCGAATTTCTGGACAATCCCAAGTATCAGGAAAAAATGTTCAGCAAGATTCCTCTGAAGAGATGGGGCACGGTCGAAGAGGTCGCGGCCATCGTATTATTCCTGGCCTCCGACTTTTCCGGGATTATTACCGGCACCTATATTGTGGCAGATATGGGAACAACCTGCTCCTAAGGCATGAATTTTTAGAGACGGTGTAATTGACATACGCAGTATGCTGCCATTTCGGCAGTACAGCGTTACTTTGACAGGAGGAGTTTAATCGTGGACCGATGGGAAAAAATCGAGCGCAAACCAGCACCGTACCTGATTCCGAGCTTTGGGCCTCTCAGCGGGATAAGGGTGCTGCTGAACGGAACTGTTGTAGCGGCGCCCTTTGCCGCGACGATGATGAGCGACTTCGGCGCCGAGGTAATTGCGCTGGAGCGTCCGAAGGTCGGAGGCGATCCGGCCAGACATCAGAAGCCGCAGATCACCAGCGGGGATAAATCCATCAGCGGATCGTGGATGCAGAATGCGAGGAACAAGCTCAGCTTCCTGCTTGAAACCAATCTGAATGTTCCCGAGTGCCGGGAGATTTTTCTGTCCCTGATTAAAAACTCGGACATTTGGATTGAAAACATGGTATGGATTGATAAGCTTGGCATCAGTGATGAGCTGCTGTTACAGGTGAATCCCAAGCTGGTCATTTGCCATATCAGCGGGTTCGGGACCGCTGGCTTCGGCGGAGAGCAGAAGCACATCAACAGGCCGGGATACGATCCGCTTGGACAGGCCGAATCGGGCTGGGGGCTGCTTCAGGGCTGGCCGGACCGCGAGCCGTATTATGCCCAGCAGTATATCGGCGATTATCTGAACGGACTGTTTGCCGTCAACGGCATCTTAATGGCTTATATGAATGTTCAGAAGACCGGGAAAGGGCAAAGCATCGACGTCTGCCTGACGGAAGGCTGGATGAGGGTGATGGACGACAACTTCCCGCTTTGGACGGAGATGAAAACGCTTAAACAAAGGCAGGGGATCAAGCAGACCACTTATCAGCCGGGCGGCATTTTCCCGACAAAGGACGGTAAATATATCAATCTGGGCTCTTATGGAAAAACCGCCTACAACAAGGTTCTCAAAGGATTCGGAATAGATACGGAAAAGTACAGCTATGAAAAAGCCGGCGGAAGCGCCGAAGCCGTGGCCAGTCCTCTGGGAAAGGAACTGGATGCCACTTTCCAGAAATTCTTTATGGAGCATACGGCCGATGAGGCGCTGGAGATCTGCATCGAGAACAAGATCGGCGCCGCTGTGGTAAGGGATGCCGGAGACGTTTATGTACAGTCGCACTGGAGAGAAAGAGGCGACTGGATCACCTATACGGATCAGACGCTGGACAAGAATATTGAGGCTTTCGGCTTCGTCCCCAAAATGTCAGAGACACCCGGTGCGGTCTGGCGCGGTGCGCCGGCGTTGGGCCAGGACACGGAGAGAGTGCTTTCCCAGCTGCTGGATTATAGTCCGGATGAGATCCAGGCATTGAAGGGAAAAGGGATTATCGATTAGTCCTTGCTGAAAGGATCGGGATGTTTGGACAATTCGGTGAATTCTGTGCCAGGCCAAATAAATGCCATTTCGAGAAGTCCGGTGCAAAATCCAACGATCAGACAGGCCATTTTGATTTTCCCGGCAGGACATATGATCTGTATTCAATGAAAGGAGAACATCAAATGGGTATTTTAACGGGGAAAAATGCAATTGTAACAGGCGCGGCCAGGGGACTCGGCAGGGAATATGCACTGCGGCTTGCTTCTTTGGGAGCGGATGTCGGTATTATCGACATCAATTTGAAGAGCTTTCAGGAGTACAAGGCGGAGGAGGATTTGCTGACAGCGGATACCGTTATGGACGAAATCCGTGCACTGGGCGTAAAATCCGAAGGTGCAACAGCGGATATTAGCGACAGGGAGCAGGTCTTTGCGGCGGTTGAAGAAATAGCCGGGAAGATGGGAGATATCTCCATCCTTGTATGTAATGCCGGCGGCGGAATGGGTCCTATGGATGGAAACAAGGCATCCCAGTTAAATTGGGACCAGTTTCATGCCGTGGTCGCAAGGAACTTCTTTGGAACCGTTTATTCCTGCAATGCCGTTGCCCCAATGATGAAAAAGAACAAGTACGGTAAAATTGTTACCGTAGCCTCCGTGGGCGGACTTACAGCCAACAGTGATGGGAGCTACGCGCACTATGCTTCATCAAAGGCCGCTATTATCCAGTATACCAAACTGCTTGCTCAGGAGCTTGGTCCTTACAATATCACCTGCAACGTGGTCGCGCCCGGATTCATTTCGACCGCACGGCTGGTTGCGGGCTATAAGAGCGTTGGGGAAGATAAGTTCACCCGCAATATTGCAATGGGACGTTTTGGTACGACAAAGGATTGCGCGAATGCGGTGGAATTTCTGGCAACCGATCAGTCGTCGTATGTAAGCGGGGCCGTTCTCGAAGTAACGGGCGGTACCGTCGGACGCATTATGATGAATCAGTAGTATTAGCAGCGGGAATTTGTTCCCGACAATATTTTTTAAAGGGTGGGATTGCATTGAACAAATGGAATATTCTGATGGTTGGCGCAGGAACCATGGGACGCGGAATTGCCGAGGTGTTTGCCGCGAAGGAAATCGACATCACTCTTTATGACGCTTTCCCGGAGCAGCTGCAAAAGGCAAAACAGACCATTCAGGCAGACATGGCGTATTATGCTGAAGAGGGTATCGTTTCGCCTGAAGAAATTCGGAATACCGAGAAGTTCGTTTTTTATGAAGAAGATCTCGAAAAAATAGCCCCGAAAGTGAACCTGGTCATTGAAGGCGTATTTGAAAATGCCAATATTAAGAAAGACATTTTCGATAAGCTGGATAAACTTTGTGCGCCGGACTGCATTTTTTGCAGCAATACCTCAGCGTCTAACATTTTTGAAATCGCACAGATCAGCCACCCGGAGCGTCTGATGATTACACATTTCTTCAATCCACCGTATGTTATGCCGTTGGTGGAAGTCGTTATGGGACCGGAAACGTCTCCTGAAAATGTAAAAACGGTTTGCGACGTGCTGACCTCCGTGGGAAAGGAGCCCGCCGTCATAAAAAAATACATTCCGGGCTTCATCGTAAACCGGCTTGACAATGTGCTTTCCAGAGAAATCGCTTACATGATCACGCAGGGATGGACAACCGCTGCGGACGTGGAGCGCGCGATTCGTTACACCAGTGGAACCAGATATTCCTTTGAGGGGCCACTGTCCCTCCACGATGTGGTGGGATGGGATTTGACCACTAGTGTTTCGCGGGATGTTTTCAAAACCCTGTGCAATGATACCGATGGCGACCGTCTTGGAGAAAAGCTGATCAAAGAAGGCCGCTTGGGCATTAAGACAAAAAAAGGCTGTTATGATTATGATGATATCGACATTCAGGAATTCATGAACAAGAGAGCCCATAGAATCATCAAGATGCTGAAGGTAATCCGTACGCTGGATGATCCGGAGTAATCTAATCAAGAAGAAACAACCTGTATTAACGGAGCATGGCAGACAGCCATGCTCCGTGTCTTCATTAGAGGGCCATTTTGTTCAATTTGAACTTTCCAACCAGTTCCTTCATTGTCTGGGCCTGTCCGGAAAGCTCTTCGCTTGCTGCGGCACTTTCTTCAGCGGTTGCAGAGTTTGTCTGTACTACAGAGGAAATTTGTTCTACACCTGATGTTATCTGTCCGATAGAATCTGCCTGCTGCTTTGATGATTTTGATATTTGATCAACGATATCCGCAACCGCTTTTGTATTATCCACGACAAGAAGAAGAGAGTTCGCGGTTTCATTTGCAATTCTTGTGCCGTTCTTCACCTGTTTCATGGAATTCTCAATCAAATCGGTCGTGTTTTTTGCGGCCTCGGCACTCTTACTGGCCAAATTTCTTACCTCATCCGCTACAACGGCAAAGCCCTTGCCTGCCGCACCTGCCCTTGCCGCTTCGACCGCCGCATTCAATGCAAGAATATTTGTCTGGAAAGCAATGTCTTCAATCGTTTTAATGATTTTCCCGATCTGGCCGGATGACTCGCTGATTTGAGACATGGCGCCTACCATTTCTCCCATATGCCGATTGCTGATCTCTATTTCGGCGCGGACATTGTTTACATTCCTGCTTGCATCGGTGGCGTGTGCCGCATTTTGCTGGACCTGAGCGGATATTTCTGAGATTGATGCGGCAAGCTCTTCCACCGAGCTTGCCTGTTCGGTTGCACCCTGCGCCAACGCCTGGGAACTATCGGAAATTTGACTGGCGCCGCTTGAAACCTGCCCGGAGGCCTGATTGATCTGGCTCAGAGTGTTATTAAATGATGCCAAAATGCCAAGACAGGAATCTTTCAGATCCGCATAATCGCCATTGTAATCCAATGCGGGAATCACCGTAAGGTTACCACGTTCGATCTCGCCGAGGACGTTTGTTATGTCGGCTATGTATGACCTTATCGATGCAATGGATTCCGTAAAAGCTGCGCTCAGTTGTCCGATTTCATCCCTCGAATTCACGCTGACCTGCACTTGTAAATCGCCCTTCGCCATTTTCCGGGCGGCCTCAACCATATCTTTTACAGGTCTGCTGATGCTGCGTGAAATTGCTAAGGCGATGATAAGGGAAAGCACAAGAGTAATTACAAGAATGGCGAGCATGGATACTGTGGTTGTATTTCTCTGCGCGGTAAGATCCGCGGATATTTGATCTCCCTTGCTTGTTTTTTCACTAAACAGTGTGCTGATTGAAGTTGTTAAATTATCAAATATAGGCGCACCCTCAGTAACCAACAGCCTGTTTGCCTGCTCGTCGTTATTCTCCAAAGCAAGTTCGACAACACGGGATTTCAAATCTTTATATGCTTCCAGATTTTCCTGAATCATATTATAATGTCCGGTTTCGGTTACGCCCACCAATGTTTTTTGAATTTCCGCCAAATCCTGATCAATGGCCGCTCCTGATTTATCCAAATTATCAACCGCGCTTTGGATTGTCTGCTGATCGGCTGCAATGATCATTTCTTGTAAAATGGATCGGCTGTTATTGAATTCCGCACTCAGGCGCCCCACATCACCCTGAGCAAATCCATATTTGATCAAAGCATTGCCATAACCCGAATCCATGTTTTGCAGCATGAAAAATCCTACCACGCTGCCAATACTTGAAATGAATGCAACCAAAATAAAAGTAGCAATTAATTTTTTGCCAATTTTCATATTTTTTAACATACAGATACCCCTTTTAAATATTTTTGAACGATTTCAAAAATTTTTCCATTCTTATAAACCTTTATTTAGCTATACCTACTGGCCATAATTCTCTGAACTTTCAGCAAATATTCTATAATAAAGCCGTGGTACAATATTGTACCACGGCCACACAGCATGGTAACCCGGCTGTCTTCATAAACATTAGACCCGTGGCTTTGCGTCCCTGCCTTTCGATGGGTTTGCTATTTTCAAAATGTGATTAAATAATGATAAGGTAACTGACTTATGTAAAAAATATCAAAACTCAAACGAATGCTATAAAAGAATCCTTTTCAATGCCCCAGCCGAATCAAAAACTGCATCAGATTATCGATAGTGAGTGCTAAATCGCTTTTGCTTCGCTGCTTGGCCTCCTTGAAATCCACAGCAACACGGTTGATGCTGAACACTCCCGAAACCCCCTCCTGATAAGCCTGCTCAATGCCGTCTCCGATATCGCCCACAACGGCCACGAGGGGAACTCCCAGGCGCTTTGCATGACGCGCGACACCGATGACCACTTTTCCTCTCAGACTCTGGGTGTCCATTTTCCCCTCGCCGCTGATGATCAAATCCGCGTTTGCCGCCAGACTGTCGAATCCGACCGTATTGAGGATCGTTTCAATTCCCATTTGCAGCTCAGCGCCAAAAAAGGCAATCAGCCCGCCGCCCATTCCGCCCGCGGCGCCGGCGCCGGCAATTTGCGCAATATCAAGATCCAATTGTTCCCGTATTACGCGGGAAGCGCTTCTCAGACCTTTGTCCAGAGTTTTCACGAGGCTTTCATCCGCTCCCTTTTGCGGGGCAAATACACAGGCGGCACCATTTTCACCGTACAGTGGATTATCAATGTCGCACATTCCCACGATTTCAACATTCCTGAGCGCAGGGTTGAGTCCGGACACATCGATCCGGTCAATCTCGCAGAGCGTTCCGCCGGTTGGGACAAATAAATTTCCCTCTTTGTCATAGAATTTTATACCGGCCGCAGCCGCGGCCCCGGTTCCGAGGTCGTTGGTACAGCTTCCCCCGATCCCCACGATGATCTTATTACAGCCATGAATCGCGGCATGCTCCATCAACTGCCCTACTCCATAGGTAGTGGTTTTGTCCGGGTGCTTATCGTCGTCGACAAGCGGCAGTCCCGCACAGGCCGCCAGCTCCACCACAGCGGTACCGGAACCGATAACTCCATAAAAAGCCTGCATATCCTCCATATAGGGCCCTTTCACCTGAGTAAAAACCTTGCGGCCTCCCATCGCAGTTAAGAACGCATCCACGCTGCCCTCTCCGCCGTCTGCGACGGGGATCGAAATTACTTCCGACCGAGGATAATAGGTTTTTATTTGATTTTTCATGATCTCGCAGATTTCCATGGAGCTCATGGTTCCCTTAAATGAATCCGGGATTAAAACAACTTTTTCCACAGGCGAACACTCCTTTTGTCCTTCTTTATGCTTCGCGAAAATCCGAACCTTTGAGAAAGAAATAGTTTAACGGTACTGATTGTAAATGCCAATGGAACGTAAATTTAATAAATTTACGTTCCACGGAACAGGCAGAAAACGATCGGCCGAAAAATTTGATAACGGACTTACTGACACTGTCAAATAATTTCGCTTCCGATGTTTTCGGGGACAGTCAGGTTTATTTGTTTACAACATTGATCGGATTCCCGTCGAGGAATGCTTCCAAGTCCTGAACCGCAATATCCATCAGGCGCTGGCGGCTTTCTTTCGGAGCCCATGAAATATGAGGAGTCAGGATAGCATTTTTTGCTTTCAAAAGCGGGTTGTCCGCCTGAATCGGCTCGGTGGAAACAACGTCACATCCCGCGCCGGCAACTTTTCCGCTGTTCAGCGCGTCGGCCAGGTCCTGCTCTACAATCAGCGGACCGCGCGAGTTGTTGACGATGATGACGCCATCCTTCATCTTAGCAATGCTGTCCTTATTAATGATCCCCTGTGTGGATGGAAACAGCGGACAATGCAGTGAAATGGTATCGGACTGCGCAAGCAATTCATCCAGAGTGACGTATTGACAGGCTTCACTCTCCAGCGCCGGGTTCCGATACTCGTCGTACGCAACAACTTTCATTCCAAGCGCCTGTGCGATTTTTGCCGTTGCCTGTCCGATCTTTCCAAATCCTATGATGCCCATTGTTTTGCCGGCCAGCTCAACCAGCGGGTAATTCCAAAAACACCAGTCCTGATTTGAGGTCCAGTCACCGCGCAGAACGGCGGCGGAATGTTCCCCGATATGATGGCAGACTTCCAGCAAAAGCGCAATGGCGAACTGAGCCACGGCAGCCGTTCCGTAAGTCGGAATATTGGAAACGACAATCCCCTTCTGCTTTGCGGCCGTAACATCCACCACATTGTAGCCTGTCGCCAAAACACCCACATATTTTATACCGCGGCAAGCCTGAAGTGTTTCCGCGCTGATCGGCGTTTTATTCGTGATGACGATCTCCGCGTCTCCAATGCGTTCCACGATCTCATCGGCAGGTGTGCGGTCGTATACCGTTACCTGCCCTAATTTTTCAAATCCCTCCCAGCTTAAATCGCCGGGATTCTCCGTGTAGCCGTCCAAAATCACTATTTTCATTGCAGATTCCTTTCTTTATACACCATTCATCAGTCTTCCAGCAACGCCCATGCGCGGTTCAGCACACGCTTTGCGTTTGCGACAACAACGTCCGGATCTTCATTTCCCCATGGCTTTACTTCGAAAGACAGAACCATCGGGTTTTCGGAGTTGAAAAACCCTTCATTCTTCGCGACGCGCAAAAAGTCCAGAACCTCCGGTATATCGTTGCAGCCGTTGGGGAATCCAAAACGGGGATGTGTATCGCCGTAGGCCGCGTTGAATTTTTCGCCCATGACCGCGCTGCCGATATGGAGATGTGTGATGTAGGGGCGAAGAGTACGGAATACAAACCCGCTGGTTTCATACGTCTGCGGAAAGTGGGAGAGGTCAACCAGAAGGCCGAAATTATTGGTGTATTCGCGCATATCGGACGCGAAACGCGCGGCCAGCGGCGCCGGACCAATCAAAGAAGCCTTGTCAAAATCAAAGTCAAAAACTTCAATTTCCACGTTCATTCCTTTTGTTTTGGCGTAATCACAAACATTTTTCGTCGTTTTGAGCAGTTGCGCATAGGACTCTTCCTTCGTTGCTTCTTCCCATTTGCCGGCAAGGAATGCGATTCCTTTCGCGCCCAGATATTCCGCCTCGTCGACGGATTTCAGCAGTACGTCTTCTGCTTTCTTTCTTTCGTTTTCGTCCAGATGGCAGGAATTAAGCCCGGCTCCCATGAGCCTTGGCTGTGCCCCGTAGCAAACGGTCATGTGGGAAACGGCCAGCATATCCCGAACCTCCGCGCGGGTTTCGTCGCTGTTTATGGTTGTAACTTCCACAGTGTCAAAATAGTCATCCAAAGCAATCTTTTTCATTGTTTCCACAATGGGGCCTTCCCCGCGCATGGTCGCCGGATAAGCCATAAAATGAATTAATCCCACTTTGAAATATTTGCTGATTGAATCTTTCATTATACTACACTCCTTTTAAAAAATATTTGAGAATACCGGCATTTTTCTGAATTGCCTGCCGCGGCAAGATCAGCTTTATCCGGCCGGTATAAAATTAATAAGTACCAATATTGACGACTGCTTTCATGACATCGTTTGGATGCTCATCAATGAATGCAAACGCCTTATCAAAGTCGTCAAACGGGAAGCGCTGGGAAATGAAGCCGGCCGTCTTAACCTTTCCTTCGGAAAGGAACCGGATTGCGTCGGCGAAATCCTCACGGACATACATCATATGGCCGATGACAGAAACTTCTCTGCGCTGAATACGGGGTACTTCCAGTTCCATTGGCTCCTTGTAATTTCCCGTAATTACAATCTCCGAGCTGGGTCGGCTCGCTTCCATGGCAGACATAAAGGAGCCTCTTGTAGCGGCACAGTCTATAATGACGTCCGCTTTTCTTTCTCCGAATGTATTTTCAATCGCTTGCTTTAAACCAATATCCCTGGTGTTAGCGCAGTGCTGAATGCCGCACGCTTTTGCAAAATCCAGCCTGCCGTCTACAAAGTCGGTCACAAGTACACTGCCGGCCCCCAGCGCCTGCGCGGACTGAGCGACCAGATTACCGATGGTGCCTGCTCCGATAATGGCGATATTGGCACCTTCGTAATGGGAGCGTTTAACAGATCCGACTCCAACAGCAAGCGGCTCCACAAGGGTGATCAGGTCAAAGTCCATGTTTCCCGGGCAGTGGTGAAGGAAACGGGGTTCAATCGCAGCATATTCTGCGGCAAAGCCATCGGCGTGGACCCCTTTGACCTTCAAACTTTCACAAACGTTGAACCGTCCGATTGAGCAGGGATAGCAATGGCCGCAGGTGATTTGGGGCTCGACCGAAACGCGTTCTCCCACCTGAAAGTCGGTTACATTTGCTCCAACCTTGACAATCACTGAACCAACCTCGTGCCCCGGAACAACCGGATAAGTCATGTACTTGTGTCTGCCGTGATACATCTGGATATCCGAACCGCATATGCCAATACTGATTACTTTCAGTAATACTTCGTCATCGCTGATTGACGGAATCTCCGTTTCCTGAAATCCAATCTTGAAAGGCGCGGTAAATATTGCTTTTTTCATAGAGATATACTCACTTTCTTGCAATTGCCTTTTTAACGGCCGCTACAACGTCAGCCACATCAAGGCCATACTTTTTTAGGAGTCCCGAATAAGGTCCACACTCCGCGTGACAATCCCGCACACCGACAAACTCCTGTGCTGCTTTAGCGCCGCCGGCTGTCAGCACTTCTGCAACCGCGCCGCCAAGCCCGCCGATGACGGTATGCTCTTCCGCAGTAATAATTGCGCCTGTTTTCTTCGCTGATTCCAGAATCAGTTCCTTATCGATGGGTTTGATACTGAACATATCCACAACGCCTACTTGAACGCCTTTTTTGGCAAGTTCTTCAGCAGCGGCGACTGCCTGACCGACCATAACGCCACAGGCAATAATCGTGGCGTCCGTACCTTCGCGCAAAACCATGCCTTTTCCCGTTTCAAATTTTGTATCGGCAGAATAAACGGTAGGAGTGGCATCTCTGGACAATCTGATATACATTGGGGCATTTACTTCAATGGCGTTTTTAACCAGCCAGTCTGTCTGATATTCATCCGTCGCTACAAACACCTGAAAGTTTGGCAGAGAGCGCATGATTGCGACATCTTCAAGCGAGTGATGGCTCGGTCCGTCAAAGGCATCTGATAATCCGCCGTAGGCACCCATAAATTTAATATTCAGTTTGGAATAAGAGCCAAACGATCTAGCACCAATCAAGCCGATAGAGGTAAGAAACACGGCAAATGTATTCACAAAGGGAATTTTCCCGATTGTAGAAAGACCCGCTGCCATACCGACCATGTTTGACTCAGCGATTCCAACGTTAAAAAAGCGATTGGGAAATGCTTTTCCAAAAACACCGGACTTTGTCGAACTGGACACGTCAGCGTCAAGGACGACAACATCCTTGTTTTCTTTTCCATAGTTGAGGAGTGAGTCCCCATATACGTCCCTAATTGCTCTTCCCATTATTTGTCACCTCTCAATTCAGCCATTGCCAATTTGTATTCTTCGTCATTAATCGCCCTGCCGTGCCAAGCGTTTTTTCCTTCCATAAAGGAAATTCCCTTTCCTTTTATGGTTTCGGCAATGATGACGGACGGTTTTCCTTTAACGGTTTTTGCTTTATCAATCGCTTCACAGATGGCGTCGACATCGTGTCCGTCACAGTTGAACACTTCAAATCCAAAAGAAGCAAATTTCGCGTTTACATCGCCCATCGGCATAATTTCATCCGAAGTGCCGTCGAGCTGGACATGATTGTAATCGAGAATAGCAACCAGGTTGTCGGTCTTAAATTTGGCCGCACTCATGCATGCCTCCCAGACAGTTCCCTCATCCAATTCTCCGTCTCCCATAATGGCGTAAACGGTGGCGTCAATATTGGAAAGCTTCAGTCCAACGCACATGCCGACTGCCGCAGCCAGCCCGATTCCAAGCGGCCCGGTGGAAAGCTCGACTCCGGGAGTCTCCAGCGCGCAGGGATGGCCCTGCAGATGGGAGTTGAGCTGTCGAAGGGTTTTCATCTCTTCGACAGGGAAAAAACCTTTTTCGGCCAAAACCCGGTAGAGCATTGGCGCAGCATGTCCTTTGGTAAGCACAATGCGGTCTCTTTCCGGCCACTGTGGATTTTTCGGGTCGACCTTCGCCTTTTCAAAATAAAGTGCAGTCAGTATTTCACACACAGACAGCGAACCTCCCGGATGGCCGGTCTGGATGGAATGAAGCAATTCTATCAGATCCATGCGAAATTTAAGGCATAGCGCATTCATCTCGCCCTTTTTAGCTGTGGATAAACTCATTTCAAAATCTCCTCTTTTTTGTTTATGAAGCCTGCCATATCGGCATATTATTCCGGTGCTTTTATTTATGGAGATGAAAATATCATTCCTCTATGGGGAGCAGAAAGAACTTGCAGCCTTCCTTCTTTTCAAACCGCTCAAATGCGGTTTCCCACTCGGTCAGAGGAAGCTTTGTATCCGCCAAAGGTTCAAGATTCACCTGTCCGTCGGCCAAAAGCTTTAACGCTCTTCTCCAGTTGTAGTTGCGGGAACCTAAAGATCCGGAAAAATGCAGTTCCTTGTAATTGATCTTCTCAATATCAAACTCAATCTTCTTTCCTGCCAGTCCGATTTGAGTGAAATAACCGCGTTTTTTGATCAAATTCAGTCCGGAATTGATAGCGGGAGCAGCACCCGAACATTCCAGCACAACATCGACGCCGTAGTTGTTGGACAGCTTATTAATCAGTTCTTCCAGGTTCTCGGTTTGCAAATTAACGGTATAATCCGCTCCCAGCTTCTTTGCCAGCTCAAGACGGGGAATATCAACATTGGTCCCGCTGATAATAACCGTAGCGCCATGCGCTTTCGCCACCTGCATTGCCATCATCCCTATTGCGCCGGGACCGGAGACCAGCACCAGGTCACCCGGGACAATTCTGCACAGATCATAGACCGCGTGGCAGACGCACGCAAGAGGCTCCGCCATTGCAGCGGAGGTATCGGAAACATTGTCCGGAATTTTCAGCACACGTGCGGCAGGCACTACCGTATAGCTGGCGAAAATGCCATTGTACCAGTAGCCGAGCGTTTTGCGTTCCACACATAGGTTATAATATCCTTCACGGCAATAATCGCAAACCCCGCAAAAATCGTAGGCAGTCTCTGAAACGACCCGGTCTCCTACAGAAAATCCGTTAACTCCTTCGCCTATTTCAGCAATGACTCCCGAAAATTCATGCCCCGTAACCACGGGAGGATTCACCGGGATTGCAATATCACTATGGTAGATGTGCAAATCAGAGCCACAGATTCCGGCCTCTAAAACCTTAATTTTAATTTGTCCTTTTCTGGCCTTCGGCTCAGGGATATCCCTGATTTCCATATTTCCGGGACCGGCTGCGTATTTTACTAAAGCTTTCATAACATTCGCACCTTTCGTCAGGTGTCGTTCACTCCTTTTATTATCAAATATTTAAAAATTCTCCGCAGGAATAAGATCAATCGCATTTTTGAACTGCTTTCCCAAGATACGCCTCAATGACCCGGGAATCATTCTTCAGGTCAGAAGAGGGCCCGCTGAGGATTCCCTTTCCGCTGTCAATAATATATGTAAAATCGGATACCTGCAGCGCGAGACGTGCGTTCTGCTCCACAAGCAGAATGGTCATGCCCTGTTGGTTGATTTGCACAATTTTTTCGAACAATTCGGAAATAACAATGGGGGCAAGCCCCATCGACGGCTCGTCGAGCATCAGTATCTTTGGTTTGGCCATCATCGCCCGTCCGATTGCAAGCATCTGCTGCTCGCCGCCCGAAAGGCTCCAGCCAAGCTGGTTTTCGCGCTCCTTCAAACGCGGAAAAAGAGAATAAACTTCTTCCAGCTCGTTTGCGTAGGATTGCCTTCCGAAGAATCCATGCCAGTTGATAGTGCCGACTTCCAGGTTGTTTTTTACCGAAAGGCCAGGAAATATATGCCGCCCCTCCGGAACATGGATGATTCTGTGATTGGCGATATAACGGGAATTTTTATCGATGATTTCTCCATCTCCCTTCACGACGATCGAGCCTGTGCGTTTGATCATGCCGGAAATCGATTTCAGGAGTGTGGTTTTTCCTGCACCATTGCTGCCAATCAAACAGGTAATCTTTCCTTCCTTAACCGTTATATCAATGCCTTTAAGTGCTTCAATAGGCCCATAATAAGCATGTAAATCACGAATTTGAAGCATCCAGATCCCTCCCCAAATAAGCTTCTATAACAGCCTCGTCACACGAAATTTTCGAGGGTCCGCCCATTGCGATTACTTTCCCGAAACAAATAACGACAATATCCTCGCAGATATTCATAATCATATCCATCGAATGCTCGATCAATAGAACGCCGATGCCAAACTGCTTGGCGGCGAAGTTAAGAAGCGCCATAACGTCGTCGATTTCTTTGTTGTTCAGACCGGCGGCGGGCTCGTCAACCAACATGATCTTCGGGTGTGTGAGCATGGAACGCACAATTTCCAATTGCTTTCTCTGCCCATAGGCAAGCCCATTGATATCCTCTTCCCAATCAAAAGTGAAGTCCAGATATTTCATCAATCTGTCAAGTTCTTCTTCAAAGTTGGAACCTTTTTTTCCGAAATAGCTTTTCAGGTAGCCCATTTGATTGGCAAGATCGGTGCCCAAAAGCAGATTATCCCTAATGCTCGAGCGCTGCAAAAAACGCGGCGTTTGAAAGGTGCGCCCAATACCCATGCGGGCACGCATGTGAGAGGGAACATTGGAGATATCCTTTTCATCCAGAAAGATTGAGCCGCTGTCGGGAATGTATATTCCGCTGATGAGATTCATCAGCGTACTTTTTCCTGCGCCGTTAGGTCCTATCAGTCCGTGAATTTCGCCGGGCATTACGGAAAAGGTCACATCATCCGCAGCTATGACGCCGCCGAACCGTTTGCACACTTTATCTAATCTTAAAATTGGATTCATTACTTTGCATCCTCCTTTTCTGCCGGGGCATTCTTTACAGCGGCCGAACGGAGTTTTCGCTTGATGCTTTTGCCGAAATTTCCGGCCAGACCGGCAAGTCCCATCGGCATGAACACCATTAACAAGATGACCCCCACACCATAAATCAGCTGCAGGTACCTCTGCATTCCTCTGAGCCACTCCGGAAGCATTGTGACAAGCACCGAGCCGACAAAAACGCCGAATGTGTTGTTAACGCCGCCCAGCATTGCCATGATGATGTATGAAGTCGCGCGTTCAAAGGTAAACATATCGGAAGATACAAATTGACTATGCATCGCATAAAGAGAACCTGCCAGTGCCGCAAGCACTCCTGCAATGGTAAAGGCAATCACTTTGGTCATGTAAACATTGATTCCCAGCGTCTGTGCCGCGATCTCATTGTCGCGGATCGCTGAAAGCGAACGTCCAAGCTGGGAGCGCCGTATGCGTTCCACCAGAATTGCTACAATCAGCACAATCACTACCAGAACATAGAACCATTGGTTATAGTCCACGGGCGACCAGCCGAAAATTCTAAGCGTGGCAACGTTTGAGATCCCGTCAGGCCCGCCGAATAAAGGCTTGTAACTAAGGTAGAATGACCATGTGACCTGTACCAGGCCGATCGTACCGAAGGTAAAATAGGTACCGCTCAGACGGAAAAGGATCATTCCAATGAGAAATGCCACCACTGTGGATATAATCAGAACGAGTACGAGCGTAAGAGAGGTATCGACCCAGAAGCCCAGGCGTCCTGAGCACAGGTTTGCCGTGAAATAAGCTCCGAGGCCCATAAAGGAGACCGCCGCGAAAGAAAGCTGTCCGCCCAAGCCGAGCATTACGGAAAGCCCGTAGGTAGCAATGGAATAAATTAAGCCCAGATTTAAAATCATCATCGAATAACCTTGATTTACCGCGGGAACCAGTGCTACGAATATTGCCAACGCAATGAAAATAAGAAATGAAGATGGCTTTATGTAAGATTTCATTTTTTTCATTTTTCTTCTCACGCCTTATCTGCAATTTTTTCGCCGAACAATCCCTGAGGCCTGACTAATAGAAATACAATCAGAACAAGGAAAACAACAGCGTCTTTGTACTGTGAAAACTGAATGGTACTGAAAGCTTCAACCACACCAATTAATAATGAACCGAGGATTGCTCCCTTTATATTTCCGAATCCACCGATTACGACACCGGCGAACGCGCGGAGCTGTAACGTGCCAAGCGTATTGCTGACCATAAAAATCGGGGCAATCATATATCCGCCTGTGGATGCCAGAGCGACAACAATGACATAGGTCGCCATAGTCGTTAGAATGGTAGGGATTCCAAGTAGTTCCGCCGCATATTTGTCCTGCGCGGCTGCCTGCATCATTCGTCCGGCATAAAGCTTGTCAAACAGAACAAATACAAGATAGATAAAAACGGATCCCACAATAATTGTGAGTATAAACTGCCACTGAATGGTAATGGACCCTATTTTTAAAACGGCCACCTTGCCGGTTGCCGGATTTTTCATAAGCGGCGGCATGGAACGCGGCAGGCTTCCCCATATCAGCGTCGCAATTTCTTTAAGGGCCATTGCCGCTCCCATCGTTGAAATAACGGTCGCCGCGGGGTATGATGCATTTCTGAGGGGCCAGTAAGCTGTGAACATAAAGATAATTCCGACAACTACAAAACATACAATCGATAGCGGAATCATTGCCCAGAGCGGCAGCTTCAGGTCTACAGTAAGCCAGCAAGTGATAAACGCGCCGAACATCAGCAGATCGCCCTGTGCAAAATTCATTACGCCGATCGCCCTGATTAAGAGAATTAATCCCATCGCCATCAAGGCATAAATCATGCCCATGGAAATTCCATTTACCGCCAATGACACTATGGTGTTTATATTCATTGCTCCACCTCGTATAATGAAAAGCGAAATTGTTTCATTACCCTTTCTATCTTCTTTCTAAAAAACGTGGAAATAGCTGCCAACCATTTTCTGAAGAAGCATATCCCAAAATAAGTTCATCATTTTGGGATATGTCCTCATGCGGTTGTTTACGTCTTATTCGTCGTTTTCATCAACTAAAAGTCGGTTTTGAAAATGCTATCTGGTTTTAACTGTGCCGACCATCGTAGCAAGACCATCTTTGTTGACAGTTAAGAACTGGCTGGTGCTGAAGCAATGATTTTCAGAGTACGTGTAGGTAGACATAGCTCCCTTATAATCCTTGATTTCCTTAAGGGCGTTGTTAATGGCTTCCTTGTCTGCGGTGGTCTTTGCGATTTCACAAGCCTTTTTGAAGAGCATGATGGAATCATATACCGCTACAGCCGGCATGTCGGAGTCTGCATTGTAAGTGTCTTTATATTCTTTGGCAAATGTTTTGCCTTCATCGGTGGAGACTTCGACCGTCCAGTCAGCGACAGCGTACCAGCCATCGGCGGAAGCGCCCGCATTCTGGCGGCAGACAGCGGAAGCCCAGGAAGACGATCCGATCATCGGAATAGTCAGGCCGGCGGCGTCAATTTGCTGGCAGATAACAGCGGCAGGCATCTGATTCCCGATTGCAATCAAACCGTCGACATCGGAGTTCTGAATTTGACTGATCATCGGGGCAAAGTTTTTCTCGTCATTAACAAATCCATACTGGTTTTTTTCCGGAACTACGATCCCTAATGCTTTCAACGCATTGATTGTCTGATCCCTCAGGCCGGTTCCGAAGCTCTCGGTGGAATAGAGAATGGCGGGGTTCTTGATTTTGAGATTTTCCGTCGCGGCCTTTGCAAGAAGAACACCCGACTGGTCATCGGTCATACGATCCTGCCACACATACGGATTGCCCTTTTTGGGGATGTTTGCGGAAGAACCGCCTGCAAACATCGGAATTTTCTTTTCAAGAACGTTAGGAGAAGCTGCAATACAATTAGCAGAATAAGTAGAACCAAAGAAAGAAACAACATCAGAATAGTTCATGATCTTGACCATTGCATTTACGGAAGCCTGCTGATTGTCGACCTCATCCTCGAAGACCAGTTTCAGCTCTTTGCCGTTAATGCCGCCGGCAGCATTGATGTCCTTCAAGGCAAGCTTTGCACCGTTTACTACGTACTCACCTACCATCTTGTTGGTACCGGTTATAGGAGCGACCACACCAAAAGTAACGGATCCATCAAATCCGGCGCTGGCGTTGCCGGTCGAGGCCTGGGGAGCGGCTTCCGAGCTTGCCGAAGCCGGAGCTTGGGTCTGAGTTGGCGCAGTGGTGGAACATCCAGCCAGTGCAGTCATTGCTATTGCCATCGTGAATGCGATGAGTCTGCGTGTCTTCATTTTAATTTTTCCTTCTTTCTTTTTTTAGGTCTTTATAAACTTAAATTGTCAAGCCTATGCCAATCATAGGCCAAGCAAAAAGTTTAGGTTTAAGATACTCAGGAATTCCTCATTGAGAAAACGATCATGGTGACAGTGGTAAACCAGAATACAACCGTAAATAACACTGAAAAAAGAAAGCAACTATTTTATATGTATTTCAAGGCAGGTGCGACTGCTTTTGATAAAACAATCGGCAGTCCTGTTCTTATCCCATTGAAACGATCCATACCTCATCTGCTGTTTTGTTTGCTTTACGGAATGAAGCACAATATAGCCTCTGAAATACTTAGCATAAGACGTGTGACGTCGTATTAATTTTGAGCTTATATTATCACTTTCCACAATTATTGTCAACTCATATATAAATAATTGTGTAATAAAATATCCTCCCCGCTTTTGTGCTGATTTTATAAAAGTCTTATCCTCGGCCAGATACAAAAAAAGGCCTCTGTCATTTACAATACACTGTAAATGACAGAGGCCTTTTTACATTCTATTTTTCTACAATCGGCTGGTCAGCGACCTGTTCTCTTTCATATACGTTTTTAAGCCCCTGCAGATTCCTTCTGTTGTAGGCCAGATGCCTTATCATCGCATTGCTTGCCCTCGCTGCATCGCGTGCCTCGATCGCATCAATAATTTCATGATGAATCTGTAAAGCATCCATCCGTTCTACCTGATAGGGGAAAATATTAAACAGCACAATACCATTATTAATGATCGGAATAAGATTGGGCATGACGAGATTCCGCGTACTTTGCGCGATGCGGGTATGCAACTCCACGTCTGTTTTCGTGTAATTCTCGCCGGCTTTCACGAGATCCTCAATCTCAACACACAGCCGATTCATCTCGGAAATATCTGCTTTTGTAGCTCTGTCCGCAGCTAACGCCGCAATTTGAGGTTCGAATATATATCGGATTTCCATCAAATCAAGTGCCAGTTTGTATTTATCCCTAAAGAAAGCAAGCCCCAGCGGGTCTTTTATAATACCCGGCTCCTGTGAAACGAACGTCCCTTTACCCCTGCGGATTTCAAGCACATTACGTGAAACCAGCAGTTTAACGGCTTCTCTCACAGTTCCCCGCCCAACCTTCAGGCTGTCTGCAAGTTCAAATTCATTTGGCAGCTTTTGGCCGTATATAAGATTTTGACTGACGATTAACTGAATAATTTGATCGGCCACCTGTTCAGCTAAAGGTTTTTGATTCTCGGCCACAACTTCAAACATAGTTCACACCTCGTTGTTTTATTTCACCGAATAGGCGACATTCCGTTCAATCGTCGCTATTCGAATTCAAAAAGCAAATATTATGTAGGACATCGTATGTCATTACTTTGTGCTTATTTTAACATAAATAAACGAATATAACAAGGGGTCGTGTAATAAATTTTTCTTTTGATTGCGTTTATAAATGACGTTTCGTGCCGCATGAATTGGCCAGATGGCCTCCGTTTGGTCTGAAGACAAAGTATCTGAAAAAGGTACTTTGTCTTTTCTTATACGCAAAGGAATGGTAAAATAGAAATAAAATTGGGGTGTTCCCGGAGCAGATAGCTCTGAAAAACAAAGGGGTGACAAGATTTGGCGATTCGTAATCTGGATTTTTCTGAAAGGCAGATTTTTTGGGGCAATATTCTCCTGATCATCTGCTGTGCATTTTACCTGGCCTGGTGGCTGCTGGCCTTCAAACCCACCGGAGCTATTAAGGGCATGAAAACGGGATGGCTCCTGATTCCAGCCTTTGTCGCGGGACTGGCCGCAATCGTTCTGGCGGTAAAAGGGCTCCGATCTGCATCCGTCGAGGCAGCACTTTTTCCTAGCGGGCTGCTTTTATGGGGCGGTATCGCCGCTTATCTCGTCCTGCTGGCGGTCACGGGTCTGCTCCTTCAGAGGCAGGTGACGACGGAGCTGTTGCTCATCGTCGGGTGGGCGGTGCTGGCGCTGTCGGAGATCAACACGCTTTATGGAGCGGGCCGGTTCCCGCATGAGTCGGCGGTCGTCTCCGCCGTTGTGATCGGAGTCGCCACGCTGATCAGCCTCGTCTGCTATGTGCTGTACTACAATCTTGGAGACCGAGCGGGATATTTCGACGGCATGATTCCGCTTTTCATGGCGGCGCTGGTCACGGCAGGCATCTCCATCGCCATGACGATCTAAAAAGAGGCAAGAACGTGTGAATCATCTTTCCATGTGTCCCCAAAACAGTTTTAGAAAGGAAATGATCATTTCATGGGTAAAATCTATGAGATCTTTGGCAGCGATGCATTTTCCATGACGAAGGCCCTTATGGAGGCGGCCGAAGTCGTTAAGAAAATTCCTTCGGGCGCTGAGGTAGCTCTCAAACCCAATCTGGTGGTGGCAAAGTCCGCTGAATCCGGGGCCACCACCCATGCGGGCGTCCTGTCCGGGGCAATCGAATATCTGAAGGATCACGGCATCCGGAAGATCAGCATTATCGAAGGCTCCTGGGTCGGAGACAGGACCGACCGGGCTTGCCGGGCTGCCGGGTATGAAGAGGTCAGCCGTAAATACAGCGTTCCCTTTTACGACCTCAAGCGTGATCAGGCGCGGACCGTGGATACCCCGTTTCGGCCGATGGAAATCTGCAACCGTGCCCTGGACGCGGGGTATCTGATCAATCTGCCCGTTCTGAAGGGCCACTGTCAGACGGTCATGACCTGTGCCCTGAAAAACTGTAAGGGCTGTCTTCCCGATCGGGAGAAGCGGCGTTTCCATGCAGAGGGGCTCATGAAACCGATTGCCGCTCTTGCGAGCGTTTTGCGGCCGTCCCTTACGATTGTGGACAGCATCTGCGGCGATCTGGACTTTGAAGAAGGGGGAAATCCCGTTTTCACCGGACGCATGTATCTGGGGGAGGACCCGGTTCAGCTGGACGCCTACGGCTGCCGACTGATGGGGCTTTCTCTTTCCGACGTCCCTTATATTAAGCTGGCCGAACAGTGGGGAGCCGGTACAGCAGAGCTCCGCGAGGAAGATATGATCCGTTTGAACGACCCTACGCAGGGCGGCGGATACCCGAAGCCGAGCGGAAAAGTGGCGCGGCTCACAGCCGGCGTTCGGCAGGATTCGGCCTGTTCGGCATGCTACGCGGGCCTGGTGCGCGCGCTGTATGCTTGCGGCGGAGATCACGACATTCCCATCGCCATCGGTCAGGGTTGGAGAGGAAAGAAATTTGAGGGATTAGGCATCGGCCGCTGCTGCGATGGTGCATCAAAGCAGGTGAAAGGGTGCCCGCCGACAGCGGATGCCATTTCCGCCGCGCTTGCGGACCAGGATGGTATCCACAACAGGTGAAAAGGCAAAGGGTATCCGCAGCCCCGGTCACAATTCTGTATTTGAAAAATCGTACTCCGTTTGTTCTTTCTCGCAGGTCCTTTTCTCCCGTTATGCGGTGTTGTCCTAAATATCATGAGTCAAATATTAGATTTTCGTAAATCGATTAGAAGGAAAGTATAAGTACCCGACAGGAAACGATAAAATAGGAAGGATCGGCAACAGCGCCGATCCTTCCTATCTATTTCTCTTCCTGGAACCTATACCCAATGCCCCAAACTGTTTCAATGCAGTCCCGCTCGGTCAACTCCACCAAAGCCTTGCGAATCTCACTGATATGATGGCGAATCGCTGGTGTCCCAGGAACCGACGCCATAATTACGGTTGAAGATGAAACAGTTCTCGTATTTTCCCCTCGTTCTCCACTGTAACGGGCAGATCGTCCGGCATTTCGCCTTCATCAAAATGGACAACCCGGGTACAGACCCGGCAAACCAGCTCATAATCGTGGGTCACCACAAACAGGATGCCGCCCTGCTCCGCCAACCGCTCCATCAGGGCTGCCACCTGGGTCATGCTGTCGTGATCGAGGCCGCTGGTCGGCTCGTCGAACACCAGAATGTCCTTGCCGCACACCATACTCACCGCCACCGCCAGCCGCTGCTTCTGTCCGCCGGACAGGGTGTTGGGGTGCTTCTCCCGGAAAGAAGAGAGCCCCAGATCCTCCAATGTCCTGTCCGCCAGCGCCGCATTCGGGTTTTTGATCCCGAACACACACTCCTTTTCCACGCTTTCCGCAAACAATTGGTATCCCACATCCTGCATAACGAGATAAGACCGTTTTCGGCGAGTCTTGGCGTTGAGAGGCTTCCCGCCCCAAAGAAACTCTCCCTCGCAGCCCTTGTGCAGGCCGCAGAGAGCCCGGGAAAAGGTGGTCTTGCCGGTGCCGTTGTGCCCTACCACGGCGATGATTTCGCCGCGGGCGGCCTGCAGGCAGATGTTTTCCAGCACCGTCTTTTTCTGGTAGCATAGCCTTACATTTTTAAGTGCTAGAATCGGTACCTGTGCGCTTTTCGCACGTTTTTGAGGACGAAGCTGCTGCAGATTCACGGCGCGCAGGCCCATGGAAGCCCGTTGCCCCTGTGAAAGCGCGGCCAGTTCTTTTGGCGTATAGATTCCTTTGATCCGCCCACGCTCCAGATAGATGATTTTGTCCACCAGCTCCATGAGGTAGTAAAGCCGATGTTCCGCAATCAGGATGGTTTTCCCCTGGGCCTTGATGAGCTTTAAGTACTCCTTGAGCGCGCGAATGGAGTCCATATCCAGATTGGAGGAGGGTTCATCCAGCAAATAGATGTCCGGATTCATGGCATAGACGGAGGCAAAAGCGATTTTTTGCTTCTCCCCGCCGGAAAGGGCAAAGATACTTCTGCCCCGCAGCGCCTCAAGGTTCAGTTCTCGGGCGGTCTGCTCCACCCGCCGCGCCAATTCCGTCGGCGGAAGTGCCTGGTTTTCCATGCCAAAGGCGATCTCACTGTCGGTATCTACGTTGAAAAACTGCGTTCGCGGATTCTGGAATACCGATCCAACACGTTCCGCCAGACGGTACATTGGGATTTCCGAGCAGTCCTGCCCTTCCAAATACGCCGCGCCGTCTCCCTCGCCGGGAAAGAAGCTCGGAATCAGGCCGTTGACCAGCCTCAGCATGGTGGTTTTTCCGCAGCCGCTGCGACCGCAGAAAAGAACGCACTCGCCCTCGGAAATGCTGAGGTTTACCTGCTGCAACCCATCGGATTCCTGACCGGGGTAGGTGAAGGAAACGCCCTTCCATTCGATCATAAAAACGCCTCCTTCCAAAACAGTCCTGCCGCAAGATACGCGGCGAAGCATACAACAGCGAGTAGGTCTGCGGCCCGAAAACAGATTTGCACCAGGCAGGTGCGGGGGCGGGGATTTTCAATGCCCCGGGTGACCGAGGCGATGGAGAGCTCGTCCGCTGCCTTGGAAGCCGCCATCATCAGGGGAACATATACGCACTCTACCGTTCTGACCGGGTGGGTCAGAAGTCCCGCAAGGTTGGGGGACACATCCCGCAGCTGCATGGCATCCTTGATAAAATGCCAGTCCTCCCGGATGGCGGGCATATAGCGCAGCATCACGGCGAAGGGGATCACCAACTTTTTCGGCGCGTGGATACGGCTCATGGCAGAGAGGAACTCGCTGACTTTTGTTGTGGAGATCATAACCCCTGCCAAAAAACCACAGGGATAGACCTTATGGAAAAGGCCCAGAAAAGCCATCAACGTGGTTTGGAGTGACGAACCGTCTGTTTGCATAACGGCAAGGGTCAGCAGATAAAAAAGCAGGTAAGCCGGAAGGCCGAGGGCGGACTTCCTCCACTCACCGCACACCAGCGCCATCAAGGCCACCAGCATCACCAGACCCAGCTCATACATAAGACTGGGCGCCATAGTGGCGCCCAGTGCAGTCAAAAGCAGCAAAAGGAGTTTTGTCCTCGGATCAAACCACAGTCCCGCTTTTATTTTACCGCTCATGCGGTAATGCCAGCCTTTTCAAACTGCTTCTTCAGCAGTTTGCTGCCCACGTAGCCGCTGAAAGCGCCGACCACAACGGTACCCAGCAGGATCACCGGCAGCATCCATCCCTGCGCCGCGCCGTTCATGGCGTCCAGATAGCTTTGGGCCGTGCCCCCGTTGAGCATCAGGCTGCTCCACGCAGTGGGATCCGCAAAAAACGCTATGTAGGAGCCGGTAGCTCCCAGACACAGGCAGATATACGCCACGATGTTGAGCTTCACGCTGCGGTACTTTTTGGTTCCGGCAATCAGATCACCCAGAAGGCCGCCCAGAACATATCCCAGATCCATGGCCCAGTGCATACCGGTGGCAAAAAAAATCAAACCGGCTAAAATGCCGACGATGGAAATGGGGCCGCGCTTGGGCACCTTGGCCACCAGCAGCAGAAAGACAGGACCACCCAGCAGCGCGCCGCCCAAAGGCATATAAAATGTCAGCAGTGGATTCGGCGCAAAGGGCAGACCGCCGATCAGCATCGTCACCCAAATAAGCGCTGCAAAAATACCGGTAGTCACCAGGTCTTTGACCGTCAGTCCCTTTTGATTGGAAACTTTTTGATTTACCATGTAGAAACCTCCTCTTGCCATTGCCCCGTCCTGTAACTACAGCATTTCCAGTCGATTTTGCAACAAGGTTGCGTTCTTTCCCCCGCCGAAGGCGGGGGAAAGAACGTGTTTTGTCTCGCAAACTGAAATGGAATTGCTGTAGGAAAGAGGCAATATGTATTTGGTTAGACATTGCTAACCCAAAACCCATCATACAAAATATGATGCGCTTTCGCAATTGGAGTGAAAGGAGTTCGTCCAAATGTAATAAAAAAGCGTCCGTTTGGAACACGCCGTTCTATCTCAATGTCTGAGACGCCGCCCACATGGCCGCATACTTCCCGCCGGCGGCAATCAGTTCATCATGGGTGCCGGTCTCCGTCACGCAGCCGCCGTCCAATACCAGGATCTTGTCCGCGTGCTTCACAATAGGCAGGGTGTGGGCAATCATCACCACGGTTTTATCGGCATCCAGCAGATTTGTCACCGCCTGCTTCACCAGCAGTTCGTTTTCGATATCCAGAGAGGCGGTGGCCTCATCGAGCAAAATGATGGGGCTGTCCTTCAGGATGGCCCGCGCCACGCTGAGCCGCTGGCGCTCGCCGCCCGAGAGCCGGTTGCCGTTTTCACCGATCCCGGTGTCGTAGCCCTGTTCCATCGCTTGAATAAAACCGTCACAGTTGGAAAGACGGCAGGCAGCCTCAATGTCCGCATCAGTGGCGCCCGGCCGGGCATAGCGGATGTTATTGCGGACCGTATCGTTGAAGAGGAATACATCCTGATCTACCAGGCTGATATACGACAGTACCTGCTCGGACGGAGCGTTTGCAATGTTGCAGCCGCCGATGGTGACGCTCCCGCGCTGGGGCGCGTAATACTTGGAGATTAGGTTGAGTATGGTGGATTTGCCCGCGCCGGAGTCGCCCACGATGGCGGTAAGGCTGCGCGCGGGAATGGTAAAGCTGGCCCCGCGCAGTACCGGCTCTCCCTCAACATAGGAGAAGTCCACGTCCTCAAACCGAATCTCGGTGCTCTTGGGGGAGAAGGATGCATCTTCGGCCGGTTCCTCCTCTTCCGCAAGGATGCCGCTGATCTTCTTTTTGGAGATAAGCAAATTGCGGTAGGCTGTCAGGTCAATAAACAGAGTCAGGTTCAGTTTCGCCACAAAGATGGGCAGCATAATCAGTAAAATCACGGCGGCCGGCTCCAGCGTTCCGGAAAGCCAACCCTGCACCGACAGTATGATGGCCGCCGCCAACGCCACATAGCTGCAGAAGACAAAACCGAATCCGATTGGTAGAATCGCCTTTTCATATTCGTAACTGACATTGGAATATTCCCGCATGGCCTCGGTCACCGACTCGTTTTTGGCACCCACCAGCGCATAGGAGCGCAGTGTCTGGCTGCCGGTGAGATACTCGGTAATGGCGCTGACATTTTCTTCCCGTGCCTGGTTTTTTCGGGTGCCGTAGCTATGTACCTGCCGGATGGACATCGCCATGGCCGGGATAATCAGCAGTGTCGATATCAGGACGATGAGTCCGATAGGCAGGGATAGGGTGCAGGCATAGAGTCCCACCATAAACAACAAGATGCAGTATTTAGTGATGTCCGCAGCCTTGTGTGTCAATATCTGCTCGTAATCCCCGACCTCGCTGGTGGCGGCGTTGATGTAAAAGCCGGTACGGTTTTTGGTGAACAGGCCCAGTGGGATGCGCTTGAGCTTATCTCCAATAGCAATGCGGATATTCCGGCTTGCATCCGCGCCGCCGGTCTGGCTGCCGGTATAAGCCGTCATATAGAGGATGAGACGAAGCGCAAAGAGCAGCACCAGCATGCCGGTGGCCCGCAATATATCGGCAAAGCCGATGCTTTGGTCAAAGATCAGGTGCAGTACCTGAAACAGCACCAGAAAATTGCAGCCGCCGAGCAAACCTTCGATCACAACGCCCGCAATAGAGGCCTTCAGTTTTCCTCCCATTTTAAAAACATTATGGTTCATTCTTCTTTTCCTCCCTTCAGGCTGTAGCGGATGCTCCGGGCGGCGTTGTAGTCTCGCCAGGCCCCCGCGAAATAGGGACTGCTCTCCCTCATATCGTCAAAGCTGCCGATCCGGCTGATGCCGCGTTTTTCCACCACCGCAATGCGGTCACAGCCCTGGACAATGCCCAGCCGGTGAGCCACGATAATGACGGTTTTTCCCTGACAGAGATTTTCAATAGCCCGGTCAATCTCCACCTGGTTTTCCGGGTCGGCGGCACTGGTTGCCTCATCCAGAATGAGGATAGGCGCATTTTTGAGGATGGCCCGGGCGATGCAGATGCGCTGCTTCTGTCCCCCGGAGAAGCGGGTGCCATAGCTGCCCACTTTGGTTTCATATCCGTCCGGCAGAGACATGATGAACCCGTCGATTTGAGCCTCTCGTGCCGCGGTACGAACCTCCTCCAGCGTGACGGCTTGGTTACCCATAGCAATGTTTTCAAACACGCTTCCACGGGTTAAGAAACTACTCTGGAACACCACCGAGATGTTCTGCAAAAGCTGCTCGTAGTCGATATCCTTTACATCCACGCCTCCGATGGCGATGCTGCCCTCCGATACATCGTAGAACCGGGAAATGAGCTGCACCAGCGTACTTTTGCCTGCGCCGGACACCCCCACGAAGGCGACCCGCTCACCGTGGGCAATATGCAGATCCACATGCTCCAGTACCGGTTCGCCCTCCGTATAAGAAAAGGATACGTTCCGAAGCTCGATGTCGTGCCGTTTTGGAAAGGGCCGGCCGTCGCCGAACACTGGGGTTTCCAGGATTTCCTTCACCTGATTGACTCCATTGAGCACATAGGACAAATTGGACCCCAGCTCCTGTAACGGACGGATATCGGTGAGATACTGCGTTCCCACAAAGGCGAAGAGCAGCAGCACGCCGGCGCTGATGGAGCCGCGGACGAAAAAATACCCGCCAAGAGGAACAAGAAATAAAATACCACATTCCAGCAACACCACATAGGCGGCGTAAAGGGGCCCGGTGGCTTTGGAAATGGCGCCCCACATCCTGTGCTGCGCCTCGATGGCGGAGGAATACTTTTTGAAGGACTGCGCGCCCATGTGATAGGCCTTGATGAGGCGCATGCCGTTCACATACTCATGGATGGAGCTGGACAGATTGCCGCTGCTCGCGTTGACCTCGGGCATGAACTTGCCGAAGCGCTGAAACATAAGGGCCATCACTGCGGCTACAAGGAAGATCGGCACAATACTGAGCAGGGCCAGCGCCGCGTTTACCGTGAGCAGATAGAGAAACATAACGATGGGCCCGGAAAGATAGAGCACCAGCTCCGGCAGGTTATGGGCCAAAAACAACTCCAGCTTTTCGATACTCTCGTTCATCACGTACTTGATCTCGCCGGTGCTGCGTTCATTCAAGGCGCCCAGCGGCATCTTTGCCATATGTTCGGTCACCATGCAGCGCACCCGGAACAGGGTGTTGTAGGCGCCCCTGTGGGAGGCGAGGGTGGCCGCCAGGTTGCAGCACACTCTTACAGCCGTGGCGATGAGTACGATGGCCGCCCATTTTAAGGCGAAGGCAAGGTCGCAGGTTCCCAGCACCACGGCGTCGATGATTTTATAAAATGCAAAATAGGGGACAATGGTACTGAGACTGGACAGCAGAGCCAGAACGATTGAGGCATAGAGATACCGCCGATCTTTTCCTGCCCATTCCAGCAGCAGTGCAAAGCCCTTTTTATCGGATTTCATGGGAAATCCCTCCTTTCATTTGGCCTGACTGTATTGTATATCGATCGGTTTTCTGGTACAATGTCTTTTAACAGAGTCGGTCTTTTTGTGGTAAAGAAACGTCCGATTGGAACAGGAGGCGTCCATGAAAGAAACGAAAAGCAGTTACTACCGGAAGTTGTTTGAAGCAATGCACTTCAAGCCCTGCTCCGTGCCGGAGGGTTTTCCTGCAGAGGGTGAATGCTGGCAGTTGACAGGCGATGGCGGCGGCGGATACTACTGGGTTTACGAAGCGGGAGACCGCTATAACATCAAAATCCACGACTTCTGGTTTCGGGAGGACACGGTAACGAACATGTCTATCCCTGAATGCCTGAGTGTGACCTGGTATGAATCTATCTCCGGGGAAGAGCTTCAGCCCTACCGGAAGCTGAACTGCCATGTAGTCAAGAGCTTTCTCGGGGGCTATCATCCCTATCGCGCCCTCATTCACCGGGGCGTGCCCATCCGCTCCATCGGCATCGAATACCGCCCGGCCTATTATGAGGCCTATTTAAAGGAACAGTTCGGCGATCTCTACCAGAGTCCTGCCGACGCCTTTCGGAGCCTGGACGAGACAGCTGACTTTCCTGAAATGTCCCGGCTGCTGCGGGAACTGTGGCGATATCAGGGGCAGGGCCTGCCCGCTACACTTTATTATGATGCCAAGGCAGCAGAGGCACTCTCTCTGGTCTTCGAACGGCACCGGAAGCTAAATGAACGCAGGACAGTGCCTGTTCCAGAGTCGGACCAGGTCATGCTCCAGAGTCTCTCAGCTTACATCGGCGACCATTATGCCGATTCCCTTTCCATCGAGATGCTGGCAAAGATTGCCTGTATGGGTACAACCAAGCTCAAACGCAGTTTCAAAATCTACTTTGACTGCACTGTGGCCGACTACATCCAGCGGGTGCGCATTGACCAAGCGGAGCATCTGTTGGCCTATACCGACCTGCCGGTTGGAGAGGTGGCAAAAGCTGTGGGCTATACCGCCGCAGGGCATTTCGCCGAGCTGTTCCGTAGTGCCAAGGGCGTATTGCCCCTGGAATTCCGAAAAGCCATGTGGGAGCGACAAGGATAAAAGTGATATTTGGGAATCGGGTGTTTTAGCTCTCGATTCCCAAATTTTTTTCCCAACACTACTCCTTATTATCTCCATGCGCTGTCTGACGAGAACGTATCATCTCCCGCCAATGATCCCTGCACAAATCTCTTTCCATCTGTGGCAACCCGGGTATCAAGTTTCCCCACTGTCTTTTGCGGAAAAATCAAGCCAGAGCTGATTCCAGTGTCGGAAAAATCTTTGTCGGGGATCAGCCCCTTCCTGATAAGATGCGAATAGCCGAGACGGAAAGCGGGTGCGTAGATGTACAGACTTTCGTGCAAGGTGCCGTCATAATCAAAAATCAGATTCGCCATATCAGCCTTGCATATTTCGAATCAGGTTTACCATTTCAATCGCACCAACCGCACAGTCGAAGCCCTTGTTTCCGGCCTTGGTGCCAGCCCGCTCAATCGCCTGTTCAATATTTTCTGTTGTTAACACACCGAACATCACCGGAACATCACTGTTCAGGGACACATGGGCAATCCCCTTGGATACCTCACTGCACACATAGTCGTAGTGGGTGGTGCTGCCGCGAATCACGGCGCCAAGGCAGATGACCGCATCATATTTTCCGCTTTTGGCCATTTTGGAAGCGATGAGCGGAATTTCAAATGCACCGGGAACCCATGCAAGATCAATGCTTTCCTCGCTGACTTCATGGCGTTTCAGCCCATCAAGAGCGCCGCTCAGCAGCTTGTTTGTAATAAATTCATTGAATCGTGCAGCAACAATACCAATCCGAATGTCCTTGGATACGAGTTCTCCTTCAAAGGTTTTCATTGTTGTAATCTCCTTTATTCTTAGTAGTTTAAAATGTGACCCATTTTTTTCTGCTTGGTTTGCAGATAGAATAAATCATGCTCAGTAGCCTCCATTTGGATAGGAACGCGCTCGGCGATTTCCATGCCGAAGCCAGAAAGCTGATAAACCTTGTCAGGGTTATTGGTAAGCAAGCGTAATTTCTTTGCACCAAGATCACGAAGAATCTGTGCGCCGATAAAGTATTCCCGCCGATCTCCAGGAAAACCAAGGGCAAGATTCGCTTCTAAAGTATCCATTCCCTGATCCTGAAGCGCATAGGCGCGTAGCTTATTAATGAGCCCAATACCCCGTCCTTCCTGACGCATGTAAAGCAGAATACCCCGTCCTTCTTTTTCGATTTGTGTCATGGCTGCTGCAAACTGCTGACCGCAGTCACAACGCGTGGAGCCAAACGTATCCCCAGTCAGGCACTCAGAATGAACCCGGCATAACAGATTCTCTCCATCACCGATCTCACCCTTGACCAGCGCCACATGATGTTCTCCGTTGAGCTTGCTGATGTATCCGTAAGCCTTAAAATCGCCGTACTTTGTAGGCATAGGGGTACAAGTTACCTGTTCCACAAGCTTATCATTTCTTTTTCGGTATTCCTGAAGGGCTTTTATGGTAATCATTTTAAGGCTCCATTTCTGCGCCAGCTCCATCAGCTCCGATGTGCGCATCATAGTTCCGTCCTCCCGCATGATTTCGCAGCAAAGGCCGCATTCTTTTAGCCCGGCCAGCCGCATTAAATCCACAGTGGCTTCGGTGTGTCCGTTTCGATCCAGTACACCGTTTCTCTTCGCGCGGAGCGGAAACATATGACCAGGGCGACGGAAATCCTCCGGCTTGGCATCCTCCGCTACGCATTTCAAGGCGGTAATGCTCCGCTCTACTGCCGAAATGCCGGTGGTGGTGTCCACATGGTCAACGGATACCGTAAACGCTGTTTCGTGGTTATCCTTGTTGTCGCTGACCATTTGGGGAAATTGCAGCTTTCGACAAAGTGCTTCGCTCATAGGCATACAAATCAAACCTTTGCCATGAACCGCCATAAAATTTACGTTTTCGGTTGTAGCAAACTCAGCAGCGCAGATAAAGTCACCCTCGTTTTCTCTGTCCTCATCGTCTGTAACCAGAATGATCTTTCCAAAGCGAAGGTCTTCCAACACCTCTTCGATAGTGCTAAATTCAAACATTTTTGATTCCTCCTAAAAGCCGTATTTTGTAAGAAATCCGGCTGTAATATCGCGGTTTCGCGATCCTTTTCCCATCAGACGTTCCACATATTTGCCGATACAGTCATTTTCCAAATTGACCGAATCCCCAACACGGCGGCTGGATAGCGTTGTTAAGGAAGCCGTGTGCGGTATGATGGAAACACTGAAGCTGTCTTTATGCACCTTTGCCACAGTCAGACTGATCCCGTCAATGGCAATCGAGCCTTTTTCAATGATATAGCGAAGAACCGGCAAGGGTGTTTTGACCGTATACCAGACAGCGTTATCATCCCTGCGAATATCTGAAACTGTGCCGGTGCCGTCGATATGCCCGGAAACGATGTGGCCGCCGAATCTGCCGTTTGCCGCCATTGCCCGTTCCAAATTAACAGAGCTTCCTATCCGCAGGTGGGAAGAACGGTTCAGCGTTTCATGCATCACATCGGCGGTAAAGCCGTTTGATGAAATGGAAGTAACGGTAAGGCAGATACCGTTTACTGCAACGCTGTCGCCAAGGTGGACATCCTCCAGAATTTCCGATGCCTGAACCGATAGGACAGCCGACCTTGCCCCTTTTTGAATACCCTGTATTTTGCCGATCTCTTCTATGATTCCTGTAAACACCAAATTACCTCACTTTCTAATAAAATATCTTTACCCACCTGTGTGATGATCGGTTTACTTAGTAGAAAAGCTCCTTCGGGATGGTCAACACCTAAACCCGCTACCGGAGTCTTTCCGCTGCCGCCAAACAGCTTGGGCGCGACATATGCCTGTACCTTATTTACAATGCCGCTTTGCAGGGAGGACCAATTGAGTGTGCCGCCGCCTTCCAGCAGAAGACTGTCAATCTGCTTTTCACCCAATCTTTGCATCAGGCAGTTTAAATCAATATGGTTATCCTTTTGAGGAAGAACCATGATCTCGCAGCCTGCATCAAGATAGGGTTGATGCCTGTTGGTATCTGTTATCGCCGTAGCGATGAGGGTAGAAGCAGTATCCGTTGTAGAGACAGTTCTTGCCTGCAGCGGCGTTCTCAGACCGGTATCGCAGATGATGCGCAGCGGATTTCTGCTGTTTTCCAGCCGACAGGTCAGCATGGGATCGTCTGCAAGAACCGTGCCTACACCAACCATGATGGCAGAGTAGCGGTGCCGGTCCTCATGTACACGGCGGCGTGCCTTTTCGCCGGTGATCCATTGTGATTCGCCGGTGCGCGTGGCGATTTTCCCATCCATGGTCATGGCATATTTCATGACCACATAGGGCGTTCTGTCTTGAATGTAATGGAAAAAGCTCTCGTTTATCTTGTCACATTCATCCTTTGCAACATTCTCTGTTACCTCAATACCATGGGAACGCAAAATCGCAATACCTTTACCGTCAACCAGAGGATTGGGGTCGTGCGAACCGATTACCACTCGGCTGATACCGCTTTCTATGATTGCTTCGGTACAAGGGGGCGTTCTTCCATGATGACAGCAGGGCTCCAGTGTCACATAAAGGATTGCGCCGGTTGGCGGTGTCTGACAATTAGCCAATGCGTTTCGTTCTGCATGGAGTTCTCCATATTTTTTGTGGTAGCCCTGCCCGATCATCTCGCCGTCCTTTACAATTACCGCACCAACCATGGGGTTCGGGTTTACCCATCCGCAGCCCTGTTTTGCAAGTTGAATTGCAAGTCGCATGTATTCTATTTCTTCCATATAGCACCTCCGTAAAATGAAAAAACGCCCTGAACAAAATGTTCAGGGCAGGTGATATGAACAATGGTTCTACCACACACACGCCGGAAGCCAATCCGCAAAAAAATGCCTTGAACACTAATTGTTCAAGGCATTTTTACAAAGCGGGTCGCAATCGCGCGCAAGGATATATACAAAAAAGCTCTGAAATGACAATTCATTTCAGAGCATAAACGCATATCCACGCAAAAACGCGAATCTTCCTTTATCTTCTACTATCAGACTTTACTGTCGGCTTCGGAATTTAACCGAATCAACCTCGCGGTTCGTGGGCTATACCACCGGTCGGGAATTTCACCTTGCCCCGAAGATTTTATTTAATTAATGATATTATACCTCTGACTTTGAAATCTGTCAACAAAATAAGCGGGTGTATTTGCTATCGTGTATTTATACAAGAAACCGATACAACGGCAATGCGAAAAAAAATGTCCCTGCAGGGCAGATGAAAGAGCTTCTGAGATTATAGCTAAAATTATAAATAATAGATATAAAAATTATTGACAATTTCAAAAATATATGTTATAAAAAATGTGTACTAAAAAATTACTCGAGTAAATATAAAGGAAATGATTACTTGGCGACAAGAAAAGACGTAGCAGAATTGGCAGGGGTGTCTCCTGCTGTTGTGACTTATGTGCTGAATAAATCCAATTATGTAAGCAAAGAAACCAGGGAGAAGGTTTTGGCTGCGATCAAGCAGCTAAACTATCAGCCTAATTATCTCGCATTAAGTTTAAAGACGAATCGTACTTATAATTTTGCTTTGGTATGTGATGACATCCGAAGCGAGCTCTTTTCTGATATTGCTTATCACATGGAGCAGCAGGCCTATGAGCATGGCTATAATGTTTTCCTTTGCAGCAGTCATGAGGATGATAAATTTCTCCGCATGCTGATGCATCGCAAGATGGACGGTATATTCATTGCAACAAGTATTTACAAATCGGAGCAGCTGAATTATCTCGCGAGCGGGAAAATGCCGGTTGTCCTTTACAAGGCACGGGAATACCACAAGCTTGACGATTCCATAAAATGCGTTTGCGTGGATTATCGCGGCACCGCACGCGTGCTTACCAATCACCTGATTGAAAGAGGCTATAAACAAATTGCCTTTCTGCCCCCTATTTATTCGGCACTACAGCAATTGAAATGTGATGATTATCGTTACAGAGGCTACTGTGATGCGTTGATATCTCATAATATCCCGATCGATGAAGGCTTGGTATGCTTTGATACGCAGAGTTATGCTTCTATCCTTAACTTTGCTTCCAGCGTATATGAGCGGAAAAAAACAGACACGCCCATTGCTTTCGTGGCGGGGAACGACTATTTGGCTACGATCGTTATGAATCACTTCATACAGCAAGGAATGCTTCCTCTGAGGGATTTTGCCATTGTAGGGATGGATGCGACCGCTTCTTCTGTAAACGTGTCCCCCAGACTGACAACAATGGGTTTTTCCAAAGAAGAGGTTGCGAAATGTGTCGTAAACAGCATGCTTCTTGACAAAGAGCAGGTTTTCGATCCGCAAGACGTATTTTTCCAGACACATTTTATTCCGGGTGGCAGCAGCTAAATTTTTTTGTCCGTTATTTACTCGAGTAAATATCTTAAATAGAGACTCTGGAACGAAAGAGTCTGGAAGACTCGACGCTTAGAAATATGTAAATTAACTGGTGGAGGTAATGACATGAGTATAAAAATCGATCACCTGTCATTCACGATGGATACGAAACTTTTCCCGATCATCGGCTGTCCGATGGGACAAAGCAGCGCTTCCTACGGCTACAATCCTCTGTTTGCGGGGAATGGGATCGACGAAATTATGTGGCCGGTCGAAATTCCTGTAGGCGCCTTGGGAGACTTTATGGTTGCTTTCAAGACACTGGGCATGAAGCATTTCTGTCTGACGATGCCGCATAAGTCCGCAATCATTCCCTATCTGGACAAAGTAGACGAGCATTCCCGAATTTTTAACTCAGTCAACGTGGTCAAGGTAGGTAAGGACGGGAAAACGGTCGGTATTGGAATGGACGGTAAGGGCAATATGGCGGCCATTGTCAACGCGGGAGTGGATGTTCACGGCATGGATGTAGCGATTCTTGGCGCAGGCAGCATTGTGGGTGTTATTCTCCTGCAGATGGCTGAGCATGGCGCAAAAAAGGTAACCTTGATTAACCGCTCGGAGGAACGGGCTCAGAAGCTGATAGAAACGGTCCGGGAGTATACGGATATGGAGATTGCTTTCCTGCCGTTTACCAATGAGAATCTGGACCGTGCGGCGGAGTCCTGTGATTTTTTCATGCAGGCTACACCGCTGGGTCTGTACGGATTCCCGCAGGATCATGAATATCTCGGTTTTCTGGACCATCTGAGACCCGAGGCTGTAGTGATGGAGAATATCGTAAACCCGCCCTTGACGAAATTTGCGGCCAGGGCCAGGAAAAACGGCCACAAGCTGATCTACGGAGTGGATATGATGCTGGGCCAGTTGGGCGAAATCTTTGAGTTCTGCTACGGATTCAAGCCTGCGCCGGAATCTATGGAAGCGGCCAGAAAAAATGTTTATAACTATTTCGGTTTTAAAAACTGAATTAGGGATAAAAACAGTAAAACATCAAGAAAGGGAGCAAAAGCATGAAAAAAATCTACAAGGCCTGCAAAACACTTCTCGAAGTGTGTGCGCAATGTAAGAAAGATGAGAAAATTCTCATTGTGACCGACCCCGGCGCTTTACCTATTGCGCAGGCCCTCTGGGATGCTGCGGAAGAGTATCCCAACAGAAGTCTGATCATGATGCCGACCCAAACCATGCACGGCCAGGAGCCCACAGATCTGGTGGCGGCGGCTATGCTTGAGGCGGACGTCATTTTCCGCCCCACCACGTTCTCCATTTCTTCTACCGAGGCCAAGCGTAACGCCTGTGCCAAAGGCGCCCGAGACCTGAACTGCTCCGACTACGATATGCGGATGCTGGAGAGCGGCGGTCTATATGCGGACTTTGAGGGCCTGAGCCCTGTGATGGACTGTGTAGCCGAGGCATATCAGGGAAACGACGTAACGATCACCACCCCCAGCGGCACTCATATCACGGCCAGCATCACCGGACGCTTCAATTTACCCCAGTACGGACGCAGTATCGTTCCCGGCCAGTCCTCCTCACCTCCGGATATCGAGTGCGCCATTGGCGCTAACGACGGCACCATGAACGGCGTAGCCTACATCGATGGTTCCATCCCTCATCCGATGCTCGGCCTGATCGGGGAGCCGATCCGCCTTGAGGTCAAGGGAAGTAAGATTATCAGCATCAGCGGCGGAAAAGACGCGGACAGACTGAGCGAACTCCTGAAGAGCCTCAACGACCCAAAGGTGTACCACATTGGTGAGATCGGTATTGGGATGAACCCCGCCTGTGAACTGACCGGCAGAATGCTGGAGGATGAAGGCTGCTACGGCACGGTACATTTTGGCATCGGCGATGACCGCGGCTTCAAGGGTACGAACTCCTGTCCGGTGCATTTGGATGCGGTGTTCCGCAATCCCACCCTGACGGTTGACGGCAGGGAGATCCTCAAGGACGGCAAGCTGACAGTCTGATTGAAACCTTAAAGCTTTGATCTTTCGGGCCTGCACACGCGATGAAAACTATAATTTAGGAGTGAACCAAATGAATCCGAACGATTATCCTCAGGGGATTCTGTTTTCCCCGGAGCTGCAGCAACAGGTTAGGGATCATTTCTGCAATGTAGACGCCGACAGTTATGGTCCAAGGGCCTTCTTTGAGAATTCCGGCGGTGCCCTTCGCCTGAAGGCATGCGCCGAAACGGCCATGAAGGTGGATGCCCATCCCGATTGCCCAAACCGTCATCAGAAACAGGCCGATATCCAAAACTCTTACGTGGAACAGGGATATCGCGATATACATACGATTTTTGGTACCGAAAAGGGCTCCATTATCACTTATCTCTCCGCTTCTCAGGTCATGTTCAATATCATCGGTGCGATCGCGGCGGCCATTCCCGGAAAAAATATGGTTGTTTCCGTTCTGGAGCATCCCTCCGGCTTTGACTCTGTAGAGTATTACGCCGAGCGTTACGGTCTGGAATTGCGCGTTCTCCAGAGCAATCCCGCTACCGGCGGAATTGACGTTTCTGAAGTAGAGCGCCTGGTAGACAAAGACACCGTACTGCTCAGCTGTATGTATTCCTGCAATATTACCGGCGCTGTCAATGATATTCCGGCTTTCGTCAAGGCAGCCAGAAGAATCAAACCTGATATCTATATTGTGGTCGACGCGGTTCAGCATATGCCCCACAGCGTGGTGGATCTGGAGAACTTGGATATCGATGCCATGGACTTTGCGCCCTATAAGTTCTTCGGTCTCCGCGGCTCCGGCATCGGCTGGGTTTCCGAGCGCTGCGCGGTACTTCCCCACAACCGTATCCTCTGCTATTCCAAGGATACATGGGAATTGGGTTCTACCGCCCCCCATCTGTTTGCCAATTATACGGCCATCGTGGATTATGTGGCATGGCTTGGTTCTCAGTTTATCCAGAGCGATAACCGCCGGGAACTGTTTGTGGAAGGGATGCATCGGATTTCTCTGCACGAACGTGCGCTGCTGCATCGTGCCCTTGAGGGTACCGATGAACTGCCCGGACTGAGAAAAATTGAGGGTGTTCATGTCCAGTGTGACAATCCGGACCTGACTCAAAGAGATTTTATCCTGCCGATCACGTTCGACAATATGGATGTCACCTCGGCTGTTGAAGAGTATGTAAAGCGCGGTGTATATGTATTTGAGCGTAAGGCACCCAATCATTACTCCAAAAGAATCGTGGAATCCTTTGGCCTGGACGGCGTGATCCGTGTTTCCCCCATTCACTGTAATTCTACGGAGGAGATCGATCAGTTTTTGCGTGCATCTGCGGAAATCGCAAAGCTGTAAAGGGAATCCTTCACGCTTGGAATCTTCGCGTATTACTCGTCGGAGTCGAAATCGAAATAATTTCTCAGTATCTCATCCCCCCAATTTTAAGTCCATCGGCTTGGCAATAACCACCATACCGGAACATCGAATCCCTCGCTTATCAAAATCCAGTTGGAGGCGGGCTGATGCGAACCCCACAACAGGTTGGCTGTAAGCCCGTCAGATCACTGGTGGTTAAATTAGGATATAAAAATATATCCTGTGAGTCATATAAAAAGTGGGAGGTATTGTTATGAAGAAAAAATTATTGGCGGCGCTGCTGTCGGCAATCGTGGTCATGGGATCAACCGCAGGATGCGGCCAGAAGGGTACGCAGTCCGGAGGGGGATCCACAGGGGCGTCTGCAGGCGGCAATGGGAAAACCATCAAGATTGGCCTGATGGTTCCTCTGACCGGCACCGGCGTCCAGGCCGGACAGGAAGTCAAGGCTTTGGCGGAAATCTTTGCAGACATTATCAACAACGACCATCCGGATCTAAACCTTCCCTTTGCTAAGGGAGAAGGCCTGCCCAATCTGGGAGGCGCCAAGGTCGAATTTGTTACCGGCGATCTGAGTTCTCCCGATATTGCCATGAGTGAGGCTGAGCGTCTGATCACCCAGCAAAACGTCATCGGTCTCTGCGGCAACTTTGCTTCTGCCAGTACCAAGACGGCGATGGTCCCTGCTGAAAAGTATCACCGGATCGTGCTTTCCGAGGGTACTTCCAATACTTTGACCCAAGCCGGCTATCAGTACTACGGCCGTGCTTTTCCCGGTGACAATGATTTTGTCAAAGACACCTTCGATTACCTGGATCAGCTGAACAAGACAAAGAATGCCGGTATCAAGACGGTCGCTCTGGTTTCCGAAGACTCCGAGTTCGGGACCTACATTGCCGGTCTTGAGAGAACCGAAATCCCCAAACACGGTTTCAAACAGGTCGAGGACATTTATTACAGCGCGTCTGCCACTAACGTCACCTCCGAGGTTTTGCGTCTGAAGAATGCCAACCCCGACGTCGTTATTATGAGTTCCTACGCGGCCGACGCCTTGCTGTTCATGTCCACTTACAAGGAGATGAACTACTTTCCCAAAATGCTGTTCGGGCAGCGCGGCGGATTCATGACCTCGGATTTCCTTAAGAATCTGGGCAGCGATTCCGACTACGTGATGACTACCGCACGCTGGAACACCGATATCAACAACGAAGCCTCTAAGACCGTCGCCAAACTGTTCTACGACAAGATGGGATTTCCCTTGTCAGGTGACGTCCTGAACTCCGCCTGGGACGGCGTTCTGCTTGCCGCTATTGCCAACCAGGCCGGTTCCACGGATGCGGACGCCATGCGCAAGGTTATGTCCGAAGGGATAAAAATTGATAAGGCGGAAGATCCTTTCGCGCTGGAAGGCTACAAATTTGACGAGAGCGGTCAGAACGTGTACGGCAAGGCCATCATATTGCAGTATATGAATAAATCCCTAAAGACGATTTATCCTCAAGCTGCTTCCACTGCGGAAGCTGCCTATCCCGCCAAAGGCTGGAACGAGCGCTGATTTTATCTGCTTGATTCTTGATCAGGCTTCTCTATAGGACAGAGGAGTGCTCCGGACAATGAACAGGCACGCCTCTGGTCCTTCTTTATCTAAAACAGATTGGGAAAGGGGTAATTTATGTTTGCACAGGTGTTATATGAAGGCCTTACAATGGGAACCATCTACGCGCTGCTGGCCATGGGCATCGCACTCGTATGGGGAGTGATGAACATCCTGAGTTTTTCGCAGGGAGAATTTATGATGGTCGCCATGTACATCACTTTCTTCATCAATAAGTTTATGAACTGGGATCCGTTGATGGCGATGCCGGTCGTCATCATTGTGATGTTCCTGCTTGGCCTCCTTATTTATAATCTGATCATTGCGCGTGCGCTCCGCGGACCAATTCTTGGTCAACGACTGATTACGTTTGCGCTGAGCCTTGTTCTTGTTAACGGTGTGACCCTGCTGGTTGGAGGCCAGACCAAGAGTATCCCGCATCTGCTGTTCTCGGGCGACATGAATCTCGGCTTCATCACGGCCAGCAAACAGAAGCTGGTGTTGATCATCACCTCTTTGGCCGTCACAGGCCTGCTCTTCTTCTTTATGAACTGGACGAAAATCGGAAAGGCCATTCGTGCGACCTCGCAGGATAAAGAAGCCGCCGGCCTTGTCGGTATTAATACACAGGTTGCCTATATGGTTACCTTCGGCCTTTGTGCCGCGATTGCCGGCGCCGGCGGCTGTGCAATGACGTATTATTACTATTTTATGCCCAGCATCGGTACCAACTTTATGATTTTTGGCTTCATTGCCGTATGTCTCGGCGGGTTCGGCAGCATCGGCGGCGCATTCATCGGCGGACTGATTATGGGCATGATCGACGTATTCACCGGTACCTATCTCAGCGTCGCGTTTAAATATCTTGCCGTCTCCGTCATTTTTATGCTGATCGTATCATTCAGGCCCAAAGGGCTGTTCGGGAGGTAATGAATATGAAATTGAAATCATTACTGAAGTCCGAAAAGGGATTTATCAGGCAGTCTTCTGTGATCTTGACGATCCTGATTCTGGCCCCTGTAATTTCCCAGGACGAGTTTTTTGCTGTAACTCTCTGTCTTTCCCTGGTATGGGGAATCATGGGTCTCGGCTGGAATGTGGTCGGCGGCTACGCGGGGCAGACGTCCAACGGCCACGCCATGTATTTTGGCATCGGTGCCTATGTGGGCGCTCTGGGGCTGAAGTGGTACGGACTGTCCCCCTGGCTCACCATGTGGATCGCGGTGATCCTCTGCATGGTCGTGGCGCTGGTTGTCGGTTATCCGCTTCTGCGCCTGCGCGGACACTATTTCGCCATTGCGACGATGGCGATCGTGGAATGCGTACGCATCATCTTCACAAACTGGAAGCTCATCGGGGGCGCTACCGGCGTCATGTTTTATGACAAGACCCACTCCGAACTCTACTCGATGCAGTTTGCAAACCGCATCTCCTTCTATTACATCTGTTTGGGCTTTATGTTGATTTTTATTATCCTGTCGCGTGTTCTGGAAAAATCCAAATTCGGTTACTACTGCCGTGCAATCAAGGCAAACCAGGAATCCGCGGAAAGCTCCGGCATCAACTCCGCGTTCTACAAACGCTGGGCTTATATGATCAGTGCGGGCATCGTGGCCATTGGCGGCATCCTGTATGGTCAGCTTTTTCAATATATCGATCCCGGTTCGATGCTCCCGCTCTCCAACTCAATGCTGATCGTCCTGGTTGTCGTGATGGGCGGCATCGGCACGATCTGGGGACCGGTGCTGGGAGCTTTTATCATGACGTTTATCAACCAGTACGCGCGTGCGTTGTTTAACCAGGTCGCCGGCCTGAATCTGTTCATCTACGGGGTGCTGGTTGTCTTCATCGTGCTGTTCCTGCCGAAGGGCATTGTTTCCCTCTTTACCGAGGAAAGGCTGGAAGCACTCAGAAAGAAGCTGTTCCACAAAAAGACAAAGACGGAGGAGGCGTAACATGGCGGAATTGCTGGAAATCAGGCAAGCCACCAAAGTGTTCGGTGGCTTGAAAGCCAATGAAGACATCTCCTTTGAGGTGGAGGAAGGTACCATCGTCGGTGTTGTCGGCCCAAACGGCGCCGGTAAAACCACATTATTCAACTCTATCAGCCGCGCCCATAATTTAACCTCCGGTCAGATTATTTTTGACGGAAAAGATATTACAAAGCTTCACGCTTATCAGGCGTGCTGTCTGGGGATGGGCCGTACATACCAGATCCCTCAGGCTCTTGAGGACATGACCGTCCTTGACAACATCGTGGTCGGCGCGCTGCTGAGAAGATCAAAGGTACATGAGGCAAGAGCCTTTGCCGAAGAGATTTCGGCGTTCTGCGGCCTTTCGGAAATGAACGAAAAAATATCGGTCAGTCTGAACGTTATGCAGAAAAAACGTCTGGAAATTGCCCGTGCGCTGGCCGGCGAGCCCAAGCTGCTGCTTCTGGACGAGACAATGGCAGGTCTGAACGGCGTGGAACGTGTGCAGGCAATTGAACTGATCCGTAATATCAAAGCAAAGGGAATTACGATCCTGATGATCGAGCACGTGATGGAAGTCATCATGAGCGTGTCGGAAAAAGTCGTTGTGATTGTCTCCGGCAAGAAGCTTATTGAGGATGCTCCGCGGAAGGTTACATCCGATCCGGCTGTGATCAACGCATACCTTGGAGGTGGACACAATGCTGGTTGTTAAGGATCTGGTTTCCGGCTATTCAGAGACGCCTGTAATCCATGGAATTTCATTTAAGGTGGAGAAAGGGCAGATCGTTGCGATCCTTGGGTCCAACGGCGCCGGAAAAACCACCATGTTAAAAACGGTGACCGGCGTTCTGCCGGCGATGTCCGGCAGCATCACCTACAAGGGGGAAAGCCTGATCGGCGTCCCGTCGTATAAAATAGTCGCCAAAGGTATCAGTATGGTGCCGGAAGGCCGCCATCTGTTTCCCAAGATGTCCATCTACGACAATTTAAAAATGGGCGCCTACTCGATCAAGGATAAGGAACTGATCAAAAAGACACTGAACACGATTTACGAGATATTCCCCATTCTGGAGGAACGTAAAAATCAGCTGGCCGGAACCATGTCCGGAGGCGAGCAGCAGATGGCCGCCATCGGGCGCGCTCTGATGAGCAATCCGGAGCTGCTGATTCTGGACGAACCGTCTCTTGGCATCATGCCTAAGCTGGTGGACGAGATCTTTGAGTTTATTAAAAAGATCAACAAAATGGGCGTAACCATTGTCATCATTGAGCAGAATGCGGAAAAAACGCTGTCTTTTTCCGACTATGCCTATGTGATTGCCAACGGTGAAACGGCCATTGAGGGTACCGCAAAGGAACTGATGAACAACGAGGAAGTCCAGAAAGCCTATCTGGGTATGGGCTAAGGAGAAAAAAGAATGCTGCAGGAAATTTCACTTGTGGGAAAGACAGCGCTGGTCACCGGCGGGGCCACCGGTATCGGATTTTCCATCGCGTCTGAATTCTGCGACGCCGGCGCACATGTGGTCCTTGTCGGCCGGCGGAAACAGGTCCTGCGCGATGCTGCCGAACGCCTGGGAGAGCTTTGCAGCTGGTATCCGTTCGACGTAACAAATACCGAAGAGCACAGCGCGTTTATTCAAATGCTGGAGGATCAGGCTCCCGTGGATATCTTGGTTAACAATGCCGGCGTGAACAATAAAAAGGACTATTTCGATTTTACAGCTGAAGAATTTGACGCCATTGCTGCGACGCAGGCCAAAGCTCCGTTTATGCTTTCACAGGCTGTGGCCAGGCATATGAAGCGGCGCGGCAAAGGGTGCATCCTTTTCATTTCGTCCCTGGCGGCTCTTCTGGGAATGCATGACATCCAGGCGTATACGGTCTGTAAGAGCGGAATAAAGGGTCTGACCAGAAGCCTCGCGCGTGATCTCGGTCCCTACGGCATTCGTGTAAACAGCTTGAATCCGGGATTTGTCTATACGGATATGCTGAAAAACACGAATCTGAAGACGCCGGAACGCCTGGAGGAAATCAAAGGCCGCACACCTATGCGCGGCTTCACGCAAACGAAGGACCTGGGTATGGCGGCGGCATTTTTGGCGTCCGACGCTGCCCGGTTCATCACCGGCATCGACCTGGTGGTGGATGGCGGGATCAGCAGTGCTTTCTTGATTTAATTACTAATGGAGGATATGGATATGTCACAAAAATTATTGCCTTCCGGACATTTCTTAGAAATTTTCATGCCTTACCGTGGAGATGAGGCGCGAATGCTGAACGTTCTGCGCAAGGCTGTGGAACTGAACTTTTATAGAGGGGTCGAACTGGGAGTCTTCTTTGACCGCTATAACCGCATGTACGTTCGGGAAATTCTTGAAACGAACAGACTTAACGGCACCACTTTTGCCACCCCATACTTAAAAGACCAGAAGCTGAGCCTGTCGGATCTGGACGGAGACCGACGCAGAAAAGCCGTAGAACTGGTCAAACAATTGGCGGGCTATGTTGCAGACAGCGGCTACACCAATTTGGGTGTTTGCAGCGGAGACGATCCCGGCGATGCAAAACGGACGGAAGCAAAAAAGGTTTTGGAGGATTCCATGATAGAGGCCGCCGACTACTGCAAGACGCTGGGACTGAACCTGACCCTGGAGCCCCTGGACCGGTACGCTTATAAAAAGCAGCTTATCGGCCCCATCAGGGAATCTATGCTTTGGTTCGCACCCATCCACGAGGCCTGTCCAAACGCTTACATCCACTGGGACAGCGCCCATGAAGCTCTGAGCAAAACCGATCTGATGCAGTCCATCGAGTTGGCTTCTCCGTATATTGCTCAATTTCACCTTTGCAACGCCATTCTGGATGAAGACCATCCGTGCTTCGGAGATCTGCACATGGATTGCGGCGTGGCGCCTGATTTTAAGATGGAGGGATTCCTGACGCCGGCTGTCGGAGCGAAGATATTAGAGAAAATCGCTTCCTATGATAAGCCCGCCGGTGTCAAGAATGTCTACGTTTCCGTAGAGGTTCTGGGGCATCCCGGCGACGACCTGTGGCTCAAGGAGCGCAACTCCAGGGAGTTCCTGTGCAAGTGCTTTGAATTGGCGGGTATGGCGATTTGATTGCTGGATTTCCGGTCAGAGCAAAGCTGACGAAAAACACCCGAAGAATTTGTGAGGCTTTATTATGATTATAAAAGAAAAACTTGCCGTTTTACCCATGGGCTATTGCATCAACCTGATAAAAATCCGGGGACGTCAGTACTGCATCACGGCATCTGAGGACCGGGACGGGGAGATGCTGCTTATCGACACACAGACCAAAAATGTGCAGAAGGTGGCGGGGCTGGCCGGCGGCGTCATGAGCGTTTTGCCCATCCCGGAGAGGGAAGGGGAGTTCCTGGCCATCCAGCGGTTTTACCCCGTTTTCGATTCCAAAGAAGCGGAGATTGTCCATTGCCGCCTGGAGCGCCTGGAGGGAGAAGTCCTTCCCGCGTCTGTACGGACCGTGGCAAAGCTGCCGTACGTACACCGCATTGCACTGACCGGGAGTCCGGGAGCGCGGAAGCTCGTGGCCGCCACGCTGTGCCAAAGTAAGGAATATACCGATGATTGGTCTCAACCGGGCGCGGTTTATGAGTACTGCCTGAATGAAAATCTGGAGGTCCTTGACAGGAAGGTTCTGTTGGAAGGCATTCATAAGAACCACGGGATGTTTCAGTATCAAAAGGCCAATGGCACCTATGTTCTGGTCAGCGGCACCGAGGGCGTCTGGGCTATCGATGCCCAGGGCGGGACCCGGAAACTCTGCGGCGAGCCTGTCAGCGATCTGTGTATGTTTGATGTGGACGGCGACGATAGGGATGAAATGGTCTGTATCACGCCGTTTCATGGGGATACGCTCAAGGTCCTGAAAAAAAGCGGGGACGGATGGGATACGCTGACAGAAGAGAAATTGGACTTCGGCCACGCCGTATGGTGTGGACTGTGTGGCGGTACACCCGTCATCCTCGCCTGCAGCCGCGGCGGGGAACGCAACACAGTTCTCTACCGGCCATTCTGGAACGGCGGGAGGCTGAACATGGATAGCATCCATGTGGACCTGGACGTTGGCGCTTCCAATATCCTTGTGCAGCAGCAAGGGGATGCTGTGGTATTATACGCGGCCAATCACGGCCGGAATGAAACAGCCAGATATACGATTCAACTGTAACAGGAGAGGTCCAGGACAATTTACTTTCCCGGTTGAAATATCCTGGAACCGATATCGAGGTGTAATAAGTATGCTGGGCAGACATTTGCTTGGAATTTATGAGAAAGCGTTCAATCAGTCGGATATATGGCCTGTGCGGCTTCAGAAGGCGAAGAACGCTGGGTTTGACTATATGGAAATCAGCGTTGACGAGCAGGACGACCGGATCGAGCGGCTGTACTGGAGCCGGCACCAGCGGCTGCAGCTCTACCGCCAGACCTTCCATTATGAGATGCCCCTGCGATCTATGTGTTTGAGCGCTCACCGCCGCTTTCCCTTTGGAAGCGCCGACCCTGCGTTGAGGGAAAAGGCCTGCGACCTGATGTCCCGGGCTATTGAGTTTGCCTGTGATCTGGGAGTGCGGGTGATCCAGCTGGCGGGATATGATGTGTACTACGAACCGTCCACGCCGGAGAGTGTGGAACGGTTCGTGAAAGGGATGACATGGGCGGCCAGGCAGGCTGAAAAAAGCCAGGTGATGCTGGCCATGGAGATCATGGATACACCATTCCTGAACTCGATCACAAAGTACCTGCATTATGAACGTAAGATTCGGTCGCCATGGTATAAAGTGTATCCGGATCTGGGCAATCTGAGCGCATGGCCGGAGAATGACCCCGCGGCGGAGCTGGCGAAAGGGATTTCCAGCATTGTCGGAGTCCATATAAAGGAAACCAAAGCGGTTAAAGGAGAATATCCTGGCCAGTTCAAATGTGTGGAGTTTGGCTCCGGCTGCGTGGATTTTCCGGCGCGGTTTGATCAGTTGGAAAGGTTGGGCTATCTTGGGCCGTATCTGATGGAGATGTGGCACCAGCCCGGTCAGGACGACATGGAGCAGGTCCGGAAAAGCAAGGCGTTTATAGAGCGGCAGTTCTATACCGCTCTGGAGGGCTGACCATGCGGTATTATCTGGGACTGGACAACGGCGGCACCTCCACCAAGGCGGCTCTGTTTACGGCAGACGGAAAAGAAACAGGCGTATGCTCTGTGGACACTGCTATGCTTACGCCTCGCCCCGGGTTTGTGGAACGGGATATGGAGGAGATGTGGCAGGCCAACTGCTGCGTAATCCGGTCTGCCCTGAAGCAGACCGGGGCAGACCCGGCGGATGTTGCAGGTATCGGCATCTGCGGCCATGGGAAGGGGCTCTATTTATGGGGGCGGGACGGCAGACCGGCGAGAAACGGTATCATTTCTACAGACAACCGCGCATATGAATATCCACAACACTGGCGGAAGGACGGCACAGAGAAAAAGGCCTTTCAAAAGACCTGCCAGAAAATCCTGTCCTGTCAGCCGGTGGCGCTGCTGGCGTGGCTGCGGGATCATGAGCCGGAGGTGATGCCGGAAATCCAATGGGTGTTTGAGTGTAAGGATTACGTGCGCTTTCGGCTGACAGGAAAAGCAGGCGCAGAGCTAACGGATATTTCCGGCACCAGCCTTTTGAATCTGCATACCCGGGACTATGATGACGAACTTTTGAAAATGTTCGGTCTGGAATCAATCCGTAACGCCCTTCCGCCGCTTTGCCGGTCGGCCGAAGTCTTTGGCTATGTAACAGAACAGGCGGCACGGGACTGCGGACTCAGGGAAGGGACGCCGGTAATCGGCGGCATGTTTGACATTGACGCCTGCGCCCTGGCGGCAGGCGTGACGGATGAGCGGAATCTGTGTATGATCGCGGGAACCTGGTCTATCAACGAGTATCTGCGACGGGAAGCGGTGATGAACGGCAGTGTATTGATGAATTCCCTGTTTTGCCTGCCGGAGTACTATCTCATTGAAGAATCCAGCCCTACGTCGGCGGGAAACCACGCGTGGTTTCTCCGTCAGCTGCTGCCGGAACTGCACCGGACGGCAAAGGCGGAAGGAAAATCCGCCTACAAGATCATGGACGGCTGGGTAACGGAAATTCCGCCGGAGGAATTTGTGCCGGTATTCCTGCCGTTCCTGCTGGCCAGCAACGTTCACCCCAATGCCAGGGGAGCCTTCGTAGGCATGACGGCTTCTCATACCCGGAAACACCTTTGCCGCAGCATCTATGAGGGGATTGTGTTTTCCCACCGCTATCACTTTGAGAAGCTGATGCGGTCCTGGCCCGCAGGAAAACCGGCCTGTATCCGTCTGGCCGGAGGCGCGGCGCATTCCACAGTCTGGGTGCAGATGTTCGCAGACGTCATGGGGCTGCCGGTGGAAACGGTTACGGCCAATGAGACGGGTGCCATGGGCTGTGCGATCGCGGTGGCCGCGGCGATTGGGGACGATCCGTCTCTTTCGGCCGCGGCGGCACGGATGTGCAATGTTTCCACACGCGCTGAACCGGACCCGAAGGTCAGGGATATTTACGACAAAAAATACGCGCTCTACCGCAGGACCATTCACTGTCTGGATGGTTTGTGGCCGCAGATGCAGGCGCTGATTGAGGAGGAGAAATCGTAAATGCTGGAAAAATTGAAGCAGGAAGTCTGCAAGGCGAATCTGTTTTTGGCGGAGCACAATCTGGTGACGCTGACCTGGGGAAATGTGTCGGCCATTACGCCGGACCGGCTGTATGTTGTGATCAAACCCAGCGGGGTGGACTATTCCACCATGTGTCCGGAACAGATGGTGGTGACGGATTTGGCTGGTAATGTGGTCGAGAGCAATCTGAACCCCTCGTCGGACCTGCCTACACACCTGGAGCTATACCGCTGCTTTCCGCAGGTCCACAGCGTGGTGCATACCCATTCCCGGTGGGCGACCGCATTTGCGCAGGCAGAAAAGGACCTGTCCTGCTACGGCACGACCCATGCTGACCATTTCTACGGCAGCGTACCGTGTACGCGCCCACTGTCGGAGCGGGAAATCAGGGAGGACTATGAGCGCAACACGGGACGGGTGATCGTGGAGACATTCCGGAACCGGGAGATCGATCCGGCGGCAATGCCGGCGGTGCTGGTGAACAAGCACGGCCCCTTCGCATGGGGACCCTCGGCGCAGAAAGCGGTGGAGAACGCGTTGGTACTGGACGAGGTGTGCCACATGGCGCTTCTGACTCAGGACCTGGGCAGCAGCAAAGTGGAAACGGCGCCCCGGTGTCTGATGGAAAAGCATTACTTCCGTAAACATGGTTCAAACGCCTATTACGGACAGAAATAAATAAACAGCAAGCGAATCGGGTGAGTGCTTTTTATTGTAAGATAGGAGCGAAAGATAATGAAAACAGATCAGATCAAACATGCCATATCCGCCGGTAAAACATCTCTCGGAATTGAACTGGGTTCTACCCGGATCAAAGCCGTGTTGATCGGAGAAGACTTTGTACCGATCGCTTCCGGCAGTCACGCCTGGGAGAACCGGCAAAAGGATGGGGTATGGACCTACAGTCAGGATGAAATCTGTGCCGGTTTGCAGTCCAGCTACCGGGCCTTGGCCGCCGATGTGCGCGGTAAATATGACATCGAACTGACTTCCGTGGGCGCTATAGGCATCTCTGCCATGATGCACGGCTATCTGGCCTTTGACAAAAACGGGCAATTGCTGGTACCCTTTCGCACCTGGCGCAATACCATAACCGGTCAAGCCTCGGAGATCCTGACGGAGCAATTTCATTTCAACATCCCGCAGCGATGGAGCATCGCCCACCTGTATCAGGCTATTTTGAACGGCGAGCCTCACGTTAAGGATATCGCATATCTTACCACTCTGGCCGGCTATGTCCACTGGCTTTTGACTGGCCGGAAGGTCTTGGGGATAGGTGACGCGTCAGGTATGTTCCCGATCAACAGCACCACCGGAACCTACGATCAGGCGATGATGAGAAAGTTTGATGATTTGATCGGTGAGAAGAAGTTCTGCTGGGGCATCGAAGATATCCTGCCGCGGGTGCTGCCAGCTGGCGAGCAGGCCGGTGTGCTGACGGAAAGCGGAGCAAGCCTGCTTGACCCCACGGGTACGCTGCAGGCAGGAATTCCTTTCTGCCCACCCGAGGGAGACGCCGGGACCGGCATGGTAGCGACAAACTCTGTAGCTGTCCACACAGGCAACGTGTCCGCCGGTACCTCCGTTTTCGCAATGATTGTCCTGAAAAAGCCTTTATCCGGCATACATCCTGAAATTGATCTGGTAACAACGCCTTCCGGGGCAGCAGTCGCCATGGTACACTGCAACAACTGTACTTCGGACATAGATGCCTGGGCGAAGCTGTTCCAGGAATTCACAGCCCATCTGGGCATTGAGTCTGACATAGGCGCCGTGTTCGGCACCTTATACGGCGCAGCTGTTGCGGGAGCCCCCGACTGCGGCGGATTATTATCCTATAACTATTTGTCCGGAGAACCTGTTACAGGCATGGAAAATGGATGCCCATTGTTGCTCCGCCCGCTCCAAAGCGAATTTACTTTGGCCAATTTTATGCGTATGAACCTTTATAGCGCATTGAGCACGCTGAAAATCGGACTTGACATCTTAGTACAGCAGGAGCAGGTGCAGCTTGATCATATCTGCGGCCATGGGGGACTGTTCAAACGATCCTGTGCGGGGCAACAGTTTCTTGCCGATGCGATTGGCGTTCCCGTTTCTGTTATGTCGACTGCCGGTGAGGGAGGAGCGTGGGGTATGGCATTGCTGGCTGCTTATTTACACAGCCATGCAGAAGGGGAATCTCTGGAAATGTTTTTGGCCGACTGTGTGTATGCGAATGCCGAAGGCACCCAGTTGGGCCCAAATCCTGACGGTGCGGCTGGATTTCAAGCCTATATGAAACGTTATGTCGATTGTCTTCCCATAGAAAAGGCTGCCGCAAAGCTGTTGGGCAGTTCCGGAGAATGATCGGTACGCGTACAGCCATTCATGATATCTTTATACAGCTCATTGGATGCTTTACGGGAGACCTTTGCAGGCCAACCCATCCCTTCCCTAATTCGGGTCTACAGAAAGAAGGTGAGATATATGAAAACTAATTTCAAAAAAATCATCTTTACAATAGCACCAGATATGAAATTGTTCTTAAACGGAGTAAAAGAGGAAATCGAAATAATTCGTACCCCATAGAAACCCGGCAGGATATTTTCGCTGCGAGACAAGAGCGAAATATCTACATAAATCAGTGGGTTAATATGGAATACTTATTATTGAAAAGAGGAAATTATCATGATTATTGGAGTTCCTAAGGAAATCAAAAACAATGAGAACCGCGTTTCGATGACCCCTTCCGGTGTCCATAGACTCGTGAGTGCGGGCCACAAGGTAATCGTTGAGGAGTCGGCCGGACTTGGAAGCGGAATAGCCGATGCGGAATATGAAGCGGCAGGTGCCGCTATCGAAAAGGATGTATCAGAAGTTTTCTCCCAGTCCGACATCATCGTAAAAGTCAAAGAGCCGCTGGAAAGTGAATATCATTATTTTAAAGAGGGGCAAATCCTCTATACATATCTGCACCTTGCCCCTAATCCGGCTCTTACCAATGCCCTGCTGGAGAAAAAAGTAACCGGGATCGCCTATGAAACCGTGGAGACGGAGGATGGGTCTTTGCCTCTGCTGTTGCCGATGAGTGAAATCGCAGGACGTATGTCCGTACAGGTAGCGGCAAATTATCTTCAGTCTTTTTACGGCGGAGAAGGAGTCCTTTTAAGCGGTGTGCCCGGCGTGGCGCCGGCGGAAGTTGTGATTGTCGGTGGAGGAAGTGTCGGTACGAACGCTGCTAAGATCGCCGTGGGCATGCGTGCGCATGTTACCGTCTTTGATGTGAGTAAAAAGAGATTAAGCTATCTGGACGATATTTTTGGCGGGAAGGTTACGACGGTCCTTTCCAGTGAATATGAAATAGCACAGGCCGTCAAAAAAGCGGATGTACTGATCGGTTGTGTCCTTGTTCCGGGTAAAAAGGCACCAAAGGTCGTTACGGCCGAAATGGTTAAGACCATGAAAAAAGGCGCGGTTATTGTCGATGTCGCGATCGATCAGGGCGGCAGCATTGAAACAATTGATAAAGCGACGACACATGATAACCCGATCTATGAAAAATACGGTGTCATTCACTATTCCGTTGCAAATATGCCGGGTTCCATGGCCAGAACTTCAACCTATGCATTGACCGGTTCCACGATCGGGTATTTATTTCAAATTGCCCAAAAAGGTGCAAAAGCAGCCTTGCTGGAGGATAAGGCATTATTGCGCGGCCTGAATACCTTTGATGGGCATCTTACCAATAAGGCGGTTGCAGAGAGTCTTAACATCGAATATACCGATGCAGAGGCCGTGTTAAAATAGGACTTAGCCAGTCCAATGCAGAATATTTAAAGATATCCATGGGGGCTTGTTCAGGATTGCTATAATCAGCATCCTGAACAAGTCCCCTTTTTAATGTTCGGTAAGAAGATTCGATCACAGCGTTGTCATAAGGGTTCCTTTCCGACTTATACTTTGTTTGCAACCATATCGAAGAGTAAAGCCGCTACCCACTATTACAGACTGCTTTCCGGAATGGCTCGCTAAATGTCAAAAACAGCCGCAAGCCATATCGGATTTTTAAAGTTTTTTCACGAAAATTTTCCGAGTTTTGACACTGCTACGCCTCATTGTTTTGGCTTTGCCGCTGAACCGTTTGGTTGATGAATTCGGCAGCTTTGGAAACTGCGATATCCTCTTTAAGTTTTGAGCCTTCCCGGTTTGCAAAAAACTTTTTGAGCTGTTCTGTCGTCATCAGGTACATGGCGCTCAACCTCCGGATTTCCGCATCATATTCCTCGCCGGTTGCTTCCAGCCCTTCCGACCGGGCAATGGCCAGCAGCGTCAGCCGGGAGCGCAGTTGCTTTTTTGCGTCTGAGGCAAATTCCGCAAGCATTGTTTTCTCATCGGAGCCGCATTCTTGATAATAATCCTTCAGTGATTTCTGATCCGTTTCCAAACGCCGTTCAAATTCCCTTGCCATGTTTACTGCCCGCTCTAAAATCATGGTTTCCGGAATTTCAATAGTACTTTGGTCAGCAATACGGTTAATCAGGGCGGACTGCAGTAAATACTGGCGTGTGGAATTCTGCTCGCTCTCCGGAATATCGCAAACGGTTTCGTCGGCCTTTTTCCGGTCTTCCTCCGTCAGGAGAACGGACCGGTAATTGCACAGCTTGGCTTCGGGGCGGATTCTGACCCGTGCGGAAAACATAAAATCCCTGCCCGGTTCGTTTTGTTCTATGGTTATCACGGGGGAGTAATAGATTTCCTCCGGGTATTCGGAAGCAGCCTTGCAGTAAGCCTCCGAAACAATTTTGTCGACAACTGGCTTGGTAAAGACTGCCCTGCCCAAATAAGCTTCTGCCATTTTTCGCTCCGCCTTGCCTTTTCGTACTCCGGGTATTTCGTACTTATCTTTGTTTACCCGGTATGCGGTTTCCAGCATTGTGTCAAATTCTGCGGACGGAACGATAAAACGGAACCGGACATGGTTGTGGTCTGTCTGCTCCACAGTATATTTTGTCATTTCAATAGCCTCCGGGAAATCATCAGATTTTGTTGTGGCAGAAGTCAGCGACAGGCTTTGCGATTTCGAACAGTGCTTCCATATCAAGCACTTGGATATCGCCTGTCTCTAAGCGTTCCATAATGCCATCCTCTTCGAAGCGGGCCAGCAGGTTGTACAGGTTTCGCCGGCTGATTTTCAGATATTCGCAGATATAATAGATGCTGTGAATCCGGCAGATGCCGTCCTTGGTTTTGTCAATGACATAAAATGCGAATTGCTGGCGCTGCGTGAACAGACCTCTCATCAACTCTTTTTTATACATGTCGTATAGGCGGGCGCTGGTCTTCATGTAAAAGTGGCGGCTGAACTCCTGTGTGTTCAGCAGGCCGCGGAACATTTCCGCCGGAATTCGGATCAGGGTGCTGGAAATCATGGCAACACAGTCGCAATAAAAGTTTTGACCGTAGAAATTACTTAAATGTCCGACATAATTGTCTTCGCAGACGATATCTACCAGCAGCTTTTTCCCATTCTGGGCAGTCGCTTCCACTTTCACACTGCCACTGACCAAATACCAGACATCTTCGTCATTCCAGACTACACGGGTGATATACTTGTTCCGACTGAATTTATATAGCTTACACAGCTCGGGATAACTTTTGATGAACGGATAAATTGTCGTATCCTCAAGTTTCATATCCCTACCCCTACTTCGCCTTTGAGCCGGTCTGGCCCGGTACGTGTTGACGGTCAATGTCCTTTCACCTGCTCTGTCTATTCACGGGAAGACGCTCCTGGGCTCGTCCCGATTGAATAGTTATCGCAAGTACACAAAAGACACCTGATTTTTTAAATCTTCCTTCACAAAGAATACAACCGATTCCTTTCAAAAAAAATTAGGCCATAGTTGTAATTTGTACTTACAACAGGCCCAAATATGCGACTGAAGTCTTAGAAAACCGTGGTTATAGGCAGTAGTTCGGATACTGATTAAAAAGGGAAAGCATCCCCGTAATGACCGTTTGTGGTGAGCCGTCACCGCGTGTAAGCCGGCTTAAAGGCTGCTGTCTCCCTTTACGGTACAACAGCCTTTTCAGCCACTGATGGCTTCGCCTGATTTTTTCAAACTAGTTCCTTTGCGCGGTCCATCCTCTTTCTTATCTTTTTGTTTTCCGTGCCGCGTATCGCCTTTCGGCTTGCTCAAGGGATTCCCAGCCCTGAAAGTGCAGCTGGTTACGCCTGGCCTCTGTGGTCAGATTACGTCCTTCCGCTTTGCAGCAAAGAACAAAATCATGGTAGAGTATCTCTGTTTTGTCCGAATAGGTGGACAATTCCCCGCGCATATAGGTTTCCACCGAAATATCGTCCGGGGTGTCCTGCGAGGAGTAAACCGGGCGTCCCTGCCCGCCGATGAAGGGATAACGGTTTGCAAATTCCTCGGCCCACGCGGCCTGAAGCGCTATGGTTTCCTCCATCCGGCAAATTTTGTCCACCGAGAATACGGGAAGGACATGTTCTACCTTTTCAAATTCCTCCGGGAGCGCAAACATCATCATCCATGCGTACTTCTCAAAGAGCAGATTTCGGCCGATTCTTTCCGCATCCTTCAAGTCGTCAAGATAACTTTCCAGAATCTGATCCGGCCAGACCAGAAACTGGCTTGCGCGCATCAGCCTGAAAGCGTCAAAATCATCCTGACACCATGCCCTGCCTCCGGTGTTATTCACCTTATCGAGCATCGCATATTCCTTTTGCACGATATTTTCTATAGCTTCTTTCATGGTTTCCCCTATCTTATTTTCGAAAAATCAGAGGCTCGATTGTGTTATGCAATGGTTTTCCCCTCGTCGGAGACTTCTTCACCCTTGATCTTAAGCGGCATGGTGAATGCCAGGAACATGGAGATGAGGTAAGCGACCAGGCAGAAGATCAGAGCGGGAATATAGGAGCCGAAATGATCCTTGAACCACGCGCCCATAAAGGTTCCGAAGGAGGGGCCGATCCCCATGACGACCAGAGTCGCCAGACCCCAGATGCGTCCGAGAGTCGCGCCGCCGAAAATGGAACCGGCGTAACCTGCGCATCCGCCGGGTTCAATACCCCAGTAGATGGCGAGGAGAACCATAGAGATAAAGCACATAGTCAGGTTCTTTGTGAGAAGCAGGGCAACGCCGGCAGCGCCGCAGGCCGGTCCGACGACGAGCATGAGTTTGCGGGCCTTCCGTTCGTTGCCGAAGGACTTGACAAGGTTGTCGGACAGCTTGCCGGTCAATGGCATAGCGAAAATACCGGCAATGCCGATAATCAGATAGATGTTGGAAGCCTGGTCGAGGTTCATGCCCATGTCCGTCTGGAAAAAGCTGACGACCTGGGACCATACGAGGAATTCGCCGGCCATAGCGGTCAGAAAGCAGAGAATGGTTGCCCAGATGGCGTAGGTCTTAAACGCCTCGCCAACCGTCCAGACTTTCTTCCTGGCGGGTGCAGGGCCCTTGTTCTTGACAGATTCCAGACCAAAGGCCTCGACGCCATATTTGTCGGGGGTCTGTTTGGCGATCACAGAGGCGACGATGAGGAAAACAGCCATAATAACGGATAGAATCTTCATGCCTGCACGCCAGCCCATGCTGACGAGAACGCTCTTCAGAACCAGTGTGAGCAGAAGCTGTGCCATAGGAGCGCCCATGAAAGCAAGGCCCCACATGGTGCCGTAACGGGCGCCGACATACCATTTTCTGCAGGAAACAGTGGAGGAGACCCACAGCATGCCGGTGCCGACACCGGCAAACAGACCGTAAGTAAACAGGTAAATGTAGAATCCGGCCGGTGTGGCTACGTTGACGAGAGAAGTCAGGAAGAAGCCGAGAAAACAGCAGACGGCGCCGATGGCGTAGGTCGGTCTGCAGCCCTTCTTGTCGACAAGGGACCCGCTGAAGAAAGCTGTGATGGCGTAAACGGTCATCATTAAGCAGTAGCCAAGAGAAACCTGAATGGTGGTCCAGCCGGTGTCGGCGATAATCATTTTCTGCATAATCGAAAAGCTGGAACGGTAACCAAACAGACAGAAAACGGCCAGCCAGGCGGAAACAACGGTCATGAGACCATAAGTTTTGGCTTGCTTCTCGGAGATAGGTGCCATTGATTTTTCCTCCAATTTAACAACGTTTTTATTTTGACTTTGCAATATAAGGAGAATTTGCGTCTCTAAGACGCAAAAGGAAATCAAACGGGTTCTAAAGTTGTTTTGCGTTTTATTTCGCTGTTTTCTTCTGGGTACGGGCACGCTGTATGTCATGCCCGTACCGGTAGATACAGGATCGGGTCTGTCTTTAACGGACTAAAACGGGGTGTCTTCACCGATATAGCATGCAATATCGTTTTGCAGATAGAGCTCCTGCAGCTCTTTCATACGCTCATCGGTCATATCGCCGTGGTCGGCATATTCATAAGGCGTGCCGAGCTGTTCCCACTTCGTTCCGCCCATGCGATGGAATTTGAGAAGATTGATCTCGTAGAGATTGTTCTCGTTCATGAAATCGATGACCTTCAGTGCATTTTCCGTGCTGTCGTTGTAGCCGTGAATCGTGGGCTGACGGAGCACCAGCCTGCCTTCCCAGCGGGACTGCGCAAGGGAGGAGATGTTGGAGAGGATCGGCTCGTTGCTGACGCCGGTTCCCCACCTGTGCTTCTCGTCGTCCATGTTTTTTACATCGATAAATGCGAAATTAATGTACCGCATGATGCTGAGAAAGATCTCCTGTTTCGCAAAGCCGCAGGTCTCTATCGCCGTGTGCATCTGCAGCTCATGGCACCGTTTGAGCACTTCGAGCAGATATTCGTGCTGCAGAAGCGGCTCACCGCCGCTGAACGTCACGCCGCCGTCCGATCCCCAGTTGGCAAAATCGCGCAGGAGGATATGTATCAGATCTTCAACGGTCAAAAAACGCACACACTGCTTGAGGCTGTTGGCTGCACAGGATTTAGAACATTCAATTGTTTCACATTCATTGCAGATGACCCAGTTCAGGGAAGGCTTTCCGGCTTCATCAAATTTGATGGAGCCGGCCGGACATGCATTTTCACACGCCCGGCAGCCCTGATCCCATTTGCAGGACCGCTCTGAAAACATAAGATGCTTCTTACGCCCCCAGCTTTCCGGATTGGCGCACCATCTGCACCGCAGCGGACATCCAACGAAGAACACATTCGTCCTGCAGCCCGGACCATCATGAACGGAGTAACTCTGAATGTCAAAGATCATACCGGTTAGATCATCCATTGAGTTGCTTCCCTTTCCTGTTTTTTATTTCTGCAGATAATGCTCACAGCAGAAAGCACCGTTCTGCGCGTAGGTCCAGTTCTCCTTTTCAAAGCCAGAGCAGGTGCCGATGCCGTATTTATCCGGCTCGGAAAAATTTTTGCAGTTGGCGCAATGGAAGCCTTCCCTGAATTGGGGACAGGCGTCGCTGCCTTCGCCGTCAAGGGGAACGATCCCCTTGGTGAGGGCGCACATTCCCTTTTCGCAGTCAAGGTTCAGAAAATTAGCGCAGTCATTATGTTTCATAATTTTACCTCCATTAATTTACTTGCAGTTCAAACTGTTCGGAGCTGACCCGGCCGCCCAAATCAGGCGTCATATTCGGTTCTGTAGATAACCTCGTCCTGAATCGGCTTGCCGATCTCGCACCAGTACTGCGTGAAGCCGGCGACGCGGACCATCAGATCGCGGTAATCATCGGGCTTCTGCTGCGCGGTGCGGAGCGTCTGGGAAGAAGTGATGTTGAACTGGACATGGAATCCGCCCTTGCGCATATAGGCGCGGATGACGTCAAGCAGCTTCTTGGTACCGTTAATGCCCTTGACGGCGGTCGGATGAATCTTGACGTTCATCTGGGAGTTCTGGCACATCGCGTGGTCGTAGCAGGTGGCGGACTCAAACACGGCGTAGATACCGTTCTTGTCGGTGGTGGGAGCGGGGGACATGGAGCCATCGGCGTAAGTGGTACCGGCGAGACGGCCGTCGGAAGTAGCAAGGGTGATAGCGCCCTGCGGGCCGTGGGTGGAAACGGAAATCTGGCACATATAGTACTGCTTGCCGTAATAGGAGCGCAGTCTGAGCATTTCCGGCAGCATGCGGTCCTCGTAATCCTTCAGGATGCTGTCGGCGTAAGGATCGGCGTTGCCGTACTTGGGGGCATTGACGCAATCGTAAAAGATCTGCTCATACTTGGAAGCATTCTCGGTGGCCTCGCGGCGGTCGGGAGAGAATACACCTGTCTCAAAAGCAGTCTTGAAGCCGAAATTGTCCATCAGGGCATCGGTCATTTCTTCAATTGTGTATTTCTTGTCGTCGTACACGTTCTTTTTCAGAGAGGCCATGGAGTTGATGAAGTTGATGGTGCCGCAGGACTCAAAGTTGATGGAGCCATTGTAGCGGGCGCCGCAGTCGCCGATGTGCTGGCCCTTCTTAAAACAGTCGGCCTTCAGAAGGGACTGGACAACAGGAGGATTGATCTTTCTCCAGACGTCCATCTGAATGTTGTTGATCTTGTTGGAGACTTCCAGAAGCTCGCGCATCCAAGACATCCAGACTTCCCAGACTTCCTCAAAGGTTTCAAGCTTTTTGTTGTGGGGCTCGAACACCTTGATGCCCGTACGTTTGTCAACGCCGTTGGTGAGAACCAGTTCAAGCAGCTTGGGCAGGCCAGTAAAGTGGATACCGGTACCGGCTGTAGGAGCGGCGCCGCCGGGGATCATCCAAACCCTGCCGTTGTACTCCAGCGGCTGGAAGCAGCCGGGGGAGGATTCAAGGCAGCCGCCAAGACACCACGCGCGGGCGTCGTAAATGTTCATGCCTTCGTCGTGATACTGACGGAGCATATAGTTCATGCCGCCCTGATTGTTCATCCATGCGGGATAGCCCATGCCGAGCTTGCAGCAGCGGGCGCACTTCATGAGGAAATCCTCGGGTGTCTTCTCATCGTACAGGACGGATAGCGTTGGCTGTGGGGTCCTGGCTCTCATACCGGCTTCGACAATCAGGTACTCCAGCGGAGTAACGGCGGTCAAACCATCGTAGTTCAAACCGCCCATGGACAGATTGTTGAAGGTGTTGCCGGACAAAACACCGCCGGTGACACCGGAGGAAGCGAAGCACTCGATGGAGGTGATTTTGAGACGGTACAGTTCAAGCAATTCAATGACTTCTTCTTCGGTGGTGGTGCCGTCGGCAAGATCCTTTGCATAGAAGGGCTGCAAAACCTGGCCCAGACGGCCGATCGACTGGCCTGACTGCGGGTCTTCGTTCACAACGCCGAGGTGGCACAGGAAGGTCATCTGCAGGGCTTCACGGAAGGAAGCGGGCTTCTTGTGAGCGACATTGTGCATGACGTCGGCGATTTCTTCGTATTCCTTTTTCTGAATGGGATCGCTCTCAAGACCGGCCAGATAGGCAGCGCGCTTGGCGTAGTTTTCGGCCCAATGGGACATGCCCTTGGCGGTTTCCTTCATGGCTGTGTAGTAGTAACCGCGGCTCATGCCGAGGATACCGTCGTCACCGGCTTCACCGAGGGTTTCGGCGATCTTCTCGTCGCACAGCTCAATGATGCGGTCGAAGCCATACTGCAAAGGCATATAGTAATTGATGACCTCGCGGCCCTGAGGGATCGCCCAGGAGTCGAACATGATCAGAACGCTGTCTCTGTATGCCTTCCACTTCTTGAATTCCGGAACGAGCTTGGAGTAACGGTCGCTGACGGACTCAACGGAACCGTTGTCCCAGTACTTGGAAACCTTCACCAGGCAGGGGATCTCCTCTTTGCGCATACCGAACTTCTTGGCGATGGAAACAACGTTGCCATAGCTCTGGGTGACGTTTCCGCCGCCGGCGCCGACGATGGAAACAGCATCGGCAGCGGCTTCCGGGGGAGCGTCGACCTCGTTCATAAGGGCTTCGGCAGCAGCATTGAAAAAGGAAGCGTCTACCCAGGGGAACGGGAAAGCGCCGCGCCAGTTCTTGGTCTTGTTCATAACGAGCTTTTCCCCCGGCCAGATGGTGGGCGTGTGGCGGGAAAGAGCGGCACCGTAAGCCTTCGCCCGGCGGATGACGGGAACGTCGCCTTCATTTTCCCACCAAAAGCGGTTGTACCAATACGGAATTTCCATGTCGACGGTGTTCTTCATAAGGTAGTAAATGTTGATCAGCTTCGTAAAGCGCTCGGTCGGTTCGGGGACATCCGCCTCGGTGAAATTATCAACCGGTGTGACATCCAGACCGCGTCTCTTCAGAATTTCCTGAACCCTTGATTCATTTTCCATTATGATCCTCCTTAATATTCTTTGTAGGCTCCAAATATGCACACAAATCATAACACGTGCTTTGCAAGCCAATTAGTAAAAAGTGCACATTATCTCATGATGAAAAATAAATAATTTGAACAATGTGTGCAAAGTGTACACATTGTGAAATTTGCTGCCAAAATTACGGCGTCGATTTTTTGGCTTATTGCACAAGATGCCCGGTTTCGCGAAACTTTTGTCAATTTATAGTATTTTTATGCTGTTTCGCAGTTGATTTTGTCACTTTTGCAAGATATAATGGTAGCTGAAATAAAAATGACCTTGACAGATTGATCGGGGAGGCTCCTATGAAAGCCGAAGCTCAAATGAGATGCAGAGAATGGATTTCTCTTTTCGGGAAAAACAAGCTGCAATTGCTGCAGGACAGCTGCGCGACTTTGTTTAATATTAGCTTAGGGTTTGTATCCCTTGACGGCGAGCCTATTACTGTCTGGTCAAATTCGCTGCTGGTCTGCGAGAAAATCGAATCGGGGAATACGGAGAGCTGCATGCGTGAACGGCAGCGTATCTTAAAATATGTCTGCGAAAAACATAAACCCGTCAAAAGTACGTGTTATATGGGAATCGTTAATTTTGCCTGTCCCGTTCTCTATTGCGGGGAATTGGTAGCCGTATGCCTCGGCGGCGGAATAGCGGTGGATGACGGACCCGGCAGGGAACAGAGCATGTTGCGGGATATTCCGAAAATCGCGAAGGAAAAGCTGGATGAAATTATCAATCTGATAGACTGTGTTGTCAATATTTTAAGCCCGATAGAGAATGTTGAGGAAAAAGAGAACGGCGGCCATCAGGAGAAAAGCCCGGCAAATGATCTGCTGCTTTTGAAAAATAAGCTGACGATGAGGGAACTGGAGGTTGTCAGGTTTATTAATTACGGGCTGTCCAACAAAGAAATCTCCATGAAACTCAATATCAGCGAAAAGACAGTGAAGACGCATATGTCGAACATATTGAGAAAGCTGAAATTAAAGGACAGGCTGGAAGTGATCCTTTACTGTAAAAATTGTATTAGCTGAATTGGATGAAAAAGATGTCTATTTACAAAAAAATGCTGATCTTTTCTTCGGTCATCATCATCGTCCCAATGGGGATCATCCTCTTTTTATCAAATACCATATTGGATAACCAGATCAATCAGTCGGCCGAAGAATACCTGAAAGAAGCTTTTGTTATTGCCAACAACCTGCTGTCAAGCCGGATGGAGGAAATGGGCAGGCTGTCCGCCAATATTACCGAATCCGCAGGTTTTGACAGAGAACTGCAAAACAGAGATTCAGAAAGCATATACGGTTTCCTGAATAACACCTGTAAGGTTTATTCGTATATAGACTTTTACGAGCTGTATGATGCGGATAAGAACCTGATCATAGGCCAACCCTCTATTCAGAACGCCGGTACGGAAAGGCTGGACCAGCTGCTTAAGGAAGCGGAGAAAAGCCAGAATGCAGTGACCTCCGTTGAATCGTTCGACCTTGAAGATTTATTCGGCCGGGGAACAGCCGACTACCTGAAGTTCAGGGTGTATGTCAACGATCAGCATGAATATCTGAAGAAATGCCTTGCTGCCGTAAGCGTACATGCGGTTCGCAACCGCGAAGGAAACGGAATTTCCGGATATCTTGTTCTGGGAGCTGTTTTGAATAACAACAGCTATTTGCCGATGGCCTATTCCAACAGCGTTCCAAATTCCTACCTTGCGCTTTCGACCGAAGGAATACGGATTGCATCCAATATTACCAGCCCGGAGAGCGAAAACTATACCGGCAGCCCCATGCCCGTCTCCGTCACTACGCTGGAAGGAACGAACAATGTGTATTTCGGGAGAAAGGATTTCGGGGGAGAAGTTCATATCTATCTGGACAGGATGATTACCAATGTCGATGGCGAAGATGTTGGAACGATCGGCGTGGGAATACCCGAACAGAAGTTTAAGCTGATTTCAAATACCCAGAAGAGGATCAATCTTTTTGTCCCTCTTTTCTTTTTGGTCATCATTTTGTTTCTGCTTCGGTATGTAGCGGAAAAAATTGCGCGCCCGATCATCAAGGCCACCGGTCTTGCAAATCAGATTTCACAGGGCAACACCGATGTGCAAATAGATGTCAGTACGCTGACCGACAGCAGCGACGAGAGCATTATATTGCTGAGGTCGCTTAAAAAGATGGCGGATACGCTTAGAAAAAACAAGGCGGATATTTTAGAGTATTTAAAAGATCTGGAAAACGGTCGGGAAGAACAGCAGCTCCTGTCTCAGCAACTGATCGCCCTGAACGAAACTCTTGAAAAAAAGGTTGAAATGCGGACGCAGGATCTGCGCGAGGCAATTGAAGGGCTGAAAAGATCCGGACAGTATAAATCCCAGTTTCTGGCCAATATGAGCCACGAGCTGCGCACGCCGCTCAGCTCTATCATCAGTTATTCGGAGCTGCTGAATGCCGAGCTCTTCGGTCCGCTGAACGATAAGCAAAAAAGATATACCGACAATATTCTGGAAAGCAGCGAACAGCTTCAGCAGCTGATCAACAGCATTCTGGACACCGCCAAAATAGACGCCGGCAAAATGACGCTCTCCGTAGGGAATTGTACGCTGTCGGAGGTGATCGGGGAAAGCCTGTCGATCGTGGAAATCTTAGCGTACAAAAAAAACATTACCATTGAGAACAGCATGCTTGGGGAGGATCTCATTGTTCGGATCGATTCCCGAAAAACCAAACAGGCGCTTTGCAACATCCTCTCGAACGCGATCAAATTCACTCCCGAGGGAGGTCAGATCAGGATTACTTCCGCACAGGTCGAAAGTTCTGTTCGTATTGTGATCGAGGATAACGGCATCGGCATCAAAAAAGAAGATCAGGAGCGCATTTTCAGTGAATTTGAACAGGCCGACAATTCCTATGAGCGCAAATATGAAGGCACCGGCCTGGGTTTGCCTCTGGCAAAAAAATTTGTGGAAATGCAGGGCGGGACGATTTATTTAGTCAGTGAGATTAATAAGGGCACGAAGGTTGCTATTACCTTGCCAATCAATATCAATCGGGGAAAAGCGGACGACCCGGATATCCTTTGATGTACGCCGCAAAGTACGCTTTTTGTTTAGGAAGATTTAGGAGTGACCGGTATGGATAACGTTCTTATTGTCGATGACAATAAACTTGCCATCGAGATCATAGACGACTTATTGACGACGTGGGGCTATCATACAAAAGTGTGCACCAACAGTTTGGAGGTCTTCGACTGTGTGGTGGATTTTAAACCCGACGTCATTTTGCTGGACATCATGCTCCCGGGGATGAACGGATTTGCTATCTGCAACAAATTGAGAACCTTTGAGGAGACACATAAGATACCGATTATTATTCTTACGGCCCTGAACGATATGGAGGACCGGATTCACGCCTTCAATATGGGGGCGGATGCGTTTTTATCAAAGCCTGTAAAATACGAGGAACTGAAAAACCGGGTGGAGTGGGCGGTACGGTATAAAAAGACGCTCGAAGTGATGGAGCCCGGGAATGCGGTCGTAAAAGCCCTTCTTAACACTCTTCAGGCCCTGAATTACAAAGCCTATCTTCATTCTGTCAATCTGAGCCACTACTGTGAAAGTGTGGGCAGGATTCTATATGTCATCGATGAGAATATGCATCAACTGGTCGTAGGAAGCTGCCTGCATGATATTGGGAAAATCATTACCGACGATCCCGACGAGCATATTGAGGAGGGCTTAAAAATCATTTCGCCTCTGAATATGCACACCTGGCTGGACTCATATGTCCGGAGCCATCATGAAAAGCTGAATGGAGAGGGTTATCCGGACGGATTGACCGCCAGACAGATGCCGCTCAATCTGAAAATCATGGTGACAATCAACCGATTTATGGGACTTATGGAAGAATGCGGAGATGAAAACGAAGCATTCTTAAAATTGAGTCAGGAATGCAAAAAAGGGTATTGGAGTACGGAAGTATCCGACGCGCTGAAACAGGTAATCAGAGACGCCGACTTTAAAAAGCGGATTGCTTCTATGTAGAATTGAATCGTGACTTGATAAAAGCTGCTGCCCGGCAGTGTGCAGGGCAGATTATAACAGCGTAAAAATAAAGAACGTGCATCCCGCTCGAAGGGATGCACGTTCTCTGCTTTTATTAGGTTTCCAGTGAGCGGGGCGGCAGATCTGATTTCTGCTGCTCGGCCGTCGGACCTGACGACTAAACGGCGAATCCTTATACGACCTTAATCTTATGATTGGTACGACTGTCGGTACAAATTACAACTACAGTCCGGTTTCTTTACAAGGGAATCCGTTATACACTTTTAAAGACGGGCTTGGCAAGAACTTGTAATAGCAAAAGGGAAAAGAGGATACCCCTCGGCGAAAGCACTTCAAAATGCTGAAACCGGATGCAATGAAAGGAATGGGAAATCAAAACCATGAGAGCAAATATGGAAAAGCGCAAAAGCTCACACGAAATTTGGGTTGTAATGCCGTGATGATAGAGGTAGCAGCCGGAGGTATGGCCGGCCTGATCTTCGGAAGCCTCGCAGCCTTCCTGAATTACCGTATCAGCAAATCATATATGGAAAGAAGCCGGAACGGCAGCGGAAAAAATGGAATAATTTCCGTCATGGGCGTCAGTTTTGCCAGGATGCTGATTAACGCTGTTGCCCTTGCGGTCGTATTTTTTCTGCGCGATCTCCTGCCGTGGCCCTTTGCGGCCGTCGTGATCGGTACGTCTCTGGGCCTTTCCGCCGTGTCCACACTATTGATCCTGCATCTTTCAAGGTGCCACAAATAGAACTGATTCGTTTGCTGAACGGAGGTGATAAGAAGCTTGGAAGAACAATCAAATGTCCTGTTCTCGATCCTTGGCCTTGCGGTCACAAAGTCCGTGGTGACGACGTGGGTAATCATGCTGGTTCTGGTACTGTTTTCCATCCTTGCGACAAGAAGCCTGAGGGATGTGCCGGGACCTCTGCAAAATTTGGCGGAGATGGCGGTGGAGAAGCTGGAGGGCTTTTTTGCGGACATTATGGGGTATCAGCCTATGCGCAGATACTTTCCCGTATTTGCCACTTTGTTCCTGTTTATTGTCGTATCAAATTATTCAGGGCTGTTCCCCGGCGCCGGACACCTGTTTTCCGTTCCCACAGCCGGCCTGTCCGTCACAGGCGGACTTGCGGTGGTATCTTTTTTTACGACCCATACCATAGGAATCCGATGCCAGGGATTAAGTAGATATCTCAAGTCGTTTCTTAAACCGGTTGCTTTTCTGCTGCCGCTGATTCTTATAGAGCAGCTCGTTCGGCCTTTTTCGCTGGCTCTGCGGCTTTACGGCAACCTCTTCGGGGAAGAACAGGTGACAGAGCAGTTGGCAGCCATGTTCCCTGTTTTGCTGCCACTGGTGATGCAGGTGCTGAGTCTGCTGTTCTGTCTGATCCAAGCCATGGTGTTTACCATGCTGCTCGCAATTTTTGTAAGCGAAGCAACCGGGGAAGAAGAGTAATTGGTAGTAAAAAAATAAAGATGACAGTCAGGAGGAAAAAACATGGGTTCAGACATGATTGCAATCGCAGCGGCCCTGGCCATTTCGCTGAGTACATTGGGTCCGGCAATAGGACAGGGTCTCGTGGCGTCCAAAGCGCTGGAGGCAATGGCCCGCCAGCCGGAAATGGCCGGCACCCTGCGGACCAGCATGATTTTGGCAATGGCTCTTTTGGAAGCGCTCACCATCTACGGACTGCTGATCGCGTTTATGCTGGTTGCAAAGATATGATTGCGCCGTAAACACTGAAAGAGGAGGATACATACTTTGAAGCTCGATCTATCAGAGATGGTATGGACCATCATCAATTTTCTTCTGCTGATGTTTCTGTTGAAGATTTTCCTGTATACCCCTCTTCTGAAATTTATGGACGCACAGAAAGCCCGAATCGACGAAGGGATCGCCGAAGGGGAAAAAGCCGGTCAGGCGAAGGAAGAGAATGCAAAACAGCTGGCTGAGAATCTGCAAAAAAGCAGCATCGAGGCCAGACGGATTTTAAGCGAGTCCAGGGCTGCCGACGAGCAGACAAAAGCCGTAATTCTTAACAGGGCGAATGAAAGTGCGGCTTCCATGCGCAGTTCCGCTAATAGACGTATAGCCGAGGAGGAAGAAGCCGCAAGAAAAGACGTGGGGAAAAGCCTGCCGGAGCTTGTGTCCGTGCTTACTTTCCACCTTCTCGGTGAGGCAGAGCCTGCCGGGTAACGGAAAAACGGATTTTCCATGCAAGACCGGTAAAGAGGATTTGCCGGTGTAAATCCATAACAGGGAAGGGAGGGATGAAGCCGGATGACCGGATTGCAATTTTTCTATGCCGTTATGAACTTCCTGATTTTGTTTGCCGCTCTGTATTTCTTTGTCGGAAAGAGTGTTAAGAAAGCAGTTCGGGGACACAGGGAAAAAGTACAAGCGGAACTGAAACGATCCGAAGAAGGCAGAAAACAGGCAAAAGCCTTGATGTCCGACATGGAAAGCGCTGCGCTTTCCGCCGAGGAACAGCAGAAGGAAATCATTGAGCGCGCGAAAGCGCAGGCGCAGTTAAGCAGTAAGTCGGCCGTGGAACTCAGCGAGCATGAAGCGGAAATCATTCTTGCCAACGCCTCTGAAACCGAGCATCTGCTGCGCCAGGAGATGGTGGGAAAAGTGGGCGCCGAAGCGGTAAAGAAAGTAGTGGCGCTGGCGGAAAACACACTGAAACAGGATTTGTTCGCTTCATCAAGGCAGGCCCTTACAGACGCATTTATAGAAAAAATTGAGGATTTGATGGCAGCAATGCCGAGTGATATTTTGAATATGAATGAATTGAAGAAACTGAATATTACCGTATCGAGCGCCGAGCCTCTTTCCGAGGAGGAAATGAAGCGGCTGACACAAATAATGTGCGAGACCTTCCTTTCCTGCACCAATGAGGTCGACGACCGCGTCATCGGCGGCATCCGGATGAAGGTGGGCGACACCGTATATGACGGCACGCTTGCGAATTCTCTGGATAAGCTCAGCCGGGATGTCGAAAAGAATACCCGCAGGTCGGACAAGAAAATGCAGAGCATTATTGAAGGGATCAAGGAGAAGCTGAAGACGGCTGACAGCAGCATTGATGTGTTTCAGACCGGAACGGTCGTGACCGTCGCAGACGGCATCTGCCGTGTGTCGGGCCTTGCTGACGTCATGGCGGGAGAGATGCTGGAGTTCGGCAACGGCCTGCGCGGCATGGTTCAGGACCTTGACAGGGACAATGTCGGCGTCATCCTGCTCGGAAACTATGAAAGGCTGCAGGAAGGGGAACAGGCGCGCCGTACGGGAAGGATCATCGACGTCCCTGTCGGCGAGAGCATGATCGGCCGTGTGGTCAACGCCCTCGGTACTCCGATTGACGATAAGGGTCCTGTCGCTGCAGCGGAAAGAAGAGCAATTGAGAGCCCCGCTCCGAGCGTCCTTTCCAGACTGCCCGTATCCGTACCGCTTCAGACCGGTATCAAAGCCATTGACGCTTTGGTGCCTATCGGGCGCGGTCAGCGCGAGCTCATCATAGGGGACCGGCAAACCGGCAAGACGGCCATCGCGCTGGATACGATCATCAACCAAAAGGGCAAGAACGTGGTCTGTATCTATGTTGCCATCGGGCAGAAGGAGTCCACCGTAGCCGGGGTGGTTGAAAAGCTCCGCGCTCACGGTGCGATGGACTATACCATTGTCATTTCGGCCAACGCCTCCGAACCCGCACCCATGCTTTATATTGCGCCCTATACAGGCGCGGCGATGGGTGAGTACTTCATGTATAACGGCAGGGATGTTCTGGTTGTGTATGACGACCTCAGCAAGCAGGCTGTGGCGTACCGTGAAATTTCCCTGCTCCTGCAGAGGCCGCCCGGACGGGAAGCATACCCCGGCGACGTCTTTTACCTGCACTCGCGTCTGCTGGAACGCGCGGCCAGGCTAAGCAAAGAGGCCGGCGGCGGAAGCATGACGGCGCTGCCGATTATTGAGACGCAGGCCGGCGACATCTCCGCGTATATTCCTACGAACGTCATTTCCATCACCGATGGCCAGATTTTTCTGGAGACGGACCTTTTCCATTCCGGTATCCGTCCCGCCGTTAACGTCGGCCTGTCGGTGTCCCGTGTCGGCGGTGCGGCACAGATTAGCGCAATGAAGCAGGTCGCGGGCCGGCTGAGAATGGATCTGGCCCAGTACAGGGAGCTGGCCGCCTTTACCCAGTTCGGGTCCGACCTTGACAAGACTACCCGCGAGATTTTGGAGCGCGGCGCGCGGATGACTGAGATTTTGAAGCAGGATCAGTTCGCCCCCATGTCCGTGGAGGATCAGGTCATCCAGATATTCGCGGCAAACGAGGGCTTTATCGATGATGTAGACATAAAGGACGTTGCGCGCTTTGAATCGGAGCTTGTGGATCATGTCTATTGTGCGTGTCCGGCGCTGTATGAGGAAATTATGACAGGAAAGAAGCTGTCCGCCGGTACTCTCAGCAAGCTCCGTGAGGCGATCAGGGACTTCAGGCAGTCGTTCTGATTGCTGCAATTTGGGTCAGCCGTCAGGTCCTTTTGATGCTTTGAAGGGAGGGACAGCTTATGGCAGCCATGCGCGAAATACGCGCGCATATCAAAAATGTAAAAAGCACTCAGAAAATAACAAAGGCCATGAAAATGGTGTCGGTATCAAAGCTGAGAAGGGTGCAGTCAGCCATGGAAGCCATGCGCCCTTTTACCCGGAAGAGTGGGGAAATACTGGCGGTACTGTCCGGCGGAGATGAAATTCATTCAAACGTACTGATTCAGCCCAGAAGCGAGGTGAAAAAGGTCTGTTATGTGCTGTTTGTGAGCAACCGCGGCCTGTGTGGGGCATATAACAGCAATCTTCTCCGCTATATGGCCGACCTGGCGGCTTCGGCCCAGCGCACGTATTCAGTGGTCGTATGCGGCCGTTGGGGGAAGGACGTAATCCGCAAGGCAGGTCTTCCGGTTGAACGCGTTTTTGACGACATAGGCGATACGCCGAGTGCGGAGCAGGGGATACGGCTTGCCGAGTATCTTAAGAGGATGTACCTGAACGGCGAAGCGGATGAGGTCGTATTGGTCTACCAAAAATTTGTCAACGCCCTCAGTCAGACTCCCTGCAAAGCTCAGCTTCTGCCGGAAAAGCCGGAGGAGGCTGAAGAAAAAACGACAGATAAAGCGTATCTCTTCGAGCCGGACCGCCCGACGATTCTTGAAAACGTGCTGCATCTGCATATCAACAGCACGGTTTATTCGGCCCTGCTTGAAGCTAGGGCAGGGGAGCACGCGTCCAGGATGAGGGCAATGACCGCTGCGTCGGACAATACACAGGAGTTGATTGCGGAACTCAGGCTGAAGCTCAACCGCGCGCGTCAAGCGGCCATCACCACCGAGATTGCCGAAATCGCCGGCGGTGCGTCCGCACTCAAGCATAAAAAATGATAGAAAATGTACCTTTGATTTGAGGAGTTCACTATGGAAAATGGCATCGTCAGAAGGGTCATCGGGCCAGTCGTTGACGTACAGTTCCCCTCCGGTAATCTGCCGGAAATTTATAACGCAATAGAAATCCGGCTCGAGGACCGGAAAGTAGTCATGGAAGCTGTTCAGCACATAGGAAACAACAGCGTCCGATGCCTCTCGCTGTTTTCAACGGACGGCATATCCAGAGGGCTTGCCGCGGCTGATACTGGGTCACCTGTCTCCATGCCTGTCGGCGAAGCTACCCTGGGCCGTATGTTTAACGTCGTCGGAGAGCCGATCGACGGCAAGGGCCCTGTTGAGAATGTGGAACGTGTCCCCATACACCGGCAAGCGCCCGAATTCACAGAGCTGGTTCCGTCTACCGCAATACTGGAAACCGGTATCAAGGTTGTCGATCTGCTTGCCCCCTACTCCAAGGGTGGGAAAATAGGCCTGTTTGGCGGCGCGGGTGTCGGCAAGACCGTACTGATCATGGAGCTTATCCGCAACATTGCATACGAGCACGGAGGATATTCCGTCTTTGCGGGTGTCGGCGAGCGTTCCCGCGAGGGGAATGATCTTTGGAACGAAATGAATGAATCGGGCGTAATCAATAAAACCGCGTTGGTGTTCGGTCAGATGAACGAGCCGCCGGGAGCGCGCCTGCGTGTGCCGCTGTCCGGCCTGACGATTGCGGAAAATTTCCGCGACGCCAGCGGGAAGGACGTACTGCTGTTTATAGACAACATATTCCGATATACCCAGGCAGGCTCCGAGGTTTCCGCACTGCTGGGCCGCATGCCTTCCGCCGTTGGCTACCAGCCCACTCTGGCGACGGAGATGGGAGCCCTACAGGAGCGCATCACTTCCACCAAAAACGGTTCCGTCACCTCTGTCCAGGCAATCTATGTGCCCGCGGACGATCTGACCGATCCTGCGCCTGCAACTGCGTTCGCCCATCTGGACGCAACGACCGTTTTGTCCAGAAGCATTGCCGAGCTTGGCATTTACCCTGCGGTTGATCCTCTGGAATCCACCTCCCGCATCCTTGAGCCGGGGATCCTGAGCAAAGTCCATTACGAAACCGCAAGGGCGGTTCAGGGCGTACTGCAGAAGTACAAGGAGCTTCAGGATATCATAGCGGTCCTTGGGATGGATGAGCTTGGAATAGAGGACAGGGCAGTTGTCAGCAGAGCCCGCCGGATTCAGCGATTTCTTTCCCAGCCGTTCCATGTTGCGGAGAACTTCACCGGAGTAGAAGGCCGATATGTTCCCATGGAAGAGACCATTAAGGGCTTTCAGGCCATCTTGGGAGGAGAATGCGACGACCTGCCAGAACAGGCGTTTCTGCTCTGCGGCAGCATTGACGAGGTCCTTAAGAAACGCGACCAATTCTAAGGAGGGTTCCTGTGGAAGACAGAATACATCTTTGTGTGATGACCTCTGCCGGTGTCAAATACGAAAAAATAGTGCACTATGCAGGTTTGCCGCTGGAAAACGGAGACGCCGGTATTCTGGCCGGTCACGCTCCCCTGCTTGCCGCCGTCAGAGACGGCCCGGTAAAATGCGAGTTTGGGAATATGACGGAGTATGTCTGTGTGGGAAACGGAGTAGTGGATGTGCTTGAAAACAGCGTCACACTGCTTGTACGCGCTGCCGAGGCAGCACAGGATATTGACCTTTCCCGTGCCGAAGCCTCCGAACGAAGGGCCAGGGAACGTATAGAACGGAAGGAACCAACCACCGATATGCTTCGTGCTAAGGCAAGCCTTCAAAGGGCTTTGGCCAGAGAAAAGACCTATCGTTTATCCTCTGAAAAAACGCCGAAATGAAAGGATACGCCTGAAAGCGGCATTCGCCGGGTCGGATTTTAGTTGAAATAGTCAACAGGTATAGACAAAAAAATTAAACTAGCCACCTGTTCAACTCTGAGTTGACCGGGTGGCTTGCTATTTAGTTTACTTTACTGTTCTTCCAATATCTCGAAGTTGGCCCATGTGAAAATTATTATTTATTTGCAAGTGCTTTTTCTATCATCTCTACGGCATTATTTGCACCATTTTCATCTCTTAATCGTTCTCCGATTCGGGCGGCTATCTCCTGGGTGTGGGTAGCAAATTCCCGGTTTTTCTGTAGGGTCAGGTATGCTTTGCTACTGGATGAGGGCGTGGATATGAAGCGCATTCTTCCATGGCTGACGTTGGCGGAAGCGGTGGGATTCGAACCCGCAAGACCTTGCGGTCTACCTGGTTTCGAGCGACCAAATGGAAAGGTACGGAGAGGCCGATCATGGTCGTTCAAGGCCTTTGAATATGCCGAAAAATCCTTATATCATGCGGGTTTGTAGGCAACAAAGGCTGAAGCGGCGCGCTATACAGGTAATATAAGAAAGGAGGAGCTTTTACCCCATGTCAGAGTCGAAACGATAGAGAATTGATAGCAAATCCCCGTCAAGTCTATCCCATAAACTCAATTTACCCCCCAGCAATTTCCGACTCTTTGCTGCCGACAAAGCAAGGAAACGGAGGTTGCGTCCCATGAAGAAGCTTACCATAGATGAGCTGTATTTGCAGATGTTCGCCACCTATGACGATATTCTTTCGGTCGATGATGTGGCGGTCATCATGAATCTAGACAAGAAGCGTGTCTACCGGATGCTTCGTTCCGGCGAGATCAACAGCATTAAGTTCGACCGCTGGGTCCGGGTACCCAAGCTATGGCTCATCGAGTACATCCAGAAATACGGATTTCAACGACAACAGCGTTTTCACGAGCAGAGACGGGCTGCAGTGGCGCTCTACTGCCAAACCCCAAGGAGCCGCAAACAAATTCAGGAATTCCTCGATTTATCCGACCGGAAATTTTTCCGGGACACCGTACTGCATCCCCTGCTGGAAGAAGGCGTGATCCGGATGACTATTCCGGAGTATCCCGGCCATGTAAAGCAGCGGTATGTAACGGTGCGACCTTATGAAAGCGAGGATTCCGATGATGAAAACTAACACAGGAGAAAAAAGCGTATCTGTCCGCTTGGAGCAGCTACAGCCCTTTGAAAGCCATCCATTCCGAGTGGTTGAAGATGATACTTTGGAGCAACTGGCCGAGAGCATTAAGGAAAACGGCGTGCTCACGCCCTGCATCGTACGCCCCAGTCCCTATGGCGATGGTTATGAACTGCTGTCCGGTCACCGCCGGGTAGCCGCCTGCAGGTTGATCGGGCGAAAGACCATCCCGGCAATTGTAAGGGATTTGGATGACGATGCTGCTACTATTCTGATGGTGGACGCTAATCAACAGCGGGAAAATCTGCTTCCCAGTGAAAAGGCGTTTGCTTACCGTATGAAGCTGGAGGCGATGAAACATCAGGGAAAGCCATCTTTGTCGCAAGTTGCGACTAAGTTAGGAAAAAGCGATTCAGCTTCTGTGATCGGCTTAGTAACTGGTGAAAGTCGCGATAAGGTATTTCGTTATATCCGTTTGACTTCCCTCGAAGAAAATCTATTGAGAATGGTGGATGAAGGCCGCATCGCATTTGGCCCTGCGGTGGAGATATCTTTTCTCAAACACGATGAGCAGTGTATGCTGCTGGAGACTATTATTACCGAAGAGGCCACCCCATCCCTTTCTCAGGCACAAACTCTGAAAAAGCTTAGTCAGGAGGGAAAGCTCGATATAGACACAATTTTTGATATCCTGAGTGAGCAAAAGGGTAATCAGGTGGATCGGCTAAAGCTGCGGGAAGATCAGCTGATGCAGTATTTTCCGCATGGAACCACACCTCGTCAAATGGAGAAGATTATCTTCCGTCTGCTAGATGAGTGGAAACGTTCTGGCGGCTTATCCAAAAAATAATTGCAACGACTTCTGTCATGGGGAGTCACAAGTTTGATTGTAATAACTTGTGGCTCCTCATTTATATTAAGATCTGGACAGTTAGCGCTTGACGGGCGGACCGCGAGGTGAGTTATTATTTTTCTTGATAATTCGTACCGAATTAGTTATAATAATCTTAGAGGTGAGACTCATGGAACAACGCATTGCAAAGATCAATATCAGTTCCGCTGGTGGAACTGCGGCAAAAGGTGCCAAGACCTATAAAGTTACGATGCCAACCTCTTGGATGAATGGGCTGGGCATTGGCGAGGAACATCGTGATGTAGAGCTTTCTTTTGATGGAAAGCAGATTGTCATCTCCCGTCATTTGGCCAGCGAGGAATTCGTTGCACAGAAAATAGCGGCTGGACATGATGTCCGTTTACTGCGCTTCTACGATGGTGACAAGCTATGTACCGTGATTTATGCGGATTTCACAGATGAAACGCTGACAACAGAGAACCATGTGGATGATCCCGTCAAAACCGCATTCGGCAACAATGCGCTGCCAACTTGGGTGGATTTTCAAGCATTTTTAGAAGAGCGCTGCGTACCGAGACAGAGGGCCGGGCTGCGAGAGTATCTGGAAACCATCGGCGTGAGTGAATACGATCCCCTTGAGATCATTCGAAAGACCGCTGGACGCATGGCGGAAGATCACCAGTGGCTTGAAATGGAGATTCTGAAATGACGGTACGGCTTGTGTCTGATGAAAAGATCGCCGAGACCTCCTCCAAGGGCAATCAGGAAAAGTGGTATGATAGCATTATGGACAGCTGGTACAAGCTCGACCAGTTCGGCTATGAGGCACTGACGGAAACACTGATCTCCGTTTTGCTGGAAAAAAGCAGTATCGAAACGGATACACCCTTTATCTTCGTGCGCTACCGCATGGAGAAGCTGCACGTCCACAACCGGGAGCGCACTGGCTGCGTAAGCCAAAATTTTCTGAGACCGGGACAGTCGTTGATTACTATCAACCGCCTGTTAACTAACCATCTCGGCGTGCCTCTAAAGCAAAAATTGATGCAGCTTCCCAGCGATAAAAGACGCATCGCGTATTTGGCGGAAGCTACAGCCGAGTACACTGGGCTGACGGAGTTCCCACGCTACCTGACACTGCTGTTTGAGGTTGATGCGCTGTTCTGCAATGACGACCGGCATTTGAACAACATTGCAGTGATTGAGCAATCGGGAATGTATGATTACTGCCCCATCTTCGATAACGGCGCAGGGCTTCTCTCCAATACACAGATCCTGCAGATGGACGTTGCACCCAAGGCGCTTATTGCCACACTGCATGCCAGACCATTTCATACGACGTTTACTCGCCAGATGAACTCGGCGCGCAGTCTCTACGGAAAGCAGCTTATGATTCCGAAACTAAGCGACAAAGAGATCCGCGACATGCTGCAGCCGATGCTGGAATATTATGCCGAGCGTGACCGCGGTATCATTGCTGATCGGGTGACAGAGTGCATCCTGACTAGGCAGAAGACTCTGTGAAAAGGATACTGCTTGTATGTTAGAAAAATGAGCTGCGCAGCCTCCGCACATGCTAAGACATCAATCAGTCCCTATTTGCATCTGGTGCCAATCGACGCCCGGAGCTTCATGGAATGAAAGCTCCGGGCGTTTTGCGCGTTTATAGGATGGGAGACACTTATGGCAAATACTGTGATCAAGACACGCGAAAATATCTTTGCTATTTTAAGCAATGAAAACCAACAGGAGGAATCTATTTAATGGCATCAATCGTAACGCGGGGTAAAAGTTATTCAGTGGTCTATATGGATACGATAGACGGTGCTCGTAAGCAGAGGTGGGAAACCTATTCCACTTTGGAAAAAGCTAAAATCCGTGTGGAACAAATTAACCTGTACTGTCGGCACAAAAAAGCGCTGGAGACACATCGGGTAGAAACGGTAGAGCAGTTGATGGAGGTCTATATTCACCTCTACGGTATTCCAAGATGGTCTTTTTCAACCTATCAGGCAAACTGTGGTCTCATTCGGCACTACATTTTACCGCATCTCGGTTCCATGAGGCTTACAGAACTAACGCCCCGAGTAGTAGCAGAACTGTACCGGCGTTTGCTTACCCAGACCCGGATTGACAGCCCTTATCATCATTGGAAAGAGCAAACCATTTCTGCCTGCACGCTTCATAGCATACACAAGGTTCTCCACAGCGCTTTTGAGCAGGCTATTCTATGGGAATATGTAACTCGAAATCCATTTTATCGAGCCCCGCTACCTAAAATGCATTCCAGACACCAGAATTTTCTCACACCAATGCAGATTGAAGCACTTCTGTCACATTGTGATCCAATATTATCACTCGGAATTCACTTGGCCTTTGCAGGCTCCCTTCGAAAGGGGGAGCTTTTGGCGCTTACGTGGGAAGACGTAGATTTTGATACTGGCACTATTCATATCAATAAGACGCTTTCTCGTATCAGTAGGGAGGCAGCCGAACAGCTTAACGGAAAAGATATTTTATTTGTATTCCCTCCAACGGGCAGGGAACTACAGACACTGTTGGTTTTGAAGCAGCCTAAGACAGAGGCCAGTGTACGCATAGTTTACCTGCCAAAAACAGTTTTGCAAGCCTTGAAGAACCATCAAAGCTTGCAATCAAAAAATAGTTATTTTGTTGTATCAGATGCTCCGGATATGATCTTCTGTTATGAGGACGGTCGCCCCATTCAGGAAAGTACCCTTACCAAGTATTTTCATGCAGCACTTCAGCAGGCAGGGCTTCCCAAAGTATCTTTTCATAGTCTGAGACATAGCAGCATTACCTATAAGCTGATCTTATCCGGCGGTAATATCAAAGCGGTACAGGGCGATTCCGGACATGCTCAGGCGGATATGATTATAGAAACCTATGGGCATATTCTGGATCAATGCCGCAGAGATAACGCGGTACGATTTGAGCAGGATTTTTATAAAGATTAGAGGTGAATAGTATGCCAAAATCTTAATTTTTTTAAGTTTTAATGTGTAAGAGTTGAACCACCGACCTATCTCTTAGGAGGCGGTCGCTCTATCCAACTGAGCTACGGAAACATATATAATTTTTTGGTGGTGCGTACCGCCAAAAGCGAACGGTCTGGGTTCTCTTAGGAGGCGGTCGCTCTATCCAGTTATCATTTTTGATTTTGCAAAAAGGTGATAAGTCTATCCAATTTACATAGTTTATTCTGTAAAATTAGCAAACTGCCGCTTGCTTTTCTTGTCATAAAAATATAATTAAAAGGAGTTGTCATTATGAACGCTTATGAAGTGTTGAGCGCTAATACTTTTTTTGAACTGGCAGATAATCTGGAACTTTTCCTGACTAAGCCCGATTTATCGCAAGGCGATATGAAGAAATTATTCCTAGAGGTGCAGCACACCTGTGAAAGGATTGCGATGAACTCTTTTTTAGAAGGACACCCTTCGTGGAGTGTCTGCAGTGGAATACAAGCTTCCAAGGTATATCTATACCGATCTTGGGGGAAAGTACGAAATCTTAAACAAAACATTGAACGCCTTTCATCGATCATAAACGAGATTCGCAATGATTTTATTCCAGCGGAAGGCCCACAAATTACTGAAGAGTCTGCGACGAAACTTTTATCTTTTTTGGATCAGTATTATGATTTCTCATCCAACACATTATCCGGAAATCATATGTTCGTTTTATTACCCGACTGTGGGCATCGTGTTTTTGATGCATTCTGCCGCCCGTATACCAATGCGGATCATTTCTCATTCTGTGACATCTTTATGCCGCGAGCAGTAAAAGATATAAAAACGCCGCCTGAATGCATTCTGCTTCATGAACTGGGACATGTATTAAATGTTAGCCTGACCGGAGATATTGAAGTTTCATCGGCTTCTTTTCAAAAATTCAATGAGTTGATTCTATCTCCAGAGGATTGTCAGGCTGTAATGCAGGAGGCCACTGAAATGTATGCACATGTTTTTGCTATTGCAGTACTTACTGCAATAGAACTTAAAGAATTTGATCAATACACATATGTTCCAGATGAAACCCGGTCTTTAATGAAAAAATATATTCAATATGAATTGTCTTTGTGTGACAGCCGTCAACAATAACAGACGAAAAAGCAACACATTAAAGCAGGCACATCTTATGCGCATACATGATATACTGTGAGGTGTTATCCAGCAAGGAGGATACGGCTATGAAAAACTTCATTCCTTATGAAAAACTGTCCAAGAGAAGGCAAAGAGAACTTGCAGCCAAACAGCGCAGAGACTGGTGCGGACTAAACCCTGTTACCCGCAAACCAGAAAATCCAAAAGCCTACAATCGTAAAAAGGCACGGAAATGGAGTGATGAATTATCCATGACCGTGCCTTTTGAATATAAAAGTAGTCCGTTGCGATCCATTTCATGCTGAATAACCTGTACCGTTCAATCCACAAAGGGAAGTGATGGTCGGGACCTATTTTCTGCCGCAAATTAGCCCCATTTCGCCTGCCACAAATGGCGTACGCAAAAACTTGGGTACGAAGTCATTCTGCCGCGTATCCACAAAATGAATTTCGGTTACCTCCTTGGAGAGGGCTTGAATCAGTGCATCCAAATCCGGGTAGCTCCTTGGAGAATAGAAAATGTCTTCAAAGGCAAAAGGTGCGCCAGGCTTTAAGATCCGCAGAGCCTCCTGAATCAGTTTGAGCTTATCAGGCTGAGAACCGACCTCGTGAAAAACAAAATTGCTCACCGCTGCGTCAAAGTGTCCGTCTGTAAAATCCAGATGCGCCGCATCTCCTTTCTGAAAGGAGGTGCGGTCGGCAACGCCTTCCAGCCGCGCATTGGTTTCACACTGGCTTTGGGCATAGTCCCATATTGCACCCCAGTAATCCATGCCGACGCAATTGGCCTCCGGATACTTCTTTGCGGCCTTGATGGTCAGCGCGCCGCTGCCACAGCCAATGTCCAGTAGCGTTCCGTTTCCTTCCCAGTCCAGATACCGCAACACATTGTCCAATATTTTACTCTGAACACCGCCGCCCTCATAAGAGAGCAGCCTGCGGGCGTAAGCCATGTAAGCGAAAAAAAGCCACATCATAATTGCAGCTGCAGTCAGCAGAACGCGCAGGATTAAAATAGGGATACTGCCTGGAAGCAAAAAGCTCAGCATAAACAGCAGCGTAAACACTGCACCGGTAACACCCAGTGTCCTCGGCAGCTTTGCAGGTATCCAATTCGCGTAATCAATCTTCATTTGTTCTTTCATAGGTAGTTCTCTCCTTGTCCATCAGCTGCTTGTAATAGACTTATGATGCTAATACAATAAAAAGGTTAGCTATATCTAACTTATATTTTACCACTGCATGACACGTAATTCAATAAACCCACGCCCATTATGCTTTTTATTTACAATTGCGTGGAGATTCAGTACAATAAAACTGAAAGACTTTCGGCATAAAGTTGTTAGGATATTTGGAGTTAGGGGGACATGCCATGGAAGTGGACTCCAAAATTGCCTTGCTGTATGATAAAGACTCTTCTGTTGCCTACAAGTATTTGCAGGAGCTGGAGTCCATTTCCGAAGTGGCAGACGACCTTTATCCTTATCTTGATGAGTTTCTGTCTATGCTCGAAAGCGAGAAATATCTGCTTCGGGTGCGTGGATTCCGTCTGCTGTGCAAGCAGGCAAAGTGGGATGCTGAGAACAGAGTTGACCGGGAAATCGAAGCTATTTTACACGCAGTGGATGATGACAAGCCTACCGCCGTACGTCAAAAGCTAAAGGCCCTGGAGGATATTGTTCGATACAAAAAGGCATTGCATAGCAAAATAAGGGATAAAGTGCTTACCCTCGATTATCTGCAGTTTAGGGATACCATGCACAGCCTCATACAAAAAGACATCCAAAGCTTGCTGCAAGTGATGGAAAGTGAATAAGAGCTTTGGTGTGTCGGCAGAGAGATTACGAAAGGGCGGTTTGCATATGAAGATGCCTGACAAGCTGGATAGAAATTTCATCGCTCCCTGCGGCGTAAACTGTCTTGCCTGCAGCGCACACTTAAGTGGCAAAAAACCTTGCCCCGGCTGCCGATCACCTTTAGAAGAGCAACTACGCAAAAGTTGCCAAAGCTGCGTCAAGAAGCTGTGCGCTTTTGAGCAAGGGCTTAATTGGTGTTTTGAATGCGGGAAGTTTCCATGTTCTAGGTTGAAGAACTTAGATAAACGCTACCGGGAAAACTACAATGTTAATTTGATACAGAACGGATTGGATGCCCATGCAGATATGGCGGCATTCTTGGAAGCACAGCGGGAGAGATTCCTTTGCGAGGCGTGCGGGGGGATTATAGATCAACACCACCAAAAATGCAGTGCTTGCGGATGTGGAAAATAGAAAGGGAACAAATGAACGGAGGTAGGTATGGCGAAGCTTCGAAAAATGCTGGGTGCGGCTGACTCTCCTTATATAGTGTCACTGATGCGGCTGATTGAAACCCAGAGCAAGGGAACTATTGTGAATTGGTGTGTGGACTATGCCCAACAGTATATCCTGCCGATTTATGAGCGGGCATGTCCTGGGGATGTCCGTCCGAGGGAAGCCTTAATCGCTGCCCATGACTGGCTTGCGGGAAAGATCAAGCTGCCCGCCGCCAAGCAAAAGATTCTGACCGCCCATGCCGCCGCGCGGGAAGTGGAAGAGAATCCAGCGGCACAGGCGGCAGCCAGAGCGGTGGGACAGGCAGCGTCTACAATTCATGTGGCTACGCACTCGCTGGGAATTGCCTTTTACGGTGCTGCAGCTATCGCGTATGACCGGGTTGGCATCAGTGAAGCCCCTGAGGTTTATGACCGGATTGCCGCTGAGGAATGCGCCAAAATGGAAGCGACTCTGCGCGCAGTTGCGGTGCAAGATGAGAAAAATCCGGCAAAGATAAACTGGCGCTGCTAATATGTTTATGTTATTGAGGAGGAATAACCATGGCATTTGACTATAAAAAAGAGTATAAGGAGTTTTATATGCCGCCAAAGCATCCCGGCATCGCCCGGATTCCTGCGATGAACTTTCTCGCCGTCCGTGGAAAAGGGGACCCTAATGAAGAAGGCGGCGAATATAAAAAGGCCATGGAGCTTCTCTACGGAATGGCCTATACAATCAAGATGAGCTATAAGGGTGCCCATCAAATCGAAGGCTTCTTTGAATATGTCGTTCCGCCGCTGGAGGGGCTTTGGTGGCAGGAGGGCATCCGCGGGGTTGACTATTCCCGCAAGGACAGCTTTCAGTGGATTTCTATGATTCGCCTGCCGGATTTTGTGAAGAATTCCGACTTTAATTGGGCGATGGAAGAGGCAACGAAGAAAAAGAAAACAGACTTTTCGTCTGTAGAATTTTTCACCTATGATGAAGGGCTATGCGTGCAGTGCATGCATCTGGGTTCATATGATGACGAGCCGGCCACCGTCAGCGAGATGGAGCAGTACGCGAAAGAAAACGGATATGCAATTGGTATTACCGATAAGCGGCATCACCATGAGATTTATCTGAGCGATCCACGCAAAACGGAAGTTTCCAAGCTGAAAACTGTTATCCGCCATCCAGTTCGAAATGTATGAATCTAAGCGGAGAAAAACTTATGATAACCGTAAAGCGCTATGGTGCGGATCATGAATCCACCTTGTTTGCTCTAATAAAAAACGAGGGCGAAGAGTGGAAGAGCTATTGGGGCGGAGAAAGTTCTGATAAATACAAGGCGGCATTGAAGAGTTCCATTGTCTATGTTGCATATGAGCGGGATATACTCTGCGGCTATTGCCGATGACGCGATGACGATGGTTACGGCATTTATGTGTATGACCTGCTGGTGGATAAGGCGCACCGCGGAAAGCAGATCGGGTGACAACTCATGGTTCAGATGCGGGCGGACTATCCGAATGATACGGTCTACGTCATGAGCGATGTGAATGAATATTATGAAAAACAAGGGTTTGAACGGGCAGGCTCTATATTTGAAGTCTGCCTTTAACGCAGTCTATTGGCATAGGGCATACCGAACAGTTTACGAAAGGGTGAAGCTATGGAAACCTTTACAAAAGAAGAATTAGAAGAGGCTCTTCGGGCGATTGCTTCAACAATCAGCAAATGTGAAAAAGTGCAACCAAAGCTTAAAGAAGGCACTTCTCAGCATACTCTGCTCATACGCCGCATCAAAGCACTGTGTATTGCATCGTCGCTTATTGTAAGAGAGCTGGAGAGTATTTAATAATCTTACAATTGTAGCCTGTACGAATGTTTAAGAAAACAGCCAACAAATCAAGTAATGTGATATATTGAAAAGGCTGCATTTGTTTTTTTAAGGGGGAATAGCCTTGATCCATATCACCGGTGACACTCACGGCAAGTTTGAACGAATTGTTGATTTTTGCGCAACTTCGCATACCTGCCGTGACGACATTTTAATTATTTTAGGAGATGCAGGCATTAACTATTACGGCGGTAAAAAGGATATCCGTCTGAAAGAAAAGCTGGCGGCACTGCCTATCACCCTGTTCTGCCTACATGGTAACCATGAGGCACGTCCTGCCTCTACCGGGCTTTACGAATTGTGCTCTTGGCATGGTGGGCAGACATATAGGGAAACGACTTATCCCAATCTGTTATTTGCCAAAGACGGCGAAATCTATGAGCTGGGCGGTTATCGGTGCTTTGCCATCGGCGGTGCCTACAGTGTGGATAAATATTATCGTCTGGAAAAGGGATTCAAGTGGTTCTCAGATGAGCAGCCGAATGATGAAACGAAGCAAACCGTAGAGGCAAGATTAGAAAGCATAAAATGGAGAGTTGATATGGTTCTTACCCATACCTGCCCCCTCAAATATGAACCAACGGAAGTGTTCCTGCCTTTCATCGATCAATCCGGCGTGGACAAATCTACTGAAGAGTGGCTGGACAAGATTGAATCTCGCCTGACTTATCAAAAATGGTACTGTGGTCACTATCATACAGAGAAGCAAGTAGATAAACTAGAGTTTCTTTTTGAAAGCATTAAAGTATTTTGCAAATAGAATCAAATGTTAAGTAAGAGCCAATGGTTCATTTAAGAAATGACCATTGGCTCAATTTCATTTGAGGAGTGAAAATCATAAGTGCAGTTATAAAGCAACAAAGATAAATATACATTTCCTGTTCTTTTTCCTTTCGGACGGAACTCGCGTAGAACTCTACAGGAAAGAGGAAGTGTAAAAGCCGCTGTTTATAAGGGATTAGACGTACTGAAGTGGGCCATAGCGTATGTGATTTCGAGTCACATACGCTCTATTGCTTTCATGGGTTCGAATTAATAAGCTCATTTCGGCTTTTAGAAAAGCGCCGTTAAAATATTTTGAGTTAATCTTATTGTAAAGGAGATGATACACAATGGGAAGAATGCACTTTAACCTCACCATACACTTATTTTTAAATTAAGGAGTTGATATTATGGTTGCCGGGCATATTTGTGAAAAGAGCGGATATTTGTATGCCATTTTACAGCTAAAGGATCGGGACGGAAAACGTAGACAACAATGGATTGCCACTCATTTGAAAACAAAGGGTAATAAACGACGTGCAGAGCAAATGCTTCAGGAACTCCGTAGGGAATATACAGCCAAAGAAGCAATGGCAGAACGCTCAAAGGCAGTCTTTTTTGATGCCTATCTGACAGAATGGCTGGAAAACAGACGTGGCCAACTCTCACCCTGCACTTTTGGAAGCTACCAAAACTATTTAAACAGTAGTATTTGCCCTTATTTCCGTGAAAAGAATACCTTGCTGGCAGATCTAAAACCTGCGGATATTCAAGCCTATTATAATTTTCTTTATAAGAAAGGGCTATCTGGCAACACGGCACTTCATCATCACATGGTTATTCGGCAGGCTCTGGATGAAGCCGTTATGAGAGAACTGATTCTCGTGAATCCCGCTAACCGTGTGGAAAGGCCAAAAAAGGAGCAGTATGTTGCAACCTGCTATTCTGTAGAAGAATGCAATCAGCTTCTGCAATGCATACAGGGTAAAAAGCTGGAACTTGTAATCTCGCTGACCTTGTTTTATGGTTTGCGCCGCAGTGAAGTGCTCGGTTTGAAATGGGGTGCAATCAATTTTAGTCAAGGCACATTATCCATCAACCATTCCGTGAATTTAGCGCCTGTAGATGGACATTATGAGGTTTTCAAGCGGGATAAGGTAAAACGTAAATCCAGTTTCCGTACTTTGCCATTGGTTGATCCTCTTGCCAGCAAACTTAAACAGGAAGCTCAACGCCGATTTGGCGAGAATTTGTCTTCAACCGATGCTTATATCTGCGTTGATGAAAAAGGGGAACTATTTAAGCCGAATTACCTTTCCCAAGGCTTTAATAAACTGCTCAAACGGCATAATTTAAGAAAAATTCGCTTTCATGACTTGCGACATAGTTGTGCTAATCTGCTCATCGCTTCTAGGGTTCCGCTCATAGAAGTGCAACAGTGGCTTGGCCATAGCAGCATAACTACTACAGCAGACTTATATTCACATCTAAGCTATGAGACCAAGTTTGCCAGTGCGGAAACACTAAAAAAAACTTAATATTCTATATCTGATTCATAAAAATGCACTTAACTATTATACAGAATCGCACAAAAAATGGTAACGAGAATTAGTTTTCAGCAATTTGTATGATACAATGTGCTCAAGGGCAGCCCGACTTAGTCTGGCTGCCTTTTGTCTATCAAGGCCATTTAGTTGCGCGAAATAGCGACTAAATGGCTCAAATTATTATACTTAAATTAAATATATAATAATTTCAATCCAGTAATGTATACTGGTTCCTTCAAGCTACATTTTTGATGAACCATGCTTTTCGCCTCAGCATACCTCTAGCCTTTTCGCTTCCCTAAGTTTAGGCGATATTGGAGCTGAGACATCGAAATAGACATCGCTGCACCCAATTCTGTAGTCGGGAACCTAATTTCGATGAATATAGGGTATTGAAAGGAACTTGCTGACATCAATGTCCTTTCTGAGGATAATATCCGCATTCCTCTTTATGAGTTACAACTCATCAGGCTCCATTGAGTTCTTCACAAATGCAATAATATTAGTAAGGCGATTGTCTTCATGATCTTCTTCATCGTCGTCAGGAATTCTCGTTACTAATTGCCCATACATATATTCAATTCCACCTCTAGCATAAGAATTGAACAGTTCCATGTTTACTCTATATTCTTCTTCGGATTCAGGGTTTCTAAAAGCACTTCGAATTCGTTCCTCTGGAGATAAGCCCCGGCTTTCATCAAGAAGAAGGACAAGAGTCATGATGCCGCTCAGTGTCTTATAATTTTCAATAATTTGCTTCAACTGAACTGTACGTTTTTCATCACTAGGTTCATTTTCAAGCATGCGATTTTTCTTGAGACCAACTATAGCTGCAATAGCATATAAATCGACTAGCCTTCTGATGTGGGATTGCTGGATTTGATTCAGCACCCACAGCTTATCAACATAATCCTTAAAGCGACCAGTTATGAAGAAATCATCTTTTTTAAAGTATTCCCAAGCCATATTAATACTCCTCCTTACCATATTCAAGAGTGGAGCTATTAGACTTGTCCTCTTTATGTACGCGATAACAGTATTCAGAGAGAGCGAAATTTTCAAGTCCAGAGGCTTCCCAATCTTTATCAAGCATGAAGATAATCACCTGTTCTGCAAACTCAGGTAATCTTTTGGCCACTAAATTTGTATTTTCGTTGCTTAGATTTGAGAATGGTCCATCTAGGACGAGCGGTAATTGAATGATTCCAGAATTGGAATCATCTCCCTCGTTTTGCTGCTTTTGCGCCCTGTGCCTTGCGAGCTCCAGGATGCTAACAATATAAACAAAGTTGATGGCTATGGACTCTCCATTAGAAAGATTCTGTTCCTCATAGTCAGTCACTCTGCCAACACTATGGTAATAGACATGTACCCGATAATCATCTTGAAGTTTGGCATATTTTTCACTGTCGTTAAACATCTTGGTGAAATTCTCTGCGATAATCTCGTTCAATTCTTCAAGGACCCCACTTTGGCTCTTCTTTGCCTGAATATCTGCCATCTTATATAGCTCTTCTGTATATTCTATTGCGAGTCGATATACTTTGTTTTCCTTGTTTGCTGCAGTGAGCTTTTCGAGCTGCCCTATTTTTGAGTTACGTTGCCCCTCATACATCTCTTTCTGTGTAATAGCTTTATTTTTTTGCGCCTCACACTCCCGGCAAAGCGTCTCAAAAGTATCATATTGGCGCCGAACCTGTTCCATGTTCGTTTTCCGATCCATGCGTTTAATAATCTTTTCTTTTTCATCCGCTGCCTCATAGGCGTGCACCGTAAAATCATCAAATTTGCGAGCGTTTTCTTCGATGCTGACGATCAATTCCTTTGTATCTTGTCCCCAAGAGTCGAGCATATCTTGAAATGTGCCAGCGGCCCCTCCAATTTCATTAGGAGGAATGACTTTTCTCAGTTGCATCATGTTATTATATGCCTTTGTGTCGGGAATAAGCTTTTCGCCACACAAACATGTACCTTTATTGATAAGGTAATCGACGGTATCAACCGTTACTCCAGGAATATCCTTTCCTTCAAGTTCAACTTTTGATAACAGCGACCTGACTTCTGGCAACATTGTAGAGGCGAAATAACGTGCAGAAGTGCTGAAGAGTTTCACAATATCTGTATAGCTACTCTTCGAATAATCTTCAAATTGAGTGATTTCCCCAGTTAACCTATTGACCTCTTTTTGGTCCTCTTCAACCTTATGGTTTGCTGTTAGAATTTCATGAAGTTCCTGCCGCTTTTTTTGATTAAGTAGAAATTGCTTACCCTGCTCTTCAATGGTATCTTCGCAATTAACTATCTTTGTATCTAAATCCTCAATTTCCTTTTTAAGTCGTTCATATTCATTTCCAGATCCCTGAATGTTGCCCTGTATTTTTTTCAAAACATTATATCGAGTGTTGTCTTTTAGATGTTTTTTCATTTCAAGGTATCCTGTGACGCCCAGAATAGTATGGATTGAATCCTTAATTTCAGCCTTTACCGCTTTGGCGTCACTCCAACGTTCTCCATCAAAAAGAAAATAGTTTGACAACTTCCGTGGGAGCATATTATTGATGGCATCTTGTACGCATCCTTCCCGGTAAGTCTTTCTGTCAATGTTGTCACCTGTGTTGCTAATGACATTGCCCGGTACGCCTTTTTCGGTAATAAGCATGGTTAATTCGACAGATCCATCCTGTGTAATAGCTAAACTATTTCTGGATGTATCTTTGCGTTTAAAAAAAGCTTTCCTAGTAAATTTCCACTGCGTGTCTCCATCTTCCATGACAATTTCTATTGAGACAAACTCTCGCTGTCCTGGCTTCATTAATTCAACAACTTCATTGTTAAGAAGAATAATATCTTTCTTATTGACATAATTCGTTGACCTTAATTCCTCATATAAGCCCCAGCGGAATGCCTGAGCTAAAGTTGTTTTTCCGAATGTATTATCACCAAGGACGATAGTAACATTTTTAAGAGGATCGCAGGAGAAGTTAAGAATATTGTCGTCTTTATACCTCATAAAATTATGAAGTTTGATACTTTTAAACTTCACTGCCTTCATCTCCTATTTCACGAACTTTTTTCATAATAAAATTGTAGATTTTGTTTACCATGGCCTTATCATCATTCTCTTGGGTCCTTACATTTTTCTGCTCAGCATCTCTAATACTCATAAACATGGTAAGAGCCTGGTCACCTGTAGTTTTTTGCTCTTGATTAATCTCCAAAGTAATCCTCCATTCTTTGCACTTCTTCGTCAATATCAATATACATATCGTAGGCTTCCATAATATCCGTAATAAGAGCCTCCGCTTCTCCTCTGTTTAGCGATAGTCTGCCAAACTCATTGATTCGCGCAAGCTCACCAAGAAGAATAGCTCTATCAGCTTCATAATCTTGCGGCATCGCATCATGTAAATTACGAGGTAGTGTTACAAAGTCAAAGATGACAGCCTTGTCTTTTCTGGGACTTCTACGTAGAAGCCGTCCACGACGTTGGATAAATTCTTTCGGGTTTCTTGAGCTGGACATTATGAATGCAGTTTCAATACCTGGAATATTGACGCCTTCATCAAGACATTTAATGGCGGTAAGGACTTGATATTGCCCGTCTTGAAAATAATGCTTAATGTGCTGCCGTTCATTCAACCCTTCCTCGGCTGTAAAGCGCTGTACAGACATCCCCAATTCATTTCGCATCTTTTGAGTGACGAGGTCGATTTGACGCATTTCCACACCATCATCTTCGTCTTCAACCATAGTTGCTCCACAGTAAACAAGAATATTAGTTTTAGTCTTGTATGGCTCGAGAAGTTCCATAAGTATGGGGACTTTTTGCCTAGCTCCAGCAAGCAACCTAGTGCGCTTGAAAACCAAGAACTTACCTGCCTCTGAAAGTTTAAGTTTTCCATTCTCTTTTTTGAGATATCTTTTGAGATCCCTAGAAATTGTATTGTACTCTTCTAATTCATCTTCTTCTAAATAAACAGGAATCGGGTGGTAGTCGTAGGGAACCAATGCCTGATCGGTGATTGCCTGTTCTAAGCCGTACTGAATACACTCGTTGCCAAAAAAGCTGAATAGCTTATTTGTACCCACTTTATCCATATGCCGCTTAATAGTGGCAGATAATGCGATACGGTATTTAAAGTTTTCCGGCATTACTACCGAAAGTGAATCAGAACCAAAATTATGTGCTTCGTCCACAATGAACAGGACAGCATCTTCGGAGTCAAACTTCTTTACTAAAGGTTGGATTTTAGGGCCAGCAAATGTATCGTTTGTTGTAATACAGATGAAAGGAGTTCCATCTCTCTTAAATCGCCTCACCGACCTTTGAATCCTGTCTTCCCAGGCTTTTGTTGTGGATTTGGAGTGTGCAATAATTGGGCTGAACCCCCAGTCAAACACGTCCTCTTCCCACTGACTTACCAGATGAATAAACGGGCAAACAATGAATATAGCGAGTTTTTCCCTTAGCTTCTCTGCTAACTCCACTGTGCAGTCTAGTGCTGTAAAAGTCTTACCGGCACCAGTACACATCGAAAAAATGCCGCGACAGCCCTGCTTAAACCAAGATGCCACCGCCTCAGATTGGTAAGCACGCATCTCGGTACCCTCTGGTACGCGGAATTTAGCATCTTTTTTGAGATAATACTGGTAACTATACTCCTTTTCATCTACTTCGTAATCCACAGAATTTTTCTTATAGGTGAGGAGTCTATCTAGAATAATTTTAGGGAATGGGATTATTTTTAATTTCTCGGTATGGTCCTCCCACATCTCATTAAAATCGCCTTCTGTAGTTAAGGCTCCCTCCTGTTGGCTTTTATCTTTCCAACTGCAAAATGTATAAATCGATTCGAAGTTTCCATCAAGACCATTTTCTGTTTCGTTCATAGAGCCCGTATAGCAAATGCGGTTACCCATATCATCAATATAGCATGCTATTTTTTCGTGATAAATATTGATTCCCGAGGCAGTTTCCATAAATGCCAGCTTGATTTCCAACATGCCACTGGCAATCATTGTTGCTACGAGATTCAACCGTTCCTCTTCAAAATGATCTAAAGGAGAGGTCAGATTGATATTGAGCGCTTCGACTATAACCTCGTGTTTTGTCTTATACCCAAAATCAATAGCCTGAATGTCCTCAAGACTGAGTTTCGGGGAGCAAATAATTTGGATTTTCCCGTTCTTTTTTGCCATGCCAAAGAGGCCGGTTGACAATTCTAGAAGTGACGATGTAGAAAAATACCCAACAGATCTTTTGTACAAAACTGTTTGTTTTAGTACTGGAATAAGAAAATCCCGTGGAAAATCATGCTTGTTGGAACGATATCGGATTTGGATATCAAGTTCTGTAAAACTCATTTACATCACCCCTCCCTTGAATTCTATAATGATTCAAGCGCTGAAACTAATATGTCGATGTCTTTTTCTTTATTAAACATACCAAGGCTTATGCGAATAGTCCCATTGTAAGGCTTGTCTCCAATGTAATCATGGATGAAAGGGGCACAGTGATAACCACTCCGAACAGCAATATCAAATTCCTCGTCTAATATTGTAGCTACTTCATCAGAGGAGTAGTTATCAACCACGACAGATACTATACCAAGGGTATCTCCTGGAGCATAAGCACCCAGTATATTTACTTTGGGTAGCTCAGAAAGTCGATTAAGCAAATAATGAGTGAGGCCGATTATTTTATTCTTATGCTCCTGTACATCAATACAACAAAGCGATGCATGAAGACCAGCAAGAGCAACAATATTAGGACTTGCGGCTTCATATTTGCCGGGAGCTATCGGGGGCATATCAAGGCTTAGTGAATTGCTGCCAGTCCCACCAACAAAAGTTGTTTTTATATCTAAATCCTTCTTTATGGCAAAACCACCAATACCGAAAGGACCATACAGCGTTTTATGTCCGGCAAAACAGATAATATCTGCGTTCAATGCTGACATATCTAACGGAATGAGCCCTGCAGCTTGGGCACCATCAAGAACTGTGATTGCTCCATATTTTTTAGCTGCAGAGAAAATTTGCATGGTCGGGAGAACATAGCCGGTGACATTACTTACTGCACTCAAAATAACGAGTGATGGCGCAGTGAAAGTAAATTGATACTCGGCCTTCTCAACATCAATCTTAAATTCTTCATCAAGAGGGAGTTGCTCTATGCGAAAACCTTTCGATTGTGCAGAAGCATATATAGTTCTCGCTACTGCGTTATGTTCGTATGGCGAAATGTAGACTGTCGAGTGACTATTCAAGTTGAGACCGTTTATAACTTGATTTATAGCATGAGTAATAGACGGAGTAAAGACAATATCAGCCATGATTTCCGCTTTAAAAAGCTTGAGCATAGCCAATCTAGTTTTATCTATAATCGCTGATGCTTCTCTAGCAGCCTTATATGATCCGCGTCCAGCGTTAAAAGAAAACGTGCGATTCGCTTTGTCCATAGCTGTATAAACGCACTCAGGTTTTGGAAATGTAGTTGCTGCATTATCAAGATATATCACAGGCGAACCTCCTTATGTCATTAATTTCTTTACCATGTCCATGAGAATGCCTATTTTTTCATTACTTTCAAGGATACTATCGTATTCTTCCATTATATCATCTAGTGCATTTTTAAAGAAATTTGCAGTAGGGGAGAGTTCTTCTGGGTCAAAATTATAGAAACGCTCCAATGGCTTTCCGTTTTCTGGGACAATGAGAATCTTTTGCGCAGATTCTACCTTTGCATCCTGCTTGGAAAAAACTTCGTCAATAGCAGCTCTAAGCATATCTTGAAACTCACGGCCCATACCAGGTTTCCAGTCCTCGATGAACACCCCGGTGGCCGCTCTAACAATTTTGCTCGCAATCTCTTCCTCGTCAGTAGAGGTAATGTCTTTAAGTTGGCTCATAATGTTTTCTGTGCGAACCGTGAAAATACTTTTCTTTGCCATGTCAGGCAGATGATCATACCATTCTTTAAGGCTCTGGCATAAATCAGAACCGAGAGGTACTTCAAAAACTTCACGGATGATTCCTGCCGCACTTGATTTAACGACATGGATATGCGCATCAATGTCTTTCCGGGCTTTTCTAATAGAATTCAATATCGAATCTAGGCTTTCTGAATCAAAAATTTGGGGTATGTAATCAAACAAAACATCTCGAGGATTGAGATAAAGATCTGCAAAAACTTTGCGAAATCCAACTAGTTGTTTCATATCTTGGCCGTCATAATCTGGTTCCAAAAAGGTCATAGATGTCTGCGGAAGCGATCGATACCATGACTGCATAATACACGAGATTCTAGAAAGCCGATTCTGCTTATCGGTTTCCCTACAATACCCACTAAAGTCAGAGAATGTATCTTCAATCCCGATGATATACTCTCGCTTTTGGGCTGTCTCTGTTTCTATAAAAAGATTATAACCTTTCGGTTTCTTCACTAGATTTGTAATTGTCTCAACGTCTAGCACAACTTCCTTGTTGCCAAAGTAAATGATGGGCATGTCATCTTGGTGCAGTAGGCAGTCGAGTATATAGATGGGAAGAACACCTATTCTCATGCCATAAGGAGATTTTGTTAGTCTATCAATGAGCATCTCAAAAGGCTGCTTTTCTCCTACACAGGATCGAATAAACGCTTCAATCTCTTGTCTTACTAGAGTAAGCCCTCCTTTGTCTTGGGAATGAAGCATAACCGCTCTGTAGATAGTAGATTCTGCACTAGTTCCAGTTTTGTATTTTTCACAATTCTGCCCACTTTGAAGGTCTTCCAGGATAATATTTCGTGCCTTCGCAATTTGGGAGGATAGCTCATGTCGGTTAATTAGTTCTTGATTGATTATAGGGGTATTGGGATAGGCAGCATCGCAAATATCACTTACTAATCTGTTCAGGCCAAATGGTCCAATTGCAATACGGCCCTCAACACCAAAAACATCACCTAAAGGAAAGTAAGTATCAGAAATCCACTTATTAATTTCACTTATACAGTCTTTTTCAATGTTTGCAAGCTCTGTTTTCAAAACATCATTTCCGTCCAAAAATGCTGGAGAGTTATACAAATACCTTGCCGCAAGCATTGTTTGTATTCTATCGGTACAGTCCTGAATGACGTTAGGCAGGCAGACTGCTAAACAACTATCACCAATGCTTTTTGCATGTTCCTTAATAGAAATCTTATTCATGGTTTCGTTCGGTAGAAGAAATATAACAATTCCATCCGGACGGTTTCGCCATTCCAGGTAAGAAGTGGATTTCATGGCCAAAAATTGCACCTCTTCCATGAAAGCATAGTTGAAATACCTGGTCATATAAAACTCTTGGTTATGTTTCTTTGGAAGCGCATACTTCTCTTTAGCAACTTCTATGATAACAGAGCCAATATCTACTTTTGCAAAATGCTTATTAATGCAATCAGAAAGTGCCAGTTCTACATCGACACCAACATTATTTTTAAATTCGTATGCGCCGGTTCGTTTCTTCAATTCAATCAGTTTTGCGTCAACTAATCGTTGAATGGCACGCTCACAGGTTAGCCGCCGTAGTCCGCTAACAAGTCGAATGAACTTGTCAGAAGCATTAATTTCATCCAGTTTGTTGACCATTCGAATTACGGCAATTGCTTTAATAATAAGGCTTTCTTCATAATCGTCAGTCATAGAGAGCGCATAATCAGCTTTCAGCCATTCGTAATGAATATCAGACTGTGATTCTTCCTTGAACAAAGGAACAAAGTAATCATAAATGCTATCTACACCCACGAACTCTGTCGATCTGCTCTTCTCAATATAGAGGGCGAGACCACCCGAATCCCTGCTGGTAATATACGTAAAAAGAGTTCGTTCATTCTGTGCAATCTTTTCGTTTAAACTTAAAAGAAGCATTGCCGCAATTGGCGTTAACGGAAAACAGCCTTTTCCAACAATGGCTTCATAGTCTTTCTGGGTGAAAAGGGAACTGAATGCCTTGATAGTAAATGTTTCGTCTAATAGCTCCTTATAGTAGGCATTATTACTTGCCCAAGCATCAAATTTAGGAGTTTTTCCAATGGCATCAGAAAGCAACTCATAACTGTTTTGTGAGGAGACGATAAAGAATATTTCTTTTAAACGACCTTCAACACCCTTAAAAGCATTGAGAACTTCTTTTGATAAACTAGAACCATAAGATTTAATGCTCTTGTGTGCAACACAAGTCAAATGGAGCTGCTCATCTCTAGAAGCATTGCAAAGCTCACACATGTCTTGGAGAGACTTCATATCTTCGGCGAAGCCATCCATCTGATGCCCCTCAATATATTTACTAAACTCATCAAAAATGATGTAGATACCACCATAATTATAGCGAGTTCTTAAAATGCGATTAACAGACTGGTAAACGGAAATAATTTCGTCATCGACAATGGGATTAAAGGTTCCGCCGGAAGTTAGTCCAGGGTAAAGCTTCTTAAAAAGAACGAGCGCCTTTTCGTCATAGAGATTTAGAGCCTTTATAAATTCATCAGCGTCTATGCTGCCAAGTTCTTTACAAAAAGCATTGTAAGTATCATGAAAAGAAGTCTTCCACCGGTGTATCATTTTTACAGCTTCTGAATAGTAGTTGTCAGGAACGACATCCTGAAGCCCATTGCGATTTAAGGCCTGTGTAAGGCTCCGCATAAAGGCTTGATTAAGGCTGCCGTTCCCTGCATTAATAATTACCGGAAGCATGGGACCAATAGAATTTTTGACAACTCGCAATGAGTCTGCAACCTCGGGGCTAACGGAGTCAATACGAGCTAATAGGGCATCCGTGGAGACATCTTTGTTATTCGCAAGCATTGCTAGCATCACAAGAAGAAGATGGCTTTTTCCCTTGCCATAGGGGCCAATCAAAACAGAAGCACGATTCCCACTGAAATGCATAATTTCATCTATATATCCACCGAGAATTTTTACAGAAGAGCGGGTAGGGATATATCCGTCGAGTTTTGCTTGAACATTCAAGTCCAGAAGCAGATTGACCGATTTTTCAAATCGAGAATCAATTCTTATAAGGTCTTTTAATCTCATTGAATACTGCTTCCTTCGTAATGTTTTTTTATTGCCTCAATAGCAGTCAGGTTATTTGCAGGATAAATTACATCTAATCCAGCGGTTCTGTTAACAATGATATATTCTTTGTTATGTAATGCATCTAAGCAGTCGTTAATAGTAAGCCTGTTCATATTAAGGATTTTGCCTGGCATGTCTCTTCCTGAGACCACAGTATCAATCGAAAGAACCCGCTCTTTGAGCAGGTCATTTGCCATCAAGTAATAGATGACCAACGGATCTATCAGATTAATAGCGGGCCGTGTCCGTTTGTAGCCTACTCCCAACTTATGGAGCAGACCCAGCTCACAAAACGGACTATTTTTTTTGTCTTCGGGGTCATCAGAAACATCTTTACCATCCGTATACATTGCCAAAATAGCAGCGGCATCTCCGGCGATGGAACTTTCTGATGGTGTTTCATTTCCGGTATATTCAATAATCTTATCAGTTAGCATTGAAAGGAGCTCTTTTTTATTAAAGGAGGTAACATCAATATCATTAAAAAAAAGATTCCATGAGGTGGTTTGCTGTACGTTGCGGACAATATTGGAATGCAATATCCATAAAGAAAAAATATCTTCCAAGTAGGGATCTTTTTGATAGATCAACTTTCCCAGTTCAGATAGTGCAACTCCAGACCTTTGGACTTCCTGAGTAAGTCCAGCGGCTCTCAACCAGAAACGGATCGCTTTAGCCATGTTCGTACCAACACCTAAGGCATCGGCACCACTATTTTTCAAAAAAACATTATTATCTTCACATATTGCTCTAAGCCCTTTTGTCACCCAACCTTCACGTAGTATAAATGATTCATGACCTTTAAGTCTGTATTCTTTTTTTTCCATTTTCACATTCCTCAGTTTCTCTTTACGGTCATAACTTTTCGCATATAACATCCACCATCGAAATGACCGATACAAGCGCCACAACGTACACATTTCTGGTCTGAAATTTTATAGGAAATCAAGCCAGAATGGTCTGTTAGTATGCTAATTGCTCCGTGCATACAGGCGCTCTCACAACCAAGGCAACCCATGCACATTTGGTATTTGGTAATTTGGCATTTGACCTTATCCTCAACCGCCTTGATACTTGTACAATTAGCGACTCTCTTGCTCAGTATACTAACTTTAAGAGTTTTAGTGTTAATTTTTCCTTGTAGCTTAAGAAGGAAATTTCCATTTTTGTCGGTCACAAAGACCTCGCCAAGCCGGGCATTGCCAATCTCTCTATTTAGATAGCCAAAAGGCTTGAAAAGCTCATAAAGATCTTCTGTAATTAGCCTCTGTAGTTCAAAGTTTAATGTGTTTTCCTGAAGAACGCAGGGTTCATATGTCAGGAAAGAACGTTGGGCATAATCGAGTCCATTACCACCCTGGCGCGCTTTCCACTTACCATCGTCGACATATACCTCGGGGTCGGGCTTGCCAATTTTTTTAGCAAAATCTAATAGCATTTCATGAAATCTCGCATACTGCTCTGGCATATAAACTTTTGACATAAACTCTGACCAAATACTGTTATTGGGGCAGCACCAGCATCCAACTCGTGCATAACCAAGCCTGTACGCGAGGTTGAAATCTACGCCAGTTTTAAGAATATAGAGCCATATATCAAAATCCATCCAATCAATAATGGGAGAGACTGTCTTTTGAACAGCTATTTTAGGACTGTCTGATTCCCTATCATATTTACTTCTAGAAGTAGACTCACTGCGACGAATTCCTAAAAAAGTAAGGATACGTTTTTTTCCGCGGAATAAAGACGTGATTTTTCTTTGAATAGCACCGGTCTTAAAAATAGTACAACACCAACGCATAACACGACTTGGAGGCCCTAACTGCGCACAAAGTTCTACGAAATCTTTGTCCTTGTTTTTTGAAATTAAGACAGGTGTTTTAGGGTTAGCTTTTTTGAATCTTGTAACATATTGCTCCGTCTCTGGAAATTCAAGAGTTGTGTCGCCATATACATGGAGAATGTCCTCTCTACTCAACGCCCTCATTACAAGGCTTGATACAACTGTACTATCTTTTCCTCCACTAAAGGAAACGTACATTTCGCTAGCATCATAACTCTCCGCCATCTTCTTAATAAACTGAAAAGCTTCACTTGAGATATAATTGTATCTCATTCTATTAGCCTTTAGAAATCTTTTAATTATTGAATTGAAAGCTGTATAAGTATTTTCTGCTGAATATTTTTCAAGCTGCTTACGGATATCGTCAGGATTCATATTTTTTGTCTGGCTAGCGGTGAAGTTGATTTTCTTTCCATCAACAAAGTAATTGTTTCCTGATGTATTCCAAACAGAAGAGTCTTTATATTTAAGCGGACAATCAAGAATTATTTCTAAAAGAAGTCTTTCCTCTGGAAAAACGGGTCGCGCATCTGAACCTATGCGATGTCCAGAATTTCCACATATTGGGCAAATTTCGTCATATGTTGGGATATTGCAACTATCACACCAATAAACAGTAGATGACGATAGAACTGTTCTCTGTCCACAATGTGGGCATTCAGAAAAGTCTGTCGTAATATTGCATTGTGGGCATTTATATTTAATCATATACTAACTCTGCTCCTACTGTGTTTTAAAAGCAAAAATGCTGTCGATTAATCCCTACTTGCATTTTATTAATAATTGTAGCACACTTTATGGCTAAATACGGCAAGTTTGCATAACGCTCCTGCATATCTTTCGATGAGCGTGTACAACTAAAATTGTACATTTGCTCAAGAATTGGCATACTTTCCATCATTAAATCTCTTGAATTCCTTTAAGAATAATTATGCTATAAAAGCCATCGCGTTTAGCCGCTTCAATGTGTCCGTTGAATATCTGGGTGCAATAACGCGGACTTGGATAACCTCAAGCAGGTGGCAAGCCCTTTAAATACTCTGAGTCTTACGATATTCAGACAGTTCTTCACCCAGTTTTTTATCTAACACTTTAAGATAATCCTTATCTGAAAGAGTGGCAACTATACGATTTTTATTAGAAGTCTCTACGATCTCTGGATTTGATCCTGGACAAGTACTAGACAAGTAATTATATATTTTTATACGCATTGAAAAAGCTGCCTTGAATTCTTGTGACTCGTGGGAGGAGGTCATATTGCAATAAATCTTCGGTCATGTTGTAGATATCGGTAGTTCTACTAATTAGAATATATTCCTTGCGGTATAAAGGTAATTTTATGATTGGGCCGCAGTGAGATGTTAAATTATATCAACAACATCACCGATATTACATTTTAATGCTTTACAAATCCGTATTAAAATCTCCATGGAAACACATTCATTCTTATTTAGCTTTGTAAGTGTAGCAGGAGATAAGTTGGCTATCTGTCTCAATTGTGGTTTAGTCATATCTTTTTCTATTAGTGAAATCCAAAGCTTTTTATAATCTACTGACATGGCCACTGCACCTCATTATTAAATAAGAACTTATTAAATCTCTTAAGTTTCAACTATTAAACAATTCTAAATAATTAATGTTTCGTTTAATTGCTCATCAACACAAAAAACTTAAAGGTCATATAATTAATTATTAGTGTATATTATACTACATATTTTTCTTAAATTCAACATAACATCGCTTGTTTACAAGATATATTGACTAAAACAACTGATTTGATGTTGTAAAATAAAAAGGCACGAGTTGTATATTGGTGAAATGACGCGCACTCTTTGGTATAATAGGCACCCTCTAAATTTTCTTCAAATTATTTTTTATTTTTGCAGAAGTTCACATCGTCATCCTCTGTTTAATAAGCAAGACCGAAAACAAAGGGGTCTATCAGTACCTTGACAAGTTCATAGCCGGTTCCGGGAGTTATACGGGTTTGGGGGATAGCATGCCATGAAATCCACATGGATGAGCGTGCCCGCCAATTGAATTGTTCATAGCGCAGCCCGAGGAAACGAGTATACGCGGCGTAACGAAAGCGGCGTAGGAAATGGCCCGGAAGCCGAGCGTTTATTAATAATCCAGAAAGCTTATAATCGGTTTTTGTAATATAGTAAGATGGAAGGGAGCCCGGCTATCTGCCGGGCTCTGACTCCAAAATAACTGTAATAGGAGGGATTTATATACTACAAACTCGCACTGCATATAAACACATGTTCCGACAATACCCGGATGTGATTGACGTACATACACTTCAAAGAATGCTGGGTATCAGCCGCCATCACGCTTATGGCCTTATCACTTCCGGTCAGATCAAAGGCCGTAAGGTTGGGAAGTCGTATAAAATCCCAAAGGTTTATGTGATTGACTTTTTGCTGCAAAATGAAGAATCCGATCTATCGGCACAAATAAAAAACGAACAAAATACATATTGAAAGGAAGAAGCTGTATGAAAAATATCAAACATTCCGTATCCAATAGAGAACTCGTATCCCAGAAAAGGACAACCAGTCAAAAAAGAAGTGTAGTAAGTCTTACAGAGGTTGTGGCCGAATATCCAATGTGGTTGAAAAGGGATATTGAGGGCCTATTAAGCTGTGGAAGTCTTAGATACCTAAACCAGAATGACGTAGAATGCTACGATGCCGAAATAATCGAGAATGAAAATCTACTGTTTGTTGAGGTGGATCTTGATGTAGAAGGCCAACTCTTGGAGAATATCCATTGCACATGCAACACGGGATTTTGCTCTCATCTGGCGGCCGTGATATGGAAAATTTACGAGGATAAAAATCGCGAAAATAAATAAAATTTCTAAACTTATGTGATTGACTCCCTGTTGCAAAGCAAACTAATCTGACACATTGGCGCAAAGCAAAAACACCTGATATGCTGTAATTGTCGGCAGCAAAGAGCATCACCTTACCAAGGAGGCATTACTATGATAACCGGCAGCATACAGCCGAAAAACGGCAAATACTATGCCGTACTTAACCTATATGATCATACGGGCAAGCGACGGCCTAAATGGATCAGCACAGGGTACACGATCAAAGGAAATAAAAAGAAAGCACAGGAGGTGTTAAATGAACTCACGCGGCGGTACAGCACACAGCTACCGCCGTCAAAGCGCGGCCAGCCGGCCTGCACCAGAACGGTGGATATGACCCTTCTGGATTTTCTCTATGAGTGGCTTGCCACCCGGAAGCCGCATATTCAGCCGACTACCTTTCACAATTACACCAGCATGATAGAAGGACGCGTAACAGACTATTTCAGCCCGCAGAAGACGCTGCTGGTAGAACTCGATTACCATCAGCTGGACGATTTCTATAACTCCATTCGCACAGATGGTTGCTGTGAAAACTCGGTGGTCAAATACCACGCTATGCTCAAGATGGCTTTGGACTACGCCATCCGGAAGGAATACATCCAGATCAACGCGGCGGACCGCGCTGTGGAAAAGCCCTCTCGGAAAAACAAGTACAAGCCCAGTTACTATTCCAGAGACGAGCTGAATCGGCTGCTACGGACGGTGACGGACGACGTTTTGTATGTGCCAATTCTCTTGGCAGCCTATTATGGGCTGCGGCGCAGTGAGGTATTGGGAGTCCGTTGGAGTTCCATTGATTTTGAGAAAAAGACAATCGCTATTGAACACAAGGTCATTGATGGATGTGCCGCGGGGCAGGAGGGCTTGCTTTTGATGGATGAGATGAAAACCAAATCCAGCAGACGAACACTCCCGCTGCTTCCGACACCGGAGCGTGTCCTGCTGGAAGCAAAGGCACGTCAGCAGGAATACCGCAGAGCATGCAGAAAGGGCTACTGCGCGAAATATTTGGAGTATGTCTGTGTGGATAGTCTTGGAAATCTGTTGAGCCCGGCGTTCCTGAGCGCTCACTTTTCCTATCTCCTCGAAAAGCATGGCTTGCCGCATATTCGTTTCCATGATCTGCGCCATACTTGCGCCAGTCTGCTCGTAGCGGAGGGCGTGGACATGAAACGCATTCAGCTCTGGTTAGGGCACAGCAATTTTTCCACCACCGCCGACATTTACGCTCACTTAGACTTTGCCAGCAAACGCGACACTGGAGCGGTGATAGATAGCTTGCTGAGTGAAATACCAGGAGAGGAAAGAATAGTGGAGGAAAGAAAATATTGTGTGCTGGATGAAGGGTCTGGGGTTCGAATTCTCAAAGGAGAAAAAACGTGAAAAACAGCCATGGAAGCGGATTCTTCCATGGCTGACATTGGCGGAGAGTTAGGGATTCGAACCCTAGGTCGGCTCAACACCGACACGAAATTTCGAGTTTCGCACCTTCGACCACTCGGACAACTCTCCATATTCAATTTTACCCCGTTTTTCAGGGTGGCACAGGCGTTAGAAACGTGTTAGAATAGAGCTGTGGATTCCTGAGTTCTGCGGCTCGGAAACCCTGCAAACACGGGCTTTTCCGAAATCTGGTCACGGATTTACCCTCGCCCGTTTCGAGTGCGGCTCGTTACGACCACTTCGATACGCTTCCATATTCATACTGATGATAAGGATTCCGGTGGCTACTGCAAAGCCACTTATACATTTTATCGATTCGGGACGTAAAAGTCAAGTGTTTTTCAAGTTTGATAAGACTGTAAAAAATTCCGGCACAGCATAGGATGTTGTGCCGGAAGAGCAGTAAAGAACATATTATGCCATTAGACAACTTCTAAAATCAGGTGATAATATGCCATTAACAACAAGAGAACTTTTAGCGAAACTAATAAAATGCGAAGCGGGCGGAGAAGGAGACAACGGGATGCGCGCAGTCGCTTCCGTGATTGTCAACCGCGCGCAGGTCCCGAACGGAGAATTCGCCCGCGTAAGCAACGGCGGCGATATCCGCGCCATTATTGAACAGCAGGGCCAGTTTACCTGCATGAAAGAGATGGTCGCCGGCGCTTACAATGCTCAGAACGTATGGAATATGGACCCGGAGGATGTCCACTATGCGATCGCGGACTGGGCGATCGCGGGAAACATTTTCTCCGGGGTCGGGGACTCCCTTTTTTACTTCAATCCATTTAATCCCCAATGCCCGCCTTATTTCCCGCCGGGAGGAGCCGGTGTGATTTTCAACAGAATTAATCAGCACTGCTACTATTCTCCTACCTCAGTATATGCAACTACATGATTCTAAGGAGGAATCAAAATGATGGACAATAATAATGCGGTTGGCGATTACAAAATGCCCCCATGCCAGGCCGCGCTTTATCCCACAGCAGAAAACATGAAAAATACGCCGTCTGTCCTGGAAGGCGTTGCGAGCTACAATTATATGAACCCTATCCAACAGCAAAAACAGCCTGCGCAAACAGCCCAGCAATTTCCCGCGGCTACCCTTCCACAGACGGGAATGCAGCAGTCGCAGATGGGGATGCTGCAATCCGTGACAGGGACCGGGCAGCAAACCGGCGCCGCTATGCCGCAGATTCCGTCCCCGCAGTCGAGCATAGGGATCATGCGGCAGTCCGGAGACGGGGTACCGCAAACGGCAGGCGGTCAGCAGGCGACAACGTCGGCGACACAGGTTCAGACCGGGATGCCGCCGAGCGTGGTTACTCCGGACAGTCTGCAATATCTGAACGGCTTTTTAAGAACGCAGATCGGCCGGCCGGTACTCGTTACTTTTTTGGTGGGGACCAATACGCTGACGGACCGGACCGGTACCCTGCTGGGTGTCGGTATCAACTATATCCTGATCCGGGAGACCCGGACCGACGATGTTCTTGCTTGCGATTTCTACAATATCAAATTTATCAGGTTCTACTATTAATTCGGAAGTGTTTTGTCTCCCTTCACGGGCCCGTGCAAGACGCAGGGCCCGTCAAAGGGAGTGAAACCGGCGATTGCTCTAACCGGCGGCTTGCACCGTTTGGGCGGCTGAGGCATCGGCGGGCAGCTCCACAGCGGGCGCCTTGCCGATTCCTTCGATATTTCCGCTGATCTCACATTTGGAGATGGTCACCGAGGTACCGCTTCCGTCTATATTCTGAAAAATCTTGTTGACCGCTTCGGTCGCATCGAGCTCCACTCTAACAATCTGGCTGGATGCCTCGTCGACGTAGCAGTAACCGTAAATGGCGGGCGCGCTGTCCAGCAGGGTCTGTACCACCGTCTGGGAGCCCTGGGACATGCCCGTGGCGGTGACAATATTTTCAATCGTACTTCTCAGTACTTCATTCTGGAAGGTCAGTTCTATTTTATGTACTTTCTGCGAATCCAATACCGTTTCCCGTACATATTTCTGTCCGGAAACACTGCTGAGAAGCCGCAGAATATCGATTTGTTCCAGGGGGGTGGAGGAAACGCCCTGTGCGGAGGTCTTCTGCCAGCCGCTGCCCGCGTTTGAATAGAACCATACGCCGTCGCTGTCGGTGACGGTGTAGGACACGCTGCTGCCCGTTACGCCCCCCAGAAGCGAGGTCTGGGTCGATTTCAGTGCGAACGGCTTCGCCCAGTAAACGCTGGTGCTGCCGGTTTTATAGGAGTACGGTTTGTTGTTCGCGGTGAATTCCAGTGTATTGTCAATGGCGGCGGTACAGCTCTGAATGGCGTTGGCGTTGGTTTTCGCTTCGCGCATCAGTACGTCGGCGTCCGCTTTTGTGCCGCAGGCGGACAGCCCCAGCAAAAGCGCCGCTGCCAGAAAGAAGCTTGCAAGTTTTGAAATCTTCATCATTTACCTCTTTGTTTCTCTTTCTCTATTAGGAATATCATATCAAATTTTTATTGGAATCGCAACCCAATTGCATCCCATAACTTGACATAATACCCGCAACAAGGGTAAAATAACAGATATTAAGTTTATAAAGACTGAAAGGGAGTTTTGCATGAATGAGAGGAAGCTGGCCGCAGCGAAAATGGCGTCCCTTTCAATTTATAAGGGCATTCTGAACCGCACGGTCCCCAAAGCATTTTATCGGCTTCTCTGGTCGGCAGACCGGTCCGAGGAGGAATTTCTGAACGCCTGGGGAGATTTTTTCGCCGTGCTTTGCGAGCGCGGATACAGCGAAAACTTTGCCGGGTGCATGACCGGCACGGCGCTGTATGACGAAAACGCGTATTCCCTTGCCGCGGCAGCCGGAACAACCGGCTTTCCGCAGCCGCTGATGGACGCGGTGGAACGCGACCTGCAGATTATTCTGGATATTTCTTCGATCACCCCGGAGCAGCTTCTGGACGGCTGCGGGTTTGCACAGGAACTTTCCCCGCTGCGTCTGCCCGGGTGGAAAACCGGCGAACCGGTGAGCGCGCTTCAGGGAGACCTGAAGGACAGCATCCGGAAAATGACGGAGTATTACCATGAAAACGGCTGCGGGATGTATGCCCGCTACCGCGCGTTTATCTGGAGGGATAAAAAGATCCAGCCGGTCGCGTATCCCGACAAAACGTCGCTTGCCGACCTGAAGGGGTACGAGCTGCAGCGCGGGCTGGCGACGGACAACACCCTTTCCTTTTTACAGGGGTTCCCCGCCAACAACTGTCTGCTGTACGGCGACCGCGGAACGGGAAAATCCTCCACGGTCAAGGCACTGTTGAATGCATATTACAAAAGGGGCCTGCGGATGATTGAAATGCCGAAGGAATCCCTGATGGATTTTCCGCTCCTGGTCGATCAGATCGCCGCGATCCCGATGAAATTCATTATTTTTATCGACGATCTCTCTTTTTCCAAGCAGAATGATACTTATGCCGCGTTAAAGGCGGTGCTGGAGGGCGGTCTGGCGGCAAGGCCGGAAAACACGCTCATCTATGCCACCTCCAACCGCCGTCATCTGGTTCGGGAGACCTTTTCCGACCGGGAGGGCGACGACGTCCACCGCGGCGACACCATGCAGGAAAGCCTTTCTCTGGCGGACCGTTTCGGCCTTTCCATCAGCTTTACCCTGCCGGACAGGGAGCGCTATCTGGAGATTATCCGGCTGCTGGCAAGACAGCGGCAGCTTGAAGAGCATATGAGTGAACTGGAAAAAGGAGCGGAACGCTGGGCCACCGCGCGCGGCGGGCGTTCCCCGCGCTGCGCCAGACAGTATATCGACGATGCGGAAGCACGCATCAGGCGCGGACAGAAGATTTGATAAGAGACGGAAAGGAGCATACCATGCTGAAAAAAATAACGGCGGTATTTCTGTGTATAGCCATTGCCGTGGGGGCGCTTGCGGCCTGCGGGCCGAAAAACGATATCTCTTCCGGTGCCGGGACCAAGGATTTCCCGGTGACCATCGGGAACGTCACTATCAGTGAGGAACCGGCGGGGGTCGCGGTGCTTTCTCCGAACATTGCCGACGTGATTCTTGCGATCGGGTACGAAGCCCAGCTGAAGGCGAAGAGTGCGCAATGTACCCAGAGCGACCTTTCCGTTTTGCCGGACGTGACTTTGGACGACGCACAGAAAATCAAGGACCTCGGGGCTCAGCTGGTGTTTACCGACACCAAGCCCACCGACGAACAGCTGTCCGCGCTGAACAAAGAGGGGATCGCCGTGCTCACCATCGCGAAAGCGACCGGCAGGGAAGACCTGGACAGGCTTTATTCCCAGGTCGGCGCGGCCATGAAGGGCGCGAAAACCGGTTATGAAAAGGGCAAGAAAATTTCTCAGGGGATTTTCCTCACCATTGACGATATCAACCGTATTATCCCCTCCAGCGATACGCCGACCACCGTCGCGTATCTTTACGACACACAGGGCGGAGCCGTTACCGGCGATACTCTGGAGGGCAAGCTCATTGAATCCGCGGGGCTGGTCAACGCCGCCTCAGACGGCACGGGAAATCAGCTTTCCGCCAGCGCCCTGCTGCTGGCCGACCCGAAATACATATTTTGCCCGACCGGCTTAAAGGCAGAGCTGGCGGCGTCCGAGGAGTACAAAAAGCTCGGCGCGGTCAAGGAGGGCCGGGTTTACGAGATGGACCCGAATCAGATGCTCCTGCAGGGCAGGGAGATGATCGAGGCGGTCAGCTTCATGGCCGGAACCGTTTATCCCGAGCTTCTCGAAGGCACGGAGGCCTCCAGCGCGCCGCCCGCTTCTTCCAGCCCGTCTTCCTCCGGCACGACGTCACAGCCCTCTAAGGGCAATCAGAGCAGTTCCTCTTCCTCCGCTTCTTCAACGGCGCCGGGAAATACAAATCTTACGCTGAAAAAAGGCGATAAGAACGACGATGTACTGAAGATGCAGAACCGGCTGAAAGAGCTCGGCTATATGTTTGTGACCCCGACCGGCGAATTCGCCGAGGGCACCGAGCAGAGCGTGAAGGATTTCCAGCTGCTGAACGGGCTCGTGGTCACCGGTGTTGCCGACCCGGAGATGCTGAAGCTGCTGTATTCGGCAAACCCGGTTCCGCGTAAGGATTGATGAAAAACATAAAAGGCCTTGTACATTCTATATGAATGGTACAGGGCCTTTATTCACGAATAGGACCGTTTCTTCCGCAATACGGAAAACCGCCCCGCTGCACAATACAGCGGGGCGGATATTTTTTCAGAAGATGCTGCCCGCACAGAGCAGCTTTTCGGGCAGGTCGGCCCGGTAATCCGGGGCCTTGGGGTCGAGACTGTTGATGACGACCCCGTGACAGTTGTTGCCCGCCGTCGCGTGGATGTACCGGCTGTCGCCGAGATACATGGCAACGTGCCCGGGGAAAAAGAGCAGGTCGCCTTCTTTGATATCCTTGAAGGGGATTTCATGCATTGCGAATTCCGGAAGAATGTGCGCGTCGCGGCAGATCAGCACCCCGTTCATCAGATACGCCATGGAGCACAGGCCGCTGCAGTCGATGCCGAGCGGCGTTTTTCCGCCCCAGCGGTACTGTGTGCCGAAATAGCCGAGCGCGGTGTTTACCAGTGCTTTCCGCAGAGCGGGCTCCTCTTTTTTGTCCCATGACGTGATCTGCTCCCCGAGGAACGCGCCCCAGGTAAAGCCCCCCCGACCATCGCAGAATCGGACGCGCTGCCAGCCGTCCTCCGGCTGTCCCACGGGGCTCAGCAGGCCGCCGCGGGTCATCGAGCCCACCGGATGCCCCTGCACCTTCGGCTCGTCAAGCACATCGGCGTAAGCCTGCAGGACCGTTTTTTTAGGGGCGGCGTCCCAGTCCCGGACAAAGCTTTCCCCAAAGCAAAGCGACGCCTCAATCACCCAGCCCTCGTAGCGGTAATGTGTGCGCACACGCGCCCATCCGTCCCGCCGTTCCAGAATTTCCACCGTCATGCCGCAGAGCGCCTCGTCGGTCAGCTCGCTGTTACGGTCCGGCAGCTCCATGAGCGGCACGACGGCGTCTTTAATCAGTGCGTATTCCATGTCATCCCTCTTTATAATAGTCGTAGACCTTGCGGGAAAGTCTGCCGATCAGCTTTTTGGACAGTGGATTTTCATCCGTGTCGTCCGTGGAGTCGGTGACAAAGCATCCGAAATAATATTCGTGGCCGGGCAGGGAAAAGATGCCTGTGTCGTGATTCAGATAATCCAGCCCGCCGGTTTTGTGCGCGGCGGAGAAGTCCCGGTCGGAAATGTACCGCAGCGCCATGCTGAAATCGCGCTGGCGTTCCAGAATCCCCAGCGCGTAACGGCAAAGCTCCGGCGTCAGGATCGAAGCGCGGCGCAGGCTCTGAAACACAGTCAGCTGGTCCTGCGCGCTGGTGTAATTGTTGCGGCCCTGTCTGATCGCCTCCCAGTCGAGCATTTTCCGTTCGAGAACGGTGGCTTTCAGCCCCAACTTCCGGCAGCAGGCGTTTATGGCGTCCATACCCAGGAATTCGATCAGCACGTTGGTGGCAGTGTTGTCGCTGTTGATGATCATCCAGGTGAGAAGCTCCTCCAGCGGGTATTCCCGCACACCCCGGTCGAACACCTCGGTGTCGTCCAGAATTTCTTCCCCGGGCAGGCGGAGCATCTGCCCGACGGACAGTTTTCCGCTCTGTACCATGTCCAGCGCCGTCAGGAGGATGGGCGTTTTGATGGTGCTGGCCGAAACCACCCGGTCTTTCTCATGAAAGGAGAGCAGCGTTTCGTCCTGATCGAAGTCGTATACCAGAAGCGAAACCTTCGCGTTGATGTCCTGAATTTCGTTTTCCGCGTAATCACGCAGTTCATCCCGTTTCATATCATCCCTCCAATACCGTGATTTTTCCGGAGATGGAATTCATTTCGATTTCCTTTCCCAGCGGCAGGCTCATGCTGGGAAGGCTGTGCCCGCAGGCCAGATTCATCAGGGCGGGCTTGTGTTCCGGTACGAGCAGCTCTTCAAAAACCTGCTGCAGCGTCAGTGATTTCTGCGGGTCCTCCGCCGCGCAGTCGGTGAAGGAGCCGAGAAGGATCCCAGCGCAGTCGCGGAATTTTCCGGCCATTTTCAGGTGGTTCAGCATCCCGTCTATCCGGTACGGCTCCTCGCCCACGTCCTCAAGGAACAGGATTTTATCTTTGGTGTTGATTTCATAGCAGGTCCCGAGCGACGACGACACAAGCGACAGGTTGCCGCCGGTCAGGATTCCCCGTGCGCAGCCGCCGACCAGCGTTTGGACCGGCATGTTGTCCGGATTGCGCAGCTCGCCGGTTTTTCCGCCGAACAGCACCTTTTTCAGGCTGTCCGTGGTGTACTCATCCATGCCCCGGTACCATTCCGTGGCGGGCATGGGGGTGTGGTAGGTGACCATGCAGCACTGCTGGTTCAGCACGATATGCAGGGAAGTGATATCGCTGTAGCCGCAGAAGAATTTGGGATGCCTGCGGATGCTGTTCCAGTCGATCTGATTCATCAGGCGCTGCGCGCCGTAACCCCCGCGGATGCAGAGGATGCCGTCGATTTCCCTGTCCGCGAACGCCGCGTTGACGTCGTTGGCGCGAAGCAGGTCGTCCCCGGCCAGGTAGCCGTGCGCCCTGCGGCAGCTTTCAAAAATGACGGGCTTTAAGGAAAGCTCTTCCACCGCCCGGACTGCCGGGCCGAAGCGCTCCGGGGGAACCGGGCCGGCCGGGGCGATCAGCGCGACGCGCGCGCCCGGGAACAGTGGTTTTGGCGTAAACATGTTATCCCTCCAATATTTTCCGGTACTCTTGCAGCTCGGGCTCGTTCGCCAGTACAAAATGGCCGGGCTCAATTTCGCACCAAACCGGTTTGTCGACCGAGTAATCGTGCATTTCGGGGTCGTACACCAGAAGCTGCTTGTTCTTTTCCGCGGCCGGGTCGGGCAGCGGAATCGCGAAAAGCAGCGCGCGGGTGTAGGGGTGCAGCGGGCGGGCGAACAGCTGCTCGGTTTCGGCCAGCTCCACCAGCACGCCCTTGTGGATGACCGCGATGCGGTCCGAGATAAAGCGGACGACGGAAAGGTCGTGCGCGATAAACAGATAGGTCAGACCGCGCTTTTTCTGCAGCTCGGCAAGCAGGTTCAGCACCTGCGCACGGATGGAAACGTCGAGCGCGCTGATGGGTTCGTCGGCAATGATGAAATCCGGCTGCATGATTAGCGCGCGCGCAATGCCGATGCGCTGCCGCTGCCCGCCGGAAAATTCGTGCGGGAACCGGCTGGCGAATTCGGACAGCAGGCCCACGTCGGTCAGCGCACGGTCGACCTCCTCCCGCCGTTCCTTTTCGCTCAGGTGCCTTCCGCAGTTGTAAAGACCCTCTGAGACGATATAGTCCACCTTGGCGCGCTCGTTCAGGCTCGCCATCGGATCCTGAAAAATCATCTGGATGCGGCGTGTCAGCTCGCGGTCAAGCTCCCGTGAAATCGGGCCGTTTATTTTTTGGCCTTTATAAAGGATTTCGCCGCCGGAGGTGGGGTTGATCCGGATGATCGAGCGGCCGATGGTCGTTTTTCCGGAACCGGATTCCCCCACCAGCCCGAAGGTCTCGCCTTCCTGGATCGAAAAACTTACGCCGTCCACGGCGACAAATTTCTGCTTTCTGGTTCCGAAAGTGACGGTAAGGTCCTTTACTTCCAGCAGCGGCGCTTTTTTCTCAGACATGGCCGCTCACCTCCCGGTGCAGATTCCGGATGATTTTCGGCGGGTCCACCCTGGGTGCGCGCGGGTCCAGCAGCCAGGTGCGCGCTTTGTGTGTGGGGCTTACGTCAAAATAGGGCGGACGCTTGACAAAGTCGATTTTCAGCGCGCGCGGGTTGCGCGGCGCGAACGCGTCGCCCTCGATGTGCGTGAACAGATTCGGCGGGGCGCCTTTGATGGAGTACAGGTTTTCGCCCTTGACGCCGAGCTGCGGCAGGGACGAGAGCAGCGCCCAGGTGTACGGGTGGCGGGGATTGTAGAACACTTCCTCGCATTTCCCGATTTCCACGATATCGCCCGCGTACATGACCGCGATGCGGTCGGCCACATTGGCGACCACGCCCAGGTCATGGGTGATATAAATCGTTGTCAGATCGTATTTATCCTTTAAATCCTTGAGCAGCTTCAGAATCTGCGCCTGAATAGTTACGTCCAGCGCGGTGGTCGGCTCGTCGCAGATCAGGATTTTCGGCTTGCACGCGACGGCGATGGCGATGACCACGCGCTGGCGCATCCCGCCGGAAAATTCATGGGGATACTGGTGCATCCGGTTTTGGGCGTCGGAAATGCCGACGTCCTCCAGAATGGAAGCCGCCGCCGCTTTCGCTTCGGCCCCTTTCAGCCCCTGATGCAGCTCGATCGCCTCGCAGACCTGGTAGCCGATGGTCTTGAGCGGGTTCAGGCTGGTCATCGGGTCCTGCAGCACCATGGCGATTTCTTTGCCGCGCACCCCGAGCCATTCTTTTTCGCTTTTCAGTTTGCTCAGGTCCTTGCCGTCATAAAGGATTTCTCCGTTTGTAATCGTGCCGTTCGCGTCCAGAAGACCCATAAAGGTCTTGACGAGGACGGACTTGCCGGACCCGGATTCCCCCACGATCGCAAGGCTTTCTCTCTTATAAAGATCGAGCGATATTCCGCGGATTGCGTGAAGAATGCGCCCGCGAAGATTAAATTTTACTTCCAGGTCTTTTACGGAAAGAATAACTTCCTGTTCCATTCTTCAGCCTCCTTAAACATGGTTTTTCGGGTCGGACGCGTCCGCGAACGCATTGCCGATGATATAAAACGAAATCGTGACGACGGAAAGCGCGATCGCGGGGAAAAACAGCTGGTACCGCAGCGCGGGGGAGGTCATCAGCACGCGGCCCTCGTTGATGAGGTTGCCGAGCGACGGGATGCTGACCGGAAGCCCCAGCCCGATATAGGTGAGAAACACCTCGTTGCCGATGGCGGCGGGAATCGCCAGCGCCATGCGCAGCATAATGACGGACACGAGGTACGGCAGCAGGTTTTTCAGCATGATGCGGCGCGTCGGCGTGCCCAGACAGCGGGAAGCCAGATTGTAATCCCGGTCGCGGATAATCAGAATCTGATTGCGGATAAAGCGCGCCATGTCCAGCCAGCCGGTCAGGCACATGGCGAACACCAGCGTCGAGATACTGGGCCGCATAATGTAGGAGAACAAAATAAGGACGACGGTCTGGGGAATATTGTCCAGCACGTTGTAAATTTCGGTGAATAACCGGTCAAGCTTGCGAACGTAGCCCCAGAGCACGCCCATCAGGATGCCGAGCACCGCCTCGCTGAGCGCGACGGCGAAGCCGATCAGCAGCGAGGTGCGCGTGCCGCTCCAGACGCGGCTCCACAAGTCCTGTCCGATGGAGTTGGTGCCGAACCAGAATTCCCCGCCGGGCTGCAGGTTTCTCAGCTGCAAACCGTTTGCGCCGTTGAAAATTTCCGTCGCGGAGCGCTGGCCGGGGATCATCGGCTGGATAAAGGTGAACAGGAGGATGACTCCCATTAAAATCAGCAGGGACAGAGCAACTTTGTTTTTCAGAAAAACCTGAAAGGTGGAGCGCCAGTAAGAGTAGTCCGAGTAACCGGTGCGCTCCGCGGCGGCCTCGTCAAAGCCCGCAAAGGCGAACAGCTCGTCGTCGCTCAGCTCTTTAAGGGACCGGTTGATGCTGGTTTCCACAGCGGCGGATTTTTTGTGTCTCAGAGCCATTACCGTGCACCTCCTTTTTTCACAAAGCTGATGCGCGGGTCCATCAGGTTCATCAGGATATCGCCGAGCAGCAGGCCCACAATGCCCACCGCGGAGTAGATCAGCACCAGCGCCTGCACCATGTTGTTGTCCTGGCGCTGGATGACGTTGACCAGAAGGCCGCCCATTCCGGGGACCGAATACAGCGATTCAATATAGATGGAACCGGCGATGGTGTACAGCAGGGAGGTCGGAAGATACTGCACCATCGGTACGAACGCGTTGCGGAACACGTGGTTCTTCATAATGGATTTGCTGTCCACGCCCTTCGCGCGCGCAAGCCGTATGTAATCCTTGTTCAGCTCGTCGACCATATACCGCCTGAGCCACATGGCGTAATAGGCGATGTTGCCGAGCGACAGCGATACGGTCGGCAAAATCCAGCTGACCGGGTTCGCTGCGCTGAACAGGATCGGCAGGCCGAGCCAGTCGGTAAAGTAGAGCTGTACCAGAAGGTAGTAGACGGCGGCGGGTACGGCGGTGATGAATACGATGAACGCGGTGCCGAATTTATCCCAGAAGCCGCTTTTGCTGCGCGCCATGGCGGTGCCGAGCGGAAGGCCCAGCAAAAGGGCGATCGCCATGGAGGCGAGACCCATATAGATGGATACCGGCGCTTTCGACGCAATGATCTCCATGACCGGCACGTTGGGTCGGTAGATCAGCGAATCGCCCAGACTGCCGTGGGAAATCTGAATGTAGAAGTTCTTGAGCTGGATCGGCAGCGGGTCCAGAAGCCCCATGCTCTGCAGGGCGGTGTGAATCTGGTTTTTATCCAGCTTGTCGAAATTCTGGAAGTACCCCTCGATCGGCATCAGCCTCATCAGGGAAAACACGATGGTGATGATGATAAACAGGGTAATCAGGGACTGTGCCAGCCGTCTGGCTGTGTATTTTAACATGGCAATGCTCCTTTGCGGCAGGATATGAGAATAGCCGTTCCCAGGAATGCCCATTCTCATATCCTATCGATCAAAAATAGGAATAATGGCTCCGCCGCGCTTCAACGGAGCCATTATTCTTTCGCTTATCCTTTTAGGAATGCCTTATTTCTTTGCTTTGGCAAGCGCGGCCGCGCGCTCTTCGTCCCATTTCTTTTCCGCGGCGTAGAATTCATCCATGCTCATGGGCTTTTCAAGCAGATGCTGTCCCTTGTAGCGGAGGATGGAAACGCCGAACGGAGCGTATTGGTAATCGAATTCGTTTCTCTTGGTGACCTGATATCCGTCGGTGTTCAGGCCGTAGGGAATGACGAACGCGTTGTTGATAAGGAAGGCTTCCGCCTTGGCAAACGCGTTGTAGCGCTTGTCGAGATCGGTGGATTCCGCAATCGCGGCGTTATACAGGTTGGTGTAGGTCTTGTTGCCGTCGGCGTCGGTGTAGCCCTGCGCCTTTTCGGGCCAGTTGTAGTTGCCGCCGCCCTCGCCGTTTGCGTCGTTCGGCTGGAACGGGTCGGTAAAGGTCTGCGGGTCGGCGTAGTCGGGGCCGAAGTTGACCTTCATCAGCGCGTATTTGCCCGCGCGGCGCGTAGCGGAAAGGAACCCGGTCGACGGGCCGGCCTCGGGGATAATGTCGATGTAATCCTTGCCGAGCAGGCCCTCGAGCTGCTGCTCGACCACCTGGCACTCTTTATCCCAGTTGGCGGTGGTCGGATTGTACGGCATCAGAATCTTGACCGGCAGGGTCGCGCCCGCGGCCTTCAGCTCCGTCTTTGCTTTTTCGGCGTACTTTTTGGCTTCGTCCGCCTGGAAGGAATCGCGGGCGGTGATCGCTTTCAGGTCGCCGATATTGGTGTAGTCCGTACCGTCCAGATCGACCAGGGCGGGCGGAGTGACCGTGTTCAGAAGCTGCTTATCCGGATTGTACGGCTCCGCGACGGCAAGCGCCTTGATGCGGTCAAGGCCGTAGAAGATGGATTTGCGGAAATCCTCGTTGTTGACGGCCTTGGTCCAGTTGTCCGGCTCGTACTGCGCGTCGAACTTCGGGTTGAAGTTGAAGGCGTAGAAGTAGGAGTAGCACTGGCTGCGGCTAGGGCTGACCAGATTCTTGGTGGAATCGTCCTTCATCCACTGGTCGAGAATGTCAGAGGAAATATAGGCCTGATCGATTTCTCCGCGCTTATACATCTCCGGCGCGAGAGTGTTTCTTTCCTTATTATAGGTTTCGGTAATGGTGCCGATATAGACCTTGTCTTTATCCCAGTATTTGTCGTTTTTGGTATAGACGTGAGAGACCTGGGGCTCATAGGTAGTCAGAAGATAAGAGCCGTTGTACAGAAGGCTGGTATTGTCGACTCCGAAATTGGCGCCCTTTTCCTTCAGAAAATCGCCGTTCGCCGGCAAAAAGCAGACGTAAACAAGCATGGAAAGGAAATACGGGGTCGGTTTGTTCAGCGTGTAAACCAGCGTGCTGTCGTCCGTCGCTTTCACGCCGACCTGTGAAAAGTCCGTGATCTTCTTATTATAGTAGTCCTCCGCGTTTTTGACCACACTGTAAAAAATATTCGCGGTTTCCGATTTATAGGTGTCCGTCAGAAGATACTGGGCGGCGTCCACGAAATCCTGCGCCTTGACGTCGGCGACCTCCTTGCCGGTGCTGTCCACCCATTTTACGCCCTTGCGCAGGTGGAAGGTCCAGGTGAGCTGGTCATCGCTGGTTTCCCATGTTTCCGCAAGGCCGGGCTGTACGACGCCGTATTTGTCGTACTCGATCAGGCCGTCCACACAGTTGGCCGCGACCGCCTGTTCGTTCTGGTTGCCGGAAATCAGATAATTCATGGTCGTGAATTCTTCGGAATAAAGCTTGCGGTAGTTTTCGGACGAGCTCTCGGCTTTCTGGCCGCATCCCGCCAGCGTGCCGAGCAGCATTGCGGCGCACAGCAGCATTGATAACAGCTTTTTCATCGTTTATCCTCTTTTCTCTCTTAATGATAGACCCTACAGTATTTCCGGTTGATTCTGCAACAAGGCTGCGTTTTGTCTCGCAAACGGAAATGGAATTGCTGTAGGCTGCCTGTTATGATAAAAGGACGGCCGGTGCCTTATTTACCGTCCTCTTTAAATGCGGGAACGGTCTGAATCCCAATACCGGGAAGGTCGTTCATGACGATCCGGTTTTCCAGAAAATCCGGGCCGCCCTCAAACGGGTCGGTTCTGCACAGGGACGGTCCGTCCAGGTCGGCGCGGGTGATAATGCCCTTCGCCGCGGCAAGGTGCGCCGCCGCGCTGACAGCCAGCTTGCTTTCCAGCATGCAGCCGATCATGCACTCCACGCCGTAGGTCTCCGCAATCGCGCAGATTTTCAGAGCGCCGTAAATGCCCCCGGTTTTCATCAGCTTGATATTGATCAGGTCCGCCGCGCCCGTGCGGATGATCTCCACCGCGTCCTCGGCGGAAAACACGCTTTCGTCCGCCAGAATAGGGATGGAAACAGCCTGCGTCACGGCGCGCATTCCATTGAGATCGTGCGCCTTCACCGGCTGCTCGCACAGCTCGATGTCCAGCCCGCGGTCCTCCATCGCCGTCAGGATGCGGACGGCTTCCTTGGCGGTCCAGCCCTGGTTCGCGTCCACGCGGATTTTCACGTCCTTGCCCACCGCTTCGCGGATGGCGGCGATGCGTTCAATATCCTTTACGCCTTCCTTGCCGACCTTCGTCTTTAAAATGCGGTAGCCGCGCTTCACCGCGTCCACGCTGTCGCGCACCATCTCGTCGATCGGGTTGACGCTGATGGTCAGGTCGGTTTCCAGCTCTGTGCGGTACCCGCCCAGAAGCCGGTAGAGCGGTGCTTTGTAGCGTTTTCCGTACAGGTCGTAAAGCGCCATGTCCACACAGGCCTTGGCGCTGGTGTTTTTCTGGATACAGGAGTGGAGCTTCTCCATGATTCCGTCCATGTTCTCGATTTCCATACCCAGAATGGCCGGGCGGATAAAATCGCGGACGGCGCAGACGACGGAGCCTTTCGTATCGCCGGTAATCACCGCGGTAGGCGGCGCTTCGCCGTAGCCGACTTCCCCGGTATCGGCGGTGATCCTGACGACGATGTCCTCCACGTTTTCCACTGTGCGAAGAGCGGTTTTGAAGGGAGTTGCCAGCGGGATAAAAATCTCGCCGATCTCTATTTCCTTTATTTTCAAGAAAGGGCCTCCTTCGGCATTCCATTATCATTCTACAGTAATTCCATTTCGGTTCGCGAGACGAAACACTTTCTTCCCCCGCCGAAGGCGGGGGAAGAAAGTAAACTTGTTGCATAATCAACTGGAAATACTGTAAATAATGCAATTTCTCAAGTAAAAAAATTCATATATCAGTAATTATATCACCGTAAAGCATTTTTGTAAAGGTAAGGAAGGGGGAAAATGACGCCGGGAATGGGAGGGAATTCATTACAGCTTTGTTATCAAATCTGCCCGAAAACCCGTTTCCGGCCTGAAAATCAGCATTGAGGCTGCAGGTCGTACAGCAGCTTGGTGATGTCCTGAATTGCCCGTTCAAAGAGCGGAACGTCCGTTTCGTTCGAGCAGAAGCACGCCACAAAGGGCTGGGGCGCAAAGACGATTCCGACGTCGTGGGTAATGCCGCCGTCCTCGCCGGTCTTGTGCGCGATTTTAACCTTTCCCTTGAAGTGAAACGGCATTTTCCCATTTAAGCGCTGATTCATCAGGATGGAAATCATTTCCTGAGAAGCCTTTGGTGAAATCAGCTCCCCGCGGTACATCTTTTCGAGCAAAAGGCCGATTTCCTTTGCGCAGATCCTGTTTTCCCTGCCCGCCGCGGATGCCCCCGCGTCAAAGAGCAGGCGGTTGACGGTGGTGACGTTCAGGCCGAGGCTCCGCATGCGCCGGTTGATGTTTTCCATGCCGAATTTTTTAATCAGCAGGTTGGTGGCGGTGTTGTCGCTCAGGATGATCATTAGGGTGTACAGGTCCTCCAGCGTCACTTCCAGGCCGGTGTGCATGTAGTTCAGCGCGCCGCAGGAGGGAAGCTTGTCCTCCTCCCGAATCCGGTAAAGCTCGTTTTTGTCGGCCGTGCCGGCTTCCAGCTGCGCGAAGACCTCCGCCAGCACGGGGATTTTGATGACGCTCGCGGCGATCATCGGCTCTTCCGAGCGAACCTCCCATTTCTCGCCGGTCGTCAGATTTTTATAATAGAATCCGGTTTTCCCCGGAATCCCGTTCAGAATATCAAGAATTTTTCCGTTCATCTTTCCCGCTTCCCAACCCGTATTTTTTCCTCCTTATTATAGCTGTTTTGCCCGCCCGGCACAACAAAAATTTCGCCGGAGGGATGTTCGGGCCCGGAAAGGAGATACTTCTATATTCAGGTCACAAAAACCGTTGTTTTCTTTGAAATTTCTTCCTGTTTTTATAAAAAATAACCAATATATTTTAGGGAATCGCCTGCGGTTTAGCGAAACCTGTGAAGAAATTTAATAGAAGAGAAAAGAAAATCATATGGATTTTTTCGATTACGGAAGTTATACTATCCAATAGAACGATGCAAACGTCTTGAAATTTGTGCAATAGCACAAGAAAGACTTTGCGAACAGAACAATCAAAAAGAAAGTAGGGGATTTTTCAATGAAGAAAATTGTTGCATTGATTCTGGCCACATTGATGATGGCCTCAGCAGCAGCAGGCTGCTCAAGCGCTCCCGCAGAAAGCAAGGCAGCGGAAAGCAAAGCGGCTGAAAGCGCGGCGGCAAGCACGGCGGATGCCTCCGATGTGAACGTCGGCGTCTGCATCTACAAATTCGACGATACCTTCATGACGGGCGTCCGCAATAACATGACTGCTCAGGCAGGCACGCTGGGTGCGAAGCTCGACATCGTGGATTCCCAGAACAAACAGCCGACTCAGAACGAGCAGGTCGATACCTTTATCACCAAGGGCGTTACGGCGCTCGCCGTCAACCCGGTTGACCGCACCGCGGCCGCCCCGTTGGTAGAAAAAGCAAAAGCGGCAAGCCTTCCGATCGTGTTCCTGAATCGTGAGCCGGAAGCGGACGTCATGAAGAGCTACGACAAGGTCTGGTACGTAGGCGCAAAGGCGGAGCAGTCCGGCACAATGTCCGGCGAACTGATCGCCGATTACTTCAAGGCGAATAAAGACGCTGACAAAAACGGTGACGGCAAGGTCCAGTATGTGATGCTGCAGGGCGAGCCGGGCCATCAGGACGCTACTCTGCGCACACAGTATTCCGTACAGGCGATTAAAGACGCGGGCTTCGAGCCGGTAAAACTGGCTGCCGATACCGCAATGTGGGATAAAGTAAAAGCGACCGATCTGATGAACACCTTCATTTCCTCCCAGGGTCTTGACAAAATCGAAGCCGTTCTCGCCAACAACGACGATATGGCTCTCGGCGCAATCGAAGCTCTGAAAGCACAGGGCTACAACAAGGGCGACAAATCCAAGTATATTCCGGTCGTCGGTGTTGACGCTACAGCTCCCGCGCTGGAAGCAATGGCGGACGGCTCTCTGCTCGGCACAGTGCTGAACGACGGCGAAAACCAGGGCAAAGCGACCGTGAACATCGCAGTTGCAGCCGCTCAGGGCAAAGAGATCACCAAAGATACAGCCGGCTACGAAGTGACGGACGGCAAATATGTATGGATTCCTTATGTTAAGGTAACGGCTGAGAACTACAAAGATTTCCAGAAATAATTACAACTAATTCTCGGCTGAATTAGTAGTTTCAGGGGTTACTGTTCAACGGGGAATGACGAAGCGAACGCTTTGCGTTCCCCGTTGATTTTAGCAAAAAGGAGGAATGGTGTATGGGCGAATATGTGTTGGAGATGAAGAACATTACCAAAGTGTTTCCCGGCGTAAAAGCGCTGGACAACGTCAGTCTGAACGTGCGGCCAGGCAGTGTGCACGCGCTGATGGGCGAAAACGGGGCCGGGAAATCCACCCTGATGAAATGTCTTTTCGGAATCTACCAGGAAGACGACGGAGAGATCGTTTTGGACGGAAAAAAGGAAAATATTACAAGCTCAAAGCAGGCGCTCGATCTGGGCGTATCCATGATTCACCAGGAACTGCACCCCATTCGTTTCAGGCCGGTTATGGAAAATATCTGGCTGGGGCGTTTCCCGATGAGAGGGATTGCGGTCGACCGCAGGGCCATGATCCGCAAAACCAGGGATCTTTTTAAGGAGATTGACCTGGACGTCAATCCGGAGGTACTCGCCGGCAGCCTTTCCGCTTCCAACCTGCAGCTGGTTGAGATTGCGAAAGCTGTCAGCTACAATTCGAAGATAATTATCATGGATGAACCGACATCATCCTTGACGGATAATGAAACGGAACATCTTTTTAAGATTATACGTCAGCTGAAGGACAAGGGCTGCGCCATCATTTACATATCGCATAAGATGGAGGAAATCCTGAAAATCGCGGACGAGGTCACCATTATGCGTGACGGACAGGGCGTGGGCACCTGGCCCTCCACCGAGCTGACCACCGACCTGATCATCAGCCGGATGGTCGGCCGGGATATGACAAATCGCTTCCCGCCCAGAACCCATACTCCGGGCGAAGAGGTCGTATTCAAGGTCAGCGATCTGTGTTCTCCTCTTCCCAAATCGTTCCAGCATGTCAGCTTTGAGCTGCACCGGGGCGAAATCCTTGGAATCGGCGGATTGGTCGGCGCGCAGCGCACCGAGCTGGTGGAAGCGCTGTTTGGGCTGAGAGCCATTGAATCCGGTACGGTGGAAAAGGACGGTCAGGAATTCAGGGTAAAATCCGTGTCGGACGCGAAAAAACACGGAATCGCACTTTTAACGGAGGAACGCCGCGCAACAGGCGTGTTCGGAATCCTTTCCGTTTTGGACAATACGGTCATCGCCAGCCAGAAGGATTACGCGAAAAGCGGCGTGCTCCAGCAGGGCAGGCGGCAGAAAGCGGCGAAGGAAGCCAACCAGCAGCTGAATGTCAAGACCCCCACGCTGGAAACCCTGATGCAGAACCTGTCGGGCGGCAATCAGCAAAAGGTTCTTATCGCGCGCTGGCTGCTCACGCATCCGGATATCCTGATTCTGGACGAACCGACCCGCGGGATCGACGTCGGCGCAAAATATGAAATCTATACGATTATGCTGGATTTGATCCGGCAGGGAAAATCAATCATCATGATTTCTTCCGAAATGCCCGAGCTGTTGGGCATGTCTGACAGGGTTATGGTCATGTGCGAAGGCAGAGTTTCAGGAATGCTGAACCGTGACGAAGCCAATCAGATCGAGGTTATGCGCCTGGCGACAAAATTCGTCCAGTAGTGTTAAAATTGAAAGTGAGGTTGCGTATGATGCAAGGAGAGAAAGTCATCCCCCGGCAAAAATTTGCCATCATTTACATAGCTGTCGGCCTTGTGCTGGCCGCTGTCGGCGCCGTCCTGAAGCTTGCGGTCTATAAGAAGACGATGTATGACATGCCTCTGATCCTGATCGGCATCGGCGTCATCCTGTGTATTTACGCGGGATTTCAGATGCTGAGCTCAGAGCGTCTGGGAGAGGTCGTGCTTTCGGGAAAATCGGCAAAGACCTTCCTGACAAACAACGCGATCATTCTCGCGCTGCTGGCGCTGGTGGTCGTCATCATCTTCATTGAGCCCCGTTTCATGCAGATCAAGGTTCTGCTCGATATCATGACGCAGTCGTCCACAAGGCTGATTATCGCCCTGGGCATCTGCTTTACCCTGCTGATTGCAGGTACCGACCTTTCCGCGGGCCGTATGGTCGGGCTTGCGGCGGTCATTTCCACATCGATGATGCAGACGGAAACTTACGCGAACCGCTTTTATCCCAATCTTCCGCAGCTCCCGGTGATCGTTTCCATTGTCGCGGCTGTGGTGGCGTGTCTGCTGTTCGGTGTTTTGAACGGCTATCTGGTCGCCCGGTTCGACATGCATCCGTTTATCGCGACCCTGGCCGTACAGGTTATCATTTACGGCGCGTGTTCCCTTTATTTCGATTTGCCCCCGAACAATTCCCAGCCGATCGGCGGCATCCGTCCGGATTTTGCGGCGCTTGGCCAGACAAAGCTGCTCAAGTCCTTTTTCGGCGGGTTCTCCGTGCTGATTCCGATCGCGCTTTTGACCACGGTCATTATCTGGTTCGTACTCAATAAAACGGTGTTCGGCAAAAATGTTTATGCCATCGGCGGCAACCGCGAAGCGGCCATCGTTTCCGGCGTCAACGTATTTGCCACCATCATGGGTATCTTCATCCTGGCCGGCGGCCTCTACGGCGTCGGCGGCGTACTGGAAGCGGCAAGAACTGCAGGAGCTACGAATAACTACGGCAACGGCTATGAGCTGGACGCCATCGCGGCCTGTGTGGTCGGTGGTGTTTCGCTCAACGGCGGTGTCGGCAAGATCCGCGGGATTGTAACCGGCGTTTTGATCTTTACCGTTATTCAGTATGGTCTTCAGTTCATCAACGTAAGCCCGATGTGGCAGCAGATCATCAAGGGCATCATTATTGCCGTCGCTGTCGCAATTGACCTTTCCAAGTACAGAAAAAAATGATTTCTCCGTTTTACGTCTCATACTATTCCCGCGAACGGCCCGTGCAGAAAGACTGCGCGGGCCGTTCGCGCTCAGCTATCGATTGCATATCCGGCAAAAAAATGGTACAATAGTCACAGTTGCAGTACCGATTGGAGTGAAAATTTTATGGCACTTTACCGTGTTCTTCTTGTGGATGACGAAGAAGAAATACGAGAAGGCATTATTCGTAAGATAGATTGGGCCCGCTTGGGGTACACCATTGTCGGCGACGCGGAAAACGGGCTGGAGGCCCTGGAGAAAGCGGAGCATCTTCACCCGGACGTCGTCATGACGGACATTAAAATGCCGTTTATGGACGGGCTTGAGCTGGGGGAACGCCTGCGGGTGGTCCTGCCGTCGGCAAAGCTGATTATCTTTTCCGGGTTCGACGATTTTGAATACGCGCAGAAGGCGATTAAAATCAATGTGGCGGAATACGTCCTCAAGCCGATCAATTCCAATGAGCTGACGGAAACGCTGAAAAAGCTGAAACAGCAGCTTGACCGGGAATTCGCGGAAAAGCGCGACGTGGAAATGCTGCGCAAAAGTTATAGGGACAGCCTTCCCGTGATGCGGGAGCAGTTTTTGGTCGGCCTGATCGAGGGCCGGATTTCCGAGGAGCGGCTGCGCGCGCAGGTGCCGCTTCTGCAGATCGACCTGACGGCGGCCGACCAGTGGGCGGTTGCGCTTGTCCGGGCGGATTCCGCGCCGAAGGCCGATGCGGCCCTGCACGGAGAAGAGGAGCTGATCCCGATTTCCCTGAAATGCACCGTGGATGAAATTCTGGGGAATTACTGTGGGTTCACGGGCTTTCTTTACTCCGACTGCGTCGCGGTCATTGCGGAGCTGAAGCCGGAAAGCGGCATCGATTCCCTGATCAACGGAATGAACCAGATATGCAAGTCCGCCGAGCGGGTGCTCGGCGTGAAGGTCATGGCCGGGGTGGGCACGGTGTGTTCCGTTTTGACGGAAATCCGCCATTCCTACCGGGAAGCGCAGAACGCGCTGGATTACAGCGCGACCATGGGCTCCGGAAAAGCCATTTATATTGCGGATGTCGAGCCGGAAACTTCCGTCCGGCTCCAGTTCGACGAACACGACGAGCGGGAAATCACCAACGCGATCAAGATGGGCTCCGAGCAGGAAATTGCCGACCGGATCAACGCGCTTTTCACGCGCTTTGAAACGCTGCTGCTTCCGCTCAGCCAGTATCAGATCTATGTCATGGAGATGATGACTTCTCTGCTGAAGGTCATGCACGCGTACGAGCTGAGCACGGAAGAAATTTTCGGAGTGGATTTCAATTACGTCAACACCATTGCGTCCCTGCATTCGCCGGCTGAGATGAAGCAGTGGTGCACGGATTCCTGTATCAAAATTAGCACGCTGATTAAGCGCGAGCGTGTGGATTCCACCAAGCTGCTTGCGCAGAACGCAAAGCAGTATATCGCGGGGAATTATCAGAACAGCGATCTTTCCGTGGAAAGCCTTTGCTCGTTTCTGCACGTCAGCCCCGCCTACTTTTCAACGGTCTTTAAGCGGGAGACCGGCATGAGCTTTGTCGCTTATCTGACGGAGGTGCGCCTGCAGGAGGCGGTCAATCTTCTGAATACCACCGGCGACAAAACTTATGTGATTGCGGGCAAGGTGGGTTATACCGAGCCCAATTATTTCAGCTATGTCTTTAAACGGAAGTTTGGTGTGTCACCATCAAAATACAGAAGCAACTGAAGCGTAGGCGAAATGCCGCGCCGTTTTACGGCGGCGGGCCTGGAGTTGATACGATGCGGAAAAAAGCAAGGGACTTTATCGATAAAATAACCCAGCTTCTGCAGAAAAAAAGCCTGCAGTTTACTATTTCCATCACTTTTACCGCTGTTTCGGTGGTGGGGATGCTGATTGTCGGCGGTTCCCTTTCCATGCGTTTTATCAGCTCCAGCGAAGAAATGGTCTCGGACGACAGCACGCGTATGGTCGACCAGGTCAACCTGAACCTGGACAACTATCTGCGCAACATGATGCGCATTTCCGACTCCATGTATTACCGCGTGATTAAAAATGCCGATCTGGCTACGGACAACATCAGCAACGATATGAGTCTGCTCTATGAGACAAACCGGGACCTGCTCATCAGCATCGGCGTGTTTTCCAATTCCGGCGAGGTCATTGCCGCCGAGCCGCTGACGCAGCTGAAGCCCTCCGCCAACGTAAGCGGGGAAAACTGGTTTAAAAACGCCGCGCGCAAGATTGAAAACTGCCATTTTTCCACGCCGCATGTGCAGAACCTGTTTGTGGACCCGGACAACAAGTACCGGTGGGTCGTTTCGCTCAGCCGTTCGGTGGAACTGACCAGCGCCGGTTCGATCACCCACGGCGTCCTGCTGGTCGACATGAACTTCAGCGGGATCGAACAGATCTGCAAGAATGTCGATCTGGGCGAATCGGGCTATATCTATCTGATCGACGGGAACGGGGAGATCATCTACCACCCCCGCCAGCAGCTGATTTATTCCAATCTGATTCATGAAAACAACTACGCCGCCGCCAGGTACGACGACGGAAACCATAACGAGACCTTTGAGGGGCAGCAGCGGCTGGTCACAGTAAAAACCGCGGGGTATACCGGCTGGAAAATCATTGCCGTCACCCCCACGCAGGACATTACCTCCAATTATCAGCAGTTCCGGCTTTTCGCGCTGTTCTTTCTGTTCTTCGCGATCTTTCTCATGATCTTCGTCAACATGTTCCTGTCCTCCCGCATTGCCAACCCGCTCAAGGAGCTGGAGCTTTCCGTCAAGGAGCTTGACCGGGGGAATCTGAGCGGGGTGGATATTTCCGTCTCCGGCTCCTACGAGGTGCAGCATCTGGGCAAGACGATCCGCTCCATGGTCGATCAGATGCGCCGGCTGATGGACGATATTGTGGCGGAGCAGGAATCCAAGCGAAGAAGCGAGCTGGACGCGCTGCAGTCCCAGATTAACCCTCATTTTCTGTACAATACGCTGGATTCCATCATTTGGATGGTTGAAAACGAGCGGTACGACGGCGCGGTCACCATGGTAACGGCGCTGGCAAGGCTTTTCCGCATCAGCCTTTCCCAGGGGAAAAACATCATCACCGTGTCGGACGAGCTGGAGCACGTGCGCAATTACCTGACCATACAGAAAATGCGGTATAAAAACAAATTCAGCTACGAGATTTCGTCCGAGCCGGAAACGCTGAAATGCGCGACCATCAAGCTGATCGTCCAGCCTCTGGTGGAAAACGCCATCTATCACGGCATGGAATTTATGAGCGGCGACGGCGAAATCCGCATTAAAGCTTACCGTGAAGGAAATGATCTCTATATCGATATTATCGACAACGGCCTCGGTATGCCGCAGGAGCAGGCGGACGCGCTGCTGACGCAGGAAACCACAAAGGTGCGCGGAAAGGGTTCAGGCATCGGGCTGAAAAACGTGCAGGAACGCATTCAGCTCTATTTCGGCAGCGAATACGGGCTTGCCATTTACAGCGAACCGGACGAGGGAACCACCGCCAGAATCCATCTGCCGCTGAAAACGATGGAGGAAGCCGAAGGAAACGAAGGGGGCGGGACCAAATGACCAGAAATAAAATAAAGGTGTTTATCCTGATTCTGTTCGCGTTTGCGGGTTCCTTTCTGATTTTGAACCGGGACCGGTTTTTTGAAAAGAAAAACAGCGATCCTTACGAAATATCCGTCATCTGGCGCAGCAAAAGCACGGAGAGCAGCACCACCATCAAGCAGGGGATCGATCAGGCGGCGAGGGATTTTAACGCGGAGGTAAGCTTTATCACCCTGTCGGGGGAAAACAACGCAGGGGAACAGATTTCCCTGCTCCAGCGCGAAATCAATAACGGCGCGGACGCCATTGTGATCGCTCCCGTCAATTCTACGGATCTGAAGGAGCCGATAGAAAAGGCCCAGAAGGGCGTTCCGGTCGTCGCCATGCAGTCCACGGTGACGACCATCAAGGATCTGCCCACCATTTCGTGCGACAATCAGAAGCTGGGCAGCGCTCTGGCGGAGACGATCCTGAAAAACGGGGGCGGGCGCGGCCATATCGCCATTCTGCGCAACAGCATGGACTGCAGCAATATTCAGCAGCGCTACCTCGGCGTGCTGCAGACGCTCAAATCCTCCCAATACGATATGGAATCCTGGGAAATCCCTAACGATTCCCAGGAAGCGTATGATACGGTCAAAAGAATGCTGCAGACCAGCGGCGCCGATACGCTGGTCGCGCTGGACGCGTCGGCGCTGGAAGCCGCCGCGAAAGCGGAAAAGGACCTTTTGAAAGCCGGGAGAACCCAGGTGCAGATTTACGGGATAGGCCGGACGAATACGGTGGTTTCCCTTCTGGAAGAAAAGATCATCAATTCCCTCGGGGTGGAAAACGAATACAATCTGGGGTACATCAGCATCCGTACGGCGGTGGAAAAAATCAACAATAAGCAGGCGGCCGGTCAGGCCAACATTAATTTCGCAATCGTAAATCACGAGAACATGTATAATTCCGACAACCAAAGGCTGCTTTTTCCGTTTGTAAGATAATGGGGGAGAAATATGAAAAGCTTTATCAGAATCATGGCTTTTACGCTGGCAGCCGCGATGCTGCTTCCTCTGGCTGCCTGTGATTCGGGCAGTGGCGGGGGAAAGGTTGAAACGGTGAAAATCGGGATTTCCCTTTACCGCAAGGACGACACCTTCGTGGCGAGCCTTTGCACCTGCCTGGAAAGGGTGGCGAAGCAGAAGGAGACCGAGTCGGGCAAGAAGATCGTGGTCAATATGGTGGACGGACAGTCCAGCCAGGCGCTGCAGAACGATCAGGTGGACAGCTTTATTTCCCAGAATTACGACGTGATCTGTGTCAACATGGTCGACCGGACCGCGGCTGCGGTGATTGTGGACAAGGCGAAGGCCGCCAACATCCCGGTGATCTTTTTCAACAGGGAGCCGGTGGAAGAGGACATCCGCCTGTGGGAGCGGGCGTATTACGTGGGGGCGGACGCGGCCCAGTCCGGGCGGCTGCAGGGAGAAATCATTGCGGAAGCCTTTCAGAAAAACCGCGCTGAGATCGATAAAAACGGCGACGGGAAGATTCAGTATGTCATGCTGGAAGGGGAGCAGGGACATCAGGACGCGCTTTTGAGAACGGAATATTCCATTAAGGCCGTTACCAGCGCGGGGATTCAGGTGGAGAAGCTGGCGAACGACACCGCCAACTGGCAGCGCGCGCAGGGGTCGGCGAAAATGACCCAGTGGCTCGCAAAATTCGGCGACCGGATCGAGGTCGTTTTCTGCAACAACGACGATATGGCGCTCGGCGCGATCGACACAGTCAAGGACAGCAAAACGAAGGTGCACCCTGCGATCGTGGGGGTCGACGCGACGGAAAGCGGCCTGAACGCCATTAAGGACGGCAGCATGTTCGGTACGGTCTTTAACGACGCGCAGGGACAGGCCAAAGCGATCTTCGATCTGTCCTACGCTCTGGCTACCGGGGAAAGCCCGTCCACAAAGCTGAATATCCAGAATGAGCACTATATCCGCATCCCCTACCGCGCGGTAACGGTGAGCAACGCCGACGAGATTCTGAATATTCTGAAGGAGTAGGACCTGCCGGTCGGGAAGCGGACCATGCGGTCGGCACGCGCCTACGGCGATGCTCTCAGGAGGAAGGGGAGGTAATAGGCGGACTCCCTCAGTCAAGCTACGCTTGCCAGCTCCCTCAAAGAGGGAGCCAAGGGGTTGCTTTTCCGTTCCCCCGTCAATGAAAACCACAATAATACCGTGTCACACAAAGGTATTACGGGGATACCTTGGGGGTGCAGGGGGATTTTATGGAACCCTCCCGCCGGGAATTCAAAATCCCCCTGCGCGTCCTTTGCCTACTTTCGGACAAGAGCGAAAGTAGGGGCCTGCCCGGCCTGAGGGCAAAGTGAACGATTAGAAACAGGAATCCGGAAAGCACTGTGCTTCAGAACGAAGTCCCTTCTCCGCGGACCTCCCTCTGAGAGGGAGGCGGGAGCAATTGGAGGGAGTTTCATAAAAAAACAGCGCCGGAGAGCGGTTACTCCCCCGGCGCTGTTGAATTCGGTTACTATTTGTTCCTGATGAAGTTCCAGCTGTCGCGGCACATCTCGTCAAGGCCGTATTCGGCCTCCCAGCCGAGCTCGTTTTTCGCTTTGGACACGTCCGCGTAGCACTCGGCGATATCTCCCGCCCTGCGCGGAGCAATTTTATAAGCGACGGTTTTGCCGCTTGCCTTTTCAAACGCATGGACCACGTCGAGTACGCTGCTGCCCTTGCCGGTGCCGAGGTTATAGGCCTGCGCTCCGTCGATCTGCGGCAGCTTTTCCAGCGCCTTCAGATGTCCGACGGCAAGGTCGCAGACGTGGATGTAGTCGCGCACGCCGGTGCCGTCCGGCGTCGGGTAATCGTCGCCGTAAACGCTCAGGCAGGGAAGCTGGCCGACCGCCACCTTCATGATGTACGGCATCAGGTTGTTCGGGATTCCGTTCGGGTTTTCGCCGATCAGGCCGCTCTGGTGCGCGCCGATCGGGTTGAAGTAGCGCAGGAGCGCGACCTTCCAGTTTTTATCGGCAAAGCAGAGATCTTTTAAAATGGTTTCGATCATCAGCTTGGTCGTGCCGTAAGGATTGGTGGTGGAAAGCGGCATATCCTCCTTGAACGGCGCGATATTGTTCATGCCGTATACCGTGGCGGAGGAGCTGAACACCAGCTGATAAACCCCGTACTGCTTCATCAGGCGGAGCAGGTTGATGGTGCCCACCAGATTGTTGTGGTAATATTCCAGCGGCTTGCCGACCGATTCGCCGACCGCCTTGAGTCCGGCAAAATGGATGACCGCGTCTATTTTGTTTTCCTTGAAGATTTTTTCAAACCCGTCATAGTCGAGCATGTCGCATTCGTAGATGGGAAAGGTCTTGCTGGTAAGCTTTTCCACGATCTTCAAAACGTCGGGGGAGGAGTTGCAGTAATTATCCATTACCACGATTTCATATCCGCTGTTTAAAAGCTCAATGCAGGTGTGGGAACCGATGTACCCTGCACCGCCGGTAACCAATACTCTCATTTTTGATTCTCCTTATAACGTTTGTATGCCTCGCGGAGCTCCTGTGCGGTCTCCTCGGGGCAGGTCGGGTTGCAGCAGGCCCAGGCGCCTGTTTCGCTGGAGGCGTTGAATTTCTGCTTTTCCGCGCTCCTCATCGGCGGGAAGAACTCAATGTGGAAATGGAAGTCCTTTGAATAATCGCCCATGTTGACGGGAGCGTTGTGCATACACATCATATACGGGAACCGGTAATGGAACAGGCTGTCGAGCATCCCGACGGTGTCGCGGATGGTCAGGCCGAGGGACGCCCTTTCTTCTCCGGTAAAATTCGTCATATATTCCGTATGACGGTTTGATACAATGTATACGCCGTAGGGATACTCGCTGTAGAACGGAAGGAAAACCGTAAAATGCTCGTTGTGGAAGATGATCCGCCGGTCCTCTTTCCGCTCGTTTTTGAGCATGTCGCAGAACAGACACTCGTGCCTTTCTTCATAATACTCTTTTGCCGCGTTGGTTTCAAGTTCCAACTTTTTTGGCAGAAACGGGTAGCCGTAAATCTGGCCGTGCGGATGCGGCATGGTTACCCCCACCACTTCCCCGCGGTTTTCAAAAGGGAACACATATTTGATTTTCTCGTCGGCGCGCAGCGCGTCGAAGCGTTCGCACCACAAATCCACCAGCTTTTTCATATGGCCGTCGGAAAGCTCCGGCAGGGTCGCCGTATGGTTGGGAGAGTATAAGATCACTTCGCATTTGCCGTAGCTTGGCCGGACTTTAAAGAAATCGGTCGCAACGTCGTCCGGCTCCGGCGGGTTCTGCGAAAGAGCGGGAAAATCGTTGTCGTATTTCATTACGTCGTAGTCCGGCACATTGCCGAAGCTCGGACAGAACGGGCAGTAGTCCCTGGGCATCTGCGGGCGGTCCTGCCTGTTGGAAGCGATCATAATCCAATCCTTTATCAAAGGATGCCATCTTAACTCAGCCATGAAAAAGCCCTCCTGAAATTTTTATATCATCTTCGTGCCGCCGACCGGACGGATGGACAGGGTGTGGCAGCTGCCTTTCCCAAGCACAGCTTCCATTTTCTCCACGAATTCACCGAGGAAATCCTGCGGGACAAACGTCTGCACCGTTCCGGCGAAGCCGCCGCCGTGCACGCGGTACGCGCCGCCTTTTCCGGCTAAAAATTTCTGGCAGAGCGCCAGCGTCAGGGACATGCCCTGCTCCTGCACGTGCGCCGGAGAAAAAACGTTCTGCAGGTACATATAGGAGGAATAGCCGCTTTCAATGATCTGCCGCTTAAACGTTTCAAAGTCGTTGTCCTTTAAAGCCGCGACCTCTTTCAAAACTCTCGCGTTGTCGGAGAAGAAATGGATAGCGCGCAGCACAGCCCGGTCGCCCGTTTTTTCCCGCAGCGCGGGAATGTTCTGATAAAACGTTTCCTCGTCCACCTCGGACAGCACTTCTTTGCCGAAAAACGCCGCTACCTTCCGCATTTCGGCGGGAACGGCCGCGTAGTCCGGCGTCAGGTCGGAGTGGCTGCCCTTGGTGTCGATGATGCACAGGGCGTAGCCGCATTTTGCAAAGTCAAAATGGACCTGTTCGACCCTGGGCGCCTCGGCGTCCCTGAAATCGATGGTGACGAACCCGCCGACCGAGCTGGCCGCCTGGTCCATCAGCCCGCAGGGCTTTCCGAAATATCGGTTTTCCGCGTACTGGCCGATCTGCGCGATTTTCAGCGCGCTTTCCCTGCCGCCGCAGAACAGCTCGTTGACGACGGTGCCGATCAGCACCTCGAAAGCCGCTGAGGAAGAAAGCCCGGAACCGGCGAGCACGTTGGAGGTAGTGTAGGCGTCGAATCCGCCGACGGTGTGGCCGAGCTGGGAGAAGCGGCTCAAAATTCCGCGGATGAGGGAAACGGATTTGTTGCGCTCGCTTTCTTTGATATCCAGTTCCTTTGCGCTTAAATCATCCATGGGGTAACCTTCGGATTTTACCCGCACCCGGCCGCTGCTGCCGGCGGAAACTACCGCGATCACGTCGAGGTTTACGCTCGCGGCAAGCACGCGGCCCCTTTGATGGTCGGTGTGGTTGCCGCCCACCTCCGTTCTGCCGGGCGCGCTGAAAATATGGATATCCCGTCCCTCGCCGAACAGCTTTTCAAAATTTTCGACCGCAAGCAGCAGCCTTTTCCGATAATCCGCCACTTTTTCGTAGCCGCAGACATATAAATAGGACAGGTTTTCATCCAGTTTTCCCTGAGTAATCCATTCTTTTACTTTTGCAGACAGCATTTTGTTACCCCCTGTATCTTTTTGATGAGGACGAAAATGGTTATTATGCAATATCTGACTATATTTTATTCCAATCATCGGCTGTTTGCAAGGACAATATACTCAATTTTATAGACTTATGTTGCATGGACGGGGCTTGCTTCCAAGCACTTCCGCCAGCCCCAAAAAATATTTTTTTGATGTCCCGGCAATGTGCAAGCCGCGGGCTTTTTGAATCGTATTGTATCTGAAGGAGGCGAAAAGGTGAAAACAGTAATCGACGCGGACAGCAGGATTCAGTCATGCCTTGTCCGCTATTCCGACATGGTCGTGCGCATCGCGTTCCAGAATGTCAAAAGCAGGGCGGAAGCGGAGGACATTGCGCAGGAGGTCTTTCTGCGGCTTTTTACGCTCGGCCCGGATTTTACAAGCGCCGAGCATGAAAAGGCGTGGATCATCCGGGTGACGATCAACCTGTGCAAGGATTATCTGAAATCCTCGTGGTTCCGGAGAAGGGCCGTTCTGGAGGATAACCTCCTGTCCCGCGACGGGAACGGAGAGGTCCTGGACGCGGTCATGCGGCTTGACCCGAAGTTCAGGAATGTGATTTATCTGCATTATTACGAGGACATGAGCGTGACTGAGATTGCGTCCGCTTTGCAGCAGAAGGAAAATACGGTTTCCTCCTGGCTGCACAGGGCAAGAAAGCAGCTGAAAAAATCGCTGACGGGAGGTTTTGACGATGAATAGGGACAAATATATTTCCGAACTGAATGAAATAAAGGCGTCGGAAGCTTTTCAACAAAAAACAATGGAACTGTTGAAAAATCTTCCGGCGGACAGAGAGCCGGAAAAGAAAAAGAAGCCGCTGCGGCTGGTGCTGGTTCCCGCGCTTGCGGTGGTGCTGGTCTGCGGGCTGCTGCTGAGCGGCGTGCTGTTTCCGCTCAGTACGGTCAGCGCTTCCGAAAACCTGATGAACGGCGTTTCGGCGAATAAGATCGATGTGAAGGGCAGTGTGAGCGAGGATTTTATCCGCAGCCAGCAGGATTTTTCCGTAAAGCTGTTCCGGGAATCCGCCGCAAAGGGTCAGAATTCCCTTGTGTCGCCGGTTTCGGTCTCTCTTGCGCTCGGCATGACGGCCAACGGCGCGGGCGGCGAAACGCTGACCCAGTTTGAAAAGCTGCTGGGCGGGGGAATGGACATCACGGAGCTCAACCGAAACGAGTACCTTCTTGCAGACCAATTGAAATCCATTACGGACGGCAAGCTGCAGATTGCCAATTCCATCTGGTACCGCGACAAAAACCTGACGGTGGAAAAGGGCTTCCTTCAGAAAAACGCCGATTATTTCGGCGCGGGCGCATTTCAGCTCGATTTTGGGAAGCAGTCGACCGTGAATAAAATCAACGGCTGGGTGAAGGAAAACACCGGCGGAAAAATCGATAAAATGGTGAGCCAGATCGACGATACGACCATGATGTATCTGATTAACGCACTCTATTTCGAGTCGGACTGGCGGATCGCCTACAAAGACTATCAGGTTAAAGACAGGGAATTCCAGGCCCCGGGCGGGAAGGTAACCGTACCGTTTATGAATTCCGAAGAAATCTATCTGCACGACGGAAAATCCGACGGGATTCTGAAACCCTTTAAGGACGACCGCTTTGCCCTCATGGCGATTCTGCCGAAGGAAGGCGTAGGGCTGGACGAATATATCGCGCAGATGACGGGGGAATCGTTCGCTGCTCTGCTCGATTCCGCCGGAGAAGAACGGGCGGACTCCTTCCTGCCGAAATTCAAATATGAATTTTCCGTCGGCCTGAACGACCCGCTGAAAGAGCTGGGTCTGACGGATGCCTTTGACGCCGACCGGGCCGATTTCCGCTCCATGGGCAGTTCTCCGGACGGGCCGCTGTTTATCAGCGAGGTGCTGCACAAGACCTTCATTCAGGTGGATGAGCTGGGGGCCAAGGCTGGCGCCGCCACTTCGGTTTCCATGGCCGCGACAAGCGCAGCCCCTGTGCAGGAGCAAAAGGAGGTCGTGTTCGACCGCCCGTTCCTCTATGCGATTGTGGATACACAGACAAAGCTGCCCGTCTTTATCGGCACGGTCAGCAATCCGAAAGAATAATATACCGGTAAAAACAGAGGGGGCGACGGCTGAAAGCCGCCGTCCCTCTTTTATTGATGCAGATCGTTTTTTTCCGAAGCTTCGCGGATTTTAAATTCCGTTATCGTTGGTTTCCCTTCCATATAGTCATTCTCCCCTTTTTGCTGCGCTTTCACAAGCAGTTCGACAGCATCCTCCACCTTCGCCGCGAGTTCAAAATACATTTTTCGATAGTCCGGCATTGCAACCTCCTATATATTAACTATATATAGTTAATATAGCACAGTCTTTCGAAAAGTCAACTATAAACGGGTAATCTTTTAAAGAAAAATTGAGTAAACTAAAATTAACTATTTATAGTTAGGATGATGATATGAGAATCGGGGAAGCAGTAGCGGAACGAATCGAGCAATTATGCAGGGAAAAGGAAATTACCCTAAACAAATTGGGGACGATTTCCGGAGTCACCCAATCGACTTTAAACAATATCGTCAGCGGGGTAAGCAAGAATCCGACGATCTCCACCATTAAAAAAATTTGTGACGGTCTTAATATCAGCATCGTCCAATTTTTCGATACGCCCGAGTTCCGTAATTTAGAGCAGGAAGTCAAGTGATTGCTTTCCTGCTTTTCCGTTTTTCAGGAGTTCCGGAATTCACAGCTTTTAGGAGGGTTCATGTGAATACAAGACAGGCAGTCGCAGACAGAATTATTGAGCTGTGCAGAGAAAGGAATATGACGCCGAATGCGTTAAGCTATCATGCCGCGGTACCACAGTCGACGATTAAGAGCATCTTAAATAATGAAAGTCAAAATCCCGGTATTGTGACGATTAAGAAGCTGTGCGATGGGTTGGGCATTTCCTTGCCCGATTTCTTCGATACTACTGTATTCCGCGGTCTGGAGCAGGAAATCAGGTAACAGCCGTTTATTGAAATCCCTGTTTTTTTATTTCGCAGGGAATTATGTAAATTTTCTGCCGGAGGAAACGATATATTAAATAGAACTTAAAAACAGCGGCGAAAGGACTCGCCGCTTTCGGATTTTAGGGAGTAATCGAAATGGTGATCCAGCATAATCTCAGCGCGCTTTTCGTGCTGCGTCAGCTTTCCATCAATCAGGCGCTGTGCGATAAAAGCATCATGAGGCTTTCGTCCGGATACCGCATCAATTCCGCTGCGGACGACCCGGCGGGCCTTGCTGTGTCTGAAAAAATGCGGTCGCAGATCCGTGGCCTGCAGGCCGCGCAGCAGAACACGCAGGACGGCATCAGCATGATTCAGACCGCGGAAGGAAACCTGAACGAGACCCAGTCCATCCTGAGCCGGATGATGGAGCTCGCGGTGCAGTCCTCCAACGGGACCTATCAGAACGATACGGACCGAAAAAATTCCGGCAAGGAATTTGAGGCGCTGAAAAAAGAAATTGACCGGATTGCAAAAACCACCGATTTTAACGGGACCAAACTGCTTAACGGCAGCCTGGCCGAAATAACCGACCCCTCCAACCCCGGGTTTGGGAAGGACGGCATCACGCTGCAGATCGGGGCCGAAAATTCGGAGGACAGCAAATACACCGTCCATATCCCCGATATGGGGACGAAAGGGCTGGGCCTGGACGGAGCCTCCATTGACACGCAGGAGGACGCGCAGAAAGCCATCGACCTCATTAAAAAGGCGGCCGATGCGGTCGCCGGAGCGCGCGGCAGTCTGGGCGCCGCCCAGAACGGGCTGGAGCGTCATCTGAGCTGTCTTTCCACGATGGAGGACAATCTGACGGCGGCGGAAAGCCGTATCCGCGACGTGGATATGGCGCGGGAAATGACGGAGCTGGTGCGGCACAATATTCTGGTCCAGGCGGGCATGGCAATGCTGGCGCAGGCGAACCTGCAGCCGCAGCGGATTTTAAAGCTGCTGGAAGACAGTCTGCCGAAAAACAATCAATAGGAACCGATAAAGAAAGCATCGGAGCGGGAATTTCTGCTCCGATGCTTTTTCCGTATTATGATGGTCTTTGGTTTTTATCCCAGTAGATATCCACACGGTCCCCGTCCGCCAGCACCTGAAGATAGGCCGCGTCCTGACCGTTGACGTGCAGAATAATATTCCCCTGCGGCTTGGACAGATCGAAATCCACCAGATTGAGCATGTCGATCAGGCGGTAGGGCGTTTTGTCCTGCTTTGTTTTCAGGGCAAGGGGCGCGCCGTTCAGGGTAATATGAGTGACCGTTTGTACCGGCGAATCCTCATCCTCCTGCGGTTCACCGCTTTGCGGCGGCTCGGCGGCGGGCAGCGGCGTGTCGGGCCGCGCGGCAACAGGAGCGTATTCGATCCGGTCTTCCGCGGAAAGCGGGCTGTCGGGGTCGGCAGGCTGTCCGTTGATCAGATACGGGCGGGTTTCGTCCTCCCCCGCGAAGACGAGAAGCTCCCGCAGCGTGGTGATCGGGAAGGTCTGAATCCGGTCCCGCATGCTGAGCGGATCATCCGGACCGGCGGGCTGTCCGTTGACAACGGCGCGGGTCCCCGCGGTCATTTCCGAACCATTGAAAAACACCCTGCGCGTTTCCTGCGGACCGACCACCTCACCGAGCAGCGGATGCGCGTCTTCGCCCGCCACGGCGGGCTCGAAGTCAATGCTGTCCCCGGCTTTGATCATGGCGGCGATGTTGCTTTCCGCGCCGTTCAGAAGGATGCGCGCCGCGGCCGGATGCCCGCCGTAGACGACTTTCTTTTCCCCGTTCAGTTCCACGATCATGCTCTGCCCGGAACGGCTGATGAGCTGATTGTAGCTGAACCCGTTCATCAGAAGCACGTCCAGAATGGAAAGCCTGCCGCTGCGGAAAAGCTTCGCGCGGCTGCCGTTCAGGGTGATGGAGAAGCTGTCGTTGATGAGGTTGAGAGCCGCGGAAACGGCGATGCCCAGCGGGGTCGCGTATTCCGGCCCGGCTACGTCCTCCTCCGAAGCGGCCACATGCACCATAAAGTTGCTTCCGCCGATGGCCACACGGGTCAGGGGCAGGTCGAGGCATTCCGCCACGCATTCGCACATGCCGGGCAGTTTGCTGCCGCCGCCCACCAGAAAGACCGCCGACGGGGGGCCGCCGTTGGCCTGTACGATCCTCTGGGAGATTTCCTCACAGAGCGCGCGCTTGACCGGCTCGGTTTTATTGCGGATTTCCTCCGGTGTGACAGTATGTTCAAATCCCAGAATATCCGTAAAGACGATATTCCTTTCCCCGTTCATTTTCAGCTTGATTTCTTCTGCGGCGTTAAAGTCCACCAGATACATCTTCATGATCGCCTCAGTGACCTCGTCGCCCGCCACGGTCGCCATGGTGTAGCCTACGACGCCGCCGTCGCGGGACACGGCAATGTCCGAGGTGCCCGCGCCGATGTCCACCAGAGCAAGGTTCAGCAGGCGCAGCTTCTGCGGGATGGCCGCGTTCATCGCCGCGATCGGTTCCAGCGTCAGGCTGGAAACCTCCAGCCCGGTCTTATGCATGGTGGTATACAGGCTGTCCACTACCTCGCGGGGCAGGAAGGTGGCGATGACTTCCACACCGATGCTCTGCCCGCGGTGCTCCAGAAGGTTGGAAATGGGGTATCGGTCCAGCGTGTACTGAATCACGGAATAGCCGACAAGGTAAAAGACGGACTGGTTTTCGTCGGCGGTCTCGGGGTTGAACTGCCGCTCGGCCGCTTCGATCGCCCCTGCCTCCAGACGGCAGATCAGCTCCTCGTCGATCACCTGCGACTGCTTGAGCGCCAGTTCGTGGGAGGCCTTCTGCGTTTTCAGCGCGCGTCCGGCCGCCGCGACGCAGACGTGCCGCAGGGAATAGCCGATCCGCTTTTCCAGCCGGTCCTTGACCTGCTTTGCCACCCGGCTTACCTGCTCGATATCTTCAATCTGGCCGTCGATCATGGCGCGTTTCGGGTGTTCGACCTGCTCCACGGCGGAGATGCGCAGCTTTTCCTTCTCCAGGGTCCCTACAATGCCGATCACGCTTCTTGTCCCGATGTCGAGTGCGAACACATAATCTTCCGCCGCCACGTCGTCCGCGGGCTTTTTCAGAAGATCGGGCTGTTTTCCAGTTTGCATAGGTATGGCCTCCGCTTCGCAGAAATTCGTCTGTTTATGACAATGTTTTCCATTTGATTTTACTACAGATTACCGGCAATTGCAATCGGGACGGTCATTTGTCAAACTGGAGAAGCCTTTCCAGTTTTTTCGGGTCGGTAATGGTGATGCCGCCGCGGGAGAGGGAAACCATCCCCTCGCTCTGGAAATATTTCAGCATGCGGGTCACGACCTCGCGCGCGGAACCCATGTTTTTCGCAATGGTTTCGTGCGTGATGCTGAACGTGCTGCTGCCGGCAATCGCGGACTGTTCCAGCAGAAAGTTAGCCAGACGGCGGTCAAAGCTCATGAAAAGCACTTGCTCCATCACCCACATCACGTCGGAAAAGCGGGAGGAAATCAGCTGGCTCGTAAAGTTTGAAACCGCCAGACAGGTCTGATTCAGTTCGTTGTATACCGCCGTGGGAATCAGCAGGATCCGGGAGTCCTCCGCCGCCTCAATATAGATGTCGAAGCTGATATTTTTCAGCATGCAGGAGGCCGAAAAAATACAGATATCCCGTTCAAAAAGACGGTAAATGGTGATCTCCTTTCCCGAGTCGGAAAGGATAAAGGCGCGCAGATGCCCGCTGAGCACCAGAATCAGCCCCATGCAGTCCTGTGCGCCGTCGTGCAGCCGCTGGTCCTTCCTGTAGGAAGAACTGGAAACCGACTGCTCCAGAAGGGTTTGCTGCCTTTGCGTCAGCTGATTCCAAAAGGGGAACGCCTCCCTCATAAATGTGAGCTCTTTCTGTGTAACGGCCATCCCGACTGCCTCCCTGAGTCAGCCGCACCGGGCGGCTGATATTTCTTTTTGGGTTTATTATACTACAGAAAGGCAAAAGAAAAAAGCCCCGCATCACGGATGCGGAGCTTTTGGATTTGTTTTATTGGACCATGCTCAGAATGGATTCCTTGCTTTTGGTGCCGACGGAGGAAGTCACAACTTTTCCGTCCTTCATCACCACCAGTGTCGGGATGCTCATAACGCCGAACTGAGAGGCGAGCTCCGGCTCCTCGTCCACATTTACCTTGCCTACCTTTAAAGTGGCGGAAGCCTCATCGGCAATCTCATCCACAATGGGCGATACCATGCGGCAGGGGCCGCACCACGGGGCCCAGAAATCAATAAGTATGGTCTTGTCGGCGTTTACCGCCTCCTGCGTAAAATTGTCTTTTGTTAAAGTTACCACTGCCATATTCATTCTCCTTTGTCCATGTTTAAGAATAGTTTTCTCCGTTTGTATCCCTATTATATACCGGAAATCGAATTTTTTCCGTGACTATATCACGTTTTGGCGAAAAAAGTTATTTTTTGCGGCTGCGCAGATATTGAATGGCGCTGGTCGCGGCTCTGGCGCCGTCGTAGACCGCTTTGGAAATCTGGTACATGCCACCGGTGCAGTCGCCCGCCGCGTAAAGGCCGGGAATGTTCGTCTGCATGCGGTCGTTTACCACAATGCGGCCGTTTTCGGTTTCAGCGCCCATGGTCCGGGCGAAATCCGTGCTGGAAGCTACGCCCAGAGCGACAAACACCCCGCTGAGCGGCTGGGTGGAGCCGTCGCGGAAAGCGATGGATTCCAAAACGCTGTCGCCCCTGAGCGCTTCTATTTCCTTTTTGTTCACGGAAATCTGTTCGGGGAATTCCGCGGAAGGTTGGCGCCCGTTGGTCAGCACCGTGACCGAACCGACGACCGGCAGAAGCTCCGCCGCCTCGTGCAGGGCGTAGTCGCCGTCCCCCAGAACGGCAACGGCTTTTCCGCGGTAGAAAAACGCGTCGCAGACGGCGCAGTAACTGACGCCTTTTCCCTCAAATTTGCTCAGGCCCTCGATTCTGGGCGATTTTCTGGAAGCGCCCGTCGCAAGGATGACGCAGGGGGCTTTGTAGGTGCCCTGTTTTGACTGGACGGTAAACTCGCCGTCGTAGCTGATGCCCAGGACCTCGTCGCTGACGATGGAAACGCCGAGCCTTTCGGCCTGGTCGATTCCGTTGCGGACCAGCTGTTCTCCGGAAATAGGGGTGGGAAAGCCGTAATAATTTTCGATTTCCCCCGCTTTTGATAAAGCTCCGCTGTCGCGCCCGATTACCATGGTGTCCAGCCCGGCGCGTGCCGTATAGGCCGCTGAAGAGATTCCGGCGGGACCGTTTCCCAAGATGATTATATCGGCCATCGTTTCACCCTCTCTGGTTGATTGTTTTATTATATGCCGTAAATGAGATTTATTCTGTGACATGGTCACATCCGGGCTTTCTTCCGCTGTGTGATTTAGTCACGGAATCCTATCTTCCCTCATGATATCATAAAACTGTAAAAAATTACACTACAATATTTGCAATTTTTCAAATTGAATTCCGATTTTATAGCACTTCCATTTCAGCTTGCGAGACAAAACACGTTTCTCCCCCGCCGAAGGCGGGGGAGAAACGCAACCCTGTTGCAGAATTAACGGAAAATGCTGTAAGTTTCCTCTTTGAGGGAGCCGGCAGGCAAAGCCTGACTGAAGGGTTTTACAGAAGCCGGACAGGGGCGGCGCACGAAAAAAGTTCATTTTTGAAAACTGGCATTCATAAGCTTTATATGATTGGAAAGGCGGAGATACAATGAAGGTACTGATTGTCGGCGGTGTTGCAGGCGGCGCAGGCGCGGCTACCAGGCTGCGCAGGCAGAGCGAGGAAGCCAAAATCATCCTGTTTGAGAAGGGAGAGTACATTTCCTACGCAAACTGCGGTCTTCCCTACTATATCGGGGGAACGATCAGGGACAGGGAAAAGCTGATCGTCACGCAGCCGGAGCTGCTTCACAGGCGCTTTGGCATCGATGTGCGTACGAAGAGCGAGGTCGTGAAAATTGACCGTGAAAAAAAGACGGTGACCGTACAAAATCACGCGGACGGCAGCACCTACGAGGAAAGCTATGATAAACTGATCCTTTCGCCCGGCGCGGTGCCGAAGCGCCCCAATCTGCCCGGAATCGACAGCGAGGGAATCTTTACGCTGCGCACGGTGCCGGATACGCTTCAGATCGACGCCTATATTAAGGAAAAGCACGCAAAGTCGGCCGTTGTGGTCGGCGCGGGCTTTATCGGGGTGGAAATGGCGGAAAATCTGAAGGAACGCGGCCTTGACGTCACGATTGTTGAATTCTTGGATCAGGCCATTGCCTCCCTTGACCCGGAAATGGCGGCCATTCTGCACCGCCATATGAGAGAAAACGGGATCAAATTACTATTCGGTACGGGCGTGCAGGGCTTTGAAAAGTCCGCAGGCCTGAAAGTAAAGCTGACCGGAGACAGGGAACTGGAGGCCGATCTGGTCATCCTGAGCATCGGCGTCGCGCCGGACAGCCGCCTTGCCAAAGAAGCCGGCCTGGAGCTTGGCGTCGGCGGAAGCATCCTGACCGACGATACCTTTGCCACCTCCGACCCGGATATTTACGCGGTCGGCGACGCCATTTCCGTCCGCCAGATCGTGACCGGGGACAGGACGCTGGTTCCCCTTGCCGGACCCGCCAACAAGCAGGGCAGGCTCGCCGGGGACAATGTTCTGGGGCAGAGGGTCATAAGGGACAGCGGCGTACAGGGCAGCGCGGTGCTGAAGGTGTTCGACATGACCGCCGCCTCCACCGGGCTGAACGAGAAACAGCTGAAAGCACAGGAGATTCCGTATCAGAAAACCTATATCCATCCGTCGAGCCACGCGGGGTACTATCCCGGCTCCTCACAGATCAGCATGAAGCTGCTGTTCGCGCCAGACGGAAAAATCCTCGGCGCGCAGGCGGTCGGCTATGAGGGAGTCGATAAACGCATCGACGTGCTTGCCACCGCGCTTCGTCTGGGCGGAACGGTCTACGATCTTGAAAAGCTGGAGCTCTCTTACGCGCCGCCTTATTCCTCCGCAAAGGACCCGGTAAACATGCTGGGCTTTACGGCGGCCAATATCCTGCGCGGCGACGTAAAAGTGTTCCACTATGACGAGGTGGATTCACTGGACCTCGAAAAAGTCACCCTGCTGGACGTCAGGACGCCCGACGAAATGAAAATGGGTACGCTCGACGGCGCGGTCGGAATTCCTCTGGACAGCCTGCGCGGTCGGATGAGCGAGCTGCCGAAAGACAAACCGGTGTACGCGTTCTGCCAGGTGGGCCTGCGCGGATACCTTGCCGCAAGGATTCTGGTGCAGAACGGCTACGACGTCTATAACCTCAGCGGCGGATACAAGACTTATATCACCGCCAAAGGGGACAGGGAAAGTCCGACGGGCGCCGACTGTGTCGGCGTAAAAAAAAACAGTAACGGCGGGGAAGAGATAAAATCGGCGTGCTGCCGGGACGCAGAAATGCTGGAGGTGGACGCCTGCGGCCTGCAGTGCCCCGGCCCGATCATGAAAGCCGCGGAAGGAATCAAAAGCATTCGCGACGGGGACTGCCTGACCATCCGCGCGACCGACCCGGCGTTTGCTTCGGACATCAGCGTCTGGTGCGAAAGGACGGGGAACCTGCTGCTCGGCGTGCAGCGCGAGGGCGCGACCTACACCGTCAGAATCCAGAAGGGCGCGCAGGCCCCCGCCGTTTCGGCCCAGAGCGGGAACGACAAGAGCATGGTGGTGTTCAGCGGCGACCTCGACAAGGCGCTGGCGGCGCTGATTATCGCCAACGGAGCGGCCTCCATGGGCCGGAAGGTCACGATGTTCTTTACCTTCTGGGGATTGAATATCCTGCGGAGAAGCGAAAAGGTACCTGTGAAAAAGAATTTCATAGAAAGCATGTTCGGCAGGATGATGCCGCGCGGAAGCAAAAAGCTGGGCCTTTCCAAAATGAATATGATGGGGATGGGCTCCAAAATGATACGCGGAGTCATGAAGAGCAAAAACGTTTCTTCGCTGGAGGAGCTTCTCCGCTCCGCCATGGACGGCGGGGTAAGGATCGTGGCCTGCCAGATGTCCATGGATATTATGGGGATCAAGCCTGAAGAGCTGATCGACGGGGTGGAAATCGCGGGGGTCGCCACCTTCCTCGGCTCCGCCGAGCAGTCGGACACCAATCTGTTTATCTGACAAAAATCCGGGCTTCGGAGCAGTCTTTCCAGAGGGTCCGGTCATATTGCACAGGAAACGGCGCTTTGAGTTGGGCTAATCAGCCTGATTCAAAGCGCTTTTTATGCAGATTGCTGAAATCTGCTTTACAAAAAGTGGCACTCCGTTTCAAGCTTTATCCATTGACAAAGCCGGTCGGACGGTGTAAAATATACACAGAAAATTGAATACAAAAGCATGGAGATTTTTGAGTAATGCTGAATTAACAATACTGTTGATTCGCATTGCTCTTTTTTTATTGCTTTTATGGAAAAATGAAGGTATGGAAAGGGTGTCTCTTATGTATGATGTAGCAATTATCGGCTGCGGTGTCATCGGAGCGGCAACAGCGTACGAGCTTTCGCGCTACGACCTGAAAATCGCCGTTCTGGAAAAGGAAAACGACGTTGCCGACGGCACAACCAAGGCGAACAGCGCCATTGTCCACGCGGGGTATGATCCGGAGCCCGGCACGGCGATGGCCCGACTCAATGTTCTGGGCAACGCCATGATTGAAGAGATTGCGAAAAAACTGAAAGTTCCCTATCAGAAATGCGGGTCGCTGGTGCTGGGATTCAACGAGGACGACCTGCATGTGATTTACCGGCTGTATAGGCAGGGCGTGGTAAACGGCGTGCCGGGCATCCGGGTCCTGAACGCAAGGGAGACCCTTGAAATGGAACCGAATTTAAGCAAGGAGATCAAGGGAGCCCTGTACGCGCCGTCCGGCGCGATTGTCAGCCCGTGGGAGCTGTGCATCGCCATGGCGGACACCGCGAAGCGCAACGGCGCAGATTTCTTCCTCAACAGCAAGGTCGACCGGATCGAGCGCACGGGGACGGCGTACCGCCTGTTCTGCGGCGACCAGGTGGTTGAAGCTGCCCGCGTGGTCAACGCGGCGGGACTCCATTCCGACGACGTCCACAATCTGGTGGCGGAGAAACCGGAGTTCAGAATTATCCCGAGCAAGGGCCAGTATTATCTGCTGGATAAAAGTCAGGGAAATCTGGTCAGCAAGGTGATTTTCCAGTGCCCCAGCAAGGTGGGAAAGGGCGTTTTGGTTTCCCCGACGGTGCACGGCAACCTGATTGTCGGGCCGGACGCGGTCGGCGTTGAGAACGACGACGATGTTTCCACTACCCAGGACGGGCTTGATTTTGTCCGTGAAACGGCGGTCAGGTCCGTGCCGGGCGTCAATTTCAGGGAGTCCATCCGCAATTTTGCGGGCGTCCGCGCACAAAGCGAGCGTTCGGACTTTATCATTGAGGAATCCAAATCCGCCAGAGGCTTCATCAACCTGGCCGGGATCAAATCGCCGGGCCTGACCAGCGCCCCGGCCATTGCGCTCGACTGTATCAAGCTTCTGGAAAGAACGGGCGTTTATCTGAAGGAAAAGGAAGATTTTATAGACGAAAGGCGGAAGGTGAACTTCAAGTCCCTGTCCCCGGAGGAGAAGGCGGAGCTGATCGGGAAAAATCCGCTTTACGGCCGGGTGATCTGCCGCTGCGAGACGATCACGGAGGGCGAGATTGTGGACGCCATCCACAGTCCGATCACCCCGCGCACCGTCGACGCGGTCAAGAAAAGGTGCAACGCCGGAATGGGGCGCTGTCAGGGCGGCTTCTGCGGCCCGCGCGTACAGGAGATTCTCGCAAGGGAGCTGGGCCTTCCGCTGGAAGAAGTGCTTTTGAATAAAAAGGGTACTTATATTCTGACCGGAGAGACCAAAAAGGGAGGAGTACAGCAATGATAACGGAAGCTTATGATTTGGTTGTCGTCGGCGGAGGCCCCGCGGGGCTCGCGGCCGCGCTGGAGGGCTACCACAATGGCGCGGAAAGCGTCCTGATTCTGGAGCGCGACAAGGAGCTGGGCGGTATCCTCAACCAGTGCATCCACAACGGGTTCGGGCTCCATTACTTTAAAGAGGAGCTGACCGGGCCCGAATATGCACAGCGGTTTGTTGAAATGCTGCGGGACACCAACGTACAGGTCAAGCTGGATACGATGGTGCTGGAAATTACGCGCGGCAAGCAGATTCACTGTGTGAACAGCAAAGACGGCTACATGATTATTCAGGCAAAAGCGATCGTGCTGGCGATGGGCTGCAGGGAAAGGACCCGCGGCGCCATTGCGATTCCGGGCGACCGCCCGGCAGGCATTTTTACCGCCGGGACCGCGCAGCGCTACGTCAATATGGAAGGCTATATGGTCGGCAAAAGGGTGATCATCCTCGGCTCCGGCGACATCGGCCTGATTATGGCGCGCCGCATGACGCTGGAGGGCGCGAAGGTGCTTGCGTGTGTGGAACTGATGCCCTACTCCAACGGGCTGAACCGCAACATCGTGCAGTGCCTGAAGGATTATGACATTCCGCTTTACCTCTCCCATACCATTACGGATATTCAGGGGGACGGAAGAGTGGAAAAGGTCGTCGTGTCTAAGGTGGACGAAAACAGAAAGCCGATTCCGGGAACGGAAATGACCTTCGACTGCGACACGGTCCTGCTTTCCGTCGGATTGATCCCGGAAAACGAACTGTCCAAGTCCGCGGGGCTGGCCATGGACCGGCGCACCAGCGGCCCGGTGGTGTTTGAAAATATGGAAACCTCCATGCAGGGGATCTTCGCCTGCGGCAACGTGGTGCATGTGCATGACCTGGTGGACTTCGTAACGGCGGAAAGCCAGCGGGCGGGCCGCGCCGCGGGAAAATATATCGCAAACGGGGAGCCGAAAGCCGAAAGCCTCCTCGAGGTGCAGAACGGCAGCTGTGTCAACTACACGGTCCCGCAGAAAATCCGCACGGAAAATCTGGATAAGGCGGCGGAAATTTTCTTCCGCGTCAACAATGTTTATCAGGATGTAGTAATTAAGGTGACCCATGGCGAAAAGGAAATCGCGCGGTTTAAAAGGGAGCACATGGCGCCGGGCGAAATGGAAAAGATCACGGTCCCGAAGGCGCTTCTGGAAAATGCCGCGGGTGCGCTGACTGTAGCAGTCGGTAAGGAGGAAACAGCATGACTGAACTGATTTGTATCGTATGCCCCAAGGGCTGCCATTTGAAGGTGGATGAGCAGAACGGCTGCGCGGTAACCGGCAACGGGTGCAAAAGGGGCGAGGTCTACGGTAAAAAAGAGCTGACCGATCCGACAAGGGTGGTTCCTTCCACGGTGAAGATCAGCGGCGGTTCCC
>CCFG01000004.1 GCA_000752215.1 bacterium MS4 | reverse complement strand
AAGATGTGTAAAAGAGACGGGGTGGTTCCTCCCACGGAGAAGACCGGCGGCGGTCCCCCCCGCCGCCTGCCGGTAAAGACCAGCGAGCCGATTCCCAAGGCGATGATTTTCAACGCGATGAAGCTGCTGGACACCGTCGAGGTGACCGCTCCCGTCAAGCGCGGCGATGTGGTATATAAGGATATTTTAGGAACGGGAATCGATTTCGTCGCCACAAGAGATATGTAAAAGAAAACAGAAAATACGCCCTGAAACGGACCAAACAAACCGTCTCAGGGCGTATCTTTATGCATTTTTATATCTGGTCCCAGACCCTTGTGCTGGTGGAAGAGATCGCATCCGCGCCGGCCCCGAGGGCGGCGACCACGTCCTCCTTGTCCACCACCAGACCTCCGGCGATGATCGGGATGTTTACGATTTTCTGAATGGAGCGGAGCACCTTCGGAATGCATCCCGGCATAATTTCAATGCAGTCCGGGCTGCACAGGCTCACCTGCTTGGAAACATTGTGAAAAGACATGGAATCGATCAGGAAAAAGCGGTGGATGGTGTACAGGCCCCTCGAGTTCCCCGCCTTGATCATGGAGGCCCGGGTGCTGATAATGCCGTCGGCACCGGTCGTTTCCTTGATAAAATCGATCACGACGTCTTTGGTCGACGTGCCTTCGATCAGATCGACGTGGACAAAGGCGCATTTGCCCTCCTGCTTGACCCGGTGGACAATATTCGCAATGCTGCACAGGCTCCCGTAAAGAATAAACACAACTTTACACCTGGAATGAAGAACGTTTTCCAGTCCCTCGTCGCTGTTGATCGCCGCGATGATCGGGTTGTCGCTGAGCAGATTCAAAATGTCCTCTTTCATGGCAGCCTCCAATACAGGGGAAAATGAATATTTTATGACTACAGTATACCGCATTCATTCACGAAAGCAAAGATATTTTTGATAAATCTGAATTTTATTTCATTTTTTCCGCTTGTGCGACCGCCTGTTTGTAAACCGTGTCGTAGGGAACGCCGTGCTTTTCAGCGGCGGCGCGTACGTCGGCGTATTCGGGCTTATATTTGAGGATGTCTCCGCCGCTGCTCACCTTGATTCGTACGGGGCCGTAGGCGGTCTCTGCCGTACGGAAGGAAGATGTAAGAATGGTGCGCGCACAGCCGGTTTCGCGGACCCCCAGCGTGGTGGTGTGCAAAAGCATCAGCCGCGCCATTTTCTCCCTGTCGTCCGGCCTGCACAGGCAGGTCAGCAGAGTGGACGGGCGGTTTTTCTTCATGAAGATCGGCGCGGTGAAAACGTCCAGAGCGCCCGCGGAAAGCAGCAGCTCCGTCGCGAACCCTACCGCCTCCGGCGTCATATCGTCCAGATTGCAGCTCAGCTGTGCGATTTCGTCGTGGTTATCTTCGCTTTCTGCCCAGAAGGCGCGCACGCAGTTTGCCGCCGCAAAGTCCTTGACGCCCATCCCGCAGCCGATTCTGTCCACCGCCATCGGCGGCATCGGGCCGAACCGGGAAACAAAATGCTTCAGCAGCGCAGCGCCGGTCGGGGTGCAGAGCTCCCCGCGGATTTCCCCGCTGTAAATGGGCACCCCGCGTAAAATTGCCGCGGTGGCCGGCGCGGGAACGGGCAGAATCCCATGCGCGCAGCGCACAAAGCCGCTGCCGACATGGACCGGCGATGCGGTGACCGAATCCGGCCCCAGCAGATGGAACAGCAGACAGCAGCCCACGACGTCCACGACAGCGTCCAGAGAGCCGACTTCATGGAAATGAATCTGCTCAACGGGAACGCCGTGTACGCCGGACTCCGCCTCTCCGAGCAGGGAATAAACGGCGAGGGCGTCCTTTTTGACCGGTTCCGGAACCGGCATCTCCGAAATCATGCTTTTCAGCGCTTCATAGCCGATATGGCTGTGGGTGTGCGCCTGCGCGTCCTCGTGACTGTGTTCATCATGATCGTGCGTGTGGCTGTGTCCGTGATCGTGCTCATGACCGTCATGACTGTGAACGTGTTCAGGGTGAGTAGAGTCTTCCGCATTACGGTGAGAATGCAGCTCATCGGGACTTACGTCCTGTGCGGTTTCTTCTTCACCGTGGATGATCACGTCGATGTGGCTTCCAATGATGCCGCATTTCTGCGAAGGGACACACCGGACCGAAACGCCGTCCAGCCCGAGCGAGTTCATTTGCCTGAGGAAGCCTTCCTTATCCGGATAAAGCTCAAGCAGGGCCGCCATCAGCATATCCCCGGCGGCGCCCATATTGCATTCGAGATACAGCTTTTTCATTGGGGAGTCCCTCCCATATGGTTGATCATGCTGGCGAGGTACCCCGCGCCGAAGCCGTTGTCGATATTCACCACGCTTACGCCGCTGGCGCAGGAGTTCAGCATGGAAAGCAACGCGGAAAGGCCGTTGAAGTTTGCCCCGTAACCGATGCTGGTCGGTACGGCGATGACCGGGCAGCCCACAAGCCCGCCGATCACGCTTGCCAGCGCTCCTTCCATACCGGCGATGGCAACGACAACGTTCGCGTCCATCAGGATATCCAGCTTCGAAAGCAGGCGGTGCAGGCCCGCCACGCCCACGTCGTACAGACGGGCGACCTTGTTGCCCAGCACCTCCGCGGTCAGGGCCGCTTCCTCGGCGACGGGCATGTCGCTGGTGCCGCCGGTCGCCACCGCGATCGTGCCGGAAGCGGTCATTTCGCTTTTGCGGCCCACGATTCCGATTTTGGACATGGGGTCGTAGGTGAGGGCGATTTTTTCACCCACCTTTTCCGCGGATTCGGCGGAAAGGCGGGTAATCAGGATGTTTTCCCCGCCGCGCGCCCGCATGGCCGAGGCGATGCCCAGAATCTGTTCCGGCGTTTTCCCGCTGCCGTAGATCACCTCCGGGATGCCCTGACGCAGTCCCCGGTGAAGGTCGATTTTGGCGTATCCCAAGTCCTCGTAGGGACTCATTTTCAGCTTCAGAACGGCCTCCTCCGGGGAAAGCGTTCCGTTTTTTACTTTTTGCAGCAGTTCCAGCGTTTTTTGCTGTTCCATATTTGTCAACCTCTCCTTATACTCTGGGCGTCAGGTCGAGCAATACCCCGTCAAAATACGGGGAAAGAGCCTGATTCAGCTCGGTTTTCTTTTCAATCGCCATTGGAAACTGGTTTTCCGGAAGCTGGATTTTCGCCGCGCCGTGGAAAAGCCGGATCCTGAAATCGGTAAAGCCCATGGCGAACATGACGTTTTCTCCCTGCTCCACTTTTTTCAGCATGTCCTCCGTAATGGCCGTGCCGGTGGGAATTCTGGTGGCAAGGCAGGCGTAAGAGGGCTTTTCGGAAGTGAACAGCCCGGCTTCCCGGGAAAGGCGGCGGATATCGTCCTTGGTCAGACCGCATTCGCGCAGGGGCGAGCGTACGTCCAGCTCCTGCAGGGCGCGCATGCCCGGCCGCCCTTCGAAGCTGTCGGAGGCATTGGTGCCGTCCATCAGAAGGGTGCAGCCGTCCTGCGCCGCCAGCTTCCTGAGCTGCGTGAACAGGGTGGTTTTGCAGTAGTAGCAGCGCAGGGCGTCGTTGGCGGCCACCTGCGGATTTTCAAGGGCGTCGAATTCCGCCACGGTAAAAGGAACGTTTAACTGCTCCGCCAGACGGCGCGCGTCGTCCAGCTCAAACTGGGGCTGAAAGGCCGACTTGATAAAATAGGCATGGACGTCGCAGCCATACTGTTTTGCCGCGTACAGCAGATAAGAGGAATCCACTCCTCCGGAAAAGGCGAGCGCAGCGCGCGGATTCTGTGTAAAGAATGTTTTCAAGTCCATCGATCATAACTCCTGATTAAAAAGAATAAAGGCTCACAGTACTGTGAGCCTTCTGGCAAAGCGCACAGCTACTGCCGCGCGCTGATAATTCATGATCCTGTTTTCCGTTACTCCGGGCGACATGCTTCTGCATATCGATATTAGTTTATATTTTACAATATAAGCAGGCTTTTGTCAATGCTTGACCCTCCCCGCAGCCTTTGAAATCCATCCTTTTCCAAGAGGATTTTTAATGGGAAAAGACACCCGGTGCCGGGACTGATTGACGGAAAAAGACACTTGTGCTATCATCTTAATAGAATCTGGGGACGGAGGATTTCAATGAAGATTATCGTGATTGACGGCCAGGGCGGCGGGATTGGCCGCAGCATCGTGGAAAGGCTGAAAGCGGAGCTTCCGGGCGCCGAGCTCATCGCGGTGGGGACCAACGCCCTTGCAACCTCGGCAATGCTGAGAGCGGGGGCCGACGCCGGGGCTACCGGCGAAAATGCGGCAGTATACAACTGCGCGCACGCGGATATTATCGCCGGACCGATGGGGATTATTCTCGCGAACGCGATGCTGGGGGAAATTTCACCCTCAATCGCACAGGCCGTTTCCGGCAGCAAAGCGGAAAAGGTGCTGGTGCCCGTGTCCGCCTGTCATGTGTACGTGGCGGGGGTGGAAGAAAAGCCCATGTCCAAATATATCGAGATCGCAGTGGCCTCGATCAGAAAAATCTGCGAGGCATGACCCGCGCAATTTCTGGCTGTTTCCATTGACTTTGACGCGAATTATGTTATAATAACCTTTGGCTAAACATCCGCCCGTAGCGAAGCTGGATATCGCAGCAGATTCCGATTCTGAAGGCCGGGGGTTCGAATCCCTCCGGGCGGGCCAAAAACAAGGACAGGGCTTTTGCCCTGTCCTTGTTTTTCGTCTGTCACGAGGCGAAAACCCCGGTGCAGGTTGGTTAGAACGGAAAAGAATCCGTGCGCCGTGAAAAGAAAAAGAGGCCGCGGAACGCGAGTAAAGCGTGCCAACACCCGAATCCCTCCGGGCGGGCCAAAAACAAACAGGGCAGAGTAAATCTGGTGGTGTTTCCCGGCCCGGAGGGTGAGAACCCCCCGGCGCAGGCAGGGAGCAGTATCGGAAGTCTTTATCCCGAAGGAAAACGAAGGGACTCGCGGAACGCGGGCTGAACATGCACCACCTTCGAATCCCTCCGGGCGGGCCAAAAACAAGGACAGGGCTTTTGCCCTGTCCTTGTTTTTCGTTTGTCACGAGGCGAAAACCCCGGTGCAGAGGTAAAATTCTAAGCAGCAATCATTTTATGTAGGAGTCTCTGTATGAAAGTTTTTTAATGACGCTTTCGAAGAGCACCGCCGTAGGCGCGAAAGACGCGCTGCGTCCGGAACGCGGGTAAAGCGTGCCAACACCCGAATCCCTCCGGGCGGGCCACCAGACTGAGTCTGGACGCAATTCGTATTCGGATCTGGTTGGCAGGTGACATAAAAACGGGCCGGAGTAAATCTGGCGGGCCAAGGCTATCAGTCTAAAATGAATGCAAAAGTGTATTGCTTTAGCCCGATTATTTATTTTATAATAATATCAGGCCAAATATCTATTTCAATTTCAGATTTATTATTATGCCTATTGACATTGAGAGGAGTTTACGATGAAAACGAAAGACCAAATCCTTGAGTTTATTGGAAAACAAAAAGTTGCGTTTATTGCGTCTGTTGATGAAGATGGCTTTCCCAATATCAAAGCCATGCTTATGCCGCGCAAAATAGAAGAAAATTTATTTTATTTCACCACGAACACATCTTCCCTGCGTGTGAGCCAATATCAGCAAAACGAAAAAGCCAGTATTTATTTTTTCAATAAAGGCCGCTTTCGCTATGAAGGTGTCATGTTAATTGGAACAATGGAAGTGTTGGAAGACTCTCAAACAAAACAGGATATTTGGCGGACCGGAGATACGATGTTTTACAAAAAGGGTGTAACAGATCCAGACTACTGTGTGCTGAGATTTACAGCGATTAAAGGGCGATATTATTGCGATTTAAAAACAGAAAGTTTTCAATTATAGTTTCATTATGAACATAACGCAAGCCTATAAAACATCGACTTGCCCCTGTTTTGTTCGATGGCGTTTGCATAGAAAACTTTGCAAAAGATTGACAAGAAAACTTGTTAGAGGTATACTGTGTCATAGACAAGAAAACTTGTCATAATAGCAATATTACTGGGAGGGCTTATCGTGAATAAAGAGGAAATTTTGAAAAAAAGCCGCGAGCAGCAAGAAGATGAAGGAGCCGTTTATGCGGACAACAAGGGACGCCGTTACGGTTATATTGCCTTCGGCTTTCTTTATGTCATCATCAAGCTTTTCGGTCTCTTTACAAAGCAAAACAATTATGCGGCAGACAGTATGTTCTTCGCTTATATAGCAGCTGAAGCATATGGGAAATATAGGATTACGAAAGCAAAGTCAATGGTGGTACTTACCGTGTTGGGGGCTATTGCTTCTATTCTTACTCTTGACCGTTATGTTACAAACATTCTGTGCATTGGAGCATGAAAAACGAATTGATTCTAAAAAACCGGCTGAAAGTAGCCCGTGCGGAAAAGAACCTGTCACAAGCGGATTTGGCTGAATTGGTCGGCGTTTCCAGAAACACAATCAGTTCTATTGAAACAGGCCAATTCAATCCAACGGCAAGACTTGCGCTGATTCTCTGTATTGCATTGGATAAAAAGTTTGAAGATCTGTTCTACTTCGAGTAATAGCAAGGGAGTAAGATGAAGTTTACGGAGCATACCCTGTTGACAAAATTCAGGCAACTATGTATGATAGATATTCGATGGAGATAGATGATGACTGAACAACAGATGTGGAATCAGTACACGAAAGTGAATCCGAATGCCGAATCCTATGATGCCTGGTCATTCGGAGGGAATACGCCCGAAATGTCGGATGTACTGGCTGATCTTGTATTAAAAGGCACAAAAACCGCGACGGCCGGCGCATATCCCGCTTACATAAAAGAAGAGTTCCCATTGCCGCCCGTTGGGGGATACAATTTAATTTTAAACACCGGAGACGAGGCGGTTTGTGTAACCAGAACAACGAAGGTCTACATAACGCCGTTTAATCAGGTGACAGCCGAACACGCGTATAAAGAGGGGGAATGTGACCGTACTCTTTCTTCTTGGAAAAAATGTCATTTCGAGTTTTTTACATTGGAACTGAAAAAAATCGGTCAGGAATTCACGGAAGAAATGCTCGTGGTTTGCGAAGAGTTTGAAGTCGTTTATCCGACTAAATAAACGTGTTGTGAGGCACACAATTCCCTGTGATCGATCCCGGTTAGGCAGGTAGCGGCGCCGGTTTCTTTAATCAGTTAAATTTTATAATTTTGTATATGGTGTTATGCAGAGGAGAGGTTATTGTGAACGTTCTTGTAGTGGGCTGCGGCAGGCTGGGAACCCGTCTGGCGGGACTGCTCGATGAGCACGGCCATGACGTCGCCGTGATTGATTCTAATCCGGATACGTTCCGGAATTTGAGCGAGGACTTCAGCGGGATCACGGTTACCGGCATGCCGATGGATATGACGGTGCTGCAAAACGCCGGAGTGGAAAGCTGTGACGCAGTTGCCGTGGTCACTCCCGACGATAATCTGAACATTACGGTGTCACAGATTGTGCGTGAGTTTTTCGGCGTACAGAATGTGGTTGCGCGTATTTCCGACCCGGCCCGTGAAAATGTATTTGAGCGGTTCGGTCTGAAAACCGTCTGCCCGACCAATCTGGCGGGCGATTCTATTTTCACCGCGCTGACGCAGCCGCTCGCTTCTAAAAACGTGTCTTTTGAGAGTGCGACGGCGACTTTTCACTGCCGCGCCGTGGATAAGGCGCATGAAGGCATTTCTGTTACCGCGGCGCCAAAGGATATTGGAGAGACCGTTTTTGGGGTTCTTCATCGTAACGGTACGCTGGAGCTGTATTCTTCTGATCGCAGAATTATTCTTACCGAAGGGGACAAGGTCATTTTTGCAAAGGTGATTGACTGATTGATTTCGGTCATGCCGAATTTGGAGGATATTGGGAAGATATGAGAATTGTAATTGTGGGCGGCGGCAAGCTGGGACATCAGATTGCAAGAAATATGCTGGAAAGAAAATACAGCGTGAAGCTGATTGAAAAAGATAAGCTCAAATGTATGCGACTCGCCAATGAGCTGGATGTGGAAGTGATTTGCGGCGACGGAACAGAAATTGAGGTGCTGGACGAAGCCGGTACAAAAAACGCCGACTGCGTGATCGCGGTTACGGGAAGCGATCAGGACAATCTCGTTGCCTCGCAGCTGGCCAGAAAAGAGTTTAAGGCGGCAAAAGTCATTGCACGGGCGAACGACCCCCGTAATCTGGCGGCCTTGCGCAAACTGGGCGCGGATATTGCCGTCAGCAGTACGGAGATTATCACCAACCTGATTGAACAGGAAGTGGACGTCTCAAAGATGCATCTGCTTGCAACGCTGAATAAGGGAAAGGCCGGGATCTGCGCTATTACCCTTCCGCGAAACACCGCGCTGGACGGCGTGCAGTTGAAGGATATCACTCTTCCGCAGGGCTCGCTGATTATCTCTGTGGTACGCGGTGACTCCATGATGATTCCAAACGGGTTTACGGTCATCCGTGCCAACGACGAGATCGTCGCCGTCTGTGAAAATAAAAGCCAGAAGAAACTGATGGAAATTCTGGGCGCCCAAGAGGAATAAATACTAAAAATCCCACCGCGAGAAACGCGGTGGGATTTTATCATTCTCGGCCTCCGGCTCTGCCGGGGGCCGCTATCGTTGGAGTATCAGCCCACAATGATTTTCCCTTCCGGCAAAATCGTACCTGCACAGCGATGCCCTTTGTGAAGCGTCAGCGCAAGCCCAAGGGAAACCGGGCCGACACGGCCGATAAACATCGTTAAAGTAACGGTAAGCTTGGAAATCCAGCTTAAAGTCGATGTGACGCCTGCGGTTAAACCCACCGTACCAAAACCCGAGGTTGCCTCAAATAAGGCATCGATACCGGTAACGTCCGGGTCGGCGGTCAGAATGATACCAGCTGTGGTTATTACAACAGTAGCCGCGACGGAAAGAATCGACAGCGCGCGATAAACCGTGGACTGGTCTATCCGGCGTTTGAAAAGGGTGGTTTCTTCATTTCCGCGCATGACGCTGACGACCGTAGCCAGCAGTACGATAAAGGTGGTTGTTTTAATACCGCCGCCGGTACCTGCCGGCGAAGCGCCGATGAACATTAAAACAACCGTGATGATTTTTGTGAAATCGTGTTCCTTTGCAATGTCCACCGTACAGAAACCCGCGGTGCGCGCGCTGATGGACTGAAAGAGGGAAGCGTTGAGCTTTGTTCCGAAATCCATGCCTACGAGCGTGTTGTCGTATTCGCAGGCCAGAAAAAGCACGGTACCGGACACAATCAGAATCGTCGTCATGATCAGCACCAGAGCGGAATGGAAATGAAGATGGGTCGGTTTTTTCTTATGAATCCGCGGGAGAAGTTTTGCATTATAGATATCGCTGATCACCACAAAGCCCAGCCCGCCGATCACGATCAGCCCGCCGACTGTCAGGCAGACCAGAGGGTCCCCGACATAGGGAATCAGGTTGCCGTCCTTCATCAAAAAGCCCAGAATATCGAATCCGGCGTTGCAGTAGGCGGAAATCGCCGTAAACGCTGCAATCCAGATTCCTTTTGCCCCGAACTGGGGAACGAAACGGAACGTCAGCAGCACCGCTCCGGTCATCTCGCAGAAAAATGTAAAGAAAAGAATGATCCTGATCAGATGCTTTATGTTAATCGTGTCGCCGCTTGTGTTTTCTGTCGCCAGCTGCAGGTCCCGCAGCCCGATTTTTCGGCGGACCAGTATGGAAAAGCCGGTGGTGAAGGTGATAACGCCCAGCCCGCCGACCTGAATCAGTAGAAGGATGATGATCTGGCCAAGCAGATTCCAGTGTGTCCATGTGTCAAATACAACCAGACCGGTGACACAGGTCGCCGAGGTCGCGGTAAACAGCGAATCGATAAATCCGGTCGGCAGCCCGCTGCGCGAAGCGATCGGCAGCGTAAGCAGAACTGCTCCTATCAGAATGACAACCGCAAAGCTCACCACAATCAGCCTGACCGGCGGCATGCCTCTCAGCCGCTTTTTCGCACAGAACTGTTCTTCCCCCATTACAAATTACACCCCAAAATCAGAATATTTTTCTTTTTTTCCCTACCTTCTGCAAAGCTGCAGCCAAGGGAAGTCCCAGACCGTAGCAGATCACCAGCTCTCCGGCCCCTACCGAAAGGGCGGCGGCCCAGAACCCGGCCCACGAGAAGCCTTCCGTGGACAAAATGGCGATCTCAAGCCCGATAATCACCGCGTTGAACAAAACCGGCGGAAGCGGGGCCAGAACTGGAATGTTTTTGAACCGGATGTTTCTGACCATCCTGGTGCAGACCGCCGCCAAAAGGGTCGCCAAAGTGCCAAACACCATATCCGCCGCGCCGTAGCCGCTCCAGATATTGGCAAGCAGGCAACCGACCGCAAGCCCCGGAACAGCCGCCGGAGTAAAGGCCGGCAGGATGGTGAGCGCTTCCGAAAATCGGAACTGCACCGGGCCGTAGGCTAAGTTCGCCAGGGCCGCAAGAAGGGTCAAAACCATGTAAATGGCGCCGATCATGGCGCCCTGCGCAAGATACTGCGCACGCTGAGACTGATTTTTCATTTTTAGATTCCTCCGTAGTTTTATTTAAGGTCAGGATTTTGCGACTGACCATACCGGACAGGCTGTGTCCGATAACTACAATACCATACTACAAAATTGCGACAAAAGCAACTCGTTTCCGCAAATATCAGGCATCACGGCGCAAGAAAAGAGAGCCTGTGCCGAAGCAGCAGACTCTCTGTTTTTTCTGTTATTCGTCTTTCGCCGGACTGTCGCCGTCGTCCGGTTCCGGCAGCACCTCGATCAGGATTTTGGAAATGCGGCGGTCCTCGACCTCCTGAACGGTCAGCGTCAGGTTTTGGACCTGTACGACGGGGTGTTCACCCGGTTTTGGAATCCTTCCCAGCATCTCCACCACCAGGCCGGCAATGGTGTCGTAGTCCCCCTCGGGAAGATCAATCCCCACCAGATCGGAAATTTCATCGATGTCGGTCCCACCGTCCACAGTAAACTTGTGATCGTCCACCCTATGTATTTCCTCTTCCTCGTGGTCGTATTCGTCCTGAATGTCGCCGACAATGGATTCCAAAAGGTCCTCCATGGTAATAATACCCTCTGTCCCGCCGTATTCGTCGACAATAATTGCGATCTGGGTCCTGCGCTCAACCATCTCTGTAAACAGCTGGCTGCAGCGCTTGCTCTCCGGCACGAAGTACGCGGGGCGCATCAGATCGGTAATCTTGATATTCTCATCCATTTCACTGCCGACATACTGGAGCAGGTCCTTGACATAGATCACGCCGAGCACATTGTCCAGATCCTCGTGGTAAACGGGGATGCGAGAGTGTCCGTCCGAAATGGAAAGGTTTACGACGTCCTGTATGGAGGCGGTGTCCTCCACGGCGTCCACCTCCGTACGGTGGGTCATGATCTCGCTCGCGGTGATGTCGCTGAAATCGAAAATATTGGAAATCATATCCTTGGCGGTTTCGCCGATGACGCCCTTCTCCTCGCCCGCGTCGACCATCATCAGGATTTCCTCCTCCGTGACGGTTTCCTCCGAGGCGTTGGGATCAAAGCCCAGCATCTTCAGAACGACGTTGGTGGAAAAGGAAAGGAAGGAAATAAACGGCCGGAAAGCGGTGGAAGTGCCGTTCAGGATGCCGATGAATTTGAAGGACAGCTCTTCCGCGCGCTGCATGGCGATCTTTTTCGGGACCAGCTCGCCCAGCACGAGCGAGAAATAGGACAGCAGCACGGTAATCAATACCGTGGATACGCCGTAGACGACGCCGGTGGGTACGGGCAGAAAAGCAAGCTGTTTCGCAAGCTTGCCGGCAAAGCTTTGGGAAGCCGAAGCAGAGGTCAGAAATCCGCTCAGTGTCACGCCGACCTGGATGGTCGCGAGAAAACGGCTGGAATTCTCCGTCAGCTTCAGTACCTTGGCGGCTTTTTTATTGCCGTCCTCCGCCATTTTTTTCAGCTTGTTGTCGTTGAGGGTAATCACTGCGATTTCACTCGCGGCAAAGAAAGCGTTTACCAAAATCAGGGCAAACAGCAGCAGAATGGATAAAAATTCATTTGGCTCCTGTTCAGCGGCGGCGGGCAGCGCGCTCAGTAAATGAAAAAATGAGCCGTCAGGTTCGGGTGACATGAATTGTTTTTCCCCTTTCGGAAATAAAATATAATAATATTATTGTATATTATTATTCATACTAATGTCAAACAGTTTATGGAGTATCTGCGCATTTGTGCGCACGAGCAAAGCAAAGAGGCAGAGGTGTGGCCGGGCAAAGCCGCTTCACAGGGTGGAATCGCCGCCAAAATGAACGAATTCAGGATAAATTTTTTCAAATTTTATTGGGAATGTAAATTCTATGGTCAATTCTGCAAAATTTCTTTACATATCTTATAAAAGATGATAAAATTTAGACAAGGTGCAGTATGTTGGCGCCTATAGCAAATAGATTATCCTTAAAAGGAGGAAAATAATTATAATGGATTCAAGAAAGATGAAAACTATGGATGGCAATAACGCTGCCGCACATGTGTCTTATGCGTTTACAGATGTTGCTGCTATCTACCCCATCACCCCGTCGTCCGTTATGGCAGATGAAACGGACAAATATGCCGCGGCCGGCAGAAAAAATCTTTTCGGCAGGGAAGTCAGGGTTACCGAGATGCAGTCCGAAGCGGGCGCCGCAGGCGCAGTGCACGGTTCGCTGGCAGCAGGCGCGCTGACCACTACTTACACTGCTTCTCAGGGACTTCTCCTGATGATCCCGAACATGTACAAGATGGCCGGCGAATTCCTTCCGAGCGTCATCCACTGTTCGGCACGTTCCCTGTCGACCCACGCACTTTGCATTTTTGGCGATCATTCCGACATTTATGCATGCCGTCAGACCGGTTACGCAATGCTCTGCTCCAACAGCCCGCAAGAGGTTATGGATCTGGGCTCAGTCGCCCATCTTTCCGCCATTAAGGGCCGCGTACCGTTCCTGCACTTCTTCGACGGCTTCCGTACTTCCCATGAAGTACAGAAGATCCACATGTGGGATTACGCCGATCTGAGCGAGATGCTCGACTGGGACTCTGTGGAGTCCTTCCGCCGCAACGCAATGAATCCGGAGCATCCGGTTACGCGCGGCACTGCTCAGAACGACGACTTCTTCTTCCAGGCAAGTGAAGCCGGCAACAAATTCTATGATGATCTTCCGGATGTTGTTGTCGACTATATGAATAAAGTCAACGCGAAAATCGGCACCGATTATAAGCCGTTCAACTACTACGGCGCACCGGATGCCGAAAGGGTCATCATTGCAATGGGTTCCGTCTGCGAAGCGGCGGAGGAAGTTGTGGATTACCTGAACGCAGCCGGCGACAAGGTCGGTCTGGTCAAGGTCAGACTGTACAGACCGTTCGTTGCGAAATATATGCTCGACGTCCTGCCGAAGACAGTCAGGAAGATTTCCGTGCTCGACAGAACAAGAGAGCCGGGCTCCATCGGCGAGCCGCTGTTCCTGGATGTTCTCGCCGCAGTCAACGGCACGGAATTCGGTTCTGTTCCGATTTACACCGGCCGCTACGGCCTCGGCTCCAAGGACACCACCCCGGGCCAGATCGTCGCCGTATACCGCAACATGGAAACCGACACCCCGAAGAAGCGTTTCACCATCGGCATCATCGATGATGTTACCCATCTTTCCCTCGACATTAAGGAAACTCCGGACACGACCCCGAAGGGCACGCATTCCTGCAAATTCTGGGGCCTTGGCGCGGACGGCACCGTCGGCGCGAACAAGAACTCCATTAAGATTATCGGTGACCACACCGACATGTACGCTCAGGGCTATTTTGCCTACGACTCCAAGAAGTCCGGCGGCCTGACCGTTTCCCATCTGCGTTTCGGCAGCAAGCCGATCAAGTCCACCTACTATATCAGCCAGGCCGACTTCGTCGCCTGCCATAAGCCCTCCTATGTCGACGAGTACGACATGGTACAGGACCTCAAGCCGGGCGGAAGCTTCCTTCTGAACTGCCAGTGGGATCTGGAAGAGCTTGACAAGAGACTGCCGGGCAAAATGAAGAAATTCATTGCCGACAACAATATCAACTTCTACACCATCGACGGTATCAAGCTCGGTAAAGAGATCGGCCTCGGCGGCCGCATCAATACCATTCTCCAGTCCGCATTCTTCAAGATCGCAAACATCATTCCTTCCGAACAGGCGATCCAGTATATGAAGGACGCCGCCCTGCATTCCTACGCGAAGAAGGGCCAGAAGATCGTCGATATGAACTATGCCGCTATTGAGCGCGGCGCGACCGATTTCGTCAAGGTTGAAGTTCCGGCATCCTGGAAGAACAGCACGGACGACACCCAGGCGCACGTCTTTACGGACGGAAGACCGGAAACGCTGGATTACGTCAACAACGTCATGGTTCCCGCAAACAAATACAAGGGCAATCAGCTTCCCGTATCCGCCTTTGTCAAGATGGCCGACGGCACCGTGCCGGCCGGCTCCGCCGCTTACGAGAAGCGCGGCATCGCCATTGATATTCCCGAGTGGCATCCGGAAAACTGTATCCAGTGTACCTTCTGCTCCTATGTCTGCCCGCACGGCGTTATCCGCCCGGTCGCTATGACTGCGGAAGAAGCCGCAGCGGCGCCTGCAAGCCAGAAGACCAAGGATATGACCGGTATGCCCGGCATGAAATACGCGATCACTATTTCCTCCTATGACTGCACCGGCTGCGGTTCCTGCGCATCCGTCTGCCCGGGCATGAAGGGTGAAAAGGCACTGGTCATGAAGCCGATGGAAACACAGCTTGAAAGCCAGAAGGGCTTTGATTACGGCCTTACCCTTGACGAGAAGCCGGAAGTCATTGAGAAGTTTAAGCCTACCTCCATCAAGGGCAGCCAGTTCAAGCAGCCTCTGCTTGAGTTCTCCGGTGCGTGCGCGGGCTGCGGTGAAACACCGTATGCAAAGCTCGTCACACAGCTCTTCGGCGACAGAATGTATATTGCCAACGCGACAGGCTGCTCCTCCATCTGGGGCGGTTCCGCACCGGCCACACCGTATACCGTCAACAAGAAGGGATACGGCCCCGCGTGGAACAACTCCCTGTTCGAGGACAACGCGGAGTTCGGGTTCGGCATGACTCTTGCCCAGAACGCGATCCGCGGCAGACTCGCCGAGTATGTTGAAAATATTGAAGCTTCCGAGGCGGCCTCCGCTTCCCTGAAGGAAGCCTGCAAGAACTACCTTGCAACCAAGGAAGACAGCAACCTGAACCGCGCCGCGGCAGACGCTCTGATTGCGGAGCTCGAAAAAGCTGCAAACGGCAGCGACGATGTTGCAAAGCTTGCGAAGAAAACGCTTGTTGACAAAGACTACCTCGCCAAGAAATCCATGTGGATCTTCGGCGGCGACGGCTGGGCTTATGATATCGGCTTCGGCGGTGTTGACCATGTTCTCGCTTCCGGTGAGAATGTCAACATTCTCGTATTCGACACCGAGGTTTACTCCAATACGGGCGGCCAGGCTTCCAAGTCCACCCCGATCGGTTCCGTCGCTCAGTTTGCGGCAACCGGTAAGGCGACAAAGAAGAAGGACCTTGCCGCTATCGCAATGACCTATGGTTATGTTTACGTGGCCCGCGTCGCAATGGGTGCAGACTACAACCAGACCATCAAGGCGATTTCGGAAGCCGAAAGCTACAACGGACCTTCCATCGTCATTGCTTACGCTCCCTGTATCAACCATGGCATCAAGGGCGGCATGAGCATCTCCCAGATGGAAGAGAAGAAGGCGGTTGAAGCCGGCTACTGGACCAACTTCCGCTATGATCCGCGTCTTGCGGAGCAGGGCAAGAATCCGTTCCATCTCGACAGCAAGGCTCCTACGGCCAGCTATCGTGACTTCATCATGGGCGAGGTTCGTTACAACTCCCTGACCCGTGCATTCCCGGAGCGCGCAGAGGTTCTGTTCCAGAAGGCTGAAAAGGTTGCGGCCGAAAACTACGAGCACCTTGTCAAACTCTCCAAAATGGAATAATCTTTCTTGAATCAGTTAGCCCCGCGCGGTAATCCGCGCGGGGCTTTCTTTATTTATTTCTGAATACGATAAAATATTCACAATATATTGACTTATATGTATGAAGTGGTACAATATATAGTATCACAAAATGGATAGGGAAGGGAATTGTGGCCATGACCATATCACAGAATGCACTGATGGTATTGCAAAAGCGGTACCTGATCAAAAATGAAAAGGGAGAAACCACGGAAACCGTGGAAGGCCTGTTCCGCCGCGTGGCCGCCGCCATTGCGGAGCCGGACAGGCTGCACGACGGGAAGGCGGACGTTAAAAAGGCGGAGGAAACCTTTTTCCATATGATGCAGGAGCTGGAGTTCCTGCCCAATTCTCCCACGCTGATGAACGCCGGCCGCCCGCTCGGGCAGCTTTCGGCATGCTTTGTGCTGCCGGTTGCGGACAGCATGGAGGATATTTTTGAAGCGATCAAGCAGGCGGCGCTGATTCACAAATCGGGCGGCGGAACGGGCTTTTCTTTTTCGCGTCTGCGCCCGCAGGGCAGCACCGTCAACTCGACCGGCGGAGTCGCCTCCGGCCCGATCAGCTTCATGAAGGTGTTCAACATGGCGACGGAGGCCGTCAAGCAGGGCGGAACCCGCCGCGGCGCAAACATGGGCATCCTGCGTATCGATCACCCGGATATCCTCGATTTTATCGACTGTAAGGCCAACAACAACGAAATCAACAACTTCAATATCTCGGTGGGCCTGACGGAAAAATTTATGGAAGCGGTGGAAAAGGATACCGACTATGAGCTGGTCGACCCCCACACGAAGAAAGCCGTTTCCGCTCTGCGCGCACGCATGGTGTTTGACCGGATCGTGGACGCCGCGTGGCGCAACGGCGAGCCGGGAATTATCTTTCTGGACCGCCTGAACCGGGACAACATTGTGCCCTCGCAGGGTGAGATCGAGTCCACCAACCCGTGCGGGGAACAGCCTTTGCTCCCCTATGAGTCCTGCAACCTCGGTTCCGTCAATCTGGTAAAGATGCTGAAAACGGCGGACGGAAAAACGGAGTTCGACTGGGACAAGCTTGGGCTGACGGTAAAAAACGCCGTGCATTTTCTGGACAACGTCATTGACGCCAACCAGTATCCGCTGGAAAATATCGACCGGGTAACCAAACAGACGCGGAAAATCGGTCTGGGCGTCATGGGCTGGGCCGACAGCCTGCTGCGGATGGGGATTCCGTACAATTCCGACGAAGCGATCGCGCTCGGAGAAAAGGTGATGAAATTCATTACCGAACGCGGGCGCGAAGAGAGCGCCGTACTTGCCGGAAAACGCGGTGCGTTCCCGCTTTTCGGCGAAAGTATCCTGCCGCAGGACAGACCGATCCGCAACGGGACGATCACGACCATTGCGCCGACCGGTACCCTTTCCATCATCGCGAACTGCTCCAGCGGCGTAGAGCCGGTTTTCGGCTATGCTTACATCCGCAACATCATGGACGGCACGGAAATGATCGAGGTCAACCCGATTTTGAAGGCGGAGCTGGAAAAGCGGGGACTGTACTCGGACGAGCTGATGAAGCGCATTGCCAAAGAAGGGACGGTCGCCCATATTGAGGAGCTGCCGGAGGACCTGCGCCGGGTGTTCGTTTCCGCGCACGACATCAGCCCGGAGTACCATATCCGGATGCAGGCGGCGTTCCAGAAGGGAACGGACAACGCGGTTTCCAAGACGGTGAATTTCTCCAACAGCGCCACAAAAGAGGACGTGGCCAGCGTGTATACGCTCGCGTTCCATCTCGGCTGCAAGGGCGTGACCATTTACCGCGACGGCAGCCGCGCGGAACAGGTGCTCAACATCGGGCAGGTAAAAAAAGAAGGCCAGCCCGCGGCGGAGACGCCGGAGGATGGCCGGATTGTGCCGCGTCCGCGGCCCGATACGGTGACGGGGATTACGGAGCGGGTGAAAATCGGCTGCGGAAACCTGTATATTACCGTCAACTACGACGATCAGGGAATCTGCGAGGTGTTTACCAATACCGGCAAGGCCGGGGGGTGCCCGTCCCAGTCGGAAGCGACCGCGCGCCTTGCATCCGTCGCTTTGCGCAGCGGGATGGAGGTCGAAAGCATTGTGGACCAGCTCAGGGGAATCCGCTGTCCGTCGACCATCCGCCAGCCGGGGCTGAAATGCACCTCCTGCCCGGACGCGATTGCAAAGACGATTGAACGCGTTTACAAAGAGCAGGTCCAGCTGGGAAAGTGGACTGCTCCCACACCGCGGAAATCCCCGCCTGTGAGAGAAGCGGCGGACGACGCCCCGGGGAAAATGCATTATTGCCCGGAGTGCGGGGCAAGGCTGGAGCACGAGGGCGGATGCGTGACGTGCCGCCAGTGCGGGTACTCCCGCTGCGGCTAAAGCAGTTTAGAATTCAATTCCCTTTCGGGCGGGGATGTTCCTGTCGTAGGGGTGCTTTTCCTTCCTGATTTCGGAAACATAATCGGCGAGCTCCAGAACCTCCGGCTTCGGGCCTCGCCCTGTCAAAACAAGCTCCAGCTTCTGGGGCTTGTTTTTTATAAAGTCGGTCAGCATTGCGCCGTCGAGCAGGCCACAGTTGACCGCGGCAAATACCTCGTCCAGAATCAGCAGATCGCACTCGTCCGCTTTGGCGGCGGCAACCGCCTTGCAGAACAGGTTGCCGCACAGGACGGCGGCTGCCTCCAGCTCCTTTTTAGTCATCTGAAAGGTGAACTTTACGGTCGGCACCGTGGGGAGCACGCTGAAGTTTTCCAGCTGTTTCAGGGCGGCCAGCTCGCCGGAGCCGTTCCCCTTCAGAAACTGTGCCATCAGCACCCGTTTCCCGCTTCCGCAGGCGCGCACTCCCAGCCCGACGGCGGCGGTGGTTTTGCCTTTTCCGTCCCCGCAGTAAACATGAGTCAGTCCGTTCATCGCACATTCTCCATCCGTATAAAATTTATTTCTGATCCTATCATAGCACATTTTGGCGCAAATCCGCCGGGAATCCATGCATTTTCGGGGGATTTTACGGTAAGATCGCAGAAAGAAAAAACATTCCCTTTCGGCATTCATAATTTGGTTAAATTCAGGTTACATATTTTTCTTAAAAATATCATAAAAATATAAACTAATAATCACATCCTTTTCACATAGAACCGGTATCATAACAATCACAGAAAGCAAATCACCGCAGAAAGGAATGATTCAGATGTTTAATCCATTTGCAGATGATAAAAAGAAAAAAGACCTGGCAAATCGTGATTTAAACAGTAACGATACGGAACACAGAAGCGCGGACCAGACGGAGTGGCAGGGGGATTTTTACCATTACAGCAAGCCGTCGAACGAGCCCCCGGTTTACAGCTGGGAGCGGCCCTCCGTTCCCCAGCAGCCCGTTTTCGATTTTCAGGAGCCGCGCAAAAAAAAGCGCGGCGGCAAAAGGACTTTTGTCAAGGTACTGGCGGGGGTCATGTGCTGCCTGATGATTTCGGCCGGTTCCATCGCAGGGTTCGCGGCGCTGGTCAACAACGGGTATGTCAAGCTCGGGAACGCAGGCACCAGTGATCCGGCGTTTACCGTAACGAAGCTGGTCAACAGCGGCACCACCAACACCGCCGCAGTGACCGGGGAACTGACCAAGCAGCAGATCGCCGAAAAGGTGGTCCCGTCGGTCGTCTGTATCCAAAATTACCAGCTGGGCCAAAGCACCCGCTATACGATGGGCGGGAACGGTACGGGCAACGCGGAAAGCAGCGACGAGGACAGCTCCGTCACCCCGACAAGCGAGGGTTCCGGCATTATTGCGACCAGCGACGGGTACATCATTACCAACGCGCACGTGGTCGAGGGCGCGTCTTCCCTCAAAGTTATTTTATCCAACGGAACGAAATATGAAGCGAAGCTGGTCGGCAGCGACAGCGTCACCGACCTGGCCGTTATCAAAATCGATGCAAAGGGCCTGACCGCGGCGGAATTCGGTTCCTCCGACGACCTCAAAGTTGCGGATACCGTCATGGCGATCGGCAACCCGGGCGGCCTGGAGTTCAACTCCAGCGTCACCATCGGTTATGTTTCCGCATTGAACCGTGAAATCACCAATTCCGATACCGGCTATACCATGAAATGCATCCAGACCGACGCAGCGATCAATCCGGGCAACTCCGGCGGCGCGCTGGTCAACATGTACGGCCAGGTCGTGGGCATCAACTCTTCCAAAATCGTAGCCACCGGGTATGAAGGCCTCGGCTTCTCCATCCCCATCAATGTGGCGCAGCCGATCATCAGCGACCTGAAGCAGTACGGCTACGTCAAGGACAGAGCGGTGCTCGGAATCTCCGGCCAGTTTATCGATACGATGACTTCCCGTTTCTACAACCTGCCCGTCGGCATGTACGTCGGCTCCGTCACGAATCCCGAAGTGACGTCGGCAGGGATTAAAAAGGGCGACGTGATCACGAAAATCGACGGCAAGGATGTGACCAGTCAGAACGTGATTACGAACGTGATTACGGGGAAGAAGCCGGGGGACACGGTTACGCTGAGCGTTACCAGTTCTCTTACGGGGGAAAGCTCTACCGCCAAAGTAAAGCTGGCCCAGTCAACAGGAAAATAAGTTTACAGCAACTTTTTCATAATACTCCCTTCTTTCATAAAAGCGGCGGAACCGAACCGGTCCCGTCGCTTTTATGTTTTATCAAACACGGTGCCCTTTGCGCGGGGCATCATGATATTGTCCACCCGGGCGGCCATGCGCTCCTGCGAAATGGCGTCGATCAGCATCTTGTCGATGGAGTTTCCGCTTCCCCCGACCAGACCGAACAGCATTTTTGTCGCGGCCTCCACGGTGGGGTGCTCGTAAAAACGGATGAGAAGCTTTTCCCCGTAGAAGATGAATTTCATCACGCGCAGACTGGGTGTTTCAATATAGGAGAGGTAAAGGAGCATGACCGTGCGGTCCTCTTCGTCTGTTGTCAGCTTTGCCGTCGCACCCACCGTGTAAACATCGCCGTTCAGCGTTACGTCGCTGCGGCGGGGAACACCGTCCAGCCCGGCTGTAATTACGTTTTCGTCCGTCCCGTCGTACATCGTGATCCTGCACAGGCCGGGTTCAAAGGAAAAGGAAACGCGAGTGATCCCCCCGGAAAAATTATTGGTCACGCACTGCAGAATAAGCGGGAGCAGCGTTCCGTAGCTGCTGCCCAGCCGGTACTCCTGTTTGTCGATTCCCGCGGCGAGCAAAGGCAGTTCCTCGGCTTTCGAGGGAAAAAATCTTTGCAGGAACGTGTGGAACGGATTGGATTTCCGGGGCCCGGGCGCCGTTTCGGGGACTGCGTACAGGCTGTCCAGCCTGCTTTTCAGCGCGCGGAGCGCGCGGATGTTCCGGGGTAAAGGATGGTCGAAAATCTTTTTCGCGCCGTCGCCGAAATAGGTTTCCACCGTTTCGATGGAAACGTCGGAAAACAGGTTCTGGCTTCCGCTTGTGATAGCCACTACCATGTCGCGCTTCGGAAGGACGATGACGTACTGGCCGAATACGCCGTTGTACTGGTATGCGTCCGTCGCGTGGAAATCCCATACCTGATACCCGTAGCCGACCGGATGGCTGTTTTCGCGGGACGGGGTCTGCACTTTGGTCGATTCCCGAATCCATTCCTCCGGGATGAGCTGCCGTGTTTCGCCGCCGACGTCCCAGCGGCCGCCCTGCAGATAAAGCTGGCCGAGCTTTGCCATATCAGCGATATGCAGGGAAAGCCCCCAGCCGCCCTTTTCGATTCCCAGCGGGCAGGTTTCCCAGTCCGCATCCTCAATCCCCAGCGGAGCAAAAAGCCGCGGGGTCAGGTACTCCACCAGCCCCATACCGGTTTTTTTACGCACGATGGCGCTGAGCAGGTAGGAATTCATGCTGTTGTAGCTGAATTCGCTTCCGGGCTCGAAAATGCAGTCCGATGTCAGGAAAGCCCTCACCCAGTCCCTTTCCACAAAGGAACCGGCCTCATTAAACTTGATGCCGCTGGTCATGTTCAGCAGGTGACGGACGGTGATGCTGTTGATTCTGGGACTGCGGAACATGACGCCCTTTTCGGGGAAGATGTCGATGACCTTTTCGTCAAGGGAAAGCAGGCCCTCCTCCATGGCGATCCCCACCGCCATGCCGGTAACACTTTTGGAAAGGGAAAACATCATGTGCGGATACGCGGGGGAATAGGGCTTGAAGCTGCCCTGCGCAATCAGCTTTCCGTGCCGCAGCAGCATCACGCTGTGCGGACGGATGGCGGGGGAGGCGGCAAGCTCCTCAAAAAACTGCTCGATATATTCGCTGGGAATCCCCTCGTCCTCCGGTGTGGAGGCGGGAATCCCGCCGAAATCGGTTTTCGGAGTATTCTTTTTCTTTTGCGGCTGAAACGGGTACGGCGTGATGCGCCGCATATCGCCGCGGACAAATTTTATGACCAGATCAACGGTTTTCATCTGGGACAGCAGATCCAACATGGATTTAAACCCCCGGGTTAAAAGTCTTCATGGAATTCTCGACCATTTCTTCGAACGGCTCGCGGTTATCGGAAGGGAACTCTCCCGTCAGCCCGAATTTCAGTGCAAGCCGTTCACAGGCGGCCGGAAGCATTTGCGAGAGCTCCTCCGGCACGTCCGGCAGCACGACGATCGCTTGATTGAGGCTTTCGATCAGATAGCCGGTTTTATCCTTACCGTTCAGGCGCAGAACGCCTTTCGGTTCCCCGGACCTGCCGACGGGAATATGCAGGATTTTGAAAAGCGGCGGCGCGCAGTCTGGCATGCTTTCGGGCGAGTCACCGACCACAAAGACGGCAGGGAGCGTCCGCAGAAGGCGCGCCATAGTGGAGCTGAGGTCCGTCTTCTTGGCGCAGATTTTCACGTCAGCGATACCCGACCCGTAAAAACGGAGCGCTTCCTCTATTTTATTCTGACAGCGCAGGGTCCTGTGCGCAAAATAAAAAATCAGTCCCGCGTTCATATTCCTTCCCCCCACGATAAAAGATTCTTTTTGACGGCCTCTTCATAGGTATCCGGCCAGACCGGCTTTTTTCCGCCGTTCTTTGCATACCAGCAGTCCGGGTACACCGTTTTGCCGTTGTACGAAGCTCTGGAAACGTCCACCTCGCTGCTTTCGCCGTCGCGGACTTTGCGGGCGACCACGACTTCCCTGAAATCCTTGAACTCGTAGGAACAGGTAGAAAGCAGCACGATGCTGTCGTCCTTGTTGAAGCCGACGCCGGTGTTGTAAAGGGACCGTATCCGCATCTGATAAACGAAATTCAGGAAATCGCTGTCGTCCTGGAAATCCGTTTTCATGTAATTGAACAGCTTGCCCTGTTCCGGCAGGGTGTTGGTCAGAAAAACGGAAATGACCTTCCACTGCGACTGGCTGTCGACCGTATCAAAGGTAAATACCGGGTTCTTTTTGTAAAAATCCAGCGATTTGTACCGGTCCAGCTGCGTAAACATCCGCCCCGAATTGAGCGAGTGCCCATAAAGGACGATGCTGCGGGATTTTCCTTTTTCCACGGAGCAGTGCGCGTCCGCAAAGACGCTTCCGTATCCGGAGTACCGGTCGCGGTAGTCGTGTGTCAGGTAAAATTCCGGGTCCTTTGCGTCGGCCTGCAGAACCGGCAGGTCGATGACGGTGCCGGGAACCTTGATCCAGCCCACAATGGACGGGTTGATTTTCTGCAGCTCAAGAAACCGGATCAGCCGCCCCTGTCCGTCGCGTTCCGGCGGGGTGGAGGACACGGGCGAATCGTCCCCCGCGTCCGGCGTTTCGGAGCTTTCGGCGTAATACACGCTTTTGATATCCTGCTGCTCCGTATCCGCGGCGGCGGGCAGGACGACAAGGTCCCAGACCAGATAAAGGGCGCAGCCGAGAAAAACGCAGACGGCGATCAGGCAGACGGTCTTATAAAGAATCAGCTTTTTGCCGTCCCCCTTCCAGGGCAGCAGAACGCGGTAAAAAGGAAGACTTTTTTTCGTGTGTTCTCCGTTTTGCGGTTTCATGGCGGCACCCCCTTGTTTCCTTTCGGGATATTTTATATTTTTTTCGCGTAGGCGGCTTCTTCCAGCCCTCCGCAGCCCGTCAGATAGCGGCGCACCATGTCCAGCGCGTTGGAGGCGGCGAGCCAGCGCAGGTATTCGCGTCCCTTGGAAGCGCCGTGCTGCATTTTGCGCACCCAGGTATGTTCCCCGTCACAGAAAGCAATGTAAATCAGGCCGACGGGCTTTTCCGGCGTTCCGCCGTCCGGCCCCGCGATTCCGGTGATGCCGATGCCCAGCTCGCTGCCGGATTTCGCCCGGACCCCCTCGGCCATCGCGCGCGCGGTCTGCTCGCTGACGGCGCCGTACTGCTTCAGGGTGGATTCCGGCACGCCGAGCAGAAGCGTCTTGATCTCATTCGCGTAGGTGACGGCGCCCATCTGAAAGACCTTGCTCGCGCCCGCGATATCCGTGATGCGCTTGGCGAGCAGGCCGCCGGTGCAGGACTCCGCGGTGGCAAGGTGAAGGCCGCGCTTGCCGAGCTCCGTGACCACGACTTCTTCCAGGCTTTCCACGTCGATTCCGTAAATAAACTCGTGAAAACGGTTTTTGAGCTCTTCCACAACGGGGGCGCACATGGCCTGTGCTGTTTCCTGATTTTCCGCACGGGCGGTGACGCGCACGAACATTTCGCCGTCCTTGGCGTAGGTCGCCGCCGTCGGATTGGCACAGTCCGTCAGGTCAGGGATTTTTTCCGCGACAAAACCTTCCCCCAAGCCGAACACGCGGACGATTCTGGAAACGATCACTGCCTGCCCGCCCTTTGTCAGATAGGGGATCGCGTAGTTTTTCAGCATGGGAATCAGCTCGGACGGCGGGCCGGGCAACATGATGATGATTTTGCCTGCGTCGGTTTCAAAGCCGCAGCCCGGCGCGGTGCCGTGGTCGTTGGGGAACACGGTGCAGCCCTCGGGAAGCAGCGCCTGCTTTTTCTGTGTTTCGCCCAGCACCCTTCCTTTGAAATAGCGGACGATCCTGTCCAGGCTTTCCTGATGCAGCACCAGCTTTTTGCCCGCGGTTTCCGCGATGGTTTCTTTGGTCAGGTCGTCGCCGGTGGGCCCCAGACCCCCGGTGGTGATGACAAGGTCGCTGCGGCGAAGCGCGCTTTCCAGCGCTTCCTTCAGCCGTGAGACATTGTCGCCCACGGTTCCCGCGAACAGAAGGTTGACGCCGATGGTGGAAAGCTCCCTCGCGACAAAGGAGGCGTCGGTGTTGATTGTATGGCCGAGCAGAAGCTCGGTTCCTACGGAAATAATTTCAGCGTTCATTCTTTTTCCCCCGCTATTGATTCGGATAGATTTTTGTAAGTACGGCGTTTTGGACACATTCCTCGATCAGGCTTTCGCAGTCCAGCGCCTGTTCCGCTTCCAGAAGCTCCGGAAGCTTGGGCTGTGTGCGCGGATGCTTCGGCGTGAACACGGTGCAGCAGTCCTCAAACGGCTCTATGGAGATGTCAAAGGTATTGATCCTGCGCGAAATTTCAATGATTTCCAACTTGTCCATTCCGATCAGCGGACGCAGGACCGGCATCTCGGAGGCCTGATCGGTGCAGACAATGGCCTGCAGGGTCTGGCTCGCCACCTGGCCCAGACTTTCACCGGTAATCAGTGCGGAACAGCTTTCCCTGCGGGCGATTTTTTCGCCGATCCGCATCATAAACCGCCGCATGATCAGGGTGAACAGGTCCTCCGGGCATTTCGCCATGATTTCCTCCTGCACCTTTGCGAACGGAACGGTAAACAGGTTCATTCTGCCGGAGTATTCGCCGACGCGGGCCAGCAGCCGGTGCACCTTCTGCTCCGCGCGCTCGCTGGTGTACGGCGGGCTGGCAAAGTGGACGGCGGTCAGCTCCAGACCACGCTTTGCCATCGTCCACGCGGCGACAGGGCTGTCGATTCCGCCGCTGATCAGGATGGCGGCGTTTCCGCCGGTGCCCACCGGGATTCCGCCCGCACCTTTCAGTGCGGGTCCGTGAACGTAAGCCCCGAAATCGCGTACCTCCACCCGCACGGTAATGTCGGGGTCGTGTACGTCGACACAGAGGTGTGGGTACCGTTCCAGCAGGTATTCGCCCACCTGTGCGGAAATCTCCGGCGATTTCAGCGGAAAAATCTTATCGGCGCGCTTTGTTTCCACCTTGAAGCTTTTCGCGGCCAGCAGCTCCGGCTTCAGGTATTCGGCGGACGCCTCCAGAATGGCGTTCATCTCTTTTTTTACCACACAGGCGCGTGAAAACGCGGCAATCCCGAATATTTTGGAAACCCGCTCCACAGCCGCGTCCAGATCGGCTCCCTCGCGGGGGGTGACGTAAACGGTCGACTGGGCGGTTTTTACGTCAAAACCGCCCAGAGGATTCAAACGACGCTTGATATTCCGGATCAGGGCGGCCTCGAACACATTCCGGTTCAGCCCCTTGAGAACCATTTCTCCCAGTTTGATTAAGATGATTTCTTCCATTTAAATTCTCCTGTTACGGTTTTTTAGTCAATGAGGAAAGCCCCTCTCTTAAAGCGTTCACCAGCTCGTCAATGTCCTCGTGGGTATTGTAGCGGGAAAAGCTGAGCCGCAGGGAGGAGGCGATCCGGTCATGGGGAAGGCCCATAGCGGCCAGCACATGGCTTGCCTTTCCTTTGGAGCAGGCGGAGCCGGAGGAAACGTAAATTTCTTTGGCGGAGAGATAGTGCAGCATGGTTTCCGCGCGCACGCCGCCGGCGGAGAAATTCACAATATAGGGGATGGCGTCTTCGGGGGAATTCAGCGTGACACCGTCGATTTCCAGCAGCCTTTGCCGGCAGTACGAGCTGAGCCTTGCCATGGCTTCCATCTGGGTTCCGGGTTCCGGCAGCGCCCGGACCGCCGCGCCGAAGCCCGCGATCAGCGGGGCGCTTTCCGTTCCGGGGCGGATATTTTTTTCCTGCCCGCCGCCGTAGGCGCGCGGAACGAGGTGTACGCCCTTTCGCAGGTACAGCGCGCCCACACCCTTCGGTCCGTGGATTTTATGCGCGCTCACGCTCATCAGGTCAATTTTTAGTCTGCCCGGTTTTAAAGGGATTTTGCCAAATGCCTGTACCGCGTCGACGTGAAAAAGCGCCGGGGCCTTCGCGGCGGCAATCGCGGCGGGAACCGCTTCCAGCGGAAGAAAGGTGCCGACCTCGTTGTTTACACACATCATGCTGACCAGAACGGTGTGCGGCGTCACCGCGCGGAACACCTGCTCCGGCTTGACTTTTCCGCTGCCGTCCGGTTTCAGATAGGTAACGGCAAACCCTTCTTTTTCAAGCTGCGCCATCGAGTTGAGTACGGACGGATGCTCTATCATCGTGGTTACAATGTGGTTCCCACGACGGCGCATCGCGTGTGCCGCGCCGAAAACCGCAAGGTTGTTGCTCTCCGTCCCGCCGGAGGTAAAGTAGATTTCTTCTTGTAAAACGCCGAGAAGATCGGCGATTTCCTGTCTTGCGCCGGAAAGCTCTTGTTCAGCGTAAAAGCCCTTCGTGTGAAGGCTGGAGGGGTTTCCGTAATTGTCCGTCATCATCTCCATCACTTTGTCGGCGGCCTCTCTGCAAACCATGGTGGTGGAGGAATTGTCAAGATATATTTCACCCAATGGGGATACCTCCAAGTCATTAATTGATATTACTATATTATACACCTTGCATGTATTTTGAGCAATGAAAACACCCCCGAAGCGATTTGCATTTTTATTAATTTGTATTATAATAAACGAAGACGGGATGCCGGCACGGAACCCGTATCCGGGACAGAGAGGAAAGGGAAAAACGGTGAAGAACACAAAACAGCGCTGCGCCATTATGCAGATTCTGAAGCAGAGCAGCGACCCTGTGAGCGCAGAGGATATTTTTGCGGCGCTGAAGGCCGAAAATCCAAGCCTGGCCCTCTCCACCGTTTACCGCAATCTGGAGCGCTTCGCCGGGGACGGGCTGATTAAAAAAGACGTCTGGAGAGACGGGATCGTGCGGTACTCCATTGCGCAGGAGCATCACGGGCATTATCTGATCTGCACCGAATGCAGTGCCAAAATCAGGATAGAGGATTGTCCCCTGACCGGGATCGAGCAGGGGCTGGCCCACGACACGGGCTATGAAATAGAGGGGCACACGCTTACCATTTACGGAAAATGTCCCAAATGCGTCCGGCGTGAAAAAGCGCGGGAAGCGCAGAATCAGTAAAGGGACTGTTGGAAAATAGTTTTACCTAAAAAGAGTACACAAAAAAAGCGTCTTGATTGGGCTGTAAAAGCCGTCTCAAGGCGCATTTTTATGCAGTATATGCAATTTTGCCGTGCGCTTTTTATGAATTGCGCTCCGACAGTTCGTTGATCAGCGAAAAAATGTTTTTCCCTGACTGGGACGTGTCAAAGGTCTTCAAAGACGCCCGCATTTCCTCCAGCCGCCGGTTGTCCGCCAGCAGGGAAAGGATGGTTTCGCCGGGATCGACGCCTTTTTCCAGCTTGACCGCCATGTTGTGGGAAAGCAGGAAGTTTGCGTTATCCTCCTCCTGACCGGGAATCGCGTCAAACACCGCCAGCGGGATGTTGCACGCAAGCGCTTCCGAAACGGTCAGCCCGCCGGGCTTGGTGATAATCAGGTCGGACGCGTGCATATAGTTTTCCACTTCGTCGGTGAAAAAGACCAGCTTGGTCTTTTTGGGGCTCTGCGCGATCACCGGGGCGAAAGCCTCGTACAGCTTCTGGTTGCGGCCGGTGATGACGATCGCCTGAAACTCGATGGGAAGCTGTGTCAGGTGCTTATAGATTTTCATGATGTTGGTGACGCCGAAGCTGCCCGCCATAATCAGGATGGTCGGCAGGTCCTCGTCCAGACCGAATTTTTTCAGCAGGGCGGGCCTGTTGCCCTCGCTGTAGAAAACATCTCCCACGGGAATGCCGAACGGATAAATCTTTTCGGTGGGGACGCCCATCGCGTTCATTTCCGGAATCATATCCTTTGTGGAAACGATATATGCGTCCACATGCTCCGCAATCCACGCCCGGTGCGGGCCGTAATCCGTCATCAGGCAGATCAGCGGGGCCTTTACAATCCCTTTGCCCTTTAAGTGGGAAACCATTTCCGTTGCAAACGGATGAGTGGAGATAATCACGTCGGGCTTCTGCTCCTCCATCAAAGGAATCAGTTTTTGGCTGAACGCGCTGGAAAAACGGGTTACCAGATTGGCAAGCAGGCTTTCCTGATTGGTTTTCCGGTAAAGCTGCCCAAACACCTTCGGCGTTTTGGTTGCCAGAAAATGGTACCCCTCGCAGACCGTCTTGTCCAATATGGCGTTGATGCTTTTCAGCGCGTCGACCACGGCCACCTCGTTGCCCGTGGAATTTTCTGCAATATATTTTTCAATGGCATGGGAGGCTCTCAGATGTCCTCCGCCCGTTGCAGCCGAAAGAATTAAGATCTTCACACCAATCCTCCTTTAGTCAGGGATCGTATTTCCCATCATACTGCGGCTGATCTGAAAAGAAACGGGAAACCTGTAACCGTTTTTTCCGGATTGCCATATCTTTGGTAATTATATCATATATTTATAAAAGTTGCCAATGAAATTCCCTCAAAGTCCCGCCCACAGCCCGCAGACGGTTATAAAGCTGTAACTTTACTTTTACAGGGCCGCGTTATATAATGATACCAGCATTCTGAGGATTTATCAGCAACTTGAGAATTTACTGTTATTTGGGAGGCCCAATATGACCGATGCAAACATGATTGACATTTCTTCCGGGGCGCCGAACTCCGGCGGGAAAAAACGCGCAAGGATCGCGGCTGTGATTGCCGGGGTGGTCCTGCTTGCTACGGTCGGCGGCCTGTTCGGCAAACAGCTGTATGAGGCTTATCGGCACCGCCAGGAGGTTTCGGCGGCAATTGACGTGGATACCTTTTATAAGGGAATCGTCGTCGCCGGCGTCGATCTGGGCGGAAAGACCATGGAGCAGGCCAAAGCTGCCGTTACCGCGGTCGAGCCCGGACTGCGCGATAAATACGATATCAGGATCGTTTATCAGAATAAAACCTGGCAGCTGACCGAGGATGACCTCAACTTCCAGTTCAATACGGACGCCGTGCTGAAAGAGGCGTATGCCTATGCGCGCACGGGGGACAGGGAAGAGCGCTATCAGCAGGTGCTGGCGCTGCAGACTGCTCCTAAAACGTACAATGTCATCAATACGATGAATTACGATAATCTGGACGCCAAGCTGAAAGAGACCGTCAAGGGAATTTCCTATGACCCGGTCGACGCGACGGTGGCCTCCTTTGATACGAACACCGCGACCTTCCGTTATACCGACGGTAAAAACGGCCTTGCGGTCGATGAAAACAGGCTTTACACACAGGTGGAAGCGCTGATCAACGGACCCCGCACCGGAACGGTGGAAGTACCGACGACGGTGGTTCCGTTCAGCAAAACCATTGCTGAGGTAAAAAGCCACCTGCAGAAGCTGGGGACCTACAGCACCACGTCCACCAACAACGCGAACGGCACTCATAATATGGCGCTGGCCCTCTCCAAAATCAACGGAACCAGTATTCCGGCGGGCGGCACGTTTTCCTTCAACGGGATCGTAGGCGACTCTACCAGCAAGGCAAGCGGCTTCCTTGAGGCGGGAGCGATTCTGAACGGCAGGCTGATCCAGTCCTACGGCGGCGGAATCTGTCAGGCGTCCACTACCGTTTACGGCGCGGCGCTCCGTTCCAACATGAAGATCACACAGCGATCCAACCATACGCTTCAGTCTACCTACTGCCCAATCGGCCAGGACGCCGCGGTCAGTTACCCGGATCTGGATTTCAAATTCCAGAATCCCACGGAATATCCCATCTACATTGTCTCCGGTATCAAGGGAAAGGTGCTTACCGTAACTTTTTACGGGTACCAGTCGCCGGATTATGACAGCATTACCGTCACCTCGCAGAAGACAGAGACGATTGCCGCGCCGACCACCCCGAAATACATTGTTGACAAAACGCTGGCCAAAGGGGTCGTCAAGCTGGACTCCAAAGCACGTACAGGGGCAAGGGCGACCGCGCAGCGCGTTTTTTATAAAAACGGCATCGTGGTAAAAACGGAAAACCTGTCCTCCTCCTATTATCGTGCGCAGCCCGCGTATTATTCCATGGGTCCCGGAACAACGGTGAGCGGCAATCCCGCGTCCACCGCTTCCTCCAAACCGGCAAGTTCTTCCAAACCGCCCGCCAGTTCCTCTAAACCGGCAGGTTCTTCCTCTTCGCCGGGTGCGGGCAGTTCATCCCCCGCGTCCTCCCAGGCGGATCAGGACAACGGCGGGCAGTCCGATGACACCGAGTCCGACACGGTTCCGGCGAACATTATCATTCCCGAATAACCGGCTTTTCAGGGTGTGGCTCAGGCTGCACCCTGGTTTTAAATTGGACTTGACTTTTTGTCTTATTTCTGCAAAAATGAGAAAGACGAACAGGATATTCTTTCATTACGTAAACAAAATAAACAACAGACTGTTTAAAACGATACAATTCCAAAAAGGCGGCTGTTTTGCCGCAGGCCAAGAAAGGATGAGCTGATGTTGTCTGAAAAGGTAGCTGCACCGAAGATTAGCATTATCATACCGGTCTACAATGTTGAAAAATATATCGGCAAATGCCTGTCTTCTTTGGTCGGCCAGACATTTAGCGATTTTGAAATTATCGCCGTCAATGACGGCTCCAAAGACGATTCCCTTGATATCCTCCGTCGTTTTGAGGAACGATACGATTTTGTGAAGGTGGTTGACCAGAAAAACGGCGGCATCGCCAATGCGCGCAACAACGGTCTTGCGGCCGCGCGCGGCGAATACGTCTGTTTTGTGGACAGCGACGACTATGTCTCGCCCACTTATCTGGAAGAGCTGTACAATGCCTGTGTGGACACGGGCAGCGATATCGCCTGCTGTTATTACTATTTCCACTTTGTTGAAAATGATTTCCTGTTTGAATATCCGTTCCGCTGCCGCGGGATTCTGAAGCCCGCCGAGGCGATGAAAAAGCTTTTGCGCGATGTGGAAATTCAGAGCCTTGTTTGGAATAAGATGTATAAACGCTCCCTTTTTACAGATTATGATATCAAGTTCCCGACCATGTGCTTTGAAGATATGGCCGTTGCGAACAAAATTTTTGTACATGCAAACCAGGTGGTCGTCATCGACCGCCCGCTCTACTACTACAATCAGCATCCGGCCAGCACCTTGGCCACCATGAATGCGGACAAGATCAACGACTTCATCCGTGCGATCGCCATGGTCCGTATTTCGCTGGAAAAAAACGGGCTTTACGAAAAATACAAGAAGAGCTATCTGGCGCTCACCAGAAAAACATGCGCCTGCTGTTATTTGTATGTATTAAAGCTGCATAATGAGAAAAAATGTATGCGTGGGTGCATGGCCAACATGCGCCGAATATCGCGTGCCATCAGGCATTATTCCGCGGATGAGTTCAGTCCTACGACCATGTTCAGCGAGCTGCCGGATGTGGTGGATGCTCCCGAAAAGCTGGAAAAGGACTACTCCACCCGCTGAAGAAAGTGGGAGTAAACGGAGAATATGAGCGAGAGCAGAAACAGGCCGTCTAAAATATTTCGGATTGCGCTTTTTGCGCTGACTTTGGGGTTGCTGGCCTATTTCTGTCTTACGGACAATCATCTGCTTACTCTGCTGTACAGCTTTCATACGCTTGACCCGTACTGGCTTCTGGGCGCTTTTGGCTGTGTGGTGCTCAGCTGGATGATGGAAGGCCTTGTCACCCAAAATCTTGTCGCCGCTTCCTGTCACGGGGAGTACGGCTTCCGGCATGCCTTTAAGGTGACGATGGTCGGACAGTATTTCAACTCCGTGTCGCCGTTCGCGGCGGCCGGCCAGCCGATGCAGGTGCTTGCTCTGACAAGGCAGGGTGTTGCCTCCGGGATCGCTCTGTCCGCTTTGGTGCGCAAATTTTTGGTTTATCAGATTTCCATCACCGTTTATTCCATGGCGGTCATCCTGATCAAATATTCGTTTTTCCGCAGTAAGATCCAGAGCTTTATGGCGCTGGCGGTCGTCGGTTTTCTCTGTCAGTCCGCGGTGGTGGTCCTGCTTCTTTTATTTACCCACAGCCCGGCTTTCACCACAAGGCTGATCCATAGCTGCGTGTGGGTTCTGACCAAGCTCCATATTGTGAAAAATCCGAAGCAGGCCGACGAGAAGGTAAAAAGCCAGCTGGAATTTTACATGAAAAACAACAGAGCCATGATGGGAAACCGGCGGATGAAAGGAAAAGTGTACGCGTACACCGCGGTTCAGCTTACCGCCGTTTTCGCGGTGCCTTTTTTTATCTATAAGGCTTTTCACAGTCCCGGCGCACCGTTTGTGGATATGGTGGCGGCGCAGAGCTTTGTCACCATGATTTCCACCTATACGCCGCTGCCGGGTGCCGCGGGGGCGGCGGAAGGCAGTTTTCTGGTTATTTTTCAGATCTTTTTCGGGCAGGACATTCTTCATCAGGCCATGCTGCTCTGGCGGTTTACCGCTTATTATTCCTGTATCATCGTCGGGGCGTTTTTTGCCGGGCTGGACCGGAAAAGCGGGAAGAGAAGCCCGCATGGAAGATCTTCATAATAGTAATTTTATCATGGGAGGGGGCAGGCATTGGGTTTTCCGTATGCTGCGGCGCAGGAAACGGGACAGGCCCGGTGCCGTGTTACATGAAGGACGGTTTTTTCAGGGTGGCGGCGGCAACGCCGTCCATTAAGGTTGCCGATTGTGAATATAATAAAAATCAGATTCTCGATCAGATGCGCGAGTGCGAAAAGCGCGGGGTGGCCGCGGTGGTTTTCCCGGAGCTCTGCCTGACCGGGTACACCTGCGGCGATCTGTTCCGCGACCGCACGCTGATTTCCGCCGCGCAGAAGGCGCTCGGCGAACTTCTGGAGCAGACCCGCGGGATGAACCTGCTCGCGGTGATCGGTCTTCCCGTCCCGGTCGGGGCGGACCTTTACAACTGTGCGGCGGTTATCTGCCGCGGGAAGCTGCTGGGGCTGCCGGCCAAGAGCAGCATTCCAAATTACAGCGAATTTTATGAAGCCAGGCATTTCACGCCCGCGCCCGCGTACGCGGAAACCCGCTTCTGCGGCGAGACCGTTCCGCTGGGAAACAGCCTGATTTTTCGGTGCGAAAGCGCGCCGGAGCTGGTGGTCGGCGTGGAAATCTGTGAGGACCTGTGGACCTGCTGCCCGCCATCCGCGCAGCTGGCGCAGTGCGGGGCAACCCTGCTGCTCAACCCGTCCGCGAGCGACGAAATCATCGGGAAGGCGCCCTACCGCCGCAATCTGGTCAACGGGCAGTCCGCGCGGCTGCTCGCGGCCTACGCCTACGCCGACGCCGGGGAAGGAGAGTCCTCCACCGACCTGGTGTACTCCGGGCACAACGTGATTGCAGAAAACGGAACGGTCCTTGCCGAGTCGAAGCTGTTTACGACGGGGCTGACCGTGGCGGATGTCGACCTGCAGCGCATGCTTCAGGAACGCCTGCGCACCACCACGTGGTCAAATGCGGGAGAAGCCTGTGAGGTCGGCTTTGACATGGACATGCCCGATCCTGAGCTGGAGCGGAAATTCCCGGCGCTTCCCTTTGTGCCGGACGATACCAAAGATTTGAGCGAGCGGTGCGAAATGATCCTGAACATGCAGGCTGCGGGCCTCAAGACGAGGCTGAAGCACACCGGCTCCAAATGCGCGGTGATCGGCGTTTCAGGCGGGCTGGATTCCACGCTTGCCCTGCTTGTCATTGTGCGCGCGTTCGACCTTTTAAAGCTGGACCGCAAGGGGATTCTGGCGGTCACGATGCCCGGCTTCGGCACGACGAAGCGGACCAAAGGCAATGCCCAGCGCCTTTCCGAAATGCTGGGGGTCACCCTGAAGGAGATTCCCATCGGAGAATCGGTATCCAGGCATTTCGAGGATATCGGCCACGACCCGAACGTGCGCGACGTCACCTATGAGAACGCGCAGGCGCGCGAACGCACGCAGGTCCTGATGGACCTGGCGAATCAGTGCGGCGGGCTGGTTATCGGCACGGGCGACCTGTCGGAGGTCGCGCTCGGCTGGGCCACCTATAACGGCGACATTATGTCCATGTACAGCGTGAACTGCTCCATCCCCAAAACGCTGGTGCGGCATCTTGTGCATCACGCCGCCATCAACAGCGGCAAAGAACTGTGCGCGCTGCTGGAGGACGTGCTGGACACTCCGGTCAGCCCGGAGCTTCTCCCGCCGGAAAACGGGGTCATCGCCCAGAAAACGGAAAATATTGTCGGTCCCTACGAGCTGCATGATTTCTTCCTGTACTACATGCTTCGCTTCGGGTTCACGCCCGCGAAGATTTACCGTATGGCGCAGAGCGCGTTTGTCGGGACCTACGACGGCGCGACGATCAAAAAATGGCTGACGACCTTTTACCAGCGGTTTTTTACGCACCAGTTCAAGCGTTCCTGCCTGCCGGACGGCCCAAAGGTCGGCAGCGTCACGCTGTCCCCCCGCGGGGACTGGCGGATGCCCAGCGACGCTTCTTCCGCTCTCTGGCTTAGGGAGATCGAATCGCTGTAATCGTCGATCCCGCGATTGGCTCTCTCTTGATTTCCCTCTGCCATGAACGTATCGTCGTAATTCAACAGATAACTATCTGAGAGCATCGCCGTAGGCGCTTGCCGACCGCATGGTCCTGCCCTCAGGCCGGGCGGGCCCCTACTTTCGCTCTTGTCCGAAAGTAGGCAAAGGACGCGCAGGGGGATTTTAAATTCCTGGCGGGAGGGTTCCATAAAATCCCCCTGCACTCCCAAGGTATCCCCAAAGTTTCTATATGCGATAAGAAATTGCTGGGGTTTTCATTGACGAGGGGATACGGAAAAGAAGGTTAAACTCCCTCAGGCAGGCTTCGCCTGTCAGCTCCCTCAAAGAGGGAGCCTTAATAAGAGGACCCCTGCCTCCCTCCGTGAGGGAGGTGGCGTGCTCGGCGCGACGGAAGGAGTTCCTTAAATACGAACAACAAATCCCCTTTCCAATGCCGTTTGCCGGTTGGAAAGGGGATTTTTATGACAATTTTATTATAACAGGGACATCGAGCTGTCCGTGTCGGAGGACGTAAGGCCCGAGAGGTCTGAGGACATCATCTGGGCGGTGCTCATCTGCATCTGGACGATAAAAAGCTGCAGGAACGAGAGATAATCGTCATAGGTGAAAGAGGTGCCGGAAGCGCCGGCTCCGGAGGAAACAGACGAAAGGGCTCCGGCCGACAGGGAGCCTGCCGACGGGGAACCGGTCAGCGCCGAAAGGCCCGTCAGTCCCGTTCCGGCAATGGAAGTGTTCAGAAGCGAGCTTAAACCGGAAAGTGCGTCGGTCGGCGCGGAAACGTCCCCGCCCGCTTCGTTCAGCACTTTGGAAATATAAGCCTGCGTCTCTTTGAACGGTGGAATTCCGCCGTACTTGGCAACGTTGCCGCTGCCCGCGTTGTAAGCGGCGAGCGCCAGCTTGGTATCTCCGTCGTACCGGTCGAGCATCTGGCTCAGGTATTTTGCCCCGCCCATGATGTTCTGCTCCGCGTCGAGAGGGTTTTCCACCCCCAGCGAGGCGGCGGTTCCCGGCATCAGCTGCATCACGCCCTGTGCGCCGCAGCTTGAAACGGCGTCCGCGTCAAATCCGGATTCCACCTTGGCGACCGCTTTGAGCAGGTTCACCGGGAGATTATATTTCTGTGCAGCGGTCTGGAAGATATCGTCCATGCTGCCCTTTTTCTGTTGACTGTCCTCTGCGCCGATCGCATTTTGCAGCAGATTGGAAAATACGGAGGTCGCCGCACTTTTGTTAACCGCTGCATTTGTGCGGTTCAGAGCGGATATTTGATTATAGTAACCGGAAAGAATACGATTGTCCATGATCATGCTCCACAGTTTATTTTCCTGATATTGGAATCTTTATTTATCATAACGTATTTTGTCGAAAAATCCAACCTTTTTAACAAAAAAATAATTTTTTCCTGATAAAGCGGTTCCCATGTGCGGAAAAAACCCTTTATAGGCGCAAAACAGATGCCGAAAAATCGTGCCGGATTTGTATATTTTGCGGGCTGGATTGGCAGAATATTTTTTGAAGGAGGTGCCGAGATGACAATATCAAAAGGGGAATATAAAAAGATGGCGGATAAAGCTTCGCCCGGTACAACATACGTGAAAAATACCATTCTCGCGTTTGTGGTCGGCGGCGGTATCTGCACACTCGGACAGGCACTGGTTAACCTGTACATGAACTACGGGCTGGAGCTCAAGGACGCGCGCGCGTGGGTTTCCATCAGCTTAATCGCGCTCAGCGCGCTGCTGACTGCGCTGAAAATCTACGACAATATCGCAAAGCACGCCGGGGCCGGTACGCTGGTGCCGATTACGGGGTTCGCCAACTCGATCGTCGCTCCCGCCATGGAGTTTAAAAGCGAGGGCTATGTCATTGGAATGGGCGGAAAAATGTTCGTCATCGCGGGTCCGGTGCTGGTTTACGGAATCGCGGCCTCGATCTTATACGGCCTGATTGTATGGTTTTTCCATTTATACTAAGATGAGGAGGAATGGCTATGCCTACCCGAATCGGCAAATATACGGTTGAACTAACCAGTAAGCCTGTGATTCTCGGTTCTGCCTCGGTTGTCGGCAAAAAAGAGGGCGAAGGGCCGCTTGGGCAGTATTACGACCAGTGCCACAACGACACGACGCTGGGGGAGTCAAGCTGGGAAAAAGCGGAAAGCCGCCTGCAGAATGAGGCGGTCGTGCTTGCGCTGGAAAAAGCAAATCTGAAAAATTCGGATGTCGACTGCATTATGGCGGGGGACCTGCTGAATCAGTGCATTTCCTCCACCTTCGGCCTGCGCAGCCTGAACATCCCGTTTCTCGGGCAGTTCGGCGCCTGCTCCACCATGGCGCAGACGCTGGCGATCGCTTCTTTATTCACAGAGTCCGGCGCGGCGCGGCGGGCGGTCGCGGTGACCTCGTCCCATTTCTGTTCCGCAGAGCGCCAGTTCCGGTTCCCGCTGGAATACGGCGGGCAGCGGACACCCACGGCCCAGTGGACGGCCACGGCGGCGGGGGCGATTGTGATGGGTTCCCCGCAGCAGAAACAGGAGGGCCAGATTGTCGTGGATTCCGTCACCTTTGGGCGGATCACCGATTTCGGCATCAAGGACGCGGCAAACATGGGGGCTGCTATGGCTCCGGCCGCGGCGCAGACTCTGATCGATTATTTATCGGACACCGGCTCTTCACCGAAGGATTTTGACCTGATCCTCACGGGGGACCTCGGAAGCATCGGCAGCGACCTGATGGAAAAACTGCTGATGAAGGACGGAATCGATATCAGCGCCGTACACAATGACTGCGGACTGATGATCTACGATATTGAAAAGCAGGACGTCCACGCGGGCGGTTCCGGCTGCGGATGCTCCGGAGCGGTGCTGTGCTCCTATATCATGCAGCAGATGCTGTCCGGAAAGCTGCACAAGGTGCTGTTCCTGGGGACGGGCGCGCTGATGTCGCCCACCTCTTCACAGCAGGGAGAAAGTATCCCGGGCGTGGCGCATCTGGTCCTTTTGAAAGCATGACGCAAAAACAAGGGCGGCTCACAGCCGCCCCTGTTGTTTTTTAACCGATGAATTTTTCCAGAGGGGAGATATCCAGACCGGAACAGGTACGCAGGAAACCGTACAGCTGCTCCGCAATCAGCCTGTTCCCGCCCGGGGTGTCGCTTTCCACGTTCAGCGGCATCAGCGGGTCGTGCACGCTCAGGCGCAGCAGGAACCAGCCGTCTCCGTTCTCTTTCCCGAAGGAAATGCGGATGCCCTCGCGGTTGTCGGGTGCAATCTGCCAGCCTGGCTGCTGTTTGGCGTAAGCCTCCAGATCGGAAATGATCCGGCTGCCGCATTCCCGGAAATTCTCTTCCAGAATCGGGAAGCGCAGCTCGGCGGCCTCCGCCGGTTCCGCCAGCGGCAGAAGCAGGCTTTCCAGCGTCTTTCCCTGCGCGCGCAGCTGCGCCATTTTAATAATGATCTTTGTCACCAGATACGCGCCGTCGTCCAGAAAATAATTTTCACGCAGGGCGGCGTGGCCGGAGGTCTCAATGGCCAGCGGGCAGTTGACGCCCGCTTGGTTCAGCCGGATCGCCTCGTTGATGACGTTTTTATATCCTCTTTTAAAACGGTGGTGCTTTCCGCCCAGCGTTTCTTCAATATAGGTCTTTAGTCCGCTGGAAGTAATGGAGTCCGTTACGATGGTGCCGCCCGCGTTGCCCTCCAGCGCAATCGCGGAGGCGATGGCTACCAATCGGTTGCGGTTGATTTCATCCCCCTTTGCGTCCACCGCGCCACCGCGGTCCACGTCGGTGTCGAAAATCACGCCCATGTCCGCTTTCGCGGCAACGGTCGCCGCACACACGGACTGCATGGCGGCCTCGTTTTCCGGGTTGGGGATATGGTTCGGGAAGGTGCCGTCCGGCTCCAGAAACTGGCTGCCGTCGGTATTTGCGCCCAGCGGGGCCAGAACGTCCCGCGCGTAGAAGCCGCCCGCGCCGTTGCCCGCGTCCACCACGATTTTAAATCCCGCAAGCGGATGCTCGTAGTCCGCGGCGTTCACGCCGGATTTGATTTTTTCTCTCAGGTTCGCGCAGTACCGCGCCATATAATCAACCTTTTCCACTGTTCCGGAGCCGGGAAGGGGTCTTCCGCCTTCCTGCGCGTGCAGCAGAATCTGCTCGATATCCGGCGCGTCAAGGCCGCCGCTTCTGGTGAAAAATTTCAGTCCGTTGCGGTTGAAGGGGTGATGGCTTGCCGTAATCTGTATGGAGCCGTCGCAGCCGAGGTCGACTGTGGTCATGAACATGGAAGGGGTGGAGGCCAGCCCGCAGTCCAGCACATGCACGCCCCCTCCGGTGAGCGAACGGGCCACCGCCGCCTGAATCCGGTCGGCGGAAATGCGGGAATCATGCCCTACGGCGACGGTCAGCATGGAAGCGTCCTTTTTGGTAAAGGCTTCGAGCCACAGGACAAAGCCCGCCGCCATTTTTTCAATATTTTCATCGGTAAGGCTGATTTCCTGCCCCGGTACTCCTTCGCTGGCCACTCCGCGGATATCGGTGCCGCTCTTAAATTGTTTCCAATACTTTGTAAGCATCAATCTGTCCCCTTTATGCTGTTATTTGGTCTTATTATAAGCGATTCAGGGATATTTGTAAACGAGGTGTTCACAATCGAAAATTTGATTACAATCAGTAATATTTATAAGATATACAACAAAGGGGAGAACGAAGTGCGCGCGCTGAACGGCGTTTCCCTGTCCATAGGCGAAGGGGAATTCGTCGCTATCGTCGGTCAGTCCGGCTCGGGAAAATCGACCCTGATGAATATTCTAGGCTGTCTGGATACGCCTACCATGGGCGAGTATTATCTGGACGGGGAAAACGTGGCGGGTCTGAGCGAAAAACGGCTGACGCAGATCCGCAACTGCGAGCTCGGGTTCGTCTTTCAGGGGTTCAATCTGATCAGCGGGCTGGACGCGCTTGAAAACGTGGAGCTGCCCCTGCTTTACCGCGGAATTCCAAAATCCGGGCGCCGCGCCCTTGCGCAGGAGGCGCTTTCAAAGGTCGGGCTGACGAACCGCGAGAACCACAAGCCGGACCAGATGAGCGGCGGGCAACAGCAAAGGGTAGCCATTGCGCGCGCGATCGCGGCAAAGCCACCCATTATTCTGGCCGATGAACCGACCGGCAATCTGGACTCAAAGTCCGGCGCGGCGGTCATGCGGATATTGAATTCTTTAAATGAAGAAGGGAAAACGGTTGTTTTGATTACGCACGATGAAAAAATTGCCGCTTCTGCGGGCCGTGTGGTACAGATACAGGACGGGCAGATCGTCAGTCAGTAAATTTTTCGTCGACAATGGTGTCCCTGAATTTAGGAAGCAGCTCACGGATATGCTTCAGGTAAAAGAAGCAGTATTCGTACATCTGGCTGACCGCCTGCATCTGTACGGAGCGGCTGATGGTAATATATCCGCAGCGCGGTTTGAAATACAGGTACATCGGAAAGCCACCGTCCTCGCAGGGCTGAAGAAATTTCGCGTGAAGGCGGTGCGCGCCCAGTTTTTCGTAGAATCGGATGCGCCGTTTCTGCTGTTCGGCAAGCTCCGGGTCGGTTTCGGAGACATACTCCACGGAAAACAGGATGCCGTCGAACGGTCCGCAGTATTTCTGCCAGAGCGCGCGAAACAGCGCGCTGCCGTATCCGCATGCATGGTATTTTTTCAGAACGGCCAGGTAATCCAGCCAGAGAATATTGCTGTCCTCCATCGCATACACCAAAGCGTAGCCGATCAGCTCGTTGTCGGAAAGCCGACGGAACAGCAGAATTTTATACCGGTCGCCGTTCAGCAGCTGTAAATACCTTGGATACGGATACAGCTCAGAGGGCGGGAACTGCTGCTTCATGTCCTCGTAAATCATGGGCAGGTCATTTTTGTCACCCAATACAATGGCGGACTCGGGTGCGAAAGTCATTTTAACAATCTCCTGTCTAGATAGCAAAGTTCCGGATGCGGACTTTGCTAAAGTAATCAATAGGCATTATAGCACATCCGCCCTGAAAACCGCAAGCCGTCCCGGCAAACGGAAGGCGTGCCGGATCATTGACAATCGGGAAGAAAATGTTATAATGACCTTGGAAGATATTAGTATCACTGACCGGTGAAATTCACCGCTGAAGGAGGTTTATTATGACGTCGTCTACGCTTCAACTGCATGATGTGGATGTTCCGGCATTTATTAAGGTGCTTGACCAGTGTGAAGGAAACGTCTTTCTGGTAACACGTGAGGGCGACCATCTCAATTTAAAGAGCAAGCTCAGCCAATTGGTCGGGCTGACACAGCTGATCGAAGGCGGAAAAATCGCAGAGGCATTCATTGTCTGTGAAAAACCGGAGGACGAATCAAAGCTTTTCCGCTTCAATCTTTTCGGAACGGAAAAAGCATAATCGGCAGGAACGGATATGCCGTCCCGGCAACGATTTCGCCTGACAGGTTTTTTGACACTCTCGCCGCCCGTGAGGGCGGTTTTTTTAGTATACGGGAACAAGGAGGAACATCATTGGCACACAGAAGAAATCGGAGAACTCCTTTTTGGGTCTCTCTGTTGATTTTTGCCGCGATTTCGGCGGCGATGGCGTTTGGGTCCCGCGGCGGAACGGGGACGGTCGCCGGCCCGGCGCCGCAGAGTTCCTCGGGCTCACAGCCGTCCGGGACGGAGCAGAACGACACAAGCGTCTATTTCCTTGACGTAGGGCAGGGGGACAGTGAGCTGATCCGGCTGAAAACAGGTGAAAATATCCTGATCGACGCGGGTACCCCGGAAACGGCGCAGGAACTTGCCGATTACCTGGCCGATCTGGGGGTTTCAAAAATCGACTACCTGATTGCGACGCACCCCCACGCAGACCACATCGGCGGGATGGAGCAGATCGTCGACCGCTTTTCCATCGGGAAGGTCTATATGCCCAGAATTCCCGACAGCCAGATTCCCACCACGGCAACCTATGAAAAGCTGCTGACCGCCATTGACCGGAAAGGGCTGAAAATCACCGCCGCAAAAGCGGGCACGGTAATTTTTGACACCGGGGAGGAAAAACTGGAAATACTGGCTCCGAATTCCGAAAAATACGGTGATCTGAACAGCTACTCCATCGTTACGATGCTCACAAGCGGCGAAAAGCGCTTTTTGTTTACCGGGGACGCGGAATCGGACAGCGAAAAGGAGATGGTGAAAAGGGGGTACGACCTGCGGTGCGACGTTCTGAAATGCGGGCATCACGGAAGCTCCACCTCCACCAGCGCCGCCTTCTTAAAGGCGGCGGGCCCTAGCGCGGCGGTGATCTCCTGCGGCCTGAACAACGATTACGGCCACCCGCACAAGGAAGTGGTGGACCGGCTGAAGAAAGCCGGAGTGACCATTTACCGAACCGACCAGCAGAAAACCATTCTGGCGCAATGCGACGGAAAAACCATCCGGTTTACCACGGGGTTGAAATCGGTCGCCGGATAACACAGAATAACAGAATAGAGAATTTGAAAGGATTATAAAAAAGCGCCTTGAACGGAAAACCCGGTTCAAAGCGCTTGATTTATAAATTTTCTATTTTAAAAAAGTATCCGCTTACTTTTCTTCGTTGAAAAACTTCTCCCAGTCAAAGTTGCTGTCCTGTATCGGCTGCGCCTGCGATTTCGGGAGAGAATCGGGGTCGGAGGAAGAAACGGACGGATTGCTCCGGTTTAAAAGATCCTGCGGAATGGGCGCGGTTTCTTCCTGGTCGGGGTTCACCGGCCTTTTCTCCGGCTGCGGCTTCGCAGCGGGCCGGTGTTTTGCGATGATCCGGGATTTTGCAGCGGGCGTCGGCTCTGCGGCGGCGGGGGGTTCGGTTTCGTTCGAGCTGGACTGAATATCAGTAAAGGACTGCGTATCGTCGGAAACGGCGTCGGTCGGGTGCTGCACCTCGTCGCTGTAGGAGCTGATGTCCTCAAAGGTTTCGGGTTCATCGGCTTCCTGAACGCCGCCTGCGGGGGCGAACTTCAGGTTTTGACGGCGTCCCTGAAAAAAAAACTGAAGGTAGATGAACAGGCCGATTCCGCACAGCGCAAGAACGATCAGCACAACGCCCAAAATCAGAAGCCAGGATACGCCGCCGATCCCCGACGGGGTTTCGGCTTCACTGCTTACGGTACCGGCGGCCGCCACCGTTTCGCTGGAGGAGGAATCACCGCTGGAAAGAAGCTCTCCCCAGTCCTGGGAAGAAAGCACGTCCGGGTCGCTGACGGTCTGAGCCGCCTGAGAAGCTCTTTTTTCGACCTCATTGGTGTGGGTATCGACATAGTGGTTTACCACCGGCTCCTTGCTGGAAGCCGCGGTAGCTCTGGAGCTTTCCGGATTGCTCACGGCGGACTCGGCCTGGCTGTTCTGGTCGGGCTGAGAAGATTCACCCTGTGAATTACCGTCGGGCTGGGACGTCTCTCCCGGCTGGGAAGAAGTCCCCCCCTGCGAAGTATCTTCGGAATGGGAAGAACTGCCGCCCGTGGAAACGGAGCTTGTGGGCTCCTGCCCCGGCGGGTCGACCGCAACGGTAGCATTGCTTTCGGCAAAAGCAGTCAACGTAAACACCGTGACCGCAAAAATCAGTGTCAGAAACACTGTCAGAAATCTCTTCGATTTTATATTCATTATCACAAATCCTCTCAATGCTGATAAGCTGACATAAATATATAATATCATATATTATGGTTCCCATACAACTGTGAATTTTCTGTAAAATTTCCATAGAAATACAGTTGCGGCAGAAGAACATTGAAAAAACGGTTTTAGGATGATATAATTAAAAAATTAGTATGCAAAATGATTGTGGGAGTGCGATTATGGGCGTAATTATCAGCACCGACAGTGCCTGCGACTTGTTTCCCGATTTATATAAGCAGTACCGGATAGAGATTGTCCCGCTTTATATTACGGTGGAAGGCCGCACCCGCCGGGATGTTTTTGAAATCGGGCCGGACGACGTTTTTGTGGATTACGAGAAAACGCACCGGCTGCCGAAAACGTCGGCTCCGCCGCCCGCCGATTTTTTTGAACTGTTCAAAAAGCAGGTGGAGAACGGAAACGACGTGGTCCATATCGCGATGAATTCCAAATTTTCCTCGTCCTATCAGAACGCCGTGATCGCCGCGCAGGAATTCGACAACGTTTACGTGGTGGACACCTTTACGCTGAGCTCCGCTCAGGGCCTTTTGGTGCTCCGGGCCGCGGACATGCGCGACGCGGGGATGTCCGCGAAAGAGATTTTTGACAGGATCGAAACAGACAAAACCAAAATGCGCACCAACGTGCTTTTGGATACGCTGGAATTTGCCTACCGGGGCGGACGAGCCACCATGCTGCAGATGTTCGGGGCAAACCTGCTGAAGCTGCGCCCCTGCCTCCTTCTGGACACCCACGGCGTGCTTTCCGTGCGGCGGAAATTCCGCGGAAATTTTGCGCAGGTCTGCAAGGAATATATCCGTTTTGTGCTCGACCAGCCGAATATGGACGACGAGCGTGCGTTTGTTTCCACCACGGGGATGGACCAGTCGCTTTTTGACAGCGTAGTCAGAATGGTCAAGGAAAGCGGAAAGTTCCGGCAGGTCCTCACCTCGCGCGCTGGATGCAGCATGACGGTCCACACGGGCCCCAATACGCTTGTTTTGTTTTACAAGGAAAAATAGGAGGAGCTATGCAGCGAAAGGTAAAAATTGTAGCCGACAGCACCTGCGACCTGAACGCACAGATGCTGGAACGCTACCAGATTGAAGTCATTCCGCTCAACGTGAATCTGGGCGACAAGTCCTATCTGGACGGGGTAACCGTCCATACGCCGGACCTGTTCGAATATTATAAAAAGACCGGACAGCTTCCCACCACTTCCGCGCCGACTCCCGCGTATTACGAGGAGTTCTACCGCAGGTGGACGGACGAAGGCTGGGAGGTCGTGCATTTCAGTATCAGCGCGGAGCTGACCGTAACGCCGAATATCGCGAAGATGGCCGCCGAAAAGTTTGACGGCGTTTATCCCGTGGATTCCCGCAACGTGTCCAGCGGCATGGGCATCCTTGCCGTGAAGGCGGCCGAGCTGCGCGATCAGGGATATTCCGCGGCGGAAATCGTACAGCGGGTCGGGGCGATGACCGGGAAGGTGCGCACCACCTGCGTAATCAGCACGCTCCTTTATATGTATAAGGGCGGGCGCTGCACCGGGGTGCAGGCGCTGGGCGCGAATCTGCTGAACCTGAAGCCCTGCATCGATGTGAAGGACGGCAAAATGGGCGTTGCCAAAAAGTACCGCGGAAGCCTGAAATCGGCGGTCTGCAAGCTGGTGGAGGACAGGCTGAAGGGCGCGGAAAACATCGATCTTTCCCGTCTTATCATCGCCCACTACGACGTGGACAATGAGACCATTGAAGCGGTCAGACAGAAGATCATGGAATACCAGAATTTTGAGGAAATCGTGGTCGGGGACTGCGGCTGTTCCGTTTCGGTTCACTGCGGGCCGGGGACCTTCGCCATTGTTTATATGGAAAAATAAAGAAAATAGCAGGGGCTGTTGCAAAACGGCTCTTTAGTGTACAAAAAATACGTCTCGATCGGACTGCTGAAAGTCGTTTCGAGGCGTATTTTCATGCTCTTAGGCATTGCTTCGTGCGATCTGCTATCTAGAATCCATTTTGCGACAGCCTCTTTTTCTGTTATAGCGGCTGTGTGGGTTCGCTGTTCGCCAGAAGGATATCCCGGGCCAGCTCCTCCAGCTGTTCCCAGCTTTCCAAAGCTCCCGCCCGGCGGCGGAACGACGCGGCGTTTTTCATCCCTTTCAGGTACCAGCCCACATGCTTGCGCGCCTCGTTCATGGCGCGGTGCTCGCCCTTGTATTCGCACATCAGCCGGATATGCCGCAGCATGACCAGGATGCGCTCGTGGATATCCGGCGGAGGGACGATCCGGCACGAATCGGTCAGGTAGGCGTTGATCTGGGAAAAAATCCACGGGTTGCCCAGCGCCCCGCGCCCGACCATCACCGCGTCGCAGCCGGTCTGTTCCAGTATCTGCGCGGCGGTCTGTGCGGAAACAACGTCGCCGTTTCCGATTACGGGGATGCCGACCGCCTGCTTGACCTGACGGATGATTTCCCAGTCCGCGCTGGGGGCGTACATCTGCTCGCGCGTGCGGCCGTGGACGGTGACGGCGTCCGCACCGGCGGCCTCGCAGATTTTGGCGACTTCCACCGCGTTGATGCTGCCGCTGTCCCAGCCCTTGCGCATTTTCACCGTGACCGGTACGGGGACGGCGCTTTTGACCGCCGCGACGATCTCTCCGCAGAGCCCGGGATTTTTCATCAGTGCGCTGCCGGAGCCGCTGCAGCTCACCTTCGGCGCGGGGCAGCCCATGTTGATATCGATTATGTCAGGGCGGTATTTCATCGCCTTTTCCGCGGCCTGTGCCATGACGGCGGGCTCGCTGCCGAAAAGCTGGATGCCCGCCGGGCGCTCCGTGCCGCTCAGCTCCATCAGCTCGCCGGTCTTTTTGTCGTTGAACTGAAGCCCCTTCGAACTGACCATTTCGCTGACCGCATAGGAGGCCCCGAAGCGCACGCAGGTCTCTCGGAAAGCTCGGTCAGCCACGCCAGCCATCGGCGCGAGCACGGCGAAGCCATCTATTTGTAAATTGCCGATTTTCATGCAAAATTCCTTTCCGTTTTAAAATCCGCGTTCATTATAACACTTATTTTTTTCTTTGGAAAGTGCTATAATACCAATGTATATGTTCGAAAAGAGGCGAGGCTTTCCGGCTGGCTGTGTTGCTTTCCGGTCCGCCCGCAGACGATACCGCTGAAAAAGGAGAACAACATGAAGCTGCTTGTACTTGACGGAAACAGCATACTGAACCGTGCGTTCTACGGCATCCGCCTTCTGACCACGAAGGAAGGGATTTTTACCAACGGAATTTACGGTTTTCTGACGATGCTGCAGAAACTGAAAAACGAAACCGACCCCGACGCGGTGGCCATCGCGTTCGATATGCGCGCGCCGACCTTTCGCCACAAGGAATACGCGGGTTACAAGGCGCAGCGCAAGGGGATGCCCGAAGAGCTGGCCCAGCAGCTTCCCAACCTCAAGGAGCTGCTGCGGCTTCTGGGCTACCGTCTGGTGGAGTGCGAGGGCTTCGAGGCCGACGATATTCTGGGTACGCTGGCGCACCGGTGCAGTGAAAGCGGGGACGAGTGCATTCTCGCCACCGGCGACCGCGACAGCCTTCAGCTGGTCGGGCCGCGTGTCAGCGTCCGTCTTGCCGCGACCAAATTCGGCCAGCCGCAGGTCACGGTTTACGACGAGGCCAAAATTATGGAGGACTACGGCGTGGCCCCGAAGCAGCTGATCGACATCAAGGCGATTCAGGGGGATTCGTCGGACAATATTCCGGGCGTCGCGGGCATCGGCCCGAAGGGCGCGGGCGACCTGATTCAGAAATACCACGATCTTGATTCTATTTATCAAGATATCGATACGCTGGATATCAAGGAAGGAATGCGCCAGAAGCTGGCCAGGGACAAGGAAACCGCTTATCTGAGCCGCTACCTCGGGACCATCCGCACGGACGCGCCGGTCGATCTGGAAATTTCGCACTATGTTCCGCAGCCCTGCGACAATGACGCCGCCGCGCGCCTGATGGCAAAGCTGGAATTTTTCTCGCTGATCGACAAAATGGGCCTGCGCGAGCCCGCTGCTTCTCCGGAGGCGGAGAAAGCGGAGGAAGCCGCGCCGGGCGTTGCGGAAAACGCCGACCCCGCGGCGCTTTTGAAGGAACTTGAAAAGGCGGGCCGCGCCGACTTTATCGCAGAGGATGACGGCGGGAACCTGAAGCTGTATCTCAACAGCGGCAGCCGGATTTATGTGATCGACGCCGTCGGATGGATCAAACGGCTCTGTGAGGACGAAACCATCCGTAAGAATACGCATGACATCAAGCCGTTTTACGCCGCGCTGCTGGCGCGGGATATCGTGCTGAAAAGCCCCGGGATCGACACGATGCTGGCGGCTTACCTGCTTAACCCGTCGGCGTCCGGCTACGAACCGTCCCGGCTGGCGCAGGAGTACGACGTTGCCCTGACCCGGCAGGAGGACGCCCGGCTGACGGACGCTTGTGTGATGCCCGCGCTTGCAGACGTGCTGGCCGGTGAAATCGGGAAGAAAAACCAGACGGAGCTGTTAAATAACATCGAAATGCCCCTGGCGGAAGTGCTGGCCCGCATGGAAACCGTCGGGTTTGCCGTGGACAAGGACGGCATCCGCTCGTACGGAGAGGTTTTACAGGCACAGATCGACACGATCCAGACGCAGATTTATGAAACGGTCGGCTATGAATTCAATATCAATTCCCCCAAACAGCTGGGCGAAGCGCTGTTTGAAAAGCTGGGGCTGAATCACGGGAAAAAGACAAAAACCGGCTATTCCACGGCGGTGGAAATTCTGGAAAACCTGCGCTACGAGCACCCGGCGGTGGAGCTGGTGCTGAATTACCGCAGCCTGGCAAAGCTGAAATCCACCTACTGCGAGGGCCTTTTAAAGGTGATCGCGCCCGACGGGAGAATCCATTCCAATTTCAACCAGACGGAAACGCGCACGGGCCGCATCAGCTCCACGGAGCCGAATCTGCAGAACATCCCCGTGCGCACCGACCTTGGCCGGGAAATGCGCCGTTTCTTTGTCGCGCGCGAGGACTGGGTGCTGGTGGACGCGGATTACTCCCAGATTGAGCTGCGCGTTCTGGCGCACGTTGCCAACGACAAAAATATGATACAGGCGTTTTTGAATAACGACGATATCCACCGCAGCACGGCGGCGCAGGTGTTCCATATGCCGGAGCAGATGGTGACCCCGGTGATGCGCAGCCGCGCCAAGGCGGTCAACTTCGGTATCGTGTACGGCATTGGTGCGTTTTCCCTCGCGAAGAACATCCATGTTACGCGAAGCGAAGCCGATACCTATATCAAGGATTACCTTGCCCACTATTCCGGGATCGACCGGTATATGAAAGAGGTCGTGGCGCTGGCGAAGGAGACCGGTTACGCAGAGACCATGTTCGGCCGCCGGCGCTACTTACCGGAGCTGACCTCCAGCAATTTCAACATGCGCTCGTTCGGCGAGCGGGTGGCGCGCAATATGCCGATTCAGGGCGCCGCCGCCGATATCATCAAAATCGCCATGGTGAAAGTGGAAAAGCGGCTGGAAAAAGAGAAGATGCGGTCCCGTCTGATTTTACAGGTACACGACGAACTGATTGTGGAGTCCCCGAAGGACGAGGCGGAAAAGGCCGCGCGGATTCTGACGGAGGAAATGGAGAATGCCGTTTCCCTGTCCGTCCCGATGGTTGCCGAGGCCAAAATCGGGAAAACCTGGTACGAGGCGAAGGCATGACCATTTTCACCTGTCCCGTCTGCGGGGAAAAGCTGGACAGGCTTGAGAAGGCCTATGTCTGCAAAAACGGGCACAGCTACGATATTGCGGGGGAGGGCTATGTCCACCTTCTGCCGCCGAACAAAATGCACGCCAAAGTACCCGGCGACAATCAGGAAATGACCGCGTCGCGCCGGCGTTTTCTGGAATCCGGCGCCTACCGGCTTTTCAGCGACAAGCTCAATGAGCTGGTGCGCGCATATTCCCGCACAAAAAGTCCAATCATCCTTGACGCGGGCTGCGGGGAGGGCTACTATACCGGGCGGCTCCGCGAAGAACTGCTTTCCCATGGGTTTGCCCCGCAGGTCTTTGGGTTCGATATCTCCAAGTTCGCGGTAAAAGCCGCGGCGAAAAAATACAAAGCGATTTCCTTCGCCGTTGCCAGCAGCTTCGGCATCCCTGTTTCGGACGGCGCGGCGGACCTCGTACTGGACGTGTTCGCGCCGGTGGTGGAAAGCGAGCTGAACCGCGTGCTCAAACCGGGGGGAATTCTGATTTTAGCCGTGCCGGGCCGCCGTCATTTGTACGGGTTAAAGGAAATCCTGTACGACGAGCCCTATGAAAACGAGTCCTCTGAGGCGGATTACAGCGGATTTGCCTTTATCGGCCGCGTGCCGGCACAGACCGACGCCGTGATTTCCGGCACGTTGATTCAGGACCTGTTCGCCATGACGCCCTATTTCTACAAAACCGGGGCGGAGGGCGTACAGCGGCTGAAACAGGTACGGACACTGGAAACGCATCTGAAATTTGATTTTCTAATCTATGAAAAGGTGGGAGAAAATTGCGCAGGCGCAAAGAGCTGACAAACGAACAGTTTGAAAACATGGGCTTCCTTGTTTTGATTACGGTGCTGGCCCTGCTGTGCCGTTTTCTGCTTTTCCCGTTTGAGTCCGGGGATTACCACCAGTTTTTGCAGGGATGGTACACCGCGCTGAAGGAGAACGGCGGCTTTGCGGCGGTGGGGATGAATATCGGCGATTATATGCCGACCTATCTCTATCTGCTTGCCGGGTTTACATATCTTCCCGTTTCCGGGCTGACCGCCATTAAGCTTGTTTCCAGCCTGGCGGACATTGTTCTGGCCGTTTACGTGATGAAAACGGTCCGGCTGAAGGTTGACGACCCTCTGTACGGAGGAATGGCATACGCGGCTGTTCTGTTTTTGCCGAGCGTGGTGCTGAATTCGGCTGTATGGGGGCAGTGCGACGCGATTTTTACCGCCGCGCTCGTCGCCTGTGTGTACTATTTCATGCTGGATAAGGAATATCAGGCGGTCGCCGCCTTTGCCATCGCGTTTGTCTTTAAACTACAGGCGGTGTTTCTGGCGCCATTTTTGCTGCTCCTGCTCGTCAAGCGCAGGGTGCGCCTCAGCACCTTCCTGATGATTCCGTTCGTGTATCTGTTGGCCATCCTTCCCGCAATGTTTCTGGGGCGCAGCATGAGGGGACTTCTGACGGTATATTTTTCCCAGGCGGGGCAGTATAAGATGATTGCCATGTTCCTGCCGAACCTGTACACCTGGCTGCCGGAAGACACGCCGGAGTACATCAGCGCCGCCGCGGTGATTCTGGCCGGCGCGCTGACCATTTCCGCGCTGTTCTATCTATATAAAAGGAAGTTCGTTTTTACGGACGAGCTGTTTGTTTCGCTGGCGCTCTTTTTCGCGCTGCTTTTACCGTTCATCCTTCCGCATATGCACGAGCGGTATTTTTATCTGGCGGATATCCTGTCGGTCGTCTTTGCGTTTTATTTCCCGAAGATGCTCTACGTGCCGGTGGTCACGGTGCTAAGCTCCACCTACGCCGTCTGCCACAACCTGTTCAACACGGACTTTTTCAGCGTGCAGCTGCTGGCGGTCATTATGCTTTTTATTCTGATACAGGTTGCCAGGCACACGGTGCGGCAGATTGACCTTCAGTCGGAGCAGCCGGGGCAGGTGCCGGGATGAGCGGGGTGCGGATCGTGCCGATGGGCGAGGAGCACCTCGGCACGCTGGAAAAGCTCGACGCCCTTTGCTTTTCGGACCCCTGGCCGCCCGGAGGGCTCCGCGCGGAGCTCTCCAGCGATACGGCCTGTTTCTCCGCGGCAGAGTGCGGGGGGGAAACCGTGGGCTGTGCGGGAATGCACTGTATCTGCGGGGAATGCTATATCGACAAGGTCTGCGTCCACCCCGGCTATCGCCGGAGGGGGATCGCGCGGGCGCTGGTGCGGTATCTAATAGATGCCGCGGTCAAGAACCATGCGGAATTTATGACGCTGGAGGTGCGGCGGAGCAATGCCGCCGCCGTCGCGCTTTACGCTGGGCTCGGCTTTGAGCCGGTCGGGGTCAGGAAGGACTTTTACACGGCGCCGAAAGAGGACGCGCTGCTGATGACGAGATTTTTTCAGAATTAAAGGATGAACGCGCCGGTTTTCCGTCAGACAGCGGGCCGGACGGTTTTATTTTAAAGAATAAGGGGAAAATAGAGAATGCGGATTTTAGCACTGGAAAGCTCCTGCGACGAAACCGCCGCCGCAGTGGTGGAGGACGGAAGAACGGTTCTGTCTTCGGTGGTTGCCTCACAGGTAGAGGAACACAAACTTTACGGCGGCGTCGTGCCGGAAATCGCGTCGCGCCGTCACTGCGAAGCGATTGTGGGCGTTACGCAGAAAGCCCTTGACGACGCGGGAATGACGCTGGACGGGGTCGACGCCATCGCCGTCACCTACGCGCCCGGACTGATCGGCGCGCTGCTGGTGGGCGTGAATTTTGCAAAGGGGCTGGCCCTGTCCTCCGGAAAGCCGATCGTGCCGGTGCACCATCTCCGCTCACACATCGCCGCGAACTACATCACTTCACCGAAGCTGAAGCCGCCGTTTCTGTGCCTGATCGTCTCCGGCGGCCACAGCCATATTGTGGAGGTAAAGGATTATACGGACCTTCATGTTTTGGGCCGCACGCGCGACGACGCGGCGGGCGAGGCCTTTGACAAGGCCGCAAGAGCCATGGGGATGCCTTACCCCGGAGGAGTGGAGATGGACAGGCGCGCCGAGGGCGGGAATCCCAAAGCCTTTCCGCTGCCGCACCCGACGGTGGACGGCTCGCCGTACGATTACAGCTTTTCCGGGCTGAAAACGTCGGTCATCAATCTGATCCACAACGCGCAGCAGAAGGGACAGACTTTGCCGGTGCAGGACCTGGCGGCTTCGTTCCGCAAGGCGGTGGTCGACTGTCTGGTCAAAAATTTTGTGAAGGCCGCGCAGGATACCGGCAGCACCAAGCTGGTGATCGCGGGCGGCGTTTCCGCCAATTCTCTTCTGCGCAGCCGCCTGCAGAAGGAATGCGGGGACCGCGGCTGGGAATTTTATATGCCGGAGCTGAAGCTGTGCGGGGACAACGCCGCCATGGTCGGCGCGCAGGGATACTATGAGTTTCTTGCAGGAAACATTGCGAAAATGGACCTGAATGCTCACGCTGCGCTGCCGATTGAAGGAAGCTGATGAAAATCCTCCAAAAGTGGAGCAAAAGCTTTGTGCATTTTACTATGGTAAATTTTTAACAAATTCAATATTTCAAGATTGATTAAAACGCCGCAATGTATTATAATGAGAACCAATATCATCAATTTTGGAAGGTCATTGGACCGGAAGGAGAAATGAGTCATGACAAGCAACAAGTCTGTTTTGAACTGGATTGAGGAAATGAAAGCACTTGTTGGTCCGGATAAATTAGTCTGGATTGACGGGTCAGAGGCTCAGCTTGAGGCATTGCGCGCCGAAGCCTGTACTTCGGGAGAACTCATCAAGCTGAATCAGGAAAAACTTCCTGGCTGCTACCTGCACCGCACCGCGGTAAACGACGTTGCCCGCGTTGAGGACAGGACCTTTATCTGCTCCCGCAAAGAAGAGGATGCAGGCCCGACCAACCACTGGAAGGACCCTCAGGAAACCTATAAAATGCTTTACGACATTGCAAGAGGCAGCTACAGGGGCCGCACCATGTATGTGATTCCCTATTCCATGGGCCCGATCGGCTCGCCGCTCGCAAAAATCGGCGTAGAGCTCACAGATTCCATTTATGTTGTATTAAATATGGCGATTATGACCCGTGTGGGCCAGAAGGTCTGGGATACGCTGGGCGACAGCACCGACTGGGTAAAGGGTCTGCACTGTAAGTGCGACATCGACGCGGAAAAGAGATACATCTGCCACTTCCCGGAGGACAACACCATTATCTCCGTCAACTCCGGCTACGGCGGAAACGTTCTGCTGGGCAAAAAATGCTTTGCGCTGCGCATCGCTTCCTACCTTGGCAAGACCGAGGGCTGGATGGCGGAGCATATGCTGATTCTCGGCATTGAAAACCCGCAGGGCGAAATCAAATATGTCGCCGCCGCGTTCCCGTCCGCCTGCGGAAAGACCAACCTGGCGATGCTGATTCCGCCGGAAGGCTACCGCAAGAAGGGCTATAAGGTCTGGACGGTCGGCGACGATATCGCCTGGATGCGCCAGGGTCCGGACGGCAGGCTGTACGCGATCAATCCTGAAAACGGATTCTTCGGCGTTGCCCCCGGCACAAACGTAAAGTCAAATCCGAACGCGCTTGCTTCCACACAGTCCGGCACCATCTTCACCAATGTTGCTCAGAATCTGGACGACAACACCGTCTGGTGGGAAGGTTTGGACAAGAATCCCCCGAAGAATGCGATCAACTGGAAAGGCGAGCCCTGGGACGGCACCACTTCCGACCAGAAGGGCGCTCATCCGAACAGCCGCTTTACCGCTCCCGCAAAGAACTGCCCCTGCGTCAGCCCCGAGTTTGACAAGGGCGCCGGCGTTCCGATTTCCGCCATCATCTTCGGCGGCCGCCGCGCACAGACCACTCCGCTGGTTTATCAGTCCCGTGACTGGAACAACGGCGTGTTCGTCGGTTCCATCATGGCTTCTGAAACAACCGCTGCCGCGACCGGCGCAGTCGGCGTAGTCCGCCGTGACCCGATGGCGATGCTGCCCTTCTGCGGTTACCATATGGGCGACTACTTCAAGCACTGGATTGAAATGGGCGAAAAGCTCGGCGATAAGGCTCCGAAGATTTTCAACGTCAACTGGTTCCGTCTTGACGAGGAAGGCCACTTTATTTGGCCGGGCTTCGGTGACAACCTCCGCGTGCTGGAGTGGATCGTCAACCGCTGCGACGGGAAGGCCGACGCCGTCAAGACTCCGATCGGCTTTGTTCCGAAGGCGGAGGATATCAATCTGGAAGGCCTTGACTTCAGCGTAGACACCCTTAAGAGCATTCTTGAAATCAAGAACGATCAGTGGGTCAAAGAGTCCGAGGGCATTGAGGAATTCTACAAGAAGTTCGGCGATAAGCTTCCGAAGGAGCTGAGGAGTCAGCTCGATACTCTGAAGAGCAACCTGAAATAATCATACTGATTTTCGGCGGCGGCTTTGTTGGAAAGCCGCCGCTTGTTTTATGTGTTCTGCAACTTGAAAGCGGTTTCATGCATGTTTTGGGATAGAGTACTATAAAATAGGCACGGAAACCCATATTTTTGCATTTTGCAAACTAAATTGTCTCAAAAAGTATGAATAAATTGTTTCTAATTCAAAAAGTTTGTGTAAATATCACATTGTCATATCCTGCCGAAAGCTCTATACTATAAATAAATCATGTGATTACCTGGCAGCGCTATGTCGGGCACTTTTATTTATCAGGAGGAAAAATTATGGCAGGCAGTTCAGAAACAGCATACCATCCGAAGGGAGACTTCTTTAATTTAAAGGGCAATCATACGAATGTCCGTACAGAAGTCGGAGCGGGTCTGACCACTTTCTTCGCAATGGCATACATCATCATCGTGAACCCGACCATGCTGTCCCAGACAGGCATGAAGTGGGGCGCCGTATTCCTTGCGACCATCATTGCTTCCGTAATCGGCACTCTTATTATGGGTCTGTTTGCAAATGTCCCGTATGCTCAGGCTCCGGGCATGGGCCTTAACGCCTTCTTTGTGTTTACCGTATGCTTCGGCTTACAGTTTAAATGGCAGGAAGCGCTCGCAATGGTTTTCATCTGCGGTCTTGTCAACATTTTCATTACGGTAACCAAGATCCGCAAGCTCATCATCAAATCCATTCCGGAAAGCCTTCAGAATGCCATCGGCGGTGGTATCGGCATTTTCATCGCCTACATCGGCATCAAAAACGCGGGCCTGATCCAGTTTACCTCCGACCCGGGTACTTATGTCCTTCTGGACAGCAAAACAGTCATCGCCTCCAGCGCCGCGGTTCCGGCCATTGTAAAGCTGAACGCACCCGCTGTGCTGCTTGCTCTGTTCGGACTTGCGCTGACCGTCGTTCTTCTGGTCAAAAACGTCAAGGGCGCTATTTTGATCAGCATCGCTGCAACCACGATTCTGGGCATCCCGATGGGAATCACCACCGTCGGCCAGAGCATGGGCTTTGCGGAAGCCTGCTCCCAGCTGCCGGAAACCTTCGGCGCCGCTTTCGGCAACCCCGGCCTGGTTTCGCTCTTTGCCGACCCGGCGAAAATCCCGCTTGTACTGATGACTATTTTCGCCTTCAGCCTTTCCGATACCTTCGACACCATCGGGACCTTTATCGGTACCGGCCGCAAGACCGGCATCTTCACCGCAGAGGATCAGCTGGCGCTGGAAACCAGCAACGGCTTTAAGTCCAAGATGGACAAGGCCCTGTTTGCAGACGCAACGGCGACCTCCATCGGCGCGATCTTCGGTACCTCCAACACCACGACCTATGTGGAAAGCGCAGCGGGCATCGGCGCGGGCGGCCGTACCGGCCTGACCAGCGTTGTGACCGCGGCCATGTTTATCATCAGCGCGTTTTTCGCCCCGCTGATCAGCGCGGTTCCTTCCGCCGCTACGGCTCCCGCCCTGATTGTTGTCGGCATTATGATGCTCAGTGCCTTCAAGGAGATTGAGTGGACCAATTTGGAAGAAGCGATTCCCGCCTTCTTCGCCGGTATCTTTATGGCGTTCTGCTACAGCATTTCCTACGGTATTGCGGCAGGCTTCATTTTCTACTGCCTTATCAAAATTTTCCGCGGCAAGGCCAAGGAGATTCACCCGATTCTCTGGGTTGCCACTGGCCTGTTCGTTCTGAACTTCGCGATTCTGGCGGTTATTTCCTGATTTGTTCATCCTGTTTTTTAGAAAGGCCCCGCACGGCATCGTGCGGGGCCTTTTTTTCTTTATTCCTGCGGTTTCCTGTGGTATAATAGCCACAGGAAATTTGTATTTTATTATTGGAACCTGAGGTGGATTATGCCCAGATTTTTTATCAACTACGTTCCGGAGGAGCAGGTGGTGATCGCCGGGGAGGACGCCCGCCACATTGCGCGGTCCCTGCGGATGCAGTCCGGCGAAAGCCTGATTCTCTGCGACAGCATCGGGACGGACTACAACGGCAGAGTCGAGAGCGTGGCGGACGACCGGGTCGTTGTACGCGTCCTGAACTTCTGCAAAAGCGTGGCGGAGCCGGGGGTCCGCGTCACGGTGTACCAGGGCCTGCCCAAGGCGGATAAGATGGACAGCATTGTGCAGAAATCGGTGGAAACAGGCGCGGTGGGGATTGTGCCCGTCATGACCGCGCGCTGTGTCTCAAAGCCGGACGAAAAAGCGGCGGCCAAAAAAATCATCCGCTGGCAGAAGATCGCACAGGAGGCGGCCAAGCAGAGCGGCCGGGGAATCATCCCGCAGGTCGCCCCGCTCACGGATTTCCGTCAGGCGGTGAAACAGGCGGCCCAAGCCGGGGAGATCATTCTCTTCTTTGAGGGCGGCGGGCAGAGCATCTCAAGGCTGGCAAACGTTGAAACCCGGGAGCTGGCGATCTTTATCGGGCCGGAGGGCGGCTTTGAGCAGTCGGAGGTCGACTTCGCGGTGGAAAACGGCGCGGCTGTCGGTACGCTCGGCGCGCGGATTCTCCGCACGGAGACCGCCCCTATTGCGGCGCTTTCGGCGATTATGCTTGCTACGGGGAATATGTAGCCGGACAATATCAGAGAGGAGAATGCATTTTGGGCCGATATGACTGGATCGACGGGTACTGCGTCTCTAAAAAAGGCGTAGTGAAGGACTATAAACCGGAATGGGACGCTGTGCGCTACCGCGTGGGGGATAAAATGTTCGCCATGCAGGGCGGGGATAAGGAAGGCCGCCCCATTATTACCATCAAGCTGGAACCCACGCTGGGCGCTTTGCTGCGTTCCCGGTATTCCGACATTGTGCCGGGTTATTATATGAATAAAGAGCACTGGAACTCCCTGTATCTGGAGGGAACTGTTCCGGACGGAACGGTCAGGGAAATGCTGGACAACGCATACGCGATTGTATTCGCCTCTCTGAGCGGAAAAGCGCGCCGGGAACTGGAAGAAGGGAATCGGGAAAAATGAAAACAGCTTTGATTACCGGGGCTTCCCGCGGAATCGGCAGGGCGGCCGCCCTGCGCCTTGCCGAGGACGGCTTCCGTGTCATCGTCAATTATCATACCTCCAAAGGAGAAGCCCAGTCCCTTCTGGACGAGCTGAACGCGCGGAAATTTCCCGGCTGTGCCGCGGTACAGGCCGATGTTTCCGACAGGGCGCAGGTGGAAAAGATATTTGCTCTGGCCGGCGGCGTGGATGTGCTGGTCAACAACGCGGGCATCGCGCAGCAGAAGCTCTTTACGGACCTTACGGAACAGGATTGGGACAGGATGTTCGATGTGGACGTCAAGGGGATTTTCCATTGCTGCCAGTGCGCGCTTCCGTATATGATTCACCGCAAGCAGGGAAAAATCATCAATATCTCCTCCATGTGGGGACAGGTCGGCGCTTCCTGCGAGGTGCATTATTCCGCGGCAAAGGCGGCGGTGATCGGGCTGACCAAAGCGCTGGCGAAGGAAGTCGGCCCGTCGGGAATCCAGGTCAACTGCGTGGCGCCGGGCGTCATAGCGACCGAAATGAACGCGCAGCTTGACGAAAGAACCCTTTGCGGGCTGAAAGAGGAGACCCCGCTCGGCATGCTTGGCGCGGCGGAGGATATTGCCGCCGCCGTCAGCTTCCTTGCGGGGGAAAATTCGCGCTTTATCACCGGTCAGGTGCTGGGTGTCAACGGCGGGATGATTATCTGAAGGAAATGCGGGACGCCGGTTGCACCAAATACAATTTTTTCATAACCGTTACAAAGCTGTCAGAAATATAGACATTCCATGATTTCCCATGATACTATAATGAAAGTGATAAGAAATTTCATATAATTGACAATAGAGAAGCAGGAAAAGGGGAATCGGGATGATCTACCGGGCAAAGCGCGCGGCGCTTCTGCTGCTGGCGGTTTGCGTCCTTTTACAGGCGGGCTGTGCCGGGAGAGCGGAAGCACAGACAAATTCCAGCAGGGTAAACGGTTTTTCACAGGGCAGCAATGTGGTCAACGCCATAGAAGGCGGGATACAAATACAGACCGCGCTTCCGGTTTTTTCCGGATTTTCCGCGGCGGAAGAGCTGAACGAAAAAATCAGGGAGATTTCCGATAACGGACTTGCCGAGGTAAAACAGGCGGAAAAGGAGCTCGGCAATTCAGCGGCCCAGGGGCATCTTTTCTTCCAGAGCTATTACGACCTCTTTTGGGATAATGATGTCCTTTCCGTGTGGCTTATGAATGAAAATTACACGGGCGGCGCACACGGCTACCGGTGGGTAAAGTCTTTCAATGTAAATATTCAGACGGGTGAATTCTATGAAACGCCGGGCGCTTTAATGAAGGACGCACAGGCGGGAACAAAGAAAATCACGGATACCATTCTGGCGGATATCAAAAAACGCCCCGATTATTATTTTCCCGAAGCGGCAAAAACGGTGGAGGAAAAGCACGGCGCGTATTCTTATTATCTGGACGGGAAGGACCTTGTCGTCTATTTCGACCTGTATGAGCTGATGCCTTACGCGGGAGGAATGCCGGAGTTCCGCTTTCCGCTGGATGACCTCGACCTGAAATTCCGCATGGGCAACAATCCGGACCGGCAAAACGTGCGGGACAACGGGATGGATATGGAATTTAAGAACCCGGTCGTTGTGAACGACGGCGGCGTGTTTTTGCCGCTGGAAGAGACCGCCGGCGCGCTGATTCACACTGTGAAAAAGACGGACGCGGGCTACACGGTGGACGGAAAGAGCGTGAAACCGACCATGATCGACGGTGCGGCGTATATGCCGGTCGACTATTTCAAAACGTTGGGGGAAAACGGTCCGATTCCCGGCTTTGTCGTCTATGACGGCAAAACGCTCCGGATTTTCACGCAGACCGCGCAGAGTGGCGACGAATCAAGGAGCGCCGGACTGAACAGCGTCGGAAGCGAAATTTATCTGAACAGCGCCCCGGGCGGCACCTCCTCCGAGGTTTCTTGGAAGAAAAGGATGTGCTATATCAAAAACTACGATGAAAAAACCGGAACCGTTACACTGGACCCGATAGAATGGATCACCAGTGAAGATAAGACCCGGATTCAGGAGCTGAAACTCGACGGTGATTTTCGGGACGGTTATTACATTTACAATCCTACCGTGGAAACGGAGAAAATAAAGCTTTCTGAAAACGCGAAAATCAGTCTCATTCAGTGGAATGCGCAAAACGTGGCGGAATCCGACGTACAGACAGACGCCGCGGGACTGGGAAAGCGCCTTGCTGAGGACGGCGCCCGGAGCTTTCCCTATGAATACACCGTAAGCGACGGGAAAATCATCGCTCTGCGGGAGCAGTACGTGCCGTAATTTGATTAACAGCAATTCCATTTCAGCTTGCGAGGCAAAACATGTTTCTCCCCCGACGAAGGCGGGAGAAACGCAAACTTGCTGAAGAATCAACTGAAAATGCTATAGGATTGGATACAGGGAGGGAAAACGATGAAAAACAGGGGATTTTTGGCGCTTTCCGCCGCATTGCTGATGACGGCGTACATCCTTGGCGGCTGCGCCTCACAGGGCAGAAGTTCCGCCGCGGTGCCTGCGACGGAACAGAAATCCGTCGCCATGCAGGATGCGCGGGCAGCGAACGAAGCGGGGGGAATCGACGGCGGACAGCAGAAATCGGTGACCGCGAACGGTACCGCGGATACGGCAAACAGCACTCCGACCGCGGGTGAAATCGCGGCCGCTTCTTCCACCCAGAAGATCATAGAGCGCCTGTCGTATCAGATAGAAACACTGAAATTCGACGACTCCGTCCAGAAGGTCCAGAGCCTCTGCACGGAGCTGAACGGCTATGTGCAGGATTCCAGCGTTACGGGCAGCGGGATAGAGAAGCAGGACCTGCGCTCCGCGAATTTTGTTCTGCGGATTCCACAGGAAAAGCTCAGCAGTTTCAAAAGCAGCGCGGATTCCATCGGGAGCATCCTGAATCTGACCAGCTCCAGCGAAAATATCAGCGAAAGCTATTATGATACCGAAGCAAGGCTGAAAAGCCTGCGCACCCAGCAGGAAAGGCTGATGGCCCTGCTGCAGAAATCCGGTTCCCTGACCGACATCATCGCGCTGGAAAAGGCGCTTGCGGACGTCAATTACCAGATCGAACAGTATACCGGTACTTTGCGCCAGTATGATTCCCTCATTAACTACAGCACCGTTTCCATTCAGCTCAATGAGGTCGTGAAGCCCACGGAGCTTGAAAAGACGCCGGTGACCCTCGGCGAAAAAATTTTAAAGCAGTTCAGGGATTCTCTGCGCGCGCTCGGCGGATTCGGTGAAGGCCTGCTGGTCTTTGGGCTCGGCGGCGCGCCCGTGATTCTGCTTTTGGCGGCGATTGCGGCGGCGGTGGTGCTTGTCCTGCGCAAAATGAGAAGAAGGTCTGAGAAGGCGGCGAAAAAGGCCGAAGCAGCGTTTACACAGGAACAGAAAGAAGAGAGTTCCGGAGATAAATAGTTCGTATAGCCGAAAGCGGGCTGTTTCCCAGCTTGGGGAAACGGCCCGTTTTTGTTTGTATGGTACAAAATCCACCACGCTTTCCCAAACTGCGGGTTACATACCGCTAAGAAAGCAAGGAGCATATCAAACCGGAATATTTCAGATTCGGAAATTTTGGTCTGCAATATGCTTTGCGGCTTGCAAAACTGGTCAAAAATTAATATACTTGAATAGGATTGTGTGGCGCCGCTCCAGAAAATTGCTGAGGCTGCAGAGGGGTATGCGCGAATTTTTCGGAGGAAATAAAGTGAAAAAAGCTAAAAGTATTAAGGAAATTGCGGAGCTCGCAGGGGTTTCGACAGCAACGGTTTCCCGTGTGATTAATCAAAACGGACGCTTTTCCCAAGAAACAGAGGCACGCGTCCGCAGCATTATAGCGCAGAACGATTATGTACCCAATATGACTGCTAAAGGCCTGCGTACAAACCGCACGCGCGTGATCGGCATTATGGTGCCGGATATTACAAACCCGCATTTTTCGAGTATCGTACTCAAACTGGAAATGAATCTGTTTCGCCGAGGGTATTCCTGCCTGATCTGCAATACAAATGAAAATGCGGATCTGGAGAAGAAGCACGTTCAATCGCTTACCGCCCAGAATGTCAGCGGTATTGTAATGATCTCAAGCACGCGCAACTACGCTGAACTCGGGGCGCTGCCAGTGGTGTATCTGGATCGTCCCTCCCGGAGCGGGGGCAACAGCGGCGTGATGATAGAATCCGATAACGTGATGGGGGGGTATCTTGCCACACGGGAACTTCTGAACGCAGGCTGCCGCAAGGTTGTCATTCTGAAATGTCTGTCGAATGATACCAATCAAACCGCCCGGTATGAAGGCTTTTGTCAGGCGTTGATGGAAAAAGGGATTACCGAGGAGGAAGCGCTCTGCGTGAACCTTAAAGAGGTTTCCATTGCGGCTGCGCGCAAAGCCACTCTCGAGCTGCTCGATGCGAAGTCCGTATTTGACGGTGTGATGTGTACAACCGACACCGTGGCAGCGGGCGCAGTGATTGCTCTTAGGGAACGTGGGCTTCAAGTTCCGCACGACGTGCTGGTAACGGGCTTTGACGACTGCCAGCTGGCGGTGGTGTGCGGCCCCGGGCTGACCAGCGTTCGGCAGAATGTTGATGAGATGGCGCGGCTTGCGACGGAACTTCTGCTCAAAATGATCCGTGGGGAACGTCCCGGATCCGTTTACTATCGGCTTCCGGTTTCTGTAACCGTGCGCGATTCCACCCGTCCCGGGGGGATGGGTTTAGCGCCTGCACCGCTGCATACAACCGTTCCTGAACAGAAAGATGCTGCCGGGCCGGGATCGCCCGAACACTTTGACTGAATTTTATGTCTTTGAGTCACTATTGCGTTCAGGCTCCGTTTGGCCTTATGATCAAATTTCCACAAGAAGCAGCCGTCCGATTCATTCGGAGGCCGCTTCTTTGTCGTTTTCCGGAACAGTGGAGAAAAATCCGGATGCGGATGTCCCAAAACACATCAGCATGCGGTTCTGTAATTGTATTAGAGTGGCTTATGCAAACGGAATCCATTCCTGTTTTTCACGGAAGTCTGTCACTCTCCGCAGAATGCGGGATCACTGCTTATTAAGGAGATAAAAGAATTATTTCTTATTCCGGTTGCAAGCAGTAAATTTCTATAACAGCGGAAAGGTCTTTCAATAACAGGTAATTTTGCACAAGTTGAGCAATCGTTTACTCATTATTGTGATGAAATTAATTCTGCAGTATTGACAATAGATTGGGCAAATAGTACAATGATCATGCTTAAGGGAAAACGATTACTCAACTTTCCCTTCGATGTATCCCGAAATTTCAAAGAATTTAGGAGGAACTGTAATGAAAAAGCTGAAAACTCTTGTTGCATGTTTGCTGATCGCTGCACTGACCCTGAGCATGGCTGCCTGTGGGTCCGCCGGCACTTCGTCTGCCGGTTCGAACGGCACAGCTTCCCAGCCGACAGACAGTGTCGGTTCGACTGCAAGCGGCGCAGACCAGTATGCCGTGGTGCTGAAGGTACTTTCCAGCCAGTTCTGGCAGACCATGCGCGACGGTATTGAAGCCGAGGCGAAAAAGCAGAACGTAAAGGTAGACATTTACGCTGCGAACACCGAGGACGACGTGGAAGGCCAGGTTACACTGCTTGAAAATGCCATTTCCAAAAACTATAAGGCCATAGGAGTGGCACCGATTTCTGACGTGAACCTGAACAACGCAATTGCGGATGCCACGAAGAAGGGTATCAAAATCGTGGATATTGACGAGAAAATCAACATGGATACTCTCAGCCAGTTGGGCGGAGCCTGCTACGCCTATGTTGCCACGGATAACAAGGGCGTCGGCAAAATGGGCGCCGAGTACTTGATCAAACAGATCGGTGGCAAGGGTGAGGTTGCCATTGTGGAAGGCAAGGCAGGCGCGATTTCCGGTGAGAACCGCCGTGATGGAGCCAAGGAAGCTTTTGAAGCCGCGAATCTGAAGATCGTCGAAAGCCAGCCGGCGGACTGGGATCGCACCAAGGCTTATGATGTCGCCACAAACTATATTACCGCACATCCGAACCTGAAAGCCATCTACTGCTGCAATGATACTATGGCGATGGGCGTTCAGGAGGCAGTCACCGCTTCCGGCAAGGATATCAAGGTCTGCGGTACGGACGGCAACAACGACGCCATTCAGTCTGTCGCGGATGGCAAACTGACAGCAACCGTAGCGCAGGACTCCGCCGCGATCGGCGCAAAAGGTCTTGATTTGATGATGGAAGCCGTACAGAAGAACGCTGAGCTTAAACCGGGCGCCGATGTGCCAACCTTTGGCATCGATGCAATCCTGATTACCAAGGACAACGCGTCTGAGCATCTTTCCAAGTAAGCCCAAAATATTCGATAATATCCGACTGCCGCCGCCCGCGCACGCAGCTGCGACGGACGGTGGCATTTTCAGACATTGCGAGCGGCAGACACTGCGCCGCAGGTACAGCGGGGTGTCTGCCCGGCTGACAATGTCTGAACAGAAACCGGAAATCTGAAAAACAAAAGGGGAGAACGCGATGGAACCGATTATTCAGATGAAAAACATTACCAAACGTTTTCCGGGCGTCGTGGCTCTGAACAATATCAATTTTGATGTTCGGCCCGGCGAAGTGCATGTGCTTCTCGGCGAGAATGGAGCCGGCAAGTCTACGCTGATGAAAATCCTCAGCGGTGCCTATACCCCGGATGAAGGCACCATCGTGATTGGCGACCAGGAATATCAGAAACTCACGCCACGCCTGTCTACCGAATATGGCATCAGCATCATTTATCAGGAGCTCAGCGCCGTAAACTGGCTCGATATCCGTGAAAATATTTTCATGGGACGCCTGCCGTCCAAAAAAGCAGGAGGAATTTCCGTGGTGGATTACGCACAGATTAACGCCCGTACCGCGGAACTGTTGGAGCGGGTGAACCTTGGCTCGCGGAAACCGACCACCAGCGTGGGTGACCTGAGCATCAGCGAAAAGCAGATGGTGGAAATCGCGAAAGCGATCGCTTTCGACGCAAAGATTATCGTTATGGACGAACCGACTTCCTCATTGACCGAGGATGAAGTTAAAAAGCTGTTCGTTATTATCCGTCAGTTGAAATCCGAAGGACGCGGCGTGGTCTTTATTTCCCATAAGCTGTCCGAGATCGCGGAAATCGGAGACCGGATTACCATCATGAAGGACGGCAGCCAGATGGGGACCTTTCAGGTTGCGGAGCTGACCACCGACGATATGATCCGGATGATGGTGGGACGCGAGATCAAGGGGACCTATCAGCATACCCCCGAGGAGCATTATCAGTTCGGGGATGTCCTGTTTGAATGCAGGAATCTGACACGAAAAGATAACCGCGCCAAGGATGTTACATTTCAGCTGCGACGCGGAGAAATTCTAGGGTTTTCGGGCCTTGTGGGCGCGGGGCGCAGCGAAACAATGTGCGCTATCTATGGAGCGGCTCCAAAAGCTTCCGGCGATATCCTTATGGAAGGCAAGCGTCTGCGGATCAGGAACCCCTATGAGGCACTGCGGCACGGGATCGGGATGCTGACGGAAAACCGCCGTGAAACGGGCTTTTTCTCCAATTTCAGCAACCAGCGCAACATAGCAATCGCATATCAGCTGAAGCATTCATTACTAGACGGAATATGGGGATTAACAAATGAAGCCGGAGAGAAAAAGATTGCTGAACGGCAGCGTGCCGACATTCAGATCAAGTGTGCGTCGCTTCAGCAGCTGACCTCTCAGCTTTCGGGAGGAAACCAGCAGAAGGTGATTCTTGGGAAATGGATGGCGGCCGGGGTAAAGCTGCTTATCTTTGACGAGCCGACCAAGGGCATCGACGTCGGAACCAAAAGTGAGATTTACAAGCTGATGCGTGGCCTGGCGGATCAGGGCGTCGGGGTCATCGTGGTTTCCAGTGAAATGCCGGAGCTGCTGGGATTATGTGACCGGATCATCGTTATGGCGGAGGGAAGGATTACCGCGGAGTACGATGTTACGTCCGCGACAGAAGAAAAGCTTGCCAAAGCCGCCACCGGCGAAATTGCATGATTGTGGAGGAAAACCAGATGAAAGAGATCGAAAAGAAAAAGTTTACCTTCGGGGACTATTGGGATAAATACAGCACAGTCACGATCCTTGCGGCGATGATTTTCGTCTTCGGCGCTTTGCAGCCGGCCAGTTTCCTTACGGGCGGCAACCTCGTCAAAATTATGGAGCAGAGTTCTATCACCATCCTGCTTGGTCTCGGCGAGTTCTTTGCCATCCTGCTGGGCGGTATTGACCTGAGTGTCAGCTCGATTATGGCTCTTTCGGGCGCGCTGACCGCGCAGCTGATGGTGAACGCCGGTATGCAGCCGGTTGTGGCGGTCCTGCTGGGCGTTGTGGTGTTTGGCCTGGCGATGGGCATCGCCAACGGCGTGCTGGTCACTGCGACCGGACTGCCCCCGTTTATCATCACGCTCGGCACCCAGGCGATTCTGCGCAGTCTGGTGTACATCGTGACCGATGCCCGTGCCGTTTCCGGGCTGCCGGCTTCTTTCTCAAGAATAGCGGGCGGAAAGTTGTTTGGCATGGTTCCTGTGCCGATTATCGATGCGCTGGTCACTGCGGTTATTCTGGCGATCTTTACAAGAAAAACCCAGTGCGGCCGCAACCTTTATGCACTGGGCGGGAATCCGCAATCCGCCTGGTACGCCGGTATCACCGTCAAAAAGCATACGATTATTGCTTTTGCAATTTCCGGTCTGTGCGCATCGCTCGCCGGCATGGTGAACATTGCGCGTCTGGCTGCGGCGGAGCCCAATGCCGGGACCGGGTACGAGACCTATGCGATTGAAGCGGTCATCATCGGCGGCGCATCGTTTTTTGGGGGTGTCGGAGAGATCCCCAAGGTGGTGGTCGGCGGTTTGATTATCGGCGTTATCAACAACGGCCTGAACATGGTTGGTGTTTCAAGCTACTACCAGCAGCTTGCCATGGGGTGTCTGCTGATTATAGCGGTTACACTGGACCGTTTCTTCGGTGCCAGCCGCAAGAGCTGACCCGGAAAATGTCCGCATCTTATTTCATTATGCCGGAGGAATACTTATGAAACCTGAATTTTCTGTCAGTCTGATGTGCATGGATCTTTTGGATATTCGTCACCAGATCGAGATCCTCGATCAGTTTACGGATGGCTATCACATCGACATTATGGACGGTCATTACTGCAAAAACATAACGCTCAGCCCGGATTTTATTCGGGTCTGCGGGCAGGTGGCAAAGAAACCGATGGATGTACACCTGATGACCACGGACCCCAATGACTGGATTGATGTCTGCGCCGAGGCGGGGGCTGCGCTGATCAGCCCCCATGCGGAGACGATCAACACCGACTGCTTCCGCACCCTGAATCATATTTGCGACGTCGGGTGCAAGGTGGGGATTACCCTGAATCCGGCGACGCCGCTCCAGTACTGCAAGCATTATCTCGACCGGGTGGATGTACTGACACTGATGACGGTGGACGTGGGGTTCGCCGGCCAGCCTTTTATTGCCGAGATGATCGCCAAGATCGAAGAAGCCAAGCGTCTGCGCGAAGAGAACGGATGGCATTATAAAATTATGGTCGACGGGTCCTGCAACCGAAAGACTTTTGGGCGCCTTTATCGGGCGGGTACCGATGTGTTTATCCTGGGATCGTCCGGGCTGTTCAGTCTGGACGATAACCTGCAGACTGCCTTCTCCAAGATGAAGGCGCAATTTGAGGAAGAAACCGGCGTCCGGCTGTGAACGGGGGGAGCTGAGAGTGAATGTAGACAAAAGTTATATTTTAGGCATTGATATTGGCGGAACAAACATGCGCTTTGGCCTTGTGGATCCGGAAAACAGGATGGAGGGATTCACGCGGATCAGCACGCGGGAAGCATTTCCGGACGGATGCGATCCCGCGGAGAGGCTGGGGCGGTTCATCCGCGGTTACTGTGAGAGAAATGCTGGCGGAAAAATGCCGCAGGCTGTGTCGATCGGGTTTCCTTCCACCATAAACCGCGCACGCACCGTTGTGGTGCAGACACCGAATATTCCCTGTATCCCGGATAATTTTCACGTTGTGGAAGCGCTTGAAAAAGAGCTTGGTATCCCGGTCTTTATCAACCGCGATGTTAACAACCTGCTGCTGTTCGATCTGGAAGACCTCGGCGTTGAAACGCGGGAATGTGTGACGGCAATCTATTTTGGGACCGGTATTGGGAATGCGATTATGGTGGATGGAAAAATTCTGCTCGGTCACAATGGGGTCGCCGCCGAGCTTGGGCATATGCCCGTATACGGGAATACCCGCCAGTGCATGTGCGGCAATATAAGCTGTCTGGAAACGGTGGTTTCCGGTATTGCGCTGGAACGGATTCAATCTGAAAGTTTTCCCCGGACGCCGATTCCGTTCTTGTTTCAGCGGCACGCAGATACCCCCGAACTGCGCACATTCGTGGAAGGTATGGGGCAAACGGTGGCTGCGGAAGTAAATCTTTTTGACCCGGACTGCATGATTCTGGGGGGAGGACTTCTTCAGATGGACGGTTTCCCAGAGAAGGCTCTCTTTCAGGCAGTACACCGCTATACCCGTAAGCCGTATCCCGAACGGACGCTTGACCTGCGCTATTCCCGCCCTAACCAGGAGAACGGGACGGTGGGCGCTGCAATTTATGCGCGCAGGCGGCTGGCGGAATCCAGTTACCTGTAAGCGGTCGGCAGTGTGCCCTTTCAGGAACAGGGGTTCGTTTGGCAGTCTGCGCTGGGAAATACAGGTTTTCTTTTTGTGGGAACTAAACTGTGGTGGTGGAAAGGAAAGAATTTATATGAAATTGGCAATTGGTAACGACCATGTAGCTGTGGAAATGAAAAAGGAGATCAAAGCTTATCTGGAGCAAAAGGGAATGGAAGTGATCGATGTCGGAACAGACAGTACCGATCGTTTCCATTATCCGATCAGCGGGTATAAAGTGGGAAAACTGGTGGCGTCCGGTGAAGTGGATGGCGGTGTTCTGATCTGCGGTACCGGTGTCGGTATTTCACTTGCGGCGAATAAGGTGAAGGGAATCCGCGCCTGCGTCTGCAGCGAGCCTTATACGGCAAGGCTTTCTAAGCAGCACAACAATTCCAATATCATCGCATTCGGCGCCCGTGTGATCGGTATTGAAACGGCGAAAATGATTGTGGACGAATGGCTCGCCGCGAAATATGAGGGCGGCCGTCATCAGCTTCGCATTGACATGATATCAGAAATTGAAAATACCGGTTCTTTAGCGGTTGCGAAGGAAAAATAGGCGATAACCTAAACGCGGGGTACGGAACGGTCCATAGAAACAAACAGCGACAGAAAACCGTTTTTCCATTCGGAAGGGACGGTCCTCTGTCGCTGATTTTTTAATATTACGGATGTCTATTATTTAGAATTCGATTTTTTTGCTGATATAGTTGACCAGCTCGGAAATGGCGATGCGCTCCTGCTGCATGGTGTCGCGGTCGCGCACGGTCACGCAGCCGTCCGTTTCGCTGTCGAAATCGTAGGTGATGCAGAACGGGGTGCCGATTTCGTCCTGGCGGCGGTAACGCTTGCCGATGGAGCCGGAGTCGTCGTAGTCCACCATGAAGTGCTTGGAAAGGGTTATGCTGATTTCCTGCGCCTTTTCGTTCAGCTTTTTGGAAAGCGGAAGAATGGCGGCCTTATAGGGAGCCAGCGCGGGATGCAGCCGCATGACGACTCTGGTGTCCTTTTCATCCAGCTTTTCCTCGTCGTAGGCGTCGCACAGGAAGGCGAGCGCAACGCGGTCGGCACCGAGGGAGGGCTCGACAACGTACGGGACATACCGCTCGTTTGTCTCCGGGTCAAAGTACTCAAGGCTCTTGCCGGAATGGTTCTGGTGCTGCGTCAGGTCGTAATTGGTGCGGTCGGCAATGCCCCAGAGCTCGCCCCAGCCGAACGGGAACAGGTATTCAATGTCGGTGGTCGCCTTGGAGTAGAAGGACAGCTCCTCCTGCTCGTGGTCGCGCAGCCGCATGTTCTCTTCCGTCATGCCCAGATTGAGCAGCCACTTTTTGCAGTAATCCTTCCAGTAGTAGAACCAGTCGAGGTCGGTGTCCGGCTTGCAGAAGAATTCAAGTTCCATCTGCTCGAATTCACGCGTGCGGAACGTAAAGTTGCCCGGCGTGATCTCGTTGCGGAAGCTTTTGCCGATCTGTGCGACGCCGAAGGGGACCTTGCGGCGGGTGGTGCGCTGAATGTTGGCAAAGTTGACAAAAATGCCCTGCGCGGTTTCCGGCCGGAGGAAGATTTCGTTTTTGGCGTCCTCCGTTACCCCCTGAAAGGTTTTGAACATCAGGTTGAACTTGCGGATGTCGGTGAAGTTGGAAGAGCCGCATTCCGGGCATTTGATGTTGTTGTTTTTGATGTAGTCGCTCATCTGGTCAAAGGTCATGCCGTTGGGGTCGCCGCCGGCGTCCTCGATCAGCTTGTCTGCGCGGTGGCGGGTTTTGCAGTCACGGCAGTCCATCAGCGGGTCGGAAAAGCCGCCCACATGGCCGGAGGCCACCCAGACCTGCGGATTCATCAGGATCGCGGTGTCCAGCCCTACGTTGTACCGGCTTTCCTGTACGAATTTTTTCAGCCACGCGCGTTTGACGTTGTTCTTGAATTCAACGCCCAGCGGACCGTAATCCCAGGTGTTCGACAGGCCGCCGTAGATTTCGCTGCCGGAGTAAACAAACCCGCGGTTTTTGCACAGAGCGACAATTTTGTCCATTGTTTTTTCAGTTGCCAACATGTTTAACTTCCTCCATAATCAGGGGCGCTGGCTGCGCTCCATTATTTTTTAAAGATAATCATCTTGCTCAGTACATAATTCATAATTACCACGATGACGTTCATAATGATCTTTGCCAGCCAGTCGTTCCAGGCCAGCATGTTCACCATGAGCAGCATCCCCAGCGAATCCACGCCGAGCGACAGAAGGCGGGCGCCTACGAAGGTGGAAAGCTCCCTCCAGAACAGCTTTGCCGCGAAGCTTTTGCTGCGGAATACAAAGAGCTTGTTGGTGATAAACGCAAAGGCCACGGAAAGAATCCAGGCGATCGTATTTGCCGTCAGCACGTCCCACTGTGCGTTCCAGTGAATGACCGGGCGCAGAAGACCGTAGCTCACTACATTGACGGCCGTGGTAAGAACGCCGAAAATAATGTAGGAGATCATTTCGGGCGTCGTCAGAAAGCGCCACAGCTTTTTCAGCTTATCCAAAGGTATCACCGCCATTACTGAGTATTTCTATAGTTTACCATTGAACGGCCCGGCTTTCAAGTACTAATCGGCCGGTTTATCGAAATGAAACGGAGAAGCGCCGTCCAACCATCCGTGTTCCTTCCAGTAGCGTTTGTCCAGCTGGTTACCCTCGCGGCCTTTCTGCAGCTGTTTGCTGATAAAATATAGAAACCGGGTCTGCAGATAGGGCGGTCTGTCCCTTTTTCCGGCAACAGCCTTGTAGAACCTGTCCGCGTCCGCGCGCAGCCGGTTTTCAAATTTTTGCCGCCTTTTCGCCGGCATTTCGTCCCAGCTCAGGCTGTACATGGAAAAGCCCCTCTGATACACCCGGTTAACGCCCCAGTCTTTCAGGCTCTTCGCAATCACGCCCATGGCGGAACGCGTTCCAGCGCCCGCGGTCGTGGATAAAATAAACGCCTTCTTGTGGAACATTTCCGGACGGGGACGGTGCGGCAGGAAGATAAAGCCGAAATGGTCGAGAAAGGACTTCATGGCGCCGCTCAGGGAGAGCACATAGACGGGCGAATTGAAAACAAGGCCGTCGGCTTCCAGCATCGCCTGAAGAATCGGCTGCACGTACCCGGCGTGCGGACAGGTCAGTTCATCCCTCAGAAAGCAGTTGTAGCAGCCCTTGCAGAAGTCGGGCAGATCCTTTGGCAGAAAAAATTCCCGTACGTCGATTTCTCCATGCTCTTTCATCGCCTGTAAGAATTTCTGCGTAGCCGTGTAGCTGTTGCCTTTTCTGGGGCTGCCGTGTATGACCGTGATTTTCATAAAAAATCTCTCCTTTTGCGGCTTTCGGGCCGACGATACCGGACGTTTCAGTAATCTCTGTGATATCCACTATAAAGGGCGGAAGGCGGGCTGTCAAGGCAAATTGCGTAAACAAATCCCTGCCGGAGCAGAAAGATTATCCATGGAAAAAACAGGCAGAAAGACCCCCTGCGGAACAGGCTTCCGCAGGGGGTCTGCTTGTATAACAGGGTCAGCAATCTTTCAGCCTGCTGATGATCGTCCGGTATTCTTCCTGTTTGCCGAACAATGCGGAGGTGCCCAGAACAAATCCTTCGACGCCCGCCTTGCTCAGCTTTGCTATTTTTTGCGGGGAGACGGCTCCGTCCACCAGAATCCCGAAGGCGTATTTTGACTGGAAGCCGGTGAGCCTTCTGATTTTGTCGTCGACAAAATCCAGGTACTTTTGGCCGGAAAAGCCCGGATTCACGGTCATGACCGTCACATAGTCCACGAGGGGAAAAAGCTCCTGTACGGTCTCGATAGAGGTCCCCGGATTGACGGCGATGCCGGCGGCTTTGCCGAGAGCCCTGATTTTGGCCAGCGTTCTGGCGGGGTGCCGGTCCGCTTCGGGATGGATATGGATGATATCGGCGCCCAGATTTACAAACAAACCCAGGTAATTGCCGGGGGCGTCGATCATGAGATGGACGTCCAGAGGCTTTTCCGTGTTTTTCCGGATGCAGGCCATATCCTGTATGCCCATGCCGAAATTCGGTACAAAGCTGCCGTCCATGATATCAATATGGAAAATATCCGCCCCCGCTGCGTCCAGATTTCGGGTTTCCTGCCCCAGAGTGTCGTACTCGGCGCACATCATGGACGGACAAATTAATTTCTTCATTACAGCTCCTCCTGAGAAGATGACTTACGTGGGCTTTTTGGAAAGCCTGATCAGCTTTTGAATGGCGGGCTCCTGCGTGACAAAGGAACCCAGGGGATGGGGTGATTTTGCGAACTGACCGTGAAAATCCGATCCGCCGGTCATGATTAAACCGTATTTTGTGCAGATGCTTTGAATGGATGCCCTTACCTCTTCCGTATTGCGCGGGTGAGCGTATTCGATTCCCACAATCTGCTTTTTCTCCGCAAGCTCCGCACACAGGGGAATCGAATGGAACTGCCCCGGGTGCGCCACCACCGCGAGCCCGCCCACGTCGTGAATCAGCCGGAGTACCTCGCGGGTGTCGGGGTAGGCGTTCGGAACATAGCAGGAACCGCCTTTGGAGATGAGATCGTCCTTCAGGCTGCCGATGACCGTGTTGGTGTAGCCGTGGTCGGCAAGCGCCTGCATGATATGGGACTCATAGATCGATTCGCTTTCCCGGCTGAAGCGCTCAATATATTCCCAGGGGACCGGATAAATCTTCCTGATTTTTTCGATCATCTGTTTTTTGGTTTTGGCCCGGCTCAGGAGTGTTTTATTCAGCTCCTTCTGCAGGGTTTCCGTGTCCTTCGGAAAATAGCAGAGCATATGCACCGGCAGGCCGCGCTGATAGTCCTTTGTGGATATTTCCACACCGGGGATGATGCAGACGCCGAGCTCTTTTCCCGCTTCTTCCGCGAGCGGCACGCCGGCCATGGTGTCGTGGTCGGTCAGCGCCAGATAATCCAGATGGACCCGCTTCGCGTAAGCGACGATGTCCGCAGCGTACATGGAGCCGTCCGACTTTCTGCTGTGGGTATGTAGGTCTCCGACCATTGCAGCCTCCTTCTTCCTTTAAAATGGAGAAGGGCACGGTACTGAACCATGCCCTTCTTTCCGAATGGATTCTATTATTTGCCGAGATAATTCGCTACGTTGTCTTTTGTAATCAGCTGGAAGGGAACGATGTTTTCTTTTTCAACGGTTTCGCCCTTGGCTACTTTGTAAGCGACATCCATGGATTTGCTCGCCTGGCCCGCAGCGTCCTGCAGAACAGTTCCGGTCAGCCTGCCGTCGGAAACGGCCTGAAGGGCATCGGGGATGGCGTCGACGCCGACAATAACGAGGTCTTTGCGTCCTGCGGCTTCAGCGGCTTCCAGAGCGCCCATTGCCATGTCGTCGTTTTCACAGAGGATTGCTTTCAGGTCCTTGTATTTTCCGAGCCAGTCTTCCGTTGTGGACATGGCCTTGTCTCTTGCCCAGTCGGCGGAAAGCTCCGCAACCAGTTTGATGTCTTTGTTTGCCAGAATGGTGCTGTCCAGTCCTTTGCGTCTCAGAAGCTGAGCGCTCTGGCCCATGTTGCCTTCCAGAAGAGCGACGTCGCCCTTATTGCCGAGTTTTTCCAAAACGAATTTGCCCATGATCTGGCCGGCTTCCTCATCGTTGGAACCGACATAAGCGGTAAAGTCCTCGGAGGTCGTGCGGGTGTTGACTTCTACTACGGGGATGTTCGCGTCTTTTGCAAGCGTGAGCACCTGGGCGGAGCCGTCGGCGTCCTGAGCGTTCAGAACGATGACATTCACCTTTTTTGCGATCAGGTCTTCGGCCTGTGCGATCTGCTTGTTGATGTCGGCCTGGGCGTCTACCAGGTAGAGCTCGACGTCGGGATAGGTCTTTGCGGCATAAGCTTTAATTGCTTCGCCCAGCTTATTGGAATAAGTGTCGGACATGGTTTTCATCAATACGCCGATTTTATATGTGCCGGATTTGCTGGTGGTGCTTTCTGCCGCTGTAGATGCAGTAGCACTGGATGTAGCTGTCTGCGAGGAACATGCGGTTACAGCAACGCAGATGGAAAGTGCCAGTAATGCTGCTAAAATTTTTCTGATTCTTTTCATTTCAATAACTCCTTTTTATTTACTACAGCAGATGACTGCTGTATCTGACAAGAAACCCTGTGGTTATTTTGCCGCTTTTTTTGATTTCAAATCAAAGAAAACAGCGCCGAGGATGATAATGCCCTTCACGATCATCTGATAATAGGAGGAAACGTCCATCAGGTTCAGGCCGTTGTTCAGAGTCCCTATAATCAGGACGCCCACCAGCGTACCCAGTATGGTTCCGCTTCCGCCCGTCATGCTGGTTCCGCCGATAACAACGGCCGCGATCGCGTCCAGCTCGTAGCCCTGACCCACAGCGGGCTGGCCGGAATTGGTTCTTGCGGCGAGTATGACGCCGGCGATCCCCGTGAGTACGCCGGATAAAATGTAGACGCGCATCAGGATGGATTTTACATTGACGCCCGAGGCGGACGCCGCATCTTCATTGCCGCCGGTTGCGTAGACATATCTGCCGAATTTTGTCTGGGAAAGCAGGATATGAGCGAGAATGACAATGACGATAAAGATAATGATCGGGGTGTTTCCCTTGCCGATCAGATTAAAATCAGGGGATTTCAGGGTGTAGGGCTTTCCGTTGGAATATACGTACGCAAACCCTCTGGCCATCGTCATCGTGGCCAGGGTCACGATAAACGCGGGGACTTTTCCTTTGGCGACAAAAAATCCGTTCATCACGCCGAACAGGCAGCAGACGGCAACGGAAGCAATCACCGCAAGCACGGTGTTGGCCGGATTGGCCACCAGAATGCTGCCGCCGATGACGCCGGCGACAGCGACCAGAGAACCGACGGAAAGATCGATCCCGCCCACCATAATGATGAAGGTCATACCGACCGCGATAATGCCGTTGGTGGAAACCTGTCTGAGAATATTGGAGAAGTTGTCCGCAGTTCTGAAAGTCGAAGAGGAAAGACTGAAAACAACCCACAATGTCACTAATACGATAAAGATGCCGTATTTTTTTACCAAACCCATCGTGTCAATTTTTCGGGACTCCATGTTATTACCTCCAAATTTATATTTTCAAAGCGCTTTGCAGCAATTCTTTTTGCGTTACATTGCCGCTTGTAATGTCGTTGCGAAGGAATTCCCCGGAGATTTTCCCGTGAGAGACCACCAGCACCCTGTCGCTCATTCCGATAATTTCAGGAAGCTCCGACGAAATCATGACAATCGCCATTCCTTCTTTTGCAAGCCGCGACATCAGCTTGTAAATTTCAAATTTGGACCCCACGTCGATCCCTCGTGTCGGCTCGTCCAAAATCAGGATTTCGGGTTTGGAAAGCAGCCATTTTGCAAGGACGACCTTCTGCTGGTTGCCGCCGCTGAGCGTTTCGGTGTTTACGTTGATGCTGAAGCATTTGATTCCCAGCACTTTTTTCAGCTCTTCGACTTCCTGCACCTCTTTACCCGAGCGGATGAACAGTCCCTTGAACAGGTTCCACAGGTTCGGGAGCGAAATGTTTTCCTTAATGGAACGGCAGAGCACAAGACCGTATAGCTTTCTGTCCTCGCTGACCATGGCCAGCTTGTTTTTGATCGCATCGATCGGGGATTTGATTCTGATCTCTTTTCCGCCGATCAGGACGGAACCGCCGTCCAGCTTGTCAATGCCGAAAATCGCACGGGCTATTTCACTGCGGCCCGCGCCCATCAGGCCCGATATCCCAAGGATTTCTCCTTTGTGAACCTGAAAGGACACATCGTCGAACACGCCTTTCCGGCTCAGGTTCCTGACTTCCAGCGCGACGTCCGCAATGGGGGCGTCTTCCTTCGGATAGATGTTGTCCAGCGTTCTGCCGACCATCAGCTCCACAAGTCTTTCCTGTGAAACCGTGCTGGCGTCCACCGTTTCAATATACTGGCCGTCCCGCAGCACGGTGATGGAATCGGCAATGTCGAGGATTTCCTCCAGACGGTGTGATATATAAATAATGGAGACATTTTTGCTGCTGAGATCCCGGATAATCTGGAAAAGCTTTTCCGCTTCCTTGCTGGAAAGCGAGGAGGTCGGCTCGTCCATGATGACGATGTCGGCGTTTGCGCGGACCGCCTTGATGATTTCGATCATCTGTGTCTGCGCCACGCTCAGGCTTTCCACCAGGGTATTGGGGTCCAGAGACATGTCGTACTCTTTCAGAATCTGGCGGGCCTTTTCGTTCATTTGCCTTTTCTTTACAAAGGAAGACTTGCCGAAGCATTCTTCATGACCCAGAAACAGGTTTTCCGCAATGGTCATATTGGAAAGGGAGGACAGCTCCTGATGAATCATGGCGATCCCCAGCTTTTTTGCCTCCGCTACGCTGTGCGGGGTGCTCGGCTGCCCGTTGTGCAGGATTTCGCCCTCGTTTGGGGTCAGCTCCCCGTTAATCATTTTCATCAGAGTGGATTTCCCCGCTCCGTTTTCTCCAACAATGGCGTGAACTTCCCCGGGTTTCACCTGGAAACTCACATCTTTTATGGCATAGACGCCCGTGAATCTTTTATGCAGGTGTTTGATCTCCAGCCTGTATTCTTCCATTTTGGGCTCCCCCTTTACATGTGATAGATGGTGGGAATCTCTTTGGCGCTCAAAAATCTCGATTCCTCAAAACACACACATTCAAACGTTTGATTACATTTGGATTATAACATCTACCTATTCGATTTGCAATAGAAAGCTTTCGAAAATATGTTGAATCATGCAAATAGGACAAATAATAAGATGATTTTATGTAAAAAATCAATAATGAAAAAACGAGGAAAATTACGGAAACTAGAATAAAATGGTCAATATATACTATTTTAAATGCTTGAATATAGATATAAAAACCAAATACACCGCAAATTTGATTATCGGGTTGCAAATCGGAAATACAGGTGCTATAATTTGACCATAGACACATAAACGGATGTTTGAATATAGACGTTTGAGCGAAAGGAGTATTACATAGTGATTAATACGCTGACGTTGAATCCAGCAATTGACCGACTTATTTTTCTGACAGATTTAAAAAAGAACTGTACAAACCGAATTCAAAAAACACAATCCGTAATCGGCGGCAAAGGGACCCACGTATCCATCAACCTTGGCATCCTCGGCGCGGAGAACAGGGCGTTTGGAATCTGCTTTGGGAACACGGGAAAAGAAATCATGGAAGTTCTCAGGAAAAGCAGGGTGGAGGAATCCTTCCTTTGGGAGGGAGGAAATGAAAGCCGTACGAACTACCTGTTAATAGAAGATACCAACGACTGTACCATCGTAGCGGACAAGGGGGTCACTCTTTCGTCGGGACACCTGAGCAGCCTGATTGAGCAGATGCGGCAGCAAATCCGGCAGGGGGAGTATCTGGTGCTTTCCGGGGACGCGTCGAACTGCAGCAACCCGATGATCTACAACGATATTCTGGACGCGCTTTCCGGCAAACAGCTGAAGGTGTTTCTGGACACGAGCGGCGACAGCCTTGAGAAATGCGTAAAAACATCCCCTTTTCTGATCAAGCCGAATCTGGACGAGCTTTCGTCCCTGTGCAGGCGGGAATTGAAAAGCGACGAAGAGATTGTGGAGGCGCTGTTCAGTCTGGACAAATACAATATTTCCGTGATCGCCGTTTCGCTGGGGGGCAGGGGCTCCCTTGTGAAATACGGAACGCAGATTTATAAGGTTACGCCGCCGAGGGTAAATGTGAAAAACACCATCGGCTGCGGGGACTGCTATTTATCCGGCCTGGTCTACGGCTTTCAGCAAAACAAGCCCATTGAGGAAACGATCCGGATCGCGACCGCGGTTTCAGCGGCGACCGCCGAATCGGAGCTCTCGGTCGGGTTCGACCCGGGACGGGCAAAAGCCCTTCTGGAAAAAGTGCAGATTATCAAATTAAAATAAAGGAAGGTCTATTATGAGCAATTTATCCTATATTGAAGAAAGAAGAGAAATGGTAAAGGTCGCGCATTATATGTGGGACAGAAGGCTGACGAACTCCGCCGGCGGCAATTTTGCCGTCAAGGTTGCGGATAACCGGATCCTGATTACCCCGTCTCTGATGTCGGAACGGCGCTTCTGCGAGCTGAACGAGGATGATTTTCTTCTGATCGATTACGATATGAATATCCTTGAGGGGACCGGCAAGCTTTCCAGAGAAGGCCACATGCATATGCTGATTCTGAAAAACTTCGATTATATCGGCTGTACCATCCACGCTCATCCGCAGTACTGCATGGTGTACGCGTCCCAGACCAAGAGTATTCCCAACATTACGGAAGCAACCATGAAGCGTGGACCGGTGGAGTGCATCCCCTATACCAAGGCGTATACCCCGGAGCTTTCCGAGGAGGTCTATAAATACTGGGAGGACCGGCGCGAGCTGGCCAGCCGGCAGCCGATCGGCTGCATCCTTCCCCTGCACGGCGTCGTCGTGTCCGGCCCGGATATCCATATGGCCTACAGCATGCTGGAAAGAATCGAGACCGACGCGATGTGCAACATCTTTAAGAATTTGATTTAGGACCGGCCCGCAAAATCAACAGTCTTGTCTGTTTCGGCTGAAAAGTGTCAATCCTGATTGACAGACGAGGTTTGATTCGGCAACTTTACAAAATACATGGAGAGTATATCTGAAATATGATATAATAATTGTATTTTAGAATACTTGTTTGGAGTGAGTTCAATGTACACGATAGAGCGGAAAGCCGAAATCATCAGTTTGCTGGAAAAGAACAACAAGGTAGATGTAAATGCTTTAGCGGAAATGTTCGGGGCTTCAAAAGAGACGATCAGACGGGACCTTAGGGAACTGGAAGCCGACGGTTTTGTAAAAAGGACGCACGGCGGCGCCGTGTTTACGGAAAGCAGCAAGGGGGTTCAGGAATATCCTCTGCTGGTGCGCGGCGTGCAGCGGTATGAAGAAAAGAATATTATCTGCAAGCGGGCCGCACAGTATATCTGTGACGGGGACACCATTTTTATTGACAACAGTTCCACAACCTCCAATCTATTGAAGTACATTGACAAATCCCTCCGGATTACTATTGTAACCAATTCCATTCAGCTTTTGATTGAGTCTGCTTCGCTGAAAAACAATAATTTGCTCATGATCTGTCTGGGCGGAATTTTCCGCAGCACCAATTTTTCAATGTACGGGAGTATTTCGCAGGCGAACGCAAAATCCTTCTACCCGGACAAGGCGTTTGTTTCCTGTAAAGGGATCAATCCGAATACGATGCTTACCGACAGCAGCGTCTATGAAGTGGACACAAAGCGGGAAATGCTGAATCTTTCCAAAGAGGTTTACATTCTCGCCGACTATACGAAATTTTCCGAGGTCGGCACGGTCGGCCTGTCCGATTTTGCTTCGGTCGATACCATTATCACCGACGAGAAAGCGGATATCAATCAGCTGAAATATCTGGAAAGATACAACGTGAAGCTGGATATCGCAAAAAAATAGCCTGATGAGGTCGAGATCATATGACTATCAATACCATTGCCTTTGACCTGGGCGGAAGCAGCGGAAAAGTTTTTCTGGGCAGCTACTCCGGCAGCCGCCTTTCCGTCCAAAAAGTGCACAGCTTTAAAAATAACAGCACCGCGATTAACGACTCCCTGTTCTGGGACATTATTTCCATATACTCCAATCTGCTGGAGGGGATTCAGAAAGCGTCCGTCCAATCCGGCGGCCGCATTTCCTCCGCCGGGCTGGATTCGTTTTCCAACGACTTCGGGTTCATCGATGCCTTTGGCAGCCTGCTTTCCCCGGTTCACTGCTACAGGGACGGAAGGAGTACCCGCTATCAAGCGCAGATTGACGGGATCATGCCGCCGCCGCTGCGGCACCGGCTGTCCGGCAACCAGGTGGCTCCCAGCAACACGCTGATGCATCTAGCCGCCATGGCGCAGTCGGGACAGGCCTTTCTGCTCCAAAACGCACACAAAATGCTTTTGGTGCCCGACCTGCTGATCCAGTTCATCACCGGACAGGCGGTGTCGGAATATACGATCTCCTCCGTAAGTGAGATGTACGATTTCCGGAAAAAGGGCTGGAACCGGGAAATTCTTTCCGCCTATCAGATACCGGAAACGCTGCTGGCCCCGATCGTGCATCCCGGAACCTTTGTGGGCGGCATGAAGAAAGGGCTCTGCGACAGCCTTCATATCCCGTCGTTCCCTGTCGTGTCCGTGTGCGAGCATGATACGGCCTCCGCCTATCTGTCCGCGCCGTGCGCCGGGGACTGTGCAATCATCAGCAGCGGGACATGGTCGCTGGTCGGGACCGAGGTAACGTCACCCATTATCAATGAATACACCTATCTGTACAATATCGCGAACGAGGGCGGTTATCACGGCGCGCATCACCGCATGGTCAAGAGCATCATGGGACTGTGGATTTTACAAGAGATTCAGTCCTGTCTGGCATCGCAGAATCACAGCCTTTCTTTTGACGAGCTTGGGGAGCTGGCCAGGGGTGCCAAACCGTTTGCGTTTTTGATCGACCCCGACGACATCGCCTTTTTCCGGCCCGGCAACATGCCGCAGAAAATTCAGGAGAAATGCAGGGAGAAATACGGCGCCACGCCGGAAAGCACGGGGGAGATCGTCCGCTGCGTGCTGGAAAGCCTCGCGCTGAAATACCGGTGGGCCGTCGAACGTCTGGAGCATGTGGCGGGGAAAAAGCTGCCCGTTATCCATATTGTCGGCGGCGGGTCGCAGGATCAGTTCCTGTGCCAGCTGACCGCTGACGCTTCCAATAAGCCGGTGGTAGCCGGACCTGCGGACGCGACCGCGTTCGGGAACATGATGGTTCAGCTGATCGCGCACGGAGAGCTGTCCGGAATTGAAGAGGGCCGCGAGCTGGTCCGCCTTTCGTCGGATATCCGGGAGTACACCCCGTGCCGCCCCGAAGTCTGGGACGAGGTATATGAGGATTTCAAAGCGCGGTATCAGCTTCCCTGAAATGATACGCAATGCAGCAATTACAGCAATCTCATTTCAGTTTGCGAGACAAAACACGTTCCTCCCCCGCCGAAGACGGGGGAGGAACGTGATCTTGTTGCAGAATCAACTGGAAATGCTGTAGATAGTAGATAGTAGAACAAAACGGCGTCACACAGTCTGTGTGGCGCCGTTTTGCGGCTGTATAAGAGATAAATTATTGCAGCTTCGCGAGCTCCACCGCAAGGTTTGTGCCGACCACGGCGTTGTTGTAAACCAGCTGGATGTTGGAATCCAGACTGTCACCGCCGGTGATTTCCTTGATCTTGGCGAGCAGGTAAGGAGTGGTTTCCTTGCCCTTGACGCCTTCGCGCGCAGCGTCCGCCAAAGCCTCGTCGATGGCCCTGTCGATGACCGCTTTGTCCATCTGGTACTGCTCGGGAATCGGGTTCGCAATCACCAGACCGCCGTTGATGCCCATTTCCCATTTGACCTTGACCGCCTGCGCCAGATCTTTTTCGGAGTCGACGCGGTAGTCTACCTGAAATCCGCTCTTTCTGGTGTAGAAGGCGGGCAGTTCGTCCGTGCCGAAACCGACGACAGGCACGCCGCGGGTTTCCAGATATTCCAGCGTCAGCTTCAGGTCGAGAATGGACTTTGCGCCCGCGCAGACGACCGCGACGTTGGTCCTTGCAAGCTCCTCAAGGTCGGCGGAAATGTCGAAGGTTTCCTGTGCGCCGCGGTGTACGCCGCCGATGCCGCCGGTGACAAAGACCCTGATGCCTGCCAGCGCCGCCAGAATCATGGTAGTCGCCACCGTGGCGGCGCCGTCCGCCTTTTTGGCGATGATGAAGGGGATATCCCTTCTGCTGGTCTTGATAACGTTTTTCGCCGTGCCCAGATGCTCCAGCTCGTCGTCGGTCAGGCCGATTTTGATCTTTCCGCCGATGATCGCGATGGTAGCGGGCTCCGCGCCGTGCTCCCGGACGATTTTTTCCACATTGCGTGCCGTTTCCACATTCTGCGGGTAGGGCATGCCGTGGGAAATGATGGTGGATTCCAGAGCAACGACGGGCTTTCCGGCATCTAGAGCCTTCTGTACGCCGGGATTGATTTCAAGATAGTCTTTTAACATGGTACGTTTCCTCCATAAGCTTTTGAATATTTTTGACGCACATATCCGGGTTGATCGTATTTTCGTGGCGGAGCGCAAGCTTGGAAGCCGCCGCCGAGAAGCGGATGGCTTCCTCCGGGCTCATTTTGTTCAGGCTGCTGTAAACCAGCCCGGCCATAAACGCGTCCCCCGCGCCGGTGGCGTTCACCACCTTCGCCTTTTCCGTTTCCAGAATAAATTCGTTTTTTTCGTCGCGGTAATAGGTCCCCCTGCCGCCGAGCGAAATCACCGCGCGGTTGACGCCCTGCCTCAGAAAAAATTCTCCCGACCGGCGCAGGCTGTCCTCGTCCGTGATTTTAATTCCGGTCAGCTTTTCGGACTCCAGCCGGTTCGGTTTGATCGTGTGCAGCCGGCCCAGAATGTTTTTCACCTTGACCGCCTTTGCGGTGGAAACCGTGTCCAGGTAAAAATCCATTTCCGGAAACTCCTGCGTCAGGAAAACAAGGGTCTTTTCCGGCAGGTTCGTGTCAATGACGCAAAGCTGCGCGCGCTTGATCAGCTGCCTGCGGTTTTCAATAAATTCCGGGGTGATCTTTTCCAGCACATGCATCTGGGCAATCGCGACCTTCATGTCGCCCTCTTCGTCGAGAATGGAAAGGTAAATGGAAGTGGGGTATTCGTCCGATACCAGCGAATGCTTCATATCCATTCCGCATTTCCCGGCGGCTTCCAGGAGCCCCCGGCCGTAGTCGTCGTTGCCGACCGCGGTGATCAGCCGGGTGGCAACGCCCAGCCTGCTGATGTTTTCGGCGATATTCCTGCCGACGCCCCCGTGCGAAATCTTTACGTTGCCGGGGTTGGAGTCGTTCATGACCAGCTGTTCGCCGGGAAAGCCCTGAATGTCGATATTTGCCCCGCCGACCACACAGACATACGGCTCGTCGTCCAGAAGATAGCATTTCCCTTTAATCACGCCCTTTTTCATCAGGTTGGTAATGTGTACCGCAACGGAGGAACGCGTAATGGAAAGCTGTTCCGACAGCTCGTTCTGTGTAATCATCGGATTTTTTCGGATCAGTTCAATAATTTCCTGTTCCCTGTTTGTCAAAAGGCCCCCTCCTTTTTACAGCCACCCTGTTACAGGCGATAGCATTTCCAGTTGATTTCGCAATAAGGCTGTGTTTCGCCAACTGAAATGGAAGGGCTGTAAGGATACTGTAAAATTGTATAATCAATTGTTTATACAATAAGCACATGATTATAATATCATGTTTCTCTTTTGTTTGCAACAAAAAAATTTCCCATCGCAGCTTTTCACTGCGACGGGAAATTATGATTCGGGAGCGTCAAAAAACTTGCCCCGCAATTTCGCGGAAGGACTTGGCTCCCTCTGTGAGGGAGCAGAGGATTATGCTTTTCCTGCGCTGCCGCAAACCCGGATTTTCGCTTTTACCAGTTCCTTTACGGCAATGCGTGCGGGACCCATGTATTTTTTCGGATCAAAGTCGTTCGGGTGTTCCGTCATGTGCGCTTTAATAGCGTCGGTAAACGCAATGCGCAGCTCGGTGGCGAAGTTGATCTTGGACATGCCCTTTTCCACGCCTTCGCGCAGCGCGTCGTCGGAAAGGCCGGAAGCGCCGTGCATGACCAGCGGGATGGAGACCACTTTCCGGATCAGGGTGGTGCGGTTGAAGTCGAGCACCGGCTTTTTGGCGTAGATGCCGTGAGCGGTTCCGATGGCGACGGCCAAAGAGGAAATTCCGGTGCGGTTCACGAAATCCGCAGCCTGGTCGGGGTCGGTGTACTGGTCCTCGTCACTCTCGGTGTCGTCTTCCTTTCCACCGATTTTTCCCAGCTCGGATTCGACCGGAATGCCGAAATTATCCGCGTAATCGCGTACTTTCTGTGTGACGCGGACATTTTCCTCGTAGGGAAGGGCGGAGCCGTCGATCATGATGGAGGTGTAGCCGCTGTCAATGCATGCCTTCGCCAGCTCGAAGCTAGCGCCGTGGTCAAGATGAATGGCCACCGGCACGCTGACGGACTCGGCGGCCGCCTTCGCCAGCTGTGCGAAATAGGCGGGCGGAAAATATTTTAAGGTCGAGGATGTCGTCTGAATGATGACGGGAGCTTTCAGTTCTTCCGCGGCGTTGACAATGGCCCAGACCATTTCGGCGTTTTCTGCATTGAAAGCGCCCACCGCGTATCCGCCGTCTCTGGCGTCGTTGAGCATTTTTTTGGTAGTTACCAGCATAATTCGCTTGCCTCCTGTTATTTCAGTGTGATATAAGCGTTCAGACCGGTCGGTGCGTCGGGGTTTCCTCCGGCGGCAAGGGCCTTGGTCAGGGCGATCATCTGCATGGTGTAGATGAACGGAATGCCGTATGCTTCAAAGCGGCTGATGCCGCTGATGGAGATATGAAGGTCGGAGCCGTAAACATTGTCCTGTTCGGAACCGAAGGTGACCACGGTGCCGTTGTGCTTTTTCACGTCGTCGATCATGTCGCGCTGATAGGCGCTTTCGTTGGGCTGTACGGCAAAAATGGTGAGGGTTTTGGGGCCGTTGAGCACCTTGGGTCCATGACGGTAGTCGAGCATATTGAAGTATTTGCCGCTGATGAGCGAGATTTCGGTAAAGGCGAGCGCGCCTTCTTCCGCAAGGCCGCACAACACGCCGTCGGCAAGGACGATCACGTCGGTGAAATCCTTCTTACCGATGGTTTCCAGCTCGGCGCGGTATTTCTCCATGTGGTCGCTGTTCTGGTCGATCGCGGTCTTAACGGCGGCTTTCAGTTCCTCGTCACCGTAGCAGATCGCGTCGATCAGCAGGCTGGCGGCGTACAGGTTGGTGACGGAACGGGTCTGGCAGACGCTGTTGTCGTAAGCCCACGGAAGCACGACGGTCAAGTCGGAAAGCTCCTCAAGGGCGCTCTTTTCCTTCATGGTGATCGATACGATTTTGACATTAGCTGCCTTTTTCATGTGCTCGACCGCACGGACGATCTCCGTGGTCGTGCCGGAACGGGACAGGACCAGTACGATGCTGTTTTCGATGGTGTGAAGGTAGGTGTCGGGATTGACCAGGTAATCGCCGCCCGCAAGCGCGACGGCGGAGGTGTCCGGACGGGTCACAAACAGGCGCTCGTTGCTCTTGGACAGCATGTAGCTGGAGCCGCAGCCGAGAAATACGAATTTGCGCCGTGTGTTTTCACGGAAGAAATTCCGGATTTCGTCTTCCTGCTTGAGTACCTGCGCATAGGTTTTATCAAGAGCGTCCTTGGTCGCCATGATTTCCTGTTCTGTTAAATACATCTTTTTTACCTCACTGTCTTTTTTTTTATTTTTTGGGCAACCGACGGGAAATCCGCCGGGTTGAACTTGAAGAAGCACAGGAGCACCGCTCCCATGACCGGGGAAAGCTGCGGTTTGACCAATCGGCCGCCGAGCGCGTGAATCTGCTCGCCGAAGGGCTTTAAGATCAGGTCTCTGGCCTTGAACAGCCCGCCGGAATAGGAAACGGGGAACCCGGGCTCAAAATGCAGCTGGTTCAGCACGCCCTTGACAATCAGGCCCAGCTCCGCGGCGGCGGCGCGGTAGGCTTCGATTGCCTGCGGGTCGCCTTTAGCGGCCGCTTTCTCCAGAAGAATCTGCAGACCGGCCACCTTTTCCCGGTACGGAAAATACTCTTTTACCATCAGGTCGATCAGCTCGAAATCGTCGGAAAGGCGGAATTCTTCGCGGATAATGTCGTACAGTGGCCCTCTGGGCAGCCGGTGGTCGGCTTCCTTGGAGAAAAGCTCCAGCGTCTTTCTTCCGGTCCAGTAGCAGGAGCCCTCGTCGGAGAAAAACTCCGCCCATCCGCCGGAACGCGCGGTTTTTCCGCTGCCGTCCTCACCGAACGCGATGGAGCCCGTTCCCGCCACGACGTTGATTCCCTCTTCACACGCGAGGGAACCGGCCCAGCCGACCTCCACATCGTTTGTCACGTAGATCTGCACGCCGGGGAAGCACGCGTAAATTCTTTCCTTCAGCTGCGGGTCCATCACGGCGTTTTCCCCTACGCACGGCAGCCCCATGCTGATGGCCGCCACGTCGCTGAGCGAAACGTTTGCCTTTTGAAGGCATTGTTCCACGCCTGTCTTTATCCTTTCCACAACGAGGTCAATTCCATACATCAGGTAGGAAGAGCCGGCGGTAAGATGCTCCGCAACCGGTTCTCCGTTCCCGCTGCAGAGGGAAAACGCGGTTTTGGTTCCGCCGCCGTCGACGCCGATATAATATTTCATGAATGCACCCTCTTTACAAAAACTTGTTATAACATTATAATAAGATTATCGAAGGGGATTGTCAAGATACAAAATAGATAAATAAAGGAATGTGAGAACATGTTGGATGAAAGCAGTGCGATTCCTCTTTACCGCCAGCTTCAGAATATTTTTCAGAACAATATCGAAAGCGGCGTGTGGCCGGCGGAGGAAAAGCTTCCCACCGAATCCGAGCTTTGCCGGCAGTACGGGGTCAGCCGCATGACGGTCAGGCTGGCGCTGGAGGGGCTAAAAACGCAGGGCCTGATTTACCGCAAGCAGGGAAAGGGCTCCTATATCCTTCAGCCGAAGGTGGAGCAGGAGCTGTCGTCCTTCTACAGCTTCGGCAATAATATGCCCGATCACGGCCATACCATTACCAATCAGCTGATTTCTTTCGAAAGGCTTGCCTATGCTGTCGCGGCGGAAGCGCTCCGCCTGCCGGAAAAGGAAGAGCTTTTCTGCATACAGCGGCTCCGCTGTGCGGACAATATGCCGTTTGCATTGGAAAAATCGTACATCCCCTGCAAAATCTGCCCGGATCTTACCGGCGGCATTGTCATTGAAAAGGGCTTGTACAATTCACTGCATATTCTGGCGGGGATTACGCCGAATACCGCAAAGGAATCCTTTGAAGCGGTGCTGGTGAACAAAAGCCAGGCGGAAGCGCTGAAAACAGCCGCAAACCAGCCCGCGCTTCATCTGGAACGCGTTACCAGCGCCGGCGGCGTCCTTGTGGAGTACTGCGACAGCATTGTCCGCGGCGACCGGCTGAAATACAATATTGTTCTGCGATAAAGCAATAGGAGAGAATAGCATGATTACTACCGTTACACTGAACACAGCAATCGATCAGTTATACAAAATGGATTCCTGCCGTGCCGGAAGCGTCAACCGGGTAAAAAGCTGCATCAAAACAGCCGGGGGCAAGGGCGTCAATGTGGCGAGGGTCGCTTCCCTTGCGGGGGAAAAGGTGGTGGCCGCGGGCATTGTCGGCGGCTTTCACGGCGCTTATTTCAAGTCCCTGCTTGCGCAGGACGGAATAGAGGGCTGTTTTACCGACTCCGGGGCCGAAACCCGCTGCTGCATCAATGTCAGGGACGAATCCACGGGCGAGCATACGGAATTTCTGGAGCCCGGCGCGCAGCTTACGGAAAGCGCGCTGGAAGATTTTTACCGGACCTATTTGCAGTGCGTGGAAACAAGCGAGGTGATCACGATTTCCGGCAGCGTTCCGGCCGGGACACCCGCCGGTTACTACGGCAAACTGATCGCGGCCGCGAAAAAGGCGGGGAAACGCGTGATTCTGGACACCAGCGGGGCCGCGCTCCAGGAAAGCATTGCGGCAAAACCGACGATGATCAAGCCCAACGCGGACGAAATCCGTCAGCTGACGGGGATCGCCGGCGCCTCGCGCGAAGAGCTGATTGAAGCGGCGCGAAAGCTCCATGACGGAGGAATCGAGCTGGTTGTGATCTCCCTGGGCGGGGACGGGGCGCTGGTCGTGTCGGACGAGGGTGTTTTTCAGGGGATTTGCCCCAAAATCGAGGTGGTCAACACCGTAGGCTGCGGCGACAGCATGGTCGCGGGCTTTGCCGTCGGAATGGTGCGGAACATTCCGCTCGATGAGACCATCTGCTTTGCGCTGTCCGTCGCCTCGGCCAATGCGCTGCATGAAAAAACCGGCTGCTTCCGTGAGGACGACCTGAAACGGCTTCTGTCCGGCACGGTAGTAAACCGGCTTTAATCTGAAATTATTCGCCGAATTTGGAATCGATCAGCGCGACCAGGGTATCGACGGCTTTCACTTCGTCTTCGCCTTCCGCGGTAATTTCGACCTTCATACCCTGGCTCAGGCTGAGCGCCAGAATCAGGATAATGGATTTCGCGCTTGCGGATTCGCCGTCCTCCAGATTTTTGATCGTGATCTTCGATTTGAATTGGGAAGCGCACTTCACAAAGTCGGAAGCGGGGCGGGCGTGCAGGCCGGTCCGATTGTTAATGGCTGTTTTTTTGGAATACATGGCGGATGCCTCCTTGTTACTAATGAAAATTGATATTTTGTTTCAGTGACAGCAGGGAACAGGGCCTAGGAAAGGATGTCCTTCAAAGCGTCGTTCAGGTACTGTTCCACTTCTTTTGCGGTGGAAAGAGCCAGCACTTTTGCCGCGATTTCCTGAGCCTTTTTCATCGGCAGCTCGTTGACCAGCTTTCTGGTCTGTGCGACGGAGGAAATGCTCATGCTCAGCTTGCGGACGCCCAGCCCCATCAGGACCGCGGCGCCGAGGCGGTCGCCTCCCAGCTCGCCGCAGACGCAGATTGGCTTGCCGTTTTCAATGAAGCTTTTCGCGGCGGTGTGAATCAGGCGGAAAAGAGCCGGATTGTAGCTCTGATAATACTGGCTGACGGCGGGGTTCAACCGGTCGACGGCCATGGTGTACTGGCACAGGTCGTTGGTTCCGACGCTGGCAAAGTCGACTTCCTTCGCCGCAAAATCCGCCAGAAGCGCAATAGAGGGGATTTCAATCATAATCCCCAGCTTTACGTCGGGGGAAAACGCGATTCCTTCGCCGGTCAGTTCCTCTTTTACTTCGGAAACGGCCTGTTTGGCGCGGCGGATGTCGTCCATGCTGGCGACCATGGGGAACATGATCCACAGGTTGCCGTAAACGGAAGCGCGGAAGGCGGCGCGCAGCTGCGTGCGGAAAATATCGGGCCTGTCAAAGCAGAGCCGCAGGGCGCGGTTGCCCAGAAACGGGTTTTCCTCATGCGGAAGGTTCAGACAGTCGAGTTTTTTGTCGCCGCCGACATCCAGTGTGCGCAGTGTTACGGGGCGGTCGCCGAAGCTGGTGAGAACCTCGCGGTAAACTGCAAACTGCTCTTCTTCGGTGGGCAGGCTGTCCCTGCCCAGGTACAGGAATTCCGTGCGGAACAGGCCGACGCCGTCGGTGCATTTTGCCCCTTCCAGCGACTGCTCGCTGACGGAAGCCAGATTCAGTTCAATATCCACCCGCACCCCGTCCGGAGTGACGGCTTCTTTATCCATATACGCATTGATCTGTGCCTGCTGCGCAAGAAAGCGGCGGCGTTTTTCGGCGCAGTCGGAAAGCTGCTCCGCCGTTGGTTCGCTGATGACCTGACCGGTCAGCGCGTCGGCGATCACGGGTTCCCCCTGGGAAAAGTGCTCCGTCGCGTTCTCCACGCCCAGAATGGCGGGGATTCCGTAGCTTCTGGCGATAATGGCCGAATGGGACGTACTTCCGCCGATCTCCGTGACAATGGCCAGCACATTTTTCCGGTCCAGGGTAGCCGTGTCGGAAGGGAGCAGATCGTGAACGACAATGACCGCGGGAGCGGGGAGAGAGGACAGGTTTTTCTCCGGTACGCCGTTCCAGACGCGGATCAGACGGTTTTTTACATCCCGGATGTCCGACGCGCGCTCCTTGATGAGCGGGTCGGGCGATTTCCCGAGAATCCGCGCGTATTTTTCGAAGACTTCGTCAATCGCCCTGTCCGGCGAGTAACGGTCGTTTTCGATCAGCTCGCGGATATCGCCGTCCATGGCCTCGTCAAACAGGATATCGATATGTGCAGTAAAAATTTTCGCTTTTTCGGGGTCGGCGGTCTGCAGGCGGGTACGGATGGCTTTGAGCTCCGTTTCCGCGTTTTTCCGCGCGGACTCATATTTGTTTAACGCCTCTGCAGCCGCGCCTTCTTCTAGCGGCGCTTCGCTGACGGCGGCGGTAAAGGGCTGGTAAAGAAAAACGGGACCTGCCGCAATTCCTCTTGAAACGGGATTGCCGTGATAAATCATATGGTTTGTGCCTCCTTAAAAACATGCCGGAAAGGTTCGGCTATATCCCGTCTTCCGCAGGGATTTGCTGCAGCTTTGGTTTCTTTTTGAACTGCCTGATGCCGATTGCACCCATTTCCATTGCGCCCTGAACGTATTCTTCCATCGTTTCTTTCTCTTCCAGCAGGACGGAAGTCAGCATGGGCATATTCAGACCGGAAATGACTTCAATTTCTTTGTCCGGGAATTCGCTTTTGAGGGTAACGGCGGTTTTGAAGGGAGATCCGCCGGCCAGGTCCACCAGAACCAGAATCTGATCGCCGAGCGCTTTCATCGCCTGTCTGAGCTTATCGGAGAGCGTGTCGACATTGTCCGATTCCACAAAATCCACGCCCAGATATTTTTCCCTCGGTCCAACAATCAGCCTGGACGCGCTCATCATTCCGGTGGCAAAGCTGCCGTGTCCGGTTATCAATACTCCGATCATCGTTCTATATTACTCCTTTTATAAGCAATCTATACTGCAGACAGCTTCGTACGGCGCGGCGTTCCCGATTGGAACGGGGCTGCTGTGGAATTTCTGAAAACTGCCTGGTTTCTTCTAATGTAAGGAAAGTCCGCCTACAGGATTTCCGAAGCGGCGTCCCGGTCCAGAACCACGACCCCGTTTTTCGTAAGCTGCAGGACCGTGCCCGGCAGCATGGGCGTGGGTTTGGTCAGGCAAACCTTTTTTACGATCTCCGCCTTGGCTTTTCCGCCCGCCTGCAGAACGACCTGCTTTGCGTCCAGAATGTGGCGGATTCCGAGAGTAACCCCTCTGGACAGCGGAACAGGCTTTGAAAAATATTTCTGTCCTACCTTTTGGGTGACGGGGTCGAGGGTGACGACTTTGGCGCAGCTCTCAAAGGAAGACCCCGGCTCGTTCAGGGCCAGATGGCCGTTCATTCCCAATCCCAAAAGCATAAAATCAATTCCGCTGCGTTCAAAAATAAACCGATCGATTTTTTTACATTCTTCTTCCATGTCTTTCGCGTGAATATCAAATAAACGAATCTTCGACTTTTCAATATGAAGCGGCCCATAAAAATTCCGGAACATAAATGAAGTGCAGTTTTCCGATTCGTCCTCCAAATCCAGCCATTCGTCCAGCTCCACAAATTCCGCCTTGCTGAAATCCGCTTCGCCGGAATCCACGCGCTCCTTCAGAATCTGATAGGTGCGGATCGCGGTGTTTCCCGCGGCCAGGCACAGCAGTGAATCCGGTTTCGCTCTCACGGCCTCACAAAGAAAGTCCGCGCAGCGCTGCGACATCGCCTCAAAGTCGTCGCAAATGATTGTTTTTGGAGGGGTTCCCGTGTTTTCATGATGAAGGGAAGGGATCCCTTCCCTGTTTTCCTGTAAATTCATTGCTGAATCCTCCGATAGGAAGTTATTGGCTCTGTCCGTGAGCGGGGGTCGGGCGGCTCCGGTAACAGCTTCGACAAACCATGATAGTGAAATGGGGTACAGAGAACTGTACCCCCGACACTTTTAGAAATTAAAGGATACCCAGGAAGGAAAGAAGAATCGCAAGACCGAAAGTAACCGCAATCAGCACGACCGGGCTCATTTTCTTCTTCCTCAGGAAGAAAAACATCAGCAGGGTATAGGCGAAGGGCAGTATGTTTGGGAAGATCTTATCAAGAAAATCTTTCTGAATTGAAACGGTTTTTGACGCATTTACCACAATTTCCGGCAGCAGAGAAATATGCACATAGGATGCAATCAGTCCGCCGATTACTGTTACGCCAAGAATTGTGGCAGCCTTTGAAATAATTCCCGAGTATTCCCGTAGCGTATCCACCGCTTTCAGACCAAGATTGTAGCCTGCATGGGTCCACGCAAGACGGAGAATAAAGATGGTCAGGTAAACCGCGAAAAACAGCAGCGGGCCGACGATGCTTCCGCTCATTGCCATGGAAGCGGTAATACCGGCGATGATGGGCAGAAGGGTGAACCAGAAGATCGCGTCGCCGATACCGGCAAGCGGTGCGAACAGAGCGACCTTCAAGCCTTTGATGGTGCCTCTGTTTTCCTTCGCTTCTTCCAGGGAAATCAACAGGCCCATCAGGAAGCCGACAAGGTTCGGGTGTGTGTTGATGAACTCAAGGTTATCCGTCATTGCTTCGGACAGGCCCTGCTTGTCGTTCTTGTAGATTTTCTTCAGACATTCCATCTGCGCCAGCAAAAAGCCGCCGCTCTGCATTCTTTCATAGTTGAAGCTGGCCTGCAGCAGGGAAGAGCGCCAGCCGAGTCTGGTGATGTCTTTTCTGGTCAATACTTTCTCAGGAGCCGTGTTCTTCTCAGATTCCTTCATTGCCGTCATCTCCTTCTCCTTCAGATGCAACACCGGTTGCAACCGCGGTTTTTCTGTTGTTTCTTTCATTGTTAAACACAATCAGCGCCATGGCCATGCCGACGACGGCGACCGGCAGCAAATTGGAAAAAGGAATAAAGCTTGCGATGACAAAGCCTAAAATAAGGTATGGAACGAATTCGCCCTTCAGCATGACCTTCAGCAGCATACCAAATCCGACTGCCGGAAGGATACCGCCAGCGATCTCAAAGCCGTGGGTCAGCCATTCGGGCATCGCCTTTACCAGAGCCTGCATCGCGTCCTGTGCGACATAGGCACAGAGGAAGACGACAATGCCGTAGGTAACGGCTACGATTCCTGTTGTGAGAATGTTCAGGCGGGCAAGGCTCTTGCCGTCCGCTTCTTCCGCGTATTTGTCTGCTCTTTTCATAAACAGAGAGAAGCTGGAGTAGTAGAACAGAATGATATACTGCATCAGGAAGCTGAACGGAAGGGCAAGGCCGATTGCCGTTGCAGGATCCTTTCCCGTGGTGTAGGCGATGACCGTGGTCATAACGCCGGCCAGAACAGGGTTCGGCGGCTGTGTGCCGCCGGCGGGCGTAAGACCCGCGAAGGCCAGCTCCGTCAGTCCGCCCGCCATAAGGCCCAGCGGAACGTTGCCTAAAATGATACCCGTCAGAGTACAGACGATGATTGGCCGGAAAATAAACAAAGCCTCAAGCCAGAAGTCAACGCCGACTATAATTGCCATAATAGCGAGCGCAATGCCTTGAGCTAAAGTAATTGCCATTAGTTTTTCCCCCTTTATTTTTGTTCCAGAAGTTTCGCCATACGGTAAAAGCTGCCGATAATGCCGGTGATGTTCCCCCTTTCCTCTCCAATGGATTATTTCTTGGGTATGTGCTCTTTGATGTCCCCCGGGACGTCCTGAATATAGAGATCTACATTCATCGCCTGAATCGCCTGCAAATCCTCCATGTCCTTGTCATTGACATAGACTTTTTTGCTCAGCTGACGCTTGCCGCTGGTAAAATGCATGTTTCCCACGTTGACTTCCTTAATGGGCACGCCGCCTTCCAGCAGAGTACGCACAGCCGCCGGAGTCCTGCAGATAATGAAGATTTTCTGGCTTGGAGCTGCTTTGCCGATGATGTCGATGGTCTTTTGCAAAGTAAAGAAACGGATTCCCGCACTGGAAGATTCAGCAGTCATGGCCATAAGCTGCTGCTGTATTTCATCGTGAGCCACGTCGTCATCCGCGACTAAAAGCAGATTTGCACCCAGCGTCGCCGTCCAGGTGACCCCCACTTGGCCGTGGACCAGGCGGTTGTCGATTCTCGTCAACAGTATGTTTGGATTTCCCACTTAAAATCACCCCTCGTTCAGTTGTTTCAGATTTGTTAGATAAGTTTTAACATATCATGAACAGAAATACAATAATTATGACTTTTTTTCAACCAGTTCAAAAACAGGTTCCGAATTTCGATCGATACCACTAGTACAATAGGTTTTTTTATGATAGAATAATAGCATGGTTTTTGTTTAAATTGACGATGGTTTATTTACTGTCGAAAAGACGGGAAAGGAGTATATGCAATGCCGAATCTGCCATTGTATCAGGAACTGCACGACCACATCCTGCAGTACATCAACAGCCACGAATACCCCGAAAACGGCCTGCTTCCATCGGAGCGCGACATGTGCCAGATGTATAAAGTCAGCCGGTCGACCGTAAGGCAGGCGCTGGCTTTACTGGAAGAGGAGCAAATGGTCTATACCATCCATGGCATCGGTACTTTTGTAAAGCCGAAGGTATTTGAGCAAAACCTCTCCCAGTTTTATACCTTTACCGATGACCTGAAAAACAAGAATATCTCCTTTCACAGCCATGTTTTAAGCTATGAAACGATCACCCTCAGCCGAAGCCTTGCCCTGAAGCTCAGGGCGGAGAGAAGGGAAGCTTACCACAAGCTGGTGCGGCTTTGCTCTGCCCGCGACTATCCGCTGGTCATTGAAACCACCTATCTGCCGAAAAACCGGTTCGTGCATATCGATGTGGACGCGGTGGAAAGCCGGTCGCTTTATGATTACCTCAGCGCCAAGTATGGGCTGAAGGTGGACCGGGCGACCGAAACCTTTATTCCCATTCTTCCGGACTCCGAACAGTGCGAGCTGCTGAAGATCTCCCCCAGAATCCCCTGCATCCTGCTGGAGCGCTTCAGCTACGAGGGTGACGGTCTGGTGGAATATACTTCCTCCGTGGTGCGGGGGGACAAATACGTTTTTAAAATTGAATTGAATAACCGGAAGTGACTTTCGTTTTTCGGCGGGCGCGGCCGGCTTTGCTGTGCGTGAAGCCGGCGGACAGGCGGAAATTGAAATAGAAAATCGTCCGGTTTTAGTCTGCCAAAAAACTGCTAATTTTATAAATTCACTTGACAATGACCCGCATATTACATATAATAATAGGGCTGCCCGATGACGCGGGCGCAGGTTGACTGCCATTGATAGTGAAAGCTTTTAGCCGCACGGTGCAGGGAATTTCATCGTGCATATCGTCAGCGACGAGGTGTAACTCAGCTTGGTAGAGTGCTTGGTTTGGGACCAAGATGCCGCAGGTTCGAACCCTGTCACCTCGACCAAAAAATGGGACCCAGCTCGTGGAGTTGGGCGCCATTTTTTCGTCGTAAGTGGTTCATTGGCGGAATCTGGCGATACAGCCGGGAGAGACAGAAATTTCATCGAATTGCTTGACAAATAAACCGTAAAATGATATATTAGTCGAGTGCTGAAAATGCTGGCGTAGCTCAGTTGGTAGAGCAGCTGATTTGTAATCAGCAGGTCGGGGGTTCAAGTCCGTCTGCCAGCTCCAATTTTTACTCAAGTCTTAACCGGACTTGAAGCCTAAGAGGGCATTTTGCGTTAAGAAAAGCTGCCGGTGGCAGGTTTTTAGCAAAATGTGGCGCAGCACCTATGGTGCAAGCCGTAAAAACGCGAGCGAAGCGTGGCGGTTTTGTCCGTCTGCCAGCTCCAATTGCAAATAAGTGCAAACTTATCAATAGAATATGGGAGAGTTCCCGAGTGGCCAAAGGGGGCAGACTGTAAATCTGTTGCTTTATAGCTTCGATGGTCCGAATCCATCCTCTCCCACCAAAAAACAGGCAAGCCTTTAAGGCTTGCCTGTTTTTTACTGCCCGGAGCTGTAAAGCCCGCTTTTATCTGCGGGACACTTTCGATTTATGATAGAAACAGCCCGGCGCCGCGCCCCGGGCTTTGTTCTGCAAAGAAGGGACCGCCGCAAAACAAAAGTTTTGGACTGTGCCCCGTTGAACAGAGAAATAAAAACCCTGTCGTAGAATAACACGGCTTTAGCGGCCTTACTTCGGATTTCAAACGGAGTGAGGCCGTTTTTTATGTTGAGGCGCTCACATTTATTGAGGGAGACTCTTTTTGTCAAACGTCCATGTTTTTCCGGAATCATCCGTGACATAACGAATCTGTGTTTGCGCTCCGGTATCATTGTCCGTCATGGCAACGGGCAAAACGCCCGACGCGCCGTGAAAAACAGGGGACAGAGCCGTAGGATAGGAATTGACATTTTTCAGCTCCGGCGGCAGCCCGACGGCGCATTTCACCCAGGTTTTCCCCTTGTCCTGCGTTCGGTACACGACCGGGTCCGGATCGCTGTCATAGCGGAAGGACAGAAAACCCGTCGTTGGACTTGCGAAGCCCGCTCCGGTCATAACATGCGGGTAAGCTTCGCTTGTATTGCCGATTTCAGACCAGCTTTTTCCTCCGTCCGCCGTCAGAAAAACGCGGTTTTTCTGGGACCCCGACGCGACATCGCCCGCGGTGACCAGCCATCCGTCCCTTTTCGAAAGAAATCCGAGAAATTTGGTTCCGGCATGATCCGCCCCGGCTTCCGCCACCCGGGTGCTGCTCCAGGTCTTTCCCTTGTCGTCGCTGACGAGGACCGTTACACTGCTGTCCGCTTCGGTTCCGCCATACGCAACGGCGGTCACTTCGTCGGATATGTAGACCGCCTTATCGCTGAAGTAGGAAGCCGAATTGCCCGTGCCGGCTTCAAGCGGTACGGTGCAGGTCGCCCCCTTACCGTCCCGGATGACGAATTTTCCATCTTCCAGCATATAGGAGCTGTTCGCCTGCAAAAGGGCAATGTTGTCAATTGTCTGCTGCGTGTTCTGACCTCCCGCCCTGTAGGTAAGAAATACCCCCGCGATGCCGATGATGATAAACACAGTGATAAGGCCGCTGAGACCCTGCGGCCTTTTAACCATACCCATTCAATTTTCCTTCCTTCTTATTTTGGATATTCTCGTCCGCTGATAGTAAGCTGTGAAAGGGCAGCCAATGCGTGGCTTTTATGGGGATGCGTGCATTTTTCGGTATTCCGTCGGGGAACAGTTCATGTATTTTCTGAAATTTTCCGAATAGTAGCTCGCGCCGGAGAAGCCGACCTTTTCGGAGATTTCGGTGACGTTATACTCCCCGCTCAAAAGGAGCGGGATGCTTTTTTCAATCCGGTATTTCAAAAGGTATTCAAAAGGGGTCTGGCGCATGGTCTTTTTGAAAAAACGGCAGTATCCGCTTTTGCTGATATTGCAGGAGGCGGCCAGCCCTTCCAGCGTGAGCCTTTCAGAGTAATGGCTGTGAATATAGTTTAACGCCTGCTTTAAATAAAGGATATCTTTGGAACCGGCGCTGTCCTTTTCAGCAAGCACGCCCTGCAGCTCCCGGAAAAGCAGAGTCCACAGCTCGCACAGCCTGCCCTTGATCTGCAGTTCCCGGCAAAGGCCGTTTTCCGTGTACGCCCGGTTGATTTCCCTGATAAGCTGCATCATCCGCCTCTGCGGGGGAACCTCCTGACTCAGATAGAGCGAAGGGCAGTTCTGCGACTGGATGACCGGCAGCACATAGGCGTTTTCAATCGTGCTGTTTTCATGCCCGAAGACCAGCACGGGGTTAAATGTAATGACCAGATACGAGCAGTCCTGCCCTTCGTACGATTTTGCGGTGTGCAGGACGTTTGCGTTGACAAACATCCCGCAGCCCTCCGTAAGAATGTAGACGGTATCGTTTGCCTGATATTCCATCGCACCTTCCAGAACAACGGTAAATTCCAGATCGGGGTGCCAGTGGACCTCAAAGCTCGCGTGCTCATATTCGGAGAGAATCTCGTGGCTGAGGAAAAACGGGAACCCGTAATCCCCGTGCGGCGACTCCTCGGAGAGGTTTTTCCGAAGGATCAATTTTTTCATGGCACTGTCCTCCATGATGATAATATTGTTATAAGAATAGGCAAAATTCCGATAGATAATAGAAGATATTATCATTATACTGGTTATCAGAAGAAGGTTCAAGAATTTTCTGACAGTTGTGGAAGGAAAGGGGAGGGAAACGATGAGCACGGCAGAATTCGCCTGTGATTCCTATTGCGGAGACTACAGCAGACGTGCGGCGAGGGGGCGCTCGCTGTGCAGACTGTTTACGGACCGTACCTACGACGGAGACGTTTCCGCCGATCTTGTTCCGGAGCTTGCGGCACTGCGCGTTTTCAATCCGGAGTACCGAATCCTCAAGGCCAGAGAGCGTATGCGGGGAAATTTCCCGTGTGACGCGCAGCATTTGAACGGCATGATGAAGAATTTCCTTTCCGCCGCCAACGGAAGCTCTTCCTACAGCGTACCGGTCGATCTGATTTTTGAACAGCTGCGGGAAAGCGGCGGTCCGGAAAGCGGCGATCTGTTCCCGATAACGCTGATTGCCTGTAAAATGCAGGAAGGACGGGTTTTCTGCAGTGTGGAACGGCTTTTCTGCAGTGTGGAACGGCTTTTTTACAGCGGCGGCGATTGCGCGGCGTCAAAGCGGACACTGAACCGGCCCCTGTATACGGAACATCCGGAGCAGCTGACGCGGAAATTCCGGAATCAGGGTTATCAGGAGACAGGTGTGATGGGAAAAGGGGACTTTGCCCGGCAGCTGAAAAAGGTTTTCAGCGAACAGTTCGGGTTTACAGTATTATAAATGTTACTGCGGTTAAGCGGTTAAAACACCCAGGCGGATTGCCTGGGTGTTTTTTTGTCCTCGGGCAGGCAAAATTTACACAATTTCATCAGAGGAATCTATACCGTATTTGTATACTTCCTTTCTTGACAGACGGAAGGGGCAAGATTATAATACGGATATTGACTAATAGTCATTTTCTATGATTTAACAGAAAAAGGGCGAGGGGATGACGAAAATTGAAGACGACAAAGATTCTGGAAAACAAAAAGCTGAAAATGACAAAGCTCTATGACGCCGCTTACGAGCTGTTTACTTCAAACGGCGTGCATAACACGATTATAGACGATATTGTAAAAAAAGCGGGCGTTGCAAAAGGAACGTTCTATCTGTACTGCAAGGATAAATATGATCTGGTCGATAAAATTATTTTAAAGAAAAGCGCGGCGGTATTTGACGAAGCGATGAAGGCGGTTGCGGAGCGTCAGAAGATCAAAGAAATGGATTTTCTTCAGAGCGTGATCTTTTTCGTGGATTATTTAGTTGAGTTTTTCAAGAAAAACAAAAAGCTGCTGTCCCTGATCTATAAAAATCTGTCCTGGGATTTGTATGAAAAGGCTTTGACCTATGACGAAATGGAAGGGGCGAAGCGGATCTTTATTGAGCACTTCATTACCGCGGGAGGCGACAGCGAAATTGCCAGGCAGCGGCTGTATATCGTCGTTTCCATGGTCGGGGCCGTCTGCTACAACTCCATCGTTCTGGAAATGCCCTATCCGATCGACAGCGTGAAAGGCGAACTGTACCGGTCGATCCGCGAAATACTGGCCTGAACGCCCGCAGGCGAAACAAACCCATTGAAAGCGCTTTTAATAAAAATACAACAAATAAGGGAGCATCGGGAATGAAATTGCCAGAAACCCGGGAGGGCTCACATTCTGTAGTAGACCTGATTATCAATCGCAGAAAACAAATCGAAATCGTCTTTATCGTCCTGGTTGTGGCCAGCGTTTTCTTTAACTCGTTTGTCGACATCAATTACGACCTGACGAAGTATCTGCCGGAGACCACTCCCGCCAAGCAGGGAATCAGCGTCATGAAAAAGGAATTCGGCTATCCCGGTACGGCGCGGGTGATGATCGACGATGTCTCGCTGTATCAGGCCAAGGCGTACAAGGATAAAATCGAAGCCGTGGACGGCGTCGACATGGTGATGTGGACGGACACGGCGACCGACGTTTATCAGGCCGACCAGTTTATCAGATACAAGGATATTGAGGACTATTATAAAGACGGCTATTCCGTGATGGACATTACCTTTGACGAAAGCGATACCAGCACGCGAACCTCGCAGGCCATCGACCGCATTCAGGAAATCACGGGCGATAAGGGGCATTTTGTCGGGGCGGCCGTTCAGAACAAGTCTTTGAGCGAGAACCTGAAAAAGGAAATGGCGAGGGCGACGGTCATCTGCGTCGCCATGATTATCCTGTTTCTCTGCCTGACCACCACGTCGTGGTTTGAACCCGTGCTGTTCCTTCTGATTATGGGAATCGCGATCATCATCAATCAGGGGACGAATATCTTCTTGGGCGAGGTCTCGTTCCTGACCTCCAGCGTCTCCTCCGTCCTGCAGCTGGCGGTGGCCATGGACTATTCCATCTTCCTGATCCATTCGTTTACGGCGGAACGGGAAAAGGGGCTGGACCTGACGGCCGCCATCGCCAACGCGATCCGGCACTCCGCCAAATCCATTCTGGCCTGCGGCGTCGCGACCTTCTTCGGCTTTATCGCGCTGGCTTTAATGAAGTTTTCCATCGGGTTCGACATGGGGATAGTTTTGGCAAAGGGAATTCTCATCAGCGTGCTGACCGTGCTGTTTTTGATGCCGTCCCTGATCATCCGCTGGGCCGGCCTGATCGAAAAAACCGCCCACCGGCCGTTCCTGCCCTCTTTTGAAAAATTCGCCCGCGGCGTATTTAAAAGCCGGTATGCGGTTCTGGCCGTGGTGCTGATTGTCGCCGCCCCGGCTTATATAGGAAAAGGAATGACCGATTTTGTGTACGGCAGTCAGGCCGTCGGCGCCGGTGAGGGGACGAAGGTGTACGAGGATGAACAGGCGATCGACGCGAAGTTCGGCCGCAGCAATATGCTGCTCGCCATTGTTCCCAACACCAGCGTGGCAAAGGAACGGGAACTTTCGCAGAAGCTGGAGGACCTGAGCTACACCAAGAGCGTGACCTCCCTTGCGAACACTCTGCCCGAGGGCATCCCGGAAAGCATCCTTCCCCAGAGCGTGACGGGAAAGCTTCACACGGACAACTATTCGCGCATTCTGATCTACATAAAAACGAAGGATGAAAGCAAGCTCGCATTCCAGTGCTCGGACGAAATCCAGTCCATTGTGAAAGAATATTATCCGGAAAGCTCCTATGTGGTCGGAACCACTCCGTTTACGCAGGATATCAAGACGACGATCACCAGCGATTACGACTTTGTCGATATGCTGTCGCTGCTCAGCGTGGCTCTGGTCGTCATGATCACCTTCCGGTCCCTGCTGATTCCTATCCTGATTCTGATCCCGATCGAAGTCGCCATTTTTATCAATATGCTTTTCCCATATCTGGTGGGAAACCAGCTGATTTTCATGGGCTATATTATTGTAAGCTGTATCCAGCTGGGCGCCACGGTGGATTACGCCATCCTGATGACGAACAATTATCTGGAAAGCCGGGAGCATCTGGACAGCAAGGCCGCGACGATCGAGGCGGTCGCC
>CCFG01000003.1 GCA_000752215.1 bacterium MS4 | reverse complement strand
GGGAGCATCGGGACAGCAAGGCCGCGACGATCGGGGCGGTCGCCATGACGCCCCCGCCGCTCCTCACTTCCGCCACCATTCTGGCGGGCGTCGGTTATATCCTGTACTTTACTTCCTCTATCAGCGCCATAGCGGATATGGGGCATTTGATCGGCAGGGGCGCTCTGCTCAGCCTTTCGATGGTGATTTTCGCGCTGCCGGCGCTGCTGTACTTCTTTGACAAACCCATTACACGCCATACCCAGCGGATGCGGGACCTGCGCGAAAAGGCGCGGAAAAAGCTGCCCGCGCTTCACAGGGGCCGCGCGAACCCCGCTGCCTGACAGGCAAGAACATGCAATCAAGGAGGAATTTTTCCATGAAAAAAATACAGAGGGCTTTGGCTGGAATCCTCGTGGCGGCGGTGCTGGTCCCGTCGCTGTCCGCTACCGCGCACGCCGCGGCACCGTCCGTCTCCACGGACGAGGCAGTCTACGTCAATCTGGATTATTACGGCAAACCGCAGAAGGTCAACATTGTCAAGGGCTGCGACCTAAACGGCGTCGGCCAGTTTACGGACTACGGCTCTTACGAAAAGGTCACCAATATGACCAATGAGGCGCAGCCCACCGTCTCCGGGGATTCGGTCAGCTGGAAGCTTCCCCAGAGCACGGGCCGTTTCTATTATGAATGTACGCCGAAAAACGGGACGGTCACGCTTCCGTGGAATTTCGACGTTTCCTACAAGCTGAACGGCGTTCCCACAGCGGCGGACAAACTGGCCGGGGCTTCCGGGCTGGTGGAGATCGATATTAAAACGACACCCGACAAAAGCGCGCCGGAGTATTACCGCAACAACCTTCTGCTGCAGGTCGGGACGGTCGTAAAGATGAAGGACACGCTGAGTGTGGAGGCCCCCGGGGCACAGGTCCAGTCCCTGGGCGACTATAAGGCGATCCTGTTCGCCGGGCTGCCGGGGGAAGAGACGACGGACGTCATCCGCATCGGCACAAACAGCTTTGAATCGATCGGGGTCGTTATGATGATGGTGCCCGGTACACTGGAGCAGATGCAGGATATCAAGGATCTGAAAGAAGATAAGGATACCATCAAGGGCTCCATGGACGCCATCAGCGACAGTGCGAATGAAATCCTGGGCACGCTGGAAAGCCTGTCGGGCGGACTCAAGCAGACCCAGTCCGGCCTTGCCGCGCTGGACGGCGCCCGCCAGACTGTCAGCTCCTCCAAGGGCGGCGTGTACAGCAACGCGGACAAAGCGCTTGCGGATTTGTCCCAAACGGCGTCCCAAACCTCGGCGCTGGTTCCCCATCTGCAGAAAAGCCAGCAGCTGGTGCAGGACGTGAGCACCATCCTGAACACCATGTCGCAGAACGTGACCATCGTCGGTTCCACAATGGCTTCGCTGTCCGCTACCATCAGCAAGGTGCGCAGCGACGTGAACGACCTGCGGGACGTCCTTGACGACGCGGACGACGCGTCCGGTCAGCGCGCCGCACTGGCCAAGGACCTGAATACGCAGCTCGGCACGGCCAAAACGACGGCCAAACAGCTTGCCGCGCTGCTTTCACAAATAGACGACGGTTCCGCGCAGCTGGCTAAGGATATGGGGGCGCTTCAAACTGCCGCGGGGAAGGTAGCGGCCGCCCATCCGACGGACCCTTCCACTCAGGAATTAATAACAAGCCTTCAGGCCGTGGGAGCCAGTCTGCAGGCCACTCAAAAATCCTCCGCAACGCTGGAAACGGCTCTGAAAGCGATACTCGGACAGTCGGATACCCTGTTTGATACGGGAGCGAAAACCGTCGGCGTAGTGGATTCCTATCTGGACGTGCTCGACGACGGGGCGGACTCGGCGGACGACCTGCTGCGCCACGCGAATCAGGCCGGCGGCAATTTGAAAGATCTCCTCAATATTTCGCAGAGCGTCACCGACAATATTGCGGCGCTGAACGGCACCATGAACCAGTACAAGGACGATACGGTCGGCGCGCTGAAGGATATGGAAAGTCTGGTTGGCAGCCTCGCCCGCACCATTTCCAGCGCGCAGGCGTTCCTGACCTCTCTGGAAACCGTTGCGAAAACCAGCGGGAACAAGCTGGACGACGGTACCCGCCAGACCCTGAACGGACTGATTTCGGTATTGCAGAAGGCTTTGGGCCAGATCGACGATACCTCCACCGTCAAAAACGCGAATCAGACGATTAAGAGCGCCGTTGACAAGGAGCTCAACAAGTTCGAGGATGAGAACAATTTTCTGAATCTTGATGCGAAGGCAAAGCCGATTTCGTTCACGTCTTTGAAAAACGCGTCCCCGTCCAGCCTCCAGATCGTCTTGCGGACGGAGGAAATCAGCAAGGATGATGGGAATCAGGGGGAAAAGGACCTGGAGCAGCAGGAAAACGGTTCGAGTGTTCTTGACCGGATCCGCAGCGTATTTACAAAGCTTTGGTCGGCGATCACCTCCGTATTTTCATAAATAAAAAAATTCTTCCAGTTTTTTCTAAATATTTTCACAAAAATATCACAAAGACATGCTATAATAAGCACAAAGATTTATTTGGAAGGGATTGGAAATATGAATTTTATAAAACATAGCCGCTTACATACAGTCCTCGCTGGGTTTCTGGCCGCGGTCATTTTGGCGCTGCCTCTCGCCGGGTGTGCACAAACAGCCGCCGTTCCCGATTCGTCCTTACGGACGGAATCTTCCGCGGTAACGAACAATCCCGCTCCCCAGATAAATCCGTCGGGTTCAGCGGAAACTTCGGGGCAGAGCGCGAAAAAAACGGATTCCGCCGCTGCCTCCGGGTCGAAGACTGCTTCTGAAACAAAGCAAAGCCAGAAAACAACAACGGCGGCGTCGAAAACACAGGCAGCGTCGGACGGACAGACGCTCAAAAAGACTTCCGGCGACGCGCTGGCGGACAACGGCGTACAGTTCAGCGTACCCAAAAGCTTTGCCGCCCAATCGGGCTATACCTACGTGGATCAGCGGGAGGGCTACAATTACCTGCCCGACCTCGCCAGCCGCGCTGTATATAAACAGATTTTTGAAAGCGCCTACAAGATATCGGCCGCAACCACTTCCGAGGGATACTATCCTACCCAGAAGATCGTCGTATCCGGCAGCCGCCTTTCCGAGGCGCAGCTTCGCGTGATCCTTCTTGCGTTCCTCAACGACAATCCCCAGGTCTTTTGGCTTGCGAACGCGTATTCCTATGCGTACTCCAATGACAGCACCTATATCCAGCTTTATTCCGTCGTGTCACAGCCCAACTGCACCGCGATGATCCAGAAGATGAACCAGAAGGTGAGCGCGGTCATCAGCGCAATGCCGGCGGGGTTAAGTGAGCTTGACCGTGAATTGTACCTTTTTCATTATATAGCGCAGAACTGTACCTATAATAATGCCGCCGTCTCCGACTCCAGCATCTGGCAGGCGTTTTCCTCCTACGGCGTGCTGATTGACGGAACCGCGGTCTGTGAAGGATATTCCAGAGCCATGCAGCTTCTTTCCAGCTATGCCGGCCTGCAGTGCATGCTGCTGAGCGGACAGAGCAGCGGGGTCAACCATATGTGGAACGTCATCAAAATAGACGGCAGCTGGTATCATCTGGATACGACGTGGGGCGACAGCGATACGGAAGTATATAACTATTTCAATCTGAACGATGCGGCGATTGCCCAGAGCCGTACCATTTTCCCGAGTGCGTCCACCCTGACGGACGACCAGATCGACGGTACGGTGGGCGGTGAAGCCGCAAAATGCAACCTGACTGTTCCGGTCTGCACCGCGACCGCCGCCAACTATTTCAGGGCGAAGGCCGCGAAGGTGAGCAGCAGCTTGGAGGACAGTACCGTGACAGCCGCGCTGACTTCTGCCGTACAGTCGAAGAGTTCGTCCGTTTCCTTCTATATTGATGAAAGCGTTGACTTTGAAACCGTGATGGCCGGGATGACGACCAGTTCGCCGTATGAGCTTCTGAAGTGCGTCAATGCGGTGAACAGCAAACAGGCGGCCGGGAGCCGGATTGACACGGATAATTTGCAGTATCTCGGCGATAAAGTGAACCGGGGCATTACCCTTTTCCTGAAATATAAATAAGAAAGCACAAAGGGCAGAGGGTCCGCAAGGTTGTCTTGCGGGCCCTTTATTTGTCAATTGATTTTATTTTTGGGCGTGCTATAATAATCATACTAATTCTACCAACGTCCGGAGGAGCCCATGAAAAAATTTCTGACCGCAGTCATGACGCTGCTTTTGACCGGCTTGATCGGGATGTTCGGATTTTTGGTCCTGTATCACGACAGGCTGGGGCTTGCATGGGACGATCCGTTTACGGGCTTTTTACAGAACGCTCTGGAGGCTTCCGCTTCCAGAGAGCCGGATGGGAGCGCCGGGGATACGGAAAATTCGGATAAAAAGGCTTCTTCCGTTTTACAGGACGCTGCGCCCGCATCCGCGAATTATCCGGTTTTTCACCAGACGGCGGGGCTGGACAGCCTGACTGACAGCGGCAGCCGCGCGCTTTATCAGGGTCTTCTGAAATCGGCGTATGCCATCGCGCAGGAGGCAAACGAGGACGGATATTATCCCGCCGATGAGGCGACGGTGAAAAATGCGGAGCTTTCCGAAAAGCAGATCCGTGCGGCGGTGCTTGCCCTGCGATGTGACAATCCGCAGATTTTCTGGCTTACCAACCAGTATTCTTATACCTATCAGTTCGGAAGCACCTCGGTGCAGCTGTTCGCGTATCTGCCTCCCTCAAAGTGCAGCGAACTGGTCAAAAAGCTGAACGCGGAGGTTGCTTCGGTCATCGGCGGGATGCCCAAGGGGCTGAGCGAGCTGGACCGGGAGCTCTATCTTTTTCAGGCGATCGCAAAAAGGTGTACTTACGACAACGCCGCGGTGACCGATCAGACCCGCCTTGCCGCCCACGAGGTGACCGGCGCGCTGGTCGACGGCACGGCGGTCTGCGAGGGTTATGCACGGGCCATGCAGCTGCTGGCCTCTTACTGCGGGATTGACTGCCGTACGGTCAGCGGAGAGGGAAACGGCGAGCCGCACATGTGGAACGTTATCAGCATTGACGGTGACTGGTATCATCTCGATCCCACCTGGGGCGACAGCGACCTTCTGAATTATCATTACTTTAATGTATCGGACAGTATCATCCGTGCGGACCACAGCATCAGCGAGAATATTCTTCTGTTAAAAGGGGAAAAAGTAAAAAACGAGGACGGCTCTTCCGCCGATTACAACCTGTCCCTGCCCGCCTGCACCTCCATGAAGGCGAACTATTTCCGGGCCAAGGGAATCCCTGTCAGCGGGTTTACTTCCGAAAACAACAAAAAGGCCGCGGCTGCGGTCGCCGCAGCGGCAAAATCCAAAAGCCGTACGGTCGAATTTTACATTGATGAGAAATTAAATTATGAGAATACGGTGGCGCAGATGATCGGCGCGCCGAAGTATCAGCTTTTTCATTATATTCAAACGGCAAACCGTTCCCTGAAAGCGGGGAGCCGGATCAACGAGGATAAAATCCAGTATGTCCAGGCGGACAATTGCCGCGGGCTGACGGTCATTCTGGAATATCATTAATTAAGGAAAAGAGAAACGTAGGAAAAATGGAACCGTGAATTACGGTATGCGGGAAAAGGAGGATTATGCGGATGAGTCAGTTTTGTGCGGGAAAATATCGTTTTTCTCTGGGCGAAAAAGCTTATGTAATCGGAATATTGAATGTTACGCCGGATTCCCTGTCCGACCGGAGCCGCTTCCTCACACCCGAAAAAGCGGCGGGCCGGGCGCTGGAAATGCAGGAGCAGGGCGCCGATATCATTGATATCGGGGCGCAGTCCGCACGCGCGGGCAGCACGGTGCTTTCTCCGGCGGAAGAGCTGGAAAGGCTTCTGCCGGTGCTGATGCAGCTGAACGGCCGTCTTGCCGTGCCCCTTTCCGTGGATACGTTCTATCCGCAGGTGGCGGCGGAGGTACTGAAATACGGGGTGTCCGTTCTCAGGGATCTGAACGGCTTCGATAACGCGGAAATGGTCGCGGCGGCGGCGCGTTCCGACTGCGGCTGTATTGTCATGCATCACCGTGAAACAAAAGAAGAGATTATTCGGGATGTCAATCAATATTTTATGGAAAAATTGGATATCCTAACAAATGCGGGTATTTGCAAAGAGCGCGTCTGCTTTGATCCCGGTATCGGCTTTGGAAAAACCCAGGAGCAGGATCTGCGGCTGCTGGGAAACGCGGGCCGGCTCCATGTGGACGGCTGCGCCCTGCTGATCGCGGCTTCGCGCAAGCGGGTGATCGGCGCCGAATGCGGCAACCCGCCCTACGAGCAGCGCCTTGCCGGAACGCTGGCCGCCCACGGTATCGCCGTGGCGGACGGTGCGGATATGGTTCGCGCCCACGATGTCGCACAGGCGGTGCAGGCCGCGAAAATCGCGTTTGCGATTCGGCGGGCCCGCGGCTGAAAGGCGTCGGATTATAAGGCAAAATGGGCTGGGGAGAACCCTTTTTAAAAAAAGTTAAAAAAACTTCAGAAAAAGGGTTGACTTACGGGGATGTATTTGGTATTATAGTCAAGCGCCTTACGAAAGACGCAAAAAACGAAAACGAAACTGAAGCAGCACAAACACAGAGCGGAAGCGGAGTTTTCGACCAGGACCTTGAAAATTAAACAACGATAGAATTAAGGAACCCGTAATGAACTTGAGAGTATAGAATGTACTTTCGGACGAAGTTGGTTGTCACTTTAAAAGACAACAAAAATACACGTTAGTGTAACGTATTTAGAGCTCTTCAAAAACTCTGAGTATTATGATATAAACGCCTTCGGGCGATTATATACAATATTTTAGAGAGTTTGATCCTGGCTCAGGACGAACGCTGGCGGCGTGCCTAACACATGCAAGTCGAACGGAATTAAGTTTAACACCGAACACTTTGTTTGGTGGGGACACCTTACCGAGTGGTGGGTGTTGAGCTTAATTTAGTGGCGGACGGGTGAGTAACGCGTGAGTAACCTGCCTTTCAGAGGGGGATAACGTCTGGAAACGGACGCTAATACCGCATGACATATTTGGGCTGCATGGTCTGAATATCAAAGGAGCAATCCGCTGAAAGATGGACTCGCGTCCGATTAGCTAGTTGGTGAGATAAAGGCCCACCAAGGCGACGATCGGTAGCCGGACTGAGAGGTTGAACGGCCACATTGGGACTGAGACACGGCCCAGACTCCTACGGGAGGCAGCAGTGGGGGATATTGCACAATGGAGGAAACTCTGATGCAGCAACGCCGCGTGAGGGAAGACGGTTTTCGGATTGTAAACCTCTGTCCTTGGTGACGAAACAAATGACGGTAGCCAAGGAGGAAGCTCCGGCTAACTACGTGCCAGCAGCCGCGGTAATACGTAGGGAGCAAGCGTTGTCCGGATTTACTGGGTGTAAAGGGTGCGTAGGCGGCTCTGCAAGTCAGGCGTGAAATATATGGGCTTAACCCATAGACTGCGTTTGAAACTGTGGAGCTTGAGTGAAGTAGAGGTAGGCGGAATTCCCGGTGTAGCGGTGAAATGCGTAGAGATCGGGAGGAACACCAGTGGCGAAGGCGGCTTACTGGGCTTTAACTGACGCTGAGGCACGAAAGCATGGGTAGCAAACAGGATTAGATACCCTGGTAGTCCATGCCGTAAACGATGATTACTAGGTGTGGGGGGTCTGACCCCTTCCGTGCCGGAGTTAACACAATAAGTAATCCACCTGGGGAGTACGGCCGCAAGGTTGAAACTCAAAGGAATTGACGGGGGCCCGCACAAGCAGTGGAGTATGTGGTTTAATTCGAAGCAACGCGAAGAACCTTACCAGGTCTTGACATCCAACTAACGAAGCAGAGATGCATCAGGTGCCCTTCGGGGAAAGTTGAGACAGGTGGTGCATGGTTGTCGTCAGCTCGTGTCGTGAGATGTTGGGTTAAGTCCCGCAACGAGCGCAACCCCTGTGATTAGTTGCTACGCAAGAGCACTCTAATCAGACTGCCGTTGACAAAACGGAGGAAGGTGGGGACGACGTCAAATCATCATGCCCTTTATGACCTGGGCTACACACGTACTACAATGGCTGTTAACAAAGGGAAGCAAGACCGCGAGGTGGAGCAAAACCTAAAAAACAGTCTCAGTTCGGATCGCAGGCTGCAACCCGCCTGCGTGAAGTTGGAATTGCTAGTAATCGCGGATCATCATGCCGCGGTGAATACGTTCCCGGGCCTTGTACACACCGCCCGTCACACCATGGGAGCCGGTAATACCCGAAGTCAGTAGCCTAACCGCAAGGGAGGCGCTGCCGAAGGTAGGATTGGCGACTGGGGTGAAGTCGTAACAAGGTAGCCGTATCGGAAGGTGCGGCTGGATCACCTCCTTTCTATGGAGACATGAGCAGCTGAATAGGCTGGTCTAACATCCTAGGTCGGTTACGGAAGACGAAATTCGAATCGTTGTTTAATTTTGAAGGCCCCGGGCAGTGCCCGGTGACAATGGCCCGCCGCAGAAATGCAGCAGGAAATTGCCCCGGTGTGGCGGGACGGTAACAACCGGCTCCCGGCACAGAACTGCAAGAGAGCTTTCAGAAAAAAAGTGGAAACAAGGGTAGAACACCTGAGTGAAGCTACCTTTATATGGGGGTTTAGCTCAGCTGGGAGAGCGCCTGCTTTGCAAGCAGGAGGTCAACGGTTCGATCCCGTTAATCTCCACCAGCGGCGAGTCGCCGCAGACAATTCGCGGGTAAGATTTGACGGAAACGTGA
>CCFG01000002.1 GCA_000752215.1 bacterium MS4 | reverse complement strand
AAGTTGGTTGTCACTTTAAAAGACAACGAAAATACACGTTAGTGTATCGTATTTAGAGCTCTTCAAAAACTCTGAGTATTTTGATATAAACGCCTCCGGGCGATTATATACAATATTTTAGAGAGTTTGATCCTGGCTCAGGACGAACGCTGGCGGCGTGCCTAACACATGCAAGTCGAACGGAATTAAGTTTAACACCGAACACTTTGTTTGGTGGGGACACCTGACCGAGTGGTGGGTGTTGAGCTTAATTTAGTGGCGGACGGGTGAGTAACGCGTGAGTAACCTGCCTTTCAGAGGGGGATAACGTCTGGAAACGGACGCTAATACCGCATGACATATTTGGGCTGCATGGTCTGAATATCAAAGGAGCAATCCGCTGAAAGATGGACTCGCGTCCGATTAGCTAGTTGGTGAGATAAAGGCCCACCAAGGCGACGATCGGTAGCCGGACTGAGAGGTTGAACGGCCACATTGGGACTGAGACACGGCCCAGACTCCTACGGGAGGCAGCAGTGGGGGATATTGCACAATGGAGGAAACTCTGATGCAGCAACGCCGCGTGAGGGAAGACGGTTTTCGGATTGTAAACCTCTGTCCTTGGTGACGAAACAAATGACGGTAGCCAAGGAGGAAGCTCCGGCTAACTACGTGCCAGCAGCCGCGGTAATACGTAGGGAGCAAGCGTTGTCCGGATTTACTGGGTGTAAAGGGTGCGTAGGCGGCTCTGCAAGTCAGGCGTGAAATATATGGGCTTAACCCATAGACTGCGTTTGAAACTGTGGAGCTTGAGTGAAGTAGAGGTAGGCGGAATTCCCGGTGTAGCGGTGAAATGCGTAGAGATCGGGAGGAACACCAGTGGCGAAGGCGGCTTACTGGGCTTTAACTGACGCTGAGGCACGAAAGCATGGGTAGCAAACAGGATTAGATACCCTGGTAGTCCATGCCGTAAACGATGATTACTAGGTGTGGGGGGTCTGACCCCTTCCGTGCCGGAGTTAACACAATAAGTAATCCACCTGGGGAGTACGGCCGCAAGGTTGAAACTCAAAGGAATTGACGGGGGCCCGCACAAGCAGTGGAGTATGTGGTTTAATTCGAAGCAACGCGAAGAACCTTACCAGGTCTTGACATCCAACTAACGAAGCAGAGATGCATCAGGTGCCCTTCGGGGAAAGTTGAGACAGGTGGTGCATGGTTGTCGTCAGCTCGTGTCGTGAGATGTTGGGTTAAGTCCCGCAACGAGCGCAACCCCTGTGATTAGTTGCTACGCAAGAGCACTCTAATCAGACTGCCGTTGACAAAACGGAGGAAGGTGGGGACGACGTCAAATCATCATGCCCTTTATGACCTGGGCTACACACGTACTACAATGGCTGTTAACAAAGGGAAGCAAGACCGCGAGGTGGAGCAAAACCTAAAAAACAGTCTCAGTTCGGATCGCAGGCTGCAACCCGCCTGCGTGAAGTTGGAATTGCTAGTAATCGCGGATCATCATGCCGCGGTGAATACGTTCCCGGGCCTTGTACACACCGCCCGTCACACCATGGGAGCCGGTAATACCCGAAGTCAGTAGCCTAACCGCAAGGGAGGCGCTGCCGAAGGTAGGATTGGCGACTGGGGTGAAGTCGTAACAAGGTAGCCGTATCGGAAGGTGCGGCTGGATCACCTCCTTTCTATGGAGACATGGTCAGCTGAAACACGCTGGTCTAACATCCTAGGTCGGTTACGGAAGACGAAATTCGAATCGTTGTTTAATTTTGAAGGCCCCGGCGGCGAGTCGCCGCAGACAATTCGCGGGGAAGCAATGAGTGAAACGCTTTATTGCAGGACGCGGAGGGACTGCGCGGTAAGCCGAAAGAGCTTTCAGAAAAAAGTGGAAACAAGGGTAGAACACCTGAGTGAAGCTACCTGTATAATGGGGGTTTAGCTCAGCTGGGAGAGCGCCTGCTTTGCAAGCAGGAGGTCAACGGTTCGATCCCGTTAATCTCCACCAGCGGCGAGTCGCCGCAGACAATTCGCGGGTAAGATTTGACGGAAACGTGA
>CCFG01000001.1 GCA_000752215.1 bacterium MS4 | reverse complement strand
ATGGGGGTTTAGCTCAGCTGGGAGAGCGCCTGCTTTGCAAGCAGGAGGTCAACGGTTCGATCCCGTTAATCTCCACCAGCGGCGAGTCGCCGCAGACAATTCGCGGGTAAGATTTGACGGAAACGTGAGATGAGTGCACGCGGAAAGAAGCGAAGACGAGCCAAAACAAAATGTGGCTAAGGGTGACAACCTGAACGCCGGAATATGGGCTTATAGCTCAGCCGGTTAGAGCGCACGCCTGATAAGCGTGAGGTCGGTGGTTCGAGTCCACTTAAGCCCACCACGGACACAGTCCGTTTTACCGTGCACAAAGCAAACTTGAAAGAGGAAGCAGAGTGCCCGCGTAACGGAGGAAGTCCTCAAAAATACATACGGTAGTTTGAATTCATTTCGGTGGAGGAAAGGGTATCGTGTGGAAAAGGTCGGCAGAAGGTAGAATCCGCGACAGAACGGGTCTTTTGATCTGGGAACTGTCCCGCGACGAAACGGCCTGCGGCCGTGTACATTGAAAACTGAATAAAGAAGAAGCAGATATTAAGCGAGAAATAACTTGTTATTTTTAGATTTAAAATCTACAATTTCAAATTTTTAAAGAAGAACCAAGAAAAAACACATGGTCAAGCTACAAAGAGCGCAAGGGGAATGCCTTGGCACTGGGAGCCGATGAAGGACGCGACTAACTGCGAAAAGCTATGGGGAGCCGTAAGTGGGCATTGATCCATAGATATCCGAATGGAGCAATCCAACTGGAGTCATGTCCAGTTATCATACACTGAATTCATAGGTGTATGAGGGGAACCGCCTGAACTGAAACATCTAAGTAGGGCGAGGAAAAGACATCAAATGAGATTCCGCTAGTAGTGGCGAGCGAACGCGGAAGAGGCCAAACCGGGGGTAGCAATACTCCCGGGGTTCGGACAGCAATGTGGACGCAGGAATTTAGCAGAATGGCATGGGAAGGCCAACGAAACAGTGTGAGAGTCACGTATGCGAAAAAGGAAAGCGCCTAGCTGTATCCAGAGTACCGCCGGACACGTGAAACCCGGTGGGAATATGGGGGGACCACCCTCCAAGCCTAAATACTACCCAGTGACCGATAGTGAACAGTACTGTGAAGGAAAGGTGAAAAGGACCCCGGAAGGGGAGTGAAAAAGAACCTGAAACCTTGTGCTTACAAGCACCGAGAGCCCGTCAAAGGGTGATCGGGTACCTTTTGTAGAATGGTCCGGCGAGTGAATGTAACTGGCAAGGTTAAGTCCTTAAGGGATGGAGCCGCAGGGAAACCGAGTCTGAACAGGGCGTATGAAGTCAGTTGTATTCGACCCGAAACCGGGTGACCTACCCATGTCCAGGTTGAAGTGGGGGTAAAACCCCATGGAGGACCGAACCGACTCCTGTTGAAATAGTAGCGGATGAGGTGTGGGTAGCGGAGAAATTCCAATCGAACCCGGAGATAGCTGGTTCTCTCCGAAATAGCTTTAGGGCTAGCCTCGTATTAGATTACCGGAGGTAAAGCACTGAATGGTCTAGGGGCCGAAAGGCTACTGAAACCTATCAAACTCAGAATGCCGGATAATTGATGTACGGGAGTCAGACAGCGTGAGATAAGTTTCGTTGTCAAAAGGGAAACAGCCCAGACCCACAGCTAAGGTCCCAAAATATGGTTAAGTGGAAAAGGATGTGGGGTTGCACAGACAACCAGGATGTTGGCTTAGAAGCAGCCACTCATTAAAAGAGTGCGTAATAGCTCACTGGTCGAGTGACCCTGCGCCGAAAATTTAACGGGGCTAAATCATATACCGAAGCTTGGGATTCCGTAAGGAATGGTAGGAGAGCGTTGAATAAGGGGTGAAGTCAGAGCGGAAGCGCTGGTGGACTTTATTCAAGTGAGAATGCCGGAATGAGTAGCGAGAAATGTGTGAGAATCATATTGGCCGAAAGTCTAAGGTTTTTGGAGGAAGGTTCGTCCGCTCCAAGTAAGCCGGGAGCTAAGGTGAGGCCGAGAGGCGTAGCCGATGCACATACGGTGGAAATTCCGTAGCCGCCAAAAGATTTAAGTAAGAGGACACCTGCAAAGGGCATAACCCGGGCGATGGTTGACCCGGGCGTAAGGGACCGAAATTAGAGTAGGGAAGTATGCTTAGCGCAGGGCGAGAAAAGTCTTATGTATATCTACGGCGCCCGTACCGCAAACCGACACAGGTAGATAGGAAGAGAATTCCAAGGCCAACGGGAGAAGGGTAGTTAAGGAACTCGGCAAATTGACCCCGTAACTTAGGGAAAAGGGGTGCCACAGCAATGTGGCCGCAGAGAATAGGCCCAGGCGACTGTTTAGCAAAAACACAGGTCTCTGCCAAATCGCAAGATGAAGTATAGGGGCTGACACCTGCCCGGTGCTGGAAGGTTAAGAGGAGATGTGCAAGCATTGAATTGAAGCCCCAGTAAACGGCGGCCGTAACTATAACGGTCCTAAGGTAGCGAAATTCCTTGTCGGGTAAGTTCCGACCCGCACGAATGGTGTAACGATCTGGGCACTGTCTCAATTACCCGCCCGGCGAAATTGTAGTACCGGTGAAGATGCCGGTTACCCGCGACAAGACGGAAAGACCCCATGGAGCTTTACTGCAGTTTAATATTGGGTTTCGGTAATTTATGTACAGGATAGGTGGGAGACTGCGAAGCAAGGGCGCCAGCCTTTGTGGAGTCGCTGTTGGGATACCACTCTTAAGTTGCTGAAATTCTAACCTGCGGCCGTGAATCCGGCCGGGGGACATTGTTAGACGGGCAGTTTGACTGGGGCGGTCGCCTCCAAAAGAGTAACGGAGGCGCTCAAAGGTCAGCTCAGCACGGACGGAAACCGTGCCTTTGAGTGTAAACGCGTAAGCTGGCCTAACTGCGAGGGTGACGGCCCGAGCAGTAACGAAAGTTGGAGTTAGTGATCCGGCGGTATGAGAGTGGAATTGCCGTCGCTCAACGGATAAAAGCTACCCTGGGGATAACAGGCTGATCTCCCCCAAGAGTCCACATCGACGGGGAGGTTTGGCACCTCGATGTCGGCTCATCACATCCTGGGGCTGTATTCGGTCCCAAGGGTTCGGCTGTTCGCCGATTAAAGTGGTACGCGAGCTGGGTTCAGAACGTCGTGAGACAGTTCGGTCCCTATCTGTCGTGGGCGCAGGATATTTGAGGAGAGCTGTCCTTAGTACGAGAGGACCGGGATGGACGCACCGCTGGCGCACCAGTTGTCATGCCAATGGCACAGCTGGGCAACTATGTGCGGATCGGATAAACGCTGAAAGCATCTAAGCGTGAAGCCGACTCCAAGATTAGATATCCCATAGCGTAAGCTAGTAAGGCCCCTTGAAGACTACAAGGTTGATAGGCTGCGTGTGTAAGTACGGTAACGTATTCAGCTTGGCAGTACTAATAGGCCGAGGGCTTGACCATA